>CASEWB010000001.1 GCA_949291545.1 uncultured bacterium
AAATAGGTTTGCTGCCCGCCAAAAATACTTACCTGCGGCAATAAGCCTCCCGGGTAACTGCTGCTGGAAGAACTATACCCCGAATAAGTATTGGCCGTATTGCCGTGGAAAGCGGCGTTTTCCAACTCTATTTCCGAGTTCACTTTCCCAGCCACCTGGTTCAGCACATAAATGCGCGAAGAATTATCCGGGTAGACGGACACCGTTCCACCTACGGACACATTCATTTGCGGGGTTTTCAAACCGCCTTTTAAGTTGGCCTTATCCGCCACTTTTAAGTAAGTGTACTCACCCATACGGGAGGGGTTAAAAGAAACGGAAGAAACCGTCTCCGCCCCGTGCACGCACAGGCTGGGCCCCAGCAACAACAGAAAGCCATAAAAAAGTTTTTTCATAAAACCTCAAGAATATTTTATATTAACCATCAAAAATCGTCTACCGGTTTTTCGTCCAATGCCGCTTTTGTTTCTGCAAACAACCGTTTAATTTCCGGCAGCTTTTCAAGCGGGATCCAAATTCCTTTTTTCGTAAACCCGCAATCTTCCTGCCATTGGCGCAAGTCCAGCCCGCGGCGTCCTTTAAAGGATCCGACAGAAGCCACCACGCAAATACCCGGCCGCTTGGCAAATTTGCCCAGCTGGCCGTTTTGGATAGCGGAGGGATTATCCGGCAAGGCCGCCACCAAAGGCGCCAACACATGCACAATTTCCGGGGTCAGCGTCACCCCGTCCCGCGTGGCACCGGCAAAAGAATCCGTCTTTAGGTAGCGCCGTACCGATACATAGCGGTATCCCCGGTAAGCATCAATACTAAAGCGAACCTCCTCGCCATTATCCAGCGCACAGGCGCCAATCTCCCTAAGTAATGTAAAGCTGCTTTCTCCCATTTTAACTTCCGCGCACGAAAAACGCGGCCCCCCTGTTATTGACTCGGTAAAATATGATATGATAGCTTTAGTTATATTCTAGTGCTTGAGTGAGATAAAATCAAGCAGTTTTTGTATAATAAGTTTGAGCATTGCCTATTTTTTAAAAGGAAAATTATGACCGAACATCCCTCCCTGGTAGGACAGGAAATTTCCGGCTGTGAGATTTTAAATAAAGTGGCCGAAGGCGGAATGGGCGCTGTGTACAAGGCGCGCCATAAGGCTTTGAACCGGATTGTGTGCGTCAAAATTTTAAGCCCGTCTTTAGCTAACGATAAAAAGGCCGTGGAACTCTTTCTGACCGAAGCCCGGGCTATTGCCGAGCTGGACCACCCCAACATTGTAAACGTATACAACGTCGGGAAAGAAAGAGGGTATTATTTTATTGTTATGTCCTTTATCGAAGGGCAGACGCTTTCCGTAATGCTCAAAAAGCACAAAATTCTGCCGATTGGCTTGATATTGGATTTGTTTGAAGGCGTGCTCTTGGGGCTGCAAGCCGCCCACGAAAAAGGAATTATTCACCGCGATATTAAACCTTCCAACATTTTAATTAACCCGCAAGGCCAGCCCAAACTGGTGGACTTTGGTATTGCCAAAAAAGTAGATAAAGAAAAAGGTTCCACCAAAACCACCGAGCTTGCCGGGACGGCGTATTTTATTGCGCCGGAACAAGCCCTGGGCAAAGACTTGGATACCCGCGCCGATCTATACTCCCTTGGGGCCAGCTTATATTATGTGCTTACGGGGCAGTTCCCGTATAATGGCAAAAACACCATTGATATTATCCAAAAACACATCAACGACCCTATCCCCAATCCGGCCAAAATTCGCTCGGATATGCCGGGGTGGCTGTCTTTGGCGGTACAAAAATTAATGAGCAAAAACCCCGACGACCGCTTTCAAACCGCTAAAGAAACCTATTTGTACTTTAAAAAAATGCGGGCGGAAGACCAACTGCGCGTAAAAATGGGCAATTCCGGCCGCGCAATTGACCTGGGCGAAGAAGGCCCCTTGCGCATTGTAAAAGAAGAAAAAACCACCACCGCTTCCGACCGGGAAACGGTTCAAAAACTCCGTGCGCAGGAAGCCGCCCTAAAAAAACGGACCACCTCTTCTTCCCGCTTGCCTTTAATGCCGCAGCTGGACGCCTCCGTGCCGGACGCTACCGCACGCAAACCGCGCAAACCGGAAGAAAAAATACAGATGCTTCCCGCCAAAGGCGTAAAACCTGTAGACGTTTTTATGCCGGCGAAGCGCCCTTCTTTCCGCTTTACCCAAAACGAAAAAATACAGGAAATGTCCGGCGACATCAAACAAGTGCTTAAATTGGTTGTGTTCGTCCCGCTGTTTTTGGTATTTGCGTGGGGGATTTCGTATTTATTCCACACCTTGGGGACCATTTGTTCTGTACATGTAAACGCGAACGCCGGGCTTATTTCTAACTTGGTAATGCCCTTTTTTGCCGCGGAATATGCTCCCAACCAAATGACTATGACGGGGCTGGCGGTAGCCGCACTGGCGCTTATTTTGGCGTCCTCCTCTATTCGCGCGTTTTCCCGCTCCACGTTGCTGCTGCTTATTGTAGCGCTGGTTGCGTACATGTCGGGCTTATTTACACCTAATGTGCCTTTTATGGAACTAGCCAACATTACCCAATTTATTTTTACGCCAGAATATTACTTGTGCTATTTAGTATTTGCCATGGCGTGGGCAATGGGCTTATGCTGGACGCTTAACCGCACTGTCTCGCAAGGGATTTTAGGCGCGGCGCTGGTGGCCTTGTCGCTGGTGCTGGTGTACTTATCCTCCCATTTAAGCATTGTCCCGGATGCACAGTCGGTATTTGTAAAAATCGTCTTTTACGCGGCATTGTTCTGCGGCGTGTTATGCGTATATTACCTGCTTTCCAGAACGGAAAAAGAAAATATGCTTTTCCCGCTGGTGTTGCTGTTGGCTTCCGTGGTGGGAATTTGGATGTATTCCGTTTCCGGTTTGGCGTCTAATATCAACCGCACCTTAAACACACTGACAAAAAGCATTGTAGTAAAAGACTCCTTCTCGGCCCAGTCCAATGAAAAGATGGAAGAACTGATTGGGATTGACTCGCGCCGGGCGGCGTTCTCCAGCTTTGACAAAACCAACGAACTGACGGGCTTGTCCGACCAAAAAGTTTTGGAATTTTTAGACGAACAAGTATCCAAAGAAGCTCCTGGTGTGTTTGACGAAAAAACAAAACCGCTGTTTTTGTATTTCCTGCTAAACTATTACCGGGGCGGGGAAAGCAAAATGAAGTTTGCGGTATGGGATTATGCAGTCAGTTTCCCGGTACAAAATTTTAACCGCAACGCAGAGGCTAACGATGCCTATTTCTTCCTGCTGGCGTTGCTGTACGCGTTTGGGGCGCTTTCCTGCGCGGGAACTATTTTTTTCAGTGAGGATTTATGAGCAGCTTTGATATTGAGTTCGCCGCCGTCACCGATATTGGGAAAATCCGGGAAAAGAATGAAGACAATGTGCTGATTTCTTCCGATTTAGGCTTAGGCGTAGTGGCCGACGGTATGGGCGGGCACAGCGCGGGGGAAATTGCCAGCAATATCGCCGTATCCGTTTTGGCTGAAACGGTACGCAAGGTAAACAACCAGCAGCTCAAAATTCCGGATAATTTCCTGCCTAAGTTAGCCCCGGTGGAGCGAAAATTATTAATGGCCGCCAACTTGGCCAACGCCGCCATTTATTCTACGGCGCAGTCTTCGGATATTTACCGCATGATGGGCACCACTCTCACGGGTGTATTGTTTGATAAAGACTGTGCCACCGCCGTGCATGTGGGGGATTCCCGCCTGTATCTGTTCCGGGACGATAAAATTATCCAAATCACGACAGACCACTCTTTGGCCACGGAACACGTCCGCCGCGGGCTCCTAACCCGGGCCGAGGCCGACCGTTCCAAAATACAAAACGTTTTAACCCGTGCAATGGGAATTAAGAAAAATATCGAGTTTGACTTACTTAAATTCCCGGTAAAAGCAGGGGACGTATTGCTCCTGTGCTCGGACGGCTTATACAAAGGCCTGAGCGAAAAAGAAATGGCCCAACTCCTAAAAAAAGGCCACGATATGCCAATTGTTAAGCTTTGCAAACAGTTGGTGCGCATTTCCAACGAAAATGACGGACAAGATAATATATCCGCCGTGCTTATCAAAATTCTTCCTGCGCAAAAAGCTACTTTTAAGCAACGCTTAAAACGCTTTTTTTCACGTTCATAAAAGTGTGTTTTTCCGTCTTAGACAACAACCCCTTTTTTAGCACTCTAAGAAAGGGGTTGACAATTTTAATCAGAAATGCTAAATTAGCATTAAGCCAAAGCGAGTGCTAATAACACCGCCGGCGAGTTTTTAAAACATATTTTCACACAAAGGAGTGAAGGAATATGGCTGAAGTTAAAATTAAACCGTTGGGCGACCGCGTAATCGTAAAGCCCATTGAAAGAGAAACCATGAAGGGGGGGATCATCATTCCTGACACCGCCAAGGAAAAACCGATGGAAGGCGAAGTATTGGCCGTCGGACCGGGCAAATTAAACGACAAAGGCGAACGCGCGCCGATGGACGTAAAAAAAGGCGACCGCGTCCTTTACGGTAAATATTCCGGTACGGAAATTAAACTGGAAGACGAAAACTATTTAATCATTCACCAGGACGAAATCTTGGGTATTTTGGGGTAAACTAGCAAGGAAGTGAACGAATATGGCTAAACAAATTATTTACGGCGACGAAGCCCGCGCCAAAATGAAATCGGGCATCGAAAAAGTAGCAAATGCGGTAAAAGTAACGCTGGGGCCCAAGGGCAGAAGCGTAGTCTTGGAAAAGAAATTCGGCTCTCCGCTTATCATTGATGACGGCGTGACCATCGCCAAAGACATTGAGCTGGAAGACAAATTTGAAAATATGGGCGCGCAGTTAATCCGCGAAGTCGCGTCCAAGACTAACGACGTCGCCGGTGACGGTACCACCACCGCCACGGTGCTGGCCAACGCGATGCTGACCGAAGGCATCAAAAACATTACGGCCGGCGCCAACCCGACGCTCGTCAAAAAAGGCATTGAAATGGCCGTAGAAACCACCAAAGCCGAACTGAACAAAATGCACAAACCGGTCAAAACCAAAGAAGAAAAGGCTCAAATCGCCACGATTTCTTCCAACGACCGCGAAATCGGCAATATGATTGCCGAAGCAATTGAAAAAGTAGGCGCGGAAGGGGTTATCACGGTAGAAGAAGGCAAAACGGCCACCACGCAGCTGGATATCGTGGAAGGTATGCAGTTCGACCGCGGCTACATTTCGCCTTATTTTGTAACCGATTCCGAAAGAATGGAATGCGTGTTGGATAACCCGTACATCATTGTAACGGACAAGAAAATTTCTTCTATGAACGAATTGCTGCCCGTGCTGGAAAAAATCGTCCAGAGCGGTAAACAGTTCCTCATCATCGCCGAAGATGTGGACGGCGAAGCGCTGGCCACGCTGGTGGTGAACAAACTGCGCGGCACCTTGAAAGGCTGCGCCGTGAAAGCCCCGGGCTTTGGCGACAGACGCAAAGAAATGCTGGAAGATATCGCCATTCTGACCGGCGGCGAAGTGTTAAGCGAAGAACGCGGCATCAAATTGGATAAAGCCGAACTGGCGATGCTCGGCCAGTGCGCCCGCGTGGTAGTGGACAAAGAAAATACCACCATCGTCAGCGGCAAAGGCAGCAAGGAAGCCATCGCCGCGCGCGCCGAACAAATCCGCAAACAGATTGAAAACTCCAAGAGCGAATACGACAAAGAAAAACTCCAGGAACGCTTGGCCAAACTTTCCGGCGGCGTAGCCGTCATCAGCGTCGGTGCTGCCACGGAAACGGAACTGAAAGCCAAAAAAGCCAAAGTGGAAGACGCCAAAAACGCTACCAAAGCCGGCGTGGAAGAAGGCATCGTCCCCGGCGGCGGTGTAGCCTTGGCCCGCTGCCAAAAAGCGTTGGACGACCTCAAAGCCGATAATGAAGACATCCGCACGGGTATCAACATTGTCCGCAAAGCCTTGACGGCTCCGTTGAAACAAATCGCCGTCAACGCGGGGTTGGATGGAGCGGTTGTCGTGGACAATGTGCTCAAAATGAAAGGCGCCGCTGACGGTTACGATGCGGAAAACAACCAATACTGCGACCTCTTAAAAGCGGGCGTAGTGGACCCGGCCAAAGTAGTCCGCACCGCGCTGGAAAATGCGGCCTCTATCACCGGGACGGTCCTCTTGACCGAAACCCTGGTGGCCGACGCGCCCGAAAAGGACGCGGCTCACGCCCCGGCTATGCCCGGAATGGGCGGTATGGGCGGTATGATGTAATTTAACTGCCGTTACAAAAGCCGGCCCCGATAAAGGGCCGGCTTTTTAATGTAGGGGAGGAAAGGTCCTAGAAAGAAATAGGTCCAAAAAATCGGCCCTCATAGGGCTTTAGACCCCTGGAATTTTTGAACAAAAAGCAGTATCCTTTAAGTAAGCAGTAAAACAAGGAGAAAAAATTTATGAAAAAAGTATTTACCTATGCACTGTTGTTTTTGGTGGGCGCAGCGTTTGGCGCGGTACAGGCCAACGCTGAAACGGCCGCTTCCCAGCGTATGACCAACAAAATCACCCAGAAAGTGCAAAACTCCAAAAAAGTGGTAAAAATGAAAGCTATCCCCGAAAAAGCTTTTGCACCGGCCTATTTGCTGTGGTGGAATGACAACGAATTACAGCGTAACGTCGAGCTCCATTATACGCAGGAAGGGCAAACCTCCAACCGCTTAAAATGCTACGTCATTCTGTGCAACTACAAAGAAGAAAAAGGCGTCGGCGTGGTAACGGCCGCTTTGGACAAAAGATGCATAAACAAAATGTCCGATTGGAACAGCTCCGATTTCTTTAGCTTGGAAGTGAAATTAGGCAAATTTGGTGGATACAAACACACCAATCCTTATTCCTACCCGGAAGATCCGTACTACTTCCAAACGACCGTACAGAATAACAAAAAAGATATATCCCGTGTGTTGTTCTATACGAAAGCTCAAAACGGCACGACGTTCTACACGTTCAATATGCCTATTCGCTCGCCGGAACTGAAAGAAAAATTAAAATCCTTCTTCGAAAAAAATGGTTCCATCTCGATGGACCGCGCAGGCAATGGGTTAAAGATGATGAAAGACCCGGAAATGTCGTATCAATTTGAGGCCTACAATTAATCAGGCAACTTGTTTTAAAATCCGCTGCCAAAAGCAGCGGATTTTTATGTAAAATTTTGCATAGAATTTTTGGATATTTTATACAATATATTTACCCTGCAGTATGGGGATTTTAAAAGGGGGTACAAAATGAATAACCCGATGTTAAACGAAGCCGCGTTTAAACGCGCGCAGGAACGCGCCGCGGCAGGCGGCGTAATGACGCTGCAAGGAACGATTAACAAAACGTTTCTGTTGCTGTTTTTGTGTGTGATTGGCGGAATGATTACCTGGGCCAATTACCAAAGTTGGGCCTCTTTTATGTGGCCGATTTTGATTGGTGCTTTTGTTGTGGCGATGCTGACGTCCTTTAAACCGGCGGCGGCCCCCATTACGGCCCCTATTTATGCATTGCTGGAAGGTATGGCGCTGGGGGTGCTGTCGGCAGCGTATAATGCGCAGTTTCAAGGCATTGTATTTAACGCCGTAGCGGTAACGATTTTGGTGTTTTTCGTAATGTTGTTTGTATACCGCACAGGACTCATCCGCGTAACGCGTGGGCTGGCGATAGGGATTTTTTCCGCCACGGCGGCGATTGCCCTGCTGTATTTGGGGTCTTTTATACTGTCGCTTTTTGGCGTAAACCCGACGTATTTAACGTCCAACTCGCCGCTGGCGATTGGCATTAGCGTGGTTATCTGTGCGGTAGCGGCGTTCAATTTCTTGCTGGATTTCCACTTTATTGACGCCATGACCTCCAACTATCAAGCGCCGAAACATATGGAATGGTATGCCGGGTTTGGCCTGATGGTAACGCTGGTGTGGCTGTATGTGGAAATTTTGGAGCTCTTGGGCAAAATGCAGCGCAAATAATTACGCGCCGGAGGCCTCCAAATTTTGTAAAATTTAAGAAGTAAAGGCGCAGCTTAAAAACTGTGCCGGAATAAAAAAAGGAGTCAAGGAAAATTATGAATTTTGACAGCATCAAAAAAATTCAGGATATGGACCTGAAAGATAAAAAAGTCTTGGTGCGCGTGGATTACAACGTGCCGCTTAAAGACGGAAAAGTGGACAACAACAAACGCATCGTTGCCACCGAAAAAACCATTAAGCACTTGCTGGAAAACAATTGCCGCGTAGTACTGATTGCCCACTTGGGCCGCCCGAAGGGCAAAGTTTGCCCGGAATTCAGCTTGGCTCCTGTAGCGGCTGAAGTGGAAAAATTGTTTGGCGTACCGGTGCACTTTGCCAAAGACTGCGTAGGCCCGGAAGCTGAAAAAGTAGTAGCCGAAACCAAAAACGGCGAAATCGCTTTGTTGGAAAACCTCCGCTTCCACCCGGAAGAAGAAAAGAACGACCCCGAATTTGCCAAACAACTGGCCAAACACGGCGAAGTTTTCGTTCAGGAAGCTTTCGGCACGGTACACCGCGCCCACGCTTCCACCAGCGCGGTAGCGGACTTTTTGCCCGGCTGCGCCGGATACTTGGTGCAGAAAGAAGTAGAATTTTTGGGTAAAGCGCTGGAAAACCCGGCCCGCCCGTTTGCGGCGGTTGTGGGCGGCGCGAAAGTGTCCGACAAGATTATGCTGCTCAACAATTTGATGGACAAAGTAAACGTCCTCGTCATTGGCGGCGGTATGGCTTACACGTTCCTCAAAGTGCAGGGGCACGAAATCGGCAAGTCCTTGTTTGACGCCGAAAAAGAAGCCGAAGCCAAAGCCGTGTTGGCCAAAGCGCAGGGAAAAGGCGTAAAAATCTTATTGCCGGTGGACCACATCTGCGGCAAAGAATTTGCCGAAACGACCGAACCCGTGACGGTGGAAGACATCAACATCCCGGCCGACTTGATGGGCTTGGATATCGGCCCGAAAACGGCTGAATTGTTCCGCGAAGAATTGCTTAAATGCAAAACCATCTTCTGGAACGGCCCGATGGGCGTATTTGAATTCCCGAACTTTGCCAAAGGCAGCTTTGCCATTGCCCAGGCAATGATTGACGCCACGAAAGCCGGCGCCACCACGATTATCGGCGGCGGCGACAGCGTGAACGTGCTCAAAAAAGGCAAATTCAACCAGAAAGAACTGTCGCACGTTTCCACGGGCGGCGGCGCCAGTATGGAATTTGTGGAAGGGAAAGAATTGCCAGGCTTAGTGGCCTTGGCCAAATAAGACGGCAATTCTTACTCAAGCAAACAATTTGCTTACACAAACCGGGTCCCGCAAGGGGCCCGGCTTATTTTATACAGAAAGAATTGCCCGGCTTAGTGGCCTTGACCAAATAAGACGGCAATTCGTTCTGTCCGTTGCTTTACTGACACAAACCGGGCCTCGCAAGGGGCCCGGCTTATTTTATAAAAATCCGGCCTTTGGAATTATCTTCCAAGGCCGGGAAACAATATCGTGGGGAAAACTAATTAAATGTGTATGGTTCCTAGGTTTTATTGGTTAACGCCCTGCACATTTGGGTATTAGCGGCCGCATCTTCCCCCGGGAACGCCAAATCCAGGGCATTGATGGCTTCCGTTCCACCCGTAGCCATATAGCAAGTTTACTTTTGCCGTGCAAGGGGGGAGCTCCAAGGTAATACCTTTGATTGCATGGAATTTTTAAACCGCTATTTCGTACTACGGCAAGGCTACCGCCGCCAAAATGCCGTTAAATCAGCCCCACCACAAACAGTTCACAGCGTAAAACCACCTAAACGGCTTTTTGCGGATTTTTTACATGCAACACTATTTTCTGATAGCTCTTCGTCATACGCAAAATTTATCAAAAACCAGTTAACGCATTAGGCTCCGCTTCGCCAAACGTATACAGTTTACAGAAAAATTTGTATAATGATATTGTTATTTTTACAGGAGAATGGTCTAAATGTACACTTTAATTTTGACGTTGCATTTTATCGTCTGTGTTCTTTTGATTTTACTCGTTTTATTGCAAAGCGGCAAAGGTTCTGCTGCCGGTATTTTTGGGGCGTCTGGCGCCGACAATCTGTTTGCCAGCCCGACGGCTTTCAACGCCGTAAACAAATTCACCGCTATTTTGGCCGCGGTACTTATGTGCACCTCTGTTATTTTGACGATTGCCTCCAACAAAAAATCTTCCGAATCGGTGTTGGACAACGTCCAAATTCCGGCGGCTGCGGCCCCGGCTGAAGCGGGCAAATAAATTTTTCTCCCCTGCTTATGCGGGGGAGTGTTTTGTTGCACGGTACTTCGTTTTTTGCTAGAATATACCTGTAACAATTTGGAAGTTCTTTAAAATCCCTCGTCGTACAGATTTTTGCGCAGGTGGCGGAATTGGTATACGCGTGCGTTTGAGGGGCGCATGCCGCAAGGCTTGAGGGTTCGAGTCCCTCTCTGCGCACACTTTAACCCGGGCCAACGCCCGGGTTTTTATTGGGCAGAGAGCGGGCAAACTGCTTTGCCCGCGTAGGGGCGAGAATGGCGGAGCGTTGTACGAGTTTGAGCGAAGCGAAAGGCGAGTACCGCGAGCCCGGACCGCAGGCATTTCCCGTCAGGAAATGACCGGAGGGAGTGGCCCTCTCTGCGCACACTTTAACCCGGGCCAACGCCCGGGTTTTTTACTGTAAATTGAAAACTCGTTTGGAGCTGCATATGACCCCACTTTTAGCGGCCTGGATTTGCTGGGCTATCGTCGGATTATCGCCCATTGCGGGCAAATACGCCGTAGGCGTTATCAGCCCGGCTTTGCTTGTGTTTTTGGGCACGCTTATAGGCGTTTTCTATTTTTCTCCGTGGATTACCAAAAACCATAAATGGGGGGAATTATTGGCCCCGCAAACCCGCTGGAAATTTTTATTTATCGGCACGTTTGGCACGGCCCTCCCGTTCACCATCTCCCTTATTGCTCTGCACTACACCACACCCGGCAACGCGGCCATTTTGCAACAGTCCGAACTGCTCTACTCGCTGTTATTTGCCATCCTATTTTTGAAAGAATTTCCCAGCCGCCAGCAGCTCCTGGGCAGTGTGCTGATTGTGGCGGGGGTGCTGGTTATTTTGCTGAAAGAACAATATACCCCGCGCTGGACGGGTGATTTGCTTATTGTAGGCAGCACCTGGATGCTGCAAGCCGGTTCCACCGTTGCCAAAAAACTACCCCAACACCTGGATTACCGCGTGATTGGTATGGCACGCAACCTGTTTGCTTTGCCGGCCCTGGTAGTAATTTTAGCGGCAATGTATGTGTGGGGGGAACCGTTTGTATTAACCCCTAATGCGCAAATGTTGGCGGTATTAGGCTATACGGGCTTATTTAAATACGGTTTGGCAATGGTAGTATGGTACAAAGCCATCCGCGCGCTGGATTTAAGCAAAGTAACGGCAATTTATTTATCGTACCCGGTGCTTTCGCTGGTGATTTCGGCCCTGCTGGGGCTGGAAAGCGTCAGCACGCACCAGTTTGCGGGCCTGGCGCTTACGCTGGGCGGGGCGTATTGGGTGAGCCTGACCGTAAAAAAAGAAGGGCATTAATCTTTCCTACCCGTTCGGAATTAAGTACAATATATCCAGGAGATTTTATGTTTCGCATTGCACCGGTTTTTGCGATTTGGATTGCCTGGTTCGCCACGGCGGCCAATTTGGTCATCAGCAAAGCGGCGGTGCCGTACGTTACGTCGGCGTTGTTTATTCTGCTGGCGTGTGCGGTAGCTTCCGTATGTTTTCTGCCCTACGTCTGCAAGACGGGCGGCTGGAAAATACTGTTGGACAAAAAAGTCTGGCCGCAGTGCTTGGCCATGGGTACTTTCGGCACCGCACTTCCGATGACGATTTTTATGATTGCCTTAAATTACACTACCCCCGTCAACGGAGCCATTCTAAACCAGTTTGAAATTATCTATTCGCTCATTTTATCGGCTATTCTGCTTAAGGAACGCCCCACGCTTAGGCAAATTGGCGGCTCTCTGCTTATTTTGCTGGGGGTAGGCCTGCTGTTGTGGCAAGCCGGTACAACCGTACAATTAAAAGGCGATTTAATGATTATCGGCTGTTTGTGGATGTTTCAACTAAGCCACATTTTTGCCAAAAAACTGCCGGCGCATATGCCGCCGCAGCTAATCGCCGCGGCGCGGGCCCTGTTTGCTATGCCGGCGCTGTTACTGCTGGTTATTTATTTAGCCTTGTTCCAGGGGCCGCTTCAGTTTGAAAGCAACGCCACCTTATGGAGCACGCTGGTATTGTGTGCGGTTGTAAATTATTTTTGGGGAAACACTTTTTGGTATCAGGCCATTCGCCATATGGATTTAAGCAAAGCAACGGCAATTATTTTGTCGTATCCGGTCATGACATTTGTGCTTGCAGTCCTGTTAGGACAAGACAAAATTACTGCATTTAAGATACTGGGCATGGTGCTCGCTATCGGCGGGGCTTATATCGTGACCGGTATGGTCAAACAAGGAGATAACAAATGAAAAAGCTCGTTTTATTTGATTTGGACGGTACGCTGGTCAATGCCGGCGGCGCCGGACGGACCGCATTAAAAAAAGCGATGGAAGAACTCTATGGCGTAAACCCGGAATTTGACCACTCGCTCATTTCCGGCCGGACGGATTTGGATAATTTTTCTATTGTCTATTCCCTGATTAAAAAAGGCAAAAAGCCCACCGCCGCCGAAATGAAAAAAATGAAAGCCAAATACTTGGAACTCCTGCCGACGGAAGTGCACGCAGTGGTGCGCTGCAAAAGATATGACCTTATCCCCGGCGTGGAAAAATTTTTGAAACTGCTTGCCAAAGACAAAGAGGTTATCTTGGGCCTAGGCACCGGCAACCTGGAAGAAGGCGCCAAAATTAAATTGGAACCCAGCAAATTAGGGGAATATTTCTCCGTCGGCGGTTACGGCGAAGATGGCCACACCCGCGAAGAAATGCTCCAAGCCGCCGTCAAGCGCGCCGAAAAGAAATTTAAAACCAAAATTGCCCCGGAAGACGTGTACGTCATTGGCGATACGCACCGCGATGTTTGCGCCGCCAAAAATTGCGGTTTCCACAGTGCGGTGCTGACAAACGGTTTTGGCGAAGCGCAAAAAATTCAGCGCGCGGCCGCCGAATTGGAAACTAAAGATTTTACCGACATTACCACTTTCTGCGTCTGGCTGGGTTTAAAAACGGACCCCAAAGGCGTTAAACGCGGCAGCTATATTATGCCCGCCAGCGCCATTGAACACGTTTTCTTCAGCCGCACCGGCATTGACGAGGACCGCCTGAAAATGCTGCGCATTAAAAAATATTCGGACCTGGAATCCGGCACCATTATGTGAGGGCTCCCCATGGAATGGTATACCGCAGCTGAACGTTTTACGGAAGCGTTGGCCTCCTCGGACCCTACTCCGGGCGGGGGGGCGGCCGCCGCTATGACGGGCGCCATGGGCTGCGCTTTGGCCATGATGGCCGTAGGCACTACGCTTAAGCGCAAAGCCACGCCCGAGGAAATCCGCCCGCGGCTGACGCAAAGCCTCAAACGGCTGAACGCTTTTAAAAACGAACTCAAAGGCTATATCCGCCAAGACGGCGAAGCATACGCCGCCTATTTGACTGCTAAAAAATTGCCCAAGGAATCCCCCGAGCGCGAAAAAGCCGTGCAGGACGCCCTGTTGTTTGCCGCGCGCGTACCGGCGGACGCGGCTTCCGCCGCGATGCACTGCCTGCGGGAAGTGGAGCAAATCAAAGGCGATATTGCGGAAATTATCCTTTCGGACGTACACTGCGCCAAACACTTGCTGCAGGCGTGTATAAAAAGCTCGGTAGAAAGTATCCGGGCCAACCTGGCTTTTATTAAAAACGAGGACCGGGTTAACGAAATCAACAAGCAGATTGCCACCCTGTTAAAGGCCTGCTAAAAGGAATTGTTTATGAGCGACAAAGCAAACAAACGCAGCGGTATGCTGAGCACTATTTATAATATGCTGCCAACGATTGACGACGATTACGCCGCCAAGCTGGTCTACACGCTGGAAGACAAAAAAGCCCTGCCGGAACTCCAGCAAGACATTGCCGATATTGCCGCCCAGTTGAGTTCGGACTCGCCTATGGCGGATACCACCGTTGCTAAAATTTTATTGGACGAAATTACCATTTCGGCTGCTTTGCGCCAGCTGCGCATCTACAACAATTCCACCTCTATTAGCGAGCTTTGCGCCGCCTTGGAAGTACCGGCCAAAGATACCAGCAAATTGCTGGAGGTATACGCTTCGTTTTCCTCGCGCAAATATTTTGACGAACAGTTCGCCGCCGCCCTAAAAGACGTACAGGACAGCGATATGAAAGACGAAGACAAAGCCCTCCACGCGGTAAATATTTTAGTGCATAAAGCGGACGAACTGCTGGCTGCTTCACCCAAAATTGCCAGACAAAACAAAAAAGAAATCTTTAAAACGGCAGACAAATATCACCTTTCCGTGCAAATTACGGCGGAACTGGAGCTGCTCTATACCCAGCCGGCCAGTATCGCTTTCCAGCCGGAATTTGACCGTTTGCTTAAATTGCTTTTAGCCCAAAACCCGGACAAACGCCTCTGCGCTTCGCTGGCGGCGCGGGTGATGTTGTGCCAAATCACCGCCAAAGACGCACAGGACATAGCCTTGCTTTCTAAATTATTAAACGGCCAACTCTTGGAAGAAGATTTGCTGATTATCGCCTGCCGCTATTTAAAGGCTAAAGCGCCGGCCGATATTGCCGCCACGTTTGAAGCCGTCTTAAAAAAACTTCCCCATGTTTCCAGCCCGGAAGAAAACCTGGGCTTGGCGGTACGGGTATTGTTAGACGGCACGGCGGAAAGTTTTGAAAACGCCAGCCAAAAAGCCTCCGTCCTGCGCGAACGCGAAGTGCTGCGCAAAGCTTTGTCGAAAAAAGGCCTTTACAGCGGCTATGAGTACGACTTAGCGGAGCGCTTTGGCGGTAAAAAAACATTTGTACAAATTGAACGGGAAATGCAGGAACTGCTGCACTCTTTACCTTATTGCAGCGACGAAAAAGACAACAAAGAACTCGCCTGCAAAGTGCTGTTGGGCACCCTAAGCCAGGAGGAAGCTTCCAAGCAAGCCCAATACCTGCGCGATTTAAAAGCCCAAACACTTACCCAGGGCTTGGCACCGGAACTGATGAAAAGCTACCTGGGCACCAAATCCGCGGACGAGCTGATGAAGTTTTTTGAAGAATCGCTTGCTCCTTATACCTTTTGGAAATCCGACCGGGAAAAACACGTCTTTGCACTGCATACGCTGGTGGGGGAACTGAATGGTACTTACAACCGCCGGATTTCGCAATTTGTACTGGAAATGCTGGAAAATGGTTCCTCGCTCGACTTAATGACGGATATGCTGGAAAATATTCAAGCCAAAAAATCCAGCGCGCAGGAACTGGAAAATTTGTTGGAGCGCTACAAACAGGCGCGGGCTTCTTCCAAAGCCTAAACACGCCATAGGAAAAAACGCTGTTAAATTGCGCGATAATTTGCTATGCTGTTATCGTGCCGTGTTACATTTATTTTTTCAAGGGTGAAATATATGAGATATTGGGTCTACATCAACGATAAAGTAGAGGGTCCTTTCGACGAGGACAAATTGGTAACGCTCCCGGGTTTTACTCCGGATACGCTTATCTGTGCAGAAGAAATTGCTGCAGGCGGCAACCAGGAATGGGTAAAAGCCTCCAGCATTTTTGAATTTGACCAGATTGAACAAACCATCAACCAGCCGCTCCCGGCGCAGGAAGTATTCCATACGCAATCCGCTGCGCAAACCCAGCCGGAACAGCAGGCCGCGGGAAGCGATGTAACCCATCTGCTCCTTGAAAAAATCGATTTCTTAACCCGCGAAATTTCCGGGCTGCAAACCAAACTGGACGATATGAAAACCAAACTGGACGAAGCGATTTCCTCTTCTTCGCATTACACCCAGCCGGTTCAAACGCCGTCTACTTATTTGCCGCCCCAAGACGATGCCCACAACACCATTACTCTGACCCGCCAAGAATTGGAACCCGTTAACGAAGAAGCGTTAATTACTAACACGGAAAGCTTGGTTTCGCAAGCGGAAGACATTGTAGCCGCCGCCAAACAAGCCGAAAAGCCCTTGGATATGCTTGGCCCGGTGGATTTGGGCGACAAAAAAGGCGACGGCACCCCGACGGAAGTAGCTTTGGGCTCCAAAGCGGAAGAAGAAGTGGTGCTCCGCTCGGCATTAGACTCGCTGTACAATGCCAAAGTGGTGCAATCCCAAGAAGAAAAAGAAAGCACCTTCCAAGATTTGTTAACTCCCCAGCAGGCGCAGGCCTTAGCGGCCCAGTCGGAAAAACTGCGCGCGCAGAAAGAGGCCAATCCTAAGCCGACGCTGGAAGACGCCTTGAAAGCGGCCCCGCAGCCGGAAGAAGCCCAGCCGGAAGCCGCCGCGGCCACCAGCACGCCTTCGGCCGACGAAGCCGCCAAAGACGCGCTGTTAAAAGAATTATCGGCTGAACCGAAAGAAGATATTTTAGACCAAGTTATTAGAGAAAAAGAAGAAGAAAAGAAAGCCGAAACCTTTAGAATAGCCCAAGCGGCCGCCATCGGGGCCGTAACGGCCGAGGAAGCCCTGCGGAACGAACCGGCCGCCCAACCGGCGGAAACGAAAGAAGCCCCCGGCCTTGAAACCGTGCAAGAGGTTGCCGCTGAACCGCTGCCCGAAAAACAGACGTTGGATTTCTCTCAGCAACAGCAAGAACCGCCGCTCTCTATTGCGCCGGACCGCGCCGAACCCGAAAAGTTGGAAGAGGTGAAACCCGCTTCGGAAATGCCGGCCGACCAACCGGCGGCGGAACCGGAAAAACCGGCGGCTGTCCAGTCCGATTTGCCTTCTTTGGAAGAAAGCATTCCTAATCCGTCCAATGAACCTGCCGCCCAAGCGGAAGCCGAAAAAGAAGAAACTATGCAGGAGCTGGTTCCGGGCGCTACGAGCGAAAAGCCCGAAGGAATCCTTATCACGGACGACGATTTAAAAGAAGCGTTCTCGGAAAGAACCCAAAATAACGATCAGTCCGTAGAACAGCTTTTTGGCATAGCGTCTCCTTCTGCCCAGGCGGCTATCCAGCCCCAAGCCCAGCAAGACGCGCCGGCCGAAGAAGAAGCCCATTTGCCGCAATTTAGCGACCAAACGGCTGATAAACCGCTGCCGATGGGCAACCCGAATGATTTAACGGAAATTGAACTGAAAGAAGGCTCTACTTACTTAATTTCCGACTTTGTTCCGCCGGCCCAAGCCAATGGGAATACCCTTCCTAAAGAATTGGCCAGCTTGAATGCGAAACAGAATAACGCCAAAGCGGCCCATAACGAAGAGGCCGCCGTCACCTCCACAGGCGATATTCAAGAAATGGTTTCGCCGTTGCAGCAGGCCGAAAAACACGCCGAACCGGTGGCTGACGCACCGAAAGATGTAACGGTGTCCCAAGTCATTTTGGAAAATACCATCAAAACCAAACGCGGCGCTACGTTGGATATCAAAACAGTTCCGATGGTACCGGAACCGGCCCAATCCGACCGGCTGCATTTGGACAATATGGACGACGACATCAACACCCAGCACGATATGAAAGCGGCCGATTTGAAAGCCCCCGCTAAAACGACCAAGCTGGTCTTAGGAACGATTGCCGTGGTGGTGATTGCGGGTATTATTTACGCTATGTTGGCCTTTATGAATTTGATTCCGGCGCAGTTTAATATGTTTGCCACGCAGACCAATGCGGCAGAACAAAACGTCCAGTTGGAAGAAATGCTCGGCCCGACGGACCAAATGGCGCCGGAAGCCTCCGCCCAAGCCGCGGCTTCCGTCAACCCGATGGAATCCATCTTGAGCGAAGTAAAAAACTATCCTTTGGCTAACGGCTACACCTTGCAACAGTTTATTGAAGCCAAACACCCGGCTGCCCAGAATTTGATTACTTGGGATATTTCCACCGCTGTAGACCCGGATAATTATTCCATTTTAGTCAAAGTACCGCCGGAGAACCCGCAGAGCTTCAAAATTTCGTACCGCTTTAACTACAACACGGTCACCAAGGCTTTGGACCCGACTATTTCGGACGCCAAAAACTTGTTAGACTCCGTGGCCCAAGGCGGTGCACTGCCGCAACCGCAGCAGGCCATGCCGCAGCAAAACATAGCGCAGCAGCCTATACCCCAACAACAAGCGGCGCGTCCTGCCCAAAACGCCGTACGCTAGAAATAAGTTTTACCCTTGAAAAACCCCGCTGGAAAGCGGGGTTTTTTCTTATACAAAAAGGAAACCCGTGGGCTAATGCCACCGAGCATAAGGGTAAGCCGCCGCACCTGTTCTAGAACCCAAGTGGAGGGGGAATGGTGTACGCAGACAGCCTGTTATGGGCTAAAACCGCCCCAAAAAACATCGGCCCCGCTGATAGCAGGGCCGAGGATTGCCAAACCAAATAATACGCTTATTTTGCGGCGTTTTTAACAATACTTTCCAAAATATGGAAAGTTTTTTCCACCCACCCCATACTGAGCCATTCATAAGGGCCGTGCGGGTTTTCGTACCCGGCAAAGATATTGGGGGTCGGCAGGCCGCGCAAGCTCATTTGGGCGCCGTCCGTACCGCCGCGCGCCTGCGTCAAACGATACTGGACGTGATTTTCCCGCAGGGCTTCTTCCAACAGTTCCATCGCCTGGGGGCGTTCTTTTAAAATTTCGCGCATATTGCGGTATTGTTTTTTGAACTCAATTTCAATTTTGGCCGCCGGATATTTGGTCCGTTTTTGCGCCACCAATTCTTCCAACATTGTTTTAAAATGTTCAAATTTGGTCAAATCGTGTTCACGCACAATGCCTTTCAGCACGGCTTTATCCAAGCCGCCTTCTACATCTTTAAACAACACGAACCCTTCTTCGCCTTCCGTGGTTTCGGGCAGTTTATCTTCCGGCCAGGACGAAACAATATCCGCCGCAATGCGCACCGGATTGGCCATAAAACCTTTGGCCGAGCCGGGGTGGCAGGTTTTACCGGTAATGTGGATTGTAACCGTATCGGCATTAAAGTTTCCGCAGTCAATATCGCCTAACGTGGCGCCATCTATGGTATAGGCAAAATCCGCGCCAAATTTATTAATGTCAAAATAGGCAATACCGGTGCCGGTTTCTTCGTCAATCGTAAAAGCGGCTTTAATCGGGCCGTGCTTAATTTCGGGGTGGGCCAGCAGATATTCGGCCAGCGTCATAATAGTAGCAATGCCGATTTTGTCGTCTCCAGCCAACAGGGTGTTTCCGTCCGCCGTTACGATATCGTCGCCGATGCACAACCTCAAATTATGGTCGGTTTCGGGGGAGAGAAACATCTTTTTTTCCGCGTTGATGGTAATCTTGCCGCCGTCGTAATTGGGGTGCACCTGCGGGCGGACGTTTTTGCCGTTAAAATCGCACACGGTATCCATGTGGGCAAACAAGCCAATCACCGGGGCCTTTTTGTCCGTATTGGCCGGCAGCAAACCGGTAACAAAGCCATATTCGTCCACTTCCACATCGGTAAAGCCGATGGTCCGCATTTCTTGGGCGAGCGTATGAGCAAAGGAAATTTGGCTGGGGGTGGTGGGCGTTACGTTGCTGGTAGGGTCACTGGTGGTATCTACCGCCACATAACGAACGAAACGATTGTATATCTTTTGTTGTAAAGGATTCATATTTTCTCCATTAAATCTTAATTTTATTATACAATTTATTATTCCTAGAAATATTGGAGGATTCATGAAAAAACTATTTTTGTTTTTTGCCGCGGCCGTGCTGCTTACGGCTTGCGCGTCCGTAAAAGAAACTGAGAATATGGCGGACTGCAAGTTTGCGCTTAGAAGTGTGGAACTGGCCAATTACAACCTGACGTCTTTCGATTTTGACGTTACCATCGCTATTACCAATATGAACCGCAGAGAAGCGGCTTCTTTAAAACGCTTTGAGGGGGAATTGACCGTAAACGAAGAAAAAATGGCTGATGTGAATTTAGCCGATATCCGCATTGAACCCAACTCCACCAAAAATGCAAAAGCCCACTTGAATGTGCCAATGACGGCGTTTAACAGCAAATTGCTGGGCTTGATTAGCATGGGCAGCGGAACGTTGGACTACCACCTGACGGGGACGATGTACTTTGAAGGCCCGCTGGGGACGGAAATCCCGGTGCCGGTAAATATCGGCCGTATTGGCAGCTACAACTAATTTAGCCGGTATAAAAGAACGCCCCGAACCATTTGTTCGGGGCGTTTTTTATAGAAGAATTGTTACATTAAAATCATACGCAACACAAAAGCGGTGACAAAAGAAAGCGTCAACGTCAGCGCTATCACTTTCAGTGTATCTTTCCAACCGCTTTCGCGCAGCATTACAAAGAAAGTAGCCACGCAAGGCAGATACATAGCCATAAATACACACGCCACCACCAACGCCTGCGGCGCCAAACTAAACGGCTTCAACAAAGCGATGGATACGTCCTTACGCAAGAACCCTAAAATCAAAAGCGACGTGGTTTCGGCCGGCAGCCCCAGCACATATTCCACAGGATAACGCGCCAACCGGGCTATCCAGTTTGTAATGCCCGACAGCTGCATCAAATCCACAAACACTACCCCAACCAAAATAAGCGGCAGAGCATCGCCCAGGTATTCTTTCATACGGATCCACAGTTTCCGCAGCAACGGGCGGATTTGCGGAATTTGCCAAGACGGAATTTCCATAAACAGTTCCGGCGTTTCGCCTTTCATTAGTTTATTAAGCACCGTACCGGCCAAAATACCGTTTATAAACAAGGCAAAGAACACAATCAGCATGTATTTTAAGCCGTAGGGGGACAAAATGGAAATAATCATTGCCGTTTGAGAAATGCACGGCGCCAGCACCAAAATAAGCGCCAACGCAATAATGCGTTCCCGGCGGGTTTCCAGCACGCGGATTCCCATCACCGCCGGCACTTTACAGCCAAATCCCAGCATAATCGGCAGCGCCCCATACCCGTGCAAACCAATTTTGTGCAACAGGCTGTCCAGCAGTACCGCCAAGCGGGGCAAATACCCCAAATCGCCCAAGAAACCCAACAGCGCGTAAAAAGCCAGCACATAGGACATCACTTCAATTAATGCAATATGCAGGCCGTCTGTCAAAACGCCAAAATAATTTGCGCCGCCGTCGCCCAGCAAAATCATTCCCAAAGCATTGTCTTTTATGGGAGCCAGCAACCGTTCCAAAAACGGAACATAATACCCTTCGTACAGCGGGTCCAACAAAGCTATGATATTTTCTCCCACAAAGCGCACCAGGAAAAACGACGCTACCAGCACCAACAGCGCAATCGGCAGGCCGGAAGCCGGCGTGGTTGCCCAACCTTGGAGTTTTTCCCAAAACGAAGCGTGTTTGTGTTTAACTGTTTGCACTTTGTGAATAATGTGCCCAATGGCGTGCCATTTGCCTTCGGGGGTGGGGGGAACGTGGAAAGAGCTTTCAGGCGTTTTGCGCGCCGCAATGCGCGAGGCTTGGTAAGCCAGTTCTTTCAAGCCTTCGCCCGTCGTAGCTACAGCCGCAATGACGGGGATCCCCAGCAATTTTTCCAATTGCTTTACGTCAATTTGTATCCCTTTGCGCTGGGCCTCGTCAAATTTATTAAGCAGCAAAATAACGGGTTTTTTAAGCTGCATAATTTCCAGCAAGAAATACAAATTGCGTTCCAAGTGCGAAGCATCCGCCACACAAACGATAAAATCGTATTCCAATTCTTTAAATAAATTGCGTTTGCGGCCTTCAATCACCCATTCTTCTTCCAAACGGTACAGGCCGGGGATGTCTATAATATCATACGATTCGCCGTCAAACTGGGTTTGCCCGTAATTAAGACCTACGGTCGTACCCGGAAAATTGGAAGAAATAATGCCAATACCGGTTAAGCGGGAAAAAATTAAACTCTTGCCCACATTGGGGTTGCCCGCCAATAAGAACGTATTTTTTTTGGAAGCGACCAAAATCTTTTTGGCGGTCTCGCGGCCGATAGCTACTTCCGTGCCGGACACACTCAACACCACCGGGCTGGAACCCGGCTTGCGTGTAATGAATTGCCCGCGTACAATCCCCATAGCCGCCAGTTTTTCGGTCATTTTGGCGTCCGTGTGGATTTCTTTAATCTGGGCGGTTTGGCCCAGTTTTAATTGATGGAGGGAACGGGAATTATCTTTTTCCATAAAAGTTAGTTTTTCCTTACTTTTATATTTTACCATAACCGCACTTTCCGCACAAGCCCCATTCCTCGACGTAAGAACCGAAAGAAGGCGCAGAAAAATTATTTTTTGTATAATTTAAGTACAACTTTTACCAAACAGGAGATCTCAACTTATGGCTTATAAAGTGAACCCGGATGTGTGCGTAAACTGCGGTGCTTGCGAATCCGCCTGCCCCGTCAGCGCGATTAGCGAAGTAGAAGGCAAAAGAAGCATTGATGCTTCCAAATGCATTGAATGCGGCGCCTGCGCCGGCACCTGCCCGGTCAGCGCGATTGCTCTGTAATCGCAAAAGCAATTTAAAACCGCCCCGCAAGGGGCGGTTTTTTTATGCGCTAAAAAGCGGCCGGGGTTTTAAGAGAATTGCAAAAGAACGGGCCTCACATAAACAGATTACAAACAAATCTGGCAGGCAGAGAGCTCTTCTATATATAGAAAAAGAGCCGGAGGATGTGCCCGGCTCTTTTGTTCAGAACCGTTCGGGGGGTAAATCGAAAGGTTCTGGGGGATAAAAGCGTGTTCCCTATTGGGGAACTATATATTTAATGATACAACCTCAGCCGTAAAAATGCAAGTTTTTTAACTGAAAAATTAAGGTCTAATTTGTATTAATTATTTTATATTATTTTTTATCAATATAGAATAAAAAATAAAAATTTTTTAAAATTTTCCTTTCTTATTGGTTATAATATAGTAACTGGAGGAAGAAACCACATGAAAAAACTTGGACTCATTTTTGTTTTTGCATTGGCCGTCACTCCGCTTTGTGCGCAAAAAGCCCAAAGCCAAGACGACTATTACACTGGGTATGAAGGGTTGGTATTGGGGGAACGCACGCCGCGTTCCGCCACGGACGCAATTGCCGAGCAAGCTACGCAGGTTCCGGGGGATATCTACCGGGGCGTGCTGTTTGGGGCTGAACAAAAGAAATACGAAGGCGATACGCTGGGCAACCGCCCCCGCCCGACAACTAAATTTGTATATGACACGTCCCTGGTCCGCGCGGTAAAAATCAGCGACGAGGACCGCGTACGCACGTTAATGTATGCCAACGTAGATGTAAACGAAATGAACTACGCCGGCATCACTCCGCTGACGATTGCCGCCGAAAAAGGCAATATGAACATTATCAAAATGTTGGTGGAAGAAGGCGCGGGTGTGAATGATAAATCCAGCTATGGGGTAACGCCTATTATTTCGGCGGCTGCGGCGGGAAACACCGAAGCCGTGGAATACTTGGTATCCCAAGGGGCGGACGTAACCGCCAAGGACGACTGGGGCAAAACGGCTTTAATCTACGCCTCTGGTATGGATAACCCCGAATTAATTACCAATTTAATTAAACTGGACAATACGGCCGTTAACCTGCCGGATAACTCGGGCAACACCCCGCTGATTTACGCCGCACAGCGCGGATTAAATGAAAACATTAAAATCCTGTTGGCTAATGGAGCGGACGTGAACTACCGCAATCCGGCCACGGGGCTTTCTGCCATTTCTGCCGCCGCGGCGGAAGGCAACAGCGCCACTATCCGCCTGTTAGTACGCACCGGAAAAGCCGACGTGAACATTTCCGATCTTTCCGGCCGCACGCCGATTTTCTACGCCGTAGAACAAGACCAGCAAGATGCACTGCGCACGCTGTTTTCGTTAGGGGCCGATCCAAATGCACAAGATCACACCGGCGTAACGGCTTTGATGCGCGCTTCGGCCAAGAACCGCCAAGATTGCGTGGACATTCTGCTGCGTCAAAAAAACATCAAAAAGGACACCAAGGATTTTCAGGACCGCGCCGCCATTACATACAGCGTGTACGCTGACGATTTAGGCCCTGCCCAGGCGCTTTTAAAAGCGGGTGCGGATATCAATGGGCGCGATAAATCCGGCAATACGCCGTTAATGAGTGCCGTAAAAGCCAAAAATGACCGTATGGCCTTGTTCTTTATTCAGCAAGGGGCGGATTTAACGCCTACCAACTCCTCCGGGGAAAATGTGTTTACGCTGACGGAAGAATACTTGCCTAAATCCATGACGGCAAATGTGCTGAGCGTAAAAAAAGCGTCCCTCTATGAAGACGCCTTAAAAGTACAAGCGGAAAAACAAGCCGCGGTAGAACAACTGGAACAGCAGTTGGCTGCCGACGAAGCCTTGGTGAAACAGCTGCAAGAAGAAAAAGCGGCCGCCGAAGCCGCTAAAGAAGCCGAACTGCGCGCCAAATTGGAACAGGAATATCAAGCCAAAACGCAGGACGACCCCGAACTTATCCGCTTGCAGCAACAGTTGGACGCCGCAAAAGCTCAGCGGGAAGCCGCTATGCAGGAAGAAATTGACCGCCAAGTAGCCGAACAATTAGGCAAAACCAAACAACCGGAAGAACCTTCCGTATTGGTAGAAGAAAAACCTGCCAAATAATTGGTTTTTCTGTACTTTTACCCGGAGCCTGCAGGCTCCGGGTTTTTTTCACCCAACCCGCCTAGAAATTGTTTGCTCCGCAAGCAGGCGGTTGGGGGAATACCCCCGCATAAAAAAAGCCCCTTATACGGGGCTTTTTTATGCAGCTGGAAATTTTCGGCACCACTCTACAAAGGCGCGCCACTGCGCATACAGCTGCCGGGCTTGTTCCGGCGGCAGTTTTGGCAAGACATTTCCGGCCTCTGCCGCGTGCCAAGCAGGCACAGCAGCCGCCAACCGGGCAGCCCCCAGGACAGTGCTTTCAGCCTCCTGTATAGCACGAAGAGGCCGTTGCAGCAAATCCGCCTGAGTTTGCAATAACCACCCCGACCGGGCCAACCCGCCCGAAACGCTTATCGAAGCAGAAATCGGAAAGCCATTTGCCTGCAAATAAGCGGCAATATCCGCTATCAAAAAAGCAATTGCGCGCAATACGCCGGCCACCCAATCCGCCCGTCGGGTGCGGGGGGACAAGCCGGCGGCCACCGGCGAAAAAGAAAAATCCCAATACGGCGCCCCCAAACCGCCCAAAGCTGGCAAGAACCAAATAGGGTGCTGGGCTTGGCGGCAAAGGTCGTCGGTTTCGGCCGGGTCGAAAGTTATTCCCTGGGCACGCAGCCATTGCACCGCACTGCCCGCCGCATTGACGGGGCCTTCCAATAAAAAAGCACTCTTTCCGTCCGGCCCGCTGGCCGAAAGCGAAGTCAACATTCCGGGCAAGAACACCGGTTTTTCCGTCCCGGCATTATAGAGCAAAAAAGCTCCCGTGCCGTAATTAATGCAGGCTTGCCCGGGCTCTAGCTGCATAAAAGCCACAGAGGCCTGCTGGTCTCCTAGGCAAACGGTAATTGGAATGCGTACTCCCTGGTATTCATATACGCCATAATCCGATACGCTGGGGCGGATATCGGGCAAACAACGCTCCGCCACACCAAAGGCTTGGCAAAGCTTAGTACTCCACTTTTGGGAACGAATATCCAACAACAGCATACGCTGCGCCAACGTGGGGTCAACGGCGAAGGTGTTGCCTTTTGTAAGGTGCCAAATTAAATAAGAAGCCACCGGCGCCGCGCACAGCTGCCCGGCTTGCAAAGCGGCCGCCGCTTGAGGAGAATGTTTAAGGCACCAGGCAATTTTAGGAGCGGAAAAATATGGCGTTTTGTACAAACCGGTTAAGGAGTGTATTTCCTCTTGGGAAATATCCGCCTGCTGCGCCTCGGCCGCGGCGCGGCCGTCTTCCCAACTGAGTACCGGCGCCACGGCGCGGCCGGTTTGTTTATCCCACAAAACAATGGTGGACCGTTGCGAAGTAACCGCCAATGCGGCTACCTGCTGCGGGCCCACTTCCGCCAGCAAATCATTTAACACACCCAGCTGGCTTTGCAAGAGGGTTTGGGCATCGTATTCCGATAATCCCTCCCCAGGCCGGCAGGGCGCCAACGGCGCGCTTTTTTGCGCCCGGATAGAGCCGTCCGCCGCCACGGCAAACGCACGCGAGCCGGAGGTTCCTTGATCCAGGGCAACAATTAACTTTTCAGTTTTCATTCAACTCCTCGTCGGGCTTATCAAAAGCCGGGTTATACCACCGGTTGTTGTTAAGCAAGTAGGAAGCGGCTTTATCCAACGCCAACAAATGCTGTTCGGCTTGGTCTACGTTAAAATCGTCCGTATAGGCTTGCGAAGAAATCACCTTCCCGCCCCCGTGGCGCACTTCGCCTTTCTCAGTCACCAACCCCACGTTAAATCCGTCCGATACCAGCGCCGTACGGCCTGGCACGTCCTCCAGCATATCCCGCCCAAAAGCAGTGTAGACCGGGTTTAGCCCCGTCAAACGGTAGAGGGTGGGGATTAAATCCGTTTGGGAAACAATGTACTCTATCTGGCGCGGCTTCAAAATTTTGGGGGCATAAATCACCAACGGAATACGAAACCGGTTACGCAACGTATCTTCGGCCGGGCCGCCGGAGTTATGGTCGGCCACAAACACAAAAATAGTATCGTCGAACCAGCCGTCTTCCTTAGCGCGTTTAAGCAATTCGCCAATAGACCAATCCGCAAACGAAAGTGTATTTAAAAACCCATGCTCCCACGAATCGTAAGGGTACTTGTCAAACTGCGGCAAGGTGGACGTAAACGGTTCGTGCGTAATACCGGTAAAAAGCATTCCCATAAAATGCGGTTTTTTGCGGTTTTTGATTTTATCCGCCGCGAACATCATTAAATCGTAATCATAGCCAAAAGGCGCTTCCTCTTTGTAAGGCAGCAGCTGGGGCATATCCTCCCAACCGTAACTTTCCTGGGCACCTAAATACGAAGCCAACGCACACAAGCGGTAGGAACTGCGGTGCGAGGTTTGGGCGAAAAACGTGTAATAGCCCGCCTCAGAAAAATGGTGCGGCATAGGGGAAAGCGCCGCCAGTTCCAACCCATATCCAAAAGAGGGCAGGCCCGGCACCCAAGGCAGTCCGGCAAAAACAGCCCCAAACCCTACAATACTGCGCTGCCCCACGGCATAGGCATTCGTAAACGAGACACCCTCTTTGAGGATTTGGTCAAAAACCGGCGTAGCTTTAAAGCCGTTGTGGGACAACCCGTCTATATAATACGGGTGCCACCCTTCCAGCAGCACAATCAGCACATTATACGGCTTGGGCTGCGGTTCTTGGACGCGCTGCCGCATAAGCGGGTAATGTTCGTCCAGCAGTTTTTCGTCCGGAGAAATAAACTGTTTTTCGGCTTGCGCGAGAGCTTGTTCCTGCGGGTAGGGATTTTTTACGTCCACCGTTCCCTTTCGCCCCACCTGATAGGCGGTAAACACCCCGTTCAGCGTTAACACCGATCCCGCCGCCGACGAAGTATAATTATACACGTCCGCCACGCCCAAAGATTTCCCTCCGCCCCAGTGCCCGCGGATTCCTAATACGGCTAAAGCAATAATCCCCAACAACAAACCAGCCGTCTTAGCCAGCGGCCAGGAACGCGCTTGGTAATGCTTATCGGTAAAACGGGAAAAACCCCACATCGCCGCACCCAACAGCCCCAGCAGCAGAATAAGCGGCAGCCACGTTTGCGTAACCATATAGGATAAAATAAAGCCCCAGTCGTTGGTAAGCTGGATAATTTCCTCCGCGATGTGACGGTTTACTTTGGGGAAATAAATCAAATCGCCAATCAAAAAACCGGCCATCACAATCCATTCCGTCAGCAAAACACCCGTCCAGCATTTTACCCAACGGGGGGATTTAAAGGGCAAGTTCAGCAAAAAGATAAACGGCCCCATAAAAAGCGCGATCATAGCGAAATCAAACCGTAAGCCGTTTAAAAAAGCCGAAGCAATTTCCGCCCCGGACAGGGGGGCAAAAAAGTCGGGGTTTAAAAGGAGTAGTGCCAGGCGGGCGGCCGTATACAGCAAGGCCGCGGCCAAAATAAAAAGCAAAGAGAGTTTTACACGAAAGTCTTTTTTGTTCACAGCCATAATACTAATCCGCCTTTTCAATATTTAATTTTTCTTCCTCCGTTTTGCGGGCAAACGCCTGCAGCTGGGCCTTAGCTTGCGCCGGCACGGAAGCATCGGACAGCAATCCGGCCACCGTGCTTTGCGTGGGCACCAATACTTTAGCCAGCAACTTTAACGTACGCAGTAATTCCACCACTTTTTCTTTATCGGTAAATTCCAACTTTTCCACCCGGGCAAGTTCCGCTTTAAAGTGTTTGCCAAAGTGTCGTTCAAAATGGTTTTTACGCATCAGGGCGATAATTTCCTGCTGTAATTGCTTGGCCTGCGCCAACAGCTCTCCGCAGCGGTCAACTTTATCGCTTAACAAATCCAGCTCGTTGCCGGGCTGTTGTGGAACCGCCGCCGCAGCGCCTTGCGGCGGGAAGGCCGCTTTAGCACCCAGCGGGTCGTATTCTTTGCCGGTAAACACGGGGCAAATATTGCGGTAATCGCACCAGCGGCATTGGTTCTCGCCGGGGGTAGGGTCAAATTTCCCGGCGCGGATTTTATCCGCCACCTGCAAAACGCCCTGCCAAAATGTAAAAATTTCCTTATCGGGCACGCGCTCAAACGAAACTTCTTCCAACGTCGGCAAATGATAGAAGCTTAGTTGGGCAACGCGCAACTCTTTGGCAGAGGGATCCTGTTTTTGCACCAAAGCTTTAATGGCGGGGGAATTTTCCGCCACTTTTTGGTACATATACAGCTGTTCCGGTTCACGCGGAACAGCTTTGCCGGTTTTATAATCTAAAATTTTAATTTTACCGTCGCCTAAATAATCGATACGATCCAAAATACTAATTAAATTTAGGCCGTCCATTTCCAGGGTGCTTTTCATTTCTACGGAAAGCGGGTGGAAAAACGACGCCGCGTACTTGGCATAGTAAGCTTCGATAATGCGGCGCCCTTCGGCAAAGCCGGCCAGTTCCTTTTCCAGCGAGGGATAGCCTTTTTGTTCGAAAGAGGTTTTATTCCAATGTTGTTCAAAAAAAGCGAGAGCCTGCTCCAGCGTGGGAAAAGCCGGGTTGGCAGGGTTATAGACATATTCCATCACTTCGTGCAACGCCGTCCCAAACGCAAAATAGGACTTGGGCTGTTCCGGAAGCATATGTATGTAGCGGAATTTGTACTTCTGGGGGCATTCCTTATACATACCCAGCTTGGAATAAGAAAACGATAAATTTTTAACCATGCAAATACTCCTGGTACCAGATGTTATTATTTTACCATTTTGTACGCCGGAAATAGGGTGAAAAAAATCCCCGCCAAAGCGGGGATTTTTTTATTTGTGTCCGGTAAAGGTTATTCCGTGGGGAAGTTCGGGTCCCTTGGGAATCGGCGCAGTGGTAAAACCCAGCGGCCTTTTAACCAGCGATTTAGCCCGCTGCGACGGAATATTTATTTTGCTGCGCAGATAAGTGTTAAACTCTGTTTGCAAACCGTTATCAATTTTAGCGGCCAGCAAGGTCAGCGATTCTTTAAATAAAGAAGGATACAGATTGAGCATATACACTAAATCCGATACGCACTGCGCCGCTTCTTTAGAAAGTTTAACCATTCTGCGGGAAGCGTCCCTCATTTGTTTGCGGTAAAAGCGCTTCAATTCAAACTCGTCCACGGCGTCTAATTCTTTTTTCGCCTTTAAAAAGGCCGCATGTTGGACTTTAATATCCACGTCAATCGCGTCCAAGCGTTTTTTAAGGGCGCTCACCAGTACGCCAAAATCTTCCGGCAGTTCTTCATAGTCCGGAATCAGGGACAGCCACTCCCGGTAAAAGCGCAAGGTCATATGCGGATACTTCTTGGGGTCAGGCGATTGGGCCAACAGCCCCGGGATAGAAGAATCCTTTTTCGGCAAGAAATTAGGGTTGCGTTCCCGCAGCAGGACATCGGCCCATTGTGCGTATTCTTTTTCCATCTGCGAGTTGAGCCTGGATAAATTTTCGGCTGATTGTTTTTTCAGCTGTTCCAATACCTGAAAGCGGACGGCTTCCGTTAAATTTTGGTCAGTCAGCACTGCCGCGACTTGTTGGGTATAGATTTGATTAAAAGCCGACATGGCTTGGTTCGTTAGTGCATAATTGGCCCGGTAAACTTTGCTGGAAATATTCGGCGTAACAATTTTTTGTTTCACCAGTGCCTTACCTACATTCCCAAGTTTGTCCGCTTGAGCAAATCCGGAAACAGAAAGACAGAGCATTAAGAGTGTAACTAACAAGTTTTTCATAAGTATGCTCCTTTGTTCCTTTTATTTTTTATTTTTTTAATATGCTATTTTTCCCTTAATAAATCTAGAAAATTTAGACCTAATTTTTTGAGATTTTAGGCCTAGGTGTTTCTGGGTCCTTTTCTGTCTTTTGCCTCCAGGGGGCGCTAAACTTTGAATGTTTATTATTTTTTTTGTAAAATAAATAGGTAATAAAAATTTGTTGCCCCCATAGCTCAATGGATAGAGCATCTGCCTTCTAAGCAGGGGATATAGGTTCGATTCCTATTGGGGGTATTCTTTTAGGCCGGCAGATGGTTTGCTGGCCTTTTTATTTCACCTCTTGCCGAAGTGCTACAATATAGCTTTGGGGCTCTCTATGCCGGTACGCAAAATCATTCATATTGATATGGACGCTTTCTTTGCCTCCGTGGAACAGCGCGACAATCCGGCCCTTTGCGGCAAACCGGTTGCCGTGGGGCACGCCGGCCCGCGTGGAGTGGTGGCCACTGCCAGCTACGAAGCCCGCCGCTTTGGGGTACACTCCGCTATGTCGGCCGAGCGCGCCAAAAAGCTCTGCCCGGAACTGATTTTTGTTCCGGCCCGAATGCATATATACAAACATATTTCGCGCACCATACGTTCCATTTTTCGCCAATATACCGACTTGGTGGAACCCCTTTCTATCGACGAAGCTTTTTTGGACGTATCCCACCTGCCCTGCGCCACCGAGGCCGCCAAAGAAATAAAAGAACTTATCTGGCAGCGCACTTGTTTAACGGCGTCTGCGGGCGTATCGGTTAACAAAATGCTGGCCAAAATTGCTTCGGACTATCAAAAGCCCAACGGCCTTTTTGTAATTACCCCCAAAAATGTAGAACGCTTTGTCGCCCGGCTGCCGGTGGAAAAGTTTTTTGGCATCGGCAAAGTAACCGCTGAAAAAATGCACCGCTTAGGCATCTATACCGGGGAGGACCTCCGCCAACAAACCGAAGCCGACCTGGTGCGCCATTTTGGCAAAATGGGGCACGCCTACTTTGGCTATGCTCGCGGCATAGATAACCGCCCCGTAGAACCCCACCGCAAGCATTTGTCCGCCGGGGCGGAAACGACTTTCGCCCGCGATACCGACGATATTTCCATTTTGCTTGACGAATTAACCCAAATGGCCCAAAAAGCCTGGCAACACGCCGAAAAAATAAATTTCCGCGGGAAGACCGTCACCCTAAAATTAAAATTTGCAGACTTTAAACAAATCACCCGTTCGCAGACGTTTGAACAAATTATTCCGTCGGAAAGCGCTTTTTTTGCGGCGGGGAAAAACTTACTGGAACAAACGCCTTTACACGCCAAAAAAGTGCGCTTAATTGGGTTGACTCTTTCCAACCCGCCCGACCCAGACAGCCAAACCGACCGCCAACTTTGGTTTAATTTCTAACCGGCCGCCACACGCGGCCGCCCGGGCAAACACCTCTTACGCGTAAGGAATTTGGTATAATAAATAAAGGATTTTCATTTTGTTAAGGAGATGACAATGTCCACTAAACGCACTGTAAAATGCGAATGTTCCCAACTTCAGCGGCACCGCTGCAAATTCCAGCCGGAGCTGCCTTCTATTCTTAAAAAAGGCCCCGCTTTTGTAAAGCCGAAACTCGGCAAAGCCACCAAAAGCGTAGCTGACCAGGCCGCCGTTAAACGGATTTTCCCTAACACCTACGGCCTGCCGGAAATTACCTTTGTAAAAGGCGCCAACTCCGCCGCGTGCAAAAAAGCCGTGCGCGTGGGGGTGGTGCTCTCCGGCGGACAAGCCCCGGGCGGCCACAACGTGATTGGTGGGCTTTTGGACGGACTGAAAAAAGCCAACTCCAAAAACAAATTATTTGGTTTCTTGGGCGGCCCCAGCGGCATTGTGGAAAACAAATGGGTGGAAATTACGCCCACTTTAATGAAAGATTACCGCAACACCGGCGGATTTGATTTAATCCAGTCCGGCCGCACCAAAATTGAAACTGACGAACAATTAAAAGCCGCCAAAGACAATTTAATTGCCAACAAAATGGACGCCTTGGTTGTGGTGGGGGGCGACGACTCCAACACCAACGCCTGCGTAATTGCCGAATACCTCAAACAACAAGGGGTGGACATCAGCGTGATTGGCGTACCCAAGACCATTGACGGCGACCTGAAAAACAAACAAATCGAAACTTCTTTCGGCTTCGATACCGCCACCAAAATTTACGCCGAACTCGTAGGCAACATCTGCCGCGACGTAAACTCCGCGCGCAAATACTGGCACTTTATCCGCTTGATGGGCAGAAGCGCTTCGCACATCACGCTGGAAGTGGCCTTTAAAACCCACCCCAACGCCGCGCTGATTGGCGAAGAAGTGTTGGCCAAAAAAATGACCTTGGGCCAAATTGTGGACAACCTGGCCCAGCTGATTGCCAAACGCGCCAAAGCGGGCAAGAACTTCGGCGTGGTGCTGGTGCCGGAAGGATTAATTGAATTTATCCCGGAAATGAAAGAACTCATCAGCGCGCTCAACGACTCGCTGGCCGAAAACGAAGCTGAACTGGCCAAAATGAACACCGTGGCGGAAAAGAAAGCGTTCATCATTTCCAAACTGCCGGCCAAATTGGCGGATTTGATGAAATCCCTGCCCGACGGCATCGCCAGCCAGCTGATGTTGGACCGCGATCCGCACGGCAACGTACAGGTTTCCTTGATTGAAACCGAAAAACTGCTGGTGGAAATGATCCGCACCAAATTGGCCGAAATGAAAAAAGCCGGCAAGTACGACGGTAAATTCTCGGCTATCACCCACTTCTTTGGTTACGAAGGCCGCTGCGGCGTGCCCTCCACCTTTGACGCCAACTACACTTACGCGCTGGGCTACAACGCGGCGGTATTGGCGCTCAACAAGTGCTCGGGCTATTTGTCCTCCGTGCGCAAACTGACCAAAAAAGCCCAGGACTGGGAATGCGGCGGTATCCCGCTGACGATGATGATGAACATCGAACGCCGCAAAGGCAAAGAAAAACCCGTCATCAAAAAAGCCTTGGTGGAACTTAAAGGCGAGCCCTTCAAACACTTGGCTAAAAACCGCGCCTTGTGGGCGGAAGCGGACTTGTATGTGTTCCCTGGCCCGATTCAGTACTTCGGCCCAGCGGAAATCACGAATATGACCACGTTTACCTTGCTCTTGGAACAAGGCAAAAAGGTCAAATAACCAAACGTATTGCTTAGGCGGGCTGTTTAAAAAACAGCCCGCTTTTTTTGGGTTCTACACGCCAAACCCGTTTGGAGCGACGCTTCCCCGGCAAAAGAGGTTTTGCCTTACTCTAGGCCCAAATGCTCTTGGCAGATGGGCCTTTTAGCCCATTGAGGCGGGCGGGGTTTTCTTTTATAATAAGAAAAGGAGCCTGCTTATGCACCAACCGGGCAAAACAAATTTTATCTTATCCGTTTTATTAACCGGAACCCTACTGGCCGGCCTTTGTGCGCCGGCCCAAGCGCAGTTTGTTTCGCCTTGGTTTCGCGGGGGGAAACAAGTGTGGCAGGCCTTGCTTGCCAAAGCCAAACTGCCCACTAACGGCCAGGCGCTGCAGCTGCGGCCTCTTTCCAACGCCGCCACAGGGTACGCCGTCAAAACAACCGCCGCCAATTGGCTGCGCCACCGTGTGGGGCATTCAGGCGTATTTAGCCGTATGGAAAAAGAAGCCCTCCTGCAAAAAACCAATAATCCCAAATTGCAACTGGGGAAAGTGGCCTATTTTCACGACCGTGATGCGCGGCTTTTTAACTGGGTTTCTTCCCAACCGGGCGCCCACGCCGAAGAAGCCGCTTTTTGGCGGCACCAAAATATTTTGTCCAACACATTAGCCGAGCTGGAGACTTTCTATCAAGGGGAACTGCCGGAGGTATTTTCTTCGGGTCTATTTTCGAAAGAGCAAGTAGCCCGCCTGCTGCAAGACCCCGTCCAGCCGCCGGCTTTTGTGCTCTACCCCAAAGAAATCGAGCATTTTGCCGCGTTGCACACGCTAGCCGAGCAAAAAGCCTGGGCCCAGCAAACCTTGTCCCGTATCCGAGCCGATTTAAATACCCTGCTGGGCAAAGATCCTACCCGCTTGCAAAATAACGAATTTGAACGGTATTATGTACAAAAATTACGCCTGATTTATTTTACTACGCTTCAGGAAGTATTGGCCGGGGCGAAAGAAAAGCGCCCGTCCCTTATCATGCGCCGCAAACGGGCCCTAAAAGCCAATCTGCCCGGAGACGACTGCCCTATGACCGACGCCCAACGGCTCGGTTTTTGGCGCTACCACTTAGACAAACTTGCTTCCGCGCAGCCGCTTTTATCCCAATCGGGCGACCATTTTGCCCAATACACGCAGCTTAAATCGCTCCTTTCCCGCCTGGCACCCGTATACGAACCTTACGCCGTGGCAGAAGCGTTTTCCGTTCCGTACGAACAATCCCTGCGTCTAGGCACATTGTGGCCGGATATTATTGTGGGGCCGCAAGAGGGCTTGCAACTGCGAAAAATGACTGCCCAAGAATCCGAACGCCAACTCCCCGCCAAAATCCGCGCCCTAAACCAACAATTGGCCGACTTGCGCACCCAAACGCCGGAAGATTTATCCTTCTATACCCGTTATTATCGGTTGGAAAAACAAAAAGCCCTTTATGAAAGTTTCCTTATCCGCCACCGCTTAATAAGCAGGGGACACCACCCATGAACACCGCCCTCCTGCGCCGCCTGCAGCGCATTCTGTATGCGGAAGGTTTTACCCCGCAAACGGCTTACACTGCCTTGCGGCAGGCTTTCGCCCTCCGTTTAACCGCCCCGCATAGCCCGTGGTTAAAACCCTTTTTGTCGGGAGAGGCTCTTCCTTTGCCGCCCAAAGCCCAGCAACTGCTCGATACACTGCCCATCAGCCAAACGCCCGTGCCCCATACGTTAAGCCAAAACTCGCTGGGCCTGCTGACCGAATTTTTTTCAACGGAGCGTAAACCCGCCGGCGTTTTTTATACTCCTTGGCCTGCGGCCAAGCACTTGGCCCAACAAGCCTTGGGTTGTGTTTTGGTTCACCACGCCGGCCTGCCGGAAGAAGCCGCCCGCGGCCTGCTTGCCGGGAACCCGCTTTCTCCGTCGCTTCAGCCCCAGCGCATAGAAGGTATACTAGCCCGCTTAACCCTCTGCGACCCGGCCGCCGGCACGGGCGGGCTTCTCATTCCGTTGGCGCTGGAACTGGCCGACTTGCGCCTGCGATTAAACCCCCTTTTTAAAAAAGGACAAGCGCTAACAGCTATTTTTGAAAACAACCTATACGCGGGGGATATCTCCGCCGAAGCCTTGGCAGATTTGCAACTGCGCGCCGCCGTTTTATTGGTGCAGGCCGGCATTCGCCCCACACACGCCCCTATTAGGCATATTCTGACGGGGGACGCTTTAGCCGCCGTAAACAAAAAAAGCATATGGGAAGACGCCTTCCCGCAAGTGGCGGCAAACGGCGGGTTTGACCTTTTCCTTTCCAATCCGCCCTACCTGGGGCAAAAACACCACCGCGCCGTTTTTGCCTCGCTGCGCCAAAACCCGCTCTGGCGCACTTATGCCGAAGCAAAAAGCGATTTGCTTTATTTCTTTTTTTATCTATCGCTGCGGCTCTTAAAAGAGGGGGGAATTGGGGCGTTTTTAACGCCGCCTTATTTTGCTTCCGCCGCCGGTGCGAAAACCCTCCGGGCACAACTGCACGGGCAAACAGCCCTATTGTATTTGCAAGATTTTGAAGAAGAACGCCTTTTTGATTTAGCCGCCGGGGAACACAGCCTAATCAGTATCTTTCAAAAAACAGCCGCGCCCCAAAAGCCCTTGTGCCGCCTGGGCGGGAAGCTTTTGCCGCAAAAAGACCTCTACCGCGGGCCCGATTTGTTTTTGCAAACCCGCCCCTTGCCAAACGCCGCGCTGAACAGTGCTTTGGCTAAAATGGAAGCCGCGGCGCACACCTTGGGGCAGGTGGCGCATATATCCAACGGGCTAATGACCGGCTGCGACAAAATATCCGCCGCACACCTGCGCCGCTTTGCGTTGCCCGGCGTACAAAAGGGGGACGGCGTTTTTGTGCTTTCCGCGCGCGAACGAGACGAGCTCTCTTTATCGTCGGCCGAACAAGCCAAATTAAAACCGTTTTTTAAAAATTCGGACATTTCCGCCTACACCGCCGCCCAACAGCCCAAAAACTGGCTGGTGGATTTTTTCTACCCCAACGACCGTAACTTGGATTTTGCCCTATATCCCCATTTGCGCACCCATTTGGAGCGTTTCCGCCCGGTACTGTTGGCAAGAAAACAAAATAATAACGGAATGGACAAACTGTTGGCAAAAGGAATTTACTGGTTTGGTTCCGTCCGACGGAAAATGAATTTTGAAGCGGACAAAATCGTGGCTCCTCAGCGCGCCGCGGCCAACACATTTGCCTTTGCTCCGGGGGCGTGGTATGCCAGTTCCGACGTGTATTTTATTTCCCGTCCTCAAAAAGGGCTGTCGCTATGGTTTTTGCTGGGGTTGCTCAATTCGGCGCCGTACTATGCTTGGCTTTCTTGCCGGGGCAAACGCAAAGGCAAACTGCTGGAGCTCTATTCACAGCCGCTTAAAGCGCTCCCCGTGCCTTACGCGGCCCCGGCCCAGCAACGCCGGCTGGAAACACTCGCCCGGAAAATTTACCACTTAAAATCCGCGAACCCGCACGCAGATATTGCCGCCTTGCAAGCGCAGGCGGATCAACAAGCTGGGGCCCTGTTTGGGTTTACCCAAACAGAGTTGGAAGCTGTCTGTGCGCTAAAACGCTAACAGCGTACACCTCCGTCGACAAACTCGCTTTGTTTTCTTGCCAAGGAGGTATTTTTATTGTATGCTGTAAAAAAGAAAGGAGACTTTATGAACCTATTTAAAACCTATTACTTAGACGTGTTGAAAAAACAATACATAAATTTTTCCGGCCGCGCGACCCGCAAACAATACTGGCTGTTTGTGTTGTTTAACATCATCGTATTTGCCGTATTGGCGTTCGTGCTGAGCTTCTTGGGCAATACGGGGAATGTATTGTATTATCTGTGCAACCTGGCGGTGTTGCTTCCGTCGTTAGCCATTGCCGTGCGCCGCTTGCACGATATTGATTTTTCCGGCTGGTGGCTGCTTTTGGTTTGTATTCCGTTTTTGGGCAGCCTGATTGTGTTGGTGTTGTTGCTGCTGCCCAGCACCCAAGGCGCCAACCGCTTTGATAAATAGCTCTATTCACAGCCGCTCCGCGCCAAAGGAGCGGCTCTTTTTTGTCCTTTTAAAAAGAGAGGTTGTATGAGGAAATCCCGCGTTATTTTGTATATTATTTTGCTGCTTGTTTTTTCCTTCGGCGCGTATGCGGCGTTTATGTATGTATACACGGAATGGAAATTCCTGCCCGTGGAACTGCTGCAGGAACCCAATCCGGCCGCCCCGCACGCCGAATGGAAAGCCCCGGGAACGCTTTTGTATTTGCACCAAGTCAATACGCCCCGCCGCGCCGCCCGCAAGGAAACCGCCTACGACGGTTACGAAATTGACCTGCAAACCGACGATAACGGCAGCCTTTGGGTAGCACACGACCCGGAAGAAATGGCCCAAGAAATTAAACTGGCCGATATTTTTGCCGCCCTAAAAAACCCCGGGCAAAAGGCCTATTGGCTGGATTTAAAAAACCAACTAACGCCGGAGCAATTAGAGCAAATTTTGCTCACAGCCAAAGCGTTCCATATCCCGCAGGAAAATTTGCTTTTGGAAACTGTCCCCGGAGAGACGGCCGCCTTAATCAACAAAAAAGGCTTAAACCTGCTTTTGCAGGTGCCCGAAAGCTTTGATAAAGATTTCAGCGACCCGCAAAACCGCAAAGAAATCAACCAAAACGCCTTGCAGGAATGGCAAAAATACCAACCGGCGGCCGTATCCGCCAGTTTTGGCAAATACCCGTATCTGCGGGCGTATTTCCCAAAAATGCCTAAAGCTATTTATTATTCCTCCACCAAACGGCCCAGCTTAAAGAAACCGTTTATGGTGCGCCATATGAAGGAAGATCCGTCGGTAAAAATTTTCTTGCTGGACGAATATACTTGGTAATTTTTAAATTGGAGCTTATATGAACACCCATATCACCCGCGCCGAGGCGCTGGAACTCGTAAAAAAATACAACAAAGAACCTTTCCACCTGCTGCACGCATTAACGGTGGAAGCGGTAATGCGCCACTTAGCCAACGACTTGGGCTACACCCAAGAAGCCGATTTTTGGGCCTTGTGCGGCCTGCTGCACGACGTAGATTTTGAACAATTCCCGCAAGAACACTGCAAAAAAGCGCCCGAATTGTTAGCCGAAATTAACGCCGAGCCGGAATTGGTGCACGCTGTTTGCAGCCACGGCTACGGGCTGGTAAGCGACGTAAAGCCCGAACACCAAATGGAAAAAGTGCTCTTTGCCACCGACGAACTGACCGGCCTTATCGGCGCGGCGGCGCGCATGCGTCCTTCCAAAAGCGTATGCGATATGGAAGTAGCCAGTTTAAAGAAAAAGTTTAAAGATAAAAAATTCGCCGCGGGCTGCTCGCGCGAAGTAATCAAGCAAGGAGCCGAAATGCTGGGGTGGGAATTGGACACCCTGTTTGAAAAAACCCTTGCCGCTATGCGCGAAACGGAAAAATCCGTCCAGCAAGAAGCGGCCTCCTTGGCTTAACACAATGCCAGCTTAAACCCTATAAAAAAGCGCCCCGCCGTTAAGCGGGGCGTTTTTATGGGAAAGGGAAACAACCTTAATTTTGGCAGGCCCCAATTGTGCCGTCCATACAACATTCGTCTACGGCGGTTTCAATCCCGCAAACGTCCGCACACAGGGCTTTTCCGGCGTAATTTTGCCCTACGCAAGTGGTATTGTTGTGGTCATACCAGCGGCGCAGGCTGTACTGAAATTCCAAACTCCGGTTGGGCGCATAGCGCACCGCCTCTATCTGGCCGTCGTTTCCATTGGCGCCCAGCGTAATTTCAAACCCATTGCAATTTTCACCCGTTACGGGGTTCCCGCGCGTATAATATACGCTTCCCACCGCACCTTTGGGGGATACGTCCAGCGTACCGTAATCCGTCATATACTTACTTGTTTGCATTTGTTTGCGCCGTTCGGCATGGGAAATACTGTTGAGCAATTCCAAAGCTTCCGTCAAACGGGTACGCTCCGCGGCGCGGCCATAATTGGGCAGCGCAATTGCAACCAATATGCCAATAATAAGCACCACGACTAAAAGCTCTATCAGGGTAAATCCTTTTTTCATACAAGCCCCGTATACGCAAATATATTTACAGTGTAATAATTTCCCGCCCACAATGCAAACGCTGTTTAAAAACAGGCCCACCTACCAGTGGATTTCTTTTTCCAGCGCGGCAAAAAAGGCGCCTGCTTGCTGCGGAAAATACATATCCGTCATCGAGCCCGTAAAGGCCGAAGGGTGCGGATTAACTTCAATAATTTTTGCCCCATACTGTTTGGCCGTCAGCGGCAAACTGCAGGCAGGCATTACTTGCCCGGCGGTACCCACGATAATCATTACATCGGCGTTTTGGGCCATCTCCAGTGAGTTTTCGTACGCCCGCGGGGGGATTCCTTCCCCGTAGAATACAAAATCCGGCTTTAATATGCCGCCGCAAAAACACAAAGGCGGTTCGGCCGAAATATCCACATCCTCCAGCTTATAACGCCGCCCGCAGGTGGTGCACGAAAGCGTATGAATCGTACCGTGGAATTCCTGCACATTTTGGGAGCCCGCCCGCTGGTGCAATCCGTCGATATTCTGCGTAATTACGCCTTTCACAAACCCCTGCCGCTCCAGGCGGGCAATTACTTCGTGCGCTTTGTTGGGCTGCGCTTGGTCCATATCGGTAAAGAAAATCTTTTTCATTTCTTTCCAAGACTCGGCCGGGTGCATTTGAAAAAAACTAATTTCAATATATTTCGGGTCGTACTGGTTCCACAGCCCGCCCTGCCCGGTAAACGGCGCGATGCCGCTTTCCACACTTACGCCGGCACCGGTAAATACCACTCCGTAGGACGCGTTTTCAATCCATTTAGCTGCCTGTTTGATGTCGTTTGTCATAGAGGTATTGTATAATAATTCTAACCTAAAAAATAGCTTGCTCCGCCTGCACCGCTTTGTTAAAGTAAACCTGTTAGAGGATTTCCATATGATTACTAAAACCATTCACAGCGCAAAACATTATCTCTACAATGTTTTGCAATTTAACAACCGCAGCAAAGTCACCACCGCGCTTAACGCGCTGATTATCACGCTTATTTTGCTTAGCGTGCCGGTAGATGTACTGGAAAGCGTCAAGGACATCAGCCCAACAGTAAAACGGTGGATTTACCACCTGGATTTAGTAATGAGCCTTATTTTTGCGCTGGAATACGCCCTGCGCATAATTACCTGCACGGAAGACCCGCGCTTTAAGCGCCCAATTGTCGGACGGCTGAAATACATCTGCACGCCTTTAATGTTGATTGATTTGTTTGCCATTTCGCCTTTCTTTATTTTGGGGACGGGTATGGTGCGTATGCTGCGGGTATTTCGCATTTTAATGCTGATGCGCTACACAAACGCCATTCAGCTTGTTAACAATGTAGTAAGCGAAAAGAAAAGCGAACTGGCCATTTGCGGCGCATTTTTGCTGATGCTGTGGGTGTGGAGCTCGTTTATGATTTTCCGGGTGGAACACGCTGCGCAGCCTGAAGTTTTTAAAAATATGCTGGACGCTATGTGGTGGTCGCTGGAAACATTCACTACGCTGGGGTATGGAGACATCGTTCCCATCACCCTTTTTGGGCGCCTGATTACCGGGATAACCGTAGCAATGGGGTTGGTGCTTTTTGCTATCACAACCGCCGTACTGACGGCTGGCATCGTGCAGGAAATCCAAAAATTTGAACGGAAAAAACAACAACCCCCGCAAGTATAATAAAAACCCCGCTCTAAAGCGGGGTTTTTTATATCCATCAAACCTCACGCGGCCCCAACACCGGCCCCGGGATTAGAGGCCTTACAACATTACGGTTGTCCGCAAACCAAACACGGTGGTTATTCCCTGGCCTGGGTGGGCGGCCGCCTTGGGGTAAATTTGCAAATCCGGCGTAAGCGTGAGGAATTTTCCTATACCCCATACCCATTGCAATTCCAATACGCTCTCGCTTTTGCGCAGGCGGGGGGGATATCCCAGCGCCAGCGCGCTCAGGCGGTTATACGCCGCACCCAGGATAATGGCATCCTGCGGGTTGCGGTCCAGCGGGTCTACCCAAGCCAGCCCCAGTGCGTAAGAATTTTTAATTGGTACAGCGCCGCCGGTGGACCCATTGGCGCGGCCAAAAACAACCCATTTTTTGCCTAAAAACTGCTCTGCATTTACCGACCAGCCGTTTACGTTTTCGTCCTGTTGGGCTACGGCCGGCTGGGAATAATACAAAAAGCTGTATTGCCCCGCACCCCAAGGCAAGGCAGGCGTCCAAGCCACAGAAGCAAAGCCGGTGTACTTGCCGCCAAAAGCACTGCGTCCTCGAATTTGCGCCCCGGAAATATTCTGAGCATCTTGGTATCCGGCGGCCACCGTAAGTTGGCCGGTTTGCCCCTGCACATACGCTCCTAAAGAAGCCCCCGGATAAGCGGCCGAAGCATTTTGCGACAGGGCATAATTCATTAATGCTGTTTGTTGATTATCCATATAGGCCGTGCCGTCAAAGTTGTAAAGCGGAAATTGCCCCACCGTCACGGACAGCCAATCCCATTGCCCCGGCAGGGTGTGTGTATAAGTAAGTTGGGAAAAATCTTCATCATCGGCTGCGGCGTCATTAAACGCCACCACCACACCGCCCCGCTCTTGCAGGGCAGCGCCTTCCTGCCCCCAATAATGCACAAAATTGTAGTTAAAATTCACCGCGCCCGAACCCCACGCCCGGTCTTGGAACAGCGTCCAAGTAACGTACGGATAATAAACTCCTTGCACCGCTGTTTGCTTGCCGCCGGGCGCCAGGCGCTGGGCCGTGTAAGAAATATCCACCCCCAGCTGCAGCCCCAGCTTTTCTGTTATAAAATTTTTAGCGTCTATATATTCTTGGCCGACAGAAGTAAAAGTATGGTTTTCCACTGTCTTCCGGGAAGCTTGGCGCTGCTCGTGCTTGACCGAAGACTGTGCAGACGCCGCCACACTCATACAAGCAATGGCTGCCAAACCCCATATAATATTATTCCTGCGCATCGCGGGTTCTCCCTATCTAGAAAAAATTATCTTTATTATGGATAAAAAGCATGCTCCTTTATTATTATATTTTTTAGTTTTAAGTTACAATATATATTATTTGGCAAAATCAAAGCCTAACAAGCCTTTGCTTTTACTCATACAATTAAGACAAAGGCATAGAAAATTTATGGGAAATGCTTGGAACCGTTTTTGGAATTTTTGGGACCCTCAACGCAAAGGCCCTTTGTTTTGGGCATATGGCTGGAAGGGAATCTTATTTATTGCAGCCGGGACTTATTTCTTGTACAGCTGGTATGTGGGCCCACGCCACTGCCCGTTGGCCGGAATATTTTGGCTGCTGACCATTGGCGTACACGAAGCCGGGCACCCCATTTTTCAGTTTTTATCGGGCGGAAATTTCGCCGTTTCTATCTGGGGGGGAACCCTAATGGAACTGGGGGTTCCGCTGGTATGTTTTTTGTATTTTTTAAAGAAAGGGAAAGAAATCCAAGCAGACGTATGTTTGCTTTGGCTGGCGATGGCGTGCTACAGCGTTGGGCAGTACGCCGGCTGCAGCTTGGACCCGGTCATCAGCCTGCTAAACGCCGGGCCCGAAACCCTGCCGGATTGGGACTATATGCACAAATGGCTGGGCACCGAAGGGTACGAATGGCAGATGCGCCACGGATTTTACGCGTTAAGCGCGTTCTTAGGCGCACTGGGGACCTACTTGTGCGTTGCCCATTTTTGGACCTGGAACAACCCCGACGGGCACGATTATAACCAAGACGACGACGGACACGACCGCTTCTTTACCCGCGGTTAAGGGGCTTAAACGGGCACGCGCTCTCCACACACCAACCGGCCGCGAAAAGACCAAGCCCCAAACTTCACCCCATACCTAATTTTCATTTGTTGCCGAACATAATGCCAAAAAACCCGCCATTAGGCGGGTTTTTTGCGAGAAGAAAATTCACTCAAACAATCCTTTGGGCGGTTCCTGGCCGGTTAATTCCTTGGCGGCGGGCGCATTTTTGCTTTTGTGGCCGGTGTAATTGTAGTTCATCCGCTTAAGCAGGCGGGCGTTGTCTTTGGTCAGCGGCACTTCGTAAATGTCCACAATCCGCTGTGCCACCGGCAGGAAAGCGCCGCGGTTGCCGTCTATATGGCCGCGGGCCACCTTCACGGCGTCGGCCGCGTTGGCCACGGCGTTTTCGGCCTTGGCAAAGTTCACCAAAAAGTCGTTGAACTTTTCCACCAGTTTCAAAATATCGTCTTTGAAATCTTCCATATACTCGTGTTGTTTATCTATGTCCCACAGTTTGGAAACCATTTTTAAAGTACTCATTAAAGAGGTGGCCGACACCAGCGCAATATTGTTTTTCCAGGCTTCGTTCAAAATATCCGGGTCCGCCTCCACCGCTGCCAACAGGGCGCTTTCGGGATAGACGAACATCAACGTATAATCGGGCTGGACTTTATCGCCGGTGGATTGAAATTTTTTATAGTATTTTTTGGAGCTCAAGTCTTTTATTGTCTTTTTGACGTCTTTCACATGCTCTGCCAAAAAGGCGGATTTTTCTTTCGGGTCCTGTGCATTAAAATAGTGGACATAATGGTTGAAAATCGTTTTGGAATCCACCACAATCCAGCGGTCCCCGGGCAGGGCAATTTGCACGTCCACGCGTTTTCCTTCGTCGGAAACCTGTTGGTAATAATCCAAACCTTCTTTCATTCCCGCCGCATCTAAAATACGTTTAAGGGTTTCTTCGCCCCAGCTGCCGCGCACAATCGATTCCCCTTTAATAGCATTGGTTAAGTGCAAGGCGCTTTGGTCGATTTTTTCGGTGGATTTAATCACGTCTGAGAGCCCTTTTTCCAACCGGGCCTGCACGGCGGTATTTTGGCGTTCCATTTCGGCCACTTTTTTAACAAAATTTTCCAAATGCATCGTAAGCGGGCGCAGCACTTCGGAATTTTTGCTCTCCAAGCCTTTGGCTTTATCGTCCAAAATTTTGGACGCTAACTCCGAAAATTGCGCCTGATAGGTGGAAGACAGTTCCTTAAAATTTTTTTCAATCAGCGTTTTTTCGCGTTCCAAAGAAAGCTTTTCCTGCTCCAAACGCGTTTTATCCACCAGCAGCCCCGCATTTTCGTCACGCAGGCGGTTTACCTCCGGTTCCAGGGCGGCCAACCGTTGGTGTTCGGCTTGGCCGGCTTTCGCCCGTGCCGAATAAAACACCCACGCAAACGCACACCCTACCCCAATTCCCACAATCACAGCAATTACATAATACATATAGAATCTCCTGGCTTTTTACCCATTTTACAAAGTTTTTCAGCAACGGTAAAAACACGCCTTAATGTAAAAAATATTTTCAATCCCAACAATATGTTATAAAATGGAAAAAAGACTAAATAAGGAGCAAAACTATGAAAAAGACGTTACTTCTTGCTGTAACCGCCGCCGTATTAGCTGCGGGCTGTGCCTCCACCGGCACCACCACTGCCACCACCGCCAACCAATCTTTGACGTTGGAAGAAGCCTTGCAAAAATCGGCTGAAACCCGCCAGAAACTTTTAGACGCCAAGCAATCCTACGAAGATGCCAAAAATGCGGCTGCCGTAGCCAGCGGGCAAAAATCCGCCGCGGACGTTGCCAAAGAACAACTCCAGCAGAAAGTGGACGACGCGAAACAGCAAATCCAAGCGGAAAAAGACGCTTGGTCCGAATTGCTGAAATAAAGATATCCGCTTGTTAAAAACCGGGGCATTATAAACGCCCCGGTTTTTTATTGCCAGATACTGTTTGCCGCCACACAAGGGGGAAAACCCACTCTTTTAAATCCGGGCAGCGGCTGATACAAAAAATCCGGCTCTTTTTACAAGAGCCGGAAGTTTTAAAAAACCTTATTTGGCTGCTTCAGCCGGTTCGGCCGGCGGAGCAGGAGGAACATCTTGGCGCCCTTGAGGTCCGGGGCCCATATGCGGGCCTTTCGGGCCGGGGCCCATGCGCGGGCCGGGTTTGGGGCCAAAAAGAACATCTAAATCGCCTTCTTCAGCAATCACGGCGTTGGTTTTTTCTTCCACCCAGGCTTTTTTGGCTTTGTCGGATTTTTCTTCGTCCAAGCCTTTCTGCATTTGCTCCAGGCGTTCTTTAAATTTAGCCAGTTGTTCTTCTTTGAATTTGATCTGTTCGTCGCGGATAGAAGCTACCATTTCGGCAATTTCCGCTTTTTTAGCTTCTTTCTTTTTACCCGCTTTAAGCTTGTTGTATTCTTCCACCAATTTTTCCATTTTTTCTTCGGTGGCTCTCATTTTGGCTTTATGCTCTTTGCGGGCTTTTTTAAATTCTTCCGCGCGGGCGTCTTTTTTATCTTCTTGGTTTTTCTTGTGGTGTTTCCCTTGCACCGCTACGGCCTTTTTGGGCTGCGGGCAATTATCTCCTTTGCAATCGCGCGAGCCTTCGGCAAAAGCGGGCACGCAGAACGCGGCAAGGAGCGCTACTAACATTACTTTCTTCATATATACCCCTCCTACGGTTAGAATTCCTGCTCAAACAACGCCAGGTCGTTCGAAAAATTCAGGTATTCTTCGTCCAAATTCTCGCTCATATACGCAATCACTTCCGACGCGTCAAAAGCGGTTTTGTCCGGTTGCAGGACCCCCAGGGCCATTACCATTGCCAAGCCCAATAAGGCAGTCCCTGCCAATGCCGGCTTCCAACCGGCAAAAAAGGATTTACGGCGGGTAGTTTTGGCGAATAAATCTTCCACCACGCTGGCCGGAGCCGCGGCAGCCGCCAAGGCTTCTTCCGTGCGCTGCATCAGCCGCAGTTCCGCCCGGCAAGCGGCACAGGTTTGCAAGTGTTTTTCAAACTCGGCCTTTTCCGCCCCGTCCAATTCATTCGATGCATAAAGCATCACATTTTCGCAGTACTTCATACGTTTACCTCTTGTGCGGCCCCTTGCTGCGCCGCCAAAATGCGCTGCAGTTTTTTTACGGCCCGGTGGCAGTCGGCCAACACGGTGCCCAAGGGCCTGTCCAACAATTCGGCAATTTCTTTAAAAGACAAATATTGGCGCAAATAAATCATTTCGCGCTGCCGCTGCGGCAATTCCAACGTTGCCCGGCGGATTTCTGCTTCTGTTTCGCGGCCGGCCAAATCCTCCAACAGCGAGGGTGCCCCGTCCGGCAGCGTATCGTGCAAAAAAGCGTTTCCTTCTTCGTCCGTTTGGTCCAAGGAAGTGAGTTGGTCCCGGTCTCTAAAAAAATTTAAAACCCGGTTGCGCGCCGTTAAAAACAACCACGATTTAAACTTGCCCCGCGGCTCGTATTTATCGGCGTGTTTAAAAAGCGCGATAAATACTTCCTGAAACAAATCCCCGGCGGCGCCTTCGTCCTGCACCATACTCATAATATACTGGTACAGAGAGTTTTTATAGCGGTATACCAATTCTTCAAACGCTTCCCCTGAGCCGGACTTAAAGAGCAGGACGAGTTCGTCGTCCGTTCTTTCAGCTAATCTAGGATCCATATTGTTATAACCCCGTTTCTGCGTTTTTTATTGCAACTTTTTTAGTATTTTTTGTTGTAACTTATTTTATAATAATGTGTCGTTTGCCGAATACAAAAAAATAATTATAAAGATTTTTAACATTTTTTAAAAACAAATTGCTATAATGTTTAAGATGTTTTTTTAGCGGTTTAATCCGCTGGTGAGAAAAAATGAATTACAACTCTGCTTTGTTTAAACATAATACCGGCCGTTCTATGCTAACCGTTATTTTTAGCATGGGCCGTATTTCCATGTATAAGGAACAAAGGAGAGTTTGTATATAATATAACTGAATTTTTTTGTTGTGTTTACACAAACCCGCCCTTTAGAAAGAGCGGGTTTTTTATTGAAAGAGGAAAAAGAAAGAGAATGAAAAAAATCATAGCGTTATGGGTAAGTGTCAGCATCCTTGTGCTTAACTGCGTGCCGGCTGGGGCTCAACAGTCTCCGCAAAAAATCGTACGCGGTTTCAGAGCCTTGGCCGCTACGGAGGCAAAACAAGTAATTGCCCCGCGGTTAAGCACTTCCCTCTCTGTGCCGGCGGCAGCGGCTGCCGGACGGCTGCCGGCAATCCCGGCGGCAACCAACCCGGCGCCCGTATTAAGCGTGCCGGCTGCTCAAGAGGAGCAAACGGCTCCCCAAGCGTTGGAAACCCCGGCCGTTAAAAGCTTGGTGGACGAAACCACCCATCAAGCGGTAAGCCGCGGTGTAGAAGAAGCTGTTTTTAAAGCCACTTTGGGCGAAAATTTAACCTATGCCCAAATTCGGGAACGGATTGCCCAAGGCAAAACGGCCCGCGTGGCGGAACGCATTTTAACCTATCCTAACCAAAACGTGCGGGAAGGAATGTTGCGCAATGAATTTGTGCAAGTGGCCTTGGCGGGCAACGCTACCGCCGGGCAAATGCAGCGTGCGGCCGACTTTTGGCGCAACGATTTGCAACAAACTCTTTCCTCTTTTTCTTCCGTCCCGCAAGGTGATTTGACAGACTGGGTAACAAATGCGGCGCAAAATAAAAATGCTTTTGCCCGCACCGCCAGCCAAGCCTTAGCCGATGTAGTGGCTTTAGGCCTCTACGGCACGGAAAAAGACGGCGCAGTTATCTTGGACTTCTACCGCAAAGCCGCCCAAACGCCGCTTAAGCCGGTGGCGGAAGCCTCCTGCGCCAGAGCCTTGCTGCGCTTGGGAGCCCAAAAAGAATTGACGGCCTTAGCGTCCGAGGCCGCCACCGCAACCCCGCTTTGGAAAAGTGTTTCGGCCTATGCACGCCAACAAGGGCTTGTTTTGCCCGCCGGCGGCGCGGCGGCCAGCACGCAGGGAACGGAAGTGTTTGTCCCCGTATTAGAAAAACTGGGGAAAGTAAACGTAATGGCGGCGGACCCTTCGGCCGAAGCCACCACCTTATATATGAATTTAGGCCGCGAAGGAACAGTCCCCGCGCCGGTGCCTGCCGTAAATGCACCGCTGGCGCCCGCCTTTGCTGCCGTAAAGCTGCCCCAATTAACTATCCCGGCCGAAACTTCTTTGCAAGCCAATGCGTTTTCTGTAGCGGAGGGGGGGAGCGAAGTTTCCGCCAGCAAACTTACGGCGTTCCAACGGGCGGCGCAAAGCGTAGGCAACGGCCAAAAAGCGTCGTTTAGTTTCTTTAGCCGCACCCCCAGCGCTTCGGCCAATGAGCAAGCAGGCGTATTGTATGGCGGGGTGCCGCTTCCGGCATTGTGGAAAAACGCCAAAAAAGTATTTGCCTCGGCTAAGAAATTATTTGCTTCTAAAAAAGCACCGTCCAACCCGGCCGCGTTCAACCCGCAGGCGGCAACCGGCCTGCAGGGCGCTATCCAACGGGCCAGCCTGTATGCGGCGTCATTTATTATGGGGCTGGAAGTAGCCACCCCCGTAATTGCCAACATCGGGTCCAGCTTCCAATTGTCGTTAAGCGACAATATTTTAGTAGCCGTAGCCACCTATTTGCCTTACTCGGTTGGAGCCTTTTTATCCAACTGGCTGAAACAAAAATTCGGGCGGAAAGCTTCTATGAACTTGGGGCTGGCGCTGATGGGCACCGGGTTCACCGCCGGGGTGACGTTGTTCGGGTTAAACGGTGCATTCGTACCGCAGCCGGATATGTGGGCACACTTTTATAACATTTTGGGGTGCATCACGTTGGCCAGCACAGGGGGCGTGTTCGTGCACAATGCCGTGGGCCCGATGATGACCGATTTAAGCAAAGGCGCAAGCGATTTGGTCCTGCAAAAAAGAATGGCCAATACCGAATTCAGCCGCGCACTGGGTATGATGGCATCGTTTGCGTTTCCGTTTATCTCCACCAAAGTACTGGGAATGGACTGGAGCTTTACATTTGCCCTGCCCATTCCGTTGGTGGCGGCTGCCGCTATGGGCATCAATTTGTCTAAAATTCCCAACACTAAACCGGTACTGGACCCCAAACCGGCCGCCCCTGCGCCGGAAGCGGAAACCGGCAAAAGAAACCGCCGGGCCTATCAGCTGACGTCTTCTATCCAAAACAACAGCTATATCCGCTTGTTTAAAGAAGAAAAAGGCGTGGCCGGGCTGTTGACGGGGTTAATGTTAATGAACGCGGTGGAAATGTCCTACAACAACGGGTTTCTGTTTCTGCTGCCGGAATTAACGCAAGGATCCTCGTCCCAGTATATTTTTGGTTTGCTGCAGTTTGCCGTACCGTTTTTGATTGGCAGAAATTTAGCCAAAGGGTTCTTGAAATGGTTCCCTAAAAACAATATGACGGTTGCCACGCTGCTTTCGGGCGTGGGGGGATTAGCCGCCCTGCCGTTTTCCGACAATGTCTACGCCTTAACGGCGGCCCTGTTTGCGGCGGAAGTAGGTATCTCCACCGCGTTTACCCTGGCCTTTGCGCGCACCGCTAAAAATGCACGCACGCAGGACCGCATTGTTTCGCTGATTGTAGCCAGTGCTATTTCGTGCGCGTTTGGCCCAATGATGCTGACCAACTTGGCGGAAACATTAATGGCGACGGGGGTGTTATCCTCGGCCGAAGCTACCACGGCGGCAATGGTGGGTATTCCTGCTGCCTTGGCGTTCTTGTCGGCTTTGCTTTTCAAACGGATTGAACGCAGCCCGGCAGACGCCGCGGCCCAAACGGCCAAAGCGCCCAAAACCAATTGGCTGAAAAAGTTAGTAAACCGCCTTTTGGGTAAATCCGGAAATAAACCGCTGGAAAACAATTAACTTAAAACCCCCGGCCAGAAAGCCGGGGGTTTTAAAATAAAACGGGGAAAAGCAACGCAGAACAGGCAGCATAAAACCTGCTGTTCAACAACCCTAAACCCGCATAGAGAACACTGCCTAGCGTACGATAGGGCGGCAAATTACCCAAATACGGTAAAAAGCTTTTGGCCCCCAGCAAAATCTTTTTTAACGGTACTTTTAAAAACGGCAGGGACCGGTTCCTATATAAAAAACCGTCCTGGTGCGGCTGGCACCGGGACGGTTTGATTTACCCCCAAAATAATTTTATTCGTAGCGCAAGGCGTCAATCGGGGTAAGTTTGGAAGCTTTATAGGCCGGATAAAACCCGAAAAACACACCGGTAGCGGCCGAAAACCCAACGGATAATAATACCGCCGACAAGCTCAGCTCCGCCGGAATGGTGGAGTTGGCCGCCACAATTAGCGTAATCACCACCCCCAGCAAAATACCTATCAGCCCGCCAATGCAGGAAAGCGTCACAGATTCCACCAAAAACTGCAGGCGGATATCCCAGCTGGTGGCGCCAATAGCCATACGAATACCGATTTCGCGCGTACGCTCGGTAACCGACACGAGCATAATGTTCATTACCCCAATACCGCCCACAATCAGCGATACGGCCCCAATGGCCCCCAGCAGCAGGCTCATGGTTTTACCCATCGTTTTGGCTTGTTCAATAAACGAGGCAAAATCGTCCAGCTGGAAATCGTCTTTCCCCAGCGGGTGGATACGGTGCGTGTTGCGCACGGTGTTTTGAATGTCCACTTTGGTGTTTTCAATCGTATTAAAATCGGCCACTTTAATGACCACGCGGTCCAGGGCGCGGCGGTCCGATTTGTTCCACCCGGCGTTCATTTTTACTTTGCCGGTGGTATATGGGATTAAGGCGCCTTCGTCCATATCAAACCCCATACCGCTCTGCCCCGTTTTTTTGACGACGCCCACCACTTTAAAGGGGATGTTGTCTAATACTACCGTTTTATTTAGCGGGTCCACATCGCTAAAAATGGTCTGCGCGGCCGAAGTGCCCAGCACAATCACCTGGGCATAATCGTTCACTTCCTGCTGGGTAAATTCGCGCCCGCTTTCAATAGGCCAATCGTAGGTTAAAAAGATGTCCGGGTCCGTGGCCAACACACTTAACGCAACGCTGGTGTTGGAGTATTTTACATCAAAGCTGGTGGTAATGTACGGGGCGGCGGCAGCCACACCGTCCACCCGGCGGATAGCGTACACGTCATCCATTGTTACGTCCTTGGGGGAGGAAATGCTTTCGTCCAAGTCCCACGGTTGGCGCAAGAACAAAATGTTCGTGCCAAAGCGCGAAACGCTGTCCGTTACGCTTTTTTGCGCCCCGGAACCGACGGCCAACATCGTAATAACCGCCGACACGCCGATAACGATACCCAAGCTCGTCAGCGCGGCGCGCATTTTGTTGGCAAAAATAGCTTTGAGCGAAATTTTAAAAATAGCGTAAAAAGAATCCCACATATTATTTTACCTCGTCGCTAATCTTTTCGCCGTCTTTGAATTTAATCAGGCGCGAAGCATATTCCGCAATATCCGGTTCGTGCGTAATCAAAATAATGGTTTTGCCCATTTCTTTGTTTAAGCGCGTGAACAATTCCATCACTTCAATACTCATTTTGGTATCCAAGTTACCAGTCGGCTCGTCAGCAAAAATGATGGGTGCATCGCACACCAAGGAACGCGCAATGGCCACGCGCTGCTGCTGGCCGCCGGAAAGCTGGTTGGGCAGGTGGAAAGCGCGCTTTTCGAGCCCTACGGCCTTCAGCGCGTCCAGCGCTTTTTGGCGGCGCAAGTGGGCGGGCGTATGGTTGTAAATCATTGGCAGTTCCACGTTTTCTACGGCGGTGGTGCGTTTGATAAGGTTAAACCCCTGGAACACGAACCCGATTTTGCGGTTGCGCACGCCGGCCAATTTGGATAAATCCGTTGCGGTAACGTCTATCCCGTCTAAGATATAGGTGCCGCGCGTGGGTTTATCCAAACAGCCCAAAATGTTCATAAAGGTAGACTTGCCCGAACCAGACGGCCCCATTACCGCCACAAATTCGCCTTTTTCAATCGACACACTGACGCCGTTTAAGGCCTTCACTTCCACATCGCCCAGCGTGTAAATTTTATATAGATCGCGGGTATCAATCAGCGCCATAACCGCCTCCTAGCGCCGTCTTCCGGGCCGCGGCGGGTTCATACCGGTGCTGGTGGTAGAAGCTTTTAAGTTATTTTCGCCTACAATCACCATATCGCCTTCTTCCACGTCGCCGCCGGTAATTTCGGTCTGCTTGGTGGCGATAATACCAATCGTCACGTCCACGCGCTGGGGCTGCATACCCGGCTCGGCCTTCCACACGCCCGTATTTTCGTATTTATTCTGGTTGGTGGAGGGGGAGAAGCGCAGCGCTTCGTTGGGTACCAAAAGCACGTCTTTTTTATCTTGCGTACGGATAGTCAAGGTGGCGGTCATACCCGGTTTTAAACGCAAGTCTTCATTGTCTACGTCCACAATTACGGTGTAAGTGGTACTGCTGGAAGAAGAAGTCGTAGTGTCCGATGTATCCACATAATTAGTGCGCACCTGCCGCACCACGCCGTGGAAGGTTTCGCCCATATAGCCGTCGAGCGTAAAATCGGCCTCTTGGCCGGGCTGGATTTTAACGATATCCGCCTCGGACACTTTGGCTTCAATCTGCATTTTGGTTAAATCCTGCGCCACCACAAACAGTTCCGGCGTAGAGAAACCGGCCGTAATGGTTTGGCCTTCGCTTACTTTTTTGGTTAATACTACGCCGTCAATCGGGGAAACAATCGTCGTGTTGGACAAATCTTTTTCCGCCGTATCCAAATTGGACTGCGCCTGCACCACATTGGCCTGGGCCGCATTTAAACTGCTTTTGGCGTTAACGTAGGCCAGTTCGTATTCTTCCAAGTTTACTTTAGAGACGTATTCTTTTTCATACAAAGTTTGGTAACGCTCGTAGTTCTTTTTGGCCATCTGATACGATACTTCCGCCGAAGATAAGCTCTCTTTGGCCGACGACAAGCGCGCTTTGGCTTCTTCCAAAGAGGCCAAAATTTGCGTTTGGTCGATAATGGCCATCAAATCGCCTTTTTTCACTTGGGTATTGTAATCCACATAAATTTTTAAAATTTCACCGGACACCAGCGCACCCACTTCCGTAGTGTTGACAGGGTTAATCGGGCCGGACGCTTCCACAATGTCCACAATATCGCCTTTTTTCACACGCGCCGTGCGGTACTGCGGCACCGGCGGAGCCGAAAAGAAATACGCTTTCACGCCCCACGCCGCCACCAACAGCAGCACAATAATCAGCGTTTTTTTCCACCACGCCAATTTCCAAAAACCTTTTACAATACGTTTAACTATATTTTCCTTTTTCATATTAATTTGTCCCCATGGCTTGTTTCAAATCCGCCACCGCAGAGGCATAATCATACCGGGCGGTCAGTAAACTCAGTTCCGCGTCCGTATAGGACACTTCTGCATCTTTCAGTTCTATAATATCCCCAATCCCTTCGTTATAGCGGCCGCGGGCAAGGTCCAAATTTTCTTTGGCTTTTTCCACGTTTAATTCCGCTATCGGGATACTTTCCGAAGCTTCTTGCATATTAATATACGCGCTTTGCACTTCCAAAAACACATCGTTGAGCAAGCTGCGGCTGGAATTTACCGTGTTTTCCAGCGAAATTTTAGCCTGCCGCACACCGTTGTAGGTTTTAAACGCGTTAAAAATCGGTATCTCTACGGAAGCCAACAGTTTGGTTTCTTCGTTATCCAACGAAAAATCGTCCCCGTATTTGGAATATCCCGCCGAAAAAGAAAACGTGGGGAAATACGCCGCTTTGGCCTGGTTTAATTTAATTTGGCCGATGCGTACGTCCGTTTGCGCCGAAAGAACGTCCGGGCGGTTGGCGTAAGCGGTTTTGACGGCTTGGTCAAAAGGCATCTCGAATTTTTCAAACGCGGCGATGTCTTCTATATCCAAGGTTTTCGGCGTCGTAACCCCCATGGAATTGGCCAACTGGGCAGAAGACGTTTTAACCAAGTTTTTGGCGCGAATCAGGCTAAGTTCTTCGTTATTTAAGTTTACTTCAGCCGTCGTCACGTCCACTTTCGGGCGCAGCCCCAGGCGGAAATACTCCGCCGCGCGTTCGTATTGGTCTTTGTACAAATCGCGCGATTGGGTGCGAATGCCCACCGCACGCACCGCCGAAAGCAGCGCGTAATAGTTTTTCTTTACGGTACGGATAATATCGTTTTTGACGCTATCCAAATTCAGCTGGGCTTGTTCCACGGCGCCTTGCTGAATTTTGACGTTACGCACTTTATCCGTAATTCCGCTAATAGAAAGCTGCGCCTGCGCATAAACGTCGGAAGAGCCATGGTCCGTGCGGGAAGAACCGTCCATTTTGGAATTAGAATAACTCTGCGATGCGCCCGCCGTCAGCGTAGGCAAGAACTCCGCTTTAGACAAATTCAAATTAACATACGCATTTTGCAAATTCAGCTGGGCGGCCACCGCCTGCGGGCTGTTGGCCAAGGCGATTTGAATACAATCGTCCAGCGTCAGTTTGCCGTTGATGTCCGGCAGCACGTTTCCTTGGGCATCGTGCAAAACCATTGCCGGTTTATCGTTTTTCTTGGGGTGGACGGTCGTTTCCGCGGCGGACGTATCCGCTTGGCCGTTAACCGGCGGCAAAACCGCGTCCTTGGCGGCCTCGGCCGCAGGCGAAAGCGCCTCTCCCGGCACCGAGGCCGAAGCCCCAGGCACCCCTTCCCCGGCGGGAGCCTCTGCCGGGGCAATCACTTTACTGTGCGCACATACGCCAGCAAGCAACATGGCGAAAAGTAAAAAAATGCGAAATTGTTTCATAATCATATTATATATATTTGCCCTGTGTTTTAGGACGGCACAAACCGCCCAGCGGCTCTACGCCGCTTTAATTCTAACACCAAGAATATAATTTTTATTGCACGCGGTTTTAACACGTTATTACACAAAAAACAGGATCGGACGGAAACATCGTGCAATAAGTGTTCGGCTTTCCCAAAAAATCGTACTCTTTCTGCCCACAGCACGATAAGGTTCCGTCTGCACATTGGCAATCGGTTGGGCGGCCGGACGAGTCGAAAGAAATCACGTCCGCTTGATTGGGAAACGCTTCAGAGAGAACCGTTAACTGTTCCAAGGCGTCGTTTTCCTGGGAGAAGAACCATATTTTGTTTTTTTCTTGAAAATACTGAACTTTTGTTAAAGGCGACGCCCCCAAACGCTTCAACAGTTGGCCGTCCTGGCTGCGTTGTGTCATTACCATTGCCCCGGAAGGGAGAAAAACATATTCCACATAAGTTCCGTCAGGCAAGGTTTCTTGGCGGCAGGCAGAATGTTGGTCTACCGTACAAGGATCGGGAGCGCTGGTATACAGGGAAAAACGATTGATCCCGCTTGCACAAAAATTACTTGGCAGAACATAATCCGCCGGGAAAAAGCCCTCCGCCCCGCCCGCTTGATTAGGCCGCTGCACCGGTTCGGCCGCGGCGGGCACCTGGGCGGGCTGTACAGCAGGGGCTGCTTGGCCAATAGAAGAAGCCGGTTTAAACAGCACTTTGCCCACTATCCCTACCACGGCCGTAAACGCCAAGGCCAGCAAAGCAGCCAACAAACCAATAATAGCTATCGAAACAAGCGCTTTTTTCATACCCGCGGCCTCCCTTAATAATCTACTATATAATACGAAATTCCACTCCATACCGCTTAGATTTTTGCAAACTTTCCATAAGCCCGGGAGGGGGGATAATTTACTATAATATAAGGGTTATGTGGAAAACTGTTGCACTGTTGTGCGCTTCTAACTTATTTATGACGGCCGCTTGGTATGGCCACCTGAAATTTAAAAACCGCGCCCTGTGGTTGGTTATTTTAGCCAGCTGGGGTATTGCTTTCTTTGAGTATTGCCTGCAAGTGCCGGCTAACCGCATTGGAAGTGATTATTTTTCTGTTACCCAATTAAAAGTAATGCAGGAAGTAATCACCTTAGTTGTGTTTGCCGGTTTTTCGGCGGTATATTTTAAAGAAAGCTTTAAATGGAACCATTTTGTCGGCTTTGCGTGCTTAGTGGCAGCCGTGTTTTTTGTATTTAAAAAATAGTAAAACCTCTTATATGAAGAACAAACACCGCTTATTTATTAAAATGGCCGAACTGGTGGCCGAACAATCCACCTGCTGCCGCCTGCAGGTAGGGGCCGTATTGGTGAAGGACAACCGCGTCATTAGTATGGGGTTTAACGGCACGCCTACCGGGCAGCTGCACTGCGAGGAAAACTTTACCAAAATTTATGAAGAAAACTACCGCGATAAGTTCCCCACTTATGCGGATTTTGTCGCCAGCCGCCTGTTCTACGATTTGCACGGCAAATGGTCCATCGAAAATGAATTGCACGCCGAACAAAATGCCATCGCTTTTGCCGCCAAAAACGGCATTGCCACGCAAGGGGCCTCCGTATATGTAACGTGGTCCCCGTGTGTACACTGCGCTAAGGTAATTGTCAGTGCGGGCATTAAAAAAGTGTTTTATAAAAATATGTATGACCGCAGCCAGGACGGTATTGTATTTTTGGCCAAAAACGGCATCGAATGCCGCCAATTAACCGAAAAAGACATCGCCGCCAACTAGCGGGGTTGGGTCCAGCCCAAAATTTTACTATAATGAAAGATATGAAAAAACAAACTACTGCTCCGGCAGAACAAAAAGATATTCTTGTGTCGTTCCTTTCCGCCATTATTGATTTTTGCAAACAAAACAAACGCGGCGTATTAACCGCTTTGGTTATTTTGATTTTGGCGGCCGTCATTGGGGCCTGTTACTCCTCTCACGTTAAAAAAGTAACCCAAAATTCTTGGGCGGCGTATTACTCCGCGCAAGTATCCCTGCTGGGGGGAAATGAACAGGAAGGCTTCTTTATGATTGACGAACTGGCCAAAAAATATCCCGGCACGCCTGCGGCCCAATATGCCCAGCTGCTCAAGGCCGATATCCTCTACAACGGGGAAAATTACGCCCAAGCAGCCGATGTATACAAACCGTTGGTTTCGTCCGACAATCCGACAGTAGCCACCGTGGCGGCGCTTTCGTTGGCAGCCTCCCACCAGGCGCTGAAAGAATATCAAGCCGCAGTGGATACGTTGACTCAATTTATTCAAAACAACCCCAAAAGTTTTGCGCTTCCGCAGGCTTATTTGACCTTGGCTATGAGCCAAGAATTGGCCGGCAACAAAACGGAAGCCATAAACGCCTATAAACAGCTGGCGGACGCTTACGCCCAAACCTATTTTGGTGTAATGGCGAAAGACAAACTGGCTGTGCTTGAAAAATAATTTGCCGTAAACCCGCTTGGCATTGCTTTCCAAGCGGGTTTTTTATTGTGTATCCCCCAACACAAAATATCCACAAAAACAGAGGAAATGAATGCATAAAAAACTGACAGCTGTACTGCTTTTGTCCCTCCTGCTGGCCGATGTATCCCACGGGGCAGGATTTGCGTTGTATGAATACAGCGGCCGCGCTACTGCCATGGGCGGCGCTGTAATGGCCAACAAAGCCGAGGCCGCTTCCTTGGCCACCAACCCGGCGCTGATTACCGAACTGGAAGGAACCCAGGTACAAGCCGGGCTGACGGTCGTAACGGCGGACGCCAAAACCACGGTGGCAGGGGAATCCCGCACCCTCAAGAATGATGTGTGGTACCTGCCGAACTTCTTTATCACCCAGCAATGGAGCGACCAAGTGTCCGTCGGCCTGGGCGGATTTTCCCGCTATGGCTTAGGCGGCGAATACAAAAATTGGGAAACGTGGAATGGCAGCACCTTGGCCTACAAAGTAAAGTTGGAAACTTTCTCTTTTACTCCGACCTTAGCCGTAAAAGCCAATGACGAATTATCCATTGCTATGGGCTTGGAAGCTATGGTGATTGGGTTCTCCCAAAATTCTACTTTAAGAACCGATAACGCTATGCTCGCCCATGCCACCGCTTACGAAATCAGCGGGTCCGGCATTAGCTGGGGGGGTAACTTCGCCTTAGCGTACAAACCGCAATGGGCAGAAAAATGGTCCTTGGGGGCTATGTACCGCACCAAAGTAAAACAAACTTTAAATGGGCGCATCGCCGCCGGAACGGAAGTGCCGGACCAGCTCTACAGCGGGGACGCCAAAGGTTCCATTACCCTGCCGGACAGCTTGTCCGCCGGTATTGCGTTCCGCCCGACGGAAGACTGGACCATCGAAGCCGGTATTGTGGGGTCTTTCTGGAGCTCTTACGACCAAATTGTTATTGAATATACCGAAAAAGAAGAAGCTCCCACCATTCACAACAAAAAGAATTACAAAGACGTTTACCGCCTGAACTTGGGGACGGAATATATGCTGACGCCCAACTGGGCCTTGCGCGCTGGCTATGTGTACGACAAATCCCCCATCAGCGAACACGCTATGGACACCCTTGTGCCGGTGGACGACCGCCATATCGCCAGTGTGGGGGTTGGTTATCAAACCGAAACCTGGAGCGTGGACGTAGCGTATGCCCATGTGTTTGCCAAAGATTTAAAAGGCAACAGCATTGCTACGGCGGCGGGAATACTGCCTATGGAATACACCGACGGAAAGAGCGATATGTTCGCCGTAACGTTTGGGTATAAGTTCTAATTTCCCGATTACAAAAACCCCAGGCAAATGCCTGGGGTTTTTTTGTTGGATTTATAGCAAAGCGGCAGTTTCCAATAATTTTTGGACTAGACGGGATACCGCGTATTTTTTAAGCTCCTTTGCGGGAACAGCCACAAAACCCTGCGGTACCGGGCAAGATGGGGGGAGGGAAATTTCGGATAAATCGGCATAAATCACGCGGTGCGAAAGAACGTGTTTGACGGGAGGTACCTTTAAAACCGCTTTTTTACGCCCAAACCACTCTTTGTACAAAGGCCGTGCAGCAAACCCCTCCGCGGCGGTTGGGGTTTCCACGAGCGGCGGCTCGTACAAATTCTGCCACACGTCACCCGCGCCGCGCTTATGCAGCCAGGTATTATTTCCCTGCTTTACATATATATAATGGAAGTAGCGGGTGGAAATTTTCGTTTTTTGCGCCTTTACCGGCAACGCTTCCACACGCCCTTGCGCCAGAGCCAGGCAACGGGACGCCAAAGGGCAACCGGAACATTGGGGGGCTGAAGGCGTGCACACCATAGCGCCAAAATCCATAATCGCCTGATTATAATCTCCGGGGTATTTCTTATCCAGCAATTGTTGCGCAAGCACGGCAAATTGCTTTTTTCCGGCGGGGGAATCTATCGGCGTATCTATCCCAAATACACGCGAAAGCACCCGGTAGACATTCCCGTCTACCACGGCATAGGGCATATCGTAAGCAATCGAGCAAATCGCGGCGGCGGTATAGTCTCCCACGCCTTTTAGCGCGCGAACCCCTTCATAAGAAGCGGGGAAAACGCCCTGCATACTTTTTGCCGCGGCATGCAAATTACGCGCACGAGAATAATACCCCAAGCCCTGCCAGTACTTAAGCACCTCGTCTTGCGGGGCTTGCGCCAAGGCTTGGGGAGAGGGGAATCTTTCCGAAAACCGTTTATAATAGGCAAGCCCTTGCGCCACCCGGGTTTGCTGCAGGATAATTTCTGAAAGCCAAATTAAATACGGGTTTTTCGTTTCGCGCCAAGGAAGCGCCCGTTTGTGCTGGGCATACCAGCCAAGCAATACCGCTGAGAAACTTTTCATAGATTAGTTTATTCTACAATTTTCACGCCAGGTCGTGGAACCCAACTCGCGCCAAAAGACCACAACTTCAAAAAAGAATATAGGGGGAAAATAGCCTCTGCCTCTGCCTCTG
>CASEWB010000002.1 GCA_949291545.1 uncultured bacterium
AGTTGGCATAATTATAGACAAATATAAAATAATAATAAGATTCTGAATAATTTTTTGAATAGCTGAGATTGGGATTAGGGCTATTTGGAGATTAGAGCAAAAGGCCTGTTTAGGGCCTTTTTGTTGTATCTCTAAAAGCTATCTAGGACGGCGATGTATAAAAATGGTGGGAACATCCCGACGATAGCCGGACTGCAAGGGCAACAAAAAAGTCGCTTATGTAAAAGCGGCTTTCTAAATGGTCAGGCACGGCGTGCATACTGCCAAAGGCGGTAAGATGGGGGCAAATCCCTGTTTATCAGGCAGAATATAGGGAATTTTGTCCCATTTCAAGCTGATTTTACAAATTTTAATGCTTTGCGGTTAGTAGACTTTCGTCTGAAAAATCCATTCCGACTAATTCAATTCCCTAAAATAAATAACAGGAAATTCTTCTAAAATAGCAGGGAATGAATCGTGTATTTAACTTAATGAGTAGAAAATGGCGAATAGTAAAAAAGATTAAATTAGGTGTTTTGGGGAACAATCAAGTTATTAAGCTAAATTATGCTAATATAAAATAAATATTATTTTATGGCTATTTATAGGGGGAATTAGATTATGACAATCAGCAAAAGTCCGGTTGGAAAATCCTACCGCTTAGGTATAGATTTGGGTACATCTTCTATTGGTACGGCCGTATATGAATTGGACGAAGATAAAAATATCACGCGTTTACTCCATTTAGATAGTTATATCTTTGGCGAACCCATCGCGCCCAAAGAAATGGTTACCCTTAATACGGCCCGCCGCGCTGCACGTCTCATGCGTAAGCAAATTGAGCGTAAAGCGGCCCGCTTGCGCAAAATTAAGTATATGGCTGAGTCGTTGGGCGTTACACGGGAGGATTTATTGGCTGATAAAGAGGACGTAATTGCCTTGCGCGCCAAAGCGGTGGAAGAAGAACTTACCTTGCCGCAGCTGATTAAAGTATTTTGCCACATCGTTAAAAACCGCGGCTACAAAGGCACGTTAAGCGCGGAGGAGCGGGGTGTCATTGGCAAAAAATTAAGCCAAACGTCGGCCCAACTGGTCAACGGCAAAACGTTGGGACAGCTGCTCTATGAACGCAAACAAGCCAGCGCCGGGAACCCTTGGCGCAAAATAGAAGAAGACGGCACATTCATTTACCGCCAAATGGTGGAAGAAGAATTTAACCGCATTTACGACAAACAAAGCTCTTACCACCCGCAGCTGCGCGGTACTTACGCCGTGTGGGGGGGAAACATGTTCCCTGATTTCCCCGGCCACAAAGAAATTCCGCTTAAAGACGCCTTCCACTCCGCCCTGTTTTACCAACGCCCCATTAAATGGGAGCTGGAAAACGTAGGCGCCTGCCCTCTCTTCCCGCAGGAAAAGCGTGCCGCCTGCGCCCAGGTGGCCTATCAGCATTACCGGTTGGCCAAAGATATTGCCAACTTGCGGCTTGCCAAAAAAAGCGAAAAGGAGTCCTATCCGCTTACCTTGGCCCAGCAAACACAGCTCTTTAACTATGTGGACAGTTCCACCGGCGATTATACGGCGGACAGTGCGGTAATTCCGTTTGCCAAAATTTATCAAGCCTTGTCGCTGCCTGCTGATGTTTCGTTTACCATTGACCGCAAAAACGGCATCAAACAAGGGTTAAAAGGCAACACCACGCTGTTTGCTTTTGAACGGGCAGGCGTGCTGAACGAGTGGGCAAACTTGACGGATAAAGTGCAGGAGTTGGTGATAGAATTTTTGGCCAACATTACCACGTTTTCGGATATTGAGGATAATACAGACGAATATATCGGCCAAAGTTTTGTGGAGTTAACCCGCAATATCTCGGCCGACGCATCCGAGCGGCAGCGCGGGATAGATTTTATTTGCGCACTGAAAAAGAAGCAGGTCTTTCTGTCCTTCACGTTGGAAAAGGGCAGGGCTTCTTACAGCATAAAAGCTTTGCGTTTGCTGACTGACGGCCTATTGCAAGGGCAGGACGAAACCGATTTGCTGGTCCACATCCAGTCGCCGCAAGCGGTTTTGCGGGGCAAGTTGCGTTCGGTAGAGGCTATTAAAAAACAGGAATCTATCAATGACCCGGTGATGAGCCGCGCCCTGGCCGAATTTTACCGCGTGCTGAATTACATCGTTCACAAGTATGGCCAACCGGACGAAATCGTGGTAGAACTTTCGCGGGAAATAAAAAACTCCCTGCGCCGCCGCCAGTGGCTGGAAGGCCAAAACAGGCTGCAGGCTGACGAACGAAAAAAAGCCATCGCTGCGCTGCAGCAAGGCCACGTGTTGGTCAGCCCGCGCAATATAGAAAAATGCCTGCTCTGGGAGGAACAAAACCACCTGTGCCCATACAGCGGCCAGCCCATTTCGTTCGCGCAGGCGTTTGACGAACGGCAGACGCAAGTGGACCACATTATCCCGCAGCGGGGGGAAATCCCGGGGCCAAACGTATTTGAAAATAAAGTCTTGGCACTGACGCAGGAGAACAAAGAAAAATCCAACCGCTTGCCGTACGAATGGAAATTCCGGCAGGATATAGAAGATTATTTGGCGTTCCAAAAAGACAAAAAAGCCAAACGTAAAACAGGCGAAGACGCCGCTGGCTCATTTGGCAACCACAGCCCGCTGATTAATTTTGTTTCGCATTTATGGATGCTGTACAATAAAGAAAAAGGAGGCTACTATTCCGCGCGGGAACACAAACGCAAGCCCACGCAAAAGGGTGCGCGGATTTTGCGCAAAATTAATAACTTGCTGGCAACGCCCGCTCAAGTAAAGCAGGATTTTTCCAGCCGCCAAAACCAGGAAACCGCCTGGATTGGCAAAATCGTGTTGGATTGGTGCAAGGACATCTGCCCAAAAGTCACCCCTTCCTACGGCGGCTTGACGGCGTATATGCGCGCCCAGTTGCACTTTGACCGCATTTTGCCGTTGGTGCGTATAGCGGAGCATAAGCCGCTGTATGATAAAGACGACAACGAAATAGACTCCGCCAAATGGCAGGAGCTTTATGCCGCCCATGCCTTGCCGTATGGCCAGGCCCCAGCATTGCAGGAAGATTTCGGAAAATTTTGCTCTTCTCTGTCCACTCTCCCGCTGACTCCCAAGGACAAGCAAAAATGCTTTGCGGCCTTTTGCCGTGAACAACGCACCCAGCTGCAATTTAACAAACGTTGCGACCACCGCCACCACGCGGTGGATGCGGCCGTGATTGGTTTGTGTAACTTGTCCCTGGTGCATCGGGCGTCCCGACACAATGCCAAATACGGCACCCTGCATACCATAGAGTGGATAAATGCCGACGGCACGCACGATAAAACCAAAGACATTCCCGGCTTTATGCCGGAAAACATCCCCCAGTATGCGGCTATTTGGGAGGAAGTAAAAAAACGCCTGACGGATTATGTAGTGTGGCACAAGCCGGACCGTTTGCCCGCCGGCAAATTCTTTGACGAAACCGCCTACAACGTGCAGCAAAAAGATGGCGCGGAACGTTTTGTAAAGCGTGCGCCTTTAAGTAGTTTTCTCAAAAGTGATGCACAAAAGACCAAGGCCAATTTGGATAAACTG
>CASEWB010000003.1 GCA_949291545.1 uncultured bacterium
GCTGTACACCGCAGCCGCCGTATTAAAATCCAACCGCCCTTTGTTAAGAAGCAGTTCCGTCGTTACTTGCAACGGATAAAGCCCTGCTTCCCCGCTTTCCTGGCAGCCCAAATTCATTTCGCACGCACTCGAAAGCCCCACGTCCAGCTGTTTGGTGGGGTTAATCTGGCTGTAAGCTACATACGGGACAGGGAAATACGTTACCATCTGTATTTTATTTTCGGCCTGGCACCATACAGTCCCCAGTAAAAGACAACAAATTATGAAAAATTTCTTCATAGAAGCTCCTTTCTGTAATTACATAAAACAAGCAGGGCCTTTCATAAAAAGTCCATAACCGTAATACAGGGCCCCATAAGGTACTATTAATATACTATTACATCAACTTAAAAAAATCAAGGGAAAAACTTTATAAAATGGGGCTTATTCCCTTTACTAAAAAACAGATAAAATTTGCCTAAATTCCCAAACTATGCCTGGTCCTGCTATACATTTTACCCCCTTTTGCAACAGGGGCTCGCCAATAAGGCTATTTCCCCTTGCTATTTTTACCCAGCAAATCTCCGTCGTGCCGTCGGAGGAGATTTTTTTATCATTTCTCGACGGGAAAAATCTTTCCTCCTTCCTGTTTTTCCCGGGCGTCCCTCTACAAATTGACAAATTTTTAAATTTGATAAAATAAGGTAAGGATTTAACCCGTATGAACCGCAACATTTTATCACTCGATTTTGACGGCGGCGAAATTACCGCCGCATTGGCCGCCCAGGACGACGATACCGACACCCTGCGCATCCGCCATATTTTGCGCCGGCCCAGCCGGGCGTTTGCGGGCGCGTTCGTGCGGGACATGCAGGGCGCGCAGGAAGAATTAACCAAAATTTTTGCGGAAATAGCGCAATATGTATCGTTTGACCCTTCGGTAGTAGTGGGCCTGCGCGGTAATTTTTTATCGTTTAAACATTCCAACGGGTTTGAATCCGTCAACGCCCGCAACCGCATTATTGGCGACCGGGAAATAGAAGCCGCCGCCCAAAATTCCGTCCCCACCACCCTAAGCGACACGCTGGACGTGGTGGACATTCTCCCCCTTTCCTACTCCATAGACGGCAATACGGACATTCAAAACCCTAAAGGAATGTCCGGATTTACCTTAGGGGCCGAAACATTCATTTCTTACGCTTTGGTCACCCACTTAAACAATTTAAACCACGTTTTTACGTCCGCCAACTGCACGGACTACCAAGTGCTGCCATCCTCGGTAGCGGTGGGCGAAACACTCCTCACCCCCGAAGAAAAGCAAGCCAGTGTACTGCTGTGGGACATAAGCGGCAGTTTATCTTCTTTGCTGATCTATTACAAAGGTTCTTTAATGGACGGGTGGGAAATTCCGCTCGGGAAAAACAACCTGGCGCAATATGCCGCCGACTTACTGCAAAACGATGTGGAAACAACCCGCGAAATTCTGCGCGATTATGAACCCGGGTCGGACGAAATTATGGACGAAGTATTGGAAGACGCCTCTGCCAAACTGCTGGCCGATTTAACCAAAGAATTGTGCCAGTCCGTTTCCTACTTAAAATATCCGGCCACGCGCTTGGTGCTGTGCGGGGCAGGGGCGGATAAAACCCTGTTAAAAGCCGCCAAAAAAACGTGGAATTTACGCAAAGCGCGCATTGGAGTTTTTGACAACTTAATTGCAGATTGCCCGGCCGATAACCCGGCCTACTGCGGGGCGTTGGCCTTAATCCGCCACGCACTGGACCGGGAAGCCAAACAACTAGGCGTAGCAAAAGCCAAAGAGAACGGGCTATTGGACGGCATTTTGGACAAATTAGGCTTAAGCGAACTTTTTTAACATAGCCTGTACCCAAAAAACCGGGGTTCTATTAAGAACCCCGGTTTTTAATTAGTAGTCGGTTACGTCGAACTCTTTATCTTTAAAATAAAACTTCCGGTCCTCGTCTGCAATGGGGCGCAGCACTCGGCACGGGTTGCCTACCGCCACCACATTGGCAGGGATGTCCTTGGTAACCACACTGCCCGACCCAATCACGCTGCCGTCGCCAATCGTTACGCCAGGGTTTACCACCACATTGGCGCCCAGCCACACATCGTGCCCGATGGTAATGGGCGCGCCGTATTCGTAGCCGCTGCGGCGCGAAAGCGGATGTATGGGGTGGCCGGCCGTAGTCAAGCACACGTTGGGGCCCATGAGAGTATTATCCCCTACTTTAATCCGGCAAATATCTAACATGACACAATTATAATTGATAAAAACATGATTGCCCAGCTCGATATTTTTGCCATAATCGCAGTGAAACGGAGGCAAAACATTCACATTGGGGCCGCATTCCCCTACAATTTCTGCCAACATGCGGCGCAGTTTCCCAATTTTATCCGGGCGGCAGGTATTATAAGCGTGCAACTTTTTTTTAGTTTTCATTTGTTCCTGCGGCAGCCCGTCCATCCACGCTTTGTAGGGCAGGCCTGCGAGCATACGTTCTTTATGGTTCATAAGTTTATTTTAGCAAAAAGCCGCATGGGGTAATCCGTGCGGCTTAAATGGAGTGCTTGCTCGCTGATTAGGCTTCTTCTTCCTCGGCCATTTCAGCGGCGCGCTCGGTGCGCTTTCTAAGCAAGTGGGAAAGAATTTTCTTGCGCAGGCGCAAAGACGTAGGCGTAATTTCCACCAATTCGTCCGGCGCAATGTATTCCACCGCTTGTTCCAAGCTCATTACACGCGGAGGCGTTAAGACGTAGGATTCGTCGCTCGCTTTGCTGCGCATATTGCTTAAGTGCTTGGCCTTGCAGGGGTTGACCACCAAATCGTTGGAGCGGGAGTTCTGCCCCACAATTTCGCCAGCATACACTTTTACGCCCGGGCCCAAGAAAAGCTCGCCGTTGTTTTCCAGCGCGAACAACGCATAAGGCGTCGTTTCGCCGTCTTCTTTGGCAATCAGCACCCCGTTGCGGCGCAAATCCGGCAGGTTTACTTTAGGATAATATCCTTTAAAGCTGTGGTGCATAATACCCGTGCCGCGGGTGTTGGTTAAAAACTCGTTCTTAAAGCCGATAAGCGCGCGCGAAGCAATCAAGTACTCCAAACGCAAGCGGTCTTCACCCTCGGAAACCATATTTTCCAATTTGGCCGCACGGGTGCCCAACATCGTAAACACGGCACCTTGGAATTCGGATTTAATGTCCAAAATCAGGTATTCCATAGGCTCCAAAAGCTGGCCGTTTTCTTCTTTGTAAATCACTTCCGGCGAAGATACCGCCAACTCAAAGCCTTCGCGGCGCATATTTTCGATTAAAATCGTCAAGTGCAGTTCGCCGCGGCCGTACACTTTAAATTTGCCTTCGCCTTCCAGCTGTTCCACCCGCAAGCCCACGTTGGTTTGGGCTTCTTTTTCCAAGCGGTTTTTTAAGTGGCGGCTGGTAACAAATTTGCCTTCGCGCCCGGAGAACGGACTGTCGTTTACCATAAAGTCCATAGACATCGTCGGCGCGTCAATAGCCAGCGGAGGCAAGGGTTTTAAAGCGTCGGGGCGGCAAATGGTGTCCCCCACGTCCACGCCTTCCAACCCGGCAATGGAAACGATATCGCCCGCGGTAGCTTCTTCCACTTCCACTTTGCCTAAACCCAAAAAGCGTTCAATTTTGGCGGCTTTGGCGTTGGTGGTGGTGCCGTCGTGGTGAATAAGCACGACCGGCTGGCCTTTTTTAATGTTCCCCGCCAAAATGCGGCCAATACCCACATGGCCCAAAAAATTATTGTAGTCCAGCATCGTCACCTGCATTTGCAAGGGAGCGTTGGGCATGGCTTCGGGGGCGGGCACATGCGAAAGAATAGTGTCCAAAATAGGCGCAATGTCTTTGCCTTTTTCTTCCATTTTCAGGCTCGCCCAGCCGGCGCGGCCGGAAGCGTAAATGATCGGAAAATCCAACTGCTCGTCGGTGGCGCCCAGCTCCATAAACAGGTTGAACACTTCGTCCACCACTTCGCTGGGGCGTACATGGTCGCGGTCCATTTTGTTAATGACCACAATCGGACGCAAACCCAAGGCGAGGGCTTTTCTGAGCACAAAGCGGGTTTGCGGCATGGGGCCTTCCACCGCGTCTACCATCAAAATAGCGCCGTCCACCATGCGCAGCACGCGTTCCACTTCGCTGCCAAAATCGGCGTGGCCGGGAGTGTCTACAATATTAATCGTGTGGCCTTTGTAGCCAATAGAGGTGCATTTGGCCAAAATGGTGATGCCGCGTTCACGCTCCAAGGGGTTGGAGTCTAAAACGGTATCTTGGGCTTGGTCTTCTTTTACTTTAAATTCACCGGCAAATTTTAAAAGGGAGTCCACAATCGTGGTCTTGCCGTGGTCTACGTGGGCGATAATGGCCACGTTGCGTACGTCTTGGCGGGTATTGTTCATATTAAGTCTGGTTTCCTAAATAACATTCATAAAAATACCCCTCGAAAAAACTGCGGGGTATTTTGTATAAAAGGCAATTGCCTTTGTGTAAATTTCCTTTGCAGATATATATATTTTAGTATTTTTTAAGCCTTTCTGCTTGTAAATTACGCATTTTTTGGCCGTTTTATACAAAAAGTTGGCCAAGCGCCAAATGGTTTGTTACAATGAATAATTATGAATAAAATATCTTATTTTCTTATTAGTTTTGTGTTTCTTTCCGCCCCCTTGTACGCCACCCCAGCAGACGACGGTTTGTTCTCGCGGCTGCAAGCCAAACTGCAGCGCATTCACTTGCAACACGGCCAGGAGCCGGCTGCCCAATGGAAAAAATTTTTGCTCCGCCAACGCCTAACCCCCACGCTATTGCAGCTGCGCAATTCCCAAACCGAATTTGTACAAAACCGTCTAAAAAATACCCGCAATTTAGAACAGATTGTGCCCGTAAGCAAACGGACCGCCTTTTTGCTGCGTTTAGCTTATGGAAGGGAAGATTTTCCTCCCCAAACCACCGAGCAGCAACAAGCGGATTTGCTGCAGCGCGCCGCCCAAAGCCAACACTATGTGCAAAAACAATTGTTAGACCGCTATAACCGCCTGCAAAAATGCATCACCCAGCACCCGCAGCTGGCCAGCTACACCTTGAACCCGGAAGCGGATTTATTGTTTTCCCGGGTGCGCTTTTACAATTCATACGGGACGGTAACAGCCTACCAAACCGCCGAAAAAATGTTCTGCCAAATGAATTTTGACGCGTCCCTGCTTTCCCGCCGCGCCCAAGTAAGGCAAGAGCAATCGGTTTTAACGCTCCGCTTTCCCTCCGTGCAGAAAGAACACCCCACCCTGGAAGCGGAACTAAACAAAAATACGCATTTAATTTCCCTGCGTTTTATTTCCGGCCGCTAACAGCGGCCTTTTTTTCGGCCGACTCTGTAGAAAAAATTATTATAATAACCATATGCAAAGACTACTGGAAATGCTGGGCACCCTTGCCGTATTGTATGCGGTTTATGCGCTCAGTTTCAAGAAATGGGATTATACCTCCGAGGAAAAACGCTTGGAACGGCGCGCTGTATTAAAAGCAAAAGGAATGTCCAACACGTTTTATTTTATTCACGCTCGCACGCTTTTTGTGCTTAATACGCTTAGCGGAGGGTTGTTTGTCTTTTATTGGCTCTACCGCCACTGGCAGGCCGTTTTGTATGGGTTCAAACGTACGGACGGAAAGGCGTTGCCCGGCGGGCCGCTGCTGCGCGCGGCAGGCGGATTTTTTACTTTTTTCCAACTTAATGCCATTATTTGCCGCACCTGCGAATACATGCACCACAAAGCACCGCTGGCACCGTGGGCGTGGGGCACCCTGTGGCTGGGTGGTTTGGCAGGAGCCGTGGCTTGCCCAGACTGGACCGGCCGGATAATAGGCTACCTTTTGTTTTGCGGGGCACCGGCGGCCCTCCAAAACCGGTTGAACGCCCTGCCCAAAGGCACCTTGCCCGCGGCGCCCAAGCGGGCCGAAATACTAGCGGCCGCAGCGGCCCTGCTGGCGGCGCTGGCACTGGCGGCTTTAGGACGGGCTGTATGATAAATTTTAGCACCACACAAAAAACCGGGGCGGTTTATGGCCGCCCCGGTTTTTTCATACTATTTTTAATCTTTATTTTGATCCGGATTTTGCTGCCGGAACTGATGTTTGACCGTACGCTTGACGGCTTCGGCCGATTTGCGCTGCATATTTAATTTCTGCGCAGCCTCTACGGCGGCTTTTAGTTCCTGCGGCGTCATATTAAGCATATTTTGTACGGTTTGGAACATTCCCTCAATCCCGTCCATTTCCTGGGGTGCCTGCGCCAAAGCTTGCTTGAGCGATTTATCCTCCACTTGTTGCATCAGCCCCACTTGCTGGTGATATTTCACCGCGGCCGCCAACAATACCGCCAACTGCCTCTCCCGCGGGTATTGCTGGTAGACCAGCACCGTTGTTGCCACGGTGTGGGCATCTTCGTTTTGGGCAGAAAGCAACAAGGCCAAGCGCAAGTCCTGTCCTCCCGCTTCGTTTACCCGTTCCCGCAACAAATCCAATTTCGCGGGCATTTGGCGGCGCAGCACTTCAAAAGCAGACGGAGCCGCCGCGGCGGGCTTACCCCCCCACGCCAGCAACAGAGCCGCCGCCATCGATAGGACTAACCATTTTTTGTATCCAATTAAAAATTTTTTCATAACCCACCTCCGCGCCCCTCTCTACTCTAATCATACACGGAAATTGGGTTTTTTCAAGGCCTGCAAACAGAAGAAAAATACTTAAATTTTAAGAAAAATTTTTCTTTCATTCCCCACAAAAAAGCCGCCCCCGAAAGGGCGGCTTTTTGCAACAGTTAAATACGGTTATTTGGCTTCGGCTACGGCCACCGCAACGGCTACCGTCGCGCCGACCATCGGGTTGTTGCCCATACCGATTAAGCCCATCATTTCCACATGCGCCGGCACGGAGGAAGAACCCGCAAACTGCGCATCGCTGTGCATACGGCCCATCGTGTCGGTCATACCGTAAGAGGCAGGACCGGCGGCCATATTGTCCGGGTGCAGGGTGCGGCCAGTGCCGCCGCCGGAAGCCACGGAGAAGTATTTCTTGCCGTTTTCGGTCGCCCATTTTTTATAGGTGCCGGCTACCGGGTGCTGGAAGCGGGTCGGGTTGGTGGAGTTACCGGTGATGGACACGTCCACCCCTTCGTGGCGCATAATGGCAACGCCTTCGTTTACGTCGTCGGCGCCGTAGCATTTCACTTTGGCGCGGTCGCCGTCGGAGAAAGCTTTTTCGCTCACGATTTTCAGTTCGCCCGTTTTATAGTTGTATTCCGTTTCCACGGAGGTAAAACCGTTGATGCGGGAAATAATGTAGGCGGCGTCTTTGCCCAAGCCGTTCAAAATAACGCGAAGGGGTTCTTTGCGCACTTTGTTGGCGGTGCGGGCGATGCCGATGGCGCCTTCAGCAGCGGCGAAGCTTTCGTGCCCGGCCAAGAAGCAGAAGCATTTGGTGCTTTCGGACAAGAGCATCGCGCCCAAGTTGCCGTGGCCGAGGCCTACGGCGCGCTGATCGGCTACGGAACCGGGAATGCAGAAGCTCTGCAAGCCCACGCCGATTTTTTCGGCCGCTTCGGCCGCGGTTTTTACGCCGGATTTGATGGCGATAGCCGCACCGACGGTGTAGGCCCACACGGCGTTATCAAACGCGATGGGCTGAATGCCGCGGACGATTTTTTCCACGTCAATGCCTTTTTTGGTGCAAATTTCTTTGGCTTCTTCCAAAGAGGCAATGCCGTTTTCTTTCAAAACGGAGTTGATTTTATCAATTCTTCTTTCGTATCCTTCAAACGTAATCATATTCTTTTATCTCCTGGGCTTACTCTTTGCGGGGGTCAATTTTCTTGACGGCTTCGTCAAAGCGGCCGTATTTGCTGACGTTCTTTTCAAACGCGGCCTTCGGGTCTTCGCCTTTCTTGATGGCGTCCATCATTTTGCCCAGGTTGACGAATTTATAACCGATGATTTCGTTGTTTTTATCCAAGCCGATTTCCAACACATAGCCTTCGGCCATTTCCAGGTAGCGGGCGCCTTTGGCTTCGGTACCGTACATCGTGCCGATCTGGGAGCGGTGGCCTTTGCCCAAGTCTTCCATACCGGCGCCAATCGGCAGGCCGTCGTCGGAAAACGCGCTCTGCGTGCGGCCGTAGACGATTTGCAGGAACAGTTCGCGCATAGCGGTGTTGATCGCGTCGCACACGAGGTCGGAGTTCAAGGCTTCCAAAATGGTTTTGCCGGGCAGAATTTCCGCGGCCATAGCGGCGGAGTGCGTCATACCGGAGCAACCCAGGGTTTCCACCAACGCTTCTTTAATTACGCCGTTTTTGACGTTCAGCGTCAGTTTGCAGGCGCCCTGTTGTGGGGCACACCAGCCGACACCGTGGGTAAGACCGCTGATATCGGTAATTTGTTTCGCTTTGACCCATTTGCCTTCTTCAGGGATCGGGGCCGGATCGTGCTTGGCGCCTTTGCAGACGCAGCACATATTCTGTACTTCAGGGGTGCATTTTTCGCAGCTCATGAGAGTCTCCTATATAAAAATAAATCTTTCAATATATTTTACCAAATACCGCAAAAGAAAATACAGCCAAAGGCCTCCTTTTTTCCCTCCAGGCGGCAATTGTTTTTAAAAGGAAAAAGGCCCCCGGATATACCGGGAGCCTTTCATTGAAAACAGAGAGCATCAATACGGTGTGATTTCATCTTGAGTACAGCGATCTCCATAGTTTACACACCGTACTCTTTGTACATAGCCATGATACGCGTTATGATTGCTGCTCCACCCAGCAAACGGGCAGGAATACGAATAAACGCACAGTGTCCCCTGATGAGACATATTCAAACGTACGCCGGGTTTAATACTAGCAGGACATCGTGAGGTCCCTGCCGCATTATCACAATCCGTCTTTCCAAATATGTCACTGTAATGGAATTCTTGCCTAGGTGCTAATTCTACGCGACAACAGTTATACTTATTATCTTCCGAGCTCCCGCTTGAATCCGGGCGGTCCGGGAGGACCGGTTTTTGGCCGGTGCAGGCGTATTTTTTAAATCCGCCGGAAATCCAGGATATGTTGGCATTGTAAACTTCCTGGCAATATTCGGTGTCGCACTTGCCGGCAGACGCACGGACTACCGTGGAACCCATACCCAATACGCTGGAGCAGGCCGCCGCGCCATACAACGAGCCTAAACCTTCCACATAGCCGGCGTTTTTGCCGGTAGCGCACACATATTCGGTGGAGTTATCGCCGTATTTTTTCAAAATACAAGCGGCAAAATCCGTCACACCCTCGGCGCAGCAATCTTCGTCTTCTTCTTTATTTTCTTCGTCGCATTCTTGCTGCGTTTTGCTGCAGGTGCTCCAATCGCCCGGGACCCACTGGCCAGTGCTTGTATCGCAAGTAACCGTACGCGTTTGCGTACCGCAAGTGTTGCACGATTGGGTTTCGGTCGGTTTGGTGCCGGTGCATTCGCACGAGCAGTCACCGCTCCACGCGCCCGTTTCCCAAACGCCCGTAGAGGTGTTGCACGTTACTGTGCGGGTTTGCGTACCGCAGCCGTTGGAGCAGCTTTGCGTATTGGAAGGACGAGGTTCGGCACAATCTTTCACATCGGTATCTTCATCCGTATCTTCGCCCTGGCATTCCACCCCGCTCAAATAATCCGCGCGGCTGCGCAGCGAAGAGCAAGAGGGATAATCTTTATTTAATTTGGCACATTCTTCTTCGTTTTCGCAACACAAACGCCCATCTTGGTAAGAGGGCATTTCCAACGTATAGCCATATTTGCCTTTGCTATGTGCTTTAATACCCGTAGCGGTGGCAACATAAGTAAAATTTTTGGTGTCGGTGTGCGGAATAATTTCCGATAACTGGGATAAATCCTGCAGATAATTCTTATCCAATGCACAGCGCTTTTCCTGCTCGGTGCGCACGGCGGCCATCATTTCTTCCGCTTCAGTGGTTTTGCGGGTTTCGATTACTTTGTTGAACTTAGGCAACACCACTGCAGACAATACACCAATCACAATGACCACGACCAACAGTTCCGTCAATGTGAAAGCTTGCTTCTTTTTACAACGCATACTTCCTCCTCTTATTTAAATAACTGGGGGCATAAAAAATTACGCCCCCGTTCCTTTCTGTCTGTTGGTGTATGAGGAGGGACAGAAAGAAGCTTTAAAGCTTCAAAACCGGGGCGTAATAAAACGAAATAAGCCTAAGCAGTCCCTCCGCGTACTCGCCGACAAAGTCACTGTATCAAAAAAAAAAAACGAGTCAAGAGTCACGCTTGACTCTTTTTTATTCACAGCAGCAGGAACGACTTATACTAATAATGTAGCCTTTAAAACAAGAGAAATCACTTTTATTTTTTCATAAAAACCCGTTGCGTCTCTTTTAATCTATTCTGCCTAAGCTATAACAACACTTTGTGGGAGCTCTCCGCCGGAAAAACTGTTTAAAAAATTATCGGCAACAGCGCACGCAAACTTTGCTAAAATAAATGAAATTATAAAAGAAAAAATCTGCAGTAAAAAGGAGAAAAATTATGAGTATTAAATTAGACGCGAGCAAACTGCCCGCCTCCACTTTTACATGCGGCCCCAGCCAGGGTCACCCGGTTATCCGCGAAACGCCCGTCTGCAAAACCCAGTTTGAACGCAGCCACCGCGCCAAAGATATTTCTACCGACGGCTTATACAAAGAAGCCACCGAAAATTTACGCCAATTATTATCCCTGCCGGCGGACTATACCGTCATTTTCTTTTTAGGCGGAGCCACCCCGGCGATGGACGCCATTATCTGGAGTTTAACGAAAAATTCCCTTTCCGGTTTATCTTTTGGGGCGTTTTCCAAATTATGGACGAAAAAAATCGCTTCGCGTCTGGAAGCCAATGTGGTCCGTTCTATCCGCGAAGCCGGCGAAAATGAATTCTTCCCGAAAGAAAAGCCCGACTACAACGCCAGTTTGGTAGTGCTAACCCCCAACGAAACGTCTACCGGAACGCAAATTCCCGACGAATATTTGGAAGAAGCTTGGAAATCCAAAGGCGAAGATACCCTGATCGCCTGGGACTGCACGTCCTGCGCGGGTGGACGGAATTTGCCGCAAAACAAATTTGACGTGATGGTGTTTTCCATGCAAAAATGCTTTGGCGTGGGCGGCGGATCCAGCGTGATTATTTTAAGCCCGGCGGCCGTCAAACGCTTGGAAGAAGTAAAAAAATACCGCACCATTCCTTATGCGCTGGATTTATCGGAAGCCGCCGCCAAAGCGCAAGAAAAATGCCAAACGGTCAACACGCCCTCCACCACCAATATTTGGATGTTTAACGAAGCCTGCAAATGGATGAACGAAAACGGCGGCTTAAAAGCCATGGACGCCCTCTGCCGCCAACACGCCCAATATTTGCTGGACTGGGCGGCAAAAACGGACTATCTGGCCCCGCTGATTAAGGACGAAAAATTCCGCTCCTACACCACGCTTACGCTGGAAGTGACGGACCCCGCCATCAAAGACGCCGACATCTCCGCCGCCTTAAAAGCCACCGGGCTGGCCAACTTGGCCGACGGCATTAAAAAATATTCTTCCGTAAAACAAAATTCGCTACGCATTGCGTGCTTCCCGTTTGTGGACATACACGGCACCAGCGAATACCAAAAATTAACTGCCGCGGTGGACGAAATCGTCCGCCAGCTGCGCCAGGAGGCCGCCAAATGAACATTTTAATTGCGGACAAATTCCCCGCCCATTGGAAAGAGGTCCTCGCCAAGCAGGGCCATAAAATTACCGACAACCCCGCTCTGGACGAAAACTCCCTCCCCGCCGCCATTGCGGATAACGAAGTGCTTATCGTGCGCAGCACCAAAGTGCCTGCCGCGGTAATTGACGCCGGCAAGCATTTAAAACTCATTATCCGCGCCGGCGCCGGGTACGATACGATTGACATCTCCCACGCCGCCCAAAAAGGCGTGGCTGTGTGCAACTGCCCGGGCACGAACTCCATTGCCGTGGCGGAGCTGGCCATGGGGCTGATGCTGGCGCTGGACCGCCGTCTGGTGCACAACACGCGCGATTTGCAAAACGGCATTTGGAACAAATCCGAATACAGCAAAGCCAAAGGCATTTTTGGGCGCACGCTGGGCATTATTGGGCTGGGCAACATCGGCAAAGAAGTCGCCAAACGCGCCCAGGCCTTCGGTATGAAAGTAGTAACCTACGACCCCTACGATAAGCCGGAAATATTTACCGAACTGCATATCACGCCCGAGCCGGACATCTATACTTTGGCCGGTTTGTGCGACGTTATTACCGTTCACTTGCCCGACACGCCCCAAACACACGGGCTGTTTAACAAAAAATTCTTCGACGCTATGAAACCCGGCGCCACGTTTATCAACACGGCCCGCGGCGGATTGGTTGTTACGCAAGACTTGGTAGACGCCATGAAAACCAAACAAATCCGCGCCGCTTTGGACGTATACGAAACCGAGCCCAAAGCCAACGACAAAGTGTTCAACTTTGCACCGTTCCAAGGAGTGGAAAATTTTTACGGTACGCACCACATTGGCGCCAGCACCGACCAAGCGCAGGACGCCGTAGCCCAACGCGCGGTGGACATTATTGGCGAATACGCCGCCACGGGCAAATTCTTATTTCGGGTGAACTAATGGCTACGATTAAACCTTTTCGGGGCTTTCGCCCCGCCGGGCACGCGGACAAAATTGCCTGCCCGCCTTACGACGTGCTAAACTCCGCCGAGGCGCGCCAAATGGCCGCCGGGAATGAGCACTCCTTCTTGCATATAGACAAGCCGGAAATTGACCTGCCGGAAGATACCGACCTCTACGCGCCGGAAGTGTACCAAAAAGCCAAAGAAAATTTGGAACGCTCTATCCAAACCGGCGTGCTCAAGCAGGACGCGAAAGACTGCTTTTACCTCTACGCACAAACGATGGACGGCCGCACCCAATACGGGCTGGTGGCCGCCGCTTCGTGCGACGAGTACGACAAAGGCATCGTACGCAAGCACGAGCTGACCCGCAAGGATAAAGAGGAAGACCGCACCCGCCATATTTCCGCCCTGTCGGCTACCACCGGCCCCGTGTTTTTGACGTATCCGGACCGCAAGGATATCAACGAAAAAATAGCCGAAATTGCGGCGGAATTCCCGGTGTATGACTTTACGGCGGACGACGGCATAAAACACACCCTGTGGGTGATTGACGCTCCCGCGGACATTAAGTTCTTGATGGACGCGTTTGCGCAAATTCCCACGCTCTACATTGCCGACGGGCACCACCGTTCCGCCGCAGCGGCCAATGTGGCCCGCCAGCGCAAGGCGCATAACCCCAAGCATACGGGGCAGGAAAAATACAACTTCTTTTTGAGTGTTATTTTCCCCGCCGGGCAGCTGTATGTAATGGATTACAACCGCCTGGTGAAAGACTTAAACGGACTGACGAGCGAAACATTTTTGAAAAAAATTTCTGAGAAATTTGACGTAGCCCCTACCGGCTTGGAAAAACCGCAAAAACGCCACGAATTTGGCATGTACTTGGACGGCAAATGGTACACGCTGAGAGCCAAAAAAGGTTCGTTTGACGCGGCCGACCCGGTGGCCGCACTGGACGTGAGCATCTTACAGGAAAACCTGCTGGCGCCTGTACTGGGCATTGGGGACCCTCGCACCGACAAGCGCATCGATTTCGTGGGCGGAATACGCGGCATCGGCGAGCTTAAAAAGCGGGTGGACAGCGGAGCATGGAAAGTGGCGTTTTCGATGTTCCCTACCTCGATGGAAGAACTAATGAAAGTGGCCGACGCGCACAAAATTATGCCGCCCAAATCCACTTGGTTCGAACCGAAGCTCAGAAGCGGGCTGGTGGTTTATAAATACGAAAACAAATAACTTATGCAACAGAAAAACGCCCCGGACAAATATCCGGGGCGTTTTTTAGCGTTCCAACAGATTATTTTTCGTCACGCACGATGTAGCCAAATTCTTCCAGCATTTTTGTATCGTTGCGCCAGTTGGGCGATACCACTACATTGAGTTCCAACCGATATTTGCGGCCTAAAAATTCTTCAATGCGTTTTTGGGCGCGTTTTCTCAGTTCGGCAATTGCACTGCCGCCTTTGCCGATAATAATGGGTTTTTGGCTTTCGCGCTCTACATGAATGTTAGCGCGGATATAGTTTTTGGGGCCCAAATCTTCGGTAAATTTTTCAATTTCTACATAAGTGCTGTACGGCACTTCTTTTTTGTACAGGAGGAAAATCTGCTCGCGGATAAATTCCGCCACATAAAACCGTTCCCAGCGGTCCGTCCACTGGCCGGGCGGGAAATACGCCGGGCTGTGTGGCATAGCGGCGATAACAGCCTGTTTTAAAGCGTCCGTGCCCGTGCCGTTTGCGGCGCAAATGCGGAACGATTTTTCTATTTTCAAATCCGCCTTTACACGCGCTTCCAACGCGTCCAATGCGGCATCGTCGGGCACCAAATCGATTTTATTAATGGCCAGGAAAATGGGACAATAAACGGTTTTTAATTTTTCCACCAATTGGGCGTTTAAAGCGTAATCGGCCGAAGCGTCCACCAAAAAAACTACCAAGTCCGCGTCCTCGCGCACGGCACGGTCCACACAGCCCACCATTGTTTGCTGGAGCTTGTACTGCGCCGTCAGAAAACCGGGGGTATCCACAAACACCACTTGGTAATCTTCCCCTTCCGCAATCGCCAAAATATTTTGGCGCGTGGTTTGGGGTTTGTTTGTTACGGCGGATAACAACCCGCCGGCTAAATTGTTGAGCAAGGTGGATTTGCCGGCGTTGGGCAAACCGGCCAGCACCGCAAAACCGCTTTTAAAGTTTTTATCGTCCATAGATGTATTGTACTTATTTTTGCTCCCTTCGCCAACGCACAAACTGCTATACTGGAAATATGAAACGCCGCTTACTTTCCCTTTTGTTGCTAGGGAGCCTCCTGCTGTGGGGCTGGCCTGCTTGGGCCGCACCAGCCAAGGAAGCCCCTGCCCCACAAACCTCGGCCCCGGCCACCCGCACGGAGCCTGCCCTTCCCGCGCAGTCCGTCGCACCCGTCCCCGCCGAACAACGCCTCCGGCAAGCCGGGCTTGTGGATATGGCAAGCTATCCGGGCCTGCGGGTTTTTGTCCGCCTGTGCTACGCCACAAAAAACAATTTTACGGGTAAAAAAATATACGATTCCCCCCGCTGTTACCTGCACCAAGACGCCGCCCAAGCCCTAGCCCAAGCCGCCCGGCTGGCCGCCGCCGAAAAAGAACCGTTCACGTTTTGCCTGTGGGATTGCTACCGCCCGCAGGACGCCCACCAAAAACTGTGGGACGCCGCCCCCAACCCCAGCTATGTGGCTCCCCCCAAAAAAGGTTCCCGCCACAGCCGCGGTATGGCGGTGGATTTAACTCCCTGCGATTTTGACGGCAACCCACTGCCTATGCCCACGGATTTTGACGATTTCTCCCCCCGCGCGCATATGGATTTTTACGACTTGCCGCCCGACATTTTAAACCGCCGCGAAACGCTCAAAAAAATTATGACCGCCGCCGGCTTTACCTACACCCGCACCGAATGGTGGCACTTTGACAAAACCGGCTGGAAACAAAAACCGCTTTTAAATCTTCCCCTCCCTTAACCCCGGCCTGCCGCCCGGCGGGGGCTCTTGCACGCCTTGCATAAAAAAACCTCCCTTGCGGGAGGTTTTTATTAGGTGTTATTAGATTTACTCGGTAATATAGCTTTCCAAAATTTCGCCGAAATAGAACATATGGTAATCGTTAATTTCCTTGTTGTACCACAATTCATTAAGCGCTTTGTTCAGGTTGTCCTTGCCCATCAAACGGCTGTACACCACCGAACATTCAAAATGCATACCGGGCACGTCCAATACCGGAGTGGCAATCTGCAAAGATTTGCGGGTTTTTAAACCGCTGGCGGCCAGCTTGTCCATATTCCGGCCGGATTTGGTTCCGCAAATGGAAATAGCCTGCGGCAAGTCCACATAAGGTATGGTAACGGTAAACTCGTGCGATTTTTCTATCATGTCATAGGTAAAGCGGTTTTGGCGCACCATCGCGCTAAAAATGGGCAGCCGCCACATAATGCCTAAATTGCCCCAACCGATAACCATCGTATTGATTTTATTGCCGGATTTCGTTGTTAAAAAAGCGCCTTTGGAAAGAATTTCCAAATTTTTCTGCGCGTTAAAATTATACGGTACTTTTTGCATATTCACTCCTCTCCCTCTCTATTATAGTCCCCGGAGGTCCGCTTTTCAAGGCGAAGAATGGGTTACCCGCAGCTTGCGGCAGGGCCCGGGCAACTTAGCGGTGCAAATTTACAAAAGCAGCGGCTTCGATACCTGCCTTGGCGCCCGAACCGGCGGCGATAATGGCCTGGCGGTAGTGCTTGTCGGCACAATCGCCCGCGGCAAAAATGCCTTCAATCGTGGTATGGGTGCGGTCGTCCGCCAGCACCAGGCCGCTGTCCGACAGGGCCACCAGCGAGTCTTTTAAAAATTCCGTCTGCGGCACAGCCCCCACCGCCACAAACAAGCCCGCACAGGCAATGTCGCTTTCCAGCCCGGTTTGCACGTTTTTCACGCGCACGCCTTCCACGGCGTCGGAGCCTAAAATTTTAACTGGAACGCTGTTTAACACCAATTTAATATTGGGGGTATTTTTGGCTTTTTCCACGGTAACTTGGTCGGCGCGGAAAGCATCACGGCGGTGGATTAAGTTTACCTGCGGGCAGAACTGCGCCAAGAACAAAGCGTCTTCAAAGGCGGTATTTCCCCCGCCCACAATGCACACGTTTTTACCGCGCATAAAAAAGCCGTCGCAAGTGGCGCAGGCGGATAACCCGCGGCCTTTAAATTTTTCTTCTTCCGGCAGCCCCAACCAGCGCGCCTTGGCCCCAGTGGCGATAATCACACTGGCGGCCTTATATTGTTTACCGTCCGAGCAGGTTAAAATAAAGGGTGTTTTTTCCCCTTCCAGCTTAACAATTTCGTCCGACGTAAACTCCACACCCAGCCGCTTGCACTGTTTATGCATAGCGTCCATCAATTCAAACCCGCCCACCGGGTCCACAAAGCCGGCGTAATTTTCAATATCGCTGGTTTGCAGCAGCTGCCCCCCGGGCACAGAACCCCCGGCTATCACCGTTTTAATTCCCGCGCGCACCGCGTAAATCGCCGCGCTACAGCCAGCCGGGCCGGCGCCAATAATTACTAAATTCGTTTCAATCATAATGCTAAAAACTCCTTAAATAACTTTTGGAAAAATTCCACCGGGAACCCCACCACATTGGTACGGCTACCCACGATACGTTCGATAAATTTATCGTCGTTATCCTGCACGGCATACGCGCCGGCTTTATCCATATGTTTGCCGGCCATATGGGCCAGTTCGTCTTCGGAAAGTTTGCGCGCCTTACACTTGGATACATCGTAGCCAAACAGCATTTTTTGGCCGTCCAACTGCATCACGCACACCCCCGTGTAAACCGACTGCCACGACCCGTTTAGCTTCTTTAAAATTCGCAGTGCGTCGGCCTTGTCTTTAGGCTTGCCGATAATTTCCCCTTTGCAGTACACCAGCGTGTCCGCCCCAATCACCACCGCGCCCGGATATTTGCGGGCCACGTCAAACGCTTTTTGCACGGCCAAGTCCGTCACGCGGGCCGCCGGGCGCTTTTTAACGCTGCGTTCCGGGTTCTGGGAAGGAATGATTTCAAACTGCATTCCCAACTTTTTTAGCAGTTCAATCCGACGGGGAGATTTAGAAGCCAATAGCAAACGCATACTATTTCCGCACAAATTTAGAAATGATAATATACCCCAGCACCAACCCAATAGCGCCGCAAATGCTTGCGCGCAGCGCCAGCGGGTGAATGCCAATGGTATACACGCGGGTTAAGGCTTGGTCCAGCTGCATCGGCAGGAACGAGGCCAGTTTTTCAAGCCCCAGGCCTAACAACGCGCCCACCAACAAGGTTAGTACGGCAAACACAATTCCTCTCATAGCAAAACTCCTGAACAGTTAGTTTAAAGTGATTGTATCTTTTTTAATCGGCACCGGCACATTGGTTTTTCCGTCTTCGGCGTCCGTAAGGCTGCGGCGCATACGCCAAAAACCCCACCCCGCCAGCAGTGCCGCCGCGCCGACAATCAGCCACGGGCCGGGCAAGTAATGCGGGGCGATATAGTCGCTAAGCACCCCCGCGCCAAAAAAGCCGGCCGCGGAACCCAAATTGTAAAACACCATCAGCATTCCCAGGTACCGCCCACGCGTTTCGCGCGAGGCGATGTTGGACACCAGCGTCTGTTCGCCGGGGGATACGATTAATTCGCCCAATCCCGCCAAAAACACGCCAAACGCAATTAACGTAAAACTGTCAAAAAATCCCACCGATCCAAACCCCACCGCATACAAGGCACACCCCAAAAACATCGCGGCAGACAGGCGCATTTTGGCCATTAGTTTCGTGGCCCAATACTGCAAGAACACCACCACCAACCCGTTGATGGTAAAGAACCAGCCGATATAATACTCTGGCATATGCAAATACTGCTTGCAATGGATAGACAAACCCACCACCAGCTGGGAGTTTACGGCCGTAATCACCACTACATAAAAACAAATTTTAGCCAAACGGGTATCTTTTAATGAAAGCAAAGCGGACACAAAACTCGGCTTGCGCGACTTGCACGGCGTATGGTTATCTTGCACTTGGCGCTGTAAATACAAAATAGTCACCGCATACAAAAGCGCCGTAAAGTAAAACGCCATACTGTACGAATAGCGCACCAAAAAACCGCCCACGGCCGGCCCCAACGCCCAGCCGATATTAAGCCCAATGCGGATAATGCCAAAGGCTTCCACACGGTCCTTAGCAGTGGTATTGTCTGTCACCCAAGCATTTGAAGCCGGACGGAAAAATGCCCCCAAAAACGTGGTTAAAAAATAGCACGTCAGCATCCAGCCGACCTGCACCTTTAGTTCAATGCACAGCCCCAGCGCAAACATCGCCACAATCTGGGAAAACAACCCCCACATCATTACGGTTTTGCGGCCGAAGGCGTCGGCCATTTCCCCGCTGATACCGCTGGACACACAGCGCGACAGGCCCGCCAAGGCAATCACCAACCCAGCCATCGCAGACGTCAGCCCGCGCTGGGTAATAAGATAAATGGTAAAAAACGGCAGAGAAAGCCCATACCCAAACAGCAAAAGGCCATTGGCTATGGCAATAATAATCATTCCGCGGCGGGTTTCTTTTTGCATATATGTATATTGTATTAAATCTGGCAAATGGGCGGAAGCCGCCCCTCGGGGCCCCAAACAACAAAAAGAAAGCGCGGCTTTATTTCCGCGCTTTCTTGTTTACAAAAATGACCTTATTGGCACTGATACAACGGCCCGCTTACCGTCAAAAGGCCACTGCCCGAACACGTTACCCAAATAGACGGCCGGGACACATAAACATAGTTTGGAGAGTCGCAAGAAGCACCCGCCGTAATGGTTTCATTTATGATTTCGTAGTTATACGAGGTGCCCTGCAGATACTCCTGCACCAAGCTCTGCGGCCCGCTGGAATAAATTCCCACTTTATCTAAGGAACAAGAGAAGGACCCGTCCGACCCGCCATTGCCGCTGCAGTTCATTTGGGATTTATCCGGGCAGCCAGAAGCAGAGGTGCTCGATTTGCTAATCGTGCCAATCTGCACATACTTATGGCTTTCTTCCTTACACATATTGGACCACCACGGGCCCCATTGGCACGAAGAGGAGCAGGCACGGGTTTTTTGTCCGGTAAACCCGGCTGGGCAGGGTTCCGATTCGGTAGAGTACGGATAGCAAACCCCTTCCCCGGTGCACGAACCCCAAACGGAAGTGACCCACTCGCCATCTGAACCGCAAGTCACCGTGCGCGTACGCGTACCGCATTTGCCGCAGCTTTCGCTGGAAGCCGGCTTGGAAGATTCATCGCACGAGGGGCATTCTCCTACACTGCACTCCCCCAATCCGACCATTCCCCTGTAATAGGGTCGCAGGTTCTGGTTTTGGTGCCTTTTCCCTCGCAGCCGCAGGAAGCAGACGGCGAGCCGGCGCAGGTTTTACAATCCCCCACACTGCAGGCGCTCCAATCCCCCCAAGTGCCGGTGTTCAAATCGCAAGAGCGCGTTTGGGTGCCGGTATTATTGCAGCCGCACGCACGGAGGCCCCGTCGCATTCCTTTTTAACGGGCTCACCGGCACATTCTGCACCGCTCTGGTAGTCCGCCCGGGCAAGCAGTGTGCTGCATAAGGGGTAATCTTTATTTAATTTAGAACATTCTTCTTCGTTTTCACAGCACAAGCGGCCGTCCCGGTAGGAGGGCATCTTAAGGGTATAGCTATATTTGCCCTTGCTTTGGGCTTCCATACCGGTAGTGGTTAGGTTGTAGCTAAAATTTTTGCTGCTTGGATTGGGAATGATAGGCTCTAGCTCTACAATATCTGTTTGATATTTTTGGTCCAACGCACAGCGCTTTTCCTGCTCGGTGCGCACGGCGGCCATCATTTCTTCCGCTTCAGTGGTTTTGCGGGTTTCAATTACTTTGTTGAACTTAGGCAACACCACTGCAGACAATACACCTATCACAATGACTACAACCAACAGTTCCGTCAATGTGAAAGCCTTCTTCTTTTTAAAGCTCATACTCCCTCCTCTTATTTAAATAACTGGGGGCATAAAAAATTACGCCCCCGTTCCTTTCTGTCTGTTGGTGTATGAGGAGGGACAGAAAGAAGCTTTAAAGCTTCAAAACCGGGGCGTATTCGAGCCAATTCAAATACTACCGTTCCCCCCCCATACGACCGCATTTTCACCACTGTATCAAAAAAAACACAAGTCAATGCTATGTAAAGATCCCTCTTTATACAACCAACCCACAACAAAAAATTGGTCAATTAAAGTATATTTTGATATAATATGTCAAGGGGTTTTTATGAACCGGGAAGAAACGCTCGTTAAAAATTGGCAGGACGTGCAAGCCGCACTGGCAGCCGCGTGCGCCAAAAGCGGGCGAAACCTGAAGGAAATCACCCTGTTGGCCGTTACTAAATACGCCCAAGACCAAGATGTTTTAACTCTTTTACAAAAAGGGCTTATTAAACATGTGGGCGAATCCCGCGTGCAACAAGCTTTGGCACGTTGGACCAACCCGGTTTTTGCATCGTTTCACACGGTAAAGCACTTCATTGGACATTTGCAAAAAAACAAAGCGGCAAAAGCGGCCCAACTGTTTGACTTTGTAGATTCGTTGGATAATTTGCAAACAGCGCAAGCCCTAGACAAAGCGGTCCCGGCCGGCAAAACCATACGCGTACTGGTGCAGGTAAAGCTAACGGACAAAGAAACGCAGTCCGGCCTGCCCCTGCCGCAGGCGCGGGAACTGGCACTCCAATTAAGAGAGTTGCCCCGCTTAAAAATATGCGGCTATATGGCCATTGCCCCACAGGGCGCCCCGCAGGAAGAACTGCGCAGGCTGTTTAGCACAGTAAAAAAAGCGTTTGACGCGGATTTCCCGGCAGGGGAGGAAAGATACCTTTCCCTGGGAATGAGCGAAGATTTTGAAATAGCAGTGGAAGAAGGTTCTTCCCTGCCCAGAATAGGCAGCAAATTATTTGCTGCAAATTTGGAGGGTTTATGATTATAAAAGTCCGTTTAATCCCCACGGCAGGACGCAACGAAGTTATTAGCCGCATTGGCAGCGTGCTGCGTGTTAAAATCAAAAATAAAAAGGTGGACGACGATGCTGCCAACGCTATTATGAAGACTTTTTTGGCGGACTTTTTTAACGTAAAAGAAGAAAGCATCATTATTGTAAAAGGGGCCAAAGGGAAAGAAAAAACCGTAGAAGTGCGCGACAAAAGCGAAGAAGAACTGCGCAAAATTATGGATTCTATTCCGTAGGATTTTAACGGCAACAAAAACCCCGGTTTTCTTTACGAAAACCGGGGTTTTTATCTCTAAAGAGGCTTTTCTATTATCCGCCCCGCCGGAAGGTTATTGATTTAACACTCTATGGACTTCTTTGCATTGCCAGCTGCCATTGGTGCAGCGCGTGGTTCCAGCCTCGTCCTCGTACATTGGCTTTGACTGATGCCGGTGCATCATATCAAAGCGCATTGTTTCTTTTCTGGCGCCCGTTTCCGGGTCTGTACACCCGATATCCCCCAACCCGGGGCACCATTGAATTGAAATAGCATACCCGCCATAATCCAAAGTTAGCGTATAGTTATTGTCACACCACCACCCCGTATTCGAACTATTGGGCTGACAATGCGGGAAAGAAATATCAAAATCGTCTATTTTTCTAGGATAGCGCCCGTTTGCCAGAAAATAAGATTCCTGCAGTTCACGCACTTTGGTCCCCATTTGAACAGCCAACATCAGCTGGCTCTTTTCTACGGCCCGCATATATTTCGGAATGGCAATGGCCGCCAAAATACCAATGATTAAAACGACCACTAACAGCTCTATCAGCGTAAATCCGGCATTTTTCCCCGCCGGGAGAGATTTTTGATAAATTTTGTTCATAGCCAAAATTTATCAAAAAAAAAAAACGAGTCAAGGCCTTGCCGAGGGCAGGCTTTTTGGCCGCGGCCACAGGGGTTGCCAAATACGGCACTTACGCGACAGGGAGCAAAAACGCGTGTACGTTTCCGTATCCGGGCCCGGAGCCCGGGCTCCCCGGGGCGGTGCTCTTTTTCTCCAAAATAGCCGGGGCAATCTTCCCGCCACACAAAAAACGCCCCGAACAAACGTTCGGGGCGTATAGCAAGAAACTTGCTCTTATTTTAATTCAATCGGCAATTTGCCTTTGGCGGGTGCGTCGCCCAGCAGGATTTTGGCCGCCGTTTCGGCCGCGTACTGCGTGGGGCCGTACAGCGCCAGCACCGTTTGCGCCTGCGGGTAGAGCGCAATTTCGTACGGGTTCAAAAGCGAAACCAACGCCACCGGCTGATTATTTTCCTGCGCGGTTTGCAGGAGCTTTTGCACCAGGGCAAATTGTTTTTCGTCCATTACGCTCGTGCGGGACGTGCCCAACACCACCGCATCGGCCCCCGCCATACAGGCACGCACGGCGGCTTCGGCATTGTCCTGCGGGGTGCGCGGGGCAAACACGGAGTGAACCGTTTTCCCGCGGTTTTGCATATAATCGGTAAACGTTTTTAGTTGCCCGCTGAAAATGCCGTCCGCAAAGAAAGCCGCGCAAACAGTCTGCTTGTCCGCGCCCAGCGGTATGAGTTTTTGCTCGTCGCGCACCAGCGTCACGCCGGCTTCGGCAGCGCGGCGGGAAGCTTCGTCAAAGCCGGTATCTTCGGCGGGTTTGGCGCGGTTCTCGTCAAACAGGCCCAGGCGGGCTTTTAAATCCAACACTTTTTGGGCCGACTCGCGGATGTGGTCGGCCGACACTTCCGGCTGCTCTGCCGCTAGCGTGCCCACCACATAATCGGCCGCGCGTTTGGGCAGGGTGCGGGCGGTTTTGACGTCCTTGGCGTCGCCGCTTAACAACAGGATATTGTTGCCCGCATGATAGGTGCGGCGCACGATTTCTTCCACGCTTACGCCTTTTACCGCGCCCATATCCAAGCCGTCGGTGGCGATAATGCCTTTAAAACCCATTTTTTGGCGCAATAAATCCTGCAAAATTTTGGTGGAGAACATCGCCGAATTTTCCGCATCCACCTGCGGATAAACCACGTGCGCGCTCATCACGCCCGTCACGCCCGCGTCCACCGGCACCTGAAAGGCGGAAATATGCGTCTGCCACAGTTCATCAGCGGGCATATTGGTAACGGGCTGTTCGTAGTGGGAGTCCACCGAAGTATCCCCGTGGCCCGGGAAATGCTTTACAAAGGACGGCACCCCGTTAGCCTCCAGCGCGCGCACCGCGGCGGCGGAGAACTGACCCACTTGGGCGGCGTTATCGCCAAACGAGCGCGTTTGGATAATGGGGTTCTGCGGGTTGGAATTGACGTCCGTCACGGGCCCGAAAGCCACATTGGCGCCGGCAAACAGAATTTCGCGCGCCTGGGCGGCATACATATCGGACACGATTTGCTCGTCGCCGCTGGCGGCCAACAGCATATTCGACGGCATTTGCTTAAAGCCCATATACATGGGCGAGGTAACCGTCCCGCCTTCGTAATCAATAGCCAGCAGAAGCGGGATTTTGTGCGGGCTTTTGGCGGCCCATTTGTTTAAATCGCGGATGGTTTTAAGCAGTTTTTTGCGCTGTTTGGCAATAAAACGCTTTTGGTTTTTGGCCGTGATGTTGGGCTGCACAAGCAAGCCTTCTTTGGCTTTGATAAAGAACCCGGTCACTTCGCCGTTCATCACCGCTTTTTTAAACGGCTTTTGCTGGCCGATCAGCACGCGGGGCATAATCGTCTGCCCGATTTGCTCGCGCAAGGAAAGATCTTCCGCTTTGGGTGCGTCGGCCGCCCACAAGGGTGCCGCGCCTAAAAGCAAAAGCGAGAGAAAAAACAATCTTTTCATTGGATAACCCTCTGTTAAATTTTACGTCTTACCCCTTATTGTATACAAAAAAAGCCCCGCTGGAAAGCGGGGCTTTCAAAATACATCCAGTTATTTAAGCAAGTTCGTCAAACTAAAGGAGGCGACTTCTTCCTTCATTTTGGCGATGACTTCCTCCACCGGCAGGGCGGGCGTGTTTTCGCCGCCTTTTAAGCGGATGGTCAGCTTGCCTTCGGCCGCTTCCTTCGCGCCGATGATGGCGGTGTACGGAATGCGCTGCATATGCGCTTCGCGGATTTTTAAGCCCAGTTTTTCGGGCCGCACGTCCAGTTCGGGGCGCAGGCCGGCTTCGCGCATTTTGGCAAACACTTCTTTGGCAAACGGAATTTGGTCATCCGTCAGCGTAAGGAGCTTAATTTGCACCGGGGCCAGCCACAGCGGGAACCACCCGGCAAAATGTTCGATAATCACCCCCGTAAAGCGTTCGATGGAACCAAACATCGCCCGGTGCACCATAATCGGGCGTTGGCGGCCTTCGGGAGCGACGTATTCCAGGTTAAAGCGCTGGGGCAGGTTGAAGTCGAACTGGATGGTGGACAGCTGCCACAAACGGCCGATGGCGTCCATCACCTTAATATCAATCTTCGGCCCGTAAAAAGCGGCTTCGCCCGCGTGCGTGGTGTAAGGGATGTTGTTGGCTTCCAGCACGTGTTTTAAAGCGTTTTCGGCGCGGTCCCAGTCTTTTACGTCGCCGGTGAAATGTTCCGGGTGTTCCGGGTCGCGCGTGGAAAGTTCCACGGCGTATTTTTCAAAGCCAAACGTTTTGAAAATGTGCATCGCAAATTCAAAGCACTGTTTGACTTCGTCTTCCACCTGCTCGGGCGTGCAGAAGATGTGAGCATCGTCCTGCGTAAACCCGCGCACGCGCAAGAGCCCGTGCAACGCACCGGAGCGTTCGTAGCGGTACACCGTGCCCAACTCAGAAAGGCGCAGGGGCAAATCCCGGTAGCTTCTTAAATGGGTTTTATAAATTTCCACATGGAAAGGGCAGTTCATGGGTTTGATTTGGTATTTTTCGCCGTCTACTTCCATCGGGTGGAACATACTGTCCGAATAAAAACCCGCGTGGCCGCTGACTTCAAACAAGTGCAGCCGCGCAATGTGCGGGCTGACGACCAAGTCGTAGCCGCGTTTTAAGTTTTGGTCTTTAATCCAGTCTTCCAAAATTTTGCGCAGCATACCGCCTTTGGGGTGCATTAAAATCAGGCCGGGGCCTACGTTGTCGTTAATGCTAAACAAGTCCAGTTCCGGGCCGAGTTTGCGGTGGTCGCGCTTGGCGGCTTCTTCCTGTTGTTTGATGTAGGCGTTCAGTTCGTCTTTGGTGTCAAAGCACAGGCCGTAAATACGCTGGAGCATAGGGCGTTTTTCGTCCCCGCGCCAGTAAGCGCCGGCAATGGTAGTAAGTTTAAAGCTGTTTACTTTGCCCGTGTGTTCAACGTGCGGGCCGCGGCACAGGTCGGCATAGTCGCCGTTTACATAGACGGTGATGGTGCCGTCTTCCAACTCTTCCAAGAGTTCCAATTTATAAGTTTCGCCGCGTTTAGTGAAAAATTCTTTTGCTTCGGCCTTGCTCATCTCTTTGCGTTCAAAGGGCTGGCGCGCCTTGATGATTTCTTTCATCTTGGTTTCAATCGCCTTTAAATCTTCGGGAGTGAACTGGTGAGGGCAATCAAAATCGTAATAGAATCCGTTTTCAATCGCCGGGCCGATACCAAGTTTCGTACCGGGGAATAACTGCTGCACCGCTTGCGCCATCACATGCGCGCACGAGTGGCGCTTGGTTTCTAGTTGGTTGTTTTCCATACTTATTTACGCTATGGTCCTGCCGGCCACCACGACCGGGCCAGGAGCCAAAGGTCCTTAATTAAGATATAATAATTATATCAAATTGATACGCAATGAAACGACTATGAACACCCTAAAAAAATACCTTTTTTCTCCTTTTAAAAACGATTGGAAGTTGCTTTTAACCCTCTCTATCCCCGCACTGTTGCTTTGCTTGTTCGGCCTGAACCAGCTGGGCCGCCTGACGGCGGTAAATTTTTTGGCGGCGGAAAGCGTAAAGCTCGTATGCGAATTTTTGTTTTTGGGGGCGGCGTTGTCGCTGCTGAACCTGTTGGGCGTCAAAAACAAATGGCTTACCGCTTTGCTGGCATTTATTTACTACTTAACCTTAACGGCCGATTTGGTGCTTTTGTGGTATTTTAAGGAACGCTTCGGCGCCAAATACTTGGATACGATGGAAGGCGGCGATTACGCCTTTTTGACAGACTGGCGCGTGCTTTCCTACTTTGCCGTGTTGGCGCTTTTCAGTTTTTTTGCCGTAAAACGCTATTTTGCGCCCGCACCGCGCAAAACCGCCCTGCACCGCGGGGCCATTTGCCTGGCGGGGCTCCTTTTGCTTTATGTGTGCAATCCGCTGGCTTTGCTCCCCGCACCAAACAATTTTTATACTTCTTATTTGATTCCCCCCTCTCCCGTCTACACGCTAAACGCCGTGCTGGCCCGCCGCCCCACGGCAAACCTGGACGCCGCTTTATCCCCCGAGTTGGAACAGCTGGCAAAAAAATACAATGTGTTTTCCGCCAAAAATACGGGCGTGGGCAAAAAATACACACGCGTGATTTTGATTGCCTCCGAATCGCTTTCCAACAAATACCTGCACCGTTTTAACCCCAACATTCCCCCGCAAGCCAGCCGCCCGCTGGACGAACTGATGGAACAATATCCCTCCGCCTCGCTCCAGCACGTTACGCTTTCCACACTTTACGGGATGACGGTTATTTTTACCTCGCACCCATATGCGGAGTTGTCGTTTGAAAACGGCTACCCTGTTTCGCTGGTAAAAGAATTAAAAAAGAACGGCTTTCACACGGCGTTCCTGCGCGGCGCGGACGAAACGTATATGGACGAACACCTGCTGTTTAAACAAGCGGGGTTTGACGAAGTAATCGGCGCCACCTATTTTGAAACACGCCCCGAATACAAGGACTATATCGACTGGTGGGGCCTGACCGACCGCAAACTGTTTGACTATGCCGCCGAATATTTAAAAGAGCACCAGCAAGAGCCGCTGTTTTTGACGCTCCTGACGGTGGACTCGCATGTGCCGCTGGGCCGCCTGGATTATTTGGGGCAGGAATACGAAGAAATAGACGAAGAATTTTACGACGTGCCCACCTTGCCGCGCGCGTTTGCGCGCTTCGGGCAGGACGTTAAACGCTTTTTAGCCAACTTGGAAAAACAAGGCCTGTTTGACGAAAATACCCTGGTACTGATTATGCCGGACCACCCGTCCTACTCCAACACCCCCACCAACAAGCTCTTTAAACCCTACCGGCCCGAGTTTGACAACCTGCCCTTTATCATAATTACCCGTACTCCGGTGGAAAAACCGCTTGCGCAAAGTGCGTTGGTTTCCCAGCTGGACATTGCCCCCACGGTGCTGGATTTGCTGAATATACAACCGCCAAAAGCCTTCTTTGGCCACAGCCTGTTTGACACGTCCGCCCGCCGAAGCGTGTTTGATATTAAGGAAGACTACGCCGTCGTAACCACGGACGATGGAACCCGCGTGTTAAAACTTAATTCCGCTAACCCGCAGGACCGGGCACTTATCAGGCTGATGACGTCCTTCCCCCATTAGTTTTTAGCCCGCTTTTATGGCGGGCTTTTTGTTAGCGGCAGCAAACAGAAAAGGACGCTTTTCCCGCACCCGTCCGAAACGACGGGAAATATGCTAGAATAACTAGTGTGTATTTCTATTCTTAACCGGAGGATGTAACCTATGGAAACGACTGCCCAAGGCGGCGGAATGTTCTTCTGGCTGCTATTGATGGCATTTGCCTTTATCGTCATCTTTATGCCGGCGCGCTCCCAAAAGAAACGCGAACAGGAACTGATGGCTAAAGTAAATGCTCTGCAAAAAGGCGACCAGGTGATTATTCCCGGCGGAATTATCGGCACCGTGGCCGGTTTTAAAGACAACGCGATTGAAGTAAAAATCGCCGAGAACGTAAAACTGACCGTGCTGAAAACCGCCATCGTAGGACTTGCAAAAGATATGCTACCTGCTGCGCAAGAAGGAGGCGCCAAATAATGTCTAACAAGTTAGCCGTAAAATGGGGATTTATTATCGCCATTTTGCTGGGGTCTTTGTATTTAATTTACCCCAACTACAAGTGGTACTCCAAACCGCTGGCCGAGCGTGAAAAATTGGACACGCTGGGCGAACGCCCCAAAAGAATGCTCAATTTGGGCTTGGACTTAAGAGGCGGCTCCAGCCTGCTTTTAGAACTGGACGTTTCCAAATTAAGCGCCAAAGAACCCCTTAACGAAGCCATGGCCCGCGCGGTGGAAATTATCCGCAACCGCATTGACCAATACGGTTTGGCGGAAACCCAAATCACCCGCCAGGGCGATAAATGGATTATGGTGCAGCTGCCGGGCGTTTCCAACCCGCAGCGCGCGGAAGAACTGATTGGCAAAACCGCCATGTTGGAATTCCGCATCGTCAAAAACGATACGACCGACGCCCAAAAAGCCCTGGAAAAAATCGAAATGACGGAAAAACCGTTCGACGATAACGGCGTTTTGATCCCCGAAATTGCCAAATTGGTGCCGGAAGGCTACCAGATTATGCGCAACAAAGACGGCGGATACAGCGTGGTGACCGACAACGCCCCCGTAACGGGTGCCGATTTGGAAAACGCCCGCGTCGTAATGATGGGCGAAAACGGCTACCCCGAAGTGTCCTTCAGCTTTAACGCCGAAGGCAGCCGCAAATTTGGTCAACTTACGGGTGCCAACATCGGCAAGCAACTGGCTATCGTATTGGACAACACCGTCCAGTCCGCCCCGGTGGTACAATCCCGCATCACCAAAGACGGCCGCATTTCCGGCACCTTCACGCCGGAAGAAGCCCGCTCGCTTTCCATTGTGTTAAAAGCCGGCGCGCTGCCCGCCCCCGTCAAAGTGATTGAAAAGAAAACCATCGGCCCGACCTTGGGTGAAGACTCCATCAAATCCGGTCTGTCGGCTTCGTTCTACGCGCTAGTGATGATTTTGCTGTTTATGGTTATCTACTACAAAGCCGCCGGTTTTATTGCGGATATCGCCCTCTTGCTCAACTTCGTGTTCACCGTTGCCATTATGAGCTATTTCTCCGCTACGCTTACGCTGCCCGGTATTGCGGGTATGATCCTTTCGCTGGCGATGGCTATTGACGCCAACGTGCTGATCATTGAACGTATGCGCGAAGAAAAACTCTTGGGCAAACCCGTGTACGAAATTATCAACTTGGGTTACGACAAAGCCTGGTCCGCCATTTTTGACTCCAACATCACCACCATTATCGTGGGTGCGTGCTTGCTGCAGTTTGGCACGGGCCCGGTAAAAGGGTTCGCCGTTACGCTGATTATCGGCTTGACGGTCAGCTTGTTCACCGCCGTGTTCGTCACGCGCGCCATTTACGAGCTGATCCTTACTTCTAACACCAAGGAGATCAGTTTATGATGTTAAAGTTACTTCCTAAAACAAACATTGATTTCCTTAAATACAGAAAAGCCTACTACACGCTGTTTGCGCTGCTGCTTATCGGCGGCGTGATTTGTTTCTTTACGAAAGGATTCAATATGGGCATCGATTTTACCGGCGGCACGATGGTGCAGGTAAAATTTGACGCCCCCGTAGAAATGAGCGCCATTCGCGAAGCGCTGTCCGCCACGGGCGCCGAGTCCGAGCTGCAGTCGTTTGGGGATCATTCTTTCGCCATCAGCGAAAAAAGCACCTCCAGCGAAGTAGGTGTCGTGCAGGCCCGCATCGAAAAAGCCCTCGACACGCTCAACGTGCCTTACACGGTACTGATGACGAACTCCGTAGGGCCGGCCGTCGGTGAAAATATGACCGAACGCGCGTTGTGGTCTATTTTGCTGTCGCTGGTGTTTATCATTATCTATGTAGCATTCCGCTTTAGCAACATTTTGTGGGGCGTTTCGGGCGTGATTGCCTTGTTCCACGACTTGTTTGTAATGCTGTTTGCGTTCTCGCTTACCCAGCGCGAAATTGACCTGGTGGTCGTAGCGGCCTTCCTGACGGTGGCCGGTTTCTCTATTAACGACACCATCGTCATTTTCGACCGTATGCGCGAAAACATCCACCTGCACCCGAAAATGAAATTCGGCGAGCTGATTAACCTCTCCATCAACGAAACGCTCTCCCGCACCATCATTACCACCCTTACGGTAATTTTTGCGGTAGTGATTTTGTACGCATTTGGCGGGGAAGTAATTAACTCGTTTGCGTTTGCTATGCTAGTGGGTTGTATTTCCGGTGTATACAGCACCATCACGCTTACTACGCCCTTGGTGTACACCTGGACGCACGGCGAACTGACGGACGGCAACCAAGCCGCGTACAACAAAACGGCTGTTAAACAAACGGCCGCCGTAAAACGCGAAGAATCCGCTGCCGAAGGTTATGCTCCTAAAAAAGCTGTAACCAAAATTAAACGCACGCGCCGCAACAGAAAATAAGTTTTACCCGGCGGGGCCTTGTGTAAAAGGTCCCGCCGGACGTTTTACACAGCCGTCTGAAAGTTTCGGGCTTCTGTGTAAAACGTTTAAAAGGAAACCCTATGCGTAAAATAAAGCGCTTTAAAATTCCTTCCCGCCAACGCGAAATCTTGCGCAAACTCTTGCGCGAACTGCCGCTTTTGCGCCGTGCCGGCTTTACGAGCGAGGCGGAAGTAACGGCGTTTATCTTGGCCATTTTTAAACTGCTGGACCCGGGTGTCGTGTACGAATTTAACCAGGACGCCCATTGGGAGTTAGACGAGCAAAGCATCATTCACAAAGAAATGTTCAGCGCCTGTGCCGTAACGCTGGGCGCCCAGCTGGACCCTTTCTTGCAGGCTATCCCAAACGAAGACCGCAAAACCGTGGCTATGATTATTATTTTGGAATTTTTAAGAAGCGCCGTCACCTTTGTAGCGGATTTGGTAAAAGAACAGGCCCAAAAAGAAGAATGCGAAACGCTGGATTTACAGTTTGTTTACATTCCCCCCTTTGGTGCGGCGGCCGCGCCAAAGCTCTTGCGGGAAGCCGTTAAGCTGGAAAATGCCCTTGCTCAAAAGGCAATGCCGGTTATTTTGCAAAAACTCAGTGCCGACAAAATTGAACTTTCCGCCACGCCGGAAGGGGTTCTTGCACCCCGTATGAGTACGGTATTTTTAGTCCCGTGGCAAAAAAACCGTAAAAAAGGAAGAAAATAATGTTTAGACCCACTTCGCTGGAAAAGAAAAAAATTTCCTGGAAACACGTTATCGGCTCCACCTTGGCCTATTGGTACACGGTGTTTTTAGGCTGGACCACCCGCATCTACTGGTTCAAATCCGAAGAAGCCCTCCAATTCGAAAAAACAGGCCAAAACTACATTTTTGCCGTTTGGCACAACCAACAGCTTTTTTTATTGTATCCGTACCGCGGGCAAAAAATCTGCGCGCTTATCAGCTTAAGCGACGACGGGGAATACATTGCCCGCTGTCTGCCTAAATTTGGTATGAAAGCCGTGCGCGGCAGCACCACCCGCGGCGGGGTGCGGGCGCTAATCAAATTAAAAAATATTGCCGAAGCCGGCTACCACCCCATGCTCACGCCCGACGGCCCCCGCGGCCCCATTTACAAAGTGCAGCACGGCATTCTGTTTTTAGCTCTTAAAACCGGCCTGCCCATTGTGCCGGTGGGTACGGCTTTAAGCCACAAAATAAAAGTAGGCTCGTGGGATAAGATGCGCGTTCCCTTGCCGTTTGGCAAAACAGCACTCACCTACGGAAAAGCCGTGTATGTACGCTCGGACGAAGAAATGGAGGCCGCCGCCGCCGAACTGGAAAAACAACTCAACTGGGCGACGGACCAATCGGAACGGTTTATCAATAAACGACCGTTTGACAGTTCTAAAGCATAACTTAGTAATAAAAAAGAACGCCCCGGATAATAGTCCGGGGCGCGTTCTATACGGCTAATATGGTGCCCAGTGCACTTGGGGCCCGGTTCGTGCTACTGTTTTTTAGGGTTGCTTTTCTTTGCGGTTTCCGGATGGGGTGCTACATATGAACCCGGCCCCTGGAAAGAAATCAGGCAGGTAGTCCCTAAGTTCCCGAATATGTTTATCCTGCGGCCCCATTTTTGGGAAACCGTCACCAATTTCCATTCCTCGCAATTGGGCATAAATACAAACGCTCTTTCCTGCCGCGCCAAGGCGGCTTCCCGCTCGGGGGCAGGCAGCTGGGCCAGCTCCGTCACGCGGGCGTGTTGCCCATAGACTTTGTTGGCATAAAATCCATACATTGCAGGCATTGCTTTAGGCGGGAACGCTTCCAACGCCACCACCATTATTTCTCGCCCCCGGAAAAAATCGCGGTAAAACTGGCTGGTTAAGCGGGCGGGCATAGCGGTTGGCTGCAGCAATATTTTGCGCTGCATATAATAACTGCTGCCTTCGGCCACTACGCATATCACCAACCCCAACAGCCAAAGATTGTTTTTCCGTATCCAAGGGGCAGTCAGCAACGCAACCAACAAAAACAAGGCGGGCAAAATAACAGTAAAATACCGCCCAATAAACACAAAAAGCTTTACCGATACCACACCAGCGGCTAAAAACGTTGCCAACACCACTAAGCCCAACAACGCCGCTTCCCGCCCGAATAACACAGGGAGGCCTTGTTTTGCACGTTTTCTATGCACATATCCGGCGGCCAACACCCCCGCAAAAAATACCCCCATTCCCACCTTGGAAAAAACAAAAAACTTTGCAAAAGTGCGCCAGGTCTGGGCGGTAATATCCCGGTTGGCCCACCAGTTATCCCCCGTAAAACGGTGTTGCTGCAGCTGGGCGCCCAAATTAGGGAGGAGCCACGGCAAAAACAGCACCCCCACCACAAGCGGAACCAGCACAAACATTTTTAACGGGCGCTTATACCGCCACGCCTGAACAAACAACAAAATATAACAAATACCCACCAGCAACGCACCAAAGTAGTGGCTCCACGCCAGCACCAGCGTCAGCACGCCAAAAAGGGCCCACTGCCTAGGGGCGATGGCTTTGCGGTGCCACACCCGGCGGGACATATTTAAAAACAGAAACGTAACTGGAATAGAAAGCAACAAAACCCACGCATACGCCCGCGCCTGCTGGGAATACAGAATCATATATTGGTGGCAAGCCAAAAGCGCTACAAAAACCAACCGGGCCGTTTTGCCAAAACGCCGCGGAAACAAAAACCAGCCGCACGCCAAAGCCCCCACCCCAAACACGGCGCTGGGCAGACGCAGCCACATTTCCGGCCCATACGGTACGCAATGGTTATACAGCCACAATAGCACATTGTAAAGCGGCGGGTGTACGTCCGGCGCCAGCCAGTTTACCCATATCCACCCCAACGAAATAGACGGATCCGTCGTAACAGCCGTAAACAGTTCGTCGTATTCAAACGACATAGAAAGCAACGTAAACCGGGCCACAATCCCTGCGGCTATGGCCGCCCCAAGAATTCCTAGCAAAAGAGTGCGTATTGTTTTATTTTTAATCATAGTTTCCTTTATCCCAAACAAACCTGCAAATATAGTTTAGAATTTAAACTTTTTAAAAGCAATCTGTCGTGTAAAAAACCGCCCCGGGGGTTTCCCCTGGGGCGGCGGTAAACTTACAGCACATACGGTTATCTGCGCTTAGTTGCTTTCTTAGCCTTGTTTTGGCGGCCCAAAACGGCTTTTTTAGCGGTTTTACCCGCTTTTTTAGCCTGTTTGGCGGGTTTTGCTTTGCGGACGGTTTTTACCGCTTTTTTGGTTTTATTTCCCGTATGCTTGGCGGATTTAGCCGCGGTGGATTTTTTATGCTTGGCCTTTTTATCCAATTTGGCGGCAAATTCGCTCCAGCCTTCCAGCGCCAAGGGCAGCACTTCGTCCATATGCTTGACGGGGATTAACGTCATTTCTTTGCGCACCCGTTCCGGCACTTCGGAGACGTCTTTTTCGTTGGTATGCGGGTAGAGAATGGTTTTTACCCCTTCGCGGTACGCAGCCAGGAATTTTTCCTTAATGCCGCCCACCGGCAGGACGCGGCCCGTAATGGTCACTTCGCCCGTCATAGCCAGGTGCTTTTTAACGGGCAGGCCCGTCAGCAGGCTGGTCAAGGCGGTGGTAATTACGCTGCCAGCAGAAGGGCCGTCCTTCGGAACAGCCCCTTCCGGGAAGTGGACGTGGAAGTCCGTCTTGTCGAAATCAATACCTTCGCCATAGCCGCGGCTGCGGGCATAGGTCAGGGCGGCGCGGACGGATTCCTTCATTACATTGCCCAACATACCCGTCAAAATCAGCTGGCCTTTGCCGGGCAGTTTGGTGGCTTCGATGGACAAGGTCTCCCCGCCCACGCTGGTCCAGGCCAAACCGGTAGCAATGCCTACGCCGTTTTCTTCGGTGGCAAAGTTAGAATACTTCGGCACGCCTAAAAATTCGTGCAGGTTTTCGCGCGTGACGGTCACTTTTTTGGCGCCTTCCACAATCATTTTGGACGCTTTGCGGCACAAGGAACCGATTTCGCGCTCCAAGTTGCGCACGCCCGCTTCGCGCACATAATCGCGCATCAACAGGGCTACTGCATCGTGGGTTACTTCCAGCTGGCCTTCTTTTAAGCCGTGGATTTTCATTTGTTTGGGCAGGAGGTATTTGTCCACGATGTCGTGCTTTTCGTACTCGGTATAGCCGTCAAAATCGATAATTTCCAAGCGGTCCCGCAGCGTGGTGGGAATGTTGGAAAGCGAGTTGGCCGTCGTAATAAACATCACTTTGGAAACGTCGTACGGCACGTCCAAAAAGTGGTCGGTAAATTCCTTGTTCTGCTCCGGGTCCAACAATTCCAGCAGGGCAGCCGCCGGGTCACCGCGCCAGTCCGAACCCATTTTGTCGATTTCGTCCAGCAAGAACACCGGGTTGGAGCTTTTGGCTTTGCTGATGCCCTGGATAATGCGCCCCGGCATAGAGCCGATATACGTCCGGCGGTGGCCGCGGATTTCGCTCTCGTCACGCACGCCGCCTAGCGACATACGCACAAATTTCCGCCCGATGGCCCGCGCGATGGATTTGGCTAAAGACGTTTTCCCCACGCCCGGCGCCCCCGCAAAGCACAGCACCGGCCCGCGCAAAGAATTGGTCAGCTTGCTGACGGCCAGATATTCCAAAATGCGTTCTTTGGGTTTTTCCAGTCCAAAGTGGTCTTCGTCCAAAATGCGTTTGGCTTCTTTTAAGTCCAGCACGTCCTCGGTGGTTTTGTTCCACGGCATATTGACCAGCCAATCCAAATAGGTGCGCGACACCGTAGCTTCCGGCGAGAACGGAGCCATCTTGGCCAAGCGGTCTAATTCCTTTTCGGCCGCTTCTTTGGCGTGCGGCGGCAGGCCGTTCTTTTTGATTTTAGCCCGCAGCGAATCGAGCTCTTTTTGGAAGTCGTCCTTTTGGCTCAGCTCCTTTTGAATGGCCTTCATTTGCTCATTCAAATAGTATTCTTTTTGGTTCTTTTCAATCTGCGCGCGGACTTTGGAGTGGATTTTTTCTTCCAATCCCAAAATTTCCACTTCGCTGGTGATTAACTTCAAGATTTTTTCCAGCCGGTCCTTAATATGAACCGCTTCCAAAATTTCCTGGCGCTGGGCCGCTTTTACGAGCATATTGGAAGCCACCGTGTCGGCCAGTTTGGACGGATCGTTAATCTGCCGCAGGAAAGAAACCCCCTCCACCGCAATCCGGTGCGATACGCGGGCATAATGGTCAAACTCGTCGAGCACTTTGCGCATCAGCGCCTGCACGACGGGAGAGTCGTCTTCTTCTTCCTCGATATATTCCACCGTGGCAAACCACGAGCCGGCAATATCGTTCATTTCCAGCTTGGTTACGCGCGCACGAGCCAGCCCCTGCAAGAAAATTTTCATAGAGCCATCGGGCATTTTTAAATTCTGGGTGATTTGCGCAATCACGCCAAAGTGGTAAATATCGGAAACTTTGGGATCCTCAATTTCCGCATTTTTTTGCGAAACCGCCAAAATATACTTTTCCGGCGTATTGAGGGCTAATTCCACCGCGGCGATGGATTTTTCGCGGTCTACCGAGAGCGGAAGCGACATCCCCGGGAACATCACCACGTCCCGAATGGCAACTGCCGGCACAACCGTCGGTAAGGAAAGCGTAGTCTTTTTGATTTCTTCTGTCATATATTCCCCCCTAATACTGGGTAAATCCTTTGGAAGAAGCCGCTTGCACACAAAACGGCGGCCTCTGTTTGATAAATTGTAGCAAATTGTTTTAAAACTAGCAACTGTTTTGCAAGTCTGCTAGTTTTGAGGAATTTCCCCTCAAGTGCCGCCGCTCCGGCAGGGGATACACAAACGGGTACGCCGGGAGCAAAATTTGTAGAGCTTTGCGCTGCGGCATTTAGCTTTTTGGGTTGGCCTTTCCCCGCAAAAAAGGAACGGGCGCGGGGTCCGTTCCTGTTAAATTTCGACGATCACCCGTTATTTTTTAAGCGGGAGCACTTCGTCAATCAAGCCGTATTCTTTGGCTTCCTGCGCCGACATATAATAGTTGCGTTCGCTGTCGCGGCGGATTTTTTCTTTATCCTGGCCGGTATGTTTGGCCAAAATATCCAACAAGTGTTCCTTATTGTCGCGCAGTTCCTTGGATTCAATTTCAATATCCGTCACCTGCCCGGAAATGCCGCCGCCCCAAATTAAGGGCTGGTGAATCATAATGCGCGCATGGGGCAACGCGTAGCGTTTGCCTTTGGACCCGGCCGCCAAAAGCACCGCGCCAAAGCTCATCGCCTGGCCCATACAAATCGTGGTGATGGGTGCCTTGATAAACTGCATTGTATCGTAGATAGCTAAGCCGGCCGTCACCAAGCCGCCGGGCGAGTTGATGTAGAGGTTGATTTCCCGGCTGGAATCGTCCGCGTCCAAATACAAAAGCTGGGCAATAATCATATTCGCGCTGGCGGTATCCACTTCGCCTTCGCGGCCGCCTACAAAGATAATGCGGTCTTTAAGCAAGCGGGAAAAAATGTCGTAACCGACGTTCTTTTCAATAATAGTAGGTATAATCATATCTAACATTGTAGTATATTTTGGCGCATTGGATATGCCGGGGCCTATAAAAAAGTGGGCCTTTTTTCTCCGTAAAATAGGTCCAATGGCCCTGTTTTTTAACCATGAGATGTATTATGATAAAAAAAGAAGGAAACACACAGAAGTCTTTATCGGGAGGATTTATGAAGATACATAAATTGTTAGTTTTACTGACGGCTATGGCGCTATCTACGACCGTTTTTGCGGGAAATTCGTCCAGCAACAGCGCGATGATTAAAGAGTCCGTTTCGGCCGCCGCGGAAGCCGTACAGGATGAAGAGGTGAGTGAGGAAGTCCTTCAAAACACGATCGACGCTATTTTAGCAGGGCTTCTGCAGCTGGATGAAGATAACGAAAGACAAGAACTGACCGAAAACGACAAAGCCATCTTGAATTTAATGGAACAAAAAATTCCGGCCATTTTGAACAAGATTCAAACGACGTCCGATGAAGTGGCGGAAGAACTGGACCCGGTGTTGAAGGAGTTGACGACGCTTGTGCTGAAAAACCAGACGCTTTTCTCGGAAAAACAGATAGACTTCGAATCCGCCAAAGGCATGCTGTTCCTGACCACCGTCAATAATGCGGACATTAAAGATTTGATTTCGGACCGGGTATCCCAAATTCTGGCAGTTGAACTGTTGCTGACCATTGTTGGCCAGTAAGCTATAAAGTGTTTTTTCAAAGGGCCCAGGCAAAACCTGGGTCCTTTTTTTGTGTACGGATAGGCCCAAAGGCCCTTTACTCGGCATAGGAAAACTTATACAGTATGGGTAAGAAGCCGTAACAAACAAAAGCTGTCATATTAAGGAGATACCATGAAAAACCACAGATGGGTTGTAGCTGCACTTGCCGCATTAGTCGTATCCATGCCCGTATTTGCCCAATCGGCAAATAGTTTGCAGGGCAAGCAGTTTTCCAAAAAGCAACTGTCCGAAATGGACCGCAAGCTGGTCCGCTCGGTAAAAGCCGCACGCGAAAAAGCCCCCAAATGCATTTGGTGCGGGCGGGTGATTACGGAAGAAAACCAGTATACCAAATGCCCGCAAGACCCCGACGTGCTCTGCTGCCCGGGCAAACAAACCGCTGCCCCGGCCGCTACCTGCGTGCGCTGTGGGGAAACCTACCACCGCGGCCAACACTGCAAAGCCGCCGATTACAACGCTTTGTGCACCACCCAAGCGGAAGAAAAGCAACCGTCTTCTTCCGGCCGCGTAGACAATCCGTTTTTTAAAGGCGGCGACCCGCACAACGACGCCAATTACGAAAAATGCTGCACCTGCGGGGAACCGATTACCGACGAACGCCTCTATCGTCACTGCCCGCAGGACCCGGATATTATGTGCCTGCCCGCGCCGAAAGCGGCCCAACCGGCCAAACCCGCCAAATGCCGCACCTGCGGGGAACCGGTTGCCGAAGGTTCCTATCGCCGCTGCCCGCAGGACCCGGATGTAATGTGCCTGCCCGCGCCGAAAGACGCGTCCAAAAATCATACCTGCTACCGCTGCGGTAAAAGTTTCCGCCCCGGCCAGCACTGCTCCGCGGCCGATTACAATGCTTTCTGCGCCAAAGACGCCGAACAGGAAAAAGCGTTAGAAAAAGTGGAACAACAACGCCGGGAACAAGCCGCCAAAGATTCCGTCTGCCCCAAATGCGGCGAAAAATACTCTATTGACGAAATCTACCACGGCGTCCCCCACACCTGCCATAAATAGCAGCCGGGAACGGTTTTAAAAAGGCCTATTTTCAAAATAGGCCTTTTTTTGCCATAATATAGGCCCAAAGGCCCTTTGCAAGAGGCTTTAATTTGGCTACACTAAAAATAAGAGATGGTGCAAAGCAGACAGTTTTACGGAGGAATAATGAAAATATTTTCTAAAACATTAATGATTTTAACTGCTGTGGTATTTGCCGCGCCGGCATTTGCGCAAATATCCAAAGCGGACTCCAATTTGCCTTGGAGCTGGAGCAGCCAAGCGGACGCAAGAGCCACCCGCTCTATTATCAAAGCCGCCAAAACCTCGCACGAAAAGCACGACGAAGCCTTGCGCTGTAAAGCCGAAGAACTGCTGCAACAAGACAGAGATGCCCACAACGGCTACGCCCAACACGATTTGGACTATTACTACAACTTGCTGAAAGGTTCCGCTCAGCCGGCTGCCGCCCAACAAGCCACCCCGAAAGACCCGGCCTTGCTCCAAGTAGCCGAAGCTATGTTGCAATATGATAGAGACACCCACAACGGCTACGCTCAACACGATTTGGACTATTACTACAACTTGCTGGAAACCCAAATCTTTACGGAAACCAAAGCCCAACCGAAAAACGCCCGCTCCGCCGAATATTGCATTTATTGCGGGGAAGAAATCACCTCGGACTATCAAAAATGCCCGGCGCAGGAAGCTGCCCCCTGCCGCGCCACCTGCCCCGACTGCGGGAAAGATTTGCGCGATACCAAAAACTTGATAAACGGCGAGCACCGCTGCCGATTTAAAACACGCATCATCCCGGTAGCCCCGAAAGTGACCGAAAAATCTGGAAAATAAAATTCACCCCGCCAACCCGGCGGGGTTTTTTATGCCCTAAAAATCCCAGCAAAAAATCCGCCCGTTTCATATAAAAAAATGTACAATAAGAGTTTGTTGGCTGCTATGTACCCGAATTTATGCGCCAGCCACAAGAGGGAACCATGATTCAAAGAAACGCTGAAGAAAAAGAAAAAATTAAAGAGATTTTAGCCTCGGCCGAACGCAATAATATTCAAATTATAAAACTTTGGTTTGTTGATATTTTAGGCAATTTAAAATCCCTCTCGCTTTCCTACCGGGAATTTGAATACGCCATGAATGAAGGAATGGGTTTTGACGGTTCCTCCGTGGAAGGCTTTGCCCGCTTGTATGAATCGGACTTGGTGGCCCTGCCGGATTTGGACACTTTCCAAATGTTCCCGCCGGAATTTACCGGCGCGCCCATCGCCCGCTTTTTTTGCGACATTAAAACCACCGACGGCAAACAATTTGAAGGGGACCCGCGCTATATCTTAAAAAAGAATTTAGCCGAAATGAAAAAAGCCGGTTTTGACCAATTTATGGTCGGCCCGGAACTGGAATACTTTTATTTTAAAGACAACAAACACCCCGAAACGCTGGACTGTGGCGGCTATTTTGACACCATTCCGCTGGACTCTTCCTACGCGGTGCGCCGCCAAACCATGCAAATGCTGGAAAAATTGGGTATTCATGTGGAATACTCCCACCACGAGGTGGCCCCCTCCCAGCACGAAATTGACCTGCGCTATGACGAAGCTATGAAGATGGCCGACCAAGTAATCACCTACCGCACCGTCGTCAAACAAGTGGCCGCGGCCAACGGAATGTACGCCACCTTTATGCCAAAACCGATTGCCGGCATCAACGGGAGCGGTATGCATGTGCACCAGTCGCTGTTTGCCAACGGCTCCAACGCGTTTTTTGATGCGAAAGATCCGCTTTATTTGTCCGAAACGGCACGCCAGTATATTGCGGGTATTTTAGCCAATGTAAAAGAAATTTGTTCCGTAACCAACCAGTGGGTAAACTCGTATAAGCGCTTGGTTCCGGGCTACGAAGCCCCCGCCTATATTGCTTGGGGCCGCAAAAACCGCAGCACCTTGGTGCGCATTCCGCAAGCCAAGCAAGGCAAACCCAATGCCACCCGCATTGAATGCCGCTTCCCGGATCCGGCCTGCAACCCGTATTTAGCCTTTGCCATTATGCTGGGCGCCGGTTTAGACGGCATTAAACGCAAACTGAAAGTGCCGGCCATCACGGAAGAAAATATCTTTCATATGACCCCGGAAGAACGCCAAAAACGCGGAATAGACACCTTGCCGGCTTATTTGTATGAAGCCATCAACTATACGCGCCATTCCGAGCTAGTACGCAAAGTATTGGGCAACCATACGTTTGAAAAATTCATTGCCAATAAAGACATTGAATGGGATAATTACCGCACCCACGTTTCCAGCTACGAGCTGGAAAAATACCTTTCCGTGCTGTAATCCCCCTATACGCCCCCGGCCTTATACGCCGGGGGTATCTATGTATTTTTGATTTTGGAGCGCTAAACCGAACGGACTTTCTCTACCGCACCGCTCAAGCTTTGGGATTTTCCAGGCTGCTTGTCCCTGCGGAAGCTTATCCGCCAGCCTAAACGCCTGTCCAGCAAGGGAACGTTTCCGAAGTATTTTAAAACCAAAAATCCCCGCTTTTGCAAGCGGGGATTTTTATAACTAAATCTGAACGGAAAGGAGTGCGCTATTTATCTGCCCAGCGCCAAAAATTATCTTCAAAATTGGCAATAGTGCTGTATCGATAAGCACGCCCCAAGGCTTTTTCCACCGAATAAGGCTGATAAATAGTTTTGCCCCGGGAGTCTTTCATTAAAAACCCGGTAGAAGGGTTGCGCACGGCCTCCCCTTGGGAAAGTAAGCGCGTAAACTGCTCAAATTGCATACGGTTAGAAGGAGACGCCCCCCCAGCGGGATTTAGCAAAAAGCGCACCATCAAATAGGCCTGGAAATACCAATCCTGCGTTTTACCTTGCCCTTCCGCTGCAGAAAGGGACCCCTCCTGCATAAAAACGCCAAAAGGAACCAAATAAATCGGTTTCCCGGGGCGTTTGGAAGTTAGCTTTTTGGCAGAACCAAACATCGAAGACGACCCAAAACTAGCCACCTCGGTAGAAGGATCCCGTTGGAAATTAAGCGTTTTAAAATCGTTGTTCCACGGCCCCCCTTTTGCGCCGTTATAGGCTTGGTCTTCCATCAGCACGGCCAGGCCTTCGTCCAGCCAAGTAGGGGTCATAATACGGCCGGTTTTATGGCTGTCAAAAAACTGCTGGGTAAAGATATGGGTCAATTCGTGAGTAAAAACTTCTTTTAATTCCTGGTTTTTGCCGGGCTCGTCATACACCACAATTTCCCCCCGCGTCGGATACGCCAAGGCACGCGTCCAGGCTTTGGCATTGGGTTCGTGTCGCAGGTAAGACTGGTAATCCTGATATACAAACACCCGCACCCGGCCGGACATCATCCACGGGATAAACCGCCGTAAGGTTTGATAGGCGGACTCAAACGTCATAGACATATTGGAAGAACTGATGCCAGAAGAGCGCTTTTGGGTATAGATATCAAAATGCGTGCTTTTGGAAGCCGTCCACGTTACGCCGGGGCGGTAAGCATTCGGATTAAACTTTTTGTTAGGCGCAGGCACCGTAGCGGGACGGTTCTTGGCTGCCGCGGGCGGTATTTTCCGTCCGGCGGTTTGAATGGCCTCTTTGGATTTTTCCAACATTTTTACCGCATATTCCAATTCGGCAGCGGCAGCGGCGTCCTCCGCGGTTATTTCCGAGCTGGCTTCCCCCTGCGGTTGGGAAGAAGCGGGCAGCAGCGCGTTGGACGTTTCGATATCTTTTTCCAATGCGGTCGCTTTAGCGCCTTGCTTAGAAGTGGTTGCATTGGAAGCCGTATCTTTTTGAGCCGGGGCCACCGTAGTTTGCACGGTCTGCACCGTGCCGCCCATATCCAAAGGCATATCCAAGGTTTGGCTGGCATCGGCCACTTTTGCAGCCGGCTGGGCTGAAGACGCAGCCGCATTGCTTGCTGCAGCAGCGGACGGGGCCGCCACCGCATCAGTTTTCAGGGATTGCTTTAGCAAATCTATATTGGATTTGGGCGTTTCTACCGCGGTGGATACCCGAATAGAGGAAGAAGCTTCCGGCGCGGCTAACTGGCGCTGTGCCATTACCGGCACGCTTAGCAAACAACTTACTAACACAGCTGAAAGTTTTTTCATACCGGTAGTCCGCCGTTTTACAGGGTGTCTTCGTCAAATTCAATCGTATAGCCCAACTCACACTTCCGGCCGTCGTCTTCGGTCGGGGAGCTTTCCGTAAATTCGGCCGTTACCGTATATTCGTTGCCGTCAATCGTTATTTTGCATTCGTGCTTTTTGACGGAATTCGCCGTAGAACAAGCAGAAGTAAGGTTGGTGGAATTGCAGTACATAATGCACTGCCTTAAGTCGCGGGCGAACACCTCGGGGCTTTTAATAGACCAAATGGTGTTTACTTCCGCCATGCAGGAATTGATAAGCATTTGGGCCGATACTGTGCGGCGCGTTTTGCGTGCGGCCGTAGTGCGGGACAAACTTGCCCGCAGCAGCATCGTAGCCATACCGGCTAACACCGCCGTAATTAATAAAACCTGCAACAACGCCGCGCCTTTTTTATTTTTCCACATATACGCGCCCCCTTATTCAACCCTAAATCCGTTAGGAAGTACAAAAATTTCTTCCACTACATCGTTTACAACCGGCGTGCTGGGCCGTTCGGTAATCAATTTGACCACCAACACGCTGCCTAATTCTTTGCGAATGGCCGAAGAATCTTTATAGCTGTAAGTGCTATCCGTAGCCGACAGGCGGAACAACGGCACGGGGTAATACTTAGCGTCCGAAGAAGAAGCCGTCGGTTTAATAAATTTTACGTTGTGCAAAAATACATCGCCGCTGGCAGAGCAGGACGGAGTAAGCGAATCCCACGACGGAGCGGAAGTTGTTTCCCGCCGGTAAATGGTACCTTCCGACAAAGACCCCGTAGGCAAGGCCGAGGTAGAACCCACTTGGAAACAGTAGGAAATATACGTTGGGGAAAGGCCGTCAATAACCGCTTGGTCATTGCTATCTATGTTTTTAGCCAACACCAACAGCGGAATTACATCTCCGGAAGAAGCGGAGTCAATCCTCCCGTGCACATACAAAACGCGGCTGGAATCGTGCACATCGTTGCGCAATTGGCGCATAGCAATAGACAAATTGTTGCGCAGCAAAATCCGGCTGCGCCCTACACCCGATTCGCGCGAAGCGGCCGTCGTCAACGCGGCCAACGCAACCCCGATGATGGCTACAATCATCACCGCCAGTAAAATTTCCGTTAAGGTAAACCCTTTTTTATTTTTCATAACGTAAACCCATTGCAGCTAATTGTAAATTCAACACTGCGTACCGTAGCCGTAGTGGCGTTGTTCCATCCGGCCACCGTTCCGCTGGAACTATATTTGGATACAAAAGGCAAAGACATACTTGTTTTTGTGTTGCCCGTTGTATAATAAAATTCCGATTTGTTTTTATCACACAGTGGCGGGAGCATACATTCAATATCGTGCCGCCCGCTTCCCAAGGGGTCGCTGTCCCCCCCGCACAGCCCATATGCAAAAGAGTTCGGCAAAGAGTTGTTAGACAGGTCGTTTAAATCCGGCGTATACATTTGCAGCTGGTCATAAGCGCGTTCTACCGCCAGCACCATAGATTCCCGAATATCCGGGCTGCCCGCCTTGCGGGAAACCGACAAAAGCACCCCAAACGTCCCCGCGGCTACCAGCGCCAGCAATCCAAGCGCAATCAACCCTTCCAAAATGGTTACACCCGTTTTTTTGCTTAAAATACGTTTCATAGCGTTACCCCTAATCCTCGGTATCATAAGTTTGCATAGCGCGGTCTACATAAATATAATAATCGCTTTTTGTGTATTTATCGCCCGCGCCGTCTTTGCCGCGCACCACCACAAAGGGTTTGTTCGTGCTGGTAGCTTCCGGAATATCACATTTGGAAGAATATCCACCCGTCAGGGAACAAGTACAAAACTCATAAGGCAAACTGGCAAAATCTTTATACGACAAATACCCGCACGCAAACAGCTGGCTGATATTGGAGCGTGCCGAATCAAGCAAGTTGGCGTTCTGGTAAGGAATACCATCCGCCGCCGGAGATTCGCACTCCGAAGATTCCGCCATAATAACGCTCGTATCCGTAGACGGATTGAAACAACCCATTTTAATCCCCAATCCACGGCTGATTTGATAATACGAACGCATCGCTTCCGCCATAGACTTGGCAGCTTTTTTGGCTTGGCTGTTTTTGATATCGTACCGAACGGCACGGAACACCGGCGCCGCCATAGAAACCACGACCGCGATCACCAGTAACACCGCCAAAATTTCCATTAATGTAAAACCTTTTTTCATAAGTTAATTAGACCCCATTGTCTCCACCGGGGAGCCGTTTTCGTCCAAACAATAGCGGTACGTCCCCCGGTAGCGCGCCGGCAGCTTGGAATTTGTCCCCGTCATACACGCTAAATACGAGGAACTCGGACAACCAGACGAACCGCCCGCACAAATAGAATACGAAAAATAATTGTCCGACCATTGGGTATCTTCCAAATATCCGCAGTTGACCAAATTGCTGATGGACAAAGAGGAACTGTTTGGAATGGACGGGCAGGCCCGAGGATCTATCTTATAACGCTGCACCGCCATACCCAATGCGTTTAATTTGGATTTGGCCCCAGCCACACGGGTATCCCCCGCACTATTTTTGAAAGACACCGTAGCCATCACGGCAAGAATACCAATAATAGTTGCGGCAATTAATAATTCCAACAGAGTAAAACCTTTTGCATTTATGTTCATAAGATACCCTTTTTTACAGTATTGCGCCGTTTTGAAATGTTGTCAAGGATAAATTTAATTATCCCGGCGCTAGGAGCGTTTGGCAATGCGCTGCACGTTGCCGTCCTCATAATAGACGGCGCCGTAATATTCCCCTTTGGTAGCGCGGGAGGAGTAGGACGGGTCGTACATGCAGGCCACCACGTCAGAATCCCCCTGGCAACAGTAAGAAGAAGTAGAGGTATTCTCCGGGCAAATGGCAAACATATAATTTTTGTAATAGTTGGAGGAATCCAGCGGCATAGCCCCCAAATAGTGGCGCACGAACAGCAGCAAATGTGCATTATTAACAGTAAACACCACATTGTCCGGGTCGGACGGCACGCTGCTTTGCCAGCTGGCACTTACCAATTTGGCACTGGAAGAAGGATAATTATAATCCAATTCCTCCCGCAGCATTTTTACCGAGTTTCCCAAATCAATCAGAAAACCTTGCGCCGCCATATAATTGGTGCGGTCCTGCATCTTTTTATACGCCGGCAAAGCGAATGCCGCCACAGAAACGGCAATCACCACCACAATCAAAATTTCAAGCAAGGTAAACCCTTTCCGTCTGTTCATACGCGTGCCTCCGTATTAGTTTCCGCCGATCTGGGACAGCTTGAAAATCGGCAAGAAAATGGACGCCACGATAACCCCAATCAGCGCACCGACGCCGCAAATCAAAATAGGGTCAATAACCGCCGAGAAACGGGCAATAAACTGGTCCACGTTATCGGCATAGAATTTAGACAGCGTGGCAATAATGCTGGGCAGTTTACCAGATTCTTCACCCATCAGCATCATTTCCGTCATCAGCCCGGGGAATACCCCCGTAGCGCGGAACGAATCCGAAATGGATTTCCCCGCCGCTACTTCCGCGCGGACATGTTTAAGCGCGTTTTGAATGATAACGTTTCCGTCGAACGATTCTTCCAACACCAAAATAGCGTTCAAAATCGTCACGCCGCTTCTAAGCAAAGTAGAAAGCGTGGAAAGCATGCGGTCGTAATAAATATTTTTGAGGAAGTTGCCAAAAATAGGCATCGACAGCAAGAACGAGTGCCAGCGTTTTTTCCCGTCCACCGTTTTGATGTAGAAACGGAAAGCAACAAACAGGAAAATGGCCGTAACAATCAGCAATACGCCATTGTTAATCAGCAAGCTCGATACGTTCAGCACCACTACCGTAATCATAGGCAAATCGATGTTAAAATCTTTAAAGATTTGCGCAAACGTCGGCACGATACCCAAAATAAAGTAAATCAACACGCCTACGGAAGCAATCGTCAAAATGGCCGGGTAGGTAATAGCCGTAATGATTTTGCTTTTCATAGCTTCTTGGGTTTTGGTATAGATAGCCACTTGCATCAAGGTATCAGCCAACTGCCCGCCGACTTCACCCGCCTGCACCAAGGACAACCAAATATGGCTGAATGTTTTGGGGTGATGGGAAAGCGCCGTATGCAGCGACTGCCCGCCTGCAATGTCTTTGGCCACTTGCGTAAGTACTACGCCTAACGTCGGGTTGGAAGCGTATTCCCCCAACAAAGAAACAGCACGCACCAACGGCACACCGCCGGCAATAAGGGTGGATAACTGTTCGGCAAAGAATGCCAGCACATGCCCGGGGACTTTCCCCCCTCTTTTACGGGCCGTCTTGCCGCCAAACAGGCTGCCGGTGCCTTCTTTCACTTCCAGCACCAAATAGCCCTTGTTCTGCAAAGCCAAAATAACTTTTTCTTTGTTATCGGCCGAAATGGAACCTTTTAAGGTTTTTCCGTTGGAATCTTTTACCGTATACGTATATTTTTGCATAAACCCTCTTTAGCGTTATTCGTCCGCCGTCGTAATACTTAAGATTTCGTCAACCGTCGTCAACCCACGGATTACTTTGTGCCACCCGTTAGCGCGCAAATTAAGCGCACCGGAACGTTCGGCGGCCCGTTTTAATTCTACCAAATCCTGGGTCTTGTAAATAATGTTACGCATTTCTTCCGTCATGCGGTACACTTCGTAAATAGCACGCCGGCCCATAAACCCGGTGCCAAAGCACTTCGGGCAGCCAACGGCCTTAAAAAACGTCCACGAGTTTTGGTCGCGCGGATTTAAATGCCCTTCCTGGATAATCTGTGCCACCATAGCCGGGTCCGGGATATGCGGCACCTTGCAGTACGGACACAAGATACGCACCAAGCGCTGGGCAGCCACCAACGCCAGCGAGCTGGCCAACAAGAACGGCTCCATCCCCATATCAATCAAACGGGGTACGGCACCCAACGCATCGTTCGTGTGCAAAGTGGAAAGCACCAAGTGACCGGTTAACGCCGCTTTTAAGCAAGCTTCCGCCGTTTCGTTATCGCGCACCTCCCCCACCAGAATAACGTCCGGGTCTTGACGCAAGAACGAACGCAGCCCGGCGGCAAACGTCAGCCCGATGGCCGGTTTTACCTGCACTTGGCTGATACCCGCCAGTTTGTATTCTACCGGGTCTTCCAAAGTCATAAAGTTGAGTTCCGGGGTACGAATGGTGGTCAACACCGCGTTAAGCGTAGTAGATTTACCCGAACCGGTAGGCCCCGTCAAGAAAATCAATCCGTGGGGCAGGTTGGCGGCTTCCAAGAAGGCTTTTTTCTGGTCCGGTTCAAAGCCCAGTTTATCAATGTTCATTTCGCCGGTACCTTTATCCAAAATACGAAGCACCAGTTTTTCGCCGTATACGGCAGGGCAGACAGACACACGGACTTCGATGGAGCGGTTTTGGTAACGGATAGTAAAACTGCCGTCCTGCGGCAAGCGTTTTTCCGCGATATCCAATTTAGACAAAATTTTAATACGGGAAATAATAGCGTTTACGGATTCTTTGGCCGGAGCCGTGCGTTCGTACAAAGAACCGTCAATGCGGAAGCGCAAGCTCACGCGTTCGTCGAACATTTCCAAGTGAATATCAGACGTACGCTCCGCAATAGCTTGGCGCAAAATGGCGTTTACCTGCTTAACATACTGCGAAGAATTGGGCGAAACTTTATCCAAATCCAAAAAGCCGGAAACGTCCACATCTTCGTCGCTTTCTGCGCCCACCCCCGCATCGGCCGGAGCCTTGGCGGCTTCGTTCATGACTTCTTCCAACAAGTTTTTGTTGGAATAAAATGCGTCAATTACGTTTAAAAGTTCACTTTTGCTGGCGATAAACGGCTGCACCTGCTTGCCGGACATCATTTTGATGTTTTCCAGCAAAAATACGTTTGTCGGGTCCAGCACCGCCACCGCCAATTCGTCGTCTTCTATAAACAACGGAATGACCATATTTTCACGGGCGAATTTTTCGGGAATAATTTCCTGTAAATTCTGCTCCCGTTCTGGTACCAAAATGCCGTTTTCTTTAGAAGCGTAGGGAACGGAAAAATGTTTGGACAAAGCCGCAGTGACTTGTTCTTCGCTAGCAAAACCGAATTTTACAATCGCCTCCGCTACCGAGACGTTGTTCTGTTTGGCATAGAGCTGGGCGCGCTTTATTTGGTTTGCGTCCAAAGTGCCCTGTTCCAGCAAAATTTCACTTAACTGTTTTGCCATTTCCTACTCCTCTTACTAAACCCTGTGTTTTATACGCCTGCCCCCGTAATCCGGGGGCAGGCCATTGCTAAGAACTGCTTTTTTATTATTCCGCCAAAATGGTCGGGGTAATAAAGATGACCAAGTCGGTGGTGTTTTTGGATTTGGTTTTGCTGGTAAACAGCCAACCCAATATCGGAATATCACCCAAGAGCGGCACTTTGCGGGTCTGGTCCGTTTCGCGGGAAGTTAACAACCCGCCGATAACTACCGTCTGTCCGTTCTTTACACGCACCAGCGTAGACGCGGCGCGAGTGGTGGTATCTTTGGAGAAGTCAAACCCAGAGCTGACTACGTCCGAATAAGAAGGCTGCACATACAAGGTTACATACCCTTCGCGGTTTACCTGCGGCGTAACCTGCAGCGTCAAACCTACTCTTTTTCTTTCGGCCGAGGTGGTGGTCATACCTTCCCCGGAGCCGCTGCCGGACTGGCTCATCGTCTGGCCGACGGTCGCATCCGTAGAGGTGGTAATCGTCGCCGTTTTGTTGTTCAAGGTCACGACTTTCGGTTTACCCAAGTATTTAGCTTCACCGCGGGTGAGCAAGCTCTTGAGTACGATGTTGAAAGCGCCAAAGTCTAACAAACCGCCTTCATCGCTGGCTTCGGAATCAGAGCTGCTGGAGCTGCTGCTGCCGGAATCCCCTTCCGAAGAACCCGAATCGCTGTTGATTTGCTCTTTCGTCGGGAAGATAAAGTTCCAGCCTTTTACGCCGTTGCCTTTGATATAGTCAAAGTCTACCACACGGCTGGGGCCGGTCATCGTCACCAAGGTTCCACCGTCACCGCCGTATTCAAAGCCCAAGCTCAAACCGCTCGTCTTGCTGACTTCTACAATCTGGGCTTCAATCAAAATCTGCGGAGGTTTAATATCCAGTTCCGCCAAGATGTTTTCCACTTGCGGGAAGACTTCCGCCACGTCGGTAATGATTAACTTGTTGGTGCGGGGGTCAACGGCAATCTTACCCACCGGGGAAAGCATGCTCTTTACAATCGCGGTAATTTCCGCACCGCCACTGTAGGAATCCGTGCTGGTCCCCATAGTACCCAAACCGAGGCCCGTATCCGTAGTGGTGCTGGAAGAACTGCTGTAAGAAACATCTTGCGGCATAATGCTGTTCAGTTCGCTTTGGGCAGAACCGATGCCCTGCAGCGAAATGTAGCTTAACGTATAGATTTTAGTAATCGTATCCGGAGCGTCGCTGGAGCGTTTGGTTACGACATAGCTGTCGCTTTTGCCGATGCGCTGGTACGCCAAGCCGTGTACGCGGAGCAGCGTATCCAGTGCCTCCCTCACCGTAACACGGGTAAGCGAAGCCGTAACTTTTTTATTTGCGAATTCTTCGCTCATAATAAAGTTAATCTTCGCTTGCGTGGTAATGCTGTTTAAAAACGCCGATATCGGTACATTGGAAACGCGAATAGATACTTTGCGGTCTAACGGAGAAGACTGCTCCATTTCCTTGTACAGATCGGATTCGCCCGTCAGCTTTACCGTTGTGGTTTCCGTCAAGGCGAGAGTACCATCGCTGGGATTAGCTTGGGCGGCCTGCTGCGCAGCAGCCGTTCCCCCCAGTCCCAGGGAAGCAACACACGCCAGCACAACTGCTAAACGATTTTTCATCTGTCCTCCTGTGATTTATTCCTAAATGAGTTTCTAATCTAACTGCACTTTCCGTACAAATTTGTGGCCCTTATATGAAAACACAACTTCATCGGGGTGTACTTCTATGATGCGCGCACCGTAGATGCTTTTACCAATGGTATAGATGCGGCTGCCGATAAAAACTTCTTCCCCGATAATACCCGTCACCCGGATTTTGTTGCGCACTTCGCGCGTCGGGTCTTTAATGCGGGCTAATTCCAACTGGCGCAGCCGTTCGGCTTCTTCCCGGCGGCGGCGTTCTTCGGCCAATTTGCGCTGACGTTCCGCTTCCAACGCGGCCAAGCGCTGTTGCTCCCGATATTGCAATAATAAAAAATCGTCCGGCGATAAGGTAGGGTCGCGGCGGTTTTTAGGGTTAAAAACAACCCGCGGGGCCGGCGCTTCTTTAGCACTTTGCGGGACTTCTTCCCGCGGAGCAACAAAATTTTCCTGCCCGGCAGGAGCCGCTTGCTGCTCGGCCACAGGCGCCTGCACGGCTTCCACAGACACATCTGCCTGCGCGGCCAACGTTTCTTTTACGCCGGGGGCCGTATTGCCCACCATAGAGTTGCCCGCCGGCACTTGAGCCTGCACAGCGGTTGCCGCCAACAAAGCGGCTAGGGTAAATGCTAAACAAGTTTTCTTCGTCATTTATTTACCCTCCTTGCCAGCAGCTTGCTCATTTTGCGCTTTAGCTTTGGCTTCTGCGGCGCGCTGCTGCATAATTTTATCATAATCCTTAAAAATGGATTTGGCAATTTTTTCTTTCGGGAACACGGTATTAAACCGCAGCGAAATTTTGTTTATGCCCAATTTGTCCGCTTCCGTCTGCTTAGTGAGGGAAAATTCCGAAATTTTTACATATTCCGATTTGTTTTCCACCCCGGCCAAGAACTCGGCGAATTTGTTAAAATCCATTTCGGCGTTCACCATCAGCGAGGCCACCAAAAACGAAGAGTTCGAACTATCCTCTTTTTGGGTTCCTTCAATTTGCGGCGTAACGGAAGCCGCTTTAAAAACGCCCAAAATTTGGCTTAAAAGCCATTCGTTCTTGGAAGCCACCTCCGGAAAGCGCGGCTCCAGCGAAAGCAGCTTCATTTTATTGGCTTGATATTCCTGTTCGCTCGTTTGCTGCATACGGATAGCTTCCATCTGTCCGTTATAGTTGGAAATCTTAGCTGCAAACTGCCCATTGCAGTACTTAAACAGCAAAAATACTACAATCACGGCAATGAACTGTTTTAAAAACAATTTTACATTGCCTTCTTGGGCCACGGTTTGAATATCCTGGAAGCCTTTCTTTAAATCTTCCACTATCTTATTGGTATTCAAATTCATTTTTGCAGGCATATTAGCGACCTCCTTCCGTGCCGCAGGAAAATACAAAGTTCGTCTCCTGCCCTGTAGTTTTGCGGTCGGACGAACCCGGGCCCGAAGCCCCGCCGGCCGTACCCGCCACGTTTACATAGCGGATAGTGGCTTTGTCCCCGCAAATCTTTTTGAAAGTCGGCATTTTTACCAAAGCGTCTTTAAATTGGTTACCCAATGCTAAATCCGCACGACCGTCTTTGCCGGTTTTGATGGAACCTTCAATCGTCAAACGGCGGGCGTCCGCCCCTTTGGAAGGGAACGAATCCGTATAATTGAACTTAGTAATCCACATTTCCCGCGGAATCGTATCCACCACTTCTACCAGTAAAGGCGTCAGGAAAGATTCGTTGTTAAGCACCATTTCCAAATTGTTGTTTTGGCTCTTCATTTTGCTTAAATTGTTTTGGATTTGCGTGGCGGTTAAGCCTTCAAAATCGGCAATGGTTTGCTTGTTGGAAGCTTTTACATCTGCCAATTCGCCGGCTTTGCTTTGCACGCCCAGCCAACCTTTTGCAATCAACAACAAAAGAAGCACAACCAACACCACGGCCACTTTCCAAGCCGTCAAGCTGGCATTATATTCATACTCGCTTAAGCGGTTGCCTTTGGTAAAATCCAAATCCGGCGATTTATGGTCATAAAACTTAATACTCGCCCCGATGGCGGCAATTTCCCCCACCGATTTGGTTTCGATGCCATACACTTCGCGCAAATCCCATTTGCGCACCGGTTTTTTGGAATCGGCTTCCAATGCGGGCACCCATTGTTCAATCTCGTGCCCAACAATTACGGCCTCTTCAAAGGGGTCTTTTTCTAATTGTTTGGCAATAAATTCCGTGCAGTTGGTTATCTCAAAGCGGCGGCGTTCAGCCGGCAGCGAACCGGAAATTTCTACATCACGCAAAAGCACCGGCGCGTTTTCATTCAAAAACACAAAGCTGGCTAAATCTTTTCCGAAGAAAGAATAAATCCGCCCGCCATTGCCAACGGCTTCTTTGTCGCTGTCGTTAAAAGCGCGCCCCAAAGACAAGCTGGACGGCTCCACCGACACCAACTCCAACCCTACTGATTTAAGCCCTTTTTGCAAGCGCTCAATAATCAGCTTGGTCGTCATGGCAAAAACCACGCCCAAGCGCTTTTGCTTGGTAGCGGCGGTTTCAAATTCGTACACATGGTAAGCGTATTCCGCTTTTTCAAACGGGAAGTGAATATACTTGCGCGCTTGAAGCGGGATAGAGCTCTTCCACAATTTGCGTTCAATCGTGGCCGGAATAACAAAATGGCGCAACAAACAAAAAGCAGGAGCCAAGCTGACAACCACTTTATTGGTTTTCCATTTTTTCTTGGAGGTTACTTTCCCCAACGATTCCAGCCAGTTGTCCATAGAAAAAAACGTTTCGTTTAAATCTAAGGGCTTTAAAAGGGATTTATCTACAGAATTAATCGGCACGCGCACCAAAGATTCCAACACGGTGCCGCTGTCTTTTTTAGAACTCTGCGCTACATAGATTTCGTCAATACCAATGTAAATACCCAGGCAATCCGGGTGCGCATTCATATTCTTGCCGATTAAAGACGTAGACAAAGATTCAGAAAAGCTGCTCATAAACACCTCGGATTAATTGCCGTATTGTTCGTACGGCATATCATAGGGATTGTTCACGGGGAGTTCTGCCGGAGCGGCAGAATTCTGCGCGGTTCCCTGCGGCGCGGCATAACCTTGCTGGGCCGGCGCGGTAGCCTGGCCCGCAACAGGAGCCGTGCCCGTATACGCTCCGTTGGTTAAAGTATCCGGCATGGCATACGGATCGGCAGACGAAACCGGCATAGCGTACGGATCGGCCGGCTGTTGTGCAGCGGCGGGTTCTTGCGCCACGGCTTTCATGGTGCGGCCCGGTTTTACCCATAAGCGCGAAGCTTTATAATTGCATTTCGGGCACAATTCGTCCGCCGCGGCTTTTTGGCATTCGCTCGTGTTGCAGGAAGAAGAAGCCGAAGCGGCTTTTTGTTCCGAGCATTTTACAATCACACGGCGGCGCAGCGTCTGTTTTTGGCCTTTCAAATCGGTAGCCGTCAACACCAAGGTATATTTACCACACGGCAGTTCCGGCCCAATAATGCCTTTGCGGCCGTTCCATAAAAGCTGGTGGTAAACCGGCGTAAAACCTTCCAGTTGGCGAACGACATAGTATTGCCCGTCGCGCCCGTGCTGAACAATTTGCAACATCCAGTTGTCTACCGGGTTGACCGTTTCCAGGACGGAAAAATCGATAGCGTAGGCTTCCCCTAAAGAACGGTCGATGGCGTGGCATTGCGGTACAATGGCCATGCTCAAGAGCGGCGCTTTTTGGTTGCCTTCGTTCTTTTCCATCTGGGTTGGGAGCGGGGCCGTATAGTCAAACACGATGGAAAGCCCGTTCAAATTGGCAAAGCGGGCAGGCGGTTCTTGGTCCACCAAGCCCATATTGTAGTGAAGTTTTCCCTGCGAAATACCGCGGTTGACAAAATAAGAATTAAGCGCCATTGCCTGGCGGATACCGGATAACGTGACATCGTCCGTATAAGAACCGGGCGGCAAAATGACATAACCGGCATTCTGGGTCAGTGCCAGCAAGTCGTAAATATCGTCCAGCAAGCTCAGGCCTTCCGGGCAGAATTTATTGCCTTGGAACAGCACGTCCGCGTCCATATCCAGCGCATCGGGCAAGCCGTCGCGGAAATACAGGTGGACGCCTTTTACCGCCGAAATTTTATCAATAGCGGCAGCCGTCATGCTGGCCAATTTTTGGCGGGTGTAAATATCGCGCGCTTCAATCGCTTCAGGAGAAGTCAAATCCGTAAAAGTAGACGAAGCAGGTTCGCTGGTGGTGCTCAGCATAGCGTTCTTGTCTGCCGCTACCACAACAGCTTGTTCTTGTGCGTTAATGGCCTGCAAATCCGCCTGTTCCGTAGCGGAAAGACCCGTTCCGGCGGCAGCTTGCGTAACGGTTACGGCTTCCAGTTCCGCTTCGTTTACGTCGGCTGCGCGCTGGATAGCATTTTGGCGGGCTTGGGCGGCCGATTCCTGCGCGGCCAAACGGTTGGCTTCAATGCGTTCCGTCAAAGCTTGTTGTTCGGCCTGCACTTTCGCCACGGCTTCGTCTTTGGCGGCGGCAGCCTTAGCGGCGGCTTCGTCCTGCATAGCTTGGGCTTGGGCGGCCATTTCGGCGGCTTGCGCCTGGGCCTGAGCTTGGGCGGCACGCACGGAAGCGTCCGTCACATCTTCCAAGCTTTTAACTTCGCCTTCTTTAAAATTGATATCCACTTCCACCGGGGTTTGAATACCACCGATGCGGTTATGGATTAATTCCACATATTTATTGGCTTCGGCTACTTGGTCTTTATCACCCGAAACCATTACGTCGATAAAGCAATCCATAGCTTCATCGTTTTTATTTTGTTCGTAAAACGCAATACCTCTGGCCAACTGTTTGGCCGCAGAGGCGGCGAAAACGAAGCTTCCGCTCGTCAGAGAAAAGCAGAAAAGAGCTACTAACAAATATCTCCAGAATTTATTCATTTTTGTCATTCGGTATCCCTGTCCCTTGCGATATATTCGTCTATACCCTGCAACACACAGATATTAGAATTATAGCAATTTCGCGCGGTTTGTAAAGGCACTTTTTTAAAGTTTCCTTATACAGGCCTCCTCTTAAAATTAAATTTATGTTCAAAAAGGTTTATTTCCCCGTCGGTATTATTTTTCCAACGCCTCCAAACGCGCGGTCGCGAGCGCGTTCTGCGGGTAATAAAATAATGCATTTTGCAAGCACTGTTTGGCTTTGGGGATATCTTCCGCTTTATAATACAGCGTAGAAAGCGCCAAATTGGCCCACAAATCGTCCGGATACTCGTCCAGGACGCTTTCCAACACTTCCTCCGCCTTGATATCGTTGCCCGCCAGCGAAAGCACCCGCGCCAGCAAAATACGGCCGTTGGTATCGTCCGGATATTTTTTGATATAGGCCTCGATGTCCGTGCGCAGGCGGTGTTGGTAATACGGCGACATTTTATTAAATTTGTTGGCCTTGTCCTGGTAGCGCTGCAACTGCTGCGCTTGGGCGATAATCCCCGGCCGGTCCGCCGTCCCCGCGGGGTACAAAGCCGTCAGACGGTTGAGCAATTCCCGGTCCAATGTATCCACCGTCAGGCCGCGTTTATAGGTGTTTTTGGCGTATTCCGTATCGCCGAGCTTTTGGTAAATTTCCCCCGCCAAACGCCACAAGTTCGTTTCGTACGGGAAAAGCGTCAAGCCTCGTTCCATCAAGGCCAGGGCGTTTTCGTCTGCGTAGATTACGTCTTCGTACAACAACTGCGAAAGCATTTCGTAAGCTTGCAAATGGTAAGGGTGCAAGCGCAAATTGTCCATTAAATAATGTACGGCCTTTTTATTATCGTGTACGCCAATGGCGGCTAAAGCGGCGTGGAAATACACTTCTTCGTAATAGGCGGCGGCGGAAATGGTTTTTTCAAACGCGTCCAAGGCTTCCTTATACTTGCCTTGCGCCAACAGAACGTTGCCCAAGCGGAAACCCGCCTCCGTATTAGCCGGATAGAGTGAAAGCGCGGCCGACAAATTTTGTGCGGCGGAATCATAGCGTTTTTCGGCAATGTCCTTTTGGCCCAAAAAAGAACGGTATTCGCTGGTCAGCCATAGGCTCTGCCACACTAAAACAGCCGCACTGAGTGCCAAAACAGCCAAGGCCACGGTTTTGGTAACCGGGTTAGCCGTAATGGAAATGCGGCCTTCTTCTTTCCCTACGCCGCTTACTTCCGCCCCCACCAACCACCAAAAGATAAAGGCCGGCACTACCGCGTGCAGCGAGATATTGAGCATATTGTCCACGAGCATACCCAAAATACCGCAGAAAAGCGCCTGCAAAAGCTGTTTTTTATCGCCTTCTTTTTTATGAGCGGCGAAATCGCGCACTTCCAAAAACAGCACCATAAACATAAACACAAACAGCCCCAGCCCCACAATGCCCCCTTGGGCCAACTGGAAAAAGAGTTCGTTGTGCGGCGCATGGGTAATGGTTTTGAGCTCGCGCAAATTCGGGTAGCGCAGCAGCGTTTTGGGTTGGTTCTGTTCAAACGCCATCTGAAAATTCCCCAAGCCGCTGCCCAGCACGGGGCGGGAAAGGAAAATTTCCTTGGAAACGTCCCACATAAACAACCGTTGGTGCAGGGATTGGAAGATTTTATCCCGATCCACCTTCAGCGTAATATTAGACGGCGTAACCTGCGAAAGTTCCGCCGCGCGTTTGGCCACCGGGCTGGGCTGGTCGGTCCCGTCCACATACACCGAGCCCCACCCCACGCCTACGGCCAAAAGCGCCAACAAAAATACGCGGCCTTTGCGCTTCCAGATAAGGGCGCGCAGGGTGCCAAACATCCACATCATTACCAGCCCGCACGCCGCCCCCAGCCAACACGAACGCGCCAGACCAAACGATAAAAACAACACATACACCAATACCAACAACCCGTAAACAACAAAATCTTTCTTGCTGTCGGTACGCATAAAATACACCAACAGCGAAGGCATTAACATCACCACCGCCGAAGACAAGAAGTTCGGGTTGCCAAATGTGGAAAACGCCTTGGTGGCAAATTGGTTGATTTCAAACGGCCATAAAAATTCCAGTCCCAAAGCTTGCAGCACCCCGTAACAGCAGGCCAAAAACACCGCAATAAACATCAGCACCAGGATATTTTCCTGCGTTAGTTTTTTAAGCACCCGCACGCCCAGCCATATGCCTACCCCCCATAAGGCCAAGGCGTACCAGTCGAACATTTGGGCAAATACGTTTTCCGAAGAGAGCTGCGTTTTGACCATGGGCAAAAAGTACCACAAGGCCCCCCATGCCAAAAAGAGCAAAATATAGTTGGTTTTGCTTTCAATCGTACCCGAAAAAACCACGTTTTTGCTAATGATATACGCCCCTAAGGATACAATCAGCAACAGCGAGCCATAATTGAGCATGCCATAAAACATTGTTTGGCGCAGCACTTGCGACGAAGACGACACCGCCGACAGCCACCCCATCACACAAGTAATGACGTACACAAAAAAGGCCAAATCAAAAAAAGTCTTTGTAAAATCAATATCGTGCGAGCGCAAAAACTTGACGGCAAGCGTACCGTAAATTAAAGCAATAAGCACATAAAGCAAAACGTTTTGGATAAAAAACGGGTTGGCGGTTAAATCGGTAAAGAATACTAGAGGCACGACGAGAAAGCACATCGCCAGCAACACGCGCAAAATTTTCATATAGACGGTTTCTTTAGCGGCTTTGGTTAAATTAAGCATAAAAATTCCTTATTTTAAACAGAGTTGGTTATATTGTAGTTTTTTCGGGCGTGTTAGGAAAGAAAAAAAGCTTTCCTTTTTGTAAAAATATGAAAAATCCCGGACGTATCCGGGATTTTTCTTTAGTTTAGCTTTATAAATTACCAGCCGTTTTTGACATATGTCCGAACACATTCCTGATAGGTTTTATTTAACACCGCACCGCCTTGGCAGTTGCAATTCGGTTCAGACATAGTATAAGAACCCGTCCAAACAGGGCAATAAGTCGTCTGGATCATACAAATTTCCCCTACACGGTAACAAGCGCCACTTAAACTCGCACACCGGGATTCCCCTTTTGCCGTCGCTTTACCGGTACATTTTACACCGCAGGTCCGGTGCGGGTCATAAGTATTTGTCTGCGAACATTGAAAAATCGCTTGGCTGTTTGTTTCACTTTTCACTCCGGACCACTTAATCTGTTCCGTCCAGCAGTCTGTATCCGTTTGGGAAGCGGAAGCGCAACATTCCGATTTATGCGCCAGCTTATACGTCCGATCACTGCAAGTAGCTGCCGACTGTTTAGGCGTACCGCACATTAGATAAGTTTCCGTATCTTTATTCAATTTTAAATTCTGCCAAGAAATATTGGTGCTCCCACTCACTGCTGCGCAGCTGGGGAATGAATTTTTAATTTGGTCCGGGAACAAATTAAGCGTATCCACCGTCATTTGGTCTGCTTCCATTGTATACCCGTTGGTTAGCGTAGTTAAGCGCAGGTTGTCTGAAAAATCCAAATGCGCTACCCCATATCCATTGCCTATCGAGGCGGAAGCGCTGTACACCGCAGCCGCCGTATTAAAATCCAACCGCCCTTTGTTAAGAAGCAGTTCCGTCGTTACTTGCAACGGATAAAGCCCTGCTTCCCCGCTTTCCTGGCAGCCCAAATTCATTTCGCACGCACTCGA
>CASEWB010000004.1 GCA_949291545.1 uncultured bacterium
ATATATGTATTTTTAAAAATATAGCTCATAAAGCATAAATTAAAAATTTAAAAAAATATAAAAATATTTAAAAAATAAATAAAAATAAAAACAGGAGGAAAAATGATATCAAAAATTACGATTTGTAATTTAGCTTTGGCTCAATTAGGGCAAGCTCCTATAACCTCTTTGGACCAAGACGATGAAAAAGCCCGCCGCTTAAAATTGTTTTATGAACCTGTCCGTGATGAAGTTTTACGCACCCATAATTGGGCTTTTGCCGGGGCGGAAGAACCCTTAATAACGCTGGAAAGCCCGGAAGAAACAGGCGGGAAGTTCTTGTATAAGTATCCGGCAGAGGCTTTATTTGTCCGCCGCGTATTTGCCCCGAACCTGCGAAGTGCGCCTTTGCCCTTTAGGGAGTATTTCCGTACGGACCTGCACTGCCGGGTGCTGGAAACCTCCATCCCGGGGGCGTATGCCGCCTATACTCGGCGCATTTTAGACGAAAATTTGTTCGACCCGGCGTTCGTCAAGTCTTTTTCCTTGGCGCTGGCGTGTGATTTGGCCGTAGCGCTGACGGGGGACAGCAATTTGGCCTCCCAGCTGTTGCAAAAATATACCCTTAGTTTGGACGAATCCCGCCGCAGCAATATGACGGAAAATTTCACCCGCGCCGCCGATTCCAGCGCGTTTACCGAGGTGCGCTAATGCCTATCCATCACTTACAGCCATCATTTTCCGGTGGGGAAATCAGCCCTTCTTTACACGGCCGGGTAGACAGTTCGGCCTATGGTTCCTGGCTTAAAACCGCCCGTAATTTCTATATTCACCCTCAAGGCGGAGCCTCCAACCGCCCTGGGACTTTATTTATGGGAATGGCCAAAGACCCTACCCAGCCGTGCCGGATTATTCCCTTTGTGCTGGGGGAAGAAGAAGCCTATGTGCTGGAGTTGGGGGAAGGCTACTTGAGGGTTTATACCTCCAGCGGCTGCATTTGTACTGAAAGCGGCGTGCCCTATGAATTGCAAACCCCTTATGCGGCCGCGGATTTGCGTAACTTAAATTATACCCAGTACGACCAAACGCTTTTTTTAACCCATCCGCAGTACCCGCCCAAACAGCTGACCCGCCTGGAACGGGGTTCTTTTGCTTTTTCCGATGTACCCATCAAGTATGGCCCGTTTATGCTGGCTAATACCGATGCTTCCAAAAAGCTCCGCGTGGTGCAATACCAAGAAACGGAAGAATCCAGCGGCGTCAGCGCGACGCTTTCCTTTCAGCCGCAGATTTATCCCAACTGGGCGGTATTGGGGTTTTTTAATGATGTATGGTTCTTTTCGGGCCCTAACTTTGGTTTTGACGTAGAACTGATGGTTTCGATGTTTAATAATATGTTTTCGTCCCAAGGGCTTAAAGCGTATTATTTGGGGGGTGTGGTGAAAATAGAATCTCCCAGTGACACCGGCGGCGATTGGAACGGCAAACAATTGGTTTTTAAGTATTATACCGATTTTTATGACCCGCCCAATTTGGTAGTTACCCAAACCCTTAGCGGCGGGATTAATAAAGGGGAACAGACCGCTGTGGGGGAAAACCAATACCAGCTGGAAAGCGATTTTGACTGCTTTAAACCGGGGCATGTGGGCGGGCGTTTTGCCTTGACGCATAAAGTGCCCAGCCAGTCGGTTTCGGGGGTACTGGGGTATGACCAGTCCTCCTCCTACATTAAATCCGCTGGGGACTGGCAGCTGCGTACTACGGGTTCCTGGAGCGGAAAGCTGGCGCTGGAAATGTCTACGGATTTGGGGCAAACGTGGCAAACGGTCAAAACGCTTTCCCGCGAAGAAAATACAGATAACCTAAACACCTTTGGGCAGTTGGAAGACACCAATGTACTCTATTGCCTGCGCATTACCGCGCAGGAAATTGTGGGCGAAGCCGGCTATGAATTGCAGGCGGACAGCTGCCTGCAGGAAGGAATTGTGCGGGTAAGCGGGTTTATCAATGCGCGGAAAGTTGTGGCGGAGCTGGAGCGGCCTTTTGGGTCGGAAGAATGGACGGCGGACTGGGCCGAGGGGTCTTTCAGTCCGGCGGCCGGATATCCTGCGTGTGTGTTCTTTTACCAGGACCGGCTGGGTTTTGCCGGAACCAATACGGAACAACAAACTATTTGGTTTTCCAAAACAGGCGCACACGAGGATTTTGGCCATGCACGCAGTACATTGGAAGATTCCGACGCGATAAGCATTAATTTATCCGGCAAAAAATTAAATGCCATTCACTCGGTGGCGGTATCCGGCAAATTGCTAATCTTTACCGCCGGCAGCGAGTGGACGCTTAGCACCAACGGCGCTTTGACGCCCTATAATATGGTGCTGGAACAACAAAGCGAACGTGGTTCCAACCGCACCGCTCCTTTGATGGTGGGGAACAAAGCCCTTTTCGTGCAAGCGCGCGGCGGGGTGCTGCGGGATTTTTATTACGAATACACCTCGGCTTCCTATGCCAGCAATGATTTGACCCTCTACGCCAAGCATTTGTTTTTTAACCGGGAAATATGCGAAGTTTTCTACCAGCAGGAACCCGATAGCTTGATATGGTGCGTGTTGGACAACGGGGTATTGGCGGAGCTGACTTATTTGCCCGAGCAAAACGTTTGCGCCTGGACCCATCACGACACGCAGGGCAATTTTAAAAGTATTTGCACCATTCCTAACCGCGGATACGACGAACTGTGGTGTGTGGTGGAGCGGGATGGCAAGTATTTTATTGAAAGGCTTTCCCAGCGTTTGGCCAGCAAGGAGCCGCAGGAACAATTGTTTTTGGATTGTGCGGTTTCCCGCAAGAGCGAGACGGCTTTTTCCGAAATGGAGGGCCTGGCGCATTTGGAAGGGAAAGCCGTAAGCGTATTGGCCGACGGAAGCCCGGTGGAAGGATTGGTGGTGCACGAGGGGAAAATCCAGCTGCCCCGCCCCATGAAATGCGTGCACGCCGGGTTACCTTACGAAGCGGAACTGCAAACCTTGCCGGCTGCGTTTGAAATGTCGGACGGGACCTCGCAGGACCGGCGGCGCAGAGTTGTTTCCGTAACGGTTAAAATGCTCGACAGCCGCGGCGGCAAAATTGGGACCGAGGATTCCCAGCTGGACGAAATTATCCAGCGAAGCCGCGAAAATTTCAACGAGCCCATTGCGCTTAAAACGGGCGATTATGTGCTAACCCTCTCCGGCACACATTCGTTGGCGCCTTCGGTCATTTTTAAACAGACCGAACCGCTCCCCGTGACTTTGCTGGCTTTTATTTGCCGCATTGTCTAGCGCAAATACCCAAAAAAAGGGGCTCCCCCTAACGGGGAGCCCCCAACAAAAAAACACTTATTAGTTCGCCGCAGGCAGGGCCGGCGCGGCGGATTGCGGCAAGGATTCGCCGTTTTCCAGGCGCAGGCTGCGGGCCATTTGTTCGGCTTTGCTGGCGGCTTCGGTATTATCTTGGCCGGCTTGTTGCAAAACAAACGTAGCTACATAGAATACCTGCCCGTGCGGGGCGGCCAGTGCCGTCAGCCATACGGGGATTACTTCACCCCGGTTTCCAAACGCCTGCCCCGCCACAAAAGCGCCCGGCAGACCGTTGGCGGTAAAATCTTCTTGCGACAAGATTTGCAGCTTCCGGGAATTCCCAGCCGAGGCAAGCCCTTGGCGTAAATCTTCCAGCGGGTGTTCTTCGTTTACGTCAATATCGCTTTGGCGCAGAATGACGGCGGCCAGCATACTGCCGTCTTGGGTGGGCTGGTCTTTATCGGTTTTGAATATGTTTGTGTCCACCCCCAGTTTTACGTCCACGTCGTCAAATTCCATCCAGTCCGAAAAGTCCATCCCGTCAAACACTTCTAACTGGAAGCGGTACACCGGGTCCGTATATTCCCGCGCGCCAAATACCGGGGCCGGATTTTCGGAATAGCGGGCCATCATGCCGCGGAAAGGGGATACTACTTTATAGACGCTCCAGGCCATCGTCGCACCGATAAAAACGCCAAAAACTACCGTGCAAATGCCCGACCAAATAAGCGGCCATTTATTGCCTTCTTTTTTAAGCAACATCCAAATAATTTTAAACACCAGGAAGAATACCGCATATATAACGATAATTCCCAGCAGCAATAACAGAAGTAACCAGATCATTCCATTTCTCCTTTTTTAAAATTAGATCTACTTATTATAACTTTTTATGGAGCAACATCACGCTGTTTTATTGCGGCCGGCCCAACCGGCCGACTGCGCCGCCTTGGCGGCGGCCCTGCGCCCGGCAGACCGGGCGGAATTGGCCGCTTCCCACCCGGGGCAATGCCCGGCGGATTTGTTGCTGGATTTTATCCACCGTTCCTGTTGCGCTTTTACTTTGCTTTACAACGGGCAGCCGGCGGCCCTGTTTGGCTTGGCGGCGGAAAACCTGCTGGGCAGCCGCGCCTGCGTATGGCTGCTTACCGCCCGCGCGGTGGAACGCATACCCAAAACCTTTCTGCGCGTGGCCCGGCGGTTTATAGCCGCCGCGCTGAACCAATACCCGGAACTTTACAATTTCACCGACGAACGATACACAGCCGCCCTGCGTTTTGTTTGCCGGTTGGGCGGAACTTTTGACGGAACTTTCCGGCAGACGGAACCCGCCCGCTTTTTACGTTTCACCTTCAGGAGGAAATAATATGGGAGGAGTCTTTAAAGCTGGCGGACAAGTTGTATCTTCGGCCGCCTCGCTGTTAGGAAACCGCAAATCCGAAACGGATTATTACAACTCGTTGGCCCGTGATGCAGACCGCCAGGCCGATTACACTGCTGCCGCCGCACAGCGCCAGGCAACCTATTTATTTAAATCGGCGGTAGACCAAGGGCAGGAGCTCTATCAAAACTACCGCCAGACCACTGGCACGCAAAAAGCCTCTTTGGCGGCTTCCGGCCTGACGGGCAGTTCCGCCACAGTGCAGACCTTGCTTAAAAACAGCCGGTTTAATGCTTTGATGGACCAGGAATCGCTCCAGGAATCCCTGCAAGATGCTTTGTATGAAAATAACTTGGCTGCCGCCGAACGTATTTATAGTTTAACGCAAACGGCGTCGCAATACCGCAGTGCCGCCAAAAACAGCAGTTCGTGGTGGAAACTGGGAAGCAGCTTTTTGAACTTGTTTAACTAGGAGAAATCATGCCTACTATTCCAATTTACCAACGCCAGCAGCGTTATACTGCCCCCCGTGTGGATACGTCTGCTCCGTCTCCGGCTCGTTTGCCAAAAGCGTATGAAAATTCCCTCCAGCAGATAAGTGCATTTACCCAAAGTGCCCTGCCTTTGTTGGATACGCCTTTAAACAAAGCGCCTGCAAAACAGGAAGCTAATCCGCCCCAGCGTTTGGCGCCGCAAGATGTTTTAAAAGAGGAAAGCGGGGAACAAGACGCCGCCGCGCTGGAAGCGAACGCCGACCGGGAAGTATATTTGCGGGCGGAATTAATGCAATCCGTGCGTGAAACGGCCGCTCAAAACGGAGCGGTGCAAACGCGCGATTTGGACGCTTTTGCAGAATCTCATTTTAGCCCGGCCCAAGGCGATACGCCCGCCACGCGCGATTATCTCTTGCTGCGTCATACCGCCCAGCAGGAAGCGCAGTCTGCCCGTCGCCAACAGCGAATGCAGCTGGCCGCCCAGGAAGAAAATTTACTGCGCCAAGTGGGGGCGTCGGCTTCTTCTGCCCAAGCCTTGGAAGCGTATTTCGCCCAACAGCTGCCAGCTTATGAACAACGCTTAAGGCGGGAGGGAGCCTCGAAAGACGCCATTCAAAAGATGGCCGCTTCTTTGCGGGCGGATACGGCCGCCCAGTGCGTGCGGAGGTCGTTGGCGGTTGGTGAAGCCGGCCAGGCACAAGAATTTTTGGCAAAGTATGCTTCCCAAATGACGCCGTCCCAACAGCAGGAATGTGCGCAAAAAATTCTGTATTCGGCGGCGGACAGCCAGGCCCGGCAAGTATGGGAGCAATCAGCCCTGGAGCCTGAAAATAATTCCCTGCAAAAGCGCGAGCAATGGGCCCAAAAGCAACTGGCCGACCCTGCCCACCCCACTTTTTCCGCCGCGGCCCAACAGCGTATTTCCGCCCTGCGGGCCGCCGAGCAAACCCGCGTGCACGATAATCAGGCAAAAGTATATCGCGCAGTGCTGGGGGCCGAGAAGGAAGACGAAGCCCAGCGGGTGCTTAACAGCCAGCAAGTGCTTGAGCCGGAAGAATTGTCAATCCTGCACCGCGCCGTAGGGGAAGTGTTCACCCGCCCACAGCGCTGTGCAAAGCCGGAGGAATTTAATCAATTATATTTTTCCGCTGACGAAAAATCCGCCGCCCGCGCCTACGAAAAAGGCCATATTTCGGCGCGAGATTACTGCTTGCTGCAGGCCGTTTGCCACTCCCGCCAAGCCGGGCAGGACGATGCGAACACGCGTTTGTTGTGCAATGGAATTGCCCGGTGGGGAAAACAAAAAGAATTACCGGAAAAAGACGTGCAAGAGATTACCTATGCTGTTCTTTCTTCCGCCGCGGGGACGGAGGAACCGTCCAGCGCGTGGAAACGTGTAAAAGCACTGTTTGATTTGTAGGAGAATAAAAATGACTGTTTCAATGCAAATTACCAAACGAATTTATCAGGGGAACGGCGTTACCACCCAGTGGGACGTGGATTTTCCGGTCCTGTCGGCGGAAGATGTAAAAGTGTATGTTACTTCCCCTCAGGGCGTGGAGGAGGAAGTAACGTCGGGATATACGTTTGATTTATTGAGCCATACCCTAACGTATCCTACCGAAGAAAGCGGCAAAACACCGTTGCCGCAAGGGTGGAGCCTTACCTTGCTGCGCCAAACCCCGTTTACCCAAGAAATTGATTTAATCCGCCAAGGGGAATTAGATGCGGAAGTATTGGAAGAAGGATACGACAAACTGACTTTGCTGGTACAGGAATTAAATGAAAAAGCACAGCGGAGTATTCGCTACCCGGTGTCTACGCAGGAAAGCAATATGGAAGCAGAGCAGTTTTTTAATAACATTCAATCCGTAAAGCAAACGGCGCAGGAGGCGGCTTCCCAGGCGCAGGATTTTGCTTCCCAAGCGCAAACGGCGGCCGCGTCCGCCCAAACGGAGCAAGAACAAGCGGCCGGCTGGATGCAGCAGGCGCAAAGCGCGGCGGAAAAATCTTCCCAGGTGCAAGCGGCGGCCGAATCCGCCCAACTGGCAGCTGAAACCGCCCAAACCGCGGCGGAAAGTGCCCAGGACTTAGCCCAAACCGCCCAAACGCAGGCGGAGGGGGCGGCTTCCTCGGCTGTTGCTGCGTCGGCGGAAGCAAAAAGTTCCGCCCTTTTGGCGCAAAAGTGGGCGGTTTATACGGACGCCGCCGTGGAGGACGGCGCCTATTCCGCCAAATATTATGCCCAACAGGCGGCTTCCAGCGCATCGGCGTCGGGGAGTGCCCAAACGGCCGCCCAAGCCGCACAGACGGTGGCGGAGGAAGCCCATACGCAAGCAGAAGCCAGTGCTGCTGCGGCGGCCCATTCGGCCGAGTCCGCCAGCCAAAGTGCCCAAACCTGCCAGAATTTGGTAGACACTTTGGGCAACCCTGCCAAGCAGGATTTGTCTAACGTAACAAGCATTTCCGCTTCGTCTGCCGTCCAGACGGCCCTCGACGCCAAGGCCGCGGTGGACCTTTCCAACGTCAGCTGGGAAGACGTCACTCCTACGGTGGCGTTTTTGCAAAAAGGGTTTAAAGTCTGTTTGCCCGATTTGTCCAACGGATATATAGACATAGCCGAAAACACTCCCTACACCTGCCCGCAAGACGGTTGGGTATGGACGCAGGGCTACTTTACCTACGCGGGCGGCCAGATCATTACCGCCAGCGTGAACGATAACGCTCTGCCCAATATCGGGTATAACGCTTCCAGTACTTATAACTTTGACAGTCCGCAGTGGTTCCCGGTAGCCAAGGGGGACGTATGGTTGTGCAACCGCGCCAGCCGATTTTATGGATTGAGAGGATAAACGTATGTTTGTTAAACAGAAAAACAGTTATGTCGTAAATGAATGGAAAGATACCGCCCCAAACCGCGCGCGGGTGCAGGCGTGGGGGCTGGAGGTTTATTCGGGGGAAACGGAACCCGGGCCCGACGGGTTGTTGTATGTAAAAGGCTATGCCCCGGCGCCGGCGGAACCCACCGCGCTGGAGCGTGTGCAAACGCAGGAGGCGCAAACGGGCCTGACGCGTGCGGTGCGGGAACTCGTGCTGGCGGAAAACTCCGGCGTGAGCGATTATGTAAAAGAATTGGCGCAAGAACTGGAAACTTGGGCCGCCGTCCTGCGGGAGTAACGTATGAATACGGAAAAAATCCACCATTGGATTTATCTGATTGGGGTGGCGTGTGCCGTACTGTTTTGGTGCTTTACCATGTACGGCTTGCCGCCGCGGGTGGATAAGCTGGAAGAACGCGTGCGCGAGCACGACCGGAAATTAGCCGAAAGTACCGTGAAAATAGACATTATTTTAGACGATGTGAAAACCATCAAAACGCATATTTTGGGTTTTCACGGGAGGGTGGACTAATGCCGGTATTTTCCAAAACCAGTAAAGCCCGCTTGCAAACCTGCCACCCGGATATTGCGGCCGTCTGCCGCGAGCTTATCAAACAGTACGATTTTGCCGTGCTTTGCGGGCATCGTACAAAGGCCGAACAAAACGATGCCTTTAAACGCGGTACCAGCCGTTTGGTTTATCCGCAAAGTGCACATAATAAAATCCCCAGCCACGCGGTGGATATTGCCCCGTATCCGATAGACTGGAACAATTTGATGCGCTTTCGCGAAATGTGGCACCGTTTTGACGCGTTAGCCCAACTCATGTACGAACGCGGAGAAATTGAAAGCCGTTTTGAATGGGGCGGGGAATGGAATACACTCAAGGATTACCCGCACATAGAAATAAAGGAGGAATAATATGGAATGGATTACAAATCACTGGGACGACCTGCTGGCCATTATTGGCGGAGTAGTGGTGGTGATATCTACCGTGGTGAAATTGACCGCTACGGAAAAAGACGATACGGTATGGGCTAAAATTCTAGCCGTGCTTTCGGCCTTATCGTTGGTAAATCCCGACGGCTCCGTCGTGGGTAAAAGCAAATGATGTGGACGGCCCTTGGCGTTGTGGCGGGGTTTGGGCTGATGTTGTGGGCGGTGATTGCGCTGGCTAAAAACAGCGGGCGCGCCGCCGCCCGGTTGGATATGCTGCAAACCCGAGCCCAGCAAACCGTACAGGAACAGGAACAAGCAAATGCCCTTAAGGATACTATTAACCGCTTGCCTATTGATGCCGTTCGCCGGCGGCTGCAAAACCTTTCAGGCAAGTAACGCTTCGGCTTGCCGCGTAGGGTTTGACTACCAAGACCCCGGCGTAAATGAGCAAAACGCCCGTGCCCTGCTGGTGCATTATTGCCTATGCAACCGTGCTTCTGCGTGCGATTAGTACCGTGCCCAAATAGGCCTTAAAAACGGCAAAATATGGGTCTAACGGCTCTTGCCGCTTATACGCTAAAAAACTATCATTGAAATATGAAAAAGTTTTTTAGCGTTTTTCTTTTTCTTTTGCTGGCGGCGGTCCCCGGTGTGCAGGCGCAAAAATGGAAAGCGTTCCAAGGGGCGCTGGTGCCGGCCCGCACTAAAATTATGCTCTATGCTTTCCAGCGTAAAGCCGAGTCGGCCGTGTTGCGCGCGGCGGCGGCAAGGCAGCTGCCGGGGCGGGTGGTGCCGGGGCAGCCGGTGATAAAAATTTCTTCTTTAAGCAACTTCGCTCCAACAAAAAACGAAATCAATGCCGCGTTTCCGAAAGCGCACTTTCCTCTTTTTCCATTTCAGGAAAATGACCGGGAAATGTACCGCGGTATGGCTTTAGATGCCGAAGGAAAGAGCTTGCGCCATATTTTGCAAAATGGGTTGGAAGTATCCAAATCCCATTATGAAAATTTTGCCGCGTACGACGGGCAAGAATACCCGGAAGATGCGGCCGCTATTTATGCGGCTCATTCGCCCAAGCATGCGCAATATTATATACTGAGCGACCTAAATTCAGAACAGTACCTGCCGGTTATTTTGCATATCAAAAAAGTGGGGTGGCGTATGACGGTTTCCGTGCCGCACGATATTCCGCCTTCTTGGATTTACCGCGTTAGCGCGCTTTTAAAAGTGGGCGGCCAATTGCAGTGGGGGGAAATTAAATGGCAAAACAAGGGATTTGTGTTCCTTCCGTACCCAGTTCCGCCGAGCAAAAAATAAGCGGGTGGAAGGAGGACGGAGTTATTTAAATATATAAAAATCCCCGGAGTTACCCGGGGATTTTTTGGCAAACTAAAACTTATTAGAAGTTGGAATTGTTGCCGCTGGTAATGGCGCTGCAGTATTTATCCACGTTGGCCGTCATAACCGGGACGCAGGAAGCCGTCAACGAAGAACTGGAACCACAGCAACGGGTGGCGGAAATAGTACCGGTGGTGGCGTCTTCCACCATAACGGTTTTTAAGGCGTATTTATCTTTGGTGATATTGCGCGAAGCCACGATTACAAACGTGTTGCCGGTGGCTCCGTTCGGGGCGCCCATCGTCATCGTAAAGTTTTTGCCGCCGTAGTCGGTGGTAGAACCCGGCACTTTGGGAATTTCCACATCCAACACGTTAAAGCTGGCCGGCCACTGGTCTTTTTGCAGGCGGTATCTTTCGGCCGCGCTTCTAATAGAGCTCATCAAGGTGAGCGCCTCCGCGGAGCGGGCTTTTTCTACCGCGGTGGTGTATTGGGGCAGTGCCACGGCGGATAATACGCCGATAATTAGCACGACCACCAACAATTCAATTAACGTAAAACCTTTATTCATAGCTTTCTCCCTTGTATAAAATACATTTGTACACTTACAACCATAGTATAGCAAAAAAATTTTGGAAAACAATACGGTTTTCTCGCGCAGGAAAGCGATTGCCCCCGCGAGCCGAAAGCCCGGGCGGCACCAACTGCTTCCTGTGCGTGCGGGGCATAAAAAAGCCCTCCGAAGGAGGGCATAAAGAAAAGCCAAGAGGGGGGATCGAACCCCCGACCTACCGCTTACGAAGCGGTTGCTCTACCAGCTGAGCTATCTTGGCATAAAACATTCAAATTGCTGTAGATATATTCTACAAAAATTTTTCGCATTTTGCATTTAGTTATTTTTGGAGTGTGTTTCCCCGACGGTGGAACGCAGGCGGTCTATCTGTTTTTGAACCGTGTCAAAGCGCGGGTTTTGGCGGCTTTGCTGCAAGAGCGCTTCTTCCGTCACTCCTTGCGGGCCGCGGCGGTAAGTATCCACCCAGTATTGGGCGCGTTCCGGGTTGCGCTCCATCAGGGCAATGCTGGCCAAAAACAGATAAGTGCTTTCGTTTACGGGGTCCAGCTTTAGGGAGCGTTCAAACGCTCGTTTGGCTTGTTCCATATTTTGGCGGGACGATTGGCTCAGTTCGTTGTATTGGGCCACATTGGCGGCTTTCGCGGCACTGTTGGCTTGGCGGACAGCCAATGCATAGTATAGCTGCCCAATGTTTTGGTGCAGCATCACATGGTTGGGGGCCCGTTTAAGCACCAGGGCATAATCCCGCAAGGCGCGTTCATAGTCGTTAGCCGGGGCTTTGGTATCCCCGCGCGCGGGCGAAAAGCTGGTATTTAAGTTCAAAACACTGGCCAAGGTGTTGGCGCGGTATTGCAGGTATTCCGTTTGCAAAGGGTTTAAGTGAATGGCTTTGGTAAAATAGCCAAGCGCTCCCTCGGCATTCCCTTTGGAAACCAGACTGACGCCTAAACTATAATAATGGTTGGCTTGGAAGAAGCCGTAAAAAACCACCAGCAGCGGTACCGAAGCCGCCAGCGTAAAACTGACGCGTGCGGTTTTGCTTAGCCAAGCCGCTCGCCAATACACATACACTACACCTGCCACACAGCCCAGCAGCACTACCCACGAAATGGCAATCAAAAGCCCTTCGCCTAAAGTGGTAGCTTTCAAAATACGGGTTACTTCGGCAAACTGGGCGCAAATTACCCAGCCGCCATAAAGCACCGCAGCGGACAGGAGCCCCCGGCTAAGCCAAAGCAGCCAGCGGGGGGAATGGGGTTCTTCCCGTGCGGGGAGGGGCGTTTCTTCCGGGCGGCACAGGGCCAAAATAACCCCGCAGAAAAGGGCAAAAAATAACCCGCTGGACGCAAAGCGGATACTGATATCCACAAACGCGTGGGCCATCAAGCCAAAAAAGGCACTGGCGTAGCCTAACAACAGCAAATTCCGGGTTTGCAGGGCCTCGGGGCAAGTGGTTGTTTGGGATATTTTGATATTGCGCACCGCACACGCAAACACAAATACCACCAGCCACAAAAATATTGCCAGGCCAACGGTACCTGTGGTGGCCCACTGTTCGAGGTATTCGTTTTCGGCGTGTTGGGTTTCCGTATTGTGGGAATTTTCAATATAAAAAATCTGCGGGCGGCGGTACGCCGGGTAAATGATTTTAAAACTGCCCGGCCCCGTGCCAACGAGGGGGGAGTCTTGCACCATTTCCCAGGCGGACAGCCAGGTAAACGCGCGGAAGCTGACGGACTGGAAGCGTTTGGACGCATAAAACCCGGCCCCCGCCAGGGCGATGGCCAGCACGCACAGCGCGGCGATGTTCATTTTCTTCAGGTGTTTTTTTGCGCTGCCTTGCAGCAGGCGGTTGGTGTACAACCCCGCAAAACACGCCAGGGCCGCCCCGTAGGCCAGCCACGCGCCTTTGCTTTCGGTAAAAATCAGGCCGATGAGCCCCGCGGCCAACAGCACAAGCAGGCTTTTTTGGCGGGTGCGCAGGTATTGCGCGCCGGCCAAGCAGGAAGCAAAAATCACAAACGCGCCAAAGAAGTTCGGGTTGGCGTGGGTGGAAAATACCCGCCGCGTAAAGAACCCGCGCCAGGGCATGAAATCCACACCCGGAAAGAACCCGTCCGCCACCTGCACCAGCGCATAGGCAAACGAAATCCACGCCGCGGCCAAAATAAATTTGGTCAGGGTTTTTACGTCCGCTAGCGTAAATTCGCACGCAACCAACAAAGTAATGGTGCCGTACATCAGCAGGCGGATAAATTCTTCGGCCGCTTCCAGGTGGTAAGGGGCCAATACAAACGAAAAAACATTCCACCCCAAATAGGCAAACACCGGCAGCAGAAACAGAAAATTTTGCCGCGTAAATGGGCTTTTGCGTTCCGAAAGTTTAAGCGCCGTCCATAGCCCCAGCAAAACGATGGAACCCATATGCAGCAGGGTTAATTTCACTTGGGCGGTATCGTAGGTAGCCGTAAAAAAGGAAACGCTGACCAATAACCCCAGCCAACCCGTCACGTGTACGAGCGCTTTATGCAAAAAGGCCGTGGCACGGCGGACCGGCGCCGCGGCGGGCGTTGGGGCGCTCGAGGAGCGGATTTTTTTGGCGGCGGAGCGTTTTTTGGCGGACATACAGTAATGATAACAAATTTATGGATAGGGCGTAGCAATCCCGCACAGTCCAAGGGTCGGGCCGCGGCGCAAATTCCGGCTGTAACAACGCGCCGGTTGCAAAGAGTTGTTTTATTTTTTTTTTTTGATACACTAGTACTGGTTTTCGGGCTGCCCTTGATAGAACGGTGATAAGCCTTTAAATCTGTCCAATAAGGAGCTTTTAATGAAACAGGGCTTTACTTTGATGGAATTGTTGGTAGTGGTGTTAATTATTGGCATTTTGGCCGCGGTGGCCGTGCCAAAGTATCAAAAAGCGGTGGAAAAAAGCCAATTCGTCAGCGGTTTTCCGCTGGCGCGCGCGCTGGAACAAGCGCAGGAAATGTATTGGATTGCCAACGGCACTTATGCGTTAAGTTTTTCCCAGCTGGATTTAAATATGCCGGCCGGTTGTAAACTGTGCAAAGCGTACGGGGCGGAATCGTTATGCTGCGGGCAAAACTTGATGTTTCAGTTCAACTACGGCTGGCGCGGCGTGTTGGTGGCTAACTTCTGCCCGGGCAAGGCGCAGGCGGAAGATTCTATGGATTGCAATTATGGGAGCTCGGCCACTTATACCATCTATTATCAGCATGCGCTTGATTACTATGCCCCATATGCCGGACAGCACAAATGCAACAGTTCCAGTTCCAAAAAACATTTGTGTAATGCCTTTTGCGAGCAGTTCGGTTGTGATTAACTTGCTTTGTCAAACATAAAAATCCCCCGGTTCTGCCGGGGGATTTTTTAATTGTTAAGGGTGGAGCAAAGCTCCTGCCCCTGCTCGCTTACGGGCGTACATTCCACGGGGCCGCCGTCAAACGGATAGTACAGCGTGTAGAGCGTGTCCATCGCGTGGTTGCGCGCGCTGGCCTTGACGCCGCCGGGTTCCAGCAACAGTTCAAAGCCGGGGCAGGATAATTTTTCCGGGCTGATTTTTTGGCAGTTTTTATAATCGCTTAGCCAAATGCGCGGATCTACACCCGGGCGTTGGGACTCTTTGAACTGTTTGCGGGCGGCGTAATCCAATACGGACAGCACACGCGAAAGCTGCACCTGGCGTTCTGTTTTTTGATATTGCGGCAACGCCACCGCCAACACAATTAAAGCCACAAACGCTAAGGCCAGCAATACCGACGAAAGCGTGATAAACGTAAGGGATTCTTCTTCGGCTTCTTCGTCCAAGGCGTCCGGGTCGAATTCCGCTTTTTTGGAAACTACCGCGCTGTGGCTGATGCGGTCGTGCAGGGTGCGTTTTTTCTTATCAAACGCCGCAATAAAAAAGCCAAAGTAAAAGGTTACGTTGGTAATAATCTTGGAAAAGATGCGCTCCGTAGCCTGCCAAAACGTCAGCCGGCGGCCGCGGCGGTCCACCACTTTAATACCGACGATAATTTTGCCCAAACTGGCTTGCAGGGGCGAGCTTTCCAGCAAGGCGTAATACAGCCAGATAATCACCAACAGCACGAGCGAAACGGAGGCATTATCCATCAGTTGGGCCAATACCCAAAATAAAATTAGGAATACCACCGCGTCAATTAAAAAAGCAAAAAAACGCTTCCAAACGCTTGCGTACATAGCAAAATACCTCCCCGGATAAGTTACTTATAGTATACGTTTTTAGGCGGTTTTCGCAAGGGCGGAAAAAGGTTCAAGCGGAAATCAGCAGAGGGGAACGTCTTGTGCGTTGGCGGCTTTTAACAAATCGTAGGGATTAATTTTGATTTGCAGGCCGCGCAGGCCGGCGCTGACGTAAATATAATCCCACAAAATACAGTCTTCGTGGATAAAAGTGGGGAAGTGCTTTTTCATGCCCAGCGGGCTGCAGCCGCCGCGCATGTAGCCGGTGACGGGCACCAATTCCTTGACGTGCAGCATCTCGCACGATTTGTTGCCGCTGGCGCGGGCGGCGGCTTTCATATCCAGTTCGGCCCCGCCGGGGATTACGCACACAAAAAAGCCCGTTTTGTCCCCGCGCAGGACGAGCGTTTTATACACTTGGTCTATGTTTTGCCCCACAGTTTGGGCTACATGTAGGGCGCTTAAGTTTTCTTCGTCCACTTCGTACGGAATTAGTTCGTACGGGATATTTAAATCGTCCAAATGGCGGGCGGCGTTTGTTTTGTGGACTTTGGTTTTCATATATTTATTATAGAAATTTACAAACAAAGGGTGAAAATTGAAAATTTTTTGTTTTTCTATTACACTATCTTTAGCCTGCGTGTGCAGGCAAGGAGAAAACGAATGAAAAAAGGTTTCACGTTAATAGAATTACTGGTAGTGGTATTGATTATTGGTATTTTATCTTCGGTGGCGCTTCCGCAATATGAAAAAGCGGTGGAAAAAAGCCGCTGGGCGGAAGCCTTGTCCAACATCAGAGCCTTGGGAAATGCCGTTGAAACGTATATGCTAAGCAGCGGCGGAGAGGCGCCTACGGACATAAGCGCGTTGGACGTTTCCATCGGGACGCAAGTGTCGGGCTCGCCCCATGTCGCGTTGGCGGGCAAATTCCGCTACACGCTGGGAGCGTCGGGCGATGTGGTGGCCAATTGGGAAGGACGGAGCTCGTCGGAAAAGAACTATATGAACATTGTATATAGTGCCAAAGATCATGTGCTGTACTGCAAGCTGGCTTCCAAAACGACGAATTCAACGGCGTGGTCTATTTGCAAATCCTGGACGAATAATTGCTCTTCCCAAATTAATCCGAGCGGGACCAACTGCAACAGTTTTATTTGTTGCAAAATATAACAAGTAGCACGCAACGAAAAGAAGCGCTTGCAGCTGGTGCAAAGCGCTTCTTTTTTTGTAATAAAAGCAACTATTTGGCTTTTTTGCCGCCCGCTTTTTTTGTTTTGGCGGCCGGCTTTTGGGCCGGGGCGGCTTTCTTTTTGTCCGCCGCCGGCGCGTGGAGCTTTTGTTCCGGGTGTTCGGCTAAAAATTTGTCCACCGCCTCTAATTCCGGCTTTAGGTATTTGCCGGTGTAGGACTTTTCGCACGCGGCCACCTGCCGCGGCGTACCGGCTACCACAATTTGGCCGCCTTTGTCGCCGCCTTCGGGGCCGAGGTCAATAATCCAATCCGCCGTTTTGATAACGTCCAAATTGTGTTCAATAATCAGCACGGTGTTGCCTTTGTCCGCCAAGCCGTGCAGCACATGCAGCAGTTTGTCAATATCGGCAAAGTGCAGGCCGGTGGTGGGCTCGTCCAAAATATACAGCGTTTTGCCCGTCCCCTTGCGGGAAAGTTCGTCCGCCAGTTTGACGCGCTGCGCCTCGCCGCCCGATAACGTAGTGGCCGCTTGCCCCAGCTTAATATATCCCAGCCCGACGTCGTTTAGTGTTTTTAGATAGCGTTTGATTTTGGGAATGCTGTCAAAAAATTCCAGCGCCTGCGACACGCTCATATCCAACACTTCGGCGATGTTTTTGCCTTTGAATTTTACTTGCAGCGTGTCTTCGTTAAAGCGTTTGCCGTCGCATTCTTCGCATTTGACGTAAATGTCGGGCAGGAACTGCATTTGAATTTTCAAAATCCCGTCGCCCTGGCACTTTTCGCACCGGCCGCCCTTTACGTTAAAGGAAAACCGGCCCGGTTTGTAGCCGCGGCGTTTGGCTTCGGGCATTTCGGCAAACAAATCGCGGATATGCGAAAACACGCCTGTGTAGGTGGCGGGGTTGGAGCGCGGCGTTTTGCCGATGGGGCTTTGGTCTACGATAATCACTTTGTCGATATTTTCCAAGCCCTTGATGGCTTTGTGTTTGCCGGGGGCGTCCTTGGCGCCATAGAATTTTTGCGCGAGGGCTTTGTACAAAATTTGGTGGATAAGCGTGCTCTTGCCCGAGCCCGACACGCCCGTGACGCAGATAAACTTGCCCAGCGGAAATTTGACGTTGATGCCTTTTAAATTGAATTGTTTGGCGCCCAAAATTTCCAAGAATTTGCCGTTGCCTTTGCGCAGTTCTTCGCGCGGCAAAATCATACGCCGTCCGTTTAAGTACGAGGCGGTGAGGGAATTTTCGTCCCGCAAAAAATCCGCCGTCGGTTCCGCGGCCACAATCTGGCCGCCGTTTTCGCCCGCGGCGGGGCCGAGTTCCACCACATAGTCGGACGCTAAAATAGTGTCTTTGTCGTGCTCTACGATAATAAGCGTATTGTCCAAATCGCGCAGGTTTTTAAGGGTTTCAATCAAGCGGTCGTTGTCGCGCGAGTGGAGCCCGATGGTGGGCTCGTCGAGCACATACAGCACGCCCGTTAAGCCCGAGCCGATTTGCGTGGCCAGGTGAATGCGCTGCGCTTCGCCGCCGGAGAGCGTTTGGCCTTTGCGCTCCAGCGTTAGGTAGGAAAGGCCCACGCTGTTTAAAAATTCCAGCCGCGCGCGGATTTCTTTCAAAACGTCTTTGGCAATGATTTTTTCTTTTTCGGAAAGGTGTATTTGGTCAAAAAACGCTTTGGCGGCCGATACCTGCATAGCGGTAATATCGTGGATATTTTTGCCGTCTACGCGCACGGCAAGAGCTTCGGGTTTTAGGCGTTTTCCCTGGCAGGTGGGGCAGGTTACTTCGCGCATAAAGCGGGTGTAGACTTCTTCTTTCACAAAATCGCTTTCGCTTTCCTGGTAGCGGCGTTTTAGGTTGGTGATAACGCCTTCAAAATCCTGCTCGCCGCCCGAAATGAGCGACGTGTAGCTCGCCCCGCCCGTGCCGTACAACAATAAATCGCGCTGGGCTTTGGAAAGTTTGTTCCAGGGCGTGTTCATATTGATGTGGTTTTGGCGGCAGACTTGTTTTAAAATGTCGTAATAGTAACCGCTCCAAGAGTTTTTCCAGCGGTGGGTGCGGGTGGTGACGGGGTTGTCCCACGCGGCGATGGCGCCCTCGTTGATGGATAACGTCGGGTCCGGCACTACGAGGTCTTCGTCCACTTCTATTTTAAGCCCCAGGCCGTTGCAGTCCGGGCAGGCGCCGTAGGGGGAATTGAACGAAAATAAGCGCGGTTCCAGCTCCGAAAACCCAATCCCGCAGTGCGCGCAGGCGTTTTCTTCGCTGTAGGTAAATTCGCGCGGTTTTTCGCCTTCCGTTTCCAGCACATGCACGAGCCCTTTGGCGTATTTTAGCGCTGCTTCCAAGCTTTCCACCAGGCGTTCGCGGTCAAATTCTTCTACGAAAATTTCGTCCACCACCAGTTCAATCGTGTGTTTTTTGTAACGCTCCAAGGTGGGGGTGTGGTCCAGCGTGATAACGGTGCCGTTTACGCGCGCTTTGACGTAGCCTTCTTTTTTGAATTTGGCGAATAATTCTTCATATGTGCCGGCGCGCCCGCGCACGATGGGGGACAAAATGTAGACGGTTTTTTCGTTAAACTTTTTTAAAATATCCTGCGCAATGCCCTGCACGCTCCAGGATTGCACTTCCCGCCCGCACTGGGGGCAGAAGCGGTGCCCCACGCGCGCAAACAAAAGGCGCAGGTAATCGTAAATTTCCGTGACGGTGGCCACGGTGGAACGCGGGTTTTTGGAAGGGTTGCGCTGTTCGATGGAAATAGCGGGGGAAAGGCCTTCGATGTGTTCCACGTCCGGCTTTTCCATTAGTTCCAAAAACTGGCGGGCGTAGGCGGACATACTTTCCACATAGCGGCGCTGCCCTTCGGCGTAAATGGTGTCAAACGCCAGCGAACTTTTGCCCGAGCCCGAAAGCCCCGTGACGACGACCATTTTGTCTTTGGGCAGCTCCACGGTGACGTTTTTTAAGTTGTGGCCTTTGGCGCCAATTACTTTAATGCTTTTCATAACTCGGAATCCTTTTGCGTTTAAAAACAAAAATCAGGCGGAAAAATAAAGCAAAAATACTGCCTTTTCCTGCTAATAAATTATATAATTTATTTATCACTTTATCCCGGAGCGCGTATGAAAAAACCGCTTAAATTTTTGCTCTATACCGTAGGAGCCCTTTTGTCTGTCGGCATTATTGCCGTGATGGTCTATCAAACGCGGGACAGCTTTGTTAAAATTTGGCAGGGCGTCAGCACGCGCTATTTGTTACTTTCGCTTTTATCTTCGGTTTTAATTTATGTATCCATGGGTATGAGCCTTTACGAAGTGCTGCGCATTATGGGCCGGCGCGTAAGCAAAGGGGCGGCCATTGGCATTGCGTTGGTGTCCACTACCGTCAACTATGTGGTGTCTTCGTTGGGGGTCAGCGGGTTTGCCTTGCGGGCGCATCTTTTGAACCGCCGCCGCGTGCCGTTTGGTATGTGCGTAACTGCCAGTATTGTCATTACGGTGCTATTGTACTTTGTGTTGGCTGTTATTATTTTGCAGGGCTCTGTTTTGATGTTCTTCAACTCCTCCGCAACAACCATGCAAATCCTTAAAAACTTCTTGCTGATTGTGGCCATGTGCGGGGTGTGCGTGCTGATTACGGCGTTTTTGTTTAACAACGAATGGCGTTCCAAATGGCTGCGCAAAATCTTCCGTATGATTAACAAAATGCTTTACCACATTTTCCGCGCGTTAATCCCCAAAGGCAAGTACGACGCTTTTATGGACCAGCTGGACGAAGGGATAGATTTAATCCACAAAAAGAAAAAGAAACTGACCATGACCATCGTCTACGTTTGTGCGGACTGGCTGTTTACGATGTTGGTGCTGTACTTTGCTTTCCGCGCCGTGGGCATACACATTACGGCCGGCGTGCTGGTGGCGGGTTTTGCCGTGGGTATGGTTACCACGCTCATTCCCATTCTGCCCGGCGGGTTGGGCGCCATGGAATTGGCCATGACGGCCGTCTATTCCCAGATGGGCATAGATTGGGACGCCGCCCTGATGGCTACGCTTATTTATCGGGTAGTGTATTATGTTCTGCCCGGGATTATCAGTATTTTTATTTATTGGGGGCTGCAATTATCTTCGCCGTCCCCGTCTCGCAAGAAAAAATTGCCTAAAGGAGTTACCCCATGAAAGAACGCATTAACGAACAAGTGCCCAGTGTGCGCCCCAGCTGTTATCTGCATAAAACGTCCGTTTTAATCGGCGATGTGACGCTGGGGGAAAACGTGTCCGTTTGGCCGTGCGCCGTATTGCGCGGGGATATTGCCGCCATCACGGTGGGGGATAATTCCAATATTCAGGAAAACGCCTGCATTCACGTCAATTACGATGCCCCTTGTACCATTGGCCGCGGGGTGAGCGTCGGGCACGGGGCGGTGGTGCACGGCAGCAAAATAGGCGACAACTGCCTAATTGGCATGAATGCGGTGGTGATGGAGAGCGAAATTGGCCCCAACTGCATTATTGGCGCGGGGGCGGTGGTCCCGGCGGGGAAAAATATTCCCGCGGGGTCTTTGGTGATGGGCGTACCCGCCAAAGTGGTACGCAAACTGGAGGAAGACGAAGTAAACGCCGTTATCCGCAACGCGCGCGAATATGCAGACGCCATCTTGCTTTACAAAGACCACTGCGAAGAAATTTAAGTATGAAAAAAGTCCTGTTGATAGAAGATTCCAAAGTGTTGGGCACGGCGTTGGTGGGCGCGCTGAAAGTGGAAAATATAGACGCCCATTGGGCCGACAACGGCGTAGCCGGTGTGCAAATGGCCAAACAGCTTAAGCCCGATTTGATTTTACTCGATTTAATGCTGCCCAAGTTAAGCGGTTTTGACGTGTGCAAACTGCTTAAAACCGACAATGCCACCTGGCGTATCCCGGTGGTGATTATGTCCACACTGACGGATACCGAATCGCGCGACCGCGCCACCGATGCCGGGGCAGACTATTTTATCCCCAAACCGTATGACTTGGCCGCCACAATGGGCGAAATTAAAAAATTATTAAAAATATAACCCCTCCGGGGCACTCTAAGGGAGACGACTATGGCCGCAACCAAACAAAAAACTGCCAAACGCACCGCAGGTTCTGCCAAAAAAGCTAAACCTGCCGCCAAGCTGGATTTGCAAGCCTTGGAAGAACTGCTGGAAGAAAACCGCCCTTCGCAAGCCTTGGAAAAATTGCTCTCTGTGCGCAATAAAGACGCCGCCGCCTGGTTCCTAACCGGCGAAGCCCAGCGCCAGCTGGGTTCTTTTGAAGGCGCCTTGAAAAGTTACGCCATTGCCCTCCAAACCGCCGAAGACGCCGAAACCCGCATGGACGCCCTGCTGGCTATGGCGGCGTGCTACCGCACGTTGGGGCACTCGGCCGCCGCGTACGAACTGGCCGAAGACGCTTTGAAAATGGCGCAGGAACTGGAATACGACGAATTTACCGTGCGCGCCATGCAGGAAATGGGTATGGCCCTGCGTGCATGGGGCCGGCTGGAAGAAGCGCTGGATTTGTTGGACGCGGTTTTGTCCGCCTATACCCAGCTGAAAGACTACGCGGGCATGAGTTTTATCCATTGGGCCAAAGGGGGAATTTTCCGCCTGCAAGGCCATTTTGCAGAAGGCATTGCCCAATTTAAACAGGCTATTAAACTGGCTAAAAAAGCGGGCGACGATATCAGCCTGGCGTATGGCCATTGCGGTTTAGCGGGCATCAGCCGTATTTGCGGGAAAATTGACGATTGTGTCAAAAATTATAAGCTGGCGGAAAAAATCTTCCGCAAAAGCGAAGATTTGTTCGGCAAGGCCTATACCAACTGCGGTATGGCCAATGGCTTGCGTCAACAGGGCAAGTACGACGAAGCCCTGCGCCATTACAACGTGGCTGATAAACTCTATTCGTCTATCCACGATACGGTGGACTTGGGCTTTGTAAAATGGGGCCGCGCGGATATTTTAAAACGCAAAAACAAAATGGCCGCCGCCTTAAAAGATTTGGAAGAAGCGCGTGTTTTGTTTGATAATTCGGATGAAAAACGCGGGCAAATTCTCACAAAACTTTCTTTGGCGCAGGTGTTATATGCCTTAGGCCGCACCGACGAAGCGGAGCAACTCTACGAGGAGGGCGTGTCGCAGGCGCGCGCCGAGGGGTTGCATACTTATTTGGAAAGTTACACCTGATTTAAGTTTGAAGCAGTAAAAGCCCCTAGGCCCGTTCCTAGGGGCTTTTCATTAGTTATATTTTGTTCCCTTGTGAAAGGGAAAAAGAACAACTATACTATAAATATATTCATCTGCTGTAAAAGTGCCGTAAGGCGGGTTTTACAGCGGACTATTTTCTATTGGGGGAAATATGAAAAAATATCTTTTATTATTAACCTGTTTAACACTCGCCGCCTCTGCAAGTGCGTGGGGGCTGTTGGAGGATTTGGTTTCATTTAATGGGGATCCTTATATATACAAGAAAAGTTTTTTGTATTATGTGTTGACTGTCAAAAACCCCAAGATTCGTGTGTGTGTGTGTACAGAGGGAACCAGCACCGACCCGGCCCGTCAAAAAATTACACGGGACTATTTTGTAAAGTCCACGCAAGACGCACTGGACCATTGGTTTGCTTTTCTTCGCGCAAACTTGGGGGAACCTCAATCGGCACAGCCAATGACTGCCAAGGGCAAAAAGAAATCTAAAAAAGAGCAAAATGTTGCTTCCAAGCCCGCCTTTTCCGTTTTTATGCCGAGTGACAGAAGAGCGGAATTTGCGGATATTTTGGCGGCCTTGCCTCGCCGTATTGAATTGCAGGTAATTAACCCCAACGGGGAGGACTGCGACAAAGAAAAGAAAGGTCAGTACGATTTGCGTATTAAATCCGCAGGAAATTTTACGCATGGCAGTATTGAACAACAAACTTCTAAGTATCGTGGCAGTGCCGGGGCGATAAAAGGTGTTTATTCTCCTATTACCACGCATTGGCAACTTTCTTTGCCGGGTAATGATGATTATTCTTATCATGAGTTGAAAAAGATGGAGGCACGGCGGGAGGGCCGTCCTTTTGTCGGTGGATATGTATTGGACTATGATATGGTGCGGGTGGGCCGGCACGAAATAGGCCATTTCTTGGGGTTGGCTGATCAGTACACAGAGGACGGAATAGATAAGGTTCACTCTTTATTGCGTGTTGAGCCGAAAAGTGTAGTGATTGGTGGCTTATCCTCTGTTATGGGCCCTTCTTCTTCCAACGATGCTACCCTTACTTGCGATGATTTGGAAGGCTTTATAAACGCGGTGGACTTTATTTGGGGTATGGAGGGGAAAAACTCCCCGCGCGTGCAAAATGGGTGGAAGAGCCTGTGCGGAAAACCTTATACCTATTTGCAGGGGATTCCCGTCAAAGATTCTGCCGATATGGCCAAGGTACAGGCCTATTTAAAAAATTGGAAACAATCTGCCGTGCAACTGGGACAGTTGGCCCAACTGGGGCAAGAGTGGCGCGCTTATTTGGAAAAAGTCCGCAAAATGGAAGAGGAGTATGTTGATGCTTTATATACCAAACGCCAACAAATGCGGGGCGGTTTGGATAAGGCGGGGCTGGCTTTGTCCGCCGAGAGCCGGTACTTAACGCAAAAAGCGGCTAAAATCAAGGATATTATAGAACAGCAAATTGAGCCGGCGGAAGAGGCCGCGCGGGCAGGCAATATTTCAGCCCAGCAGATACGCCAGTTAGTGCAAAATTTAAGCCAATACAAGGGACAATATACGCCGGAATCCAAGGTTTTAGATGCCAAGGGATTGCTGACGGCCCAACCGTATGAGGATGACTTTTCGCCGATTACTTACCCTTGCTTGGTTTGCGGTAAACCGGTGGGGTTGGAAAATGGTTATTTAAGCCAAGATGTAAAGGTGCGCGGACGTATTCGTCCCTATCATATTCATAGCGCTTGCGAGGCTAAGGCCTCTGCCTATTATTCCAAATTGGGGAACACTTACCGACATAAGGCGACCAAGCGCACAGTACCGACGTGGACACAACTGACACAATCGCAAGAGGCTAATCCTTTGTTAGCACAGTTGGAGACGGATTTTATGCCTGCTAAAAAGACGGTTCCCGTGGTGCTTGATAATCTGGACGCTAAAAAGGGTAGCGGGGTTGCTCCGCGCAAAAATCCTTTGGTGGCTTCGTTGCCAACCAAACCCGCGGGAGCAACGCCTAAACGGGCGACTCCTTCGTCAACCCCCCAAAACAGCAAGCCTGCTTCTGATGGGCAAAATGCGGCACCCGTCAAGCAGAAAGAAGAGCCTGCTAAGACCGTTGCATCTCCCGTTCAAACGCCTGTTATCGCGCCTAAGGCAAAATGCGTGGTCTGCGGACAGGAAATGGCGGACGGTACTTTTTACACCGATTCCGTGGGCCGCACCGTGCATAAACACTCGTTGTGTGCGTACCGCTTCTTTAAGCGTTTCCACAAAACGGATGAGGATAGCCTGACCCGCTATTCGGACTATTACTTTTTCAGTATGCCTAATGATGTGGTGCAGGCCAAGGCCGATATGCGTAAACTGGATTTGACCTTTGCCGATATCCGCCGCTACCGCGCGCAGGAAGAAGCCGCCGCCGAAGATTTTAAGAAATCGCTTGAAGCGGAAAAATTGGCCAAGGCGCAAGCACAGGCCAAGGCCGAAAAATGCCGCTTGGTGATACAAGTAACTCCGGCGGATGTGCAAGCCTATGAAAAGGAAAATAAAGCGGTATTGGCCCGCGTAGCACAAAAAGAAGCAGGCGGACGGCCACTGACCAAAAAGGAAACCTTGGTCAAACGGCATTACGCCCAATTAAAAGACAATTTGGCCCTCACGGAAGAGTGCAAGGATTAAAATATATAAAAAACCCCGGGTTTTGGCCCGGGGTTTTTTTGCAAACAGAAAGAATTTAGTTGATTTCTTTAATTTCCACATCAAAGGTTAATTCTTTGCCGGCGAGCGGGTGGTTGAAGTCCAACACTACTTCTTTATCGGTAATTTCTTTTACCACCGCGCGGAAGGTATGGCCTTCGTTGCTGGCGCCTACCATATCACCTACTTTCAGGTTTTCCGCCCCGCCAATAGCTTCTTTCGGTACGCGGCGGATAGCTTCCGGCAGCACTTTGCCGTAGCCTTTTTCCGGGGAGACTTTTACCGTTTTTTTGTCGCCCACTTTCATACCGGTCAGTTCTTCTTCCAACCCGGGAATGATGTGGCCCGCACCGTGCACATATTCCAAGGGGCCGCGTCCTGCGGAAGTATCGGCGGTTTTGCCGTCTACCGTAAGGGTGTAGTCAAATTTGACTTTAGAACCTTCTTTAATCATTTTTTTCTCCTTTTGCCGCAGGGGTCCTGGGCGAGTGTATGCTATATTGTAACAGTTTTTAGACGGAAACGGCTAAAAATGTTTGCCCGCTTTTTTAAAAACCCCCGCCCGGGGTGGGGCGGGGGAACCAACATGTTGGTTGGGGGAAAAGGCTTCATTCCCCGGGAAAAAGCCAAATCTATACCAGTAGTATGCCTGTTTCTTAAGGGCTGCTCAACCCCAAAAAAGGATTAGTTCTTGCGGGACAGGGCCCCGGTGCCTTGCCAGGTGAGTTAGTAAACAGCCGTCTACAAAAAAGCCGCCCCGAAATGGGGCGGCGTATAGAACCTTGGCAGTTAGGGTGATTATTCGTTGCCGAAAATCGTGTTTAACTGGCGGTTGACGCGGTAGAACGTGGCGCATTTGGGCATATCTTTTAAGCGTTTGGCGCCGATGTACGTCATACAGCTGCGTATGCCGCCCAAAATAGCCAATAGCGTGTGTTCAATCGGCCCGCGGAAAGGAATTTCCACCACTTTTCCTTCGCTGGCGCGGTATTTTTTCATACCGCCGTAGTGTTTGTCCTGGGCGTATTCGGAACTCATACCATAGAATTTTTTGTATTGTTTTTCTTCAATCCGCAGGGCGCAGGTTTTGTCGTCAATCATTTGGACTTCGCTGGTCTGGAACGATTTGGTGCACATATCCCCGCCGCTTTCGGCGTGGCCCGCCAGCATACCGCCCAACATCACAAAGTCCGCCCCGGCGCACAGGCTTTTGCAGACATCGCCCGGCACGGTACAGCCGCCGTCGGCGCAAATCATTCCGCCCACCCCGTGTGCGGCGTCGGCGCATTCAATTACCGTGGAAAATTGCGGCCGGCCGACCCCGGTCAGTTTGCGGGTGGTGCACACGGAGCCCGGCCCAATGCCCACTTTCACAATGTCGGCCCCGTTTAAAATTAAGTCTTCGCACATATCGCCGGTTACTACGTTCCCGGCCATAATCAGCGCGTTCGGCCAGGCTTGGCGTACTTTGCGGATATAGTTAATAAGGTAGGGCGAATAACCGTTGGCTACATCTACGCAGATATTGGAAATAAGGCCGCTTTGCATGACTTGCTGGAGCTTTTCGTAATCGGCGTCGGATACGCCGGAGCTGACAAAAAGCAAATCGTTGTTGCCGAATTCTTTGGCGTTTTCTTTTAAGAAAGCCAGCAATTCCTGGATATCATAGTGCTTGTGCAGGGCGCTCATTAGATGCTGTTTTTGCATTTCCCGCGCTACTTCAAAGGTGCCGGTGGTAGCCATATTGGCGGCCACAACCCCGGTGGCTGTAATCGGGCGAGGGCACCATTTAAAAGTGTATTCGCGCTCCACTACTACTTCCGAGCGGGAAGCCAGCGCCGAGCGTTTGGGGCGCAGGAGCACGTCGCAATAATCCAGTTGGATATCGTCGTAAATTCTCATATCCTTCTCCTTAAAAACAAATAAGCGGCTGTTAGGCAGGCCAACTAAATATATGATACTAAATTTGATTGGCCGTTTGCCGCGGCAGGCTTTGCAGGCAAAGGGTTTTTTAGCTATAATGGGTATTGTAATTCGGCTTAAAAAAACTATACTTGTAAAAGCGGAGTTTTTATGAAAAAAGGTTTTACGTTAATTGAATTATTGGCCGTCGTGCTTATTATGGGCATTTTGACGGCGGTTGCTTTGCCGCAGTACCGGCGCAGCGTGGAGCGTTCCCGCGTGGCGGAAGCCCTGCAGATGCTGCCCGCTATTTACGACGCCCGCGACCGCCTGATGACCGAGCGCGGTTGGACTTGGGCGGACGCTGCTTCTTTGTTGTCTTTTTCCAAGTTGGATATCGATATGAAGGGGTCTTCTTCCTCTGATATGGAATGGACCACGGAAAACTTTGTATATAACCTCTCCGCCCGTTGCGCCGGCCGGTTGTGTGCGTCGGGGGAAACGTGGGTGTCCGCAAGAATTTTGCGCGGCATTTACCAGGGAACGACGCTCTATTATAACAGCAAGGGTATGAAATGTTGCCCGGGAACGAACGCTTCGGACGCGTGCGAACGGTTAAACATTACGCAGTCTATCTGCCGATTGAGCTTTGGCTGAGAAATTTTACGAATAAGGAATATATATGAAAACGAAAGGTTTTACATTAATTGAACTGTTGGCGGTGGTGCTGATTGTGGCCATCTTGTCCGGCGTTGCCTTGCCTCAGTATAGGAAAGTGATTGAAAAATCCCGCATGACGGAAGCGCAGGCCATGGTGCGTTCTATTTACGACTCCAGCGAACGCCTGGCTGGGGAGTTTGGGTATCGTTCCTATGCGGCGTTGGTAGGGGAAAGAGGCAGTGCCAAGTATTCTTTTGCCCGTATGGATATGTTTGACCCGGATAATTTACCGGGCACCTGTACGCTGCCGGGGGACGGCACTATTCTTAGCTGTACGCCGTACTTCCGCTACAATCCGCTGGTTTTTGCCAACGGCACTTCCTATGTGGCGGCCGAAAAATTGAACAATCCTTATGCCGGCACCTTAATTTTGCTGGACCGCAATGACCAACAACTTTATTGCCAAAACCCGGAGGGGGATACGGACGCGTGCGATGTCTTTGGGTTGGACACTGTAAGTGGTGTTTCCTTTTAGGAGCGGATTATGAAAAAAGGTTTTACGTTAGTAGAAATTTTAGTAGCGGTTATGATTATTACTTTGCTGGTGGCTATGGCGGTGCCCATGTATGAAAAAACGGTAGAAAAATCCCGCATTGCCGAAGTACGCACCCTGCTTAAAGAAATTTATGAATCCAAAATGCGTACGCTGGACGCAATGGACCGGGAACATTATGCTATGGGCTTGTTTGGCTTTGAAGCGCTGGACGTATCTATCCCTTGCGTAGACCCTAGCACGGGCGTGAAGCTGAACCGCTGCACCGGAACGGACATCTATACCAAAGATTTTAAATATTCCATTCGCACGGCTCCCCGTCCCGATGCGGTTTGTGCCGTGCGCCGCAAAGGGGATAATGCCGGGGTGGCTTTTATGTACTTAGGGGACGAAGGCGCCATCAACCAGGAAAAATTCCTCTGCACAAATGGCAATATGGGGGGCTCTTGCGAGTCCTACGGGTTGGAATCCACCGGGTCCGCCTGGTGTACGCTGTAAAGTGTTTTTAGTTGCAAATCCCGGGCCCGAACGGCTCGGGATTTTTTTGTGTACTTTTGTTGCCGCGCTCCCCGGGGCGGCGCCACGGGAAAGCAGGGGCGGCAGGCATTAAAAACCCCCGGCTGTATGCCGGGGGAAAGTTTAAAATAACGCTTGCTGGTTTTCTTTTTGCCGGGCCTTTTGGTCCAGGCGCTGGAGGTCTTCTTCCAAGCAATCCGGGGGGATATTCCCCGCCTGCATAACCAAGGCGTGAAAGTTTGCCGGCGAGAAGGACTTCCCGCTTTTTTTAGCGAAATGCTCATAGGTCGTTTGCAGGGCATTTAAACCGTATACATAGCTGACGGCTTCCCCCGGGTGGGAGGTTACTTCTTTTAACAGGGCTTCGGCGTCTTCTTGGGTGAACCCGTTTTCGTTTACCAAAAAGTTTAATGCGTCCGCATACGAAAATTCTTTGGTTTGCAAGCGCACATCTACCAGCGCCGCCGCGGCCCGGCGGTATTGGAGCCACGCCAAAAACAAGCCTTCTTGTTCGGTGGCAATGTATCCGCGCTGGGAGGCCAGCTGCTGGGCGTAGGCGCTCCACCCGTTGGCGGTGGTAGCCGAAGGATACAGCCGGCGGATGGCAGAAAGCTGGCTGCCCGATACCGCTTGATAATATCTGCCGGGGATTAATTCCCCGCATAAAAGCAGTTTAATGGTGGGGATATTAAAGTCCCGCTGGAGCTGTTCTTGGCGGGCCAGCTTGTTGCCGGAAGGCAGCCGGAGGAGCAAGTCCGTGGTGGGGGCATATTGGTGGCCAAAAGGCGGAACAAACAAATACGGTTGGGTGTAGGCGTAAAAAGCCGGCAGGGGCTTTATGGAAAACCGCAGATGAACGGGCATCAAGGTGCCGTCTTGGCTAAAGAAGGCGGCCAATTCGCTGGCGTCTTGGGCCAGGACGTCTGTCAATTTGCCGCTGGCGGGAGCCGCTGGAATTTGGCGTGCCGCTTTATAAAAATCTTGCGCGGTAGGGGGGACGTAGTCCGCTTTTTTGGTTTTTTTCTTTTTTTCCTCAGGCAAAGCCTGGACGGTAGGATCGGTGTTTAAATCGTCCACTACGGTTACTTCTTCCTCGGCCGTTTCTAAAGCAAACGGTTCCAGCGCCAGGGCCAATTGTTCTTGAGCGGAGCGGAAGTTTTTTTCCAAAGATTTGGCCAGCTTGGCGGGTTTTTGCGTAATGTGATAGCGGTTTTTGAGCACTTGTTTATAGTTTTCTTCCCCTAGGCGGAAGTCCGGCGTATTTTCCGCTTGGGAGAATTGTTTAAACAAGTCAAACATTTGCTTGATGGCGTGCTTGGCGGTTTGGGCGTTTTTTTGATATTGCGCGATGGAAACTTCGTCTTCCACCCCTTGGAGCAAAAAGTCTGTTATTTCGTCAAACGCCAAATACGCATAGTAGGCTTTTTCCATAGCCTGCTGCGATAAATAGGCCGAGGGCTGAACCAAATTCTTTTGGGCCTGCGCCGCCACCCCCGGCAGCGCGTTTACGCGGGCCGCCAGGTCGGCTTTTTGCTGGGCGGAGGAGGTCATTTTTTTTAGCATTACATCGTATACTGCATCAAACGCTTCGGCGTAGTAGAGCGGGTTGTTTTCTATGCGGTTTTGCTCCAGCTGCCAAATGTCGTTATCAAGCGCCGCCTGCAGCAGTTGCAAATCCGCTTGGTTGGCGGCGGATAATTGGGACGGCTTTATTTCGTCCACCATTTCTTTTACGGAACGAAGTGCGTTTAACGCTTGGGCGTCGGTTTGGGCCGAACGGTCATTTAGTTTGGAGTTGGCCGACGAGTACCCCAGCCGGGTCGCCTGTTCCGGAAAGAACGAGAGCATGACCGACGCATACCGGTTGGCGGCGTCGGTTAGGCGGTTGTCCTCGATAAGCGTATCAATGCTTTCAAAATCAAACGCCTCTTGTGCGGCAGCCTGCGCCGGAAGCATAAGGGCGCACAAGCCGGTTAATATGGTGCAAAACAAGTGCTTTTTCATAAACGTGAATTATTCCCCTTGTACAAAACGAAGTTCGAAGTTCAATCTTTGGGTTAAATCCGCCACTTCCTGCAGGCGTTTTTGGGTGCGCTGCAATTTGCGGGAAGCTTTGTCCAGCTCTTTGCGTGCGGCGGCGGCGTCTTGCGTTTGGTTGTTGGCACGCAGCATGCTGTAAATGACGTTATTTTTGGTGTATTGTTGGCGCTGATAAGGCAGTGTTTTTTGCAATTTCTGCTGTTCGTTTGCCAGATTGTTTAGAATTTGTTTGTAACGGGCCACGCGTTCTTCTTGGGTGGGCAGGACGGGGGATTGCTTTTGTTGAATACGGCGCATGGTGTTGGCGTCCTTTAAATAGGGGTCCAGGGCGATGGCTTGCAAATCTTCGTACCGCTTTTCCAGCAACAAATCATAAAACAGCAACCGGCTCTTGGAAGGCAGCATCACGCTTAGGACATTGATGGCAATCCATTCGTCGGCCGTAGGCTGGCGTTTGGCGGGTTTACGCGAAAGCATTTTGCCCAGCAGGGAGTTTAATTCTTCCCCGGCAAAAAAAGTGAGCCGCTGGCGGGCTTGAGGCGTGGCTTGGTAGGTGCCGTAGGGCATAAGGGTAGGCATTTGCCCGTGGTGTTGGCTCAGGTAGGCGGCCAGTTTGTCGTAGCCGACTATTTTTTCAAGATGGGCGGCGTTTTGCAGCAGGAAATATACTTCGTAGAAATAATCCTGTTTCATTCTTTTGGCAAAATTTTTGTTGTTTTGATGGGCGTAGACCGTTTGCTTAAATAAGCCATAAAAATCGTTGGCGGGTTTGCTCCAGGAGGCAGCTAACAGCGATTGGGCGTGCTCGGTAGTTGGGTCGGTTAAGGGGCGCAAAGCGCTGGTAGCCGCTGCAGAATTTTTGGCCACGGGGCTTTGGGGTATGTAGACCGGGGCCGCGCTGACCCCTTTTGCTAGCGCTTGGGCGGGCGCGTTGGAGGTAGCCATTACGCGCGGCCGGAAAAAATTACGCAAATTGGAAAAGAATTTGGCAGGTACCTGGCAGGTGGCCGGTACGGTAAACAACGAAACCATCCCGACAAAAAGCAGGAGGTTTGTAGCAACACGAGTATGTTTGGTCATTTTATTGGTTCCTATATATAAGAGAAAGGCGGCAGGGCCGGTATGAACGGCAGTGGCCTTACTTGTATTTTATTGTTTGAAGCGGCGGGTTGTCAACCGCTTTTAATGGATTGCAAGACGGGGGAAAAATTTGTTACAATAAAATATCTTCAAAACGGACGGGCCCCCGCGGGGCCGTTTACCCAAACCTCCGTTTTTGCTATAATCTAACCATAAACCCTTTAGGGCCATTAGCTCAGTTGGTAGAGCAGACGCCTCTTAAGCGTAAGGTCGTGAGTTCGAGCCTCACATGGCCCACTTTGTTTTTCTAACAATAGAATAATTAGGACGGATGGCGGAATTGGTAGACGCGTACGCCTTAGGAGCGTATGGAGCAATCCGTGAGGGTTCAAGTCCCTCTCCGTCCAGATTTTCGGCTCGGCCGATATTCAAGGAGTGACAGAACGTATGTCCATTTTCAAAACCGCCAAGAGCGGGGAAGTAAAAACCCAACAACTTACTAAAGAAGGCTGCCGCGTGACGCTGTCCGTGGAAGCCGCCCCGGAATTGGTAACCAAATGCTTTCAAAACGCTGCCGTACAAGTCCAGTCCCGCGCGCAGATGCAGGGCTTCCGCGCCGGCAAAGTACCGTTGGACCTGGTCAAACAAAATTTCGCCGGACATATCAAAGAACGCGCGTTGGATTTAACGGTGAAAGCCGCTATTAATTCCGCCATTGCGGACGCTAAATTGGACGCCGTTGCCGTGCCTACGCTGACCAAAGCCGATTTTGTAAACTTTGCCGAAGGCAAGCCGTTTACGTTTGAAATCGCGGTGGACGTTGCTCCGGAATTTGAAGTAAAAGACTACAAAGGTATCGAAATCGCCAAAAAAGCCGAAACCGCTACCGACCAGGAAGTAGCCGATAACTTAGCCCGCGTTCAGGACGCCAATGCCCGCTTGGAAAGTGCGGCCGACGGCGCCGTGATTGACGACAAATGCTACGCCATTGTGCACTACACGGGCAAACGCAACGGCACCGACGATTATAAATTAAGCGCCGACAGCGAACTGATTGATATGGCCACCCCGCAAACGATGCCCGGCTTGGCCGAAGCGATTAAAGGCCTGAAAAAAGGCGATGTGAAAGATTACGAAACCAAAGAAGGCAACGATACCCTTTCTTTCCACGTTACGGTGGACGATATTAAAAATAAAATCGTGCCTGCGTTGGACGACTCCTTCGCTAAAGATATGGGCTTTGACACCTTGGACGCTTTGAAAGCCAAAGTGAAAGAAAGCCTGGACGAAGAAGCCAAACAAAACGCCCGCCGCGACGAAATTTCCCAGATCGAAAACCACCTGGTCAAAATGAATAATTTTGATTTGCCCCAAAGCTTGGTGGAAGAATATACCGAATCTTCTTTAAACAACTTCGTGCGCAGCATGACCCAGCTTAAGCCCGAACAGCTGACGGCGGACCAAAAGAAAGCGTTTGAAGAACGCATCCGCCCCAGCGTGGAAAAGGACTTGCGCATCGGCTACATTGTGCACGCCATTGCCAAAAAAGAAAACTTGGAAGCCACCGAGGCCGATTGGAAAGCGGAACTCGACAAGAGTTTGGCTGCCAATTCCAAAAACAAAGAAGACGAAAAGAAAATCAAAGCTTTCTTTGACGAACGCAAAGCGCACATTTTGGCCACGCTTAGCGAACGCAAAGTATTTGATTTCCTCAAAGAACAAGCCAAATACAAATAAATTTGCCGGAACGAATACCCCGTCCGTTTTGCGGGCGGGGTGTTTCGTCCCCGGACGAGCCGTTTTCCACGTCGTATGAATACACGGCATATGGCCTGGACAAGCGGTTTTAACCTCAGGGAGCGGGTGTTTCACCCGCTCCTTTTTGTTGTTTAGAAAATCGTTTCCCCGGCGCCCTGGCTTTGCCCCGGCGGCTTCCTCGGAAAACAATCCCGCCAACCAGGCCCCTGCCAAAACCGCAACAGCAGGGTTTTTACAGTCCCAATTTGGTATAATTTGTATATGAAGAAATGTTTCCTTTTGCTGGTGTTTTGGGTCTGGGCGTTTTTGGCGCCGCAGGCCGCGTTTTGCGTGCCGGCCCCGGCGCAAGCCGATGCATCTTACGCACCTGCCGCGGCGGCACACCCGTCCGCCGAGGACGACGCTGCCGAACCCCCTGCCCAAACGGTCAGCAAATCCACCCTGGCAGCCACGCGGGTGGACAGCAAACTAAATGAAACCGTTTTACATCAAACCGTGTTGGACTATACCCTACCGCCGGAAATTGCCGATGTGGCTAAAAAGTGTTTGGACGGGAAAATAGACGAATGTTATTTTTCGTTTAAAACCTTTGAAAACGCTTCCGACCCGAAAATCGCTTCCGCCGCCAATTTGGAACTGGCGGTGATGTCCTTGCAGCGGGGGCTGGTAAAGCAAGCGGTTAAATACGCCGACGCCGCCTGCTTGCAGAACCCGGACGACCCCTTTGCCGAACTGACGCGCGGCTGGATTTTGCTTTCTTCGGGCAAATACAAAAAAGCGCGCCAGTCTTTCCAAAATTTGCTTTATTTAACCGCCGATTTTGAATATGTTTCCTCCGCCAAACTGGGCACGGCTTTAGCGTGGTATTTTGACGGGGAAAAAGAAAAAGCCGCCACCGAATTGCAATACTTGTATACGTCCAACCCGTATGCTATTTCGTTTGTATCGTATATGCTGGGGCGGATAGCTTCGGAAATGAAAACCTCGCGCAAGTTGGCGCCGGTATTTTTGCAGCAGGCCCTGTCGCACGACGAGCGCAACTACGCGGCCGTGGAACTTTTTGCCAAACTTTCCGAAAAAGAAAAAGACGACCTGCGCACCTGGCAGTATTATTCCACCCTTTACAGCCTGGACCCGGACAATAAAGAATTGGCTAAAAAAATTGCCAAATACGCCAAAAAATTGGGCGATAAAAGCATTGATTATTTGTTCTATTTGCGTTTGGAACAGCCTATCGTGCACGAAATGGTTTCCACCCCGTCGCAAAAAGTTAAAATGGCCTTGTACGCCAACCGCGAGCAAGTGCCGCAGGAGCTGCAGTCGTTTTCCATTATGCCGTCGGGTACGGTGCGGGTAAAAGACGAAAAACTGGGCACCGTGCTGCGCGCTCCTTCGTATATAGAAAAAACCATCGTGTTCAACCCGGAAACCGGCGGAGTGGACTTTAAAAACGCCAAAGGCCATGTGGAGTTTTCCGCCAAGCGCCCGTTTACGATATCGCTGGAAAATGCAGATAAAACCTTGCTTGTGCGCAATGCGTTGGCTAAAAACATTTTTGCGGCGGATTTAAGCGATAAAGAACTGAAAGGGGACTTGATTGTCGTCCCTACGCCGACGGGTGTTAAACTAATCAACGAAGTAAATGCGGAAGATTTAATCCCGGCCTTATTGGCTACCCAAGTGCAGGACGTCACCCACGAATCGGCCCTGCAAGCCTTGGCGGTGGTGTTTCGCTCGGCCCTTTTGCAGGCGGTAGCCGACCACCAAAATGAGCCTTACCATATTACCGATAACGACGTTTCTTTCCAGTTTAAAGGAATTAATTTGATTTTTAAAAAATTGTTGGACGCTTCCAAAGAATCCAGCAAAATCCGCCTGACCGAAGCCCAAGCCGGCGCCTATGCCGACTGCGGCGTCCTTACGGCGGACGCGCTGGAAAACAGCGCCAACAAACCGGGCTATGTGTTCTCGCCCGCCAACGTAAGCAAATATATTCTGTCCAATCCGCCGGCGGATTTGTACTCCCGCCCGCAGGATCCCACCCGCTGGTCGGGCGTAAAATGGATATATTTGTACGATGGAAAAGAGATCCAAAACCGCATCGCCGTCAAACAAAACATCGGCAAATTGCGCGCGCTGACGCCTACTTCTTTCACGCCGTCGGGCCGTATTTTGTCCATGCGTTTTGAAGGCAGCAAAGGCTCGTACGAAGCCAAAACCCCGCAAGAGGTCGCGTTTATTTTAAGCGCGGGCACAATGCGTTCCAACCTGTTTGATGTAGTGCCGTTGTACAAAGGGAAAAACATCAAAAGCGTCTTGGGGCGCGGGTATGACACGGGGCTCGGCTACGGGCTTTGCCTGCAGGGGGCGGACGGTTTAGCCAAACAAGGCGCGGACTATATGGCGATTATCAAGTACTATTTCCCCGAAGCCCGCATCTTGGATACTGCCACAGGAACAATTAAATAAATGGAAAAGACAAAAATACTCTACTTTATCACCCGTATGGACCAGGGCGGCGCGCAAGCCAGCGTGTTGCTTACGCTTAAAAACATCAATAAGCAACAGTTTGAAACTTACCTGGCCTGCGGCCCGGGCGGCCGGTTGGACGCCCGTTTAAAAAACGACCCGCACCATATGTTTTTTATTTCTGCGCTTCGTCACGACATACACCCCAAATATTTCTTTCACGATTTGGCGGCCTTGGTGCAAATGGGGCTTATTTTACGCCGCGTCAAGCCCGATATCGTGCACACCAACGCCCCCAAAGCGGGCGTGCTGGGGCGCATAGCCGCACGGCTGTTTTGGCGCAAAGCCAAAGTGGTGCACACGTTCCACGGGCTGGGATTTGCCAAGGAACACGGCCCCAAACAGTTTAAGTTCTTTGTGACGGTGGAAAAATTCTGTGCCCGGTTTACGGACGTATTGGTATTTGTTTCCCGCCGCAACGCCGCCGAGGCCAAACAGCTGGGTATTGGCAAAGGGGTCCGCACGGAGCTCATTCGCGCGGGGGTGAATTTCAACCCCATTTTGCCGCTTAAGTTCGATCCGGTGGCCAAAAAAGCTTCCTTAAAAATCCCGGCCAATGCCAAAGTGGTGCTGGCGCTGGCCAATTTTAAGCCGCTTAAAAACCCTATTCACTTTGTGCTGGCCGCCTATAAGGTGCTCAGCCAAATGAAGAACGTTTACTTTATCTTTACCGGTGAGGGGCCGCTGAAGGAAACCGCCGTCAATTTGGCTAAAAACTTAAGCATCGAAAAGCAAGTCTTGTTCCCCGGCTGGCGCAGTGACCCGCTGGAACTGTTGGCCATTTGCGATGTATACGCCAGCGTATCTTTGCGCGAGGGGTTGCCGATGTCTTTGTTGGAAGCTATGTCTATGCGCGTACCCGCTGTGTGTTACGATGTTGACGGTATTGGCGAAGTGATTACCAACAACAAGACGGGTTTCTTGGTGGCGCCCAACGACATCAATACATTTGCCGATAAATTAAAAGTGCTTTTGCGCCACGCGTCCTTGCGCGAGCGGTTTGAAGCAGCCATCGATCACCGCGATTTTTCGGAATTTACGGCGGCAACGATGGTTAAAAAGCAAGAACGGCTGTACAGAAGTTTGGTTCCGCCCACCAAGAAAAACGGCGGCAAAAGACGTTTTTTCAGAAGACGCAGACATTTTAAAAAGTTTAACCCGGGAGAAAAATAATGGATTACGCAATTAACGAAATGGAGCAGGAAGTTCTCAACGCCACGCGGGAACTGGCCCAAAAAAAGCTCAAACCCCTGCGCGCCGAAATGGACGCCAAGGAACAATTTTCCAAAGAAATGTTGGAAGAATACCGCAAATCCGGTATGATGGGCTTGTGGCTGCCGGAAGAATACGGCGGCTTGGGCGGGGGGATTACCTGCTTGGCGATGGCGTTTGAAGAACTGTCCCGCGTGTGTGCGGGTTTGGCACTTACGCCGGGGACGAGCGCGCTGGGCGCTATCCCGATGTTTTTGGCCGCCACCAAGGAACAGCGCGAACGCTGGTGCCCGGATTTGGCCAGCGGCAAAAAACTGTGGGCGTTTGCCTTGACGGAACCCGAAGCCGGTTCCGACGCTACGGCCCTAAAAACCACCGCCATCAAAGACGGCGACTATTATGTGGTAAACGGCACCAAACACTTTATTTCCACGGGCAAGGAAGCCGATTTTTATACCGTGGCCGTCAACGTCAACCCGGCCCGCGGCGCGCGCGGTATTTCGCTTTTGGTGATCGAAAAGGGCACGCCCGGCTTTTCCTTTGGCAAGAAGGAAGAGAAAATGGGTATCCGCACCAACCCCACCTATGAACTGATTTTTGAAAACGTCCGCGTACCGAAAGAAAACCTGCTGGGCAGCGAAGGCCGCGGCCTGCTGTATGTGCAGGAAACGCTGGACTATTCCCGCCCCGGCGTGGCGGCGCAGGCCGTAGGTATTGCGCAGGGCGCGCTGGACGAAACCATTCCGTACCTGCGCACGCGCAAGCAGTTCGGTCAGCCGATTATCACTTTCCAGGCGCTCGGGCACAAAGTGGCCGAGCTGGCCGCCAAGGTGGAAGCCGGCCGCGCGCTGGTGTATAGCTTGACGCACCGTATGGACGAAGAATTTTTGCCGGCGGTCAAAAGTGCGTTGGCAAACGGCACTACCGTGCACGACGAGCTGAAAAAATTAAAAGGTGCCCGCTGGACCAAATACAGCGCGGAAGCCAAGTTGTTCTGCTCCAATGTGGCGATGGAAGTGGCCGACGAATGCGTCACGCTGTGCGGCGGTATTGCGTATATGCGCGATTTCCCGTTGGAAAAATATATGCGCGACGCGAAAATCACCCAGATTTACGAAGGCACCGTGCACGTTCAGAAGAACGAAATTATCACGGCGCTGATTAAAGAGTACGCCGCCAAAGGCGACGAGGAGTAATTTGTATGCATATTGTAGCTTGCGTAAAGCAAACCCCGAAGTCCGATAACGTAAAAATTGACCCCGCCACCGGCTGTTTAATCCGCTCCGGCGCGGCCAGTGCAATGAACCCCTTTGACGAATATGCGTTGGAAGAAGCCGTCACCCTAAAAGAGCAAGTGGGCGGAGTGGTGTCCGTAATTACGATGGGCCCGCCGCAGGCCGAAGCCGTCCTGCGCGACAGCATTGCCCGCGGGGCCGACAGCGTCTACCAACTGGGTGATATGGCGTTTGCCGGTTCGGATACCTGGTCCACGAGCTATGCGCTTTCCAAGGGGATTGAAAAAATCAATTCTATTCGCCCCGTGGATTTGATTATCTGCGGCAAGCAAACCAACGACAGCGACACCGGCCACATCGGCCCGCAAATTTCCGCCTGGCTTAAAATGCCCAATGCGGCGTTTGTCAAAAAAGTGGTGGAAGTGAAGGAAAAATCGATCGTCGTAGAGCGTCTGACCGAAGACGGAAGCGAAGTGCTGGAATTGCCGTTCCCGTGTGTGCTGTCGGTGGTGAAGGAAATCAACAGCCCGCGCGTGCGCAGTGTAAAAGGCCGTATGGCCGCCAAACGCGCCGAAGTAACCAAGTGGACGGCGGACGATATCGGCGCCGACAAAACGATGTTGGGCGTAAAGAATTGCCCCACGCGCGTGGTAAAGTCGTTCGTGCCCAAGCGCGAAGTGTGCGCCGTGGCCGTAGAGGGCGCCAACGGCAAGGAAAAAGCCGCCAATTTGGTGAAATTGCTTAAAGACGGAAAATACATTTAAAGGATATAACAATGAAAGATTGTAAAAATGTTTGGATTTTTGCCGAAGCCCAGCGCGGTAAATTAAGCCCGACGGCTTTTGAACTGTTAAACGCCGGCCGCCAATTGGCCGATGCCTTGGGCGAAAAACTGTGCGCGGTGTTGCTTGGGTACCAAGTAGAAAAATTCGCTAAAGATTTGTTTGAACGCGGCGCGGATATGGTGTATGTGTGCGACGACAAAGCCCTGGAAAATTATGTGGACGACGTGTACGCCAAAGTGCTGGCCGACATGGTGGCTGCGTATAAGCCCAACAAATTTTTGCTGCCTGCTACGAACCTGGGCCGCTCGCTTTCGGCCAAGACGGCTATTTTTGTGGGCACCGGTTTGACGGCGGACGCGACGGAAGTCGTTATCAACCAAGAGGACGGGCAGCTCCACGCTACGCGCCCCACGTTTGGCGGCAATTTGATGGCTACCATCACCTGTGCGCATACGCGCCCGGAAATGTGCTCCCTGCGCCCGATGTCGTACGAAAAAGCCCCCGTGCAGGCGGGCCGTACGGGCGAAGTGGTCAAATTTGCGTTTGACCCGGCCAAGCATACGTCGCTGGCCAAGTTTTTGGAATTTATTAAAAGCAAAGGCGACGGAATGGATTTGTCGGAAGCGGAAATTATCGTAGCCGGCGGCCGCGGCGTGGGCAAGGCGGAAGGCTTTGACCTGCTGCACAAACTGGCCGACCGTTTGGGCGGCGCGGTGGCGGCTTCGCGCGCACCGGTGGACAGCGGCTGGATTGATTACCGCTACCAAATCGGCCTGACGGGCCGCACGGTAAAACCGAAAGTGTACATTGCGTGCGGTATTTCGGGCCAAATCCAACATATGGCTGGTATGAGCGGTTCGGACGTGATTGTAGCTATTAACAAGGACCCCGAAGCCCCCATTATGAAAGTGGCCAACTATGCCGTGCAGGGAGATTTGTACGACGTGGTTCCTGCTATGTTGGAAGCGCTGAAATAGTATTTTGGAAAAATATGCGGCGGACAGCTTAGGCTGCCCGCCGCTTTTTTATGTGCTTTTGGGGCGGAAATAGGCAGGAGTAGTTTTCCGGCGGGGAAAAGCGTCAAAGACGGGAGGGCCGGCTCTGCCCCGCCCTAAGGCGCAATATGTCGGAACAGTGTGCCCCAGCTAGTAGCGTTAACGGGCATAGAGCGGGGAGCTCCGGCTCTGGCCCCTGATACGGAAATGTACACGGGTTTTTATTCCCTTATTTGCGCAAGCACCTTATTTGGCAACCCTTTGGCCGGGGCCAAAAAGCCTGCGCCCGGCCAGAGGGTTGACGCGTTTTTTTTTTTTGATACACTAAAACCGACGGAGAGCCTGGGCTTTCCCTGGCGCCTTTTGCGCGCTTAAATCTGCCCGCCGTGGAGGTTTGTATGAAAAATGGTTTTACGTTGATAGAATTGTTGGTTGTCGTGCTAATTATTGGTATATTGGCGGCGGTGGCAGTACCCCAATACCAAAAAGCCGTATTAAAAAGTCGGCTGGCGACGGTTCAAACAAATGTAAAAACTATTGCCCAGGCAGCTGAGGTGTATTATTTGGCAAACGGCCACTATAGTAATGATGATTTAAGCGTATTAGATATTTCCGAAATAGAGGGGTGTGTCCCTCAAGAAGCTGGAAAAATTCAGTGCGCCAATGCGCTTTACGATTATAACGGCGGTCCGTATGCACAGGCTGCGGGGGAACATGTGGTAGGGTTTGTAACCAATGATGGAAAAGGGGTAATTGGATATGCACAGTATTTCCAACATACCCCAGTCAATGCTAATACGCGAAGATGCCTAGCCGTAACTAATACAGGCATGTCGCACGATATTTGCAAATCTATGGGCGGTGTCAAAATAGACAACAATAAATATCAGTTGCCGTGAGCAATTAGCGTATCAAATAAGCTTCTTCGCCGTCTAAAGAAATGGGGGTGTCTTCTTCGGCCTGGGTTTGGCAGAAGTTCTCGCCCGCGCTGTTTAGCGGTATGCACGCTAAGCGGGCAAAATTATTGGTGGTGGAAAGTTTATAGGCGGCATGGGGGTTTGCGTCCGTTTGGGTGAATACGGCTTCCCAGCAGGGTTTATTGGCATCTCCGGTAGGGCGGCAAACGACTTCGCCCGTATAATGTTTAAGTTTTGATTTTTGAAGCCGGTCGGTCATGCGGTTGGCTTGTTCCTGGCTCATAAATTGCCCAATGGCAAAGTTTTTCTGCCGGCCCCACAGCATGACTACTTCCGTCATGCGTGCGCTTTCCACCGCATTAAAGTAATAGGGAACGGCGATAGAAGCTAAAATCCCAACAATCAACACCACTACCAGCATTTCTAATAGCGTAAATCCTTTTTGCATACAAACCTCTCTTAAAAAATGCTCCTATAATACACGCACTTTAAATCCTTCCTTTTGCAAAATGGCGGCGGTTTGGGCCTTTTTGTCGCCCTGGATTTCCAGCCGCCCCTCCTTAACGGTGCCGCCGCAGCCGAGCGATTTTTTGATCTTTTTCAGCAAATCTTCTTTCCCCTGTGGGTGGAGGGGTAGTTTTTCCACCAGGGTCATGCCGCTTCCTTTGGCGTTTTTGGCAAACCGCACGCGCACGGGTTCGGTTTGCTTTTTGGGCGCCCCCAGCTGGTTGCACACACAGGGAATGTGGCGGCAGTGCGGGCAAAAAGCGGGGTCCGTCGAAAAGAAAATTTCACCCATTAGTTGGCTTCCTCCAAATAGTTGTGGATCAGTGTTTTTAAGGCCTTTTCGTCCGCTTGCAAACCCAGCGACCAAGCGGCCTCGTGCAGGATATTTTCCAAAATTTCCGGCAGGCGCGTATCCAAGTCCGCCAGCGAGAGGTTCCTGTCCATGCGCAGGTAGTCTTCCAGCACGGTGGCTTGTTGTTGGCCCAACAGCGCGCGCAAGGCGCGGGTATTGTTGATTTTAAAACGGAAATACAGCGGGCCGCCAAAAGATAAGCGGGTTAAAAATTTGCGCGCCGAGAGCATAAACAACGTTAAATTTTGCGCCAGGCGCTCGATGCGAATTGTTTTGGCGGGGTGCCCGTTGACGATTTCTTCCTGCGTGATAATTTGTTTGCTCATTACCAGCCCATAGGAGTTAAATTCCGTCATACGATACACGCCGCGTTTGTTGGAAATAACGGCCGCTCCGTCCTGCACCGGTTGGAGGGGGAACTCCGGGTCCGCTAGAATGCCCCAAGGCGCGCGCGCGGAAGAAGCTTTGATTATTTCGGGCAGTTTTTTGTATCCTACCAACGCTTCTTCCGGGTACAGCGGCACAATGGATAAGGCCGACACTGTTTGCCCGTCGGCGGATAAGTTCATGGTTTTTAAATAATTGTCAAAATGGCTTTCCGCTTTGTCGTACAAAATATGGCGCAGCCGCTCGGATTTGCGGCGGTGGTCCAGCAGCCAGGGCAGCTTTTCCGGGTGGACGATGGCCTCCGGCCGGCTGCTCTGCCCGGTGCGGATATACGCCCGTTTGGACTTACCCACCAGGTGCGGCGTTAAATTGCTTTGCGGAATGTTGATAACGATAAACATTCGGTCCCCGCGGGCATTTACGCAGACGTTAATGTCCACAAAGACAATCGGGTCGATATAGACTTGAATAATGTCTTCGATAGAGTTGCGGATTTTTTCGTGGTAGGCAATCCCGGTAAAAGGGGGGCAGGGTTTGTCGTTTTTATCGTCCTGCACGCCTACAATAATGGTTCCGCCCATGGCATTGGCAAAGGAAGCGATGGTTTTGGCAAATTTTTCGTGGTTTTTAGGCAGCATGTATTTGTAGTCCAGCTGTTTGCCCTCGGGCAGCTGCCGCCGGCAGAAAGCTACCACGTCGTCAAATGTAAGGTCGTTAAACGGTTTATTAAAAAACATGGCGTTACCTCGCTGTTGGCCTGGGTGCGGTTTAATTGATAAAATTATTATAATAAAATTATGGTGCGTCAAACGGAAACTTTCAAGGACAAAATATGAATTCACCCATGCACACGCTGGCGGGAGCCATTACCGAAAAGTTTATCGCGGCCGATCCGGCCGCCGCGGCCCGCGCGCTGGAAAGCTTTGCTACGCACGAGGTGCTTTTGTTGATTGGTTCCCTAAAGGCCCAAACGCTGGTAGCGTGTTTGAACCCGATGGACCCGGCCAAAGCTGCGGCCATTTTGCGCCGGTTGCCGCTTCGGCAGGCGTCCTATGTGCTAGCGCGGCTGGACGTACCGCAGGCCGCACGGCTGATGAAAGAATTTTCCGCTCCGTACCGCCAGCGCATTGCCGCTGCGCTGGAGCCGGCTTTTGTTGCTTTGTTGGAACAGGCCGGTTCGTATGCGCCGGGCAGTGTGGGGCTTGTAATGAGTACGGACGTGGTGACCGTTCGTACCGAAAGCAAATTATCCGCTTTGATTGAACGCTTGAAAGCGCTGCCGCGCAAAAAATTGCCTGCCGCGTGTTTTGTAACCGCTAAAGACGGCGAACTGAAAGGCGTAATCCGTACGGCGGAGCTGGCGTTTTACGGCCCGCAGTCCGTGTGCGGTTCTGTAATGAGCCCTGCCGATACGATACGCCCGCATACGGACGCCGAAACCGCCCGCCAAATGTTTTTAAAGGCGCAAACGGATATCCTTGCTGTGACGGACGAAAAAAACGTTTTGCTGGGTGTTTTGCTAAAACAAATGCTGCCTGCGCCGGCGGCGGATAAAAAATCGTTTTGGAAACGGCTGGCAGAATAAGCTCGGTTCCCTTTGGCACAAACCGCCTCTTTTTAAGGGGCGGTTTTTTGTGGGCGAACAGCAAAACGCAGAATTTATTAAAAGCGGTTTCGGGCTGATCCGAAAAACCAAAAACAAAAAATCCCCGCGATAGCGGGGATTTTTTATTCGGCTAAAATCAGTTGATTTTGCTGTGTGGGGGAACATCTTGGGTAATCCACTTGTTGGCCCCGATTACGCTGCCGCGGCCGATGGTGATATTGCCCAGGACGGTGGTTTCGGCGTAGATAATCACGTCGTCTTCAATATTGGGGTGGCGTTTAATGCCTTTGACGGGGTTCCCCTGTGCGTCCAGCGGGAAACTTTTAGCCCCCAAGGTAACGCCTTGATAGAGCTTTACATTTGCGCCGATTACGCACGTTTCGCCAATGACGACGCCGGTGCCGTGGTCGATAAAAAAACCGGGGCCGATGGACGCGCCGGGGTGAATGTCAATCCCGGTTAAGTTGTGGGCGTATTCGGTAACGATGCGCGGAATCAGGCGTACGCCTCTTTGGTGCAAGTAGTGCGCCAAGCGCTGCAAAGTGACGGCGGTAATGCCCGGGTAGCACAAAAGCGGTTCTATGGGGCTGATGGCGGCGGGGTCGCCTTCGTAGGCGGCGTTTACGTCGCTAATCAGCAGGCGCTGTATGTCCGGCAGGGCGCGGATAAAATCGCAGGTGATTTCGTGCGCTTGGGCTTGGCAGCGGGAGCAGTCGGCTTTTTCCTTGCACATAAAACAAAGGGACTTTAGAACTTGTTCCTCCAAGCGTTCGGCCAAGGTGTCCAGCGTAAACTGCGGGGTTTCCCGCCCAGACTCCAGCGGATACTGATACAAAAAGTCTTTTAAAGCGCAAAATATCGCCACCGTTTTGCGGGCGGAGGGAATAAATTTGGCCTTTTGAAAATACTTTTTGTCAAAAGTATTTTTTAGTTCCTCGGCGGGGTGGGAAAAGGACTCGCTCACGGAGGACCTCACATCTTAAAGTCTTCGCCCAGATAGAGGCGTCGTGCGTTGGGGTCGTTTAACAGGGTGTTTTGGTCGCCTTCCACCAAAATTTTGCCGTCGTAAATCAGGTAGGCGCGTTCGGTCAGCGGTAGGGTTTCGCGCACGTTGTGGTCCGTAATCAGCACGCCGATGCCTTTGTCTTTGAGTTTAAAAATCATATGGCGCAGGTCGGACACGGTAATCGGGTCAATCCCCACGAACGGTTCATCCAGCAGAATGATTTTGGGGTTGCTTATCATACAGCGCGCAATTTCCATACGGCGTTTTTCGCCGCCGGAAAGCGTCCAAGCTTTTTGGCGGGCCAGTTTGGTCAGCCCAAATTCGTTAAGCAGTGCGTCCACGCGGCGTTTTTGTTCCTGTTTATCGTCCAAAATGCGTTCCAGCACGGCCAGCAGGTTTTCTTCCACCGTAAGGCCTTTAAAAATGGTCGGTTCCTGTGCCAGATACCCTAGTCCGTGGCGGGCGCGTTCGTACATCGGCAGGGAGGTTACATCGTCCCCGTCGATAAACACGCGGCCTTTGGTAGGGCTGATAAAGCCCACCATCATATAGAACGAAGTGGTTTTCCCTGCGCCGTTGGGGCCCAATAAACCGACGATTTCGCCGGATTTTACATGGATATCCACCCCTTTTACGACCATACGGTCTTTGTATACTTTTACAATTTGTTCACTGCGAAGCTGCATAAAAACCTCTAAAATTTATCGTTGATTTCCGCCTCGTTTATCTGTGGGGAAACCACCCACCCCTGCACTTTGCCGTCCAGGGTGATTTTGCGCCCTTCATTATCGGACTGCACCTTATCCGCTATTATAGCAAATGTGCCTTGTTCGCTCGTGCCGCTTAACAGCGGGCGCGAACCATACGCGGTGGAATGGTTCTTTTCACCGTCGTAGACAATCGTGTCCGCCACCAAGGTGCGCTGGGTGTCGGATAGTTCCGCCTTGCCGGAAAGCGTTAAATGGCTTTGCTGTTCTTTAAATTCCGCCTTTTGGGCTTTTAGGGTTTGCAAGCCTTCGGGGGTGGGGCGTTCCACCCGGACATCTCCTTCTAAGATAAAAATACCGTCCGCCAAATTAAACGAGGCCTTTTGGGCATAGGCCGTAACAGGCGGTTCGGAGCCTTCCTGGTAAATCAAGCGGATTTCGCTTTTTTTAGCGGCGGTTAAAATGCCTTTTTGGGTTTTGTAATTGTAGCGGGCATAATTGGCGTAGGCTTCGTACACGGGGGCGCCGGGTTCGGCCTGCTTGATATAGACGTTCCCCTCAGCCGTAAAGCGGTTTTTGGCGCGTTCGGACAAGGCGTAATCGGCCCGAAAAGTATAGACCCCGTTGTCGTACGAAACGTGGCCTTTAAATTCTTCTTGTTGTTTGTCTTTATAAATAACCCAGCTGTCGCTGGCAATTAAACCGCCCAGCACGGGGGGCAGCTGCATATTTTGCGTTTTATTTTTAAGGGAATTTTTAGCCAAATTCAAACGCTTTTTGGCGGGGGGAATTTTAATTTCCGGCCCTTCGATATGCACGGTTTTGCAGCCGGAGGTGAATGCGGCGGCTGCAAATAGCAACACAAAAAGAAAAGGAGTCTTTTTCATAAAGAGGAGGTTTTTAATTCCTTGGCGTCTGCCGGCAGCTGGGTGGTTTGTTTTTTGATTTCAATTTTAGTCAACTTGGAATCGGTTTCGATGCCGCCCTTGGCTGTTACTTTCGCGCCGCCGCGGGTGACGACGGTTTTCCCTTCGGACCAAATACGGTCTTTATCTACGTCGTAGAAAAAGCGTTCGGCGGTGATAATTAAATTTTCGGTAAACGACTGTATTTTAGCGTTTCCTTCGATGGTTACCAGCTTGGTAGGGTAGTCGAAAGTGCCGGTTTTACCGGTGACGGAAGCACTGTCCTGGCCGTTTTCTTTTAGCAGCAAATCCGGGTTTTTTAAAACCGCGCTTTGCAGACTGGAAAAATCCACGGTTTCGGCGCGCAGAATCCATTTTTTATGGCTGCCCTGCGACTCAAAAATAGAAACATTGGTGGACAGCTGCATACCGGCGTCGTCGGCAGGGGAGAATTCTTTTTCCCCGCCGCAGGCACACAAAGCGGCTGCCGCGGCCAGCAAAAGGAGTGTCTTTTTCATTTTTTATCCAGTAATGCTAAAAATTCAATCAAATCTTTTTCGTCAATAATGCCCACTACTTTGCCGGATTTGTCCAGCACGGGCAGGTTGTCCACATGCGTGGCGTGAATCATTTTGGCGGCTTCAATGGCGGGCAGCGTGTCCAAAATATGGTAGGGGTTCTTGGTCATTACCTCGGTAATGTTTTTGTTCAAAACGTCCGTCCCTTTTTGCAGAATGCGGCGCAAATCGCCGTCGGTAAAATACCCAAGCAGGTGCCCTTTGGCGTCCACAATGCTTGTGGCGCCGGCTGCGCCGGTTTGGGTCATTACCAAAAGTGCGTCCTGCACCGAGGCGCTTTCCCGCACGGTGGGGTTATTCTTGCCTTTGCGCATCACGTCTTTTACTTGCTGAGTAAGCAGTTTGCCCAAGGAGCCGCCGGGGTGGAAAACGGCAAAATCGCGTTTTTCAAAATGTTTGATTTTCATTAGGCAAATAGCCAACGCGTCGCCCACGGCCAGCGTGGCGGTGGTGGAAGCGGTGGGAGCCAGGTTGTAGGGGCAGGCTTCGCGTTCGATGTGAATGGTGATGTGAATGTCCGACATTAAAGCCAGTTTGGATTTATCGTGCCCCGTCATAGAAATAACGGTTAATTTGCGGCGTTCCAGCGAGGGCAGAATTTTGTTTATTTCTTCCGTCTGCCCGGAAAAGGAAATGGCCAAAATAACGTCACCGGGGGTAATCATGCCCAAATCGCCGTGGAGGGCTTCCACCGGGTGCACAAAGAAAGACGGCGTGCCCGTGGAGGCCAGCGTGGCCGATATTTTGCGCCCAATAATGCCGCTTTTGCCAATGCCCAGCACCACCACGCGCCCCTTGGTCTTGGCGATCACGTCCACCGCTTTTAAAAAGTTTTCATCAATGCTTTTTTTGCTCAGCGCCAGCGCTTCGTGCTCTATTTCCAAAACGCGGCGGGCGATTTTTTTGACAGATTCTTTAGAATACGTTTGTACGGTCATAGCACATTACCTGTTTGCATTTAGCCACGGGGCCGCTTCGGGCGCGGGCTGGCGTTTCTGGTATGGGGCGGGCAACTGGTCCGCCACATACGCAAGCGCGAAATAGGCCGCCGTGCAAACCGCCAACAGCACGCCCAACAATTTGGCGTGCCATAAAAGGGTTGGTTTCCAGGCGGGGGGTATAGTCATTATTTAAATTTTTTTACTACTTGGTCAATGGCGCATAACTGGCGCACCATCTGGGCGGCCATTTGCAAATCCAACGAGTTGGGGCCGTCGGAAAGGGCGTGGTCCGGGTCCGGGTGGGCTTCAAAAAACACACCCGCAATGCCCAGGGCCGTAGCGGCTTTGGCCAGCACGGGGGCCAGCTTCCGGTTGCCGCCCGTGGCGCAGCCCAGCGCACCGGGCTTTTGGACGGAGTGGGTGGCGTCAAAAATAACCGGGTAGCCAAACTGCTTCATAATCTCCAGCGAGCGCATATCCACCACCAAATCGCCATATCCAAAGCTGGCGCCGCGCTCGGTAAGCAAAATGTTGTGGTTCCCGCGGGATTCAATTTTTTTAATAACTTGTTCCATGGCACCGGGCGCTAAAAACTGGCCTTTTTTTACATTTACGGCGCGGCCCGTGTCGGCACACGCCAACACTAAGTCCGTCTGGCGGCACAGAAAAGCGGGAATTTGCAAAATATCGGCTACTTGGGCGGCCTCTTCGGCTTGCCAAGGTTCGTGCACGTCCACCACCAGCGGCAGGCCCGTAACGGCTTTGGCTTTGGCTAAAATATCCAGCCCTTTGGCCAGCCCCGGCCCGCGGTACGCGTCCACCGAGGTACGGTTGGCTTTATCAAAAGAGGCTTTCAATATAAAAGGGTGTTTGGTTTTAGCTAAAATGGTTTTAAGCTTTTTTGCGGTGTCGATGTAATGCTTTTCGCTTTCAATGACACAAGTACCCGCCATAAATACCAGCGGCAGGCGGTTGGAAATTTTGTACTTACCAATTTGAATGGTTTTTTGCATATACATATCATAGCAAATTTTAGGTACTTTCCTATAGCTGTTTTGGCCGGCCGGAACGAGGCTTAAAACAAAAAACTCTTGCTTGATTTAGCTGTATTTTGCATTATAATAGTCAATGAGTAGATATATTTAAGGACTTATTATGAAAAAACTTCTATTTTTAGGTTTAAGTGTGCTGACTGCAGCGTTGCCTGCTGGCGCGGAAAACAAAATCCAGATGGTAACGTATTTCCCTGTCCCGTATGTAGCTTACAGCCAGATTAACCCCACCAAACAGCTGGATGTGGGGCTTTCGAGTGCGTGCGAAATGAATTTGGGCTGCCAGGAAAGCGGGGAAGCAGGGCTTTATCCGTTGCAAGTAACGACGGAACTGCTTCTTAACAAAGGGCGGTTGGATTTTAATACGGCGGCTGCGGTGTACAGC
>CASEWB010000005.1 GCA_949291545.1 uncultured bacterium
ATTTGTTTTTTTTTTTTGATAAATTTTGGCTATGAACAAAATTTATCAAAAAACCCACCCGGCGGGGAAAAACGCCGGATTTACGCTAATAGAGCTGTTAGTAGTCGTTTTAATTATCGGCATATTGGCGGCGGTGGCGCTTCCTCAGTACGAAAAATCAGTGGAAAAAAGCCGTATGGCGGAGGCGTTGACATTGGTTTCTTCTATTGCCAAGGCGGAGCAACTTTATTATATGGCCAATGGCGAATATGCTAAAGATATTGATAAATTAGATTTGGATTTTCCGGGTGAAAGGGTCAATTATTATGTAAACGGTTTCCAAACTAAAAATTTTATCTGCCGTCCGGTCCGGGAAGATGGCGGTTGGACGGATGCCTTGGCCGTGTGCAATCGTTTGCCGCGGGAAACACTTTACGGTATTGCTTATTTAAAGACGGGAGAAGTGGTGTGCCGGTCGTATAATGATAAAGGCAAATCTTTCTGCCGGCTGTGGGGGCCAGCAAACGGACGGGAGGTCGTTTTAAAATAAATTCTTGCGCGCAGTGAAAAATTTTTCTATACTAACCCTATGGCTATGATTCTATCCGTTAAACGTGTAAGCAAACAGAACAAGAGCAAAAAGTGCGCTTGCGTACCTGCTTACAATTTTGCGGATAGATAGGGCCCCAATACTAAACAAATTTGCAAACCTCCGCTTAATTGTAAGCGGGGGTTTTTTATTGGCAAAAAGGAGAGAACTATGTGTTTCCATTATCAAGGCGGAGAACTTTATGCGGAGGGAGTGGATATCAAACAAATTGCCGAAAAAGTAGGTACGCCCTTTTATTGTTATTCCACCGATAAGCTCACCCGCAACTTTGAGGCTTACCGCGCCGCCTTGGCGGATTTGAACGGCACGGTGTGTTACTCCATTAAAGCCAACCCGAATCTGAGCGTGGTGGCGGCGCTGGCCCGGCTGGGCGGCGGGGCGGATGTAGTGTCGGCGGGGGAGATGTATGTAGCGCTAAAAGCGGGTATCCCGGCGGATAAAATTGTTTTTTCGGGCGTAGGCAAAACGGCGCAGGAATTGGAAGAAGCCATCCGGCTGGGCATTTTGCAAATCAACGCCGAGTCCGCCGCCGAAGTGGAAATGATTAACCGCATTGCGGTGGCGCAAGGCAAAAAAGCCAATCTGGCCCTGCGCGTCAACCCGGATGTGGACGCTTTGACGCACGTCAAAATCACCACCGGCACCAAAGAAAACAAATTCGGCGTGCCGTGGCAGGAAGCGCATGATTTGTATGTGAAAGCCTCCCAAATGCCGGGTATCCGCATTGCGGGGATTGCGGTGCATATCGGTTCGCAGCTGTTGGATTTGGAGCCGTTCCGCCTGGCGTTTACCAAAATTGCGTCGATGGTGCGCGCGCTGGAAGCAGACGGCATTGCCATCGAAAATGTGGACCTGGGAGGCGGGATGGGCATTAATTACAACGTGGAGCTCCCGCCCACCTGCGAGGCGTACGCCGAAGTCGTGCGCGAAACTTTGGGCGATTTGCACAAACACATTATTGTGGAGCCGGGGCGTTCCATCGCCGGAAACGCCGGGATTTTGGTGACGGAAGTGATTTGCGCCAAATCCAACGGCGAGAAAAACTTTATCATCGTGGACGCGGGGATGAACGACTTGGTCCGCCCGGCGCTCTATGACGCGTGGCATACCATTTTGCCCGTCACCAAACAAGGCATAGCGCCCATCATTGCCGATATCGTGGGGCCGATTTGCGAATCGGGCGACGTATTTGCCCACGAACGCATTATTGAACCTGTCCAGGAAGGGGGACTACTTGCTATAATGTGTGCTGGGGCTTATGGGGCGGCGATGTCTTCCATTTACAATTTCCGCCCGCTCGTGCCCGAAGTGATGGTGCACGGGGACCAATTTGCCGTAGTGCGCAAACGCACTTCGTATGAAGAAATGATTAGCGGCCACGCCTTAGCGCCGTGGCTGCAATAGGTAAAGATTATGAGAAAAGTTTGCATTATGAAATTTGGCGGCAACACGCTGGCCAACAAACAAAAACTTTTAATGGCGGCGAATTTGATTAAGTCCCGCTATGACGATAATTTTACTCCTGTGGTGGTTGCCTCCGCCAATGGCAATTTAACAGACGTGCTATTGGACCACGCTTACAGCATTACGCCTTCCCCCGATAAACGCGAACTGGATATGCTCGTGACTACCGGCGAACGCGTCAGTGTGGCGCTTTTGTCCATTGCGCTGCGCGCGATTGGGGTGCCGTCGGTATCGCTTACCGGCTCGCAAATTGGGCTTATTACCACCTGCACCCACACGGGGGCGGACATCTTGGAACTGAAAGGCAACCGCTTGGTGCGCGAAATACAGGACGGCCATGTGCCGATAGTGGCGGGCTTTCAGGGCATTGGCGAAAATAAAGAAATTACCACATTAAAACGCGGCGGCAGCGACGTATCGGCCGTGTTTTTGGCCGCCCAGCTGGGCGCGGACCATGTGGAAATGGTCAAAGACGTAGACGGCGTTTATTCGGCCGACCCCAATAAAGATTTGCAGGCCCAAAAATACGAAGTCTTGGATTTTGACGAAATGTACAAACTGGCTTTAAATGGTGCCAATGTACTCCATCCCGATGCCGTACGCTTGGCCAAGGAAAAAGGGGTGGAAATCCGCATTGTGCATTATCAAACGGGCCAAACCGGGACGGTGATTAAATAAATATGAAGCCGACCTTTAAATTTAATGCATTTGGCGTTATTTGTTTTGCCGTGTTATGTGCGTTGTTTTATTGGCTGTGCCCGGCCATTGAGCAGCCGGTTTTCCGCTATACGGCGTATGGCGTGTTTCTAGCGGTGGCTTTTAGCGCCTGTTTTGTAGTAGTTAAATTTAAATAAAAAACACCGGGGAGTTGTATACCCCGGTTTTTTATGCCCGCAAAAGGCCGGGCCACGCGGCGCGGCCGATAGCCGCTGCCGGTTGACGCTCGGCGCGGAAAAAGTTACACTGTCAAACGGCAGTTTACCTTATATATAGGAGTATGTATGACTAGATACAGCGGTGTAGTTTCACGCGGCATTCGTATGCCGTTAATTAAGGAAGGAACGGATATCGTGCCGGTGATTGCCCACACTTTAGTTCAGGCTGCCCAAACGGAAGGTTTTTCTTTTAAAGAACGGGCGGTGGTAGGGGTGACGGAGTCGCTCGTGGCGCGCAGCCAAGGCAATTTTGTTACGTTGGGGGATATTTCCGCCTCTGTCGCCAACCTGTTTCCGCAAGGGGATGTGGTTATCTTTTCGCCGATTTTAAGCCGTAATCGCTTTTTGCCGATGTTAAAAGGCATTGTGGGCGGAATTAAAGGCAAAGTGCATATGGTGCTGACGTTGCCTTCGGACGAAGTTGGCAACCCGTTGTGTGACGATCCTTACGGCTACCAAGAAGGCATTTTTACAGAAGACAGCCCTTACTTTCAATTTGTCCATCCCATTACCAAATCCAATTATTCCCAACTTTATAAAGCGCTCGACCCACAGCGGATTGATATTTCGTATGTGTGGGGAATTGATAATTTTATTAAAGCTTGGGCAGGCAAAGGCGGGCAAGTGTTGGTGTGTACGGTGCATAACCGCGGAGTATATGCCAAAAAACTGCAGCAGGCGGGTTTTACGGCCTATACATTGGCGGATATCTGTGCAGAACCCATGCGCCCCGGGGCTGGCTTTAATGCCGACTTTGGCCTTTTAGGTTCCAATTATTCGAATGAAGACCGGGTGAAACTCTTCCCGCGGGATTGCCAAGCTTTTGTACAGCGCCTCCAGCAGCAGTTGCTGGAACAAACGGGGGTAAAACCGGAAGTAATGATTTATGGCGACGGCGCCTACAAAGACCCTGCTACCGGCATTTGGGAATTGGCGGACCCCATTGTTTGCCCCGCCGCTACGGACGGGCTGGGCGGCATGCCGCATGAGACTAAACTAAAGTCCCTTATCGATTCCGGCAAGGACGTGGCCAAGGAGGTACAAGCCAATGCCGGCGGTCAAGCGCTGGGCACCACCCCGCGCCACTTGACCGATTTGCTGGGATCCTTGTGTGATTTAACCAGCGGCTCGGGGGATAAAGGCACGCCGGTTATCTATATAACCGGGTATTTTGATAACTACTATACAAAATAATCTATGTTACCGGGCGGGCGCTTTACGGCGCCCGCTTGTGGGCCTAGGTGTTCCAAAAGGGGCAGGAAAAACGGATTGGAAATTTAAGACGAGGGAAAACCGTTGCAACGGCATATTTTAGAGCGGGTATTTTTTGCGCATTTTTACCCTGAAAATATGATATGATATTTGCTATGGAGAATATAGTCATTTTACAACTGATTGGTTTTACCATTTGCTTTATTTTATTATTTGTATTCACGGCCAAGTACCGCGCCGCGATTGCGCACGAAACGGATTTTGAACCCGCGGTGGAAGATTTAAAAGTCGTTACGGTTGCGCAGCCGCCTGCTTTTAAGCCGCGTGCTTCCATTTTGCATTCTTTGCAGGGGTCTTCTTCTTTGGAAGTAGCCGATTTAAAAGAAAAAGTGAAGGATTTGCATTACCGCTTGGAAGAATTAAAAATTGCACATGATAAATCCAATGCGGAAGTGTCCAAACAACTTTCCCGTTTGGAACAGCGCTTAAGCACTTTTGAGCAGGAATATGTAACCAAACTGCAGCCTACCTTGCTGAGCCTGATTGAAGAATTGGAAAATATGAAAGTAGCTGAAGGCAAGGCAGAAAAATAAATCTATAACAAAATAAGTTCCTAAAAACCGCCGTTTTTTAGATCGGCGGTTCTTTTTTGGGTATTGTTATACAACTGTGTAGATTTAAAACAACAACTGTTTTTGCAGTAGTAAAAATTAAAAACGGCATTAAATTTGCATTTTTGCTATCTTTCAAAAAAACCATTTTTCGACGGGACGCCTTCTGAGGAGGCTTTTATTTGGCAAAAATTCTGATAAAAGCAATCAGGTTTTGTCAATAGTTGCTTTAAAAAAATACCTTGCGGATTTGTTTTGCTTCCATAAAATTTCATAAAATATACCTATATACGTATGCCAAGGAAAGAGGATTTTACGTTAGGAGAACAAATGAAAAATAAAAACCTTGAACCTATCGCCATTGTTGGTATTGGGGCGATTATGCCCGGAGCGTTGAACAAAGACGAATTCTGGAGCAACATTAAAGAAGGCAAATACTGCATTACTGAAATTCCTGCGTCGTACTGGGACTATAAACTTTTCTACAGTCCTGACCATAAGGCCGAAGATAAGCTGTACTCCAAAATCGGCGGCTTTATTCCCCAGTCTTTTAAATTCAATTCCTTAAAATACCGCATTCCTCCGCAAATCGCCAAGCAGATGGACACGGTCCAGCACTTAGCCATTGAAACTACCCGCATGGCGCTGGAAGATTCCGGTTATGATAAAAAAGAATTTGACCATAACCGCACGGCGGTAATTATTGGTAACTCTATGGGTGGTATGAAGAACGAAATGTCCAACACCCGCCTCAACCGCCCGTTCTTGTACGAAATTCTCAAAAACACTTCCTCTTTTAAATCGCTGGCCCCGGCCGACGCCCAGAAAATGCTGGACGAAATGGACGCGGGCGTGCGCGAAAAGTTCACTCCCATTACCGAAGACTCTATGCCCGGCGAACTGGCTAACGTCATTCCCGGCCGCGTAGCCAACGTGTTTGATTTGCACGGCACGAACTTCGCGGTGGACGCCGCGTGTGCTACTTCGCTGGCCGCCATAGACCAAGCCGTCAATGGTCTGCGCATGGGGAACTTTGATATGGCCGTAGCCGGCGGGGTGGACCAAATGATGTCCCCGTCCGCTTACATTAAATTCTGCAAAATCGGTGCGTTGTCCGAAACCGGTTCCTATCCGTTTGACGCCCGCGCCAACGGGTTTGTAATGGCAGAAGGCGCCGGTATGGTGATTTTAAAACGCTTGTCCGACGCTGTAAAAGACGGCGACAAAATCTACGCCGTTATCCGCGCCGTAGGTGCTTCTTCCGATGGTAAAGGCAAAGGCATTACCGCGCCGAACCCCAAAGGCCAAAAGCTGGCGGTGCAGAAAGCCTTTGAACAGCTGGACTACACCCCCGAAGCCGTAGGCTTGGTGGAAGCGCACGGCACCGGCACCCGCGTGGGTGATGCGGTGGAACTGGAAGCGCTGACAGAGTTGTTTGGCCCGTATGTAAAACCCGGTGCTATCGGCCTGGGCAGCGTAAAGAGCCAAATCGGCCACGCCAAAGCGGCGGCGGGTATTGCTTCTTTGATCAAGACTTCGCTGGCCTTATATAATAAGGTACTGCCGCCTTCCGTTAATTTTGAAACTCCCAACCCGATTGTAAACTGGGCTACCTGCCCCTTCCGCGTGATTACCAAAGCGGAAGAATGGCCGGGCGGCAAAATCCGCCGCGCCAACGTATCCGCCTTTGGTTTTGGCGGAACGAACTTCCATGTGGCTATGGAAGAAATGAACGACGAACTTTTGAAAAAGGCCGAAGAACCCAAACAACAGGTAACTGTCTCGGCCCCTGTACAGGAGAAACCTACCATGACCAGCAGTAATTATACCCTTCACGTTCCCGGCGAGAAAATCCAAGGCGATGTGCTGACTTTCTCGGCTGCTACCAAGCAGGAACTTTTCAACGTGTTGGATAAGGCGCTTATCGCCATTGAGTATGATCCCACCTATCTGCCGAGCATTTCCTACAAGAACCACATTCAAAAACCGGCCAAATTTGCGGTGACGATTAATGTGGAATCTCCGGAAAAACTCAAAGAAAAAATTGAATTTTTCAAAAAAACCGCTTCTGCTCAGGACGTATGGGAACAAGAATCCCTCTACCTGCGCATGAAAGGCATCTATCCGTTTACGCCTACCGAAATTAAGCCCAAAGTGTGCTTTATGTTCCCTGGGCAGGGTTCTCAGTATGTGGATATGATGAAAGATTTGGCTTCCAAATATAAAGTAGTGCAGGATACGTTTGACGAAGCCGACCGCTTGTTAATGGACATTATCGGCCAAAACCTGACGGACACGCTGTGGAGCAAACCCGGCGAAACGAAAGAACAAATCGCCGTGCGCGAAGCCGCTATCAAGAAAACCGAAATGACCCAGCCCGCCGTACTGACGGCTGATATCGCCATGATGCGCTTGCTCTCTTCGTTTGGCATTAAGCCGGACGTGGTAATGGGCCACAGCTTGGGCGAATACGCCGCTGCCGTGGCTGCCGGCATTTTTGATTTTGAAAACGGTTTAAAAGCCGTATGCACCCGCGGGAAAGTAATGTCCGAAATTAAAGTGGAAGATAACGGCAAGATGGCCTCCATTGCCGCGCCGGTGGACCGGGTGGAACCGGAACTTGCGCGCATCAATGGGTATGTGGCCGTAGCCAACAAGAACTGCCCGACCCAGACGGTTATTGCCGGCGCCAGCAAATCTATCGACGACGCTATCAAGATGTTTACCGATATGGGTATCCAAGCGGTGCAAATCCCGGTTTCGCACGCGTTCCACTCCGCCATTGTGCGCCCGGCCATGCCGCAGTATCGCGCGTTTTTGGACACGCTGACTTTCCACGCCCCCAAAATGCCGATTACCACCAACGTCACGGCGGAATTCTATCCGAGCGACCCGGAAAAAATCAAAGATTTGATGGTCACCCAGATTTCCCACTCCGTGGAATGGATTAAACAGCTGCAGACCACCTACGATTCCGGCGTGCGCCTGTTTGTGGAATGCGGGCCCAAACGCGTTCTTTCCGCGTTGGCTTCCAACACCTTGTCCGATAAAAAAGACATCAAAGTGTTGGCCTCCAACCACCCCAAAAAAGGCGGTATCGTGGAATTTAACGACTTGTTTGCCAATTTGATTTCCTCCGGCATCCACTTGGATTGGAACGGAACCGATATGTATGGCGACAATTCTACCTTCAACCCGGCCTTTGCCAATTGGGTAACCGGCAACGCTACTCCTACGGAAAAATCTGCCGGCACGGTGAAGGCTGCCTCTACCTGTGCGTGCAAAGTTTCCGCTCCGGTGCAGGGTGGCAACGGCGACAAAAAATCCGTAGTTATCAGCGGTATTGCGGCGGGCGGCCCCGGCAGCTGGGACAAAATCTTCCGCGAAGGCGTGTTGGACGAAATCCTCTCCGGCCGCAATATGATTGAGCCCGTCAGCTCCGATATTCAGCAGAAACAAATCGACAAACATGTAGAATTTGTCATTAAATCCAAAGACGGCAACCACCGCATCGAACGCTTAACCTCGCCCATGCAAGCCATTAAACTGGCGGCCAAAGGCGGCGCGTTCGACTTGGAAAAAGAATTCGGCTTGCCGGCCAAATGGGTCCGCTCGATGGACCGCAGCTTCCAGCTGGCTATTGCCGCGGGTATCTTGGCTTTGAAAGACGCGGGTATCCCGTTGGTGCTTTACTACAAACCTACCTCCACGGGCGGCTACTTGCCGGATCGCTGGGGTCTGCCGGCTGATATGATTGACGAAACGGGCGTGATTTTCACTTCCGCTTTCCCGGTGGCCAACAGCATGATGGGCGATTTGTCCAAACGCGTAGCGGGATTGCTCAACAACAAAACCGCCAAAGAAGTCCGCGCGTTCTGCGATAAATTTATTTCTCAAATTTCCGACCCGGCCCTCAAAGCCGAAATTGAAGCTTGGTATCAAGCCAATTTTAAGGATAAAGAAATTGAACCGGAAGCCTTTACTTCCGAATTTATCTTAAAGACCATTATCATTGCGCACTCGCACTTCTGCCAGTGGATCCGTGCCCGCGGGCCGGCCACGGCGTTAAGCGCGGCCTGCGCTTCCACGGCACAAGCCATTGCCGTAGCGCAGGACTGGATTAAACTCGGCCGCTGCAAACGCGTTATCGTTATCAGCGCCGACGACCCGACCAACGACAATGTGTCCGAATGGATTTTGACGGCTTTCTTGGCCTCTGGCGCCGCTACGACGGAAGCCGACGTAACCAAAGCCGCCTTGCCTTTTGACCGCCGCAGAAACGGCATGATCGTAGGTATGGGTGCGGTGTCCTTGATTGTGGAAGAGGAAAGCGAAGTGGCCAAACGCGGTATGAAGCCGCTGGCCAAGCTGCTTTCTACCGAAATTGCCAACAGCGGCTTCCATGTGACCCGCTTGGACGTGGCGCATGTAGCCCAGGTAATGAACCGCCTGGTTACGCATGCTGAACAAGACTACGGCCTCAACCGCTCGGACATTGCCAAGCAGTTGGTTTTCATTTCGCACGAAACGTATACGCCTGCTCGCGGCGGTTCCGCCAGCGCGGAAGCGTATGCACTTAAATCCACCTTTGGCAAAGACGTCAGCAGTGTTATCGTCAGCAACACCAAAGGGTTTACCGGCCACTCCATGGGCGCCGGTTTGGAAGACGCCATCGCCGTACGCTGCCTGAACACGGGCCTCGTACCGCCGATTGCCAACTTCAAAGAAGCCGACCCGGAACTGGAAGGCATTACGCTTAGCAAAGGCGGGCATTACAACTTTAAATACGCCTTGCGCTTGGCGGCCGGTTTTGGCTCTCAATTAGGTATGACTTTACTCGAAAAAATGTGGCAGGAAGGCGAACCCCGCATCGCCGACGAAGCCAAACACCAAGCCTGGCTGAAAGAAATTTCCGGCCAGCAAGCCCCGGTGCTGGAAGTGGTGCAGAATACCCTGCGCATTAAAGACAATTACCAGCACGGTGTAAAACCCGCCTTGGTGATGGAAGGCTCTCAGGCGTTTGTGGATAAAGTAAACGCCATTCACGCGCACGAAGCGGCGGCTCCTGCGGCCCAAGCGGCTGTCAGCGCGCCTGTAACGCCCGCTCCGGCGGCGAAAGCGGTAGCCTTGGACGAAGCGGCCGTGACCAAAGAAGTGGTCAAAATGGTCGGCGAAAAGACCGGTTACCCCGAAGATATGTTGGATATCGACTTGGATATGGAAGCCGATTTGGGCATTGATACGGTTAAACAAGCCGAACTGTTTGCCGCTATGCGCGAACACTACGGCATTGCCCAGCAAGACGGTATCCAGCTCAAAGACTATCCGACAATCCGCCATTGCATTAAATTTGTGCTTGCCAACGTGGGCAAACCCGCGGCGGCTGCGCCGGTTGCCCCGGCTCCGGCGGCGGCTCCTGCGGCCCAAGCGGCTGTCAGCGCGCCTGTAACGCCCGCTCCGGCGGCGAAAGCGGTAGCCTTGGACGAAGCGGCAGTGACCAAAGAAGTTGTGGCGATGGTAGCGGAAAAGACCGGTTACCCCGAAGATATGTTGGATATCGACTTGGATATGGAAGCCGACCTCGGTATTGATACGGTCAAACAGGCCGAACTCTTTGCCAGCCTGCGCGAACATTATGGCATTGCCCAGCAGGACGGTATCCAGCTTAAAGACTATCCGACCATCCGCCATTGCATTAAATTTGTACTGGCCAACGCGGGCAAACCTGCGGCGGCCGCGCCTGTTGCCCCGGCTCCGGCGGCGGCTCCTGCGGCCCAAGCGGCTGTCAGCGCGCCTGTAACGCCCGCTCCGGCGGCGGCTCCGACTGCGAAAGCGGTAGCCTTGGACGAAGCGGCAGTGACCAAAGAAGTCGTGGCGATGGTAGCGGAAAAGACCGGTTACCCCGAAGATATGTTGGAACTGGACTTGGATATGGAAGCCGACTTGGGCATCGATACGGTTAAACAAGCCGAACTGTTTGCCGCTATGCGCGAACACTACGGCATTGCCCAGCAAGACGGTATCCAGCTCAAAGACTATCCGACAATCCGCCATTGCATTAAATTTGTGCTTGCCAACGCGGGTAAACCCGCGGCGGCCGCGCCGGTTGCCCCGGCGGCTCCTGCGGCTCAACCGGCCGTTGCGAGCGCGCCCGTGACGCCTGCTCCGGCTCCGGCGGCTCAGCCCGTTGTAACGCCTGTGGCGGCCCCGGCTGCTCCGAAAGCTGTTTCCGGTGCGCTGGACGAAGCGACGGTGACGAAAGAAATTGTCAAAATGGTAGCGGAAAAAACGGGTTACCCTGAAGACATGTTGGAACTGGACTTGGATATGGAAGCCGACTTGGGCATCGATACGGTTAAACAAGCCGAACTGTTTGCCGCGATGCGCGAACACTATGGCATTGCCCAGCAGGAAGGCATCCAGCTTAAAGACTATCCGACAATCCGCCACTGCATCAACTTTGCATTAGCCAATGCGGGCAAACCCGCGGCGGCCGCGCCGGTTGCCCAGGCTCCGGCGGCTGCGCCTGCGGCCCCGGCCGTACAGCCTGCCGCTGTTGCCCCGGCTGCTAAACCGGCCGCTCCGAAAGCTGTTTCCGGTGCGCTGGACGAAGCGACGGTGACGAAAGAAATCGTCAAAATGGTAGCGGAAAAGACCGGTTACCCCGAAGACATGTTGGAACTGGACTTGGATATGGAAGCCGACTTGGGCATCGATACGGTTAAACAAGCCGAACTGTTTGCCGCGATGCGCGAACACTATGGCATTGCCCAGCAGGAAGGCATCCAGCTTAAAGACTATCCGACGATC
>CASEWB010000006.1 GCA_949291545.1 uncultured bacterium
ATAGACAGGATTTCCGAGGATTCGCTGTATAGACCCGTGCCGGAACAAATGCCCGCCACGTTTATCCCCTGCCGCGGTTTGCCAGCATTTACTGCGGTAGCCTTGCTGATTCATCCAATCGGCTGTGGCTTGTATATTTCCCAGTTCTAAATACTTGCTAAAAATCAGCTTGACGAGTTCCGTTTCCTGGGGGTTCGGAATTAACTGCTTGTCTTTTAGGTCATAGCCTAGTGGTGGGGTTCCCCCCATCCATAGTCCTTTAGCCTTACTGGCTGCGATTTTATCCCGTACGCGCTCCGCTGATACCTCCCGTTCAAACTGGGCAAACGATAACAGCATATTAAGCGTCAGTTTCCCCATAGAATTACTCGTATCAAACGACTGGGTAATAGACACAAAGTTGCACCCATATTTATCAAACTCCTGCATCATTTTGTGGAAGTCTATAATAGAACGCGACAAACGGTCCACTTTATAGACCACTACCACTTGGATATGGCCCGCGCGGATATCGTTAAGCAGCGCCTGCAACCCGGGGCGTTCCATTGTCCCCCCGCTAATGCCGCCGTCTGAGTAGGTTTTGGTATATTCCCAACCGTTGAACGCTTGGGATAAGATATAGGCCTTACAGGACTCCTCTTGGTTTTGGAGCGAGTTAAACTCCATATCCAGCCCGTGTTCGGTTGATTTACGCGTATATATTGCACAGTTAATTTTTGGCATTTGCTCTCCTTGAAAGTCCAAAAAACATGGGGCCGCTTACGTGGCCCCGTGTTATTTTCTGCGCTATTACCGTCAAATTGGGATAGATATTATTCTCCCACTCGTATTCTTTCTCCCCTTTTACGGTAACTTGATATATCTTTCCCTTATACTTCTTGGTTAGAATAGTCCCTATTGCCAAGGAATACTTATTCTTATTTGCCCGTTGGATATATTTCTCCGGGTTACTGGCGTATTTATCTAACCTAGTTATATACTTTTCAGCCAGTTTACAACTATACAACTCACACTGGATAGCATACCACAGAGGACGGTATTTACCTTTCCTCCCTCTTAACGGATAACGGTAGAAGATATCCCAATAGAATTGGAGTTTTTCATCGGATAATCCTTTGAGTTCTTCTAAACTTTTGGGTAAATAACATTTATTTCTCATTTAGTACCTTCCGAATACGGTCTAACCTACGGGCGGCATGGCCCTTGTGATAATAGGCCCGGGCCAATTCATCCAAGAACTCGATGGCAAGGAGTAGTAGCTCTGTATTGTACAGTTTCTTGGGGCGGCCGAGCGGATTGCCCGAACGCCCCTTTACAAACCGCCCTGATATAGGTGGTAACTGGCGTGGCGTCATTTGGTAAGCCCAAAGAATACATATCCACTGATAGGGCGCTTGACTATATCCATCGCCACGCGGGATATGCTTTTATAGGTTTTCCCTTGGTATTCAAAGCCGTTTTCTAGGACTTTTACTTCTATGGGCTGGCCACGGTAGGTTTTAGTGATAATGCTCCCGACAGCGGGCAAACGGCTATCCCGTTCTTTAGGTGCAGGAGCAGACACATTTACGACTTGTTCGGTTAATTTTGCAGCAAATTGTTTAGATTTTTTCTTCATAAAAACTCCCGATAGTATATTGGTTTAGTGGGCTTTGGGCCCATTCCTATTACCGCTTACTATCGGGAGTGAAGTCAAGTCGTTTCAGAAGAATACCCCACCGTATTAGCAGGGTATTCGAGGAATTTATTTATCGTTGGACAAATACCATCATGTTATAAATAGATTTTATACATTGGCCTAGATGCGCCAACCCGCATAAACCGCCAATCACCAGATTAATATCGTTTTCTCCAATACCTTCCTTTGCGTATTCAAGCTTCTGTTGTATCTCTTGCTCAAAGGAAGATAACATCCCGACTCAACTTTTTAGTATGGCTAATTTTTCTTCTTTTCCCGTAGATTTCTCATTTTTGAATTGTCCGGCATGCCATTACCTCTTACTATGAGGCAAGTAAACGGATGAATCAAAGCGGCATTCCTAAAAAGTTTCGGGCCTGTATCAAAATAAATATTGAAACTGAAAAAATCTATATTGTATAATAAAAGTCCAATATCAGACCGTCAAATAATTGATAGGAGGACTAATGGAACGGGAAAAAGTACGCGCCTATGACAATGCCTATTGCAAACTGCGGGATATTCAATTCGCGGCGTATGAGTTTTACGCAAGACGGCACGCTCTGACAGCAAAGGAACTCTTCGTGTTGGATATTCTTTGGTTTGCCCCGGACGGCTGCTTGCAGTCGGATATTTGTAACCGGCTTTCCGCGACAAAACAAACAATCAGCGCCATTATCAAAAAATTTCTGAAACAGGGCTATGTAACCATGGAAGAATCGCCCACGGACCGCCGGAATAAAATCCTGCGTTTCACAGCGGCGGGGCTTCGGTACGCCAAGAAGATTATTCCTCCGGCGGCAAAGGCGGAAGTTGATGCTATGGCAGAACTGTGCGACAAGGATATCGCCGAGCTTGTACGCATTACAACTCTGTTTTCCAATTATATGAAACAGCATTTTGATGCGCTGAATGTAACTGACCGCAAGACAAACAACTAAGGGAGAAAATGAATATGGACTTTTACAAAGCAATTTACAAACGCAGAACCGTACGTGAGTTTTTGGATAAAGAGGTGGATTTTGAAGCCATTAAACGAATTTTAGAAGCCGGAAATGCCGCGCCGACCTGGAACCACAACCGGAATTGGAGTTATATCGTATTAAAAACCGATGAAGAAAAAGAATACGCGTTTGAATACGCAAAGAAAATTGCCAACAAGTTTGATGCAGACAAATACCTAAATACGCCCAGGCCCTATCCGACAACGCTGGCACAAAAGATGTATGCCTATGCCATGCCAAGACAATATACCATGCTTAAAAATGCGCCTTATGTGATTATTCCCGTATTCAAATCAAAGGAGTTAAACGGGAAATATGTGTCCAGGCTAAATCCGTTCTCTACCATTTGGTGCGTCATCGAAAACATTTTCCTTGCAACAACCGCCGAAGGCTTGGGCTGCTCTATGAGAATCCCCTTAAACGAAGAACACGACATTGTAAAAGCCAGGCTAAAAGTGCCGCCGACCTATATGATTCCCGTTTTCATCGGAATCGGCTATGCCGACCCGCAGGAAACAGCACTGGAACAGAATGTTGCCGAACTTGACAAACAGCTTCATTTCGGCAGATGGAAGTGAAATAATGAAACCTATTGTAAATGAGGTCTCGGTCAAAACCGTTATCACAAAATCCAATCTGCCGGTCTGCGATTATTCCATCAACCCCTATGTCGGCTGCCCCCACGCCTGCAAATACTGCTATGCCTCCTTTATGAAGCGGTTTACCGGACACACTGAACCGTGGGGAACCTTCTTGGATGTGAAATATTGGGAACCGATTAAGGATCCGGGCAAGTACTGGCAAAAAGAGTTCTTCATCGGTTCCGTCACCGATCCCTACAACCCGCAGGAAACAGAGTACAAACGGACAAGGGCTTTTTTGGAACAACTTCAAGGCAGCGGGGCAAAAATCAGCATTCAAACAAAATCCGACTTGGTACTGCGGGATATGGACTTAATCAAAACATTTCCCGATGCCCGGGTGGGATTCAGCATCAACACGTTGGATGAGGATTTCAAAAATAATATGGACCAAGCAGTCAGTATCAAACGACGTCTTGCGGCCATGAAAGCGTTTCACGATGCCGGAGTCCGCACGACTTGTTTTATCTCTCCGATTTTCCCCGGAATTACCAACGTAGAAGCAATCATTGAGCGGGTAAAAGAACAATGCAATCTGGTCTGGTTGGAAGATCTGAACTTGCGCGGAGATTACAAAAAGGTGACTTTTGACTACATCCGAGAAAAATATCCAACGCTTATGCCGTTGTATGACGAAATTTACCGACACGGGAACCGCCGCTATTGGGAAACGCTAAACAGTCGCCTGTCTATATTTGCACAAGAACAAGGTCTTCGCTATGTGCGGGACGATGACAGCTTCACACAGCCGTTTGACGCACCACCCACGGTTGTAAACTTCTTCTACCACGCGGAGATTAAAAAATCCGCCAAGGAAGGGAAATAACTATGCCGAAATTGCCGGAAGTTGAAACTGTCAGACGAATCCTTGAGCCGCAGCTCATCGGCAGAAGCATTAAAAAAGTTGAAGTTCTGAACAAACAGATCATCGCCCACCCTGCTGCAAAACAATTTGCTGGAAGCCTTTCAGCGCAGAAGTTTTCCGGAATGGACAGGCGGGGCAAGTTTCTGATTTTTCAGCTTGAAAGCAGCGCCCGCCTTTTTCTGCATCTGCGCATGACAGGGCAGCTACTTGTAACGCCAAGAGATTACCCCTGCGAAAAGCATACGCATCTCGTCCTGCATCTAGATAATGGAATGCAGTTGCGGTATATTGATGTACGACGCTTTGGCCGTTTTTGGTATATAGACAGCAAGGAAACGGAAAATATCACAGGCATAGACAAACTGGGACTGGAGCCTTTTGATAAACAGCTTATCGCCGAATATCTGAAAAGCCGGCTTTTCCAAAAGAAAAAGTCCATCAAAGAGATGCTGCATGATCAATCGGTTGTTGCCGGAATCGGCAATATTTACTCGGATGAAATTCTCTATCTATGCGGTATTTATCCTGAAACCAAATGTACAGAGTTGAGCGATACAGATTGGGAAAAACTGAGCCGTACAATCCCGCAGGAATTGGCTCTCGCAATTAAAGAAAATAAAATGTCTGCCGAAGAATATTTGGCGGGCAAGGGCAAGGAATACCGCAATACGCCGTTTCTAAAAGCCTATGGACATGATGGCATGCCGTGTCCAGTCTGCGGCAGTATTTTTGAACGGATTACCGTCGCCGGGAGAAGCAGCTGCTATTGCCCGAAATGTCAAAAAATGCGATAGCAAATCACTATCAAAATCATTATATTAATTGCAGCCCGCTAACTATGCCAGATACAAACATATGCAATACAAGTATAAGCATCGGGCGTTTTGGTGCCAGGGATTTTTGCAGTTACGGAAGAGAAGAACACCGTGAAGATTCTTGTACCTTACTTTAAACCCAATTACTGACATTTCCCTGCTGTCGCCTGTTTTTTCCCTGTTCTCTATTTTAGGGAATTTGGAGTGTTTTCCTTTGGATTGCTCCGACGAGGCATTTCATGGGGATATATCCCCAAAATCCGCAAAATACGCTAAAAATGGGTAAAACTCCCTGTTTTTTCCCTGTTAAACAGGGAACTCTCAGTACGCGTTCTAAGAGGTACTCACAGTCACAACTCCGTGCCCGACCATTTAAAAAGACACCTTTTGCAAAGTGTCTTTTTTGTTGTCCATACATCCCGGCTCTCGTCGGGAGCTTCCTTGATTTTTTTATGATAAAAACAGCATTACAGTTGTTCGTTTACCACGCCATCTTTGCAGCTGTTTCACAAAATTTACGGATTTATTTATCTCATTAATCCTTCGTAATTTTAATGGAGAACAAATACATCCATTCGTGGCAATTCCTACAAATTACGGATAGCCCACGGTTTGGGATAGAGGTTGTTGGCTCGGTCGCCCAAGTTTTTTACAAAGCCAAGCGGCTGGCCGTGATACGTCACCAGCACAAAGCCGCGCGGCGTGTTGTCAGGCAACTTAAGCGTTTCCCGGTGCAAATAGCGCAAAGCCTCTTCCAAAGTCAACTCCGCACGGGGGAAGTCCACCGCCCGTGTGGATAGCGAAAGCGCCTGCGCCACTGACGGGATTTGCTCCCGTCCCTTGGCTTCCGGTTGAGGGACTCCGTCGGAAAGCAAATGCAGCAACGGGTATTTTTTCAACTGTGCACGCAAAGAGGACGGCAATGTGGCAAACGCATTTTTTCCTCCCTGCTTGCGAAGGATTGCCATAAACAGCCCCTCGCTGCGCGTCGTGCCGGGGATAAAACGATACACCGGCTGTTGCCACCCTTCCAATAAACTGCCTGTAATGGGCCAATCCGGCAAAACCGGCACGGGCACAAGCTCCGCCCCCAATTCCTCGGCAATCCAGCGAATGTTTTCCTCGTTTTCGTATGTATTAAATGTGCAAGTGCTGTAAATCAGCAAACCGCCGTCTTTTAGGCACGGCCAAATATCACGCAAAATCTGCCGCTGGCGCTGGGCGCAGAAATGCACATTTTGCGGGCTCCATTCGTTCACGGCGGCAGGCTCACGCCGAAAAAGCCCCTCGCCCGAACACGGCACATCTGTCAAAATAACATCAAACAGCAGATTGGTTTTGGCAAAATCTTTGGGTGCATTGTGCGTAACCAATACGCCCGGATGCCCTTGTTTTAAGATGTTTTCCAAAAGGATATTGGCGCGGCGGCGGTCAATTTCGTTACTGACAAGCACAGACCCTTCCGGCAAAGCGGCGCGCATAAGGGTAGATTTTCCCCCCGGAGCCGCGCACAAATCCAGCGCGCTGACGGGGGCAGAAATTACTTGCCGCAAAACATAATCCAAAAATAGCGAAGCGGCCTCCTGCACATAATACACCCCCGCGTGAAAGAGCGGGTCCAGCGTAAAGCGGTGGCGGTCTTTCAGCCAAAATCCCTGCCGGCACCATGGCACGGGTTCGGCATCTGGAAAGGGGTTTTCCGCAGCTTTCCAGGGGTTTAGCCGCACGCTTACGGGAACTTCGTGCGAAAAGGATTGCACGAAATGTTCCCAACGCACAGCGCCGAACAATCGGGAGGTATAGTCAGTAAATTCTGGAGGCAAAATCATAAGATACTTTATTGTACAATTATTGATACAAAATTACTGACACATCTCCTTCCTTAAAAACAGGTGCTGCAAGCGGCGAAAGGTTGTAAAGCGCGGCATCGGGGCCCTTAAAAACTGGCTGCCGGGCAAAAACATCCTCCAACCCGTACAACCTACCAAAAAAACAGCCCTCTAAACGCCACAAGCGAAAGAGGGCTTTCCTTCCTTTTTCCCCAAAATTAACAAGGCACCATCAGCAAGGAGCCTTTTAACATAAAGTTTTCGCTACTTAACAGTAACCGTTAAATCGGACGGCACCGCCAGCACTTCCGGCAGGCGGGAACGAACGGTAAACACGGAAGACTTCGCCGCTCTTAAGAGGGCAGCTTCTTCGGGCGATACTGGCACTTGCAGGAAAAAGGCGTTTTCTTCCTCAAAAAATCCTCTTACGGGCAGGCCGCTCAACACCACTTTTCCGCCCTGCAAAATATCCACCTCGCACGCAAAACGAACCCAAAAGGGCATTTGCTTTCCAGGCACTTGCAGCATCAAATCCGTATCGCCCAAGTATTCTTTATCATGCGTAAGCGGCGTTTGCTTCCCCCAATATAAGCGCGTTACCTGCAAAGGCAACCAGACCGGATTTCTAGAAGTATCGGTAAGCGCAATTGGACGCAAGGGGCCGCCTTGCGAGTGCGTTTTTAAAAACGCAATCATATCCTGCTGGATAGGTTCGTGCTCGGTCTTGGGATAAGTATGCGTCTGCACATTAGGGGCCAGCTGTGCCAGCAAAGCGCGGGCGGTTTCCCAACGGTTTTGAATGCTTCCTTGCCCAAATACATATAGAACCAAATCTCCGTCTTCCTGCCCGTATACAGAATTCAAAGGATCGTTGTAATCATACGCCCCATTGGTCAACAAAATGGGAATTTTACGCCAGGCTTTTTCGTTAAAATCCCGTCCGGTCACTTCCTTAACATCGGACACTCCTACCGGGAACAGTAATTCTTTTCCTTTGAAAGACTTTACCGGAAGCGCCGGATACATTTCCCCGCCTGCCGCCACAGCCAAGATTTTTTTAGGATGCAGCAAAGCCAATTTCCAGCCAAACGCTCCCGCGGAAGAAAACCCCGCCACCAAAAATTTCTTTTGGGTGCGTATGCCTTCTTTTTTCAGTTGTTTGCGGGCATCTTGAAGCATAGCAATAACCTGCTTGTCCAAGCGTTTGTAGGGGCCTTCTTTTACTAAAAAAGCCGCCCGGTTCAAATCGTGAGAGTTCACCTCCCCCTTTTCCCGTGGAATCAGCGGCAATACCATCGGAACACCTATTTCATAGGCAATATAATCTTCGTTGCCGCGCCCAAAACGTTCCCGCGTGGCTTGTTCCAATTCGGCGGCGGACTTAAAAATTCCGCTGTCGTTCATTGTAAACAAAACAGGCAACGTTTTTTCTTTATCCACCGTATTGGGGATATACAGCAAATAATCCCAATAAAAGCCAGCTTTTGGATTAGCCGGAACCGTGCGGATTTCCCCTTCCGGGGCGGCCCAGCCGGCAACAACAGCAACCAACAACAAAAATCCAGTCCACAGATATTTTTTCATCTTTACTCCCTTACCAACACCTTTTCTTGCAAATTATCCCAATTACAATCTTGCCACAAAGGCTGTGGCGAAAGTTGCTTCCCATCAATCACCTGCGGGGTTCCCAGCAGCTGCTGCAACGCCGGTACCAAATCCATATAATGGCCTGCCCCCATTTCCGCAAACACCACATCATATTGGTTCAGCGCCGCCGTAATGTTTTGCAGCATGAACTGGCTCCGCGCCAGCCCGATAGCACTATTCAAACGGTAAAAAGGTGTTTTAGTTACCCACTTTTCGGGATAAACGTTCATCAAGTCCTGGTAAAGCCGGATAAAATCGGTTTCAGCGAAATTTTGTTTGTAATACTTTTTAAAATAAGCATTCAGGCGTTTTTCGGTAAACAGTTCGCCCCACGCGGCGTGGTGGTCCCGCTTGGCATACGAAGCAATTGCTTCCGCGGGCGTAAACGGCTGATCGGTTTCCCGAGCGCGGCCGTATCCGTCGCGGATGATCCACAGCATTTGCCAATCCTCGTACGAAAATCCGTTTTCTTTGGCAAATTGCCATTGTTTTTCAAGCGATATATCAGCCCGCACCAGCGGGATTTGCCGTTTACCGCAGAGCGCGGCGGTATAGCTGTCCTCCGCTTCCGTACACGGGCCGCCAAACGCTTCCCCGGGCTCCCGCTCCACCAAAGCCACCTGCGGGGCATACGCATCAAACGCATATTGTACGGACGGCAAGGACTCCGCCCCATGCCGCGCCGCCAATAGCACCAGTTTTTTATTTCCTTTTTGGTACACCGTCAAAAAAGGCGGCGCCGGAAATTTTTCATAGTGTTCTTGATGGAAAGTCCGGCGGCTTTCGGAAAGAGCGGAAATATCCGCCGTAAACGGCTGCGCCGCCGCGTGGCTGAACAAAAAAAGACTGCAAATTCCCCAAATAAATATATGAATGTTGAACATATTTTTAATTTAGCAATCCTGCCCCAACATGTCAACCAACGGCTCTTTTTGCTACACTATGCATTATGAAACTAAAAATCAAAAATTCTACCCTTACCGTCCTTTCCCCGGTCTATATGGCCTTCTATATCATTTTTTTACTTCTTGCACTGTTTTTATTGCATTGGCTGGCTGTTCATTTCCAAGCCATAACTTTCGTTTGGAAGGATTTGCTGTCGTATGCACAAAAGGACAACCTTGTCTCCTATATATTTATTTGCATTTTTCCGGCGATAGTAGCACTGTGGGCAGTGCTTTTCTTCTGGTCCCGTGCGAGCGCTTGGAACAAAGCCCGTAAAACAAACCCCATTATTTCCCTCTCGTTTGAAGAAACCGCCGTCCGGCTGGAGCGCAAAAAGCCACGCACCGCTATTATCCTGCCCTACACCGAAACCGATTTTTCCGTCGGCTTGCCGGTATTTGTGAGCTATAATAAATACGGCCACGCCTTCCCGCATTTGGCCGAGCTGGAAATAACTTTTTCCCATGCGGGCAAAACCTATTCTATCCGGCACAAGGGCAAGCTGCCCGCCGTGCAAACGTTGTTGGACGAAAGTAAAAAATTCCGCTCCTTTTCGGCTGATATCAAGCGCCTTTCTGCCGCCAAACCCGCCACCAGTGTTGAACTGGACTTCATTCGTTTTTTAAAAGAACAGCTGGAAAATCACCGCCGCTACGGGCTGGTGCTGCCGCAATATCCCGTACCCCGTGCCATTTTTACGATATTGGGGGTTATCGGGGTGGGCGCCCTGGATTTGGGTTTGGGTATGCAGGCAATGTTTTTATTTACCACGTCGGCCTGGCTGCTGTTCCCGGTCGTCCTGTTGCTGATGGTGACAGGGCTGACGTTCTGGTGCGCGGTAGACATCAAAAACTATTTTGCATTTCGTGCGGTAGCCGCCAAATTGGAAAAATTGAAACAGAATTTGCCTTATTAATGAAAAAGTCTTCGGCCTATGTCCCCGGAAGAAAAAATAGCTAAAACAATTGGCTGTAACAGTTGCCATCTGTGTTCTTTTGCCCACCTGCTTGGGAAAATTCCGCTCTGGCAATACGGAACGAACTTTGAAAAAAGCAAATACAAAATCTTATTTGTAGGCAAAACAGCCCGTGGTAACTCCAGCCCCTCTTATTACTCGGATGCCGACAAATATAAGGATTTGCCTTGGGCTTTTTGGTCCTATACGCGGGGCATCTACACAAAACTTGGCTTGTCGTGGGAAGATGTAGCCATTACTAATCTGGTAAAATGCAATGCTTCTATGGATGTAGACACAACCTCTCAAGAAGTAAAAGAAAATTGCATTTGCAAGCAACAATTTATAAAAAAAGAAATTCAAATCATCCGCCCTGCATTCATTGTTTTTTATACAAACACCTATTATGATGCAGAAATCAGCAGCCTGTTTGACAAAATCACTGAAGTTACCGATAGAACATTTAAAATACGCTGCGGGAAAAGGAAAATTTGCTTTTGGCAGTTTAAAGGACACTTAAAAAACGATTCTTCTGGAACTTGTTTTTATGTGCTTCGGTTAGCACACCCTTCTCGCAAAAACAAAACGGACTTTATAAATTTAGTCACACAATTTATTCTGCATCCCGACAAAATTCCGGTTTGTTAGAGGCTTTTCCCCTTGTATTTTGCGGGAAATTGATATATAATATATAAAATTGGTTTGAAGGAGCCAAAATGACCTCGGAACTGTACAAAAACATTTCCCTCTCTGCCAAAGGCGAAAATGTATGGCAGGGGAAACAATATTTAGTCGGCTTTCTGGCGTCGCTTTTCCGCAAGGGCTAAAGGGGCCTCCTTTTATATTTGTTGGCCCATACAAAGCACCCGGGCGATAGCCTAAAAGCCCCGTTAGTTAGGCCAAGTACTCCAGAAAAAGCCCGGAGAAACCATATGAAGCAGATAGCTCTCTTTGTTGCTGTTTTTATTTTTACCATATGCGGCTTGGCAAACGCACAGACGGTATCGCCCGAGCAATTAAAAAAATTCAAAGACCGCCTGCCCGCTGGCTTCCTGTCGTTGGACAAGGAGCTATTACATCAATTTGCTCAACAAGGCAAAAAAGAGCCCGCTTCCCAAGGTGTTCCATTAAACAACACCCAAGGATATTCTTATAAAACACAGATATTTTTTGGCAAAAATTATACGGTTCAGGATGTGCTCAGCTGGCTGCCGTCTTTTATTTCCCAGCTTCCCCCCGCCCAACAGCCGCTGTTCCAACGTGCCCGGGAAATCTTGGCGCAGCACACCGTTCCCCACGCCCCCCGCCAACCGGCGGAGTTGACGCAAACAGCGGTTTTTGCGCAGTGGACCCAGTTCCTTAAATCCGCCAAACCGCATGTGCTAAATGCAAAAGAAGGAAACCCCTTTTCCCTGCCCGATTTGCAAAAGGCCCGTGTGATTTTAATCGGGGAGGATCACACGATGCATTATCCCGCGGAGCAATTGGTGGAATACTTAATTGCCTACAATAAATCCGCTCCCCAAAGCCAGCGCATTACGCATTTGTTTGTGGAATTTGCCTATCAAGCCAATATTGCCATGGAGTTTATTCGGGCCCATATGGGCGAATTGCCCGAAAAAGAACTGTTAAAGCAAGCCGTACAATATGCACGCCAACAATTAAAAAACAAATACATTGCGGCCTCTTTGCGTGAAGAAGTCCGCTGGCTGCGGTTAGGGTATCGTTTGCTCCAGGAAAATATGGACGTCGTGTTTTATGCCTATGATATCCCCAGCTCAGCCATTGAAAAACGCAACGCCGCTGCCATGGCGTTTTTGCAGGCAGGCTACCAACAGCCCGGTACCAAAATGGTCGTGATTGGAGGGGCCTTGCACATGCTGCGGGAAAACCTGAACACACCGCTCTTGGGTGATTCGGAAATTAACGCACAAAATTCACTGGCTCATACCCCCGGCATAGCGCCCCAAGACATTGTCTCCATACTGGCCGTAGGCGGTGCCATGTGGAAGGATGACCTGGCCCGGTATAGTGGAAATAACGCAATAGATTTATACCATTTGTTGTTATACAAATTCCAGCAGCAACGCCAAAATTTGGCGTTTAAGACGCCTGCCAAAAAGTTTGGTTTTGACTATTATTTCTATTTTGACAGTACTAAAAAGCCACAGGTTACGGACGCAAACAACTGGTAACAAACTGTTTGATCTTTACCGCTTGCTTCCCGGTGGAGCAAGCGGTTTTTAGTTGAATGTCTTTCCGTTTTTTTACGCCACAAATAACCGCCGCTTTTGCGTGCGGGTATAAGCGTCTGTTTTCCCGGCTTTTGGGCCGGGTTTTTTAATCCTTTTTTATATAACCCTTTTTCACCCTTTTCAAACGGTTTTGTTTTTCTGCAATTTATTATAATATAGGAAAGAAACCGCCGCGCGCCGCCAACCGGCGTCCGCACCGCAGGAGGGGGAATATGGATATTACGACACTTAACAAACAAGTCCAGCAAGAAAGCATTTTTTTGCAAGATTTAAAACGCGAAGTAGGCAAAGTAATCGTAGGGCAGGACGCCCTGGTGGAAAAAATGCTGGTGGCCTTGCTGGCTGACGGGCACATTTTAATTGAAGGCGTGCCCGGGCTGGCCAAAACGCTGGCCGTAAAAACCCTGGCGCAAGCTATCCACGCGCAGTTTCAGCGCATTCAATTTACACCCGATTTGCTCCCGGCCGATATCACGGGCACGCTTATTTTTAACCCCAAGGACGGGTTATTCTACCCCAAGCGCGGGCCGGTATTTTCCAACTTTGTTCTGGCCGACGAAATCAACCGTTCCCCGGCCAAAGTGCAAAGCGCCCTATTGGAAGCCATGCAGGAACGCCAAGTTACTATCGGCGAGCAAACCTACAAACTGCCCTCCCCGTTTATGGTAATGGCCACGCAAAACCCCGTGGAGCAGGAAGGTACCTACCCGCTGCCGGAAGCCCAGGTGGACCGCTTTATGCTTAAAGTGCTGGTCACCTACCCGACGAAAGAAGAAGAAAAAATGATTTTGGAGCGTATGGCCTCGCACAAACCGATAGAAATAAACACCAACGTCACTCCGGAAATGATTTTAAAGGCCCGCACCGTAACGGACAGCATTTATGTAGACGAAAAAATCAAAAACTACATTGTGGATCTCGTGTTCGCCACGCGCGACCCGAAAGCCGCCGGTCTGGAGAAACTTGCCTCGTTTATTGCTTACGGCGCCAGCCCGCGTGCCACCATTTTCCTCACGCAGGCCGCCAAGGCGTACGCATTCTTGAACGGGCGCGGCTACGTCACGCCGGAAGATATCAAAGCCGTCGGCTTAGATGTGCTGCGCCACCGCGTGCTGTTGTCCTACGAAGCCGAGGCCGAAAACATTTCGTCCGATCAAATCGTCAAACAGATTTTTGACGCCGTGGACGTACCGTAGTTCTACTGGGGGTAAACCGTGGATACCGCGGAAATTTTAAAAAAAGTACGCCAAATTGAAATCCAAACGAACAAATTGGTGTCGGAAACGTTCGCCGGAGAATATTTGAGCGCTTTCAAAGGCCAAGGGATAGAATTTGCCGAAGTGCGCGAATATACCCCTGGCGACGACGTGCGCTCTATTGACTGGAACGTCACCGCGCGCACGGGCGTACCTTATATAAAAAAATACAACGAAGAACGCGAGCTTACTTTAATGATTGCGTGCGACGTTTCCGCCTCGCAAAAATTCGGCTCCGCCGATAAGCTAAAGCAGGAAATCGCCGCCGAACTGGCCGCCTTGTTTGCCTTTTCCGCCATCAAAAACAGCGATAAAGTGGGCCTGATGCTCTTTTCGGACAAGATTGAACTCTTTGTCCCTCCGCGCAAAGGCAAAAAACACGTCCTGCGCCTAATCCGCGAACTAATTGCTTTCGAGCCGCAAAGCACGGGCACCAACATTGCTCTGTGTTTGGAAACGTTAAGCAAAGTAATTAAACGCCAAGGCATTTTAATTTTAATTTCGGATTTTTTGGCCCCGGTTTCCTCGTTTTCCAAACCGTTCAAACTGGCGGCGCGAAAGTTTGACTTAATTCCCGTTATTGTACAAGATAAACTGGAAACGCGCCTGCCGGCTGTGCACGCCTGCATAGACGTAACAGACCCGGAAACCGGACAGGAAGATTTTTTGTGTCTTTCGTCCTCGGAAATCAACGACGCGCTGGACGACCGCGCCCGCACCCAAAACCTAAACCTGCAGGCGCTGTTTAACCCATATAAAATAGAGCCGATCCGGGTAGACACGGCCTTGCCGCCGGCGGACCCGGTTATCGCGTTTTTTAAACAACGCGCTAAAAAAATTAGGAGATAGCGTGAAAAAGAGTCTGCTTTTTTCTGTTTTTCTATTTTCTTTTTCGGCATTAGCCGCGCAGGAAATCAGCGTGGTGGAAGCGCGCTCCGCCGAAGCGGTGCCGTTTGCCCAACCGTTTGCCCTGCAATTTGTTTTGTCGCACACCCCGGGGTACGAAGTGACCTTGGACCAAGACTCTCTGTCTAAAGATTTTGAAATTACCCAAATTTCTTCTGCCGAAAACTCCCCCGGCACCGTATCGTACGATTTAACCGCCCAACCTTTTATTTTGGGCAAATCCACTTTCACCGTCACGTTTAATTTGGTACAGGACGGCAAAACATTTGCCTCCGCTGAGAAAGAATTATTTATAGACATTTCCCACGCCAAAACATTCGACGATATGAACCTGCGGGAAATCCGCTCCCCGCACATTCCCTCCGGCTGGCTGACGTGGCTGCTGGCGGCACTGCTTTTGGCGGCTATCGTGTATGTACTATACTACTGGTACACCCGCCTGCAGGAACGCCCCCGCCGCATAGGCCAGCTCGAAGACTCCCGCCCGGGCGATGTAATTGCTTTGTCTAAAATAGACGCGTTGCTCGACAGCGGCTTATGGGAAAACCAACAATACAAGCTGTTCTATATCACTCTTTCGGACATTCTGCGGGAATATTTATGGCGGCAATTCCATATAGACGCGTCGGCCGATACCTCTGCCGAATTGCTGCGCCGCGTAAAAAATATGCCGCAAATGGCTCCGCTGATGTACCAACTGCGGGAATTTTTGAGCTCGGGCGACTTGGTCAAATTCGCCAAGGCGGTTCCCAGCGAGCAAATCCGCGATAAAGACGTAAAAATCTTGCGGGAAATTATCGTAGAAACCGCCCCCAAAGAACTTTCTCCCGCCGGGCAGGAGGGGACCAAATGATTTATTTTTTCTTAATCAGCATTGCCCTGTTGCTGGCGGCGTTGGGCGTCAACCTATTTCTCAAACGCAGTTCTAAGATAATGGCTACCGTACTGATTTGCTGTTCGGCATTGACGCTGGCCAGTTTGGCAGGTTTCTTGTTTGAACGTCTTTACGGCGGGCGGGCTGATTTTTTGCACCCGTGGGCTTTTGTTTTGTTGGTGTTTCCTTTGGCGGTTTTGCTGGCGCAAACGGTTTTCCGCGGGGCATTTGCCAGGCGGATTGCCTACCCTATGACGCACCTGATGGTGGAGCAAGCTTCCCTGCGGGTATTGCTCACCCGTTGGCTGCCGGCGGCCTTGTATACGGCGGCCCTGCTTTTGATGGTGGTGGCTTTGGCGCGCCCGGTACGGGTGGACCGGACGGTACTGCCGCCCACGGAAGGGATTGATATTATCCTGCTGATGGACGTTTCGGCCTCTATGCAAAAGCAAGATTTTTACCCCAACCGTTTTGTTGCCGCCCAGCAAACGGCCGCGCGCTTTATTTCCAAACGCTTTAACGACCGGATAGGCCTGGTGGTGTTTGCCAAGCAAGCTATGCTGCAAGCCCCTTTAACGCTGGACCACGAAGCCCTGCAAGAGTATCTTTCCACCTTGTTTTTGGGGATTGTGGACCCTAATTATACCGCCATTGGCGATGCGCTTGGTGTGGCCGCCAACCATTTAAAGGACAGCAAAGCCAAAAGCAAAATTATTATTTTACTAACGGACGGCGATTCCAATGCCGGCACCATTTCCCCTCAGCTGGCGGCCAAAGCGGCGGCAGCCTATGGTATACGCGTCTATACCATTGGCACGGCCAGCGCCCCGGGCGAAACGCTCTACTCCAGCACCGAGGACGAAATTAACGAAGGGCTCATGATGGAAATTGCCAACGCCACCGGCGGCAAATTCTACCGCGCCAAAAACGAAGCGGAACTGGCTAAAATTTACGATACCATCAACGAGTTGGAAAAAACGGAATTTGCCCCCAGCTCTACAATAGACCGCAGCGATTATTACCACCCTTTCCTGCTGTTGGCCTTGTGCTGCGTCTTGGCGGCATATATATTGGAAAAATTGTTTTTAATAAAGGTGCCTTAATATGGAATTATTCGCCAAACCTATTTATTTGCTGTACTTTCTGCCGGCCGCTGCACTGATAGGGCTATGCGCTTGGCTGGGCCAAAAACGCAAAAACGCTTTGATCCGTGCGCTGTTTGGCCCGCAGGCCTATGCCAAGCTGACTGACCGACTGCGCCCGGTATCGCGCTGGCGGGGATTGTTGTTTTTGCTGACGGTATTTTTTCTGTTTGCGGCGCTGGCCGGCCCCCAGTGGGGAACGGAAGTGATAGAAGCGCAAGGCTCTTTTGCACAAACGGTTATAGCGGTGGACGTATCCACCTCTATGCGGGCGCGGGATTTAAACCCGGACCGTTTGGACAATGCCAAAAAAATGCTGCAAATGTTGGTCAGTAATTTAAAAGACGAACGCTTGGGCATTATTGCGTTTACCTCGCAGGCGTATATTCAGTGCCCTATTACTACGGACGAAGACGCCCTGACCTATTTTGTCGATTCCCTGCAGCCCGATATGCTGCCCGTGCCGGGAACCTCGCTGGCAGCGCCGGTGGCGCTGGCGGCGCGTATGCTGGCCAAATATCCCGGGCAGAAAGCCCTTATTTTGCTGACAGACGGCGAAGACCACTCCCCCGAAGAATTAAAGTCCGCCCAAGAAACCGCCCTCAAAAACGGCATTCGCATCATTGCCATCGGCATTGGCACCCAGGAAGGAACCCTGATCCCCGCCAAAACAGACGCTAGCGGAAAAATTTTAGAATATAAAAAAGACAAAGACGGCAAGACCGTCGTTTCCAAATTGGACGAAAAAACCTTGTTGGAGCTGGCCCAAGCTACTGGGGGGGCCTATATTGCTTACACTACCCCCGCCCAGGTGGCGGCACAAGTGGAGGCTGCCGTAAAAGGGCTGGACCGTTCCGTTTCCCGCGCGGCCGCGCGGGCGGCCTATAAAAACCGCTACGCGTATGCGTTGGTGCTGGCTATGTTGTGCTTGGCAGGGTATTTGCTGTGGCCCCGCGGGCAAAAGCCCCGCACCTCCGCCGAGGAAAAACCCTCCCAAAAAAGGTAAAATATAGTATGAACAAATGGCTGTGTTTGCTCCTTTTATTTAGCGTCTCCTCCGCTTACGGCGGGGTACGGGCCGATTTGCGCCAAGGCGGCAAGTTGTATCAAGACAAGAAATACGGCCAAGCGTTGGACAAATATACCGATATACTGCAAACAGATCCAACAAACGAAAACGCCTCCTTTGGTGCGGGGGCGGCCGCCTATTACTTGAAAGACTACGCCGCCGCGGAAGCCGCCTTCGAACAAACCGCCCGCCAAGCCGGCAAATTGGAACAAGACGCCTTGTTTAATTTAGGCAATGCTTATTACCGCGGGGGAGATTCGCAAAAAGCGATAGACGCTTACCGCCAGGCGCTGGTAAAAAACCCAAAAGACAAGGAAGCCATTCACAATTTACAGCTGATTTTGCAACAACAAAACCAACAGAACCAAAACAACCAAAATCAGCAAAACCAGGACGACGCTTCGCCCAACCAGTCCCAACAGTCCCAAAACAACCAAGGGCAGGCTCCGGAGCAACAGCAACAACAGCAAAATCCGTCCAACCCGCAGGACGCTATGAACAAAAACGATGCCGAACGCGTGATGCAAATGGCCCGGGAAAACGAACACCGAAAGCCCGCCCCTTCGGGCGCTGCGCAAGACAGCCAGGTGGAAAAAGATTGGTAACCGTATGAAAAGAATTTTTTTATCCTTATTATTTATCAGTTGGGCCGCCTGGGCGGGGGCTCAGGTGTCGGTAACTGCCAGCGTGGATAAAACCGCCCTTACGTTAGACGACGAGCTGACACTGTCGGTAGAAGTAAACGGCGCTTCGGGCAATATGATTATGCCCCAGCTGCCCAGCCTGCCGGCGTTTAATGTGTACTCGCGCGAAGTTCAACGTTCCTCTATCAACGGCAAGACAACCACGGTTTTCCGCTATGTAATGCTGCCCCGCTTTGTGGGAAACGCCACCATTGGTTCCGTCCAATTCACCTATAACGGAAAAACCTATAAAACCGATCCTATTTCCGTCAGTATTTACCGCAACGCCCAGGCCGTGCAGCAGGCGCGGCCGGCGTCCTCTTCGGCCAAAGCCGTTTCTACCGGCAATTATGACTCGGCCGCCGCCAAACGCCCGCGGGAAACGGCCGACCCCAACCTCCCCCCGCTCGAGCGCGATTTGGCCAACCAGGCCTATGCCCGCGGAAATGAAAACTACTTTTTAATAGCCGCCGTCAGCGATAAAACCCCTTACGTCAACCAAGCCGTCGCGCTGGCCGTGCGCTTTTATTATAACCGCCCTTTTTACGATGCTCCCTACAAAAAGCCTTCTGCTTCGAATATTTTTATGGAGGATATCGGCTCCTCTCAGGGCACCCAAAGCATCGGCGGTGTATTGTACCGCTACGAAGAACAGCGCTACCAGCTGACGGGCCCCACCCCCGGCAAAGCCACCATTGGCCCGGCCTCCGTGCAATATGTAACAGGCTCCTCCCCGCTTTCCGTACTGGACCGTTTGTTTGTAGCCGCGTCCTCCAGCAAGGAGCAAACCGCCCAATCGGAACCGATTTCCCTTACGGTTCGCCCGGTGCCGGCCGCCGGCAAACCCAGCACGTTCTATGGAGCGGTAGGAACCGGATTTACGGTTTCGGCCCAAACGGACCGCACCCAAGCCGAAGCCGGCGAAGCCATTACCCTTACCTTAACGGTCAAAGGCCCCGGCAACCTCAAATCGACCGCTGATTTGCAGTTCCCGTCTTTGGACGGTTTTAAAATGTATGCGGCGCAGCCCACCTCCCAAACTACAGCCGTGGGCGGCAAAATCACCAGTACCAAAGTATTTAAAACGGTTTTAGTGCCGTCGGCTTCGGGCGTCTACACCATTCCTGCGGTTAAATGGTCTTATTTTAATCCGGTTTCCCATACTTATAAAACCTTGCAGACCGAACCTATTACGCTGCAAATCTCCCCCGCCAGCAAAACAAACAGCGGTTTTGATTTTGGCGCCGCGGCCGCGGCTGCAGCGGGCATTCAAACGCTGGGGCAGGATATTGCTTATTTAAAAACCGCCCCCGCTCCGGCAGCTACCCCTCTTTCCCGCCTTAGCGTGTGGCAAACGCTTAACTGGGTAATGCTGGCCCTGTTGGCCGCCAGTGTGCTATTTGCCTCTGTGGGGCGCAAATCGCTGGCCAACAAAAAAGCCTATTCTACCGCCAAAAACCGCTTAAAAAAAGCATTCACCAGCGAAGCCGTAGCCGAAGCCGTGGCCGATTACTTACAACAAAAGTTACGCATCAACACCGGCAGCCTGCCGCTTAAGGCCATTGTACACGCCTTAACTAAACGCGGCATCACCCCCGCTACAGCGGAAGCCTTTGCCTTGTTGTGGCAGCGGCTGGACGCGGCGCGCTTTGCCCCTGGCGCGCCCGACACCCAAAGCGCGCAGGATTTGGCGCAACAAGCGTTGGATATTTTGAAACTTTTAGAGGAGGAAGCCAAATGAGACGTATTTTATTTACCGTTTTATTCGTATGCTTGGCGGCGGCTTCCTGGGGGGAGCAATCCCAATGGCAGCAAGCCGAAACATATTACCGGGAAGGTAAATTTTCGGCGGCTTTAAGCATTTACGAAAAGGAACTAAAAAACACCCCAAACGACCCCTATGTTTACTACAATATAGGTAACTGTTATTTTAAAATGGGCAGCAAGGGCTTGGCGGCCGCCAATTATTACCGGGCCTTTAAACTGGCCCCGCGGGACGCGGATATCCGCCATAATTTAGCCCTTTCTTTGGCCTCCGGCGGGGAAAGGCTGGTCCCGGCGGGCGTGCCGGAAGTGCTGCATAAAGCGTTTTTTTACTTATCGTATGACGAAGTAAAAGGGCTGGCGTTTATCTGGCTGTGGCTCTTTTGCGCCTTAGGCTCGGTGTGGTTGCTAAAACGTCAATTCAAACGCACGTTGCTGGCCAGTGCCGCGGTGTTGGCGGTTTGCTTTGGGTGGCTGTATGCGCGCCACGCGCTGGAACAAACGCCTTTGGCGGTAGTGGCCGCCCCGGTGGCCGAAGTCCGCAGCGGGCCCGGGACTAACTTCCCCGCCAGCGCCAGTGTGCCGCAAGGGCATTTGCTTGCGGTGCAAGACGAGAAAGACGATTGGTATGAAGTAATTGTAAAATCCCAAGGGCTTAAAGGCTGGGTGGAAAAAGACGCCATAGAACAAATTTAATACGAGGAATTTTAACTATGTTTGTACAACAACAAGCAGACGAATTAATTAAAGCCATTACCTATGTAAAAGAAAACTTGGCGGGAAAAGTGGAAGAACTGGCCGCAAAAGTAACGGAAGCTTTTAAAAAAGGCAACAAAGTAATTTTAATGGGAAACGGCGGCAGCGCGGCAGACGCGCAACATATCGCGGCAGAATTTGTGGGCCGCTTTAAAAAAGAACGCCCCTCTTTGCCTGCCCTGGCGCTTAATACCAATTCGTCCACCCTTACGGCTATCGGCAACGATTACTCGTACGATGTGGTTTTTTCCCGCCAGATTGACGGATTTGCCAAAGAAGGAGATGTGGTAATCGGTATTTCTACTTCCGGCAACAGCAAAAACGTCTATTTGGCGTTGGGGTTGGCCAAACGCAAAGGCTGCTTTACGGCGGCTTTTTTAGGCAAAGACGGCGGCACCATTAAAGATATGTGCGATTTGCCGCTGGTTGTAAACATCAAGGACACCCCCCACATTCAGGCCTGCCATATTTTTATGGCCCACTGTATGTGCGATTTGGTGGACCAAGCATACTAATTTATGAAAATAGCAATTGGTTGTGATCACGCGGGCTTCCCGCTTAAAGAAACCGTGAAAGAGACGGTCACCCGTCTTGGACACGAAGTAACAGACTGCGGCACCTTCAGCACCGAACGCGCCGATTACCCGGATTACGCCGACAAAGTAGCCAAGCTGGTTGCTTCCGGCCAGGCGGACCGGGGGATCCTGCTGTGCGGCAGCGGGGTGGGCGTTTGTGTAACGGCCAATAAAACCAAAGGGGTGCGCGCCTGCGTCTGCCACGACGCTTACAGCGCCAAACAGGCCGTGGAACATGATGCACTTAATGTGCTGTGTTTGGGTGCGCGCATTATTGGGCCGGCACTGGCTGAAGAATTAACCGAACGTTTTTTAAGCGCCTCTTTCTTGACGGGTTCCCGCCACGAAGGACGGCTTAATAAAGTAAAAGCGATTGAAAACGCAAATTTTAAATAAGACTTACGGGTCTTATAAATTGATTGAGGATGATGAAACTTATGAATACACATGCAAACCCCATGGCCGAAGGCATTATCAGAGAAGGCGAAATCAAACTGGAAGGGCTTGATTTCAACACCAAATTCTGGGCCAAGGACCCTACTCTTTGGAAACAAGACAAAGAGCATATGGAATTTATCGTTAAATTTTTAGGCTGGCAGAAAGTGTACGACTGGACGCTGGAACGGATTGACGATGTATTAAAGTTTGCCAATGACGTAAAACAGAACTTCAAACATTGCGTCATTATGGGGATGGGCGGTTCTTCGCTCGCTCCGGAAGTATTCCGCACGGTGTTCGGCAAGCAGGAAGGCTGGCCGGAACTTATCGTGTTAGACACCACCAACCCGGATTGGATTGGCGCCGCCCGCGCCCGCATCAACCCGGCGGAAACGCTGTTCATTTTCGCCAGCAAATCCGGCGGCACGGTGGAGCCGTCCTCTCAATTTGCTTATTTCTGGGACGAAGTAAAAAAATCCGGCGTCAAAGAACCCGGCCAAAACTTTGCCGCTATCACCGACCCCGGCACCGGCTTGGAAACCTTGGCTAAAAAATACCATTTCCGCAAAACCTTCTTGAACCCGGCCGACATCGGCGGCAGATTTTCCGCACTGTCTATGTTCGGCATTGTTCCGGCCGCTATTATGGGTGTGGACGTAAAACGCCTGCTCACCGAAGCCAAAGAACAAGCCGCTACGTTTGGCCCGGAAGCCCCGGTGAAAGACAACGCCGCCGTAAAGCTCGGCGCGTTTATGGGTGCTTGCAACGTCAACCACGGCAAAGACAAACTGACCTTGCTTACCCCGAAAGACTTTGCCACTTTCGGCTTGTGGGCCGAACAGCTGGTGGCCGAATCCACCGGTAAAGAAGGCAAAGGCATCGTACCGGTAGCGGGCGAAACGTTAACCCCCAACTTTGACTACCGCGACGACCGCCTGTTCGTCCACCTCTCTACCGGCAGCGAAGACGACAAACGCGTTACCGCCATTGCCGACGACTTGGCCGAACGCGGCTACCCCATTTTGACCATCACCCTCGGCGGCCTGTACCAACTGGGTGCTATGTTCCTGCTGTGGGAAATTGCCACCGCCGCGGCCGGCGCCATTTTGGGTATCGACCCGTTCGACCAACCCAACGTGCAAGAAGCCAAAACCCTGACCAAAAACGTATTGGCCAAACTGGAAGCGGGCGATATTCCCGCCGAAGTATCCGCGCCGATTTTGGTTTCGTCCGATATTGCTGACGAAGTAAAATTGGACACCTTGGCGCAGGACCTTTACTCCCTCTTGGAAAGCAACGACTATGTGGCCATTCTGCCCTATGTCTATCCGTCCGAAGAAGTGGAAAAAGCCCTGCTTGCCTTGCGCGATAAAATTATGGCCCGCACCAAACGCGCCGTATTGTTTGGCTTCGGCCCGCGCTACCTGCATTCCACCGGCCAGCTGCACAAAGGCGACGGCAACAACGGCGTATTTTTAATCTTGTCCGCCGACCCGGCCAACGATATCAAAATCCCTGGCCAGCACTACACCTTCGGTCAGCTCTGCAATGCGCAGGCGCTGGGCGATTTCCAAGCCCTGCAGTCCAAAGGCAGACGCGTAATTAAACTGCACCTTACGCAGCCTATCTTGGAAAGCATCAAAAAAATCAGCGGCTTGTTCTAAGTAATTCTTACGCAAGGCGGCCTTTCGGGGCCGCCTTGCTTTTTTCTTTTTGACGCTATGAACAAAGTTTTTATCCAAACCTACGGCTGCCAAATGAACGTAGCCGACTCGGACGAAATGTTCGCCCACTTGGCGGCGCGCGGCGCCGTGCTGACGGACAATTTGGACGAAGCCGACACGGTGCTTATCAACACCTGCACCGTGCGCGACCACGCCGAACACCGCGCCGTCTCTTTTTTGGGCCGTTTAAACGCCTGGAAAAAAGAAAAACCCGGCCGCGTAATTATCTTTGCCGGCTGTGCAGCCCAGCGGCTGGGGAAAGCCCTGCAAAAGAAATACCCCTTTTTGGATATTCTTTCCGGCGCCAAAGACATCGAACACTTTTCCGATACGCTAAACGCGAGCGGTCTATTTGGGGCACCGGGTGCCTCCGGCCCGTTGCCGGCCCCGGGGATAACCGGCTATGTAACCATTATGCGCGGGTGCAATTTTGCCTGTTCGTACTGCATTGTGCCCAGCGTGCGCGGGCCTATTAAATGTTTGGAACCGCAGGATATTTTGCAAGAAGCCGCCCGCAAAGCCGCCGCCGAAGCCAAAGAAATTATGCTCCTGGGGCAGACGGTCAATGCGTACCAGAACGGCCCCGTAACGTTTGCCGATTTGTTAAACCGCGTCAGCGAAGTACCCGGCGTAGAACGCGTGCGCTTTACAAGCCCGCACCCCATTTATTTTACGCCGGAATTTTTAAACGCGGTCAAAGCCAACCCCAAAATTGCCCGTCACGTTCATTTGCCGGTGCAAAGCGGATCTAGCAAAGTATTGCAGGAAATGAAACGCGGCTACACGCGCGAAATCTTTTTGGATAAAATTCGCGCCTTGCGGGAATGCGGCTTTAACATTTCCACCGATATTATTGTGGGTTTTCCGACGGAAACGGAAGAAGACTTCCAGCAAACCTTAACCTTGGTGGACGAGGCGAAATTCTTTATCGCCTATTGCTACAAATATTCCCCCCGCCAAGGCACCCCGGCAGCACAAATGAAACAGCTTGCTCAAAATGTACTGGAAGAAAGACTAGATATTTTGTTAAATAAAGTAAGGGGCCTGTCGGACGCGGCTTACTTGGCGCAAGTAGGCACCGTGCAGGAAGTGCTTATGGAAGCGGAAAACAAAGGCCGTTCTTCCAGCAATTTTTGGGTAAAAACAAAACAATCTTACCCGGTAGGCACAATCGTCCGCACGGAAATTGAAAAAGCCGACGGGACATTATTATTTGCGAGGGATTAAGTATGACAAAACAATTTTCTGAAAAACGCAGACATCCGCGTATGCCGGTTATCAGCAACTTGATTGAACCGGTCAACCTGCATTACAAAACGGAAGACGGAAAAGAAACTTCTTTGGTCGCCATTTTGGCGGACTTATCGGCTTCCGGTATGCGTATGATCAGCTTCCTGGGTGCTCCGCTGGCGGATCGTTTTTCCATCAGCCTGCAACTGCCCGGCACCGACAAAATGGAAGTGGAAGCCAAATTGGCCTGGGTAAAACAACGCGAAAACGTGTACACCATCGGCATTGAATTTACCAAAATGGCGGATAAAGACGCTAAAGTTATCAGCGAAATGGCCGACGACTTTAACGATTGCGATACCCGCATTTTGCTTAAACTGCCCGAAGTATGCGTAGCCAACTGCAAATGCCACAAAATCTGCAATAAAATTCAAAAAGACGAAAGCCTTTTTGAAGGCAAATAATTCCCTAAACTCGCAAATAAAAAACCCCCGCTTCATTCGGGGGTTTTTATTTTCCCCCACGTTTGTTTTTGTTGGGCCGGTGCCGCAGCTTCCGGCAAATTGTATCCTGGGCAACTGCCGGAAATTTACTAAAATATATCATATGAAACCCATCGTCCTTTGCGGCCCGACGGCTTCGGGCAAAACGGAACTTGCGCTGGAGGTTGCCCGCCAAACGGGGGGAATTATCGTATCGGCCGATTCGCGCCAAGTATACACCCGCCTGACGGTGGGAACCGCCAAGCCCCAAGGCCGCTGGGAAAACGGTGTGTATCAGGTAGACCAAATACCCTATCTGCTGGTAGATTTTTTGCCCGTCACAGATACCTTTAATGCCGGGGCCTTTCGTGCCCGCGCGCGGGAAATTGCCGCACAGTACGCTGGCCGGCCGCTTATCTTTGCCGGAGGAACAGGAATGTATCTGCACGCATATTTTGTAGGAATGGACGACCTCCCCCCCGGCACGGAAGAAACGCGGCGGCAGCTGGCCAATTTGCTGGCCCAAAAAGGGAAAGAAGGCCTCCACGCCGAACTAGCCCGGCAGGACCCCGCCTCCGCGGCCGCTATCCCGACGGGGAATGTGCAACGCACGATGCGCGCACTGGAGCTATATTTGCTGACGGGACGCCCGGCAAGCGAGCTTAAAAGCGGAAAATTTTTCCAACTGCCCGACGCTTCCCAATCCGCCTGGGTATATTTGGCGTGGGATAAAGAAGCTTTAAACGCGCGTATTCAACACCGCACGGAACAGATTTTTGGCCCTATGTGCGCCGAAGCCAAAGCCTTGCTGGAGGAAGGTTTCCCGGCCGATATTCCCGCGCTTAAAAGTTTGGGTTATCCGCAGGCCATTGAATTTTTGCAAGGGGACTTGCCCCGACAGGAAGCTATCGGAAAAATCTCCGCCCTCACCCGCCAATACGCCAAGCGCCAGCGCACTTGGTTTAACCGCTACACCCAAGCCTTAAAACTCGAGCTGCACCCCGGGGCTGATTTTAATATTCCGTCACTGGCCGAACAAATTATCCGCTTTGCGAAACAGGCCTAAGCGCATTTTTCCGTTTGGCAAAACTTTATAAAATAAAAATATGGAACGGGTTATTTTAGTAAGCGTCTGCCTGAAAAACCAACGCCCTGACGAAGAATCCCTCGCAGAACTCCGCCGCCTGGCACATACGGCCGGGGCGGAAGTCGTCAACGTCTGGCGCGTACGCGTGCAAGCCTTCAGCGCAGCGGCGCTTATCGGCAGCGGCAAAATGGAAGAAATCGCCCAGGACGTACAGCTCCTGCAAGCCCAAACTGTTATTTTTGACGACGAAATTTCCCCCGCACAACAAAAAAATTTAGAAAAAGGCATTCCCGCCAAAGTGATAGACCGCACCCGCCTGATTTTAGATATTTTTGCCCAGCGCGCCCGCACGCAGGAAGGGAAACTGCAAGTAGAGCTGGCCCAGCTGAAATACCTCCTGCCGCGCCTAGGCGGGCAAGGAACGGCTCTTATGCAGCAAAAAGGCGGTATCGGCCTGCGCGGCCCCGGGGAAACCAAACTGGAGTACGACAAACGCCGTCTGCGCCTGCGCATTAGCAAACTGGAAAAAGAAATTGACCAAGTAAAAAAGGAGCGTTCCCTGCGCCGCGCGCGGCGTGGGCAAATCCCCTTGCCGCAAATTGCCATCGTAGGTTACACCAATGCCGGCAAAAGCACGCTTTTAAACGCGCTCACGCGCCAAAGCGCCGTATACGCAGACGACAAATTATTCGCTACGCTCGACCCCACCACCCGCCGCGTGCACATGCCCGCCGGCGGCGAAATGCTGTTTACGGATACGGTGGGATTTATTCAAAAATTACCGCACAGCCTGGTAAGTTCTTTCCGCGCCACGCTGGAAGAAACTACCTTTGCAGACGTCATTCTGCATGTGCAAGACGCCTCCTCCCCCCACCAAACCGAACAAACCGCCACGGTGCGGCAAATTATTACGGACCTGGGCGCCGAAAGCACCCCTATCATAGATGTATTAAACAAAACAGATTTGCTTTCCCCCGCCAGGCAACAGCTTCTGCAGGCACAAAACCCCCAGGCCGTACTGATTAGCGCCAGCCAAAACAAGGGCCTTACCGAACTGTTGGAAAAGGTGGAAGAAGCCGCCGCCCGCCGCTGGAAATTGCGCCGCTTGCTGTTGCCGCCCGAAAAATTCGGGTTATTGGGCACTATTTACGAAAAAGCTATCGTTACCGGCCGGTATGAAAAACCGTCCGGGGCGCTGGAGCTTACGCTGATGGCCACGGACGGTAATTTTGCCAGTTTGCAAAAAATGTTAAAACCGCATTGACGTATTTTCTTCTATTTTAACGATAGAATCAAACTTTTTATTACTTTTTTGGGCAAAATCCGGCATAATTTGCACAGTCCGCAAGTGCGGCACATAATTGCGGATAAAGTTTAGGGTCGTTCCATTAAAACCGGTAAACATAAATATTCCGCTAGCACCTTTTAAGGCCAGCACAGTTTTGCCGGTTGCGTCGTGGAAAGAGGCTATTCCCTCTTTGTTATAAAGCAAGGAAGACACGATCCCCACCAAATCGCCCGAGCGCGTAAAAACGCCCCCGCCGGAATTTCCTTGGCGCACGCCAAAACTAGGCGAAATAAAATGCTGCAACTGCCCCACATAATACACTTCCGCCATTTGCCCCGGCAAATAGGAAACCACCCCGGCCGTAGTTTTGGGCACGATAATTTGGGGTATCAAACGCACGGTAGGCGCATTGGCTACACTTAACAGGCGCACGCCTTTTGCATTTAACTGGGCTTGCGCTTCCGGGTCCAGGCGGAGCTTGGATTGAAAAACTTCCGGCGTGATGGGGTTTCCGTCTTCTAAATTAATATAAGAATATTCCGCTTTTTTGGGGTCCAGTTTAATCAGCGCCACATCCATTCCGCTAATGCGGTTTTGCCCCGGAAAAAAACCTTTGTAAATAAACACACTTTGCGAGGACGTGCTGTGCGTTACCCGGGCCCGGGCCAATAACCCGGCGGACTCGGCCAATATAATTCCCACCGTGCACGGCCGCGTAGCGCAGGCATCGTATACGCAATGGGCGGAGGTCAACAACCAGTTTTCGTCCAAGCGCACCGCTTGGCATTGGTCTACCTGAACTTGGCTGTCAAAAGTTTTGTCGGTAGGCCAAACGGAAAATTCCTTTTGCACGAGGAACGCGTCCTCATTGACCGGCTCCGGAGCCGGTTTTGCTGCAAAAAGAAGGGAAGAACAAATACAATAAACACCAATTAATACAAACTTTCTCATATTATTAGTCTATATAAAAAACATCAAATTTTCCACACTTGGGTGCAGATACGGGCTTTTCTAAACGTCTAAATTTAATATAATGAAGTATATGACTACGACCGTTATTATACTCGTTTTGTTTAGTTACTTACTCGGGTCCGTCCCGACCGGCTACCTCATTGCCAAACGCGTGATGGGTATTGATATCCGCGAACACGGCTCCGGCAACCCCGGCGCCGCCAATGTGTACCGCACGGTAGGCAAATGGGCCGGCATTTCCACGTTTTTGGTGGACGGATTAAAAGGGTTTATCCCGGTTTGTTTGGCCCGCCATTATTGCCCGGAAAACTACTGGGTGGCCATCGCCTGCGGCGTGATTGCCATCTTGGGCCATATGTGGACAATTTACCTTAAATTCCGCGGCGGAAAAGGCGTGGCTACCTCGGCCGGCGTGTTTGCCGCTTTGCTGCCCATTCCCACCGCTATTGCTTTTGCGTCGTTTGTGGTATGTGTTGCCCTGTGGGGCCGCATTTCCATTGGTTCTATCTGTGCATGTATCGTTTTACCGATTGCCAGCTTTTTTATCGGCCATCACCCGCTGTCCGTTAATTTAATGGTCACGGCGGTAGCCCTGTTGGTAATTTACAAACACGTTCCCAACATCAAACGCCTGCTGGCAAAAAAAGAACTCAAATTTGAAGACGGCGCCAAAAAGAGAAAAGAAAATGAAAATAAATAAAATCACCGTTTTTGGGGCCGGCATTTGGGGCAGTGTTATCGCCCAACATTTGGCGCGCAAAGGCTATAATGTTTCGTTGTGGGAATACAACGAACAACTGTTAAACGTACTTAAAACTATCGGGCGCCACCCCAATATCCCGAATTTTAAAATTCACGATAATATCCGCCTGACGGGCAGGGTGGAAGAAGCAGTAAAAGATACGGACTTGATTATTTTCGTCATATCCTCCAAGGCCATCCGCGCGTTCTGCCGCGAACAGCTTAAACCGCTGTTAAACGGCCGCGCCGTGCCGGTAGTCAGCGCGTCCAAAGGCATTGAAGACAAAACCTTTAAAACCATTTGCGAATTAATCGAAGAAGAACTCCCCCAGTTAAAAGACAAAGCCTTGGCTTTTTCGGGCCCGAGTTTTGCTTTGGAAGTAGCGCAAAATGTGCCTACCAAAATTATGCTGGCCGGTAAGGACCCGGCCCTGGTGGACGAAATCCGCGATGTAATGAGCGGGGACCCGATTATTGTGGTGCCCTCGTCCGACCGGCGCGGGGTGGAATATGGGGGCGGCATTAAAAACGTGCTCGCCATTGGCTGCGGCGTGATTGACGGGATTGGCGACGGTGCCAACTCCAAGGCCGCGCTGATTACCCAGGCTATGCAGGAAATGAACGATATTATCGTCAGCCAAGGCGGCCAGCCTGGCACGGTATATAGCTTGGCCGGATTTGGCGACGCTATTTTAACCGGTATGTCCGCCATTTCGCGCAACCGCCGCTTGGGCGAAAAATTAGGTTCCGGCCTTTCTTTGGACGAAGCCAAAAAAGAAGTGGGAACCATTGCCGAGGGTGTAAACTCGGTACAGAGCGTGTATGATATTGCACGCAAAAACAATTTAAAAACCCCGATTGTGGACGCTATTTGGAAAATAGTCTGCCAAGGCCAAAAGCCTTGGGTGCTCTTGCACGCCATGGGTTTTACCAACCGGGGAAATAAATAATTTACCGCCTGTGCCTTGCCGCACAGGACCTGTAAGGAAAGGAAGATAAATCATGAATAAGGACGATGTAATCCGCCATTTAACCCGGCACGTTTTGGATAAAAAGCAGGCCAAAATGTCCGTGGATAAAGTTTTTGAAATTATTAAACACGGTTTAAAACGCGACGGAAAAGTAGTTATCAGCAATTTTGGCTCTTTCCATTTAAAAACAGCCCGCCCCGTCACCCGCCGCAACCCCAAAACAGGCGACAAGGTGCAAGTGCCGGCTAAACAAAAGGTACGGTTTAAACCGTCGGAAAATCTGCTTAAAAAATAATAAAACGGGCTGATAAACAGCCCGTTTTTACATAACCCACGCTAGATTTTATTGCCTTGTACTCCAAAAAGTTTTTCTATCTATTCCCTGGAACACCCATCCCGCCGCAAAAGCGTAAACGAACAACATTTTACGGATTTTCTGCATAAAAAACCCGGCCTTTGCGGCCGGGTTTTTGCGTGGTTTACAGTTACAAAACTTGCTTTAGCACAACCGGTAAATCCCGTTTATCAATGCGCACGGCACTGTGCGTATTGGTTTTTTGGTCCAAGCCAAAGATGTTCACCCGGTAAATAACCACCATTTTTCCGTTTTCTTCCTGCACATCTTGGATTTCAAACACTTTATCCGGCAAATTGCTTTCCGACTCTAACACCACAACATAGTCTTTGGCAAAATTTGCCTCGGGGTATTTCCCGCGGGCCGTACGTTTAAAGGCTTTGTATTCGTCCAAGGTCTTAATTACACGCGCTTTAGCGGGGGCCTCTATCATTGAAATATTGCTTTGGGCATTAGCGTCCACCGCAACCGGAGCCGTAGCGGAAGGGACGGCATTGCGGTCTACATTCCCCAACACAACGGGGCTGTCTTCTTCCCCCTCCGGGGTTTCGATTACGGTTCCGCTGCGGGAAACCACCTGGGCTAACCCCTGCACCTTAATTTTAGATAACTGGGACGGGACGGACGAATCGTCTACATATGCCGGCTCTGCAACGTCCACCACCCCTTCCGGTTCGGACGCGCCTTTCATATCCACCACCAGCAGGGAATCACTCCCGGGTATCTGGGCCGATTCCGCCGGGCGGGGCATATGATAGGCGTCCCAAATACGCATAGTCGCCAAACCGGCCAAAAAGGCCAGCACCAGCACCCCTGCAGCGGCAAGTGTTTTTTTATTCATTATTTTTTCTCGTATTTTGCTGTGATGACAGAGCGCAGCCCGCCGCGCGGCGTAAACACACCGGTTACAACCGCTTTTTTAGGCTTGCACGCCTTTACCACATCGTCCAAAATTTTGTTGGCGATGTTTTCCATAAAAATCCCCATATCTCGGTATTCCAGCAGGTAATATTTTAGGGATTTTAATTCCAGGCACAATTCGTCCGGTATATATTCAATGGTAATTACGCCAAAATCCGGCAGACCCGTTTTAGGGCAGACGGAGGTAAACTCCGGCAATTCAATTTTAATGTCGTAATCGCGCTTATACTGGTTCGGCCAGCATTGAATTTCCGGCAAGACGGCGTCCGCATTTTTGCGGGCATGGGCAGAAGTATAGCCAAAGTCGATATCGTGGGTTTGTGTCATTTTATTTTAATCATCCTCATTGAATTTAGCAAAACGATCAGCACTACCGCCAGCGCCCCGCCCACCGGCAAGGCCCAGCCCTGCGCCTGGGGCATACGCCACAACAGCCCCGCGGCCAACATACCGTTAAGCAGCAAAGCCAATATGGCATTGGTGATAATCACCCGGCGCAGCTTTTTATTTATTGTAAATAAATACGAAACAGGGAACAAGTCCCGCCCTTTTACTATGACGTCCACCCAATTATTATAGACGTTGCGGCCCGAGGCAAACACCACCCCCGCGTCCGCCCGTAAAAGGGCAATAATATCGTTAAATCCGTCCCCCACCATCACTACCCGCTTGCCTACGGCACGCAGGTTGGATACAATTTCCGCCTTTGTTTTAGGCAAAACGTTAAAATTCATTTTCTCAATACCGGCGGCGCGCGCCATTACGGCAACGGACGTTTCGTTATCGCCGGATACCAACACAATGTCTTTCCCCAGCGATTTTAATAAAGCGATTGTTTCTTTAGCACCCGGGCGCAATTCGTCGGACAGTGTTAAATATCCCAGAAATTTCCCATTTCTTGCCACGCACACCACCGCTTCCGCCGCGGTAGCAATCTTAGCCGACACACCAATCCCCCGTTCTTCCAGCCACTGGGTCCTCCCCGCCAGGATTTTGTCCTCCCCGCAGGTGGCTTCCACGCCTAGGCCGGGCAGCACGTCGAAACACAACAACCGTCGGGTGCGGATTTTATGCTCCTTGGCGCACAAGTTAATGGCATCGGCAAACGGTCCGTCCACCAGCTGTTCGGCCGTGGCGATTGTTTCCAGCAGATATTTTTGCGTTACGCCTTCCGCCGGATATATGCCCGACACACGCAGTTCGCCATAGGTTAAGGTGCCGGTTTTATCAAAAAACACCGTATCGGAGCGGAACAACTCCTCCAGCACATACATATTTTGAATTTTAATTTTAACCCGCCGCGCGCCAGAACGGGTGAAAAAGAACGGGAAAACCGCAATAAACACCCACGCCACCGGGCAGGCAATGGTCAGCACGAACAAAAACACACCCAAATACAAAAACCATTTATCCGTGCCATAGGTATGGAGCAGCCCGGCATATGCCCCGCCGGCCGCCAACAGCAACACGACCAGCGCCCACGCGGAACAACTGTCCAAAACGCTCTTAAAGGTGCTGCGGTGGCGCTCCCCTTGTTTAATGGCGTTTATAACGCTCATTAAGGCGGAATTTTCCAGCACTTCGGTTACTTCTATATAGACGTCCGCCGATTTGTTAAGCGTTCCCGCGTAGACAGGGCTCCCCACCGTTTTAGAAGTAGGAAGCATATTCCCGGTGATTAATTGCTCGTCAATAGAAGTTTTGCCTTTGCGCAAAATACCGTCCGCCGGCAGTCTTTCCCCAGGTTTTACAAAAATCAAATCCCCTTTCTTCAGTTCCCCCGCAAATACTTTGCGGAAGCGTCTTCCTTCGCACAAACGGCCCGATTTGGGCAAAAAGTCGTCCAACTTTTTGATAAACACGCGGGCTTTTTCCTTTTCCCGCGCCAAGCGGCGTTCCGCCCACAAAGCCAACGTAATCAGCAAAGCGGTATAGAGCGATAAATCCGCCACCGGGCCATAAAGCTTTACCGTTAAAAAAGTATTTAAGGCAGAATAGATAAAACCCGCCCCGGCGCACACAGTAATCAGGACAGCAAAACTAAAGCGCCCGGCCCAAATATCTTTCCCGGCGCTGCGCACCAATACATCGGCACAAAACAGAAAATCCATCAAACACAAAATAAAAATACCTACCGAAGAATGGCGAAAGGTAAGCGAAAACAAAATGAGCACCAAAAAACAGGCGGATAAGAAAAAACGATAAGTATACGCCCGGGACGGCACCGAAAGGGCCGCCGGATCCGGGCGGGAAGATAATAAAGGCAGCTGCTGCGTCATAATTAATTTCCGGGGAAGAACCTCTCCGCCAGCACTCTTTGGCGGCCGGCTTCCGTGCGCATAAGACTAATTTTGCGGTTGTATTTAGCGGCGTTGGCGGGGTCTAATTTTTTGGCCACCATATAGTTGGCCGTCGCCGCCACCGGGTCCTGCACGGCAAGCATATCCCCCATCAAATCGTAAGTAGGCACATACTGGCTGGCCAGCTCTTTGGATTTTACCAGCAACCCCAAGGCGTAATCGGTTTCACCTTTGCGGTACATCAAATCGCCCATATAATAATAGGCCAGCGCATAAGTAGGCTTAATGGTAACGGCTTCTTCCAAATCGGCATAGGCGTTGGCGGGGTAGCCCAATTTAATAAACGCACGGGCACGCTCCAAATACGGGCGGGCATCGTCGGGCGTCAAGGAAATCAAATAAGTGTAATCGTCCAAGGCGGCTTCGTACTGGCCCAAACTGTAATAGGCCAAGCCGCGGTTTAAAAACAAAAGCGGCTCGTCTTGGCGCAGTTTAAAAGCGCTGTTAAAATCAGTCAGCGCGTCCATAGAGCGGCCCATATTGGAATAGGCGATAGCCCGGTTCATTAAGGCCGTAAAGTAATTGGGGTTCCGGGCAATGGCTTCGGTCAAATAAAAAACTGCTTTGGAATAAAGGCCCATATCAATATACAAGGCCCCGATGTTGTTGTATACTTCCGGGATATTCGGGTTAGCGTCGATGGCGGCTAAATAATCTTGTTCGGCATAGGAGCGGTTTTTGGCACGTTCTTGTGCGTCCTTAACAGGCAGGCGTTCCCACAAAATACCGCGGTTCGCATACGCGGAGGCATTTTTGGGGTCTTGCTTAATTAAGCGCGAATACAACTGCATTGCCTGGGTAAAGTTCCCTTTAGAAGTAGCCAACTGGGCTTTTTTAAACAGGCGCTCGTCACTTCCGCACGCAGCCAGCAATAATACCGCTGCCGCCAAGCCTAATACTTTTTTCATTTTTCCTCCTGCTGTTTGCCGCGCCGTATGAACAAAGAAAGCACAAACATACAGCCGCCAATCGTGATAAAGGAATCAGCCACATTGAACACAGGCCAAACCCGAAAGTCCAAAAAATCTACAACAAATCCTAAAGCTATTCTATCATAAAGATTGCCCAATGCACCCGCCAAAATAAAAACACTGCCCCACTTGACCCACGGCCCGTAGGAGCACAATTCCCGCCAGCTCGCCACAATATACGCCACAATGGCCAGCATTACAAAAATAAGCAGGAAATTGCCGTTTTGCATCATTCCAAAAGCCGCTCCCGTGTTTTCCACATACGTCAAATGGAAAAACGGGAACACTTCTATCGGGTGCGTTGGCAAACACATAAGCGCCCATACTTTGGTCAGCCGGTCCACCAGCAAAATGCCCGCCGCCGCTATTACCAGCCAGCGGTTTTGGCCCAGCCAGGTGCACAGCTGCCGCCACGCATTACGCACTTACTTTTTCCCCTTCCTCTACTACAATGCCTTCTTTTGCCAGCACTTGGGCACAGCGGGCGCACAAATCGGGGTGAGCGGCATCGGTTCCCACGTCCTCTTTCCACTGCCAGCAGCGGGCGCATTTGTGCCCGGCGGCGTGCTGTGCTTCCACGGTTAATTCTTCTGTCCCGTCCGCAATTTCCACCGCGGACACAATGGCAATTTCCGGCCACAGCGCTTTGGTTTCTTCCAAGAAGGCTTTCATTTCCGGGTTGGAAGTTTTAAAAATCACTTTCGCTTCCAGCGAAGAACCGATAATCCCTTTCTGGCGGGTTTCTTCCAGCACTTTTTGTACGGCTTCGCGCACACGGCGGATTTTGTTCCACTTTTCTTCCAGTTTCACGTCCGGAATCAGCGATGCATTTACCGGCATATTGGAGAGGAAAATGCTCTGCGGTAAATCGCGCCCCAAAGCGGTTTTGCGAAGTTCCTGCCAGGCTTCCTCGGCGGTGAAAGACAACACCGGCGCCATCAGCTGCAAAAGCGTAACGGTAATTTCCGCCAGCACGGTTTGCGCGCTGCGCCGCGCCGGGGACGAGGCCCCCAGCGTGTACAGGCGGTCTTTGGAAGCGTCCAGCATAAAGGAGGACAAATCCAAAATACAAAAGTCCGTAATCGCGCGCACAGCGCGGCGGAAGTTAAATTCGTTGTAACCGGCGTGCACTTCCTGAATGAGGTCGTTTAAGCGGCCCAGCATATAGCGGTCCATTTCGGCCAATTCTTTAGCAGGCACTTTGTGGACGGCCGGGTCGTAATCGGACAAGTTACCCAGCGCATAGCGCACCGTATTGCGGATTTTGCGGTAGGTATCCACCGGTCCGCCCAAAATTTCGTCCGAAATGCGCACATCGCCTTGATAGTCGGAAAACGCCACCCACAGGCGCAAAATGTCGGCACCGTATTTATTGATAACGTCTTCTGGGTCTACACTGTTGCCCAACGATTTATGCATCGGGCGGCCTTGTTGGTCCAGCACCATACCGTGGGTTAAAATGGTTTTAAAAGGAGCGGTGCCTTCCAACGTATAAGACGGGATATACGAGCTTTGGAACCAACCGCGGTGCTGGTCGGACCCTTCGGAATATACATCGGCCGGGAAGGTGATGCCGCGGTCCTTTAAGACGGCCGCCCACGATACACCGGAATCCAACCATACGTCTAAAATGTCGGTTTCTTTGCGGAACTCGGTACCGCCGCAATCGCAGTGATAGCCTTGCGGCATGAGTTTTTCCACCGGGTCGGTAAACCAAAAATCGGAGCCTTCTTTCATGGCGCGTTCTTTAATAAACGCAAACAGCTCGTGGTTCACCTGCGGTTTGCCGCACTTTTTGCAGTACAGCACGGTGACCGGCGTACCCCAAAAACGCTGGCGGGACAAGCACCAATCCGGGCGCAGGCCAATCATGGAGCGCATACGTTCTTCGCCGCCGGCGGGGTAAAATTTAACGTTGGAAAGGTTATCCATCAGTTTCTGGCGCAGATTGTCTTTATCAATGCTCATAAACCATTGTTCCGTCGCACGGAAGATGATGGGGTTATGGCAGCGCCAGCAGTGCGGATAGCTGTGGGTGATTTCCTGTTCTTTAATCAAGGCGCCCAGCTCGTCCAATTTTTTAACCATCAGCGGGTTAGCGTCAAACACGTGCATGCCTTCAAACACGCCCGCTTCTTTGGTGTAGCAGCCTTTTTCGTCCACGGGGCAGAAGGTTTCCAGGCCCCATTGTTTGCCGGCGCGGAAGTCGTCCTCGCCGTGGCCGGGGGCAATGTGCACGATACCCACGCCCGCGTCCATGGTTACGAAATCGGTCCAAATAACGGGGTTTTCTTTATGCGTAAGCGGGTGATAGTATTTCATACCTACCAAATCGGCGCCCGCCACTTTGCCGGCTTGGGAGCAATCCAACCCGGTGTTCTTCAAAAATTCTTCGGCCAGTTTTTCGGCTACGATGTAATATTCGCCGGTTTTTTCGTCTTTCAAAATGGCGTAGTCTTCGGTGTTGGAAACGGCCGCCGCCATATTGGAAGGAATGGTCCACGGCGTGGTGGTCCAAACCGCCAGGCTGACGGGTTTGGAATAGTCCAAATCGCCCAGCACTTCTTTCGTGGGGTCGGCCAATTTAAAGCGCAGATAAATGGAGGAAGACTGAATGTCCTTGTATTCGGTTTCGGCATCGGCCAAAGCGGTTTCGCAATGGGAACACCAAGTGATGGTTTTTTGGCCTTTGTAGACGTAGCCTTTTTCAATCAAATCCAAAAATACGCCAATGGTAATGCCTTCGTAGCGCGGGGCCATGGTGAGGTACGGGTTGTCCCAATCGCCCTGCACGCCCAAGCGTTTAAAACCTTGGCGCTGCAAATCAATAAATTTAGCAGCAAACGCACGCGCTTTTTTGCGGAAGGCAGGCACGTCGGTAATGTGTTTTTTGTCTTGTTTGAGTTCTTTTAAAAGCGCCTGTTCAATGGGCAGACCATGGCAGTCCCACCCGGGAACATATGGGGTATAGTAGCCCGTCATTGCGCGGCTTTTAATAATAATATCCTTAATGGTTTTGTCTAACGCGTGACCAATGTGAATTTTCCCGTTGGCATAGGGCGGGCCGTCGTGCAATACAAAATGTTTGCCGGCCTCGTTCTTTTTCAGCATTGCTTCGTAAAGGTTGATAGATTGCCAAAACTCCAGGATTTTGGGTTCTTTTTGCGCTAAACCCGCACGCATTGGAAAATCCGTTTTGGGGAGCAAAACGGTATGAGAATACTTATTTTTTGCCATGGTATTATGTCACTCCGTATATATATTAAGGATAAATATATTATAGAAAATTTAAGCCCCCTTACGCTTGCCAGCATAAGGGGGCCGGTGTTAAAAGACTATGCCCGCTTACCACGAACAATGGCTGCCGTAAACGGCGTCTTCTTCGTAAGCGGCGGGGTCAAATGTGCGGGCGGTCACGCCGCATTCCCGGGTGACCACCTCCGCTTGCGGCACATAATTTAAACGGTAACTAGCGTGCATTCCTTTGGGCGTATAGGAAACAAAAAGAAAGCCCGATGTATTCATCAGCGATTCGTCCCCGTTTTCCAGTGTATAGCTTACGCCCAACAAATCTTCCGGTGCGTCATTGGTCGGGCTTTCCCCCTCGGGGGTATAATAGACGGCCTGCTTGACGGGATACGATACATTTAACTGCTCCAGCAGCGCCGTCAGTTTGCCGTGGGCCATATAGTAGGCTTGTTCCGCCCGGTAAATTGCTTCCGCCGTTTGGCGGCCCCGGTTGTAGCGCGTGCTCATTATGGCAATTTTATATTGCGGCACGGATACCCATACCAAAATGCCGATGATAACCAGCACCATCAGCATTTCCAACAAGGTAAACCCTTTTTTCATTTTTTCTTCCCTGTTTGTGTGTACAAATACGTACGGTATTTTTACTTATTTGGTTGTGCGCCTTGCAGCGAAAGTGTCAATAATTCCGCCACGGCGGCTTGATTTTTGGCCTTTGCCATATCCAAGGCTGTGAGCCCGCGTTGATTTTTTATACCAACTTCTGCCCCGGCCGCTACCAAGGCTTGGACCATTTCCAATTGCCCCGCTTTAGCCGCTTTCATCAGCACCGTATTGCCGCCGGCATCCGGTTGGTTTATCTGTATGTTTGGTTGTTTCAAAAGAAGTGAAACGATTTCCGCCCGGCCAAAATCCACCGCCGTTTGCAAAGCAGTGTCCCCGCTTTTTGCCGGTTGGTTGACGTCCGCTCCCGCCTCCAGCAATGCAATCACCGCCTGGGGCTGGTTGGCTTTGATGGCTTTAAGCAAGGGCGTTTCCCCAAATTCCTCGGCATTTACATCGGCGCCTTGCCGGATTAACTGCTGCATATTGCCCACGTGCCCAAAGCCCGCTTCCCGGATGAGCAAGCTGCCAAGACGTTTGGCATCGGCAGAAGAAATTTCCCGTGCGAACGAATCCACCCGTGCCTGCTGGGACTGATCCAAAGCGGCATTGGCTTGTTGGCGCAAGTCTTGGAATTCGGCCTCCAGTTTTTGGATTTCAGCCGAGGACATCGCTTCCTTGGCCCCCGGGCCGACAGCCGAGGAGTTATTTTGCTTCCAAAACAACAAAAGCAAAACTAACCCTACTACAGCAATAACACATACGGCAATCCATACCTTCTTTTTCATTATTTTTCCCTTTTATTTTTCCCCTGTTTGTTTTTGCAGATACTCGTGGAGTTTTTCCAGCGTTTCGCGGCTGACGGCGTGTTCCATTTTGCACGCGTCCATATCGGCTATTTTGGGGTTTACCCCCAGCACCTGCGTAAGAAAGCGGCTTAAAATAGCATGGCGTTTTTTGACGTCCTCCGCCGCGCGGCGGCCTTTGGGGGTCAATTCGATTCCGCTGTACGGCTGGTGCCGCACATACCCCCCTTGGGCCAGGGCTTTTACCGCCCCCGTTACGCTGGGGGTCTTTACACCCAGCATATCGCGTATGTCGCTCACGCGGGCCACGCCCTTTTCGTCCGCACACAGGGAAACGGCTTCCAAATAGTCTTCCATATTGGGGGATAATTTCATACTTTTTCGCTCCTATTCCACCATAGCAGGCTACGCGTATATCTTAACATATTTCACACGCAACCCCCCTTGCGTTCGCCCAAAAGATATGTTTATAATGGGGGTAGCAATACCCAAAAGGAGAGGCTATGGACACCAATACTTATACCGAGCAGTTCCTGGCGGCGCTAACCAAAAGAGACCCCGCCCAAAAAGTCTTTCACCAAGCCGTGTTTGAAGTTGTAAGCACTTTAAAACCAGTGCTGGAGCAAAAACCGCTGTACATCAAAGAACGCATTTTGGAACGCATTGTAGAACCGGAAAGAACCATCATTTTCCGCGTGCCGTGGCAGGACGACAAAGGCGAAATTCACGTCAACCGCGGGTTCCGCGTACAATATAACAGTGCGCTGGGGCCGTACAAAGGCGGTATGCGCTTTCACGAAACAGTGACGCAGGACGTATTAAAATTTTTAGGGTTTGAACAAGTTTTTAAAAACAGCCTGACCACCCTCCCTTTAGGCGGCGGCAAAGGCGGCAGCGATTTTGACACGCGCGGCAAGTCCGACAGCGAAGTAATGCGTTTCTGCCATTCCTTTATTAATGAACTTTATCACCACATCGGCTATCATACCGATATCCCGGCGGGGGACCTCGGCTGCGGAGCGCGGGAAATCGGGTATATGTTCGGGCAATACAAAAAGCTGACCAACGATTTCACCGGCGCCTTTACCGGCAAAAAACCCAACTGGGGCGGCAGCCTGCTACGGCCGGAAGCCACCGGCTACGGCGTGGCGTATTTTGCACAAAATATGCTGGCTACCCAGGGCGACAGCTTACGCCATAAAACCTGCATTGTGTCCGGCACGGGCAACGTGGGCATTTACGCCATTGAAAAACTGACCCAGCTGGGCGGAAAAGTGGTGGGTTTTATGGATTACGACGGCAGCATTTACGACGAAAACAGCGTGGACGCCGAAAAGCTGGCCTTCCTGAAAGATTTGGTGTTCGTACGGCGCGGCAGTTTGAAAGAGTACGACAAAAAATTCAAAGGCGCGCACTTCCGCCCCGGCAAAAAAACGTGGGACATCCCGTGCGACGTGGCCTGCCCCACCGCCTGCGAAAACGAACTGCACACCGAAGACGCCAAACTCCTGCTGCAAAACGGCTGCAAATGTATTTGCGAGGGCTCCAATATGCCCTGCACGCCGGGCGCGATTGAAGCGTTCCAGCAGGCGGGCATTTTGTATTCGCCCGGCAAAGCGTCCAATGCAGGCGGCGTGGCGGTGTCCGGCCTGGAAATGACGCAAAACAGTATGCGCGTGTATTGGACGCGTGAAGAAGTGGACCAATACCTCCAGCGTATTATGAATAACATTCACCAAAGCTGCCTCTCCGCCGCAGAAGAATACGGAATGAAAGGCAACTATATGGCGGGCGCCAACATTGCCGGCTTTAAAAAAGTGGCCGACGCTATGATTGACCAAGGCTTGGTGTAAGCATTTTAGGTACACAAAAAACCGGAGAGGCTTTTGCCTCTCCGGTTAATGGTTTAACCCGCAGTAAATTTTCCGGTAAACTCATATAAGAACTTGCACAAATCCTTTGGGTTTCCGCCCCCGTTGCAAATCCTGGTGCCGGCTTTGTCTTCTCCGTAGGCGGTATGATTAAAATAGAAATTATAATTCAATTTATTTTCTCTTTTTCCATCTGTTCTTATGCATTCATTTTTTCCAAGTCCTGGACAAAACCTAACATTTACAGCACCGCGCCAGCCATAATTGCCTACCAAAATAAAATCTTTGCAAAGCCAAGTCCCTTTATGGTAAGTGACATCCTTTAATTCACACGCGGGGAACTCTATATCCAACCGGGTTAAATCCGTTGCATAGGCCCCGTTGGCCAACCAATACAACTCCTGTGCTTGCTGCACTTTTGCCGCCATCTGCAGCGACTCCATAAGCTGCGCCTTATAAACCGTTTGTTGATATTTGGGCAACGCCACCGCCGCCACAATGCCTATAATCAGCACCACTACCAACAGTTCCATCAAAGTAAAACCCTTTTTCATCAAAAGCACCTCCCTGACCCTTTTAGAGCGGTTTTCTCCCGCCTGAAACAAGCCAGCCTGTTTACCGTCACTACGGGAAGTGTATCAAAAAAAAAAAACGAGTCAACCCGTCGCAAAAAACCACAAAAAACGGAGAGGTTTTTGCCCTCTCCGTTTTTTATCTGCAACAAATACTAGCCGATGCGTATGCCCTGCGGGTTGCCCGGCAAATCCACCGGACGGGCCACAGGCTGCGGGGCGCGGCGGGAATAGATTTTGTCCACAATCACGCTGATGGCCCCGTCCCCGGTAACGTTGCACGCCGTACCGAAGGAGTCCATCGCAATATACAGGGCAATCATTAGCCCCAGCTCGGCCTCGCCAAAGCCCAGCATACTCTGCAAAATGCCCAGCGCGGCCATAATCGCCCCGCCCGGCACGCCCGGCGCGGCCACCATTGTCACCCCCAGCATGCAGATAAATCCCGCAAACTGGGCAAACGGCATATTCGTACCGCTCATTACTAAAATAGCCAATGCACAGGCCACGATTTTCATTGTACTGCCGGACAAGTGAATGGTTGCACACAGCGGCACCACAAAGCCGGCCACCTCTTCGCGCACGCCCAGCTTGACGGTTTGCTTGAGCGTAACGGGAATGGTGGCGGCAGAGGACTGCGTGCCCAGCGCCGTCATATACGCGACCAACATCGTTTTAAGCATCGGGAACGGATTTCTCCGCGCCACCACGCCGGCCGCCGTAAACTGCAGCACCAACATCACGGCCGTGATAGCAAAAATCAGCACGATAATTTTGGCAAATACGCCCAGCACCGCCACCACTTGGCCGGATACCGTCATATTTAAAAATATACCGAAAATGTAATAAGGAAGCAGCGGGATAATCACGCGCGCGATGACGCGGTCAATAATATCGCGGAAGTCCCACATAATGCCTTTCAAGCGGCTGCCTTGGATAACTGCCATTCCCAACCCCAGCGTAAACGCCAGCACCAGGGCCGTCATCACATCCATCAAAGGCGGCATAGCAACGGTAAAATATGGTTTTAACTCTGCCGCCGCGGCAAATTGCGCCGTTTTGGCAGACACATCTAACAAATACGGATAACTGGCCTTGGCCACCGCATAGCTAAAAAAACCCGAAGCCAGCGTAAACCCATACGCCAGCACCGTAGTGATAAAAAGCAATTTGCCCGCACTGCGGCCCAATTCGGCAATTCCGGGCGCCACCAGCCCCACAATCAACAAGGGGATAATAAAACCCAAAAAGTTACCGAAAAGCCCATTAAACGTAAGCGCCACGCGCACCAGCCAGTCGGGGAAGAACAGCCCGCATACAATACCCAGCGCAATGGCACAAATTACGCCCGGCAGCAGGCCCCATTTTAATTTGATATGTAGTTTTCTTTTTCGCAGTTTTAACATAACACTCTCTTTCGGGTCAACTTTTTTATTATACGAAATTGTCGTTGCAAGCAAAGGATTTTTTCGCTTTGGGGGGCAGTTGGCGCCTTTCGCACGGATTTTGCTACAATAGCCCTATGCAAGTAAAAATCAACATTGACGGCGGCTCCCGCGGGAACCCCGGGCCGGGAGCGGCGGCCTACATTATCTGCTCTATGGACGGCAAAATTCTAGCGCAGGAAGGGCATTTTATGCCCCACTGCACCAATAACCAAGCCGAATATACTGCTTTAAAATTGGCGCTTATTAAAGCCAAAGAACTGGGCGCCGCGGAATTATTTATCCAGTCGGACTCGCAACTGCTGGTCAAGCAGTATTTGGGCGAATACAAAATAAAAAATCCCGATTTAGCCGCCCGTATGCTATATATCCGGCGGTTGGCTGCCGGATTTACCATTCATATAGAGCACGTTTTGCGCCACCTCAACAAAGCACCCGATGCCCTGGCCAACAAAGCTATGGATGCCAAACAATCCGTCGGTTTCAACCCGATTATCAACCTGCCGCCCGAACCGGACGGCCAGGCTCCTGCCGCTGCGGAAAATATGGTAAACGGGGTGGAAGTAAAACCCGTAGTGCGCACGCACCCCACGGCAAAAACCGCTGCCCAAAAAACGCCTAAAAAGCCCCAACAGCCGGATTTATTCGGCGATTTATAAGCATTTTTGCTACAATATGTTGGGCAGCCCAGATAACCGCTCCCGGCCAATTCCGGCTTAGGGGGAGGAACTTCCGGACTCCACAGGGCAGTGCGCCGCCCGAAAGGACGGGACGGCGGGGCGATATCACCCCGCTGGACGGAAAGTGCAACAGAAAATAAACCGCCCGCAAGGGTAAGGGTGAAATGGTGCGGCAAGAGCGCACCGCGCATTTAGCAATGAATGCGGCAAGGCAAACCCCGCACGGAGCAAGGCCAAACCGGTCCACACGCGGCCCGCGTTCGCGACCAAGTAGGCCGCTAAGAGTAATGGTTATCCCAACCCGCAAGGGTTGACAGAATCCGGGGTATCGGCTGCCCCCTTTTTATCCGCCTGATTAGGCGGATTTTTATTTCCCGTTTGTTTAGCGTAAAAAACCCGCTTATACAGCGGGCTTTTTATTGTCTAGCAAATCAAGCGGCTGGTTTATCCGGCCCGGGGGCAACTCCCCCCGCGTCCGGAGGAAGCGTTCCGTTCGAAGGGTTTAACGGAACAGCCGGCTGGGCAGCCCCCACATGCGGTGCTGCGGCTTTAGCCTCAACGGCCGGCTGCGCGGCCTGGAAACCATTAGGCTCCTGCGGAATGGTAAACCAAAAGACGGAACCTTGCCCCAGCCCGGGGCTTACCACGCCAATTTCTCCGCCATGGGCGTTGATAATTTCCTGTGCGATGGATAACCCCAACCCCCACCCTTGTTTTTTAAGGGTGCGGTCGTTATCGGATTGGTGGAATTTTTGAAAAATTTTCCCCTTTTCGCCGTGCAGCAAACCCGGGCCGTTGTCGGCCACTTTAAAGGTCAATACGCCGTCCATTACATAGAACCGCGCTTCCACACAGCCGCCTTGGGGAGAAAATTTAATAGCATTTCCAATCAGGTTATTAATTACCTGCGAAATACGAAACCGGTCCGCTACGACTGTCACTTCGGCGGGATATTCACACTTTTGCAAAAAGATACCTTTCTTTTGGGCGTTCACAGCCTGCAAGGTAATAACATCATTGAGCAAAGCATTAAAATTAAATGGCTGGGCGTCCATTTTAAACCGCCCGGACTCAATCATGGAGATATCCATCAAATCCGCCATCAACATATTCATATTATCGGTGGCTTTTAAGATGTTATTTAAAGCCGTTTGGTCGTTATTGCCGCCGCCCTGGGGGTTATCCATCATAAGCACGGAGGTAAACCCTTGAATGGAGGAAAGCGGCTGGCGCAAATCGTGCGCCACGATAGACATAAACTTGGCACGGATTTCGTTCAAGCGGTTCAGTTCCTGGTTGGAAAGACGTAGTTTTTCCACCATGCTTTCCAGCACGTTTACTTTGCCGGACAGCTGCATTTGAAGCGTAGCAATTTGCTGCTGGTAATTATGTTCGGCCTTCATAATGGTACGTTTCATTTTTTTCAGCACGAACTTTTTAGTAATCCAATACGTCAAGAGCGACAACGACGCCGCCACCAACAACGAATACGATACAAAAACCTGCCAAAAGCTCATACGTCCTCCTATTTGTTACACAGCGGCTCACCGAGGGTCTTTTCCAAGGCCGTGCGAGGAATGCCCCCCTCCCGCAGCAGCACGGCATGCGGGCCCGTTAAATCCACCACGCTGGAAGCCACCGGGCTTAAAGTCCCGCCCAAAAAAATAAAATCCACTTTTCCTGCAAAAGTTTCTAACAAGGTTGCTTCGTCCGTTATTACCGGTTGCCCGTGCAGGTTGGCACTGGTGCAAGCCATAGGGTTCTGCATTTGCGCCAAGAGCCCGGTCAAAAACAAGTGTCCCGGCACGCGGATACCCAACCCGGCAAACCCGCGGGTGAGCGGTTTCCCCTCCACCGTCGGCGGTAAAATAGCGGTAAGCGCACCCGGCCAATAAGCACCGGCCAAGCGTTCCGCCGCAGGCGAAAATACGGCCACCCGGCGGGCCTGTTGGACGGTGCCTGTCAAAATCTGCAGCGGCGAAGTGGCAGGCCGCTCTTTAATGCGGTAAATTTCTTGAATGGATTTTTCGCAAAAGGCCCCCGTACCGATGCCGTACACGGTATCTGTAGGCAAAACCGCCACGGCCCCTTCGTCCAAGGCGCGGGCCGCCTGTACCGCATCGGACGGCGTCATTTCCACGATTTTAAAAATATGGGTCCGGTTCATTTTCTTCCTCCCGCTCCGGTTCGGCCGGGCGGTCGATAATCAACACAAATTCGCCCTGCACTTTGTTTTTTTGCCCCAATTGCCGGGCTAATCCCGCGGCCGTACCGCGCAGCCATTCCTCGTACACTTTGGAAAGCTCCCGCGCCGCAATCACAGGCGTATCGTCCCCCAAGGTTTTGGCAATCAGTTCCAGCATTTTCACCACACGGTAAGGGGATTCGTACACCACCACCGGGTGATTAAGGCCGTAGGCCGCCGAAATTAATTTAGCGGCTTTGCCGGCTTTGCGCGGCAAAAAACCCAAAAAGGTAAATGCTCCGCCCGTAATGCCCGCCCCCGCCAAGGCACACGCCACCGCACTGGGCCCCGGCAAGGAAGATACCTTCACCCCCGCCGCCACGGCGGCTTTAACCAGCTTCCACCCTGGGTCGGAAATGCACGGGGTGCCGCAGTCGGATACTAAAGCGCACGTTTTGCCGCCCGTAAGCGCTTCCAGACAGCGGGCCACGGAGCGGTCGTCATTTTCGTTATATCGATAAGTCGGTTTAGAAATGCCAAAATGCGAAAGTAAAATCTGGGTACGGCGTGTATCCTCGCACAAAACAGCGTCGGCGGTTTTGAGCACTTCCAAAGCGCGCAGGGTAATATCCTGCAAATTGCCGATAGGCGTGGGAACGATATAGAGCATATAGTAAAAGTATATAAAATAGCAAAGAAGCGCAACAGCCCATCTTGCCCAGCAAGCGGAATTTTGCAAAAAAACAACATAGAGTACAGGGTTATTTAGTAAAATAATAATTTATTATTTATTTTAAAAAACACAGAGGAAATACGGAAAGAAATGTCTAAAATTCTGTCCAAAATAAAACTCAATACGTTTGCCATTATTTTGTCTATCTTGGCAATCGTAGCCGCGCTGACGTGGGTTGTTCCCTCCGGCGCTTATGACAAAATGGACGTAGACGGCCGCCAGGTCGTCGTTGCCGGAACGTACCACCCCGTTGCGGCCAACCCTCAAGGGATATTTGATTTATTAAAAGCCCCCATTCAAGGGTTTTCCAACACGGCGGAAGTAATTGTATTTCTGCTTGTCATTGGCGGCGTACTGGCCGTAGTGGAAAAAACCGGCGCCATTGCCGCAGGCATTCAGGCTGCCAGTAATTTCTTTCAACGCAAACCTCATTTGCGCTTCTTGTTTATTCCGTTGGGGATTATCGTATTTTCGCTGTGCGGCGCTACCTTTGGTATGTGCGAAGAAGCGCTGATTTTTATCCCTATCTTTATCCCGCTGGCGCTTTCGCTGGGGTACGACTCCGCCCTCGGCACCGCCATTCCGTTTATTGGCGCGGGCGTTGGGTTTGCCGCCGCGTTTACCAACCCCTTTACGGTAGGCATTGCACAAGGCATAGCGCAGGTGCCGCTCTACTCGGGCATTGGGTACCGGTTTATTATCTGGGTTATCTGCACCACCGTGGTTATCAGCTGGCTGGGCGTGTATGCGCGCAAAATCCACAAGGATCCTACTAAAAGCTTAACCTACGAATTTGATATCGAAAAACGCAAAGAATTAAAACTAAATAAAGAAGAAACCCGTATGACCCGCCGCCAAAAATGGGTGTTGGCCGCGTTTGGGTTAGGGATGCTGACGCTGATTGCCGGCGTGCTCAAACCGCAGCTGTGCAGTATGATTAAAGGCCTGTGGGGAGTGGACTTGATGGAAATGCTGCACTTGGAAGAAAGCGGCTGGTATATCACGGAAATTGCCGCCCTGTTTTTGGGCGTAGGGTTTGTGTGCGGCTTCTTGGGCAAAATGAGCATGCAAAAATTTACGGACGCTTTCTTTGACGGCGTACGCGGTATGGCCGAAATTGCCATGCTGCTCTGCTTTGCACAGGCGATTGTGATTATCGCCAATAACGGGCACATCTTGGATACGCTGCTTAACTGGATGTCCTCCGGCATCAGCAAGCTGCACCCGGTGTGCGCTTCGTGGGCGGCTATGATGCTGCAAACCGTGATTGATTTCTTTATTCCGTCGGGTTCCGGCAAAGCCGTGTTGACCATGCCCATTTTGGCCCCCTTGGCAGACTTAATTGGCATCACACGCCAAACAATGGTGCTGGCCTTCCAATTGGGCGGAAGCTGGATGAATATGATTATCCCGACGGACCCCGTCACCATTGCGGCCATTGGTTTTGCGCGCATTGCGTACCCCAAATGGCTTAAATGGATGCTACCGCTTTTGGTGGTAATGTATTTGCTGTCGTTTGTGCTGTTAATTCCGCCGTATTTGATGAAGTGGCAATAATTTTTTGCGTCCCGCCGCATTTTTGGGCAGAAAAGCCCTTGTTTGAGCCGGCGGGACGTTTTTATGCATAACTTGCAAAAATAATGCTGTACTAATAAAGAGGAAAACAAAATTAAATGAAAAAGATGTTGTGCAACACCTATTTTTTGGTGTTCTCCATTATGGTGTTCGTGGCCGCGCTGACGTGGTTCGTCCCCTCCGGCCAATATGACCGGGTAGAACAAGACGGCCGCACCTATGCGGTAGCCGGTTCCTACCATAGCGTGGACAGAGCCCCCCAAGGCATTGGGGACATCTTGTCCGCCCCCGTAGAAGGTTTCACCCAATGTGCGGAAATTATCGCGTTCATTTTGGTAGTGGGCGCGCTGTTTACGATTATTGAACGCACGGGCGCCATTAATACGATGATAAAGAAAGTCAGTTTCTTTTTTGCCAACAAACCCCGCTACAAGAAATTTTTTATTCCCGTATGTATGTTCTTGTTCTCGCTGTGCGGGGCGATGTTTGGTATGGAAGAAGAAACGCTGATTTTTATCCCCATTTTCATTCCGCTGGCCCTTTCGTTAGGGTATGACACGGTAATCGGTATGTCCATTCCGTTCATTGGCGCGTTTACGGGGTTTTCGTCTGCGTTTGTCAATCCGTTCACGGTAGGGATTGCGCAAACCATCGCCCAGCTGCCTATGTATTCCGGCTGGCAATACCGCTTGGTAATTTGGTTTATTTTCACTTCCGTCGTGGCGGGGTTTTTTACCTGGTACGGCGAACGCGTGCGCAAAAACCCCACCAAAAGTTTAACCTATAAAATGGACTTGGAAAAACGCGCCGAACTGAATGTAATTAATGATGTGGTCGTGGACCAATCCTTCCGCTTGACCCGGGCGCATAAGTTGGTGATTGCCTCGTTCTTGCTGGGGATGTTCGTTCTGTTTTATGGCGTAATCCGCTATCAGTGGTACATGATTGAAATCGCCGCGGTGTTTTTGGGCGTTTCCATTGCGAGCGCCTACTTCGGCAAATTAACGCTGGACCAAACCACCGATGCGATTATCGACGGAGCCAAATCCATGATTAGCGTGTGTATTCTGATGGCCCTGGCGCGCTCCATTGTGATTGTAGCCACCAACGGGCACATTTTAGATACGTTCCTGCACGCTATGACCAAAAGCGTCGGCGGGCTGCACCCGATTTTGGCCTCGCAGGCGATGTTCGTCATTCAGACGATTTTAAACTTCTTTATCGCCTCCGGTTCCGGCCAAGCCGTGCTGACCATGCCCATCATGGTTCCGCTGGGGGATTTGGTCAACGTATCGCGCCAAACGGTTATTTTGGCCTATCAGTTTGGGGAAGGCTGGGGGAACCCGATTATTCCCACCGCCCCGGTTACCATGGGGGCGCTGGCCTTGGCCGGGATATCGTACCCCATGTGGGTAAAGTGGTTCTTAAAGCTGGAAGTTATTTTAGTGGTGCTCTCCCTGCTGCTACTGATACCTGCATATTTTATTTGGTAAAATAAACCTAAGCCCCTTGGCCAGCCAAGGGGCTTTTTAGAATATGCTAAACGAATTAAAAACAGTTTCTTATTTCCACGCGGCGGATTGGGCCGTCTTTTTTGCTGTGCTGGCGGCCACGGCAGGGGCTGCGGTGTACGGAAACCGCCGTTTAAAAAAGAAACAAGGCGCCAAACCCTCGGGCATATTGGACTATTTGCTTATGGGCCGCCAACTAACACTGCCCTTGTTTGTGGCTACGCTTGTGGCCACTTGGTATGGCGGAATTTTTGGCGTGAATGAAATTACGTTTAACTACGGTATTTACAATTTTGTTACGCAAGGTTTTTTTTGGTACATTGCGTATTTGGTTTTCGCTTTTTTTATTGCGCCAAAAGTGGCCCGCTCCCAGTCCGTTACACTGCCGGATTTGACGGAGCAAATGTTTGGGCCCAAATCGGCCAAAGTAGCGGCGGTGTTTACTTTTTTCTACATCACCCCAGTAGCGTATGTACTTAGTTTGGGGATGTTTTTGCATATGGTGTTTGGCATTGGCGTACTGCCGGGTATGGCGCTGGGCACCTTGTTTGCGGGGCTGTATACGGCGTGGGGTGGGTTCCGCTCGGTCGTATTTTCGGACCTGGTGCAATTTTTTGTAATGTGCAGCGCCGTGTTTTTGGTGGTGCTGTTTTCTGTAAGCACATTTGGCGGGCTGGATTTTTTAAAGGCTCATTTGCCGGCCTCCCACTTTACGCTGACAGGGGGAAACTCGTGGCTGAACACGTTAATTTGGGGGTTTATTGCCCTCTCTACGCTCATTGACCCCAGCTTCTACCAACGTTGCTTTGCGGCTAAAAACCCGGCTGTGGTAAAAAAGGGCGTTTTGATTTCCACGTTCATTTGGTTCTGCTTTGACTTATGCACCACCACCGGTTCCCTCTATGCCCGGGCACTCCTGCCACAGGCCGAGCCGGGGCAAGCGTATTTCTTCTATTCCATTCAGTTATTGCCGGTGGGCCTGCGCGGTTTTTTTGTGGCCGGGATACTGGCAATTATCTTATCCACCTTAAATTCGTTTTTGTTTATTGCTTCCAATACGCTCAGTTTCGACTTGCTGCGTACGCGGTTTAAAAATGTGGTTCTATCCAACCGCATCGCCATTTTTGCCGTGGGAGCGCTGGCAATTTGCATGGCGCATATGCTGCACGGCAGTTTTAAAGAAATTTGGCTGGTGCTGGGGTCGTATTTTTCGGCGTGTTTGCTGGTTCCAATTTTGATGGGGTATCTTTCCCCGGGCCGGATCAGCGATAAATTATTTGTATGTTCTTCCTTGGCAAGCGCCGCCGCCATGACGGCGTGGCGGTTCATTCCCAAACACGAACTCTTACAAGTGCTGGACCCTTTCTATATCGGGGTTGCCACGGGGCTGATTGTCCTGCTGGCGTTTCGCCGCAGGAGGGAGGAGGCGTATGTTACACGCATTACTTATCGGTAATGGGCACACCCCGCAGGCCGAATTTCTAAAACCGCTGGCCCAACAGGCCGACTGGGTTTTGGCAGCGGACGGAGGGGCCGACCGCGCCCTGGCAGCAGGCGTTACGCCGGACGTGATTATCGGGGATTTGGACTCCGTATCCGCCGAAGCTAAAAAATGCGTCCGGCCGGAAAACCTAATCTTTGTGGATAACCAAAACAATACAGATCTGGAAAAAGCCCTCGATTGGCTGCTTTCCCGCGGATGCAAAGCCGTTACGCTGACGGGCTTTATGGGCGGGCGGTTGGATTTTACGCTGGGAAATTTTTTATCGGTATTTCCCTATGCCCGCCATATGCAGCTGACCTTTGCCGGCCCCGGGTGGAAAATCTACCCGGTGGAAAAACCGCGCCGTTTCCCGTGCACGCCGGGCACGCGGGTGAGCCTTATTCCGCTTAAAACATGCAGCGGGGTTACGTTAAGCGGTTTAAAATATCCATTAAAAAATGCACACCTTCCCTTCGGCCAAACAGGCCACACCCTAAGCAACCAAACCACCGGAAAGACTTTTACGGTAACTCTAAAGAGTGGATTTTTGTTTGTTTACGCCGAAGAAAAACCCGCCTCTTAACCAAAACCCCGGTATTCGCCGGGGTTTTTTAATTACAGACCAAGGAATGCGGGTTACTTTTGTTTTGGCAGTTTGTCGTACAGTTTGGCGGCCGCTTTAATGGTTTGGCGGGCGGACTGCAAATACGGGCGGGCTGTTTCGTAGTCGCCCAAAGCAAAGAAAACCGCCCCTAGGTGGTAGGAAATTTCCGCATCGGATTGCACAAACTCCGCCGAAAGGGCAGAAAGCATATCCGCCGCCTGCTGGTATTTTCCTTGTTTGAAATAAATCCAGGCTTGGGTATCGATAAATGCATTTTCGTCCGGATAAAGTGCCAGCGCGCGGGCAATATATTCCTGTGCGTCCGCCAGGCGGATATTGCGCTCGGCCAATGAATAGGCATACAGATTGAGCGCCGGAGCATTTTTGGGGTTTTGCTCCAACAAAATTTCCAACTGGGCGTCCAATTCTCTATATTTTTTTAAACTGTCCAATGTAAAAGCATACTGCAAGCGAGCTTCTTCGTAAGAAGGATTGGTTTCCAGCAACTTTTTAAACACTTGGGCGGCTTTTTTATACGCTTGATGGTCGTTTAAAGCCAGTGCATAAAAATAGGCTATTTCCACATTTCCGTCAAATTTTTTATAAGCCTCGGCCAAGGTTTTTAAACTTTCTTCGGGTTGGTTTAACCGCTGCAAATAAAAACTGACCTGCAGCCATTTGCTGGCAGAACGATTATAATCGGCCGAGTCTTTTAAATACCCAATCGCGCGGGGAAAGTCCCCCCGCTGCTCGGCCAGCAACGCCAAAAAATAAGCAGACGGAACATCGCCGTTATCATCGGCTTTAGCTTTTAAAAAATAGGCCTCTGCTTTGGGCAAATCGTTTGCCATTAAATACACCGACGCCATACGCGAAAGCGTGCCCGCATTGGCATAGCCCATTTTTTCCAGTTCTTCAAATTCGTGCAGCATTAAAAAATACTGGGAGGTTTTTTCGTACACTTCCCCTTTGCCCAAACGAGGGTTGGGGTCGTCCGGCGCCAGGCGAATGGCTTTATCAAAATACGCCACCGCTTTATCCATACGTCTGTTATCATAATACAAGGAACCAATTTCCGTATAGATAGAAGGCGCCAAATCCGGGTATTCTTCCGCCAACACAAGCAACTTATCCACCGCTTTGTCCACATTCATTAGCGAAAGCACCAACACATACTGATACAACACCCGTATATTGTCCGTATCCAGTTCCAAGGCTTTTTGGTAGGCTTTTTCCGCTTCCGGCAGGTTGTTCTTTTTTAATTGATAAGCTCCGTACACCAACCAGTCTTCGGCGTCGTTTTCGCCTTGTTCAATAAAATTTAAATACGGCTCGGCTTTTTCGGGCGTGTTATCCGTCAGCGCTTGGGAGACCAACATACGCTTGAGATATTTGGAATCGGGCGTTAGCTGCAGGGCTTTTTCCAGCTCGGCAAAGGCTTTGGGGCTGTCCGCACGCTGGGTATAGACGGCTTTTAAAAATTGGTTAAATAAACGCGCTTCCTGCTTGCTCTGCGCATTAAGCGAAAGGCCCCACCCAGGCAATACCGCCAAACAGAAAACAAATACTAAAAAATGTTTCATAAATTGGCTCCCATAATCAGCGCGTCGTCCGCCGCGTTATAGAATTTTTCCCGTCGGCCGATTTCTTTTAAGCCGGCTTTGGTGTAAAGGGCAATGGCCGGGTGATTGCGCACATTTACTTCCAGCGTGACGGTACTTCCGCCGTGTTCGCGCACGTCCCGCAACGCGTGGGACAACAGCCGAAACCCAATGCCTTTGCGGCAAGCGGCAGGCAATACAGCCAAGTTTAAAATTTCGCAAAACCCGGCCGCCAGCCGCAGCGCCAAAAAACCGACGATTTCGCCGTCTTCTTCCCAACACCACACGCGGGCAGCCGCATTGGCAATTTCCCCCGCCATTCCTTTTTCGCCCCAATGCGCACTCATGGGCTGGGTACTTTCAATATAAGCCAGCCGGGCGGCGTCCAGGGGGCGTGCGGGGCGCATTTTCATACGGGTTTAATCAGCTCGAAACGGGCGGGTTTTAGGTAGAGCGGTTCCAGCGCGTCTTTTTCCCAACCGTTCTGGCGGGCCATTTCCAAAAATTGGGCCGGCTGCAACCGGCAGACTTTTTCTTCCGCCAGGGTATATTTCCCGCCCAACAAACCGCTTAAAGGGGAAGCGTCTTTATCGCTTCCTGCCACACAGAGCGGGCGCCCATATTGCGCCAGCCGCTCCAGCAGTTCCTCGCGCGAAAGCCAGGCCGGGGCGGTGTTTTGTTCGTCAAAAATCTGCAAGAAATATTCTTCCCTAAACGCGTGCAAAACCACCGCTAAAGCTCCGTCCGGGTGTTGCTGCTTCCAGCTTTTAAACGCGCGGGAATTTTCCGCCTGGAAGCGCAGCGCTTCAAACAAGGTGGCGCCGCGGACTTCGGTATGATTTAAATACTTCATCATAGACGCAAACGTCAGGGAAATGCGTATCCCGGTAAAGCGGCCCGGGCCGCGAATGATAAACACCCGCCCGATATCGGCCAAATCCGCTCCGGCTTTTTTCAGCAAGGCATTTAACACGGGAAACAACAATTTTTCCTGCTTAATGCCGCGGCGGCGTGCCGTGTAGCGTTTGCCGTCTTTTTCCAGCACAAAAAGAAGCGGCGAAGAAGAGGTATCCATCGCCAAAGTTACTTGTTTGCCGCTTTGCATAATTCCTCCAACAGCGCGTCAGAAACGCGCCCAAAAGACTTAAGCACAATTTCGCGCTCGTCGCCTTCTTTTAAGATAAAATCCATTTCCAACCGGTCTTGGGGCAGCATATGGCGTATAGGGTCCGGCCATTCCGCCAAAATCACGGCCTTTTCGTCTTCCAACATTTCTTCAAAACCTAGGTTAAACACTTCCCCTTCTTCCAAACGGAACAAATCGATATGGAACATACGGTGTTTTTTATTCTTATACTCTTTCATTAGGCTAAAGCTGGCGCTGGTAGGCGAACTTTTAAGCCCCATAGCCGCTGCAATGCCCTTTACAAACACGGTCTTTCCCGCGCCGATTGGACCGCGCAAAAAAATAATCTCGCCCCCTTTAAGCGCGTGGGCAAAGCGAGAAGCCAAAGACAGGGTGTCTTCGCGGGAGTGGGAAGCAAGCTGGGCTGTTTTCATTATTTCACCGTTTTAATGCAAATTTCGTGTCCGTCTATTTCCCGGCGGTCCAAATTGGTAGGATCCGGGACTTCTTTTCCGTCTACCGAGAATACATACTTATATTCCCCGCCCGTCAATGCAACAGAGGTTTCAAAATAACCTTTGCGGTAGGCTTTCAGCACAATAGGGTCCTTGCCCCATCGGTTAAAATCGGCCAATAATTCCACCTTTTTAGCCCCTGGCGCAGTTAGATAAAACTTACGGTATTTTACTTCCGTATCATACGCCTGCTTAGCGGGCTGCAAGCGCGCAATCAAGCTTTCTTTATTCAGCGGCGCCACGGAGGCGGAACCTTCAATCGTGTCGGCGGCGTAGTCGTAGTAATCTTCGGACGCGACAAAGAACCACGTCAGCACGATGGCAATCAGCAGAACAAACAGCACAAACAATGCACCGGGTTTTTTAATTTTGGGCATCTAAAAAGCTCCTTAAATAAAATTCGGCGCCGCATTCTTCGGCTACTTTTTTAACGGCCTGTGCGTCCGCACCGGTTTGGTCCACACAGCTGGCTACCACCCGTTCGAACCCGGCGGCCACGCACAAGCGGATAAATTCGCATACGGCGCCGTAACCGTTTTCGTATCCGGCGGCCGGGCAAACAATGCTGCGCCACACGGTTTCGTTCTCGGCATTGAGGCTGACATTTACCACATCTACCACACGGCGCAAGTCGGGCACTATGTTTTTGTGGTTAATTAAATTCCCCAAGCCATTGGTATTTAGACGAACTTTAAAGGGCGGATATTTCGCTTGCGCCATCCAGCCTTTCAGCGTCTGCGCCACAAACAGCAATACGTCCAAGCGCATGGTAGGTTCGCCATACCCGCAGAACACCACTTCCTTAAACGGAGCCTTTTTCAGTTCTTGTTCCAAGGCGGATACCACTTCGCCGGCGGACGGTTCATTGCCCGCTAAATTCAGGTTGTTGCCGTGGAAGTCCATTTTCCACTTAGTCTTGATACAAAAGGTGCATAAATTGGGGCAGCGATTGGTGAGGTTTAGATAAACCCCATCTCCAAAGCGGTAAGCGATTTTAGGCGATTCTTGTTTTACCATAAATACCTCTTAAAGTTATTATAGCAATTTGAATATCCCCGAATCCCTCTCAAAGCGGATTAGAAAACCGGACACGGAAGTACGAAAATTATTAAAATAAACATAGGGAGAGGTGGCCGAGTGGTTTAAGGCACTAGTCTTGAAAACTGGCATACCGCAAGGTATCGAGGGTTCGAATCCCTCCCTCTCCGTATTTTAGTCCCCCAATTTCAGCATATTCCGCATTATTTCCATTTCATCGACGAGAAAGTCCACATAAACAACTCATAGCATGGCCTTATTTTGCCTATTTGGGGCTTTATAAGAATTTATTGGACTTTATGCTGACAAGCATACGTAGGAAGTTGTTTTCCGATGGGTTATTTGACAAAGATTTTCTCTTGTTCGTGCCAATCCGGTGTGCGGATTGAGAGCAATTTTTTAAGCGTGCAATCGGCAGGTTGGGTGCCGTTTAGGATAGCACGCACAATCTTAGGGGATAGAAACCCCAAATTGATCAGTCGTACCACATACTGATAGGATACCTTATCTCGCACGGCAATCTGCTTTGTACTAGCACCATTTAGTACATCCTGATGCCACTTAAATGCTTGGGCCAAGATTTTGGTAAGATTTTGATCTTGTTTCTTATCCGGCTTTGTAAATTGTCCTACGATTACTTTGGCTCCGTTATCTATCGTGCCGATATGATACGGTTCCATGTAGGTGTTTCCTCGCGTCAGTTCTTCTGGTTTTAAACAACGCATGTCTCTATTCTCATAAATGGCATTTAATAACTCTATAACTTGCTCTTGATGTAGCGCGATTTCTATCTTATTGGGGTGCAATTTAACACGTTTAATAAGTGATTTCTCCATATCCCGCGTTATCGGATAGGATGAGAGTTGCTTAATAATTTCCTTTTGCTTGCTTACGCCAAACTGTTGGATATAGGGATATATTTTTGTTTTGTCCTTCAAAAACTCACTAAACCAATTATCTATAAATTGTTCTAACTTTGGAAGTGAGACTTTACTGACTTTTCCCACTTTGCCCGGCTCCTTGCGAATAAGTGCTTGGCTGACATAATAGCGGTATTTCTTGCCGCCGCTACCTGTACTCCAACTTGGGCTCATGGCATTGTCTTTATCATCATATAACTTGCCTGATAAAAGGCTCTTTTTAGGGTCATAATGTTGGCGATTGATACGGTTATCATTCATAACTCCTTGTGCTTGTTCAAATAATTCTTTTGAGATTATCCCCTGGTGTTCCCCCGGATACCATGTGCCTTTATGACCTACAAGACCAATATATGCTTTATTACGCAAAATGCAGTTCAAATTGCCAACCGATATATTATACCCCTGTTTATTTAGCCACGCTTTTAGGAGTGTAGTGCTTTTTAACTCCATGTATTTCTCAAAAATGGAGCACACTAGCTGTACTTTTTCTTCATCAGGGTATATTTTCTTATCTTTGCGATAATACCCTAATGGCGGTTTGCCACCCATCCACATACCTTTCTTTTTACTGGCACTGATTTTATCGCGTATGCGTTCCCCCGTCACTTCCCGCTCGAATTGAGCAAATGAGAGCAACATATTGAGAGTTAACCTACCCATACTGGTAGTGGTATTAAAGTGCTGGGTAATAGACACGAATGAGGCATTATGCTTGTCTAGCACTTCTACAATCTTGCTAAAATCCATTAAACTGCGTGTTAAACGGTCTATCTTGTATACTACGATAATGTCTATAAGTCCGTTTTGAACATCTAATAGCAGGCGCTTTAAAGCTGGACGATCCATGTTCCCACCCGAATACCCGCCATCATCATACGCCGTAGGCAATAATGTCCAATGTTCGTGTTTTTGACTTTTAATATAGGCTTCACAGGCTTCTCGCTGGGCCTGCAAACTATTAAACTCCTGTTCTAACCCTTCTTCCGTTGATTTACGGGTATAGATGGCACAACGTATTTTCTTATCACTCATTTTTTCACTCCAAAGAATACATTGCCGTTCCAGTTCTTCCCTGTAATGGCTTTGGCTACACCGGACAAACTCTTATATGTTTTATGTTTGTACAAATAGCCCTGTGGGATAATCTCTACTTCGTATTTAGTGCCTTGATAAGATCGGACCATTTTGGAGCCCACTTCTAATGTAGCTTTTGGCCGCTTGTCCGTATTTTGAGCGGCTTGTTTTACTTCATAGAAAAAGCCAAGTGGAGAAAATTTCTCACGCTTGGCTTGTTCATACCATAACAGGTATTTGATAATTAGACTTCGCCCGATTGGCGGTATGGGCCGATCTATTATTTCGGCCCATTTTAGGCATAATTCCCGTGCGATTAATTGTGTGTAATCGGTCATATTTCTCTCCTATACACATTACCGCTTATAACGACTCAGAAGTCAAGTCATAATCGCGTATTAGCACCCCTAGTCTATTATCTCATAAGGCGTATGAAATACCTCTTTAATCTCATAACTATAGTGATAGCCGGGAGCTGTCCTATCCTCGCTATGATCAATATAAATCAAAAAATAAACACCATTTTTGCTAAATATAGGGTTAAAAAGGTGGGTAGCCCTCGTAGCGTGTTCCCGTTCACTTTCCGTCAATTCTTTAATCGGTTTATCTACCACACGAACACAACACCACTCTTCTACATTGTGCTTTTTATTCTTGTATGTTAATTGCGGGGCATTCCCGGGTAAAACATCATTCCACTCCACAATCTCTCCATATTTTTCCGCAATTATTTTTTTAGCAACATCCGTAGCAAAATTGTATTTTTCATATTCGGACATAGGTGTCAATTCATCCGTTGCGCCCTCTTTCGGATCTATGGGCTCATTTGTTACGGCATGAATCAAATTCCAACTTTCCTTGCTGTGCGGAGTAAATATTTGCGATATGCCATATCCCCCGCCAAAATATGTTCCATATCCATGTGGGCCACTTTGTTTGCCAAAGGACATATCTAGTGGAAATATACAGGGGACGAGATTGTTTGCCTGGCAAAGTTTAATAAGTCTTTCTTTTCGTTCCGCCAAATCCGGTACTATACTTGAATTATTGTGGCAAATATCTAACAGTATGGCATAAAACCGATTCTTATATCGAATAGCCATATCAAAGTAAGAAATATCGGCAGGACGTGTCTTTCGAAAGGAAAAATCCTTTGGCAACAAAAAATTATTCTTTTTGGCACATTCTGTTAAATGAATGCCCGTTGCATTGTATGCTCCGGCAATATCTAAAGCCATTTGAACTTCCATACTTGTACCTCCTAAAGCCATTACTCAGTTCCCTATAATGGGAAAAATCCTTTAGCTACATTATCCACATTAAAAGCAGAACGCCAATCCTTTTTACTTTCCAACAAAGATTCATAATTTCTGCGTAGTTTGATAAAGACTTCTAATCCTTTGTAAAATTCTTCATTCGCTACTTCTTTTCCATCAACATACTCTAATGCAAATACTACCCACTGTGGAGAAACGACCGCTTGTTTGCCATTTATCCATCTATTCCAACCCATATCAGGATCTAATTGCATGGCAACGACTCGGCTTTCATTAGGTTGCAAGGGCTCGGACAATCCTTTAGTTATTGCTGCTACAAAAGGAATTTCTCCATCCGTCTCCACCGCTCCTAATATAAACGCTGAAATTCCTGTTTTGGACATATTTTTAACGGTTACAGTGGCTTCTTCCTTCGTTAAAGAATTATGAGAAATTACTAAACCTTGCAGATGAGGGGCCTGCCCTGAAGCTAATAAATCTTGGGCAACCTCGCGCAATACTTCCACATATTGTTGCTGGGCATTTTCCATTTTAACCAGCATGATTTGATCAACTTCGTTTATAATCTGCTTATAATTTTTGCCGTGTAATTGCTCGTGAAGTCGTTTCTTGGTTTCTTTTTCTTCTTCATCATCCATAACAATAGCGCCATGATCAAGATATTCCTTCATATTCTCCATTGTCAGTATGGTCATTGATAAATCAAAGGCCTCTTGCTTTTCCGGCGGAACGGAATCTTCCACTTGTTTTAGTGATACTTGATAACTTTCCGGCGTACGATTATTAACTCTGGGCAATGTTGGCCCACAGGCAAAAAATAAACTGCTCGTCAAAACAACCAAAAGTTTCTTATACATAATTTTCTCCTTAAGATTTATTTTTTCTTTATAATTAAATTGATAACAAAACGCCCCAACTTGCGTTCCAACCCATTTTTGGTCATGGGGATTCCCGTTTTGCGAGAGATCTTTTGTTTAATTTTGCTGATTCCAATAGCTCGCCGCCAAGAAAAAGCCAGGCCTGGGATGCCGGTAGTAGATTTTCTCATGTCATTTATTCCTAATCTCTTGATAAAACTTTTCTACGGCTGGATTAGACAAAATATCCGTTTCTTTGAGCGGTTTTTTAAGCCACAATCCTTCAATGGTGCGTACACGGCTCAATGCTACATAGGTTTGGCCGATACTAAAGGCCCCTTTTTCGCCCATATCCACATAAGCAGAGTCAAAAGTCATACCCTGTGCTTTATGGATAGTGGTTGCCCACGCTAATTGTAGTGGGAACTGGCAAAAGTAATTCTCTAGGTCCGCCTCTTGGCGACCTGTTTTTTTGTTAAGCACCATCTTATACCACGTACAACAACGCACCTCTACTTCGCGGTTAGGAGCGATTTCAACCGTAATGCTTTTAATCGCTCGCTCTTTAACGCAATTGATACTTTTTACCCGCCCTAACATACCATTCACAAACTGCTTTTCCTCATCATTGCGTACGAACATTACTTTAGCGCCGATTTTAAGATACAATACCTTCGGAGCAGGACAATTGGCCTCCTTCCAATCGTTATCATAACGACTGCTTTGATACGCTGGGATACGATAGGTGGGTTGCGGCAGCTTATCAAGTTCGGCCTGATTGATACGTTGGGCGTCTATTTTTCGGGCGCACAAACACACGGCTTCTTGGGGTCGTTTATCCGTTACACGCTTATTAAAATAATCAAGCGCCTTGCCGAAGTTTGTACCTTGTGCCGATTCCAAAGCGGCCAGATGGCTTGTAAATTCCTTATCGGTTTGGCGAAAAATTTTTGTAAAGAAAATATGCTTAAAATTCATTTCTTTCCAACATTTGGCCTCAAATACGTAGGAAGTGTTATAATTCTCTTTGCATAATTTGTCTTGTTGCAAATTGGACTTTTCGTTAAGCACTGGGGCCAGTTGGTTTAAATCTCCCACTACGATAACTTGTTTATGGGCAAAAGGCCGTTCATCTTCCAAAACTTCCTGTAGGCGCTCGTTCATCTTGTCAAAAATATCTGCACGCACCATAGATATTTCGTCAATTACTAAAATATCTAGGTTGCGCCATGCAGTTTTTAAAGCATTGCGGTTGGCATAATCAAGCGGTGCGTGCATATCTTGGGGATTGATATGAAAGAAAGAGTGGATTGTCTGTCCGTGAATGTTCAAAGCCGCAATACCTGTAGGAGCTACAAACATCGCATTTTTACTTTTTACATTTAAATGTGAGCGAAGTCCTTTCAAAAAAGTGGATTTACCAGTTCCAGGACGGCCATGGATAAACACATTGTCTCCATGGTTAATGTGATAAATGGCGTTTTTAATTTCAGGTGTCATTTCCAATTCGGAAGAAATAATTTGCTGTGTCATAATAATCTCCTTAGAAATTGATATAGGGCCAAAAACCCTTTAAAAAAGAATATGTGTATTGCACATCGGCACCACAAGCGCGTGCTACTTGGATAATTTCATTATCTGCCGTAACCACGCAAACATCGCGGCCATATTGTTGGGTATGCTCATAAATGGAATTGATGATGAGTTTATCGGCTTTATGGCGAGCCGAGAAGAACACACTCATTCCATGCGGGCGGGAAATGGCGCGTTTATAACCATCAAAATAACATTCAATCTCTCTGGAAGAGTCCGTATTAAAACTGGACACATAGTCAACCAATTGATCTGACAGCCGGGCTTCTAGGTCAAAATTTGGTTTACCTTGCAGGCCATAGGCCGAACGAACGACATTGGATCCATCAATGATAAGACTTGTCATATACATCTCCTTAGTTGTACCCCTTGGGTAAGGGTGGTACGTAAGATATGCCAACTATGGGATTACTCCCTACCGGGTGTGGCCCCCTACACTATAGGCATAAATCTGGCATTTCCTGACATTGTATTCGTAAAATCTACCTACTAGACACCAAGCAGTGGAATAAAATATGCTTGGCCGGAGCCCTACCGGAGCACTTTATAGCACGGCTCTCGGCTCTTATTACGGGTCATTCTCTCTTTGCAATTACACGCATATAACAGGAATTTTAGGCTTCCGATTAAACGGTTGTATACTCAATATGACAGGTTCCGTAAAACCCGCTGTTAACTGAAACTTCGGGGCAGTTAACAAACTCAGAGTTTCCTTTCCCAGCAGAAAGTTAATTACACATCCGGTTAATCTTCTTACTCACTAAATATGAAGATACCGCATAACTACAAATACCCAACTAGGGATAATAAGCAGGGACATTTTCAAGTCGCCCTTCTGTAACGGACCGCCCTTGGTGCAACGAACCTTGGAGCAACCGTTGCCTAGTAACTTACTACGAAACGCATATTGAGCAAAAGCCCTATCTCTTGCCTTCCACTGCGCTTCCTTTCTACATATACTGATCAATCAAAGCCGCTATTTCCGGATGTCCGTACCACATGGCATGATATTGGGCATTAAATCCTTTGTTGTCTGTTAAACGTGGATTTGCACCGGCATCCAATAACAATTTCACAATCCGGATATGACCTCTTTGGGCTGCCACCATTAAAGGGGTAAGGCCATTTGGCTCGTGCATATTTACATCTGCATTGGTGCGCAATAACTCGCGCACTTTATATTCATCTCCAGATAATGCATAATCAAGTAGTTTCATGTTGCAATAGGCAACGCGAGATGTATAGATAAACCATATGACGATTAAAACGACTATTACTAACAAGAAAAACATAGACGCCTCCTCATAACTCTTTAAATTTATCCATAATGCGTTTAATACTAATCAACGCTTGGGATAAGCTCATAACTAGTGTCATACTTTCAAAGAAATCCAAAAACTCACCCATATCTTCCGCCGCTAGCTCTTTTTTACCTGTTATTACATCGGTCATATCTTTCCCGCTAGCTTTTCCACGGGCTTTCTGCAAAAAATGGCTTAGCGCAAAGGCCCGTGTACCCACTGTAGCACCGCTTTTACTGATGAGTTCCTTGCAAGCCATATAGACGGGGATACGTGCATGATATTCATCAACCGCTTTTCCAAACATTTCTTTATTAGCGCTGTTTTTCAAAAGTACCTGTCCCAACATGCGGTCCGAAATTTGTTCGCGATGCTCTCTAAAATTCACAAATATTAAATGGTCTGTTTCTATTAAGAGCAAGTAGCACATCTCCAATTTTTCCTGTAAACTCTGCAGTGACTTATCCTGCCCCGTAATCAGCAAAATGAATTCTGCCAAGCCATCTCCGAGAGCTTGCCACCTATCACCAGAAGAAACGGGTGCTTGCTCATATTCTTGATTTTCATTACGAGTGGAAGAAATTTTGGGCGCTCTTGGGTCGGGGCCATACTTATTGCTCCCATGCGTTCCGCCTACTACTAACATCAGGAAAAATAAAATCATCCCCACGAACGGAATTAGTGATAAAAATATAAGCCCACCGGACCAACCGATATCATGCAAACGCTTCATATAACTGGGGATTAACAGGAGTTGCAATAGCAACAGTACAACATTGCCTCCTTCTCCGCCCATCATGCCAATTAGCAATGTCCCCGCAATAACAGACAAAACAAATAAAAACAGGAATTGTCTGCGGCAAATACGTCCGTTCCAATCAAAAAATTTACTCAAAGCATCAATAAACATAATTTTCTCCTTTAGTACCTATCTACCTTAAGCACGGATCTGGCATTTTCTGACATTTCTATTCACAAGAGAAGCAAAATCGTATAAAATACGAAAGCCCCTCACGATAAGGGGCTTTCTGGCATTTTATGACATTGTATTAAAGGAATTTATACGATTTTGCGACCTAGGAGATTATTGACTATGTCCTGCTGAAAAGCCAAGCCTGAATCAAAACGAAGCATTAGGTACCAAAAGAAATCTTTAAAACAACTAACATAGAAAAAAGATTGACGGAAAGATCTAATAGCAGATTTTAAACGCCAAACATACAAAACTCTATTTCGCGGGGACTTTTCTATTGCTAAAGAAAAATTCTTAAAACTATTAGCATACTCCCTGGTCTGATATTGGCAGAATGCTAATTTTTGATACATATACTTTGCCGCCCCGAATTCTTCAGAAAAATGGAAGGATATCTTTGAAGATGGCAGGAACTCCCTGTTAAAGCAATCAGTAAGCTGCTTAATTTCTTCATCAATTTTTTCCAAATCTGTACTAGTAGGGAGAGGTAAATTTTCTTGATAGTACTTCTTGGCCCATTTCCATTCGTCTAAATCGTATAACAAATTAGCAATATCTAACTGATTGCTCAGAGAAGCAGGCAGAAGCATTGTGTACGCTAACAATGCGATACGTCCTACATGGGCGGCATTATATCGTTCCGTATTAGGATCATCTTTTGTTCCTCGTAGCAGTCTGCCTCTCATCGTTTTTCCTTCTTTGGCAAATTTTCGGTACATTTCTTCTATTTCCCCAAAGACTTCCTGAGCATGCTTTTTGTCTTCCAGGGCTATATAGCATAGCGCTTTCTGTAAAAGTATGTCATAAGAATATATGCTATTTTTTACCACCTCTTTATCGACTGAAACAATATGTTCAAGCATAGTTTTATAATCATTCTTCAAGGAAGCCAATTTTATGCGATACCATAAGATAATGTCTCTGGGAAATTTATCCGAGCATTTTATTAGATACGATAAAGCTTCTTCTTGCTGAGAAGATGTGTATGATCCTGGATTATTTACAACATTTTTATAAAATTCAGTCGAATCTTCCAAAACATACTTCCTATCTTGTGAATAAAATAAAGGCCAATAAACCAGTAACCAGGCATATAACGAGGCATATATTTCTTTTACGGTATAATAAAATTTTCCTTTATTGATTAGCTCCTTTATTGTGGAAGAAAAAGATTTTTTACGCGCATACATTAAAAGAAATAATGGGGCACAGACAATGAGAAATGGTATTGCCAGCCCAAGCACGTCATATCCAACCCTTATTACACCATCTAATTTTTGAACCAAACCAGGCATAGAAGGATGCGAATCAGCAGTTCGGGAGAGCAGTACGGTACAAACACTATAGATTGGTAAGATATAGTATGGTATCAAGTATTCCGGGTGTTCATTTTCATAATCTCTGTATTTTGAAAAGAGAAAAATTATTCCCAACAAAACAGCAACGGGCAATAAAGGGAAAAAAGTATCAAACGGTTTATATAAAATTTTGATAGGGGAAAAAAATAATGATAAAACTGATATCACAAAGAACCAAACAATAAGAAGTAGGATAAAACGTATCGCACATAACCTGCTAGGAGAATACATCGCGCCTCTACATTTTTCTCTAAGCAAATGTGCCTCTTTTAATGACTTATCTTTCTGAATAGCGAGTGTTAGAAATGTAAATGCATGCTTATAGTGAGTTAACAAATAATATCCTTGTCCCCTTAAAAACAATTGCTGGGCAGACATATCCTTATAATTTTTAGGATTAATATCGAAGATTTTACGAAGGAAAAGAAAGGGTTTTGTACTAGTATCTTCTTTGTAAGGAATATATATGGGGAAAGTCTGTTTGATATACTTTTCTATTTTATCATCTATTTCTTCAAAATTCTTGTACCTTTTTCTCGGGTCTTCAGCTAGGCATTTTTGAATAATCCCTCCGCAACAGGAATCCTCAACTTTCGACGCGTCTATTTGATATAACTTGTCTTCAGTGCCTGCCGTCTGATAAGGGAATTGTCCCCTGTTTAGTAGTTGATAAAGCAAAATCCCGAAAGAATAAATATCGCCTCGAACCGTAGGTTTTGCATTTTGCAAAGAATATTCCGGTGGAATATATCCCGGGGTGCCACCTTTGTTTTCGATGCTAGATAGTCCAAAATCCGTAATTTTAATATTATTATCTGGAGAAATTAGGATATTACTTGGTTTAATATCTCTATGAACCTCTATTCCACAATCGTTTAAAAAAATCATACCTTTACAAATTTGCGAAGCCCATATCAGCGCCTGTTGTCTATCGACGATTTTTATAGCAGATTCCAACGTTTCTCCTTTTACAGAATCTTCCAAAGAATAGGGTTGTTTTCCAACATAATCCATGAGGATATAGTAAGTGTCCCCATCATTAATAATCGTGCGAGTATAAGTCACATACGGATGACACGGAAGTGAAAGACAAAGCAATGCTTCTTTTCTAAATTTCTCTTCATCATCATATTTTTTAAATGTCTTTAATACACAAAACTTGTTATCACGTTTATCTCGGCAGAAAAATACGTCTCCCATGCCGCCTTCACGGGCTTTGTCTGATATTTCAAAAAATTCAGACAAAACATCCCCGCGCTTCATAAACAAGGGCTGTGATTTTTCTTTTTGTTGTATATATTGAGTTTTAGGCATAATTTACTCTACAAATGATTTCTCGGCAAAGCTCTTCATAATAGTTTTGCTGCGGCGTTGCGCCTTTACTTCTATGTACCACCCTATCGGCAATCGTCCTAACAATGGATGTTTTACTCCCTGTAATAGTTGCCCTGCAAACAATACCGATCCTTCCCAAAACACTCCGATCCCGGCAACGTCCGATAGCCAAATATCACGCGTTAGCGGTTCAAAACTTTCCGCAAAATCAATATTTAGCTCTCCGGCAGTGCCAATCTGCCTGTCTAATAAATTAAACAACTTATCTTGGGACAAAAACCACAAATTTCCTTCTTGTTCTTTTTTAGGGTGCACCAACCAATCTTGCCTGTTTGCCTGATATTCAAGTGTTAACATATCGCGAGACATAGCCAGGCCATCCGGTTGGCACACATTAATTTGCGGAATATCCAACGGGTCCTCTTCATCTAACCGCCCAATAGCAATTTTAGGGGAACGCAACGCATTCAAATGATATTCATTTTCTTTGCCACATGCACAATATACAGATACAACCGTCCCCATAGTTGAATTTGCAGAAGGAGTAATGGTGTCATTAGACATCAACAAAGCTTGGGCCTTTTCAAACTCACAATTGCGCTTATATACCAATGCCAAATAGTATTTGTGCAACTCACACGGAATTTTTTGATATCGTTCTTTGTAGTAAGATACCAGTTGTTTGGGAGCAAGGGCATGGGTTGGCTCCAGCACCGGCTCGTGTTTTGGATAAATAGGGCATGAAATTAACTCTTTTAGCCGTCCATAACGGTAATCCATCACTTTAAAAGTTTTTTCTTCCGCCAACTGACATTTCGGACAATGCTTTCTGTGTTCGATATATTCTTCGAGCAATTTATTATCCGTCGGTTGTGATTCTCTAATAATTTGATTCCTTACCAACAACCAAATGGCCTCTGTATATTGAGAACAGCCTTTAAATACATCCGGCAAAACAATATGCATTTCATCTCGGGCACTGGTGGCTTGCTGTGGTAACTCCTGCAAAGCAACTTGTAATGGGGCCCGCAAAATCGATTCCTCTATGCCCTCTTTAAACTCAGCGAACTCGCCTTCCAAAGAATCAAAAAATGAGTTAATAATCTGCGCTAATTTCTTTCTTTCTCGGCTAGAGTTGGCGGTGGCAAATTTCGCCTTTTTATAACGTTTTTGATATTCTTGTCGCTGAACAGATTGATCCGATAATGTATATTTCTGACCCCATAAATGATCTAAAAAAGCCCAAAACGGATATAGTTTCTCCAGTATACGCTTTTTTTCTTCATAGGACAGTTGTGCTCTGTACTGTTTGGTTACCTGTGGGATTTGCTCACGCGCTTCTTTTGGCATGTCGGAAGGGGCCTTGGCGGCATTGACGGCAATAAAATTCTTCGTAGATAAGAAAAATACGACAAACTTGTTTATGATATCATCGGGTAGTTGATTTATAAACTTTTCCAACTTGTCTGAAAATGAGTTTATATCTTTTGCGCTTTCGTCAGACGGCCAAGAATCGTTGCTATCCTTCGCTTCTTGTTGGATTTCTTGCAACTCATTTTCCCGACATTTTTGGGCAGGTTGTTCCCAATCGGCTCCTTGCCCTATCTGTAACTTGCAAAACTGTTTAAATTGCTCTTGATGTTCCGCAATTTCCCCGTGTTGTTCCCAAAACGGCTCTAGCACAATTTTCCCATCCATCCATAGATTAAAAAACCGGGAAGCATCCTCGTTGCTATCATCCACGCAAGGAAACACCGCAAAAGCTACATATTCCAACAAATCTTGTTCTGCCTGTTTGCGGTTATCTAAAAAATCTTGTTTCGTTGGTATATTAAAGGGCATAATGGCTCCACATTAAAATCATTGTACTTTATTTCCGCTGCTAATTTGTCAAAAAATGCCAGATTGGCAATATATTTAGAAATGGTATGGATTTAAGGAGACCTTATGGCTATAGGTAAAATATCACTTATACTAACCTGTGTACTGTTCTTGGACAGCTGTGCACATGTAAATGCAAGCCAACAAAAAGATATGGCAAATTTTGACAATGTATCCTTGATATCTGTATATGATGGGGATACATTCTACATAGATATTCCTTCTTGCGATATTGATGTTTTCTGCAAACATATTTCCATTCGCATTCGAGGAATGGATTGCCCTGAAATGAAAGGTAGTACCGCAGAAACAAAAGCCCGAGCCAAACAAGCCAAGGAGTTTAGTGAACGCTTTCTTAAAAGCGGCAAAATTCTACTGTACAATTGTGGACGAGATAAGTATTTCCGGCTACTTTGCGATGTGGGAGTTAACGATAAAAGCTTAGGTGCAGAGTTAATTAAGTCCGGACATGCTGTTTCTTATGATGGCGGAACAAAAAATCCTTAAAATTTAATTAAAACTCAATTTGTGGATATTATTTCAAAATTAGCACTCTTTTGTTTTATTTGATAAAAATAAAATAATTTGATATGATTTTAAAGAAGAAAAGATATGTCGAGTACAAAACCTTTTAAAATTTTATCAATAGATGGGGGCGGAATTAAAGGAGCCTTTGTAGCATCCCTCTTGGCCGACCTTGAGAAACAATATTGTCACTCTGGGGGGAATGTAGCATCTTATTTCGATTTGATTGTAGGAACTTCCACCGGAGGGATCCTAGCATTAGGCCTTGGCTTGGGGATGCCAGCTGCAGATATTTTAAACTTTTATCAAAAATACGGACCCCAAATTTTTCCCCAAACAATCTGTCTTCCAAAAAAATTATTAAAATGGATTCTTAAAGGCAAATATGAGCGTGCTCCTTTAGAAGATGCGCTAAAAAATGTATTTGGAAATAGAAAATTAGGGGAAGCTATAACCCGTCTTGTAATTCCTTCTTTTAATTTACAAACCGGCGAGGTACACTTATACAAAACAGCACATCATGAACGCTTGCGGGGGGATTACAAAGAACAGGCCTATGCCGTTGCCCTCGCCACTTCAGCAGCCCCAACGTACTTCCCGACATATTTTTTGAGAAATATTCCTCTGATTGATGGTGGAATATGGGCAAATGATCCGGCATTAGTAGCCATTACTGAAGCCCAAACGTTACTGGGGCAAGATGTTAAAAATATATCTATGTTAAGTATTGGTTGTACACAAGAACCACTCAATATTTCATCCTCTACAAAAAGTGCATTCGGTTGGGCTCTTCATATATCAGATCTATTTACACGAGCACAAATGTCCGCCGCCTCAAGTTCCGCACAATTATTATTATCAGAACGCTATATTCGCATATCTCCTACTGTACCTAACGGAAAATTTAGTCTCGATGGAAGCCAGTGCCTCAATGAACTCGTTGCCTTAGGAGAAACGGAAGCAAGAAAAGCTTCTCCCAAAGTAAAACATTTTTTTGAAACTAAAATAGACCCTTTTGAACCATTTTATAGAAGTGAGGAAAAATAATGTTAAATCTAGAAAATTTATTACACACTATTTGCCAGAACCTTCAAATAGCCCAACCGCAATATACTTTAGCCAGAGAAAAATATGAAGAGATACAAAGGGAACTTCAACGAGTTGGTAGCCCTTTTTCAACTTATAATTTAGAAATCTTTCCCCAAGGATCTTTTGCTATACAAACGACCGTAAAACCGCTCTCACGAGAAGAATACGATGTCGATTTGGTTTGTTTGCTTAAAGATGGGGCAACGATTTCCCTCGATCCCATGAATTTACTTACCGAATTGAAAAGCTTTCTAATTAAACTCTATGGAATAAATAATGTTGAATTAAAAAAACGTTGTGTTTGTGTAAATTTTTCGCGACAGTTTCATTTGGATATCTTGCCCGCCATCCCAGACCGCCTGCGTGGAGAAGATAATTTGCTAATCCCAGATCGAGAAATTAAGACATGGATATCTTCAAACCCTCGTGGATACCGAAAATGGTTCTTAGAACAATGTGAACGCCGTGTATTAACATCCTCCAAAAACGAACCTTTGCCCAAGCGTCCTTCTGCCTATACACAGAGTCCTTTGCAAAACACAGTACAACTATTTAAACGCTGGAGGGATGTAGCTTTTAAAGGAATGAATGAAAATTGGCAACCGCGATCTATTGTATTAACTACTCTTTTAGCCAATGCATATCAAGGAGAAAATACGATTCTTACGGCTTTTTCTTCAGCACTCAATGATATTAAGCAAAAAGTTGATAGTCACACATCGCCATTAGCCGTTCTCAACCCGCTTGATAGCCAAGAATGCTTCAGCGAAAAATGGTATGAAGATCCGGAGGGATATTTTCATTTTCGTTCCCAAATTGCTGCATTAGCGCAAGATTTTATATCGTTACAAAAAACTACTTCGCTATCCAATCAAAAAATGATTTTAAGTCGTCTATTTGGAGAACCGATAGTAAATCAAGCTCTAACCACCGTAGCCAAGGCAATTGCCTCTCCAGAAACAGCAAAAAATCTCCGTGTTACTAATACGGGGAAATTAACAACAGCTATGGCAAACACCTTAGCCGTACCCAAACATACTTTTTATGGTAATTAAATTCTGGAAAAATCCGTCAAATAAGAAACCACGACCGATTCAATGGCAAATAACCGAAATGAAACGCTGTTTCCCTTCTTTTACCGTAATTAACAAAAGCGCCCATTTTGTGATCTGGCAGGGTATCTTACAACCTGATTCTTCCATGAACAGTTATACCATTGAATTGGAATATAAGCGAGGAGAACGCCCGAAGGTTTTTGTTATTAATCCAAAATTAGAAGATTTACCTGAAAAACCCATCCCCCATCTATATCCTAAAGATGCTTTAAACAAAGAACGAAATTTATGTTTATACTTTCCCGCTGCCAACGAATTCACACAACAAGATTTTATAGCTCACACAATTGTTCCTTGGACATCGCACTGGCTATTTTGTTATGAAATATGGCGCTTAACTGGCCAATGGGTGGGTGGCGGAAAACATCCTCCAAAAGGCAAATAAATATTGCAATCGCTTAACCTTCCTAGCATACAGCTTTTAAAAATTTACTTAAAAATGAGTATTTTTCCCTGCTTGTTCCCTGTTCCGAATTTTAGGGAATTTGTTAGATTTGTATCGGGTGTTAGTACGGGAAACCTTTAAAATTTCAAATAAATTCTTTATTTTTCCCTGTATTTACCCTGTTTAGCAGGGAAATAGCATCTCTCGTCTGTTTGTCCCCTGTTTAAAAGCCATTTTCCTCGCTTTATCGTCGCTTTGGGAGTTAGCATTCTCGCCGCTTTCTCCCCGCTTCAAAATTTATCAAAAAGTACCATTTTCAGCCGCTTTTCTGTCGCTTTAGCAAAACAGAAAAACTAGCACTTTTTGCCGCTTCATTGCCGCTTTGCTGAAAAATTAGAAATGCCATTTTCAACCGCTTTTCTACCGCTTTGGAAAGAAAAAAATGCCATTTTTTGCCTGTTTGAAAAATCAGCATAATGCTGCCCAAACTACACCCACCGTATAAATTTAAAACCCCGCTTTTGCGGGGTTTTTATATTATGCGGTTGGAGCGGCACAAACTGCTTTGTGCCGCGTAGGGATTTGAAAGGCGCAGCGATGTTTTGGTTTGCGCCTGCTAGTGCGCAAGGCCAAAACCGCGAGCCCGGTCTGCAGGAAAATCCCGTCAGGAATTTTACCGGAAGGCGAATCCCTCCCTCTCCATATAAATATAAAACCCCGCTGGCGCGGGGTTTTATATTTATTGGCTCAAACGGCACAAACAATCGGTTCCGCCGGACCCATATATTAGACAGGTCTTTAGGCCCTGTCGAAGCGTTTTACAAAACGCTACAATAAAATAAATGAAACCCTTGGCTTTATCTGTTTTACTTTGTGCCTTTTATGTTTTAGCAGCCTGTCCGCCGGCCCAGGCGCGGGTGTATTGGCTGGGCCGCAATATCGATATGGCGTTGCAATTTGGCATTCACACTAAGCAGGATTGGCGTTTTGTCCGTTCGTATGGACATTCGCTACTGGTGGTCCTTCCGCAAAATCCGCAGGCGTTTGCCCGCAAATATAACCCCCGAAATCCCCAAGCGTATTTTAAAGAGTTGGAGCAAGATTTTGGCCACGGATACAAAGGCTTTATTATTGCTGCCTATGCCGAAAAAGGCACCCAACTTATCGGGCACGCGGACGGCTATTTAGTGGCCCACCTAAACGCCCCGCGGGAAATGGAGTCCGTACGGGATTTCTTTGCCCAAACAGGCAACCAAAAATGGAACTTTGCGTTTGGGGAAGTGTTTTCCCCCTATTCTGACGAAGATTTTGCCTTGCGCCTCTTGCAGCGCGCCCGGCACTATATGGCCTATACGCGCCGCCGCCCGCTGCCTTACGGCACATTCTTTTCCGTTACCGAGCCGTACCACAGCACCCGCCCCAATAAAGCCGTCAACTGCAATGCCTTTGCTTATTCACTGGTGCGCTATGCCGGAGCCGCCCGAATACCCGACCTCTATGCCCAACGTGTTATGCCAGGCATTGCACGGTTGCTTCCGCGCCAATTATTCGAGCCACGCCCGGCCGGTGCGCCGCGTTTGCCCAAACTTACCCGATATACCATTGCCCCCTACACAGCCGCCATCCGGCAGGTATACCTCCAGCATATTATCCAACGCCAACTGAAGAATTCCCTATCCCACGCTTCCAAAAAGATAAAATAAATATATGTCTACCCAACTGATTTTATTAGGGACAGGCAATGCGCTTGTCACTAAATGCTACAACACCTGCTTTGCTTTGCAAAACGGCGAGCAGTATTTCCTGACGGATGCCGGCGGCGGAAACGGCATTTTGGCCCAGCTGGAAAAAGCCTCTATCCCCTTGGCGCAAGTTCCGGCCTTGTTTGTAACGCACGGGCACACGGACCATATTTTAGGCGTCATTTGGGTAATCCGGCTGGCGGCCTCTCTCTTTATGCGCGGGAAACACCCGGGCTTGACCATTTATTGCCACGACGAATGCGAGGAAAAACTCCGCACTTTTTGCCGTATGACGCTGACCGCCAAACTGCAAGCTGTATTGGACCACGGAATAAAGTTCGTCCGCCTGCAGGACGGAGATACATTCACAGCCGCCGGTTTTTCCTGCACCGCTTTTGACATTCGCTCCACCAAAACCAAACAATTCGGCTACCGCGCCGTCCTGCCGGACGGGCAAGTACTGGTCTGCCTGGGGGACGAACCATACAACCCCGCTTGCCAACGCTACGCCCAAGGGGCGGATTGGCTGCTTTCGGAAGCTTTCTGTTTGTATGCGGAGCGGGATATTTTTAACCCCTATGAAAAGCACCACAGCACCGCCTTGGACGCAGCCCGCACCGCACGGGAACTGGGCGCCAAAAAGCTGGTGCTCTACCACACGCAGGATAACTGCCTGCCCGAACGAAAACGTTTGTATACGGCCGAAGCCAAACTGGAATTTAGTGGCCCGGTATATGTGCCAGACGATTTGGAAACACTGGGCCTGGCCCGCTGAGTTTAACGTAACGCAAAAACCCCGCTCATAAAAGCGGGGTTTTTGTTTTTTGCAAAAGAGGTTTCCCCTCAGCTGCGGTAGGGGTCTTCGGCCGGGGTTTCTTCCTCGTCGAAGTCTTCTTCTTCGGCGCGGATAGCCTTGGCAAACTCGGCCCAGTCTTTGGCGGGAGCTTCAAAATTGATGTTCAGGCCCGTGTTGGAATAAGGACCAAACACTTTGTTCTCCCCCGCAAAAATATTTTGTTCCAACGTCAGCTGCAACAAAAAATTATCCGGCAAATTATAAGTGGAGCAACACGCCGCCGGCGGCGGAACCGGACGCATATACAAAGACACTTTTGGCTCCAGCATATTCCAGTTGTTTTCCTTCCGCTCGGCCAGCGTTTCGGCGATAAAATCCGAAAGATAAATGCTTTCTTCGTCCTTTAGCGCCACCAGTTTCTCCGCCAAAGCCGGGTTAAAAACGCTTTCTCCCTCACAATATAACCCCAGCTGGTATTCCATAAATTCCCCTTCGCTGCCGGGGTTGGACCAGATGGTCAGCGGGGTGATTTCCAGCTCTAAATGTCCTTTTTTGCCAAATCTAATTTTTGCCATAAACACTCCTATTATTCTTAAAATTTCTACCTGCCTGCCAGTCCCGCCGTCAATACCGCACCGGCCGGGCATGCCTGCAATAAGCGAAAGCAGGCAACAAAAATTTACCCCGCAAAGCAGGATATTCTTTTCATATTAGTTTTATTATATTTATTTTCAGTTCATTTTGATAGAATATAGAAAAGGATTTTTTATGCGTTATATTCTTTATTTATTTACCATGGCGCTGTTGTTTGTAGGCGGAATGATGGTGGGCAATTTGTATCTTCCTCAGCAAGGGGCTACGCTGGCGGCCTCCGTTTCGGTGCCGCCTCTCTCACAAGAGAACCCTGTCCTGCAGGCTGTTTCCGCTCAAACCGCCCAACGCAATCTTTCTATTTTAAACGAAGCGCTCCAATCCTGCCCAGTAGTAGTGAACGAAGAAAAAGACCGTCTGGTAAATCAAATCCGCCTCTTAATGGCTTTAAACAATTTCGAAATTAAAAAAGCACAGCTGGAATTGGAAATTGCCAAAAACACGGACGCTAACCGCCCCACTTCCCAATTTGTACAAGCCGTTACGGCTTACAACGAAGCCCGCACCCAGGCAGAGCAACTGGCTAACGAACTATTCCCCCTGCCCGAACCGGTTGCGGAAGAAGCCACCAACGCCGAGGGCGACGAAGCCGCCGTTTCTAAAAAAGCCTCCTCCGCTACGGCTTCCCAGCCGCTTCCCGCACAAGCCGAAAAGACGCTTTCTTCCGGCACGGCCAAGAACAAAACTTCTTCCGCCCAACAAAAAACCTCTGCCGCAGCCGCAGCAGAGGCTTCCGCTAAAAAATAACAATTTATAGGTTGTATTTATCCAGCACTACATGCGAGGCGGTTTTGTGGGTAAACTTCGTTTGTGGCCCCACAATAACGTCCTGCAGCGTGCACTCCGTCAACTCCGCTTCATACGCTACCGACACATAAGGCCCCAACACGCAATTCCGGGCGCTTACGCCCTCGGCAATCCAACACGGCGGTATAATTTTATTTTGTTTTTCCACTTCAGCAGGCACTTGGTGGTGGCGGTCCAAAAGCAACCGGTTCGTCTGCAGCAACACTTCCACCGTGCCGCAATCAAACCAGTCGTCCATTTCCACGGGCACAATTTCCACCCCGCGGCCAAGCAAGACCGACAAGGCGTCTGTCAGTTGGATTTCATTTTTAACCGTTTTGCCGGAGCGGATTACTTCTTCCAACGCGTCAAATAACTGGGCAGACTCCAAAAATGCATACGCGCCGATAATAGCCAGATTGGATTTGGGCTTTTCGGGCTTTTCTTCAAACGAAACAATCCGCCCGTTTTTCATTTCCACAATGCCAAAGCGAGACGGATCCTGCACGGTGCGGATACCGATAGCATTTTTCCCGCCAAACACCAACGGTTTCAAATCGCCGTCTACAATCGTATCCCCCAGCAAAACAAAGCACGGACCCGCCACATACGGTTTAGCCAGGTAAACAGCGTGGCCCAAACCCTTAGGCTCGGGCTGTTCCACAAACGTTACGTCCAAGTGCGGGTACTGGGATTGCACAAACTCCACAATCGCTTCTTTTTTATACCCGACAATAAACACAACTTTTTTTATTCCCAAACTTTCCACTTGGTCCAAGATATGGCCCAAAATGGGTTTGCCCGCCACCGTAATCATAGTTTTAGGCATATTGGCCGTATACGGCAACAGCCGTACGCCCTTGCCGGCGGCGGGAATAATGGCGGTAAATGGCTTCATACAAGGGCCTTAGGCGCGGCCCGTCTCCTTTAAAAGTTCGCGGTACATAGCCAGCTGTTCGCGGTAGACTTCGGCCGCTTGGCTAGGCGTATATTCGCTGCGGTAAGTCCAATTTTCTTCGCCCACGGTGCCGGGGGTGTTCACCCGGTCCAGGGTGCCAATGATGTCTTGCCAGGAGAAAAGCGTAATGGCGGAATTGGAGCCGAGCACGCGGCGCAAAATGGCGCGCTGCGTATCGGCGGTAAACGGCACATTGCCGTCTGTTTTTTGGGCGGAAATCATTTCCCAGATATTGGCGCGTTCGCGTTGGTCCATCGTTTCCCACCAGCCGCGCACGGTTTCGGTGTCGTGCGTAGAAGTAGTGGCCAACGATACCTGCGGATAGTTGCGCGGCTCGCGGTAGTAGCCATTGTCTTCGCGTTCCCAACGCAATACTTTATACCCGGGAATGCGCAAATCCACCAACATACGGCGTACATAATTGGGAATGACCCCCAAGTCCTCGCCCACAGGCAGCTTGCCTTTGGCTTCGTCAAGCACCATACGCAAAAAGTTATACCCGCGGTCGATTTGGTTTTGTTCGCCCTGAATATCGAACGAACCCACCTCGTCGCCCGGTGCAAACACATAGGTGCGGAAAAACCCCACCAAATGGTCCAGGCGGAAAATGTCATACAGTTCCGTCACACGGCGGATTTTGCGCCGCCACAATTCCAAATTATGGGAGTGCTGGTATACCCAATCGTACGCGGGCAAGCCCCAGCGCTGGCCGCCCTTGGAAAATTGGTCCGCCGGAGCGCCGATTTCCCACCCCAGGCGGTAGTTGGCGCGTTCGGACCACACTTCGGCACTGTCCAAATTGGTTCCGAAGGGAATGTCCCCAAAAATGAGCACGCCCTTTTCCTGCGCGAGCACTTTGGCCCGGCGCAGTTGCTGGTCCAAAATCCATTGCATATAAGCAAAGTAATTGACGTATTCGCGATATTGGGTTTCAAAAGTATTGACGGCGTTTTTATCAAAATTGCGCAAGCCCTCGGGCCACTGGGTCCAGGTTTGCCATTTGTAAAATTCTTTAATTGCCCGAAAGACTGCATACCCGCGCAGCCAGCCGGACTGAGCCGCCGTGTACGCCTCGAAGGCTTGAAAGCGGGGCGTGTTGGCGGAAGCCTCCGTCTGCAAGAAATGCTGGTATCCAAACCACAACGCCTTAAGCTTAGCTTGCTTTACCGCAAAGAACGGCGCTTTTTTGGCGTGGTGCCAATCCCGGATTTGGGGCGCGAGGGAAGTGATAAACTCCTGTGCGCGGGAACTGGCGGCAATATCGGGCACGTCGGAAATATCGGTGTAGACGGGATCCGTAGCAAAAGCGCTTAACGCCGAATAAGGGCAGGTTATGCCGGGGGCGGTTTCCTGTAAAGGAAGGATTTGGATAATTCTAGCGCCTTGGGAAGCTAAAAATTCCGTCCATTGCCGCAGGGAAGAAAAATCCCCCACGCCCCAATCGGCGTCGGTTTTCATAGCGGCAAGCGGGAGCAAAATGCCGTTTAAACGGCTGGAAAGCACTTGGTCTTGAATGGTCATAATGCGTTATTTCTTGGCGATGGCTTCAATTTCCACCACGCTTCCTTTAGGCAAGGCCACTACTTGGATAGTGCTGCGGGCCGGAGGATTTTCTTTAAAGAAAGACGCATACACGGCATTCATTTCGGCAAATTTAGTTAAATCCGTCATAAAAACAGTGGTTTTGACGACGTGTTTTAACGTGCAGCCGGCTTCTTTTAAAATATTTTCCAAATTGTTTAAAATCAGTTCAGTTTGCACGCGGATATCGCCGCTAAAAATTTCTCCGGTAACGGGGTCAATGGGCAATACGCCGGAAGTAAATACAAAGCCGCCTTCTTCAATAGCTTGGGAATACGGGCCAATCGCTTTGGGAGCATTGTTGGAATTAATAACTTTTTTCATAAAACCCTCACAAAATAAAATCGGGTATAAAACCCCTTTTGTATATGGTAGCAAGCACGGCGGGGGTTGTCAAACAAAAGGGGTTTTAAAAGAGGTTTGACGCAAAAACAAAAAAAGTGTTATAATAAATTATCGGAAAAAAAGCCGCAGCAAAAAAATAAAAAATTTCTTGTATGTGTGCTTAAATTTGTAGTATAATAAATATGTTGGGTTTAACCCGATACCAGATTAAACCCGGATAGTTCTTTTGACTGCTTTTCTTGCGCTCGTAGCTCAGTGGTAGAGCATCCGCCTTTTAAGCGGGGGGCCGTGAGTTCAAGTCTCACCGGGCGCACTTTTAATGCCCTCTTCGTCTATCGGTTAGGACGTCGGATTTTCAATCCGAAAAGAGGAGTTCGATTCTCCTAGAGGGCGTATTTTTTTATTTAGCCGTTAGGCGTTTTACCAGGAAGAGGCCGAGATCCCTCTTCCTTTTTTGTTTTATACTTCTTTTGCTACAATACTTTTATGTATTCCCGCCGCTTGGCCATTTTTTATGCGCTGGCCGCCGCCTTATTTTATGGAATGAGCGCACCTTTTTCTAAGTTGCTTTTAAAGCAGCTGGACCCAACTTTTTTGGCTTCTCTTTTATATTTGGGCGCCGGGCTGGGAATGGCCGTCGTGTATGGCTGCCAACTCCCGCATACGCAGCAGGAGCCACCCTTGGACCGCCGAGATATCCCCTACCTAACGGCTATGGTGCTTTTGGATATTGCCGCCCCCGTGCTTTTGTTATGGGGGTTAAAAACCACCACCCCCGCAACGGTGGCATTACTCAACAATTTTGAAATCGTCGCCACTGCATTGATTGCCGGAATATGGTTTAAAGAAAAAGTAAGCCGCCGGCTGTGGGCCGCCATTTTATTTATTACAACCGCCTGCATACTGCTAACGGTGGAGGATTTCTCCGCGTTGGCTTTTTCCGGCGGGGCTGTACTGGCCCTTTTGGCTTGCGTATGTTGGGGGTTTGAAAACAACACCACCCGCGCTTTATCGGGCAAGAACCCCATACAAACCGTAATGGTAAAGGGCTTCGGCTCGGGGCTGGGGGCCTTGCTGCTGGCCGGGGCATTGGGTGGAATTTCGCACCAGGCCGGCTATATTGCCGGAGCCCTTTTACTGGGGGCCTTGGCCTACGGGTGCAGTGTGTATTTCTATATCCGGGCACAGCGGGTGCTGGGTGCAGCACGCACCGGGATTTATTATGCATTTGCCCCTTTTATTGGGGTAGCATTATCCTGCCTGCTGGTTGGGCAGACGATAGGGGTTTGCTTTTGTACGGCTTTGGGTATTATGCTGGGCGGCACTTATTTAGCCGTTACGGAAGCCCCGGAACACAAAAATTAATCTTCAAACCGTTTAACACGGCGGTGGCAATAAGGCTGCGTGCCGGCTCGTTCATAATAGCGGTGGTGGTAGTCTTCCGCCGGCCAAAAAACAGTGGCGGGGGTCACGCGCGTTACCACCGGATAGCCTTTTCTTTTTAATAACTCAATCACCCGAAGAGCCGTTTGGCGTTGTTTTTGATTGGTATAAAAAATTTCCGACCGATACTGCGGGCCAATATCCGGCCCTTGTCCATCGGCTTGGGTAGGGTCGTGGATTTCCATAAATCCTTTCAGCAGGGTTTCATAGTCCACTTGTGCCGGGTCAAATACTATGCGCACCGCTTCGGCGTGGCCGGTTGTGTGGGTGCATACTTGTTCGTAGGTGGGGTGAGGCACTTGCCCGCCGATATAACCGGGCTCTATTTTTAAAATACCCGGGAAATTTTTCATTAAATGTTCCACTCCCCAAAAGCACCCGCCTGCAAAAATGGCCGTCTCGCCTGCCGACGCAGGATCTTCCGGCGCGGGCTGAAAAACCAAGGAAATAGAATTTACACAATGGCGAGTGTTTTTGGGGGTAAGCTGCTCCCCTTCAAAAACATGCCCCAAATGGCCGCCGCAGTGCGCGCATACAATTTCCGTGCGCACGCCGTCCGCGTCGGGCAAACGTTTGACGGCACCCGGGATTTCCGCCTCAAAGCTGGGCCAGCCGCAGCCGGCATCAAACTTGGCGGAGCTTTCGTAAAGCGGCGCGCCGCATTGGCGGCACAAATAGCGCCCGGGCGCCCGATTGGCAAAGTACTTGCCGCTAAAGGGTGCTTCGGTTTCTTTATGCAAAATAACGTTTTTTTCGGATTCGTTTAATGGTTTCATAAAATGCCCCATAGGTCTATGCTATCCGTTTCGGTGCGGGCCGTCAACAGAAAAGTTATAATATAAGCAACTTATATGAAAAAATTTTTACTTTTATTTACCTGTGTCCTGCTGGCGGCGTGCAGTTCCATTATGCCCTACAAGGACCAAAATTTAGATTACCTGCAAGGGATTGAAAAAGATCCCAACGCTTACCGCGGGCAGGTAGTATCTTTTGGCGGGGAAGTGGAAGGAATAACAGAAGATACCCTGCGGCTGATGCTTGTAATGAAAATAGACGCCCCGCTGTATTATTACGCTACCGGGAAAGGCAATTCCCTTTCTTACGAAATGCTTTTAGTAACATTTAATAAGCGCGGTATGCCCCAAATGACCGGTATCAAAAAAGGGAATACTATCAAAGTGTTGGCCCGCGTAAGCAGTTACGAAACCCGCAAAAACTTTACCGGTGACGATATCGCCGTGCTGCATTTAATTGCGTTTGCTCTGTCGGACCACACCCAACACCGGGATTTCTTCCGCCCCGAAACTCCCGACCGGCAGTTGTATGAATCGTGGAAAGAAGGAAAATTGTTTTTTGAAGAATCCGCTCAAGACGTAATTAACCGCTGCCCTAAAGAAACAGCCCCCCAACTGCCGGAACGGTTCAGAAAACCGCTCCCGCCTGCCCCCGCGCCCGAACCGCCTGCCGCCCCGGAAGCCGGCATTGTGTTTGACGAGGAGGAACCCACCTTTTTGCTGGACCCGCAGGAACCCACGGTTTGTCCGGAACAGGAGCCTGCTCCTTCGGCGGCCCCGCAACCCGACGAAAAGATGACGCCGGAAAACGCAAACCGCCCTGATTCGGAATCAGCGCAACCCGTCGCTGCCCCGGCAACCGAAATGCCCAACGCCCCGCTTGCGGCAAACGAAACAAACGCAGAAACGCCCGCACCCGAAAAAGCGGCAACGCCGGCAGACGTAACCGCCGCTCCCCTGCCACAAACGGAACCAGGCGAAAGCGCCGCGCCTGCAACGCCGGACGTGAAAGCCAACCCCTCATCGGAGGCGGTGTTGCCCGAAAACAAAACAAGCGCGGAAAATGCCGCGCCTGAAAAAGTAATTGCCAAAACGCCGTCCGATACTCCCACGCCAACGGATGAACCGACCGCCGCTTTGGACGCACCTACAACCCCGGCGGCAACTTTGCCTTCATCAACCGCCGAAAATTAAATTTTTCACCGTCTGCACGGAATGTGCCGTCCCCTACCGCATGCACCAAGCGCGGGTCCGCGCAGGACGTATTTTGCCACGTCTGCACGGCCTGCAGCACAAAAAGCCCGTACGCTGGCAAGAACCGTTCCACCGTACATTCCACACACGCCACGCACCCGTCCAACAGCGGGGCTTTTACATACGCCGCCGGGAAGGCTGTTAAATGGAATTTTTTAAATTTGTCCGTATCTTTCCCGCTCACTCCGCCAATTTGTACGGCCGTTTTTAACAGCTCCGGCCCTGGCACACACAACACGCATTCTTTGGTCTTGCGAAGGGCCTGAAACGAATAATTCCACGGCCCGGTGCACAACGCAAAATGCCCGGCAAAATCCAGCGGCATCGACCACGAAATTGCCATCACATTATTTTTAGCGCCATCAAAAGTAGTCACTAACAAAAGGGGCCCCGGTTCCAAAAAGGTGAGGGCTTTTTCCAATTTGATTTTTTTTAGTTCGCGCATAGGTGCCTCCTGGCCTTATTATAGCATTCCCGCAAAAGTATAAAACAAAACTCCCGCCCAAAAGGGCGGGAGCACAAATCACACTAGTTTGAAAACTAGATGTTCGTCGAAGGCGCGGTGCAGGCAGCGGTCGAACCGTCGTTGCAGCAGGTTACAGAGGAAGAAGCCGTATCAATACCGCAGAAGTCCGCGCACAAGGAAGAACCGTTAGCGTTGTTGCCTTTGCAGGTGGTCTTGTCGCTCGCGTAGAAGCGGGACAATTCATAATCATACTGCAAAGTACCGCTGTTAGAAGCAGCCACACGGGTAGCAGTAGCTTTACCGCCTTGGCTGCCGCCATAAGCGGTGCCGGACAACACTACTGCAAAGCCGTTACCACCACCAGTGGTGGGGCTGCCTTTGGTGTAGTAGGTGGTGCCAGAAGCGCCTTTCGGGGCCACGTCCAAGGTACCATAGTCCGTAGAATATTTGTTGATTTGCAGGTATTTGCGTTGTTGCGCCTGAGCGATAGAGCTCAAGAGCTGGTCAGCTTCCGTCATGCGGGAGCGTTCCACCGCTTTAAAATACTGCGGCATAGCCATAGCGGCCAAAATACCAATGATCAAGACGACCACCAGTAATTCGATCAGGGTGAAACCCTTTTTATTCATATATAAAACCTCCTACAGTTTTATCTATTTAGTATGGTGGCTTTCGCCACTCTTTCAGTGTAGCAGTAAAAAAATAAAAAATCAAGCCCTAAAGGGTCCTATTTCAAAACAGATATTTCTTCGGGCGTCCAGCGGCCTTGCCGCAGCAGGTCATACATCGCCCGGTTAAGCTCCGCCGCTTGCCCGCGCTGGGCGGGCAAACCATCTTGGAAAGAAGGCAAAATATCAGCCGTTTCCAATGTCATTCCGTGGCGGGTAATCAACCCAAAATGCTCCCCCGCCATATGGCTGGCAAAAGCAAACTCCGGTGTGCTCTTATCAAACACACTGTTGCCCATGGCCGCATACGGCTGGCGGATATGAAACAAATCCACCAAGGTCGGGAGAATATCCGCTTGAGAAGCTAATCGGTCGTTTTGGCCCGGCGCCAAAATGCCCGGCGCCACCAGCACAAATGGCACCCGATAAAAGTCCTTTAATTTTTGGTAGGAAGGCCCGCGGCGCGGGTGATCCCCTACGATAACAAAGACGGTGTTTTCATACAAACCGGCTTGTTTTAATTGGTCCAAAAACTGCCCGAGGGCCCAATCGGTATAGGCTAAATTGCGGACATACAAATCAGACTTAAAATTTTTTTCTAATCCGTTCCCAAAAGTAAGGGGCGCAAATTCTTCAAAAGGTTCATGCGTAGCCAACGAAAAGAAAACCCCCAAAAAAGGCTGCGGCGATTGTTGCAAAATTGCGGCAAGCTTCATAAACGCTTCATAATCCGAAACCGTTTTGGGGGAACGGTAGGAAAGCTGAGGGGTTAAGTCTTCGCCGGAGGATACGGCAAAACCCATCGCTTGCGCCAAAGGGCCGATATACATCCATTCGTGCTCGGCCGGATGTACAAAATAGGTTTGGTATCCTTGTTGTTTAAACAAATTTCCCAACCGGCTGACCGGCACGCTTTCCAACCCTCGCGCAAAATACGAAGCCCCGGATATTTGGCACACCCCGGAAAGAATAGTGCCAATTCCCACTAAACTGCTGTCCTGCCCGCACGAATAAAACCGATTAAAAACAACGCCTTGTTGGATTAAGTGATCCAAATGAGGAGTGGCCCCGGTAGCCCCGCCGGAAAGCGCGTCAACGTGTTCCCACTGGAAGCTTTCCAAAATTAAAATAATAAGGTTCCGGCCGCGTGCGTCGGCATTAAATTTTAGTCGTTTTCGCAAAAGAGGATATTGCGGGTCCACCCCCTGTTCTTGGCGGGACGACATCAAAAAATGTTTAGCCGTCTGCAACGCTTTATCCGGATCGGTATTCGCCAAGGAAAGGTGTTGGCTCTTTTTTTGCCCGGCGCCGGGGCGTTTGTACAACACCCACTGGTTGCGCATGGTAAACACGCTGTTTTGAATCAGGTGCCCCTGTTCCAGCCCATAACTATACCCGTATGGAATCCACGCATACGTCCAAGCAATGTAAGGCTGCAGGCAAGCCCACCCCAACATTCCTAAAAATACGGCTTCCCAAAACCAAGGGCCTCTTTGGGGCCGGCCTGTTTTGGCAGCGGCAAACACGCCCGCCCACGCCAATAAACCAACTGCCGCCAGCCCCCCTGCCAATGCGGCCCAATAATCGGCCCGGACCACTTTCCAAATGAGCGAAAACGAAGTAAATACATTTAAAATATCGCTCCCTGTGTGGCGGTGCACCAACCCAAAGTAAATGATATCCCCTGCTAACGCCAAGGCAAATAGCCCCAACCCGGCAAAGCCAAACGCCAGCCACGTTTTTTGCCATTTAACGGATTTTACCGGTAAATTAAGCAGCACCAACACGGGCCCGCACCACCACAAACACGCCAGCACATCGGGCAACAGCCCTCGCCCCAAACACCACAAAACTTGCCAGAAAGAAAGCGAAGGAAAAACATCCCGGTAGGCTATCCACAGCCCCAGCTTTGCCAAAAGGCACAGCAACAAAAATCCGCCGGCCAGCCACGCACTGTTATACAAACGAACGCGGTCTTGCCGACGGACGCAAACATAAACGCCTAACAACAAAAAAGAAAGCCACAACCCCCACATAACCATCACAACGTCACAGGCAATTTGGGAACCATCGGGTTCCCCTTTAATTCGGAAGTATCCGTCAACCCCATATATTCCATACAAATAGCCATATCCTGTTCGTTGCTCCAATCGGGCACGCAGACCGTTTGATTGGAGTCAAACGGGCGCACTAACTGATAGTTGTATCCGCCCTTTCCCACCCGGCGGGCCACCATAAACCAACGTTCTGTGGCGTCCTGCTCAAACGAAACGGCAAACCCCGGGTTGGGAATTCCGGTCAACACACCGCCGCGGGTATAGAAAACCGTATTGCTTTTGCCATTTGCGTAATCGTTCTGGTCCCGCGGGGTACGGACTTCCAACGGAGCGGCGTCCAGCTGGTGCCAGTACGGCGTATAATGCTGATATTTCAGGAAATTCCGTTCCTGGGCGGAAAGGGAAGTGCCCACCAAAGTATCCACCTCGGCTATACGCATACGTTCGATAAAGCGCCCATAATACATGACAGCGAAACTGGATAAGATAGCAATAATGATTATCACAATTATTAGTTCCGTAAGCGTAAAACCTTGTTTGTTCATACATCTCCCCTTTTTTACTTCCCAAAGGCGGGTTAGAGGCTCATAAAAGTAGAAATGCCGCCCATTACCATATCCACGGACATTAAAATCAGGATCATACCCGTCAGCCGTTCAATGGCAATCAACCCGCGTTTGCCAAGCAGGTTGCTCAGCGGGAAAGAGGCCATTAAAATCAACGAGTTAATCAACGAGGCTACCAACACCGCCCCCAGCGTGATTAATTTGTTGGACTGCTGGGCCGCCGTAATCATTACCATAGAAAGTGCCGCCGGGCCGGCCACCAACGGGATAGCAAGCGGCACCACAAAAGGTTCGTCTTCTTTCGGGTCGCTTTTGGGATCTTCTTCCCCGCCGCCAAACACTAATTTAACCGAAATAATAAACAAAATAATCCCGCCCGCAATGCTCAGCGAATATTCGTGAATACCAAATGCGTGCAAGAACCATTTTCCCAAAAACAAAAACGCCACCATAATCAGCAAGGCAATTCCCAATTCGCGCAGCAATACCGTTTTGCGCCGTTCGGGGGCAACTTTTTTAAGGGCGGTAATAAACAGCGGGATATTTCCAAAGCCGTCCATTACCAACGCCAACGTAATGACAGACGAAATAAACGAATCCATACCTACAACTCCTTCCAATAAATCTCAAATTTCCGGCCATTTCATACGTTAAAACCGGGTTCTTTCCTATATAGTATAGCAAAAATGCTACGCCCTGGCTGGGGGCGCCGCTTTGTACCCATACAGCCAATTTAGTATGATATTACTATGTTTGACGAACACAAAAACAGCGTAATCAGCATTATTAAATGGTTCTTTTGGGCAACCGTTATCGGGTGCATTGTTGGGGCGTTGGACGCGTTATTTTTAAAAATATTGGACGCGGCCATCTCCTTCCGCAACGGGATACCGCTTTTTTACTTTGGACTGCCGTTTGTGCTCTATGGCGTAGCGGTGCTGGGGCGCAAAGTGGCCCGGCGCGATATCGATTACACCACCGACGCTGTCATCAACAAAATCAATTCATATCGTTCTATATCGTTTATTTCCATTTTAAAAGGGTTTGTTCTATCCATTGTTACGATGGTAACCGGCGGCTCTGCCGGTAAAGAAGCCCCCTGTGCCGACGTAGGTGCGGGGATATCTTCCATTTTAGCCAAGCTGATGCATATGAACCCGCAGGACCAGCGCAAAATGATGATTTGCGGCGTAAGCGCCGGCTTTGCAGGGGTGTTTGGGGTACCAATATCGGGGGCATTGTTCGGGCTGGAAGTGCTGTGGGCTGGACACATTTTTTATGAAGTAATGTTCCCCGCCTTGGTGGCCGGGATAACCGCTTTCCAAGTAACTTCTTTCTTAGGCGTAGATTATATTTACCACCCCATTCATTTTGTACCGGTGTTCTCGGAACAGTTTTTTTTGAAAATGATTATCGCCGGAATGTTCTTTGGGCTGGTGTCCGTATTGTTTATTGAAATCACAAAATTTATCCGGGTCATTTTCCGCTATTTAGTATTTAAAGTGCGCTTATTTTGGACGTGCGTTATTGGCGGGTTATTTTTGGTGGCGGTGGGATATTTTATTTCGCCCCTCTATTTGGGGTTGGGTATGCCGGGGATAGAAAATGTGCTCAGCGGCAACCCGCCGGATTCCCCTTTCGGTTTTTTGTATAAGATGGTTACCACTTCCGTTACGTTTGCCGCAGGAGGAATTGGAGGCATAGTAACGCCGATCTTCTTTGTGGGGGCGCAAGCTGGCGCAATGCTGGCCGATTTTATGCGGGTAGACAGCGCCACATTAGCCGCCCTGGGGTTGGTAGCCGTTCTGGCGGGAACCGCCAACACTCCGCTGGCGGCCAGCATTATGGCAATAGAACTCTTCGGCCCGAAAATTGCCCCTTACGCCGCCGTAGCGTGCGTAATTAGTTTTTTAGTAACCGGGCAGCAAAGCATCTACCCCAGCCAACGGATTTCTTTGGAAGGAGGCAAAGCGGGCGAAGCCCCCAGCCAGCCGGAAAGGCCTTCCTACGAATTGACGGAACAAAAAATGCCCACCCGCAAAGGGCTGATTAAAAAAACATTGTGGAAGATGGTAAAACACTTAATCCCAACTAAAACGAAATAAATAATCCTATGCCCCGAATAAGCATTATTATCCCCGTATACAACTCCAGTACTTTTTTACCCTGTTGTTTAGACAGCGTATTACGGCAGACAGCAACCGATTTAGAAATTCTTTGCATAGATAACAATTCCACCGATAATTCGTTGGAAATTCTGCGCCAATATGCCCAAAAAGACCCTCGCATTCGAGTCTTTCAACAACCATTGCAGGGGCAGTCTGCCGCCCGCAATATGGGGTTAGATTATGCCACCGGACAATATATTGGGTTTGTAGACAGCGACGACGAAATAGACCCGTGCTATTATTCAGTTCTATACCAAGCTGCTATTCAAACACAGGCTGATGTCGTTTGTACCGGCTGCCAAGAAATATCCCCCGGGCACATTCCACAACCAGTACAATATCAAGCGGCCTTTGTATGCCCCCGGTGGAACATGCGTTGGCGTGCAAACAGCGCCGCTTGGGCCAAATTATATAGCAGAAAATTTATTGAACAAAACGCTTTGCGCTTTGCAAACGGCCTAACCTGGGAAGATGTATTGTGGGTACTCCAAACTCTTTACAAAGCAAATAAGGTAGCAATTGTTAGAGGAAACGGGTATTTTTATAAAACTAATCCCCAAGGAACGGTGGCACAAGCTACCACTAAAAACCGAGCCAAAACTTTACACGATGTCCAAACTATTTTTCAATTATCGCAAGATTTTATTTCCCAAAATGAAAGCAATCCCCGTAAACGGACAATGCTAATTGAATTTATAACTCTTAAATTATTTTTTTCTTCTTTAATTCAAAACTGTCCCGCTCTACTGCACAAAATATCTGCTTGGACGCGCTGGAAACAAAGAAACGGTCTTTTACTGGCCGGCTTCCCTTTCTGTTTTTGGGAATACAGAGAGTATCACGAACAATTCTATTGTGTTTTGCGCCTATTCGGATTAAAGATTCGGTTATGGAAGCTTAAATATCCACCGTTAAGTTTTTGATCTATACAGAAAGCCCCGGCAGAAACCGGGGCTGTTTGTAAAAAGAGTCATCCAGGACATAAGTTGTCATTTAGCATTTTACATAGCACCGTATCCCCCCAACACGAACAGGTTTGCTTTTCGGCATGTTCCAAAGGATATTGGGCTATAATTTTAACTGACCCAGACGGGCAAGGGCCGGCTGGGTCAGCTTTTCCCGGACAGTACTCCACATAAATCCTTCCCGCCAGGCTAATATTGGCATCCACCCGATAATCCGGGCAGTAAAAATCCATGCTGTTCCCGCTCAGTTTCCGACATTCGGAAAATACTTCTATATCCAATCCGGAGGGATCCGTCGGATATGAACCGTTGGCGATGTAATATACTTCGGCGGCTTTCTTATATGATGCCATTTTTTGAATGAAGTCCGTTAAACGCGCTTTTTCCACTGCCCGTTGATACAGCGGAACAGCTACTGCCGCCAATATCCCAATAATTAAAACGACCACCAATAGCTCTATTAGCGTAAACCCGGCATTTTTTCTCGTCGGGCCGGTTTTTTGATAAATTTTGTTCATAGCCAAAGTTTATCAAAAAAAAAAACAAAACAAGCCCTAAAGGATATCCTCTTTTACTCCAAGGCTCCTCTTTTCCAACGCTTCGCACAGTAGGCTGTACCACAACCCCACAAGGATCAATAAAAACAGCCCCGGCAGGAACCGGGGCTTTTTATTTAAAACATCCAACCTTTAATACAAAGGCACACCGTATTCTTTGGCCAAGGTATTATAGCGGTCAATCACCTTGCGCACAAAGCGGCGCTTCTCCACATAACTGCCCGGGAAGAACCCGCTCTTAAAACCAGCGATTACGATGTTTTTTAATTCTTTCGGAGCCAAGGGCACATTGCGCACCAAAAGTTCCATCTCTTTCGTAACGGTGGTGTTGGAAACCAAGCGGTTATCCGTATTAATGCTTACGGGCAGGCCGCGTTTAATCATTTCTTTAATCGGGTGGTCTTTAACGGACTTAATCTGCGGCAAGGTTTGCAAGTTGCTTGTTAAGCAAACTTCAATACCAATACGCTCGCTGGCAATATAGTCCGCCAAAGAATTAACATATTCTTCTTTATTTTTGACTTTTTTATCCTTAATCATATCCGCCGCAAACAAATGCGTGCCGTGGCCCAAGCGGTTGGCGTAACAATCGGTAATCGCTTGGAAAATGGATTCCGGCCCGTACGCCTCGCCGGAGTGAACGGTTTTGCGGATAAAATGTTTGTGCACATAGCGGTAAGCGTCCAGATGGTCTGCCGCGGGGTATCCGGCTTCTTCGCCGGCCAAGTCGAACCCGACTACGGGCAATTTTTCGTCTTTGGCTAACTTTACCACCATTTTGGCCAGTTCCAACGAAGCAATCCCAAAAATTTCGCTCTTGCTCGACTGTTCCAACGCTTTCATCAGCCCGGCATAATAAGGAGACATAAATTGGTTAAAATTGCGCATCGCGCACGCAATCACCCCAAAATAAAACTCCAAATCGTCCCCTTTTTTTACCGCCGCCGAAGCGTTGTGCTCTTTCTGGGCCCGCAGCAACCCACGCACCACCGCGCGCACGGCTTCCTGCGCGGTTAGCTTGTCGTTGGCGTGCAGCTGCGGCGCGAAGCGTACTTCCAAATAGCGCACGCCTTCGGCAATGGCGTCCTGCCCCAGTTCATAGGCAATCCGTTCAATATTTTCGGCATTTTGCATCACGGCCCCGGTGTAAGAAAAACCTTTCAAGTATTCCACCAGCGACTCGTATTTATCCTTAAATACTTTTTGGCGCAGGCCCTTTTCGGTATAATCCGGCAGTTCCACCCCTTCTTTTTTAGCCAGCTCAATTAAGGTGGACAAGCGCAAAGAACCGTCCAAATGAACGTGCAAATCCGCTTTGGGAATGCGTTTTAAGAACTCGGCAGGCACTCGTTTCATATTATTTTTTCTCCGTTTGCTGTCCTTGCGGTGTATCTTTTACGATATACCCCGCCTGGGCGATAGCGTCGCGCAATTCGTCGGATTTTTTCCAATCCTTGGCGGCGCGGGCGCGGGCGCGTTCTTCCAACAAGGCCGTCACTTCGGCAGGCAGTTGGGCAGCCGCGGCCGCGGGTTGTGCAAACAAATCAAGCGACAAAATCGTATCGGCAAATTGCAGAAAATCCAACTTTTCCGCCGGCGTAAGCTCCGCACTGCGTACGGCTTCCCAAGTAATGGCCAAGGCTTTGGGAGCGTTCAAATCGTCCTCCATGGCTGCCGTAAATTTTTGTTTCCACATGCGCGAGTTTTCGGTTTCCTGGGCTTGCCCATTGGCCGACGCTTTGGCCTGTGCGCAAAGGGTGCGGAGATTTTTTAAGCTCTTGGCGGCGCTGTCCATACTTTCGTACGAAAACTCCAACTGGGTGCGGTAGTGCGCCCCCAAGCAGAGGTAGCGGTAAGCCAGCGGCTCGTAGCCTTTTTCCTTAAGGACGTCCAACGTTACAAACGTCCCGCCGGATTTGGACATTTTACCCGAGCGCAAAATCAAAAATTCGCCGTGCACCCAATAGTTAACGTACTTTTCGCCGGTGGCAGCTTCGCTTTGGGCGATTTCGTTGGTGTGGTGAATGGTTACATGGTCAATGCCGCCGCAATGGATGTCCAAGGTATGCCCCAAATATTTCATAGCCATAGCGGAGCACTCAATGTGCCAGCCGGGGAACCCCACTCCCCAAGGGCTGTCCCATTCCATTTGGCGTTTTTTGTCTTTGGGCGAGAATTTCCATAAGGCAAAATCCGTCGGGTTGCGTTTTTCGTCGCTCATTTCCACCCGGGCGCCGCCTTGCAAACCACTGATACGCGCATGGCCTACCAGCGCGTCGTAGCGGCCGAACTTAGACGTATCGTAATAAATCCCGTCGGAAGTGCGGTAGGTGTAGCCTTTTTCTTCCAGCGTTTTGACAAGCGCAATCATTTCTTTAATATGCTCCGTGGCGCGGCTGATAATGGTAGGCCGCGTACAGTGCAGCGCATCGTAATCCTGCCAGAATTTAGCTTCGTAAAATTTGGCGATATCCCACGCGCTTTTGCCTTCGCGCGCGGTAGCCACTTCCATTTTGTCTTCGCCGTCGTCGGCGTCGGAGACCAAATGCCCCACATCCGTCACGTTCATTACATGCTTTAACGGATAGTGCAGGCGAATGGTGCGAGAGAGCAAGTCCTCAAAAATGTAAGTACGCAAATTGCCGATGTGCGCATAATTGTACACAGTCGGGCCGCAGCAGTACATGGTTACTTGCTGTTCGTTTTGCGGTTTAAACTCGTCTTTATGGCGGGTGGCGGTGTTATATAAGTGCATCATATTATTTTGCCTCTTGCATCAGCTCCACATAGGAGGAAGAAATCGTCTCAAAAAACAGTTTGCAGGTAGACTGACCAATATCGTTGGCGGATTTTTCGCTCAGCATACAGCGCACTTCAATATCCGAAAGCGGATTTACGGCCCCTACGCTGCTCATAGCATAAGTAAACCCAACGGGGCGGTATTTGCGCAGCGCTACCGAGTAGGCTTTGTCCAACGATTTTTGGAATACGGCCATTTCCCGGCGGGAAGCCGACGGCCCCAGCTTAAATTTATGGGCGGCCACATTCACCACCACATCGCCGTAGTTGCCATAGGTGCTGGCAATGTTTTCGGACGTAAAATCCTCGTCTTCGCCCAAGGGTTCAGCCTGTTGGGAAATCGTTTCCTCCGTCAGCACCGAAGGTTCCGTGGGAATATCCGAAGTAAATTCATAATAAATTTCATTTCCGGGGTAGCGGGAATAATCAATCCCCTGGGTTACTTTTTTGCGCGAGCGGTAATCCGTCGTGCTGCACGCACACACCACCCCCGCCAATAATAAAATGGTTATCACACGAATCTTCATAGACTGCTCCTTATTTTTAATGTGGCCACAGCTTGGCACATAGCCGCTTCCCCGCGGCCAATTTCGCCCACATGCTCGTGGCTTTTTGATTTAAAACTGATGCGTTCCACCGGGATTTCAAACACATTCGCCAATGACCGGCGAACCGTTTCGTAATGGGGTTTCATTTTGGGTTCTTCGGTAATGATGGTGGCGTCCATATGTTCAATTTCCGCCTGATGTGCGCGGACGATTTCCAACACTTTTTTGGCAATTGTTACGCTGGAAATACCCTTAATGGACTCGTCCGTCGGCGGGAATAAAATGCCAATTTCCCCCGCGCACAGCGCTCCTAAAATAGCATCACACAGGGCATGGAGGACCAAGTCCCCGTCGCTGTGGCCTAAAAATCCTTTCGTATGCGGGATTTCCGCCCCGCCGATAAACAACTTTCGGCCCGGTTCCAAGCGGTGCAAATCAAAGCCTAAACCGGTGCGGTAAATTACTTTTTCGTCCAAGAGAGCCTCCGCAAACACCAAATCTTCCGGGGTGGTAATTTTATTGTTTTTATAGTCGGACGGAACCACCCGCACGCGAACGCCCAGCTTTTCCACCAACTGCGATTCGTCCGTCGCGTCTTTTTCCGCACCGAATTTTTCCAGTGCTTCGGCCAAAACTCCTCGTTGGTAACACTGCGGCGTTTGCGCCGCCCACAGGGAAGAACGGTCCAGCGTTTTTTCCACTGTGCTGTTTTGGCACACTTTTACGGTGTCTTTTACCGGCACCGCCAGCACCGCCGCGCCTTCTTGCGCGGCCGTTTGCAAACACGCCGCAATAGCTGCAGGATTCACCAGCGGCCGGGCCCCGTCGTGCACAGCTACCGTTTGGGCCTGCGGCGATACTTTTAAAAATCCGTTCTGTACCGATTCCAACCGTGTGGAACCGGGGTCCGCATAAATTAAACCCGAAAAATGGCGATTGAGTTCCGGGCGGTTTTCGGGCGGGGTTACCACCACAATTTCCGATACGCCCGCCTTTTGAAAGGCCTCCACCGTGCGGACCAAAACGGGTTTCCCGCCGAGCGGCAACATCTGTTTGGGGCGGCCCATCCGTTTGCCGCTTCCTCCCGCTACAATCACCGCTGACGAAAAACCCGTCTTGTTTGTCATACTGTTATTTAACTTTCGCAAAAATCATTCTGCCGGAAGACGTCTGCAAAATGGAATATACGGACACTTCCGTCCGTTTGCCGATGTATTTGCGGCCTTCTTCCACCACGACCATCGTTCCGTCGTCCAAGTAGCCAATGCCTTGCTCTTTTTCCTTGCCGTCTTTCATAATGAACAACGACATGCTTTCCCCAGGCAGCACAACCGGCTTTAAAGCCGTAGCCAGGTCGGCAATGTTCAAGGCAATTACATTGTGCAGCGCAGCAATTTTATTGATATTAAAGTCCAGCGTTACTACTTCGGCGTCCAAACTTTCGGCCAGCTTCACCACGCGTTCTTCCATCGTGTCGGCTTTGGGCGTTTTGGACGTAACGCGCACAGCAATTTCTTCCAGTTCCTGCAGGCGGGAAGCTACGTCCAGCCCGCGGCGGCCTTTGGCGCGTTCCAGCGGGTCCTTGGAAGCTGCCATTTTGTTCAATTCGTCCAGCACGAATACCGGCAGCACAATAATTCCGGACAGAAAATTAATTTCGCACAAATCCACAATGCGCCCGTCCATCAGGGCCGTTACATCGGCCACTTTTAAGTGGTGCCCTTTGTAGGATAAGCCTTCCAAATCGCGCGATTTGATTAAACTGGCCAATACGCCAAACACAATAAGGCCAATTTCGATTTTGGCGCTGTACACATTCCAAAAGCTCATGGCGTCCATATTCGCAAAGTTCATCATGCCATAGTCAAAAAACACATACAGCATATACCCCAGCAAAAAGCCGGAGCAGCCAATCATAATTTTAATCAGCCGGAGGCGCTTAAACAGCACTTCCCCACCTACTACCAGCGCGCCGCACAACAAGCCCGCCAGCAAACTGCTCCATTCTTTGTCAATGAAATTGTAGGTAAGGAAAGGAAACGCCACCAACGTAGAAATACGGAAAATCCAAATAGGCATATGCCCTCCAAAATGCGGGGAAAGTTCCCCAAATAATACTAGTTATATTTTAGCACTTTGCGGAGGGATTTTGCAGAATTTCTTGGGCGGGAGCCACGACGGGCAAACACCCGCCTTAGCGCAGTTTTAAAGCGAGGGCGTTCAAATCGGCCAATTCGCAGAGGGAAAGGGATTTGAGTTTTTGCTTTTCGTCCCGCGTAACGGGTGCGCAAAACGCTTTTTTAAAGCCCAAGCGCTGGGCTTCTTCCAACCGGCGGTCTATCAGCGGCACCTTGGCGACCTGCCCCAAAATGCCCACTTCGGCCATAAACACGCTGTCCGGCGCCAGCGGGATATCCTTGCACGAGCTGATCACCGCCGCACAAATGGCCAAGTCCAGTGCCGGGTCCTTGAGTTTCACGCCGCCCGTGAGGCTGACGAATATATCTTTGTTATCCAACGACAGGCCGATATGTTTTTCCAACGCGGCAAACAACATCAAGCACCGGTTCAAATCCACCCCCGTCGCCACACGGCGCGGGAACGGATAGCGCGTGGGGGACACCAAGGCCTGCACTTCGGTTAATAACGGGCGCGAGCCTTCCGCCGCCAACGAATAAGCGCGGCCTTTTAAAGCACACTCACGGGAAGTTTGGGCAAAGTATTCGCTGGCGTTGTCCACCGACTCCAAACCGTGGCCGGTCATTTTAAAAAGCCCTATTTCCCCCGTAGAACCAAAGCGGTTTTTATGCGGGCGGAGCAAGCGGAGCACGTTGTCTTTTTCCGTGTCAAAATAGAGCACGCAGTCCACCATATGTTCCAAAATTTTGGGGCCGGCCAGTTCGCCGTCTTTGGTAACGTGCCCCAATACAAAAGTAATGATTCCTTTCGGTTTGCACAGCCGCACCAATTCGCTGGTACATTCGCGCACCTGGGCCACCGTGCCGGCGGAGGAAGTAAATTCCGGGTGATAGACGGTTTGGATAGAATCTAAAATTAAAACATCGGGGTTCACCTGCTGGACGGATTCCACAATTTTTTGGATATCCGTTTCACAATGCAAAAAGATGTTGTCCCCTTTTACGTTTAACCGGCTGGCGCGGCCCGAAATTTGGCCGATGCTTTCTTCGCCGGAGATATAGAGCACTTTAAGCGTTTTGGAAAGTTCCGCCGCCACCTGCAGCATAAGGGTAGATTTGCCAATGCCCGGCGCGCCGGCCAAAAGCGTCAGCTGGCCCTTTACCAAACCGCCGCCCAGCAGGCGGTCAAACTCGCTGATGTGGGTTTGGATACGCGGTTCCTGCACGGCCTTGCTGTCGGAGAGTTTTACAATTTCGGAAGAAAAATCCGTAAAGCTGCGCGTGCGCGCAGGGGCCTTTTTGCTTTCCTGCTGCTTTACTTCTTCCACCAGCGAATTCCATTCCCCGCAGTCCGGGCATTTGCCCGCCCACTTGGGGGATTCGTATCCGCATTTTTGACAGACGAAAACCGTTTTAAACTTCATTTAGTGCCTCAAGTGCCCGCCATGGCGGCCAAACCGAAGAAAGAGGATATGTCTTCGTCGTTAAACGACACATTGGCCTTGATGGCAAAATCGTTGGTTTCCAGCGCGTCGCGCGCCCAAGCGCCTACGGAGAAGTAGCGGTTAAACCGGAAGTCCACCCCGTAGGTCAAATTGGGTTTATTAAACAGCCGCCCGTTTATCACGCGGTCGCGCCCCCAGTCGGAAAATTCACCCGTAAAGGTAAAGCGTTCCCAAAAATCTTTGTCGTAGAAGGGCTTGAGTTCCAGCGCCACGCCGCCCGCACCGCGGATTAACCCCGCCGATACAGTGGCCCATTTGTTATAGAGGCCGAAGCGAACGTCAAACTTGTTCTTTTCCAGGTAGTCCTGGGAGTCCAGCGCGTCGTCCTCGTTGCCGATGTTGGCAATACCGGCGCGGTAGAACGTGTATCCGCTGGCGGGATAGATTTCCAAGGCCAAGTCGCTGGTGGCTAAGGCCGGTTCAGGCATATAGAAGAAATCGTAATCCCAATACACGCGGAAGCGGCTCATTTTGCCCACAAAGGTTTTCACCTCTCCCATCGTTTCTTTCAAATCCTTCATACTGGACTTTACGTCCGCTTTCATTTGCGGGTCGTTGATTAAACTGCCGATTAACCCTTCGCTCTGTTCCAAACTGTCCATTAAAGAATCGGCCTTGGCCAGCACTTCGTCCAGGTTCTGGGCGGAGCGGGACAAATACGGCCGCATCTGCGCCACCAACTGGTTTAAATTGGCCGACAGCTGGTGCACTTCGTCCATCGTGCGGTTGAGCTGCTCGCCAAACTGGCCTTGGGCGTTTACGCTGTCCACAAATTCTTTAATGCTGCTCATGGTTTGGGCCACCATTACGTCCATGGGCACTTCGTCGGCTCCGTGGACATAATCCCCCGCTTTTAGCAACCCCGCTTCCGGCGTGCCTTGCTCTACCTTTAAATATTTAGAACCAATAATGCCTGTCATTACTACGCTAAAGCGGGCATTGCGGTAAATCTGAATATCTTCATTAATAGAAGCCACCACGACAACTTGGCCTTTTTCAATTTTAATTTGCTTGACGCGGCCTACTTCCACACCCGAAAGTTTCACCGGCGCTTTGACCGGCAAACCGGAAACGTCCGCAAACGTAACATTTACGTCATACGCCCGCGTAACGGACAAGCCCCCTAAAAAATAGAGCGAAAATCCGAAAACAATAATCCCCAATACGGTAAAAATGCCCAATTTGGTTTCTGGTTTCATATTTTTCCTTTACGTCTAAATAAATTTAGTTCCCCTCCGTGCGCCGCCCAAAAGTTAATCTTTCATTAACTTCATTTGTATCGGCCCACGGCTGCTGCCTTGCACAAATTGTTTTACATACGGGTTATCCGTCCGGCGGAACTCGTCCGGTGTGCCGTACATTAAAATTTGTCCTTCATACAAAAAAGCGATATAGTCCGCTATTTTAAAAGCCGAGCGCATATCGTGTGTAATCACTACCGATGTTACCCCCAGCTTGGCTTTTAAATCCATAATCAGGTCGCTGATAATATCGGACATAATCGGGTCCAGCCCGGTGGTAGGTTCGTCGTACAAAATCACTTGCGGGCCCACCGCCAGCACGCGCGCCAGCGCCACGCGTTTTTTCATACCGCCGGATAATTCGCTGGGGTTGAGTTTGGCCACATCTTCCTGCAAACCGACGAGCGCCAACTTTTCTTTAATCACGGCGGGGTAGTCTTTCTCGGGCGTATCGGTTAAGTATTTTAAACCGAAGGTTACGTTTTCCCCTACGCTCATAGAGTCGAACAATGCCCCTTCCTGGAACAAATACCCAAACCGGCGGCGCAATGCGGCAAGCTTAATTTCGCTATGGATTTGGGTAATGTCTTTTCCCCCCACCATAATTTTGCCGCCCGTGGCCGCTTCCAGCCCGATTAAGCATTTAATCAGCGTGCTTTTGCCCGAGCCGGAACCGCCCAAAATACAGGTGGTTTTGCCTTCTTCAATTTTTAAATCCACCCCTCTGAGCACTTCTTTGGTTCCAAAACTCTTTTTTAAGCCGATGATTTCAATCATATTAAATTCCAAACGCCGTCAAAATGGCGGTTAAGAAATAATCCAGCACCAAAATCAGCACAATCGTCGTTACCACGGCGCCGGTGGTGGATTTCCCCACCCCTTCGGCCCCGCCGCGGGTGCTGATGCCTTTATAGCAGCACACCGTACCCACCATAAACGCAAACACGAACGATTTGATAAACCCGTGCATAAAATCGCGCACGCCCATAAACGAAGTGATATCCGTGATATACACTTCCCCGGGCACCCCCAAGGCATAGATAGCCACCAGGTAGCCGCCCAATACACCAAACAGGTTGGAAAAAAGCGTCAAAATGGGCATTGTCAGCACAAAGCCGAACATACGCGGGATAACCAAATAGCGTATCGGGTTCGTGCCCAGTGTATACAGGGCGTCAATCTGTTCGGTCACGGCCATCGTGCCGATTTGCGCCGTCACCGCTGCCCCCGCCCGGCCGGATACGACCACGCTGGTCAGCACCGGGCCCAGCTCGCGTATGAGCGAAAAGGTTACAATCGTTCCTACAAAAATCGGTTCGCCAAAAATGTTGCCAATCGTGTTGCCCGCCTGCAGCGCCAGCACCATACCGGTAAACAAGCTGGTCAGCGCCGTAACCCCCAAGGACTCTACCCCAATGGTTACGCTTTGGTCCACCGCTTGGCGGAATTCAAAACGCGCGTGCGTCAGCCAAAAAAAGCAAGAGCGTACCATTTCGGCGGCTCCGCCCACTTGGTTGAACATATGCGTCATATATTTTCCGACGGCGGTAAACATTATTCTTTATATATCCTCGGCACGCGCGGCATTAAGAGCGTGCACAGTTCGTAATCAATCGTGCCGGCTTTTTGGGCCAGTTCGGCTAGAGTGACCTCCTCGTCGCCTTGGCGGCCGACAACGATGGCCTCGTCCCCTACCCCTACCGGGCCGGCCTGGCTGATGTCCACCATCAGCATATCCATCGTCACATTGCCCAGCACACGGCAGCGTTTGCCTCCAATTAGGATATCGGCCTTGTTGGACAGGGCACGCAGGTAGCCGTCCCCGTACCCCAAAGGCAAGGTGGCCACTTTCATTGCGTGGGGCGCGATAAAACTGCGGTTGTAGCTGATGCTGCTGCCGGCGGGAACGTCTTTGACGTACACCACACGGGTTTTTAACGATAAGATAGGCTCAAAACCTTTTTCCAGCCCAAAGGCACTGTGCCCCGTGCGCACCATATCGTAATGGGCGTCCGGACGGGCCACTATGGCCGAAGAAGCCGCCACATGGCAGTGGTTGATGTGGATATCGTGCAGTTTTACATTGGTCAGCGTATCGCGGTAGTAGCCGATTTGTTCCTCGGTATAGGCCGGGTCCGACTCTACACTAGATAAATGCGTATAGAGCCCGTCTAAAACTATATTGGGATCGTGGGCCAAAAATTCTATGACGTTAAACACGCCGCCGCGGCGGGTGCCGATGCGGCCCATGCCCGTATCCTGCTTGACGTGGCAAAGCGCTTTTTTGCCCAGTTTGGCGGCAATTTCACTCACGGCTTTGGCCGCGTCCAAGCTGGCGATGGTAATGGCCAAGCTGTTATTAATGGCGTATTCAAACGCCTCAAACGGGTAAATGCTGCCCAATACTAAAATAGGCAAAGTCACCCCGGCTTGACGCAAGGCAAGCCCTTCTTCCACCGAAGCCGTACCAAAAAAATCGCTTAGTTGGTGTTGCTGCAAATACTGCCCCAGCTTGATGGCTCCGTGGCCGTACGCATTGGCCTTTAGAACGGTCAACACCTTCACACCCGCACCCGCTTGTTCGTGCACTTTGCGCATATTGCGGGCCAGTTTTTTTAAATCTACTTCAGCAATGGTAGGGCGTAAAATAGGCATTGGCATACATTACTCCGGCAGCGCCATCATAGTATTTCCGCTCATTTCTTGGGCGGCTTCCATATGTTCCGGCGCCGGGTTGGTAAAAAGTGCGTATTCCCCAAAGAAAGCTAAATCGATATCTCCCACGGGGCCGTTGCGCTGTTTGGCGATAATCAGCGTCGCTTTGTTTTTAAGTGATTCGTCGTCGCGTTTGTAATAGGCCTCGCGGTGAATCAAGGCCACCACGTCGGCATCCTGCTCGATGGAGCCGGATTCGCGCAAGTCAGAAAGCTGAGGTTTATTGTCGGTGCGGGATTTATCTTCGTTTTTACGGCTTAACTGCGAAAGCGCCAGCACCGGCACGTTGAGCGTGCGGGCCAGGTCTTTGAGCATACGGGAAATTTCGGCCACTTCCTGCTGGCGGCTTTCGGTGCGGCGTTCGCCGCCGCGGATAAGCTGCAGATAGTCAATCACGATAAGGCCCAATTCCTTGCCTTGCTTTTTCAGTTCCGAGGCCAACCGCCGCGAACGCATACGCAGTTCCGTAATAGAAATGCCGGACGTATCGTCAATATACATTGGGGCGGAGGCCAAGCGGCCCAGCTCGCGCGTTAAATCGGACCATTTGCTTTGCTCGTAATATCCGGTGCGCAGTTTATAAATTTCCACCATGGCGGCGGCGCCGAGCATACGTTCAAAAATAATGTGCCGTCCCATTTCCAGCGAGAAAAACGCCACCGGGATTTTGCAATCCACGCACGCGTGGTGCGCAATGTTCAGCGCCAGCGCGGTTTTGCCCTGGCTGGGGCGCGCGCCCAAAATGATAAGGTCGGACTTGCGCAACCCGCCGGTTTTGCGGTCAAATTCGTCCAGCCCGGTCGGCACGCCCTGAATGGCGCTTTTGTTGCGCACGGCTTTTTCCAAAATTTCAATCACTTCCGGCGCCAAGTCTTTAGACGACACAAACCCCGAAAGTTTTTGCTTCTGGCTAAGTTTATAAATCTGGTCGGCGGCTTCGTCAATTAAAACTTGGGGGTCGTCGTCTTCCTCTTTATAGCAGCGCTGGACCAAGCCCGTAGCGGTGCGGATTAAATCGCGCACGACGAATTTTTTGTAAACGATTTCCGCATAGTGCTTTACGTGCGCCGCGGTGGACACTTTGTCCACCAGCTGCGTCAAATACAGTTCTCCCCCCAGCTGCGTGAGCAGGTGTTCCTTTTTGAGTTCTTCCGTCAGCGTGATAATATCCACCGCTTGGTTACGGTCGGCCAAGGCTTTCATGGCCGCAAAAATCTTTTGGTGCGCTTCTTTATAAAAGTGTTCCGGCTTTAAAATTTCCAGCGCTTCCGTAACGGCATCCGCTTCCAAAAGCATAGAACCCAACACTGCCATTTCAGCGTCAATCGCCTGTGGGGGAATACGTTCTTCCAACAAGTTGCTAGCCATAAAACCTCTTAAAATAAAAAAATCGGCAAAACGCCGCGTTCCCGCAGACGCGGAAACGTATATATTTTATTGTAGCAATTTAACGGCTGAAAAGTCCCCCCTTCCGGCCAGCCGGCCTGTGAGAAGGCGGGAACATAAAAAACCCTTGAAAAAGCTTCAAGGCTAACCAGTCTTTAATAATTGGGGAAACGGTAACAAGCCACACGCGAAGAACCATATGTGCACGTTTCTTCCTGTGCATTGGTCACCGCGCGGCACATTTTTTTGGCCCAATCGCCCGTTGGCATACAATAGATGGAACCTACTGGTATGCCGGAATTTTTTTCCACCAGTGGGCTAAGATACATATTGATAAAAAATCCTCGGTTGGTGCCAGGTTCTTTAAAAATTGTGCTGTAACGAACCCCCCCATTGACCGAATTAAATTTTAGGTCGGGAGAAATGGTCAACGAATAATTGCAAGCATTATTATCCCCCGTAAACACGGCCGATTCATAGCCAATCCCAGCCGCATCGGCAAAAGCCCCTAAATCCATACAAATATTTCGGCCGCCGTCCAAAATATACAAATCGCGGCCGCGTTTTAACTCTTTAAACCACGGCAAAATGCGGGCCACGCGGCTTTTTAGTACCGCTTTTTCGTACTGCGGCAAGGCTACCGCCGCCAAAATGCCGATGATTAAAACCACTACTAACAGCTCTATTAGCGTAAATCCGAGGCTTTTATTCGCCGGGGATGATTTTTGATAAATTTTGTTCATAGCCAAAATTTATCAAAAAAAAAAAACGCGTCAAGGCCCGCCCAATCGCGGGGCTGTGCCGCGGACCGAGCCCCCTTCGGTGCGCAAGCGGGAACAGCAAACGAGAGGTCGGCACAGGGAGCCCTGCCGGCGCGGCGTTAAACCTGTTTGCCTACGAATATACGGACCGCGTCATCTCGCTGTTTGGCTACACGTGGGAAATCCCGACCAACTGGTTCCAAAGTTTAAACCCGCTGTACGTGGTCATTTTTGCGCCGTTGTTTTCCAAGCTGTGGATTGAGCTGGCCAAAAAAGGCATAGAGCCTTCCACCCCGGCCAAGTTTGTGGTGTCGTTGTGGTTGATTGCGCTGGCGTTTGCCGTGATGCTTATCGGGGCGTTTGTGCTGGTGGGCAATGCCAAAATCAGCCTGTTCTATCTGGCGTTTACCTATTTGTTCCAAACGTTTGCGGAGCTGTGCATTTCGCCGGTGGGCAAGTCTGTGGTCACCAAATTGGCGCCGGCGCGGTATGTGTCTTTGTTAATCGGCATTTGGTACCTGTCCAACGCCGTGGCCAACAAATTGGCGGGCGTGTATTCGGGATACTTCCAAAAAATCAGCAACGAGCAGTTCTTCCTGTGGTTGGTGATTGTACCGCTGGCGGTGTCGGGCGTTTTGATGCTGTCTATGAAAAAAATCAAAGCCTGGATGCACGGCGTACATTAAAATGAAATTGGTTGTATAAAAAGCGCCCCGGGAATATCCGGGGCGTTTTTTATATTAATAATTGGGGAAGCGGTAACAAGCCACGCGCGCTGAACCATAGGCGCACGTTTCTTCCTGGGTATTGGTAATCGCGCGGCACATTTTTTTGGCCCAATCGCCCGTTGGCATACAAAAAACGGCCCCCGGATCCGCCCCCAATATTTTGGCACTGGAAGGGTTCAGCACCATATATAAGAAAAATCCTCGATTAGTACCAGGCTCCGTGAAAGTAGTGCTATACACGCCGCCATTAACGGACCGAAACACCCAATCAGAAGAAATTTTTAAGGTATAATTACAATATGTATTATCTCCCGTAAACGTAGCAGATTCATAGCCAATCCCAGCCGCATCGGCAAATGCGCCCAAATCTAAGCAGATGTTTCTTCCGCCATCCAATATATATAGATCGCGGCCGCGTTTTAGTTCTTTAAACCACGGCAAAATTTTGGCTACGCGGCTTTTCATTACTGCTTTTTCATACTGAGGCAGGGCGACCGCCGCCAAAATGCCGATGATTAAAACCACTACTAACAGCTCTATTAGCGTAAATCCGGGGCTTTTATTCGCCGGGGATGATTTTTGATAAATTTTGTCCATAGCCAAAATTTATCAAAAAAAAAAAAACAAATCAAGGCCTGCCAGGCCCTGGGGCGCTGCCCTGGACAAGGTTTTGCAAAATACGGCACTTACGCAAAAAGGAAACAACCATTTGGGAATGTTTTTGCGGCACCCTTCCGGGCCGCCACCCAATGCCCCTATACAACCAAACAGCCCCCAGCCCAGCTGGGGGTTCCCCAACAAACAAAAACCCCCGCTTTCGCGGGGGTTTTACAAAACGCAAATGATCGGGATTTATTTGGCTTCGGCAACCGCTTCGGCTTTTTCTTCCGGCTTGGCATCGGCGATTTTTTCTTCCACCGGGGTCAAGGGGTTGATCTGCACTTTGATCGTGGCGGTCACGGTCGGCTTCAAATAAATGCCTACTTCGGTTTCACCCAAAGCTTTAATCGGCATATTCAGCTCAATCGCGTCCTTGGCAATGTTGTGGCCCAAGGCATTCAAAGCTTTGTAAATATCAGCCTTGTTGACGGAACCGAACACTACGCCGTCGCTATTGACGGTTTTGGTGAACGGAAGCACCACCCCGGCCAATTTTTCGGCAATGGCGCGAGCTTCGGCCAGTTCCGCTTCAATGCGTTTGGCGCGTCTTTCGGCGCCGAGCTGCCAGTTCTTAATCGCGCCTTCGGTGGCGAGTTCCGCCAAGCGGTGCGGGATCAAGAAGTTGCGGGCGTAGCCGGGCTTTACATCTACAATGCTGCCCACCATACCCAAGTTTTTCACGTTCTGTTTCAAAATAACTTTCATTTCCAGGTCCTCCGGCTTATTTCTTGGGCAACGAGTACGGCAAAATCGCCAAGTTGCGGTCGCGTTTGATCGCTTTGGTGATTTGGCGCTGGTGTTTGGCGCAGGTGCCGGTGATTCTTCTGGAAAGGATTTTGCCGCTTTCCATCGTGAAAGACTTTACGAACTGAAAGTTCTTATAGTCGACATTTTCAATTTTTTCAGCGCAGACTTTGCAGACTTTTCTTCTGCTTTCAAAGCGCTTTTTGCCCATAAACGGACGCGCCGGTCTTTCCGGGCGGGCGGCCGTGTTGGCAGCGGCGGGAGCCGCGGCCGGGGCTTGCGTGTTTTTCATTTCTTCAGCCATTTGTTATCTCTCTTTGGTTCCTGTTAAAAAGGCACGTCGTCTTCCATCACGTCGGTGGTGGGAACGTCGTCCTTGGCGGCCGGGGCTACTTCCGGGTTGTACGAAGCCGCGGCGCCGGATTCCAGTATTTGGATTCTCCGGGCGGTTACCTGCATAGATCTGCGGGTCTGTCCGGTAGTTTTGTCGGTGTATTCGCTGCTGGTGAGGCGGCCTTCCACTTGAATGGGAGTCCCTTTTTTCACCCGGTCTTTACACCGTTCAGCGGCAGCACCCCAAACCACTATGGGAACAAACACAGTGTCGTCCTTCCACTCGTTTGTGCTAGCGTCTAAGTATCTGCGGTTCACCGCAATGTCACAACGGCACACTGCCTGACCTTTCTGCGTAAAAGACACGTTCGGGTCACGTGTTAACCGTCCGACCAGAAGTACAATGTTCTGTTCCGGTAATCTGATTTGTGCTGTCATAGCGACCTTATTTTGCAACGGCAGGAGCCGGTTTTACTTTCACTTCCACGGCGTTCATCGTCATGGAGCGAAGTACTTTTTCGTTAAGTTTCAAAGCGTCTTCAAACACTTTTACGAATTTGGGTTCGGCTTTGAACTTAAGGTAGAGGTAAAAACCGTCGCGAACGTGGTTTACTTCGTGGGTGAATTTTCTTCTGCCCAGTTTTTCTTCGCTGACGACTTCTCCACCGTTTTTCGCGATCAAGTCTTTGGCCTTGGTCACGAATTCGCCCACTTCTCCGTCGGAGAGTTGGGGTTTAACAATGATTACGCTTTCGTAAGTTTTCATATACCAATTATTCTTTTTTATTGCGTTTTGTAGGGCCAAAAAGCCCCCGCGGGCATTCCTACCCGGAGAGTTTTTGCGGATTTCTTCGGCCTTGCTCACCTATGGCCGGGGCTATCCTAACCCTATGAATATTATAACAAAATTAGCGTCCAAACGGGGATTTTGTCTGCCCTTAGGCCCGTTTTAGAAAAATTTTGGCGGGGCTGGTAGCGCCTTTGATAAGGGAAAGTTTATTTTCCGCCACACCCAAATGTTGCGCTAAAAGCGTGCGGACCGCTTCGTTAGCGCGGCCTTGCTCCGCAGGGGCTTTTACCCAAATTTCGTAACTATCCGGCCCTTTTTGTTCCAAACGGTTTTTCTTTTCGCCCGCGTGCACTTTTACTTTTACAAAACTTTCCATATAGCTATTGTACTTTTTCCCACCGCTGCACGCAAAAATGGATAAGGGGCTTTTTACAGGCTTTGCTTAAATTGGTCACACAAATATTGGGAGCCCGGCTTTATTACATCACAATCGCGGCGGGACGGGTGTTGATCCGAATATTGGTAACCAATCGTTAAAGTAACATAGCGTTCTTGGACACACTCCGTGTGATTCCTTCCATCAGAAGCCGGGCAAAAATGGACCAAAATTTTACCTTGACTCTGATTATTGGCGTCTATATTGGCATAAGGGCAGTCATATCCTAACGAATCATAAGACTGCATCCGTACACAGTCGCTAAAAACATCTATATCCAACGGTGAATTCTGCAACGCATATTCCCCGTTGGCTAAATAATACCGCTCCTGTGCGTCCATTAGCGGACGCAGCCGCTGCAAAACGCCCGCAAAGCGGCTTTTGTTTACCGCTTTTTGATACTGTGGCAACGCAATAGCCGCCAAAACCCCAATAATCAAAACGACAACCAGCAGTTCTATCAAAGTAAAACCCTTTTTCATAAAAGCTCCCTTAAAACGCGGATTTATAAGCCCGACGCTCTATCTATAAGGCACAGACCAAAATACAGCAGGAGTAGTGTATCAAAAAAAAAAAAATAAAACAAGGCCAAGGTCTGCGCCTTGCTACCAAGTTGCTTAAGCCAACCAAGCGCAGAACTGCCGACTTCGTGCAACGTGCTCATCTGGCTGTTACTTTTTAGCCTATACGCAAAAACGGGGGCAAACCGAAGTTTGCCCCCGCACGTTGCTTTAGTTGAAACGTTATTTTTCCGCGATCAGGCTCTTGGCCGTCATTTCGGCCGGTTTTTTAAGCCCCATCACATCCAAAACCGTCACCGCAATGTCGCCCAGGTTGCCGGTAGCGGCCATCTTGGCGTTTTTGTGGTCTTTGCTGACGTACACAAAGTCCACCAGGTTGGTGGTGTGCGCGGTTTTGGGCATATTGATTTTGTCGTCCCACATTTCTTCGGCGTTGCCGTGGTCGGCAGTGATGAACACCGTGTAACCCGCCGCCAAGGCGGCTTCGGTCACCAGGCCGGTGCATTCGTCCACTACTTCTACGGCTTTTACGACGGATTTAAAGTTGCCCGTATGGCCCACCATATCGCAGTTGGCAAAGTTAATGACGATAAAGTCATACTTGTTAGTTGCGATTTGTTTGAGCGCTTCGTCTTTTACGATATAAGCTTCCATCTCCGGGTGTTCCGCAAAGGTGGCCGGGTCAAAGCGGCCCTTGATTTCGATGCGGTCTTCGCCGGGGTAGGGCTTAATCAGTTTGCCGTTAAAGAACGAAGTAACGTGTTTAAATTTTTGGGTTTCGGCCAAGCGCAGCTGTTTCAAGCCGGCTTTGGAAATGACTTCACCCAACAAGTTATTCATACCGCCGCCATCCGTCATAGAAGGCAGTGCGTTGTAGGGGAAGGCATCGTAATATTTGGTCAACCCGCAGTAGACGCACGGCACGCGGGGCCCGCGGTTTTTGCCCGGGTAATCGTCGTCAATAAACGCGCGGGTGATTTGGATGGCGCGGTCCTGGCGGAAGTTAAAGAAAACAACGCTGGAACCTTCTTCCATTCCTTTATAATCACCCAACACGGTCGGCGGGATATATTCGTCCACCATCGGGCCGCCGTCGGGGGTTTTCATAGTCTTGTAATCGTTCAGCACCACTTCTTCAGCCGTGGTGCCGTGCAAGCCTTCGGCCCGCACGATTAAATTGTAAGCTTTATCGGTCAAATCCCAATCTTCGCCGCGGTCCATAGCGTAGTAGCGGCCTTGGATGGTGGCAATTTTCCCCACGCCGTATTCTTTCATTTTGTCTTCCAGCGTGCGGATAAAACCCACCGAGCTTTGCGGCGGCGTATCGCGGCCATCGGCAAAGAAGTGCACGTACACGTCTTTAATTCCTTTTTCGGCGGCGTATTTTAAAATAGCAAAAAGATGGTCCTGGTGGGCGTGGACGCCTTCGTCCTGCACCAACCCCATCACATGCAAAGGTTTATGGTTGTTTACGCAGTTATCCACGCACGCGGCAAACGCAGTGGATTTGAACAACGAACCGTCTTCAATCGTATCTTTCAAGCGTTTGAGCTCCTGGATAACAATTCTGCCCGCGCCCATATTCAGGTGCCCCACTTCGGAAGAGCCCATATAGCCGGCAGGCAAGCCCACTTGTTCGCCGGAGGCTTCAATTTGGGTATGCGGATATTCGGCCAAGTATTTGTCCATATTCGGCGTTTTAGCGTTTGTTACGGCATTATACGGGCCGGCTTTGGCATTCCCCCAGCCGTCTCTAATAATTAAAACCACTTTATTCATACTTATTTCTCCTTATTTACTGCACATCAAATCTTTCCAGCGGGTGTACTGGAATTTTTGCAATTGTTCCAGTGTCGTCACCCCGTGCTTACTTAATATTGTAAGAAAATAATAGAAAATCTGCTCGGCCATTTTGGTATCGGCCATAGCCCGGTGCCAGCCTTGGGAGTTAATGCCCAGTTCGGCCGCGATACAACCCAAGTTGTTTTTGGCAAACTTGCCGCTTTTGCGCGCCAGTTTCAGCGTATCTACTACCGGATACGGCGGCAAATGCATACCGCATTGGGCAAATTCGCTTTTTAAAAAGTTTACGTCAAAATCGGCATTATGCGCCACAATCACGCAATCGTCCAGCAGGGAAAGCAGTTTAGGCAAAATATCAGCAAACGAAGGCGCCTTGGCTACCATTTCGTTCGTAATGCCGTGAATGGCAATTACGTCCGGGTGCATGGGCATACCCGGGTTTAGCAAAGTGGAGAATTCTTCCAGCACACGCCCCCCGCGCGAAACGGACAACGCCACCTCGCAAATTTTGCCGCCGCCTTCCGGCGACAGGCCCGTCGTTTCCGTATCCAAACAAGCGAATTTAACTTCTGACAGTTGCATAAGTTACCAATTTAAATAAAACCGCAGCCGCACCAAAAACCCAATCAAGGCAGCGCCAAACGCCCCCATATAGAACGCAAAGTTGGAAGAGTCCATCAAACGTATTTTCCGCGCATACAGGCACGCCACAAACCATACGAGCAGCAGCACAATCCACCGCCAGCCGGGCAGCAGCATAATTAAAAAGAAAATAGCGCACATCATCGTCAGCAGCCAGCGTTCGTCAAAGGTGGGGTAATCGCGGCCGTAGCGGTCCTGTTCCACGGCAAAGATGAACCACCCCAACACGCGGGTGGCCGTCACCAGCCCGACAAAGAAAATAATCCACGGTTCGGCAAAAAAGTTGCCCGTATCGTACAACACTTTAAACGGCACGCACAAAAACAGGAACAGCAAATTGACGAACGTTTTGACAAAAAACGTCAGTACGTGCCCGTGACGGATTTTCCCGCCGAACTGAAAGAACCGGTCCACAAACACCAAAAACACGCAAAACAGCAAAATGCACAGCCAGCCCGGTATGTGCCAAAAACCCAAGAAGGGCCAGGGCATCGTTAAATACCCGTAGCACAGCAAAAACGCCCAGCACAAAAACACGCCCGCGTGCAAGGCAATCGCCCGGGGACGGTTTTGTTCTTCCATGCGGTTAATGGTCTTGTGGAAAAAAACAAAATCCGTTAGAAAAAACGCCAAAAACAAACGCCAAAATACAATCATTTCGTCTCCTTGGGAAGCATAACAGTAAATGTGCTCCCCTGGCCCGGCTGCGAAACTGCTTCCAACGTGCCGCCGTGCGCCTGCACGATTTGGCGGCTGATAAACAGCCCCAGCCCGTACCCGGGCCGATCCGTCCGGACCTGGTAATATTTTTGAAACAGACCTTTCATTTCGGCTTCGGAAATACCGATGCCGCTGTCCTGCACAGCTATATAATACGCTTTTTCGTTTTGCCACGCACGCACACGCACAAAACCTTTATCCGTAAATTTTACTGCATTGGACACCAAATTCATAATTACCCGCTGCAACAGTTTCGGGTCCGCCGGCAAATGATCCACCGACGCTTCGAACGTAAGCTGCAATTTTTTCTCCCGGGCGGCCGGAGACAGCGTATCCGTTACATTCTTAAGAAGCGCCGAAATATCCACACTTTCTTTTTGGGGGTTCATCATACCCGCCTGTACGCGGGAAACGTCCAGCACGTCCTCCAAAAGCGAAGATAAATTCCGCGCCGCCTGGCTCATTTGCTCCAAATATTCTTTTTGCTCTTCCGGGCTGGCTTTGCCGCTTTGTAAAATGTACAAATATCCCTGCAAGCCAAGCAAGGGGGCGCGCAAATCGTGCGCCACGGAACGGAACACTTGTTCTTTCATTTCGCTTACTTGCGCCTGCAGCTGGAGCACTTGATAATCTTTCAAATCGGCCGTCATTTTATTAAACGAGGCAATTAACTGTTTAAACTCTCCCCAACCGATTTCTTCGTCTATCTTTTCGTCCAAATTTCCCCGGCTTACTTCCCGCGCCGCGCGGGAAAGGGCTTCTATGGGTTCGCCCAACCGCTCGGCAAACGTCAGTGCGCCAAAATAAGCCAGCGTGGCTATGGTTAAGAAAAACAACGCCAAAATAATGTTGGTATAGTAGATGCTGCGGTACGCCTCGCTTTTTAGCTGCAACACCGCCACATATGCGCCCAAAATAGGGGACGGCGCAAACGCCCCCACATAGGTTTCTTGCGGGGTTTTTAGTTTTTTAATCAGCTGGTCTTGCGAAGCAAAAGCATTTTTTAAGGTTTCCGCATCAAAGGCAGGTTTATATTGATAATCATTTGCATACACGGAGCCATTTTGGTCCACAATATAGATGCGCCCCGTCACCCCGATGCGCTGTTCCTGCACGCGGGAGAGGAAGCCAAAAAAACTCATAATCCCATACAAAAAATCGCCATTGGGCAAGGGGTAAATAAACTCGCTGATCGGGCGGCCGGCCATCACATCAAAACTGCTTACGGACAGGCGTTTCTGCTGGGCCAGTTGCGGCAGGGAAGGGTCCTTGGTCAAATCCATAGCAGGAACCTGCGCCAGGATTTGTTTTTCGCCCACCCGGTAGAGTTCTTTGCCCTGTTTATTCAGCACGGCAAGCATTAAAAAATCCGGGTTGGCGCTGAGGGCTTCCTGCAAAGCGTCCTGCGGGTTTTTCCCTTCATTTAGCATATCGGTTATATGTTGGGCAAATGCCAAACGCCAGGACAAATCTTCTATATGCTGGTTCAAAGAGGAAGAAACAATTTGCGCCAAATTGGCGTGCGTTTCCAAGATATTATCTTTCAAATGCACCTGGTAATAGGCAAGCAACAACAGCATAGGCACCAAAGGCATTAGCACCACGGCCAGGAACAATTTAAAAAGTTTGGAAAATATGGACATAACTTACCTTATTATCATTATATCAATTCGTTGCCGCCAAACGGGGATTTTTTCCCGGGGCCGAAAGACCCAAAAATTCATTGGGTCTGCCGGGCCAAAAGATTGGGCCCTTTTTTTAGTTCAGGCAGGGTCCTTTGACCCTGGTTCCCGCCGTCTATAAGACATATAGTATAAGTATGACAAAGAAATTAATGCAATTTGCGTCCCGTATGCGCCACGCTTGGATACAAAAAGTAACGGAAGAAGTCCTCCGGGAAGAAGTAAAAGCCGTATGCGTGCGGGAACAAATCATTTCGTTAAGCGAGGAAGAAGCCGCTTTTGTAGCGTTGGAAACGCGCCGCTTGCTGCGGGCCCAACGCCAGGAAGCCAAACGGAAAAGACGGTTGGGAATTCCTCCCCCGCCCACTCCGGGGAGAATTTCCTACGCCGTGTATATGTAACGCTTTCCCGTTTTAAAAAAATCCCGCCGCTAGGCGGGATTTTTAGATGTAAGGGCAAGTTTTAAAACAGCTGTTTGATGTGCAAATCGCACCCGGCCACTAAGGCGCTGCGTTTATCGGTCATATGGCGGACCGAATATACAGACGCATCGTGATTGTTTAAAAACATTTCATACCCTTTATTCATTTCCTTCTGCGGGATAGGGATATTCCGCTCCAGCAAAGTATTCACCCGTTCCATTCCCATACCGGAAAATTCAATTACAAACGGAGCGTATTCTTTTAAAATCCACGGCAAGGAATAGGGCTGATTATAATCCGTGTGGCCCAGCCCGGCGTGCACAAACACCACGGCCTGAGGGTCCTGCTGGTAGATTTGCCGGATAATTTGTGCCCAATAGGCATTGCGTTGCTGCATTGCCTGGGCAGAAATCAACTGCCAGCCTTGTTTGGAGTCGGTCAAGATTTCCTCCGGTTTAAGCTGGCGCAAGGTTTGTGCCACGGCTGGATTTTCTAGTCCAACCACTTCCACTCCGGCTTCTAGTAAACGCTTGGTAATTTTTTGGTAATAGGGGCGTTTGTTTGCCAAATTTTCCACATCATATCTATCCAACAGCACATACACTTCTTTGCCGGGGGTAGCATCGATAAATTCCGAAGCATAATAAATTTTTTTATCCGGGTGGGCTTTTTTAAATTGCAAGATTGCCTCTTCCACTTGTTCCACCATCCAAGCAATTTCGTGCACTTCTCCCAACATAATCAAGCGGGCGTCTTTCGGGAGATACTTTGCATAATTAATCTTATTGGAAACGGTATCAAACGACACGCCTTTTTGTATTTCCCGCAAACGCTGGGAAGCATAAAAATCCCGCGAAACCCATTTGCGTACCAATTCTTTTTGGATTTGTTGATTCTGCTGGCGCATTTTAGGCGAAGCTTTTTGCGGGTTGAGCGCAAAATAGCCCTGGAGCATTGCGTCCATTGATTTAAAATCTTTCTGTTGCATCGTCTGTAAATAGCGCCGCAACGCCCCTTGCTGGGCAAGCGTCCCCCGGCGGAGCACCGTTTGAGAACCCGCCGCAGAAGAAAACATTTCTTTTGCTATAGCAGAGGGCAGTTTTTGCACTTGTGCAAAAGCTGCGGTACTCAAAAGTAGTGTGGGCAACAAAATGGAAAAAAAGTTTTTCATAGGTCTTTTATATTGTCCTTTTTTAAAAAGCTCTTAGAAAGGGCCTTTGGACCTATTCCACAAAAAAAGAGGGCCCAGAAAACCTGGGCCCTCTAAAGCTGGTATCCAAACCGGCTATTTATTTTTTTTGATTTGTTCAATAATGCGCGGCAGGATTTGGTGCGCGTCGCCTACGAAGCCGTATTTGCAGACGTTGAAAATCGGCGCGTTCGCATCTTTGTTAATGCCGATAATTACATCGCTGTGCTCCATACCTACAATATGCTGCACCGCACCGGAAATACCGCACGCCACATACAGCTTGGCGGCTACGGTCACACCGCTTTGGCCAATTTGTTTGTCTTTGGGTTTGAGGCCCAAATCAATCGCCGCACGGCTGGCGCCCACGGCGCCGCCCAAATCGGAGGCTAATTCTTCCAGCAGGTTAAAACCATTCTGGTCTTTCATACCGCGTCCGCCGGCGATAACCACCTGGGCTTCGTCCAGTTTATCCATCGCGGACACTTCGTCAATGTGCGTATTTACCACGCGCACCTTAGCCGCTTGCGGCGGAATGGCGATGGCTTCGGTTACCACCTGGGCCATTTTGCCGGGCGTGGTAACCACTTTTTTAAACACATTGGGGCGCACGGTGGACATTTGCGGGCGGTAGTCCGGGCATTTAATATCCGCCATAATGTTGCCGCCGAAAGCGGGGCGGGTTTGGATTAAATTGCCGTCTTTGACGGACAACCCCGTGCAGTCCGCCGTCAAACCGACGAACAGCTCCGAAGAAATGCGCGGGGACAAATCACGCCCGATATAAGTGGACGGATAAAGCACCACGCTGGGATTGTATTTTTTAATCAACGCCACCATCGCATTGGCATACGCAATCGTATTATAGGTATGGTATTCGGGGCCGTTTACGGCATAGATTTTGTCCGTACCGTATTGGGAAAGCTCGGCATAGTATTGGGAAACATTGTCCCCAATTACTACGGCGCAGAGTTCTTCGCCCAGCTGGTCGGCCAGTTCGCGCCCTTTGGACAGCAGTTCAAACCCCACCGGGCGAACCTTTTGGGTTTTGCCGTCGTCGGAAATTTCAATAAACACCCACACGCCTTTATAGGCGGACAGGTCTTTCTTGGCCGCGCCGGAAGCCGGCAAGGACAACGCTTTCACCGGGCAGACGGACACACACGCCCCGCACATCGTGCAGCTGGCGTTGGGCACCGCTTTGCGGTTTACCAAAGAGAGCGCGCCAAACGGACAAGCGCCTACGCATTTGCCGCAACCTACGCAATTAGAAGCTACCTGAATCATTTGATTACACTCTCCTTTTTCAAAATTTCAACAAATTTATCCGCCAATTCCACGGCAGAGCCGGAGAACATTTCGCCTTTGGGGCGGGCCGGCGGCGGGAAGATGCGGTCCACACGCGTGGGCGAACCTTCCAATCCCAGTTTGTGCGGGTCGGCGCCGATGTCGGCCGCCGTCCAAGTATAGGTGGCTTTATCCTGCGCTTTATGAGCAGCCATAAAGGAAGGATATTTGGGGGCATAGTCGTGGGGCATCGTCATCGTAACCAAAACGGGCAGGTCGGCTTCCAAAATTTGGTGGCCGCCTTCAATCAGCTTTTTCACTACGATTTGGCTGCCGTTGGCGTCAATGCTTTCGCAAAACGTAATTTGGGGAATGCCCAAGTGGTAGGCAATGCCGGGGCCGGTCTGGGCGGTATCGCCGTCGATAGCCATTTGTCCGCAAAGGATCAAATCATACTGGCCGATTTTGCGGATAGCCGTGGCAAGCGCATAGGAAGTGGCCCAAGTGTCGGAACCGGCAAAAGCGCGGTCGGACAGCAAAACGGCCTCGTCCGCGCCCAACGCCAACGCCAAGCGCAGAACGGCCACGGCCTGGTTGGGGCCCATGGAAAGAACCGTCACTTTAGCGCCGGTTTTGGCTTTAATGGCCAGCGCTTTTTCCAAAGCGTAATGGTCATACGGGTTTAAAATGCTGGGCACACCCGCGCGGATAAGCGTACCCGTTTTCGGGTCCACTTTCACTTGGGTGGAATCGGGAACTTGTTTAATACAAACAATGATATTCATACGTTTATCCTATTTTTTGAAAACTTCTCTAAGTTTGGCGGAAACGACGTCCATATCGTCAATGAGTCCGCGCATTTTTTCTTCAATGCCGACCAGGTTCACGCCCTGGCTGAGGTCCGCCGCGTTAATGTTGGGGCAGGTGCCCAAGATAAGGCGCATACCGTCCGTAGCGGTTTTGAAAGCGCTCTGGCGGGCGTTGACGCGGGCCATCGTGCTAAGCGTGTTCAGGTCAAAGCGGCTGCCTTCGGTGATCACCTTATTGGCACACTGGCGGGTAAACACAGCGGCTACTTCCATTTCGCTGATAAGGTCGCCCAGCATAAAGGTAACGTACTGGTGGCGGGTCAGCTTATTGACGCGGCAATCGTCCAACACGCGGGCCAAGGCTCTAAAGCCCAAGGCCACGCTGTCGGCCCCCACATTGGGGTTCTGCGCGTGAATGGCGTCAAATTCGGCGGCCTGGTTCAAGTAGTACTGGCCGCGGCTCTTTAAATGTTCCTGCCAGCGCCCGCGGAAGATAGTCATTTCCAATACTTCGCTGGTGCCTTCGTAAATGCAGGTGATTTTGACGTCGCGTTTGATTTTTTCGACCGCAAATTCTTTGGTGTAACCAAAACCGCCCATCGCCTGGATAGAATCTTCGGCGGCTTTGTTGCCGGTTTCGGTGGCGTACAATTTGGCGATGGCGCCTTCGGTAGCCAGGCCGTGGTTATTGACTTCCAGCTGTTTGGCCGTCCAGTCAATATACGCGCGGGCCGCTTCAAAGCGTACATAGTGCGGGGTGATCAGCTTTAACATAAAGCCTTGTTTTTCGGCCAACGGGCCGCCCGCCTGAATGCGCTGTTGGGCATACTGCAAAGCGGTTTCCACCGCTTCTTCGCCGCCGCCCAAACCAAACGCTGCTACCATTAAGCGCGTATAGCCGAACACGGCCTGCGCCTGCAGGAAGCCTTGGCCTTCTTTGAGGCCGATTAAATTTTCAGCCGGCACATACACGTCGTCAAACGCCAAACCGGCCGTATTGGACAAGCGGATACCGTGTTTGTCTTCGTGCACGTCCTGGGTAAAGCCGGGGGTGCCTTTTTCCACAATAAACCAGCTCGGGCCGCCGGGGGCCAAAGCGAGCACGGTGTAGATATCGGCTACGCCGCCGTTGGAAATCCACATTTTGCTGCCGGTGATTTTGTAGCCCACCACTTTACCGTCTTTAATGACGTGTTCGGCGCGGGTGCGCAGGGATACAAGGTCGGAGCCGGCGTCGGCTTCGGTAGCGCCGTACGCGACGAGTTTATTTTCGTGCGCGATTTTTTTAAACCATTTGGCTTTCTGTTCCGGGGTACCGCCTACGTTAATCGGGTCGCTGCCCAGGAAGGTGGCAAACACGCCGGTGGCGATGCCCAAGTCAATGCGGGCCAACTGTTCGCACACGCGGTAGATTTCGGTGGTTTGGCCGCCGAGTCCGCCGTATTCTTCGGGAATAAGCAAAAGATGTACGCCCAATACGTCGTGGTCGTACATCTCTTTTAAAATGTCTAACGGAATTTCGTTTTTCGCGTCATGCTCCCGGATAAGGTTAAAAGAAATCCGGTTCTTCGCATATTGCTTCAAACTGTCTAACATCAGGTTTCTGGTTGTCAGGTCGTTTTTTGCCATATTTGGGAGTCTCCAAAATACAATATAGATATATGATACCAATTTTTAAGTTTCTACGCACCCCGCCTCGGAAAGGTTGGCCCAAACTTTTCCCTCAACTCGGCGGGGTTTCCCCCTGCTCCGTTTTGGCGCCGCCTCTACTCCAAAAAGGCCCCGGCCGTTTTTGCCGGGGCCCTGGATACGCGTTGCCAAGTTAATAATTTTCTATATTGTTTACGACACCTTTCATACTTTTACAAATTTTTTCTCCCAAGTCTGTCCAACTTTCGCACAAAATTGTACCAGGCTTACGCAAGGACGAACCATTCGTGTCCACATGGGACAAATACATATCCAACTGCATATCGCGGTAGGTGCTGCATTCGCTATACAAACTATTATGATTGGGGCAATAGCGCGGAATAATATTTCCCACCGCAATATTTTTCCCATGGTCGATATGGTTATCCAGCTGTACGGAGTTACCGCACTTGTACCCCACACTGCCGCCGGAAGAATACCGCGTGCAGCCGGGCAAGGAAACGTCTATATCCTGCAAGTCCATAGCATAATGCCCATTCGCCATATAATAGGACTCCTGTCCCTCGGCTAAGCTTTTAGCCGTTCCCATATAACCACCCACATGGCTCTTGGCAACCGCTACTTGATACTGCGGCAATGCCACCGCGGCCAAAATACCAATAATTAACACCACTACCAATAATTCAATTAATGTGAAACCTTGTTTCATAAATGCTCCTCGTGTTATATTTTTCAGGTCCTGCTGGCAACAGTATATAGGGAAATATAAAAAAGTCAATTCTTTTTCGGTTAGAAAAATATAGACTCCTCCGCCAGCCCACCCCCCGCATATGATTTGCGGGAAAAGGTTCCGCCGTTTCCTGGAAATATGTATAATAGCAATATGGATTGCATATTTTGCGGCATTGCCGACGGCTCTGTAAAAAGCCAACTGATTTACGAAGATCAAGACGTGGTGGCGTTTAAAGATTTAAACCCGCAGGCGCCTACCCATCTTTTGATTATCCCGCGCAAACACATTGCGCGCTTGTCCGAAGCGGACGAACAGGACGCGCTTTTATTGGGCAAAGTATTGCTGGTGGCAAAAAAACTGGCCCAGCAGTTTAATTTAAAGGACTTCCGCCTGGTAACCAACAACGGCAAAGGCGCGGGCCAAAGCGTGGACCATTTACACTTCCACTTAATGGCAGGCCGGCGCTTTTTGTGGCCGGCGGGCTAAAAAATACCCAAAACGGCTGAAATAAGCTATAATATATATAAGGTAAAAATTACCCTTTTATTTTTGTCTATTGACCGTAGAAGGTGGTGAAAAAGTAATGGTTTTTGTAAAAGTCAGAGACGCCGAACACCTGGAAGAAGCGCTCAAACGCTTTAAAAGAGAATGTGAGAAAAACGGCATTTTGAAAGAAATCAAAAGACGCGAAACTTACATGCCTCCGAGCGTAAAACGCAAAATCAAATCGCAGGAAGCTCAGCGCCGCGCTCGCCGCACCAAACGCAGACGTTTTTAATTAAAGAAGCACCACAGGCAATAGTCCTTTACGCAAGTATCGGGCTATTGCCTTCTTTGCCTTTAATCTAAAACCAGGCGGCACAAGCGTGAACAATAATCTTACAGAACAAATTAAGGACAGGTTGGACATTGTAGAATTTATCCGGCAATATGTACCGGACCTAAAACGCGCGGGTAAAACCTACAAGGCCTGCTGTCCTTTTCATAAAGAAAAAACCCCTTCTTTCACATGCAGCAGCGAAAAGGGGTTGTTCTATTGTTTTGGCTGCCAGGAAGGGGGTGACATCTTTGCATTTTTAATGAAGATGGAAAACCTGTCCTTCAACGAAGCGCTGGAAAAATTGGCCGGCCTGGCAGGCTTGGAATACAAGCCCGCACGTCCAATGACCGGCGAAGAACTCCGCCGCGCCAGCGTGCGCAGGCTGTTGGATTTTGCCAAAGCGTTCTATCATAAAAACTTAATGGGTGCGGGCGGCGAACGCGCGCGCGCGTATGTGAAAGAGCGCAACTTAACCAAAGAAACGTGCGAAAAATTTGAGCTGGGCCTTGCGCTAAACGACGCCACTGCCCTGGCGCGGGCGGCCAAAACCGCCAAATATACGGATAAGGATTTGAAAGACGCCGGCCTGTGCGTAATTACCCCGTACGGCGCGCGGGATTACTACCGCAACCGTTTGATGTTTCCCATTATCAACCAACGGGGCGACACGGTGGGGTTCGGCGGGCGCATTTTAGGGGAGGGCGAACCCAAATATTTAAATTCGCCAGAAACGGTTTTATTTACCAAAAGCCACGTTTTGTACGGGCTGAATTTTGCGGGGCCGGCTATCCGCAAAGCGGGGCGCGCGGTACTGCTCGAAGGGTATATGGACGTAATCGCCTGCCACCAGGCGGGGGCGGACTATACGGTGGCCCCGCTGGGTACCAGCTTGACCGAAGAACACGCACGGCTGCTCAAGCGGTATACGGATAACGTCATTGTACTGTTCGACCCGGACGCCGCCGGCATAAAAGCCGCCTTGCGCGGAGCACTGATTTTAATTGAGCGCGGCCTGTTTGTAAAAGTAGCCTCGCTGCCCGAAGGGTTGGACCCGGACGAATATATTGCCAAATACGGCAAAGAAAGTTTTGAAAATATTTTAAACCAGGCGCAGGACTTAATCGCCTTCCACACTGGTTTGCAGCTGGATTTGTATCCCCAGCCGCTCCAAGCGCAGGACAAAACGCGCATCATTACCGAATTGGCGGAAACCATCGCCAAACAACCGGACGAAATTGTCCGGCGGGAATGGGCCAAATATGTGGCCGAACATGTGGGAGTAGACGAACAACTGGTTTTAGAGCGTTTGCGCAAGCCAACGCCTTTAGCGCCAGGGTTTCAACGCCGCAAACCGGCCCCGGCCGTACAACAGCCGGCCGCCAGCGCCGCGGAAGAAGATTTGTTATCGTGGCTCTTAAAAAGCCCGGAGCACATTGTATTATGCTCGGAACTAACCCAGGAAGATTTTTCTACCCCGGGGGCTTGGCGTATGTTTGAAGCAATCGTGCAGGCACACACGCAAAATCCGGCCGCACAAGACTTGACGGAAGCAGCCGCCGGCTATGCCCCGGAACAGAAAAACGAACTGGTCAAACTGGCTATGCTGCAAACGCCAGCCGATTTTAACCCGGCGCGCGACATTGCCGCCTGTGTAGCCAAGCTGGAGCAAGCGGGCTTGCACAAACGCCTGGAAGCCGTCAAACGGCAAATGAAACAACTGGGCGCGGGCAAAGTGCCGCCGGAAATTATTCAGAAATATATGCAGTTGCAGAACAAATTAAAAAAATATCGCAGTTGAGGAAAATATGGCATCTGGAAATAAAGCGCTGAAAGATTTAGTAGAAGAAGGAAAAGAAAGCGGTTTTCTATCCTTGGAGGAACTGAACCGCTCTATTGCCGCGTCCGATATGAGCGCCGAAGATATTGACGGCGTAATGGGCACCCTGGACGATTTGGGTATCCAAGTGGTAGACCAGAAAAAATTCAAATCGGTGGCCGCCCAGGACAAAGAAGCGTTAAGCGAGGATTGGTCCTCCAGCCCCGACATTTCCAACTCTATTCGGATGTATCTGTCCGAAATGGGCAAGGTGCCGCTCTTGTCGCGCGACGAAGAAATCACCTTGGCGCGCAATATCCGCGAACGCGAAAAAGAACTGCGCAAGCTGGTGTTGGAGTCCCCCATCACCATGCGCGAAATCTGCAACTGGGAAGAACTGGTGGACCAGGAAGAAATGACCACCAAAGAGTTAATGCCCCGCGGCAAACGCACTACGCGCGAGCTGAACAATATGCGCAAAAAACTCAAAGATGCGGCCCAGTTTATTGGCAAGCGCGAGCAGGAAATCACCAAGCTAATGAAAGAACTGCGGGAAGGCAACCTGACCGAAAAAAAGCGCAACAACGCCATTGAAAAATTGGAAGCCAAACAAAAAGAAGTGGTGGCCAGCATCACCAAGCTGAATTTGAACCAAAACAAAATTAAACGTTTGACCAATAAAATTAAAAACTTGGCCGACCGCTTGACCGAAGCCCGCAACGATATGAAACGCTTTGACGAATACTTCGGCCCGTATGCGGACGTCAAAAAATTAGTAAACCGCTTTAAATCCGGCAAAATCACCGAAAAAGAATTCAAAAAAGCCACCAAATTCACCTTACCGGAACTGGAACGGGCCCTGTCCAACATCGAAGACGTACAGCGCCGCCACGCCCAGATGGTGGATATGCTGCCCATGACCGAAAAAGAATTTTTGGCCTTCAACGACCGCATTGTGTTTTTTGAAGATATGATTTTGCAGGATAAATTAAAACTTATCAAAGCCAACCTGCGCTTGGTAGTATCTATCGCCAAAAAGCACGTCAATTCCAACTTGGAGCTTTCCGACCTTATTCAGGAAGGCGGCCTGGGGTTGATGAAGGCTGTGGAAAAATTCGAATATAAACGCGGTTTTAAATTTTCCACCTATGCTACTTGGTGGATCCGCCAAAGCATCAACCGCGCCATTGCGGACCAAGCCAACACCATTCGTATTCCGGTGCACATGAAAGAGTTGGTTTCCAAACTTACAAAAGTCACCAACAAATTCCGCCAGGAACACGGGCGCGAACCCACGCTGGAAGATTATTCCAAGACGCTGCGCCTGTCGGTAGAAAAAGTAAAAAGCGTGCTCAAAATTATGCAGGACCCGATTTCTTTGTCTACCCCTATTGGCGAAGACGAGGACTCCAACCTGGAAGACTTTATCGAAGATAAGAACGGGCCAAACCCCACCAGCGCGGCGGTGGACTTCCTGCGCAAGCAAGAAGTGGCCGATGTACTGGCCACCCTGTCGGAACGGGAAGCCAAAATTATCAGCCTGCGCTTTGGGATTGACTCGGGCTACCCCCGCACGCTGGAAGAGGTGGGCAAGATGTTTAACGTCACGCGTGAGCGCGTGCGTCAGATTGAGGCCAAAGCCATTCGCAAGCTGCGCCACCCCAGCCGCACCAAAATGCTGAAAGATTACCAAGACAACTAACCTAAAAGCCCCGGGCACCCGGGGCTTTTTTATGTATCTTGCAACAAAAAGCGGCCTCATTTTAATGAGGCCGCTTTTAGCAAATCAAACTATTTTTCTGGCTGATTTAGATACCACTGCGTCAACTGTTCTTTTAATTTATCCCACTGGGCACGTTCCACCTGGGCCGCCACCTGCTGTGCCAGCATTCGTTCCGTCGAACCGCGGGATTTAGTACTGTTGGAAAAAATCTGTTTCCCATCATTGTATTTTTCCGAAAGCAATTGATTTTGTTTATCAAACGCCAAAGACATATCCAATATCAAATTTTCGTTCTCGTCTTTTAGGGTATAGAAAACCTCTCCGCCCCGTTTGTTCTTCATTACGCCCAAAACGCCCCAATTTTTTCCTTTCTTAAAATAGATGCCGCGGGCGTTTCCTCGGGTGCGATTCTCCCAAAAAGGCGTATAGAGTTCCCCTTGCACGGCTTTCCCGCCGATAGTGATTAGTTTTATGTATTGGTCATATAGATAGGCGTAATATATTTTTTCGCCGTTCGGCCCCACTGCCGACACAGGCCGGCCCAAGCCGTCGCGTTCCTGCACGGTTTGCGGCAAGACAGCAAACGGAGAAGGCTATCCTTTGTCCGTCAATTCCAAATGTTTTGTATAGGCCACTTGTCCATTTTTATAAACTTCCAAGTCCCATACCCGGGTATCTTCGCTGGTAATTTGGTAAGGGCCGCGCAAACCGGATTGCCCGCGGACATAATACTCTTTTGAATTGGCGCACAAACTTTTCCACCCTTTGTCACCGCCGCGGGCTGTGCCCCGGGCGATATCAATCAAATTAACAATTCCGTCTGCATCGTCGCAGGAAAGATTTTTATCCCGGTTCATTACGCTTTCTGCCGGCCGGGCGGAAGAATAACGGCGGTGAGTATCTTTGTCTTTTGCTTTTTCGTATTGGGCACTAAGCCCCAACGAATGGCCGATTTCATGCAAGCCAACCTGGGTGGAAGAAAGTTTCCCGGCAGATAAAAGCTTAAGCAAAACTTGGTCTTGGGGAAGGAAAATCTCGGGGATTTCCCCGTCTTGTTGCAGCCTCTTATAGCACCCTCCGGCCATAGCTCCGCAAATACCGCCTATGTAGGCAAAAGGCACTACATAAAAACGGATATCCACTTGCTCTTTATCTTGCAAGAACTCCACTTTTATTCCTTTATCCAACAGGGGCAGCACATCGGCGAATTCAGCTTCCCGCCCAGTGGCACGAATGATTTGGGCGGTTGACTCAAACCACTGGTTGTAGTTCTGGCGGATTGATTCTTGGTATTCGGCCAGTTTGTCTTCTGTATCTGCGGGCACACTTAAAAACACCCGTACGGGCTTTCCGGCAATGATTTGCGGCAACAAATAACGATACCCGCCGGAAAAATTGGAATTTACAGGCAAGTTCTCGAATTTCAAATCATAATCTGCCATTGCGCCCCACGGTGCGGCGCCATAGGCGTACACTCCGTAACACAAGGCAGTTAGCAAGCCAAAAATTTTACGCATAGGCGCCCCTTACTTTATTAGTATACGCAAAATAAATAAAAAAGCACCCCCTGCTACAGGAGGGTGCTTAAGAGAAAACGATTTATTTTTCTTCTTTTTTAAATAATTCGCGCAGGAAGTCCGCCACTAATTCTTTACTTCCTAATCCTACGCCAATCCCAAACGCCAGCCCCAGCGAAGCCAACACTATAATCACCACATTGTTAACCAACTGGTTGGCAAAACCCAGGTTTTCCACGGCAATCAGCGCACAGAAAAACACGATAAAAATGTTCACGGCTTTGGAAATAAAGAACCCGCCTTTTAAGTTGTTGGCTTTGGCGGAATTATCAATGATGTTGCCCATCAGTTTGCCAAACAACAACCCCGCAAACAAGATAAGGACCGACACAAACAACGTGGGGATAAATTCCAAAAATTGCGTAAACAAATTGCGGATAATATCCAAATGCAGCACTTCGGCGGCTAATACTACGGCGTAAAAAATCACCGCCCAAGCCAGCACAAACGAAATGATGTACGTCGGCGATTTGCCCAGTCCAAAGCGGACGCATAATTCGTTAATGCCCAGTTTGGAGGTTTTTTCGTCAAACGAAATTTTGTTTAAAATCTTTTTGGCGTAAGACCCTACCAAGCGCGAAACATACAACCCTACCACCAAAATAAGCACCGCAGCTACCAAAGCGGCCAACACCTTCAAGCTGTTCTGCCCCACTTGCAACAAATGGGTGCTAACTTGTTCCGAAATAGCTTCTAAATCCATAAAATTGCTCCTCCTTTTTTTAATTGTAGCATATATTATTTGTAAAATAAGTATATAGCTATGACGGACACCACCCAAATTCAATACTTAAAAGGCATCGGCCCTGCAAAGGCAAAACTGTTTGAACGCCTGAATGTGCAGACCGTGGAGGATTTGCTCCACTATTATCCCCGCACCTATCAGGACCGCCGCTTGGGCGCGCCGCCCAACGAATACAATTCCGACTCGCTGGTTGTATTTAAAGGCCGCGTGCTGCGCACACAGGAAATCCCCGCCCGAAGCGTACTGATTTTTAAGGCCTTCCTGGAAGACGAAAAAGGCCAGCAAATCGAATGTACTTGGTTTAAAAAACGTATGTACCGCGGATTTCGCTTTGACCCGTTTGGCACGCTTAAAAAAGATTTTAAAATGAACAGCGAAGTATGGGTGATAGGAAAACGCGACGATAAAAACAATTTTTTTGGGCATAAGGTAACGGCGGACGAACACTACCCCGCCGCCGACGCGCTGACCAAACTGCACGCGGGGCGCCTGACCCCTATCTATGCATTAACGGAAGGATTGACCAATAAACAGTTCCGCCAATTTGTCTACGAGGCCTTACAATCGGGTTCGCTCGCGCGCGAGCCGGAAATTTTGCCGGATACATTACTTAAAAAGCGCAAGCTCTTAAGCGCGCCGCAGGCACTAAAAGCGGTGCATTTTCCCAATTCGCTGGCCGAGCTGGAAAGCGCCCGCACGCGCCTGGCGTACGAAGAATTTTTGCTTTTGGCTACGGCGTGGGGCATCAAACGCACGCAGACCAAAATTTTAGCCAAAGATTATTCGTACGAAATAAAAAAGAACCTGCTAACACCTTTTCGCGAGCAATTGGGCTTTGCATTTACCAACAGCCAAAAGAAAGTCATTAACGAAATTTTTAAGGATTTAACTTCTCCCCGCCCTATGAACCGCCTCTTGCAGGGGGATGTGGGCTCCGGCAAAACGGTGGTGGCCTTGTGCGCAATGTTGCTGGCGGTGGAAAACGGCTACCAGGCCGCGCTGATGGCCCCTACCGAAATTTTGGCCGAACAGCATTACTTAACTTTTAAACGCATTTTAAAAGGGCTTCCCGTTACGGTGGAGGTACTCACGTCCAGCACCAAAACCGCCGCCAAAAAGAAAATTTTAAAAGAGTTAGCGCAAGGAAAGATTGATATTTTAGTAGGAACGCACGCTGTAATCCAGGACGGGGTACAATTTAAAAACCTGCGCTTAGCCGTGATTGACGAACAGCACCGCTTCGGCGTCAAACAGCGAAGCCACCTGAAAGAAAAAACCGCCAAACTGGATTTGCTGACTATGACGGCCACCCCCATTCCGCGCACCTTGGCATTGGCGTTTTACGGCGATTTGGAAGTATCCACCCTAAACGAACTTCCCCCCGGGCGCCAGCCGATTAAGACCGAAACAGCCACCTCTAAACTAGCCTATGACCGCGTACGCGAGGAAGTGAAAAAAGGGCGGCAGGCGTATATCGTTTTTCCGCTGATTGAAGAAAGCGAAAAAATTTCCGCCAAAGCCGTCACGGAAGAATTTGAAAAGCTCAAAAAAGTATTCCCGCAATTCCGCCTAGCCATTTTGCACGGGCAAATGAGCCAAAGCGAAAAGGAAAGCGTAATGGCGGACTTTGCCGCGCACAAAACCGATATTTTGGTGGCCACGCCCGTGATTGAAGTAGGCATAGACGTCAAAAATGCCACCGTAATGGTGATAGAAAACGCCGAACGCTTCGGCCTGGCCAGCCTGCACCAGCTGCGCGGGCGCGTGGGCCGCGGCGAGCACGAAAGCTATTGTATTTTGGTACCTCAACACGCGGGAAGCGTAGCCAAAGAACGCGTGGACATCATTTGCGCCACGCGGGACGGGTTTAAAATCGGCGAACGGGATATGCAGTTGCGCGGGCCGGGCGAAATTTTGGGCACGCGCCAAAGCGGCGAGCTGGAGTTCAAAGCCGGCGATATTTTTAAAGATAAAACAATTCTATATTGGGCCATTGAGGACCGCGACGAACTGTTATCGCAGGACCCGGCCCTTACCGCTCCCGAACACGCGTTATTGCGCCAAAAACTAGTGGAACTGTATCAAAAAGACTGGCACTTGATTGATTTAAGCTAATTCTTTCTCTAATACATTTAGCCAAACACACCGAAAAAAGCCGCCCTTGCAAGCGGCTTTTTAAATTATTCTAAGGGGAACACGAGCGGTTCCGCAGGAAGCGGCCCCCTGGTGGGAGCAGTCCGCATCGGTTCCGGCTCGGGAACGGCTTGCTCCGCCGCGGACGCCTTTTCCGGGGCGGCAATGCTTGGTGCCGGGCTTTCCGGCGGCGTTTTCGGTTCCGGCGGGCAGGATTTTAGTAATTGTGCCGGAGTTTTGCCCCAGCTGTTACGCACTGTTGGCTTGGCTCCGTTGGCCACCAAAAATTGATACATCGGCCGGTGGCATTTTAAAGCCGCCAAATGAAGCGGCGTATTGCCGTCGTCGGTCTTACTTTGGGGGCCGCCCCAATGACGGGGCATATTTAAAAGCAAATTTGTTAAATTAGGGTCTTCTTCGTCGCACAACTGCATTAACACCCGCAGCATAGCGGCGTCCTCATTAAGCACCGCCAGGTGCATTGCATTGCCTTGGGAGCAGTTTGCATCCAGGCGGGAAAAAGAATCCGCCAGTAATACCGCCATATCCAAATCCCGGACGAATACCGCTTCCAAAAACGGCGTCATACCGCGTGCATCCTGCTGATAAACCAGCGTTTTGTCTTTTGCCAACAACCGTTTTACCGCCGCCCGGTTCCCGTTCTGTACCGCCACAAAAATATTCTCCGGCGCAGCCGCCCATAAAGCCGCCCCGCAAAGAAGAAACATCAGCACGCTTATTTTACGCAAGTTCATTCTTTTAGTTTAGTCTTTTTCGTCCATTTTTACAAGGCAACCTGCAAAAAAAGCGGACGGGGAAGCACCCGTCCGCTTGTGCAAATTAACAGCAGCCCTATTTTTTGGCTGCGTCCAACCGCGGGAAAAGCGGCGGATATTTTTCAATTTTACCCGGCAACAGGCGTTTTTGCATTTCCTTGGCTATGGTAGGCATAAACGGCTCCAGCCACAACGCCACTTTGCGCAGGCACGCCACCAATTCCAAGAGCACCGCCTTGGCGGCTTCGGGGTCCGTTTTGGCCAGTTCCCACGGTTTTTTGGTATCCACCAATTTATTTAAATCGCTGGCAAAACCGTAGATGTTTTCAAGCACCTTATCAAAGGCCAATTCGTCGTAGGATTTATCAATGGCCGCTTCCACCTGGGTGGATTTGGCTAAAAGCGGATAGTCGCCCTCAATCTTTTCCGGCAGTTCGCCAATGTTTTTGGCCGCCATATTCAGCGTGCGGGAAAGCAGGTTGCCAATGTTGTTGGCCAAGTCGGAATTGTAGCGGTTTCTAAAGCTTTCCATCGAAAAATCGCCGTCTTGCCCGAAGGGTACCTCGCGGAACAAAAACGCGCGCAGCGGGTCCACCCCGTATTCGGCGGCTACTTTGGCCGGGTCAATAATATTGCCCAACGATTTGGACATTTTTTCCCCTTCCACCGTCCACCAGCCGTGCGCAAACACTTTTTTAGGAAGCGGCAGCCCCAGTGCCATCAGCACGGCAGGCCAAATAACCGTATGGAAACGGAAAATTTCTTTCCCAACCATATGCAAATTAGCCGGCCACAAATCTTCAAATTTTTCCGTACCGATTTGTTTCAGCTGGGCTTCGTGCAGGGTTTTGTCTTCACACAAAACCGTACCGTAACCGGCGGCGGAAATATAGTTGATCAGCGCGTCGAACCATACATAAATGGTGTGGTGCGGGTTGCTGGGCACCGGGATACCCCAAGCTACTTTGGTGCGCGTGACGGACAAATCCTGCAAGCCGCCTTTGACAAAATTGATAATTTCGTTGGCGCGGGTTTTGGGGCTTAAAAAGTCCGGGTGTTCCTCGTAATATTTGAGCAAGGGCTTTTCGTAGCGGGAGAGCTTAAAGAAATAGGTTTCCTCGTGCACTTCGGTCAGTGGGCGCTTGTGCACCGGGCAGAGGTTGCCTTCCAAAATTTCACTTTCGTTGTAATACTGTTCACAGGAAAGGCAGTATTTGCCGGAGTAGGAACCTAGGTAAATATCGCCGCTTTTTAAGAGTTTTTCAAAAATGGCCTGCACCACTTGTTCGTGTTTTTTGTCGGTAGTACGGATAAAATCGTCATAAGAGATGTTCAGCGTTTTCCACAAATCTTTGTATTTGGCGGAAACTTGGTCCGTCCATTCTTTCGGCGTAACCCCGGCCGCCGCGGCGGATTTTTCAATATTGGCGCCGTGTTCGTCGGTACCGGTCAAAAAATGCACATCAAAACCTTTTTGGCGTTTGTAGCGGGCCAACACGTCCTGGGCAATGGTCGTGTACGCGTGGCCAATATGCGGCACCGAGTTCACATAATAAATAGGGGTGGTAATATAGAATTTCTTGGTCATAAGTTCTCCGTATTAAAAAATCCGTACATCTAGGCCGTCTAAACTCATTAGAGCGGTTTCCAGCACAAGCGCGGGCGACACATTCCGCCCAATATTGCGTTTGTAATTTTCAAATCGTTTTAAAGTTTCCTGCAAGGCACGTTGTTTGTGCGGGGCCTGTTCGGCGGTCCAAGCTTGGTGCAGGGCCGTAATCAGCACATTCAGCACGGCTTGGGCTTCCTGGCGGGCGGTTACTAACGTGCGGGAAAGCCCCGCCGCCACCGCGGCCGGCCCTTGCGGGGTGCAAAATTCGCCAGAGCGCAGCAGTTCCAGCGCTTCGGCCGCTTGGAGCGCCCCGGAAACGGAACCGTTGCTGTATTGGGCGCACAAATCCGCATCCGGCACGTCCGCCCCCGTTTGAAGCAGAATTTGTTTGACGTTTTCCTGCGAAAGCGGCGCAAACGAAAGCGGCTGGCAGCGCGACAAAATAGTCCGCAGCATCGCGGCGCGCTTGTTGGTAATTAAAATCCAAACGGTTTTGTGCGGTGGTTCTTCAATAAATTTAAGCAGCGCATTGGCCGCCGCGGCCTGCATCGTTTGGGCTTGGTCAATAATCAGCACTTTCCAACCGCCGCCAACAGACTTCTGCTGGGACTTAGCCGTCACATCACGGATTGTATCCACGTTAATATGTTGTTGTTTGGCGATTTCTTTTTCCAGTTCTTCTTCGTATCCTTTGCTGGAAAAATCTTTTTTTACTTCCAACCGCGCCTGATAGGCAAAATCCACAAATGTCACGTCCGGGTGGGTGCCTTTTACAACTGCCTGGCAGGCAGGGCACACCCCGCACGCTTCGCCGATTAGGCGAGCCTGCGGGTCCTGGCAGTTTAAAGCCTGTGCAAACGCCACCGCCGCTTTTGCCTTGCCCACTCCGTCCGGGCCATAAAACAAAAGCGCCCCGGGAACGCGTTGGTTCCCGGCGAGTTTTTTTAAATACGCGGAGGCTTTTTCCTGCCCCAGGATATCGGCAAACGGCATTAGTCTATAATTTGGTGTTCTTTAAGCAGTTCCAACACGCGGGATTGGATATCGCTGATATTTTTATCGGCGTCAATCAAATACGCATTGGGCGTACGTTCAATCATATCCAAGTATCCTTTACGCATTTTCTGGCGGAAGGCTAAATCTTCCTGCTCCAAGCGGTCAGAAAACAAATACTCCCCGCGCTGGGTGAAATACTTATCGGACATTAAAAAAACAAGCGTTAAATCGGGCCGATTGCCGTGGGTGGCAATTTGGTTTAAGGTATCAATCGTTTCCAGCGGAATGCCGCGCCCATACCCTTGGTAAGCACAAGTGGACATAGTGTAGCGCTCGCAAAGGACGATTTTCCCCTCTTCCAGCGCAGGCAGGATTTTTTCTTGCGTATGCTGCGCACGCGAAGCTTCGTACAGCAAAAGCTCCGCCAGCGGGCGCACGTCCAACCCCGGCTCCAGCACGATTTGGCGTATCCGCTCGGCCGTGGGCGTTCCGCCCGGCTCACGCGTAAGGATAACGTCCTTCCCGCGGGCAACCAGCTGGTTGTAAAGCATTTTGGCTTGGGTGGATTTGCCGCAGCGGTCCGGCCCTTCCAATACAATAAATTTTCCTTTCATAAGCGTGCCGGCTAATTAATTCCTTCCTGCGAGGTGACAATTTGCATCTCTGGTTTTTTGCCCGCCGACCAAGCCGCGGCTCCTGCTTGTTCCAACATAGGCTTTAGCTTTCCTTGGGCATTTAAAATAAAATCGATTACCTCGCGGTAGGCGCCGGCCCCCCCTACGCGTTTGGTAATATAGTGGGCGTAAGGTTTCACACAATCCACCGCATTGGGCACAGTGGCGGCGAAGCCTACTTCTTTAAGCAGCGGGATATCGGTAACATCGTCGCCAATATAGGCCACTTCCTCAGCCGTCAGGTGTTCTTTTTCCAAAATATCGTTAAGCGGGCCGATTTTGGTTAAAAAACCTTGGTACATATATTTAAAACCTAGGTTTTTGGCCCGTTCCACCGTAGTAGGGTGGCGGCGGCCCGTGATAATGCCACAAACAATTTGCGCACTGCGGCAAAGCAACACAGCAATGCCGTCTTGCGCATTAAATGATTTAAATTCGTCTATTTTGCCGTCGTCCCGCACGAAAAAGTTCACTTTTCCGTCCGTTAAGATACCGTCCACGTCGGTCAAAATGGCTTTAATTTTTTTAGCTCTTTCTATGGCTTCTTGCATATATAAGGTATTATACAAAATATCCTTTTATGGCCCAACGCGCCCGCCGCCGCGGCGGCCGAACAACCCAAAATGCACCCCACAGGCGCGCGCGTTATTTTTATATAATGAAAGTAATTGTTTGAAAGGGGTTATTATTCAGATGGCAAAAAGATTTACCGAAAATGCGCAAAAAGTAATCCTGATTGCGCAGGAAGAGGCCAAACGCCTCAACCACGATTATGTAGGAACCGAACACATTTTACTGGGCTTAAGCGCCTTGGAAGGCACTGTTTCCAACAAAATACTGACCGGGCTGGGCGTGACGTTTCGCAAAGTGCGCCTGGAAATTGAAAAAATGGTCGGAATTGGCGACACCATTATGCTGTTGGGCGAAATTCCGTTCACGCCGCGCGCCAAAAAAGTGCTGGAATTTTCCGTCGAAGAATCACAAATGCTGGGCACGGACCATATCGGCACCGAACACATTCTGTTGGGGCTGATTCGCGAGGAAGAAGGAATGGCCAGCCGCATTTTGGAAAACTTGGGCCTGAACCTGGACGCTGCACGCGACTCCACTTTAAATTTTATCGGCGATGCCGAACCCGGCGACTTAACCGAAGATTTAACCGATTTGCCGCAGGAAATCAATTTAAACTCCGTCCCCAAACGGGAAAGAGAAAACCTGGACGCAGCCAAAAAATCCAAAACCCCCACACTGGACGAATACACGCGCGATCTAACCAAGCTGGCCGCCAAAAACCAGCTGGACCCTGTTATCGGGCGCGAAGAAGAAATCGAACGCCTGGTACAAATTTTGGCGCGGCGCACCAAAAACAACCCGGTGCTGATTGGGGAACCCGGCGTAGGGAAGACGGCTATTGTGGAAGGATTGGCACAAAAAATCGCCCGGGGGGAAATTTCCGACGTGCTTTCCAACAAGCGCCTCTTGGCCTTGGACTTGGCTTCCGTCATTGCGGGCACCAAGTACCGCGGCGAATTTGAACAACGCTTAAAAAACATCATTGACGAACTGGCCGCCGCCAAAGACGCCATTATCTTTATTGACGAACTGCACACCATTATCGGCGCGGGCGCGGCGGAAGGGTCTATCGACGCTTCCAATATGCTAAAACCCGCCCTGGCCCGCGGCGAAGTGCAATGCATCGGCGCCACCACTTTTGACGAGTACCGCAAATACATTGAGGCTGACACCGCCTTGGAACGCCGCTTCCAGCCGGTAGTGGCCGACCCGCCGGACGTGGAAGAAACCATCACCATCTTAAAAGGTATCCGCGCCAAATACGAGCAACACCATAAGGTAAAATATACCGATGGCGCCGTCCGGGCGGCGGCTGCCATTGCGGACCGCTATATTACCGACCGCGCAATGCCCGACAAAGCCATAGACCTCTTTGACGAAGCGGGTGCCCGCGCGCGGCTTAAAAACGCGGTCCTGCCGCCTGAAATCAAGCAAAAGCAGGTGGAATACAATCAAGCCGTACAGGAAAAAGACGAAGCGCTTTCCAAAAAAGAATTTGAAAAAGCCGCAGCAGCCAAAGACACCGAAGAACGCCTTAAAGCGTATGTGGAACATTTAAAACAGCAATGGCACGAAAAACACGATAAAGAAGTACCCGAAGTAACGGAAGAAGACATTGCCCTGGTGGCTTCCAAATGGACGGGCATTCCCGTCACACGCCTGACGCAGAGCGAAACCGATAAAATTTTGCATATGGAAGAACACCTCCACGAACGCATTATCGGGCAGGACGACGCGGTGAAAGCCGTTTCGCTGGCCATCCGCCGCAACCGCACCGGGCTGGGCAACCCGCACCGGCCGATTGGCGGTTTTTTGTTCCTGGGTCCCACCGGTGTAGGCAAGACGGAGCTGGCCAAGAGCTTGGCTACGTTCCTGTTTGGAGACGAAGACGCTATGATCCGGCTGGATATGTCGGAATATATGGAAAAGTTTGCTGTCTCGCGCCTGATTGGGGCGCCGCCCGGCTATGTAGGGTATGAAGAAGGCGGCCAACTGACCGAAGCCGTCCGCCGCCGCCCTTATAGTGTGGTGGTATTGGACGAGCTGGAAAAAGCCCACCCGGACATTTACAACATTCTGCTGCAAGTGTTGGACGAAGGGTCCCTGTCGGACAATTTGGGCCACAAAGTAAGCTTTAAAAACTGCGTGATTATTATGACGTCCAACGTAGGCGCGCGCGAAATTACCAACAAAGGCAACACCCTGGGCTTTGCCGCACACCACACCGAGGAGCAGGAATACCAGGATATGCGCAAAAACGTAATGGAGGAAGTCAAAAAAACCTTCAACCCGGAATTTATCAACCGTATTGACGAAATTGTGGTATTCCATTCGTTAACCAAGGAAAACATCGGCCAAATTCTGGACTTAGCGCTTAAAGAAGTGGACGAAAAATTGGCAGACCGGGAACTTACCATTAAGCTGACCCCGGAAGCCAAAAATTTCTTGGTGGAAAAGGGTTTTGACGTCAAATACGGGGCACGCCCGCTTTTGCGCACCTTACAGCGCGAACTGGAAGACCCGCTGGCGGAAAATATCCTCGTCAGCCGGTACCCGGCCCACACCGAAATTGTAGTAGATTTTGACAAAATCACCGGAAAACTGACGTTTGCCGGGGCGGCGGCCAAAACTAAAACCGCCGTAGCGATTTAACCTGATTGGGAGGAGTGTTTTATGGACGCAAACAAACAAAAAGCCCTAGATCTGGCCCTCGGCCAAATTGAAAAGGCTTTCGGAAAAGAAGCGATTTGCAAACTGGGCGACGGCGGCGTGAAAAACGTGGAAGCTATCCCCACGGGCGCCCTGTCCTTGGACTTGGCCCTGGGCGTGGGCGGATTGCCCCGCGGCCGCGTGATTGAAATTTACGGCCCGGAAGCCGGCGGCAAAACGACGCTTTCGCTGCATGTGGCGGCGCAAGCGCAAAAAATGGGCGGCACAGTAGCCTTTATTGACGCGGAACACGCGCTGGACCCGGTGTACGCGTCCCACTTGGGCGTGAATGTGGACGAACTGCTTGTCTCCCAGCCGGACTGCGGGGAACAAGCCCTGGAAATTGCCGAAAAACTGGTCCGCTCGGGCGCGATTGACTTGATTATCGTGGACTCGGTGGCCGCCTTGGTGCCCCGCTCGGAAATTGAAGGCGAAATGGGCGACGCCAGCGTGGGCGTGCAGGCCCGCCTGATGAGCCAGGCCCTGCGCAAACTGACCAGCATTTTAAACAAGACCAAAACCAGCATTATTTTCATCAACCAGCTGCGCCAAAAAATCGGCGTGATGTTCGGCAACCCGGAAACCACCCCCGGCGGGCTGGCCTTGAAATTCTACGCGTCCGTACGTATTGACGTACGCCGCATTGAAAACCTGAAAAAAGGCGACGAAATTATCGGCACCCGCGTGCGCGCCAAAGTGACCAAAAACAAAGTGGCCCCGCCGTACCGCCAGGCCGAATTTACGATGATTTTGGGCCAAGGCATTTCGCGCGAAGCGTGCATTATCGATAAAGGCGTGGAAGCCGGCCTGATTGAAAAGAGCGGAAGCTGGTTTATCTATGGCGACGAAAAACTTGGCCAAGGCGCCGAAAACGCCCGCCAGTATTTAAAGGATAACCCGGACTTGGCAGCCGAGATTGAAGACAAGCTCTACGTCAAATACCTCGGCCACCACTACAATGGCAAAAAGGCAGAACCCGCCGAAACCAAACCCGCGGACGACGCCAAAGCCGACAAGAAAACCGCTAAAAAATAACTTTAGCTGACCAACTCTTAAAAAGCCCCGCTCTAAACCGGCGGGGCTTTTCTATTTTTTAAACAGAACCCCTGTCGCTTTCGGGGTTTTATGGTTTTACACAAGCAATTTTATCGCACAACAGCCCACGGAATTTTATAAGTGGGAACCGTTGCATGAATTTGCTTAGGCTCTGTCGTTAAATAACGGCACAAGGTATCCAAACGCTCATTACCCCCTTTGCAAAACACATCTCCCACCTCCGCATTTAATCCTTTGAGAGTGCCTGCCTGAATAGGAAGAAATAATTGCGGAAAGTCATTATCTCCCATCAAAAAAATCCCGCCGTCAGAGGAACGGACTTCCCAATCCGGTGGCACTGTCAATCGTGAATCTTCACATGCGTTTTTGCCTTGCAATACATAGTCCTTATAATTAATTCCTGCAAAAATCGCAAAAGCCTCCAAGTTCACACAAGAAGCCGCCCCACCGTCAAGCAAAAACAAATCTCTGCCGTGTTTTAATGCCTTTAATATGGGCAAACGTTTCATTAGTTTACTTTTCATTACCGCCTTATTGTACTGAGGCAACGCTACTGCCGCCAAAATACCGATAATTAAAACCACCACTAACAGCTCGATTAGCGTAAATCCGGCATTTTCCCCCGCCGGAAGGTTTTTTTGATAAATTTTGTTCATAGCCAAAATTTATCAAAAAAAAAACAAATCAAGGGCCTTCCAGGCCGCGGTGCTCTGCCTTGAACAGGGTTTCGCAAAATACGGTGCTGACGCAAAGAGGGAACAACTTGTTGGGAATGTTTTTGCAAAGGGTGAGCCTGGCCTCCCTTTCCTTTACCCGCTAACACGACTCCTGGGGCCACACAGTTCCCGCACGGCCGCGCCTGTTCTCCCCCTTGAACAAGTAAAATTTCTATAATATAGCCAATTATGAAACAAAAGATAAACCGCTTTTTCCTTATTTTTAGCGTTAGTGTATCGGCCATCGTAGCGGTATATATGCTCTACCAACGTTTTTGTTATTTGCATATGGGGCTCCTATATGATGAACTGTATTCTATGGCATCTTCCAATCCACAGTATCCGTTTTCTTTCATTTGGCATCAGATGATGTTGCAAGATATCAACCCACCGCTTTATAACACTATGCTATACCTGTGGAATAGTATAGTGGGAATGTCGGTAAGCAAGATGCGGCTGTTCAGTGCCTTGGCAGGGGTTTTGGCCATTGCGGTAAGTTACCTATATGCCCCGCCCAAATGGCCTGGGTTAAAAAAATTTATTTTTTCGGCGTTGACTGCCAGCTCGGCGGCGCTGGCGGTGTTTTCCATCTATGTTCGTTCCTACGCGTGGGCTATTTTAAGTGTATATGTATTCACCCTGGCCGCCTTACGCATAGCGGAATGTTTGAATAAACACCAATACCCCGCTCAAAAATTATGGACCGCATTTTTTGTATCTGGCTTGGTAGGGGCGTATCTGCATTTTTTATCGGCGGCGCTGTTTTTTATCACAGCCCTGCTTCTTTTTATCTACGCCTGTTGCTATAAAACCGCACGAAAAACTATTTTCTGCTTGACGGCCACCTCTTTTGCCCTGTGGTTCCCGTGGGTGATGGTTACTTACCGCATTATGACCGCCCCCACGGGAATCTGGTACTATAACGTGCCTTGGCAGCGGGCCACATGGGAGATTCTTCAATCTCTGCTGGGCTCTTCCTCCGTACTGGTATGGATTTTTTCCTGCGGGATTTTAGCCGTCGTATCGTTCGTGTATACTTACCGAAGCAAATTGCTGCAGCAAGTTGACATCATTCTCTCTGCCGGGCAGATACTGTTGCTGGTAAGCGTAGTGGCGGCCGTGTCGTTTAAATACAATTTATGGATAGTCCGGTATTTTTCCATCCTGTTGCCTTCTATTTTATTGCTGCTAACAGGGCTTTTGTACCACCTCTACACACGGCACCGCCCGTTTATTTTGCTGCTTCCGGCCCTGCTGTTGGCTTGGGGATACCAATATATGCAAATGGATTTCAAATACATACGCGAATTTACTGGCCTGAAAGACGCGTTTCATTTTGCCGTTACCGAAATGAAAGCCGATACCCTGCTGATTGACACCGCCCAAACCGGCTACACGGAAGTAGCTTTCCAACGAATGATGGAATACTATATTCCCCCCCATTCCGGGTTGAAAATTAAGCCGCTTAACAACCAAACGGTGCGGGAGGCGCTGCAAGAACCCAAAGCGCCGGTGCTTATTCCGCTCTGTACCCAAATACACTTGATTGAAACTTCCCTAAAATACGGCATACAGAAGGACAAAAATCCCTATATTTTTGGCCAAGATGTTTGTTTGCTGACGGTCCACCGTTTAGCGGAAAAATAGCGACGGCTTCTTTCTTATCCCCTGCTGACGCCACACAATTTCCTATAATAAGCATATGACTAAATCCCGCATCTACCGCCTGCTTACCACTTTATCCGTTTGCCTTACGGCTGTGGCGGCCGGTTATATGCTGTGGCGCCGCCTGACGGATTTGCATATGGGGTTTCTGTATGACGAAATGTACACCCTAGCTACCGCCAACCCGGGCACGCCTTTTTCGTTCATTTGGCGGGAAATGCTGTCCCAGGACGTCAATCCTCCCCTCTACAACATTTTGCTATATGGCTGGAACCACTTCGCGCCGGCTTCTGTCGTGTGGCCGCGCTTATTTAGTTTGCTGGCAGGGTTGTTGGCCGTGCTGGTTAGTTTTTGGGGTACGCCCAAAGATTGGCCCAAACTTAAAAAATTCACCCTTGCGGCTTTGACGCTTACTTCCAACGGGCTGGCGATATCTTGCCTGTATATGCGTTCCTACGCGTGGGCTATTTTGATGGTATACCTCTTTACACTCACCGCCCTGCGCCTGGCGAGGCACCTTGCGGTGCACCAATTTCCGCCCAAAAAGATGTGGGCCATTTTCTTCCTATCCGGGTTGGCGGGGGCATACTTTCATTTTTTTGCGGCAGGGCTCTTTTTTATAACGGCTTTGCTTTTGTTTTTCTATGCCTGGTGGTACAAAACCGCCCGCAAAACCGTTTTTTGGGGGACGGCTGCCGCTTTTGCTCTTTGGATGCCTTGGCTGGCGGTAACTTATCAAGTAATGACGGCCCCGTCCAGTATGTGGTGGTATGCCATTCCGTGGGCGCGGGCCTCTTGGGAAATTCTCCAATATTTACTGGGAGCCCCATTTGTAATTGCGTGGATTTTTGTATTTGGAATACTTGCCCTAGTATCCACCGTGCATACCTACCGCAGCAAAACGGCCGCCCAAATCGATTTTATGCTTCCTTTGTGCCAACTGCTTTTGTTGGCAGGGGTGGTAGCGGTCATTTCGCTTAAATACAATTTGTGGATGGACCGCTATTTTGCCGTAGCGTTGCCGTGCGTGCTGTTATTGCTGACGGAGCTAATCTATCATTTGTACCAACGCCACCGCCCGTTTATTTTGCTGCTGCCCGCGCTGGCCCTTGCTTGGACGTGGCTGTATATCCCGCAAACATTTAGCTATGTACGGGAATACGAAGGCTTAAAAAATGCATTTTCTTTTGCAATCAACCAACTAAAAACCGATACCCTAGTAGTGGATATGGACAAAACGGGCTATACCGAAGCGGCGTTTAATTCTATGATGTCGTATTACATTCCTTCCGGCTCCACATTAAAAATACTACGCCTAACCCCGCAAACGGCCGCCCGCGCCGCGCAAGAGCCCAAACTGCCGCTGCTTATCCCGCTGTGCACGCAAATGCACTTGATACATACTTCCTTGGATTATAATATCGAGGGAGACCACCCCCCTTTTATTTTTGATAACGATATTTGTTTAATGACAATCCACCCTATCCCGGAGCCTTGATATGGATTCTTTTTTACTGGAAGATTTTAAAAATCATTTAACCTTTGAACGGCAGCTTTCCAAGAACACGGTTCTATCCTACGGTTCCGACGTGGAAAGCTATTTGGAATATTGTCTGGCCAACGAAAAAGACCCGCTTAAAATTGAGCCGGAATTTTTGGACCAGTACAACTACCAGCTGCGCGTGGTGGAACAATTGGCCCCGGCCAGCGTGTTCCGCAAGATGGAAGCCGTGAAATGCTTTTACAAATTTTTGCTGATTGAAGAAAAGATAAAAGACGACCCCACCCGCTTTTTAAAATCACCCAAACTGGCGCAAAAAATTCCCACCCAGCTCACGCGTGAAGAAATGAACCGCTTGCTATCCTACCCGGCCGAAACATTGGCGGAAATACGCACGGTTACAATTATTGAACTGCTCTACGCCGCCGGCCTGCGCGTAAGCGAGCTAATCAACTTACGCTTGGAAAATGTTAACACGCAAGAAGGCTGGGTGCTGGCTTTTGGCAAAGGGGGCAAACAACGTTTTGTGCCTATCCACCCGCAGGCCTGCCGCCGGCTGGAACAGTATTTGGCCGTGCGCGAGGCGCACTTTGCCGACAAAAACGTCGGCTCCGAAGTGTTTTTAAATAAAAACGGTAAAAAAATCAGCCGGGTAACTGTGTGGAAGGACCTGGCCGACCTGGGGAGAAAGGCCAACATCTCCCAGCCCTTGCACCCGCATTTGTTCCGCCATACGTTTGCCAGCCATATGCTGCAGGGCGGGGCCGATTTAAGGAGCCTGCAGGAAATGCTAGGCCACGCCAATTTAACAACCACCCAAATCTACACCCATTTGGACGTAAGCGACCTCAAAAACAAACACAAAAAGTTCCACCCCCGCGGATAAAGAACCTTCCCTAAACGCTAAACTCAAACGGCCCGCAAAAAGCGGGCCGTTTAAACAATCCTCCAGTTGCAAATTATTGGGCAAAGTGCGTATTAAAAAAGTCACATAAGAATTTGTTTCGGTAGCAATTTATTTCTTTTTTCCCCGCCTTTCCTGTATAAGCGGTATGTTCGTAAAAAAAGAGAAATGACATTTTAACAGCCCGGTAGTGATTGGTGCCGGCAACATTATCGCAATTTTTTTGTCCCCACCCCGGGCAAAACATCACATTTACCGCCCCGCGCCATCCGTGGTTTACTACCATAAACCAATCTTTGCATTTGATTTGCCCTTCGTGGTCGTCCGTAGACATAATGCAATCCGGGAAGGTAATATCTAAATTGGCCGGTCCGTTTGAATAAAATCCATTGGCTATATAATACATTTCCTGTGCCTGGCGTACTTTTTCCGCCATTTGGAAGGCCAATACGGCCTGGGATTTTAAGACTGCCTTTTGATACTGCGGCACGGCTATCGCCGCCAAAATACCAATAATTAACACAACAACCAATAATTCTATTAAAGTAAAGCCCTTTTTCATAAAAACTCCTTGGACAGCAGGTTTGAAAGCCTGGCTGCCGTCTAATATTCACGGCTCCAATACAACATTGGGGTCAGTGTATCAAAAAGAAAAAAACGAGTCAAGGCCTTTCTTTTGTATCCCTTTTTAATACCCGTCAGCACACTTGCTTTGGCCGCATGGGTTTAAGCTTACACAGGGGAACACCCCAATACAGGGGCTTATTTTTTCGCTTGAAAATTGTTAGAATAAGGAGGTATGAGTATTGATAATTTTCCGCAAATTGACAAAAAGCAACAAGAACGCTGGGAAAAAGCCAACCTTTTTGCCAGCCCCAAAATGCCGAAAGGCAAAAAGTTTTACTGCCTGGATATGTTCCCGTATCCTTCGGGTGCGGGGTTGCACGTCGGGCACCCGGAAGGTTACACCGCCTCGGACATTTTGGTACGCTACAAATTAATGAACGGCTGCGACGTGCTGCACCCTATGGGGTGGGACGCCTTCGGCCTACCTGCGGAAAACTATGCCATCGCCACGGGGGTTCACCCGCGGATTACCACTCATAAAAACATTGCCAATTTTAAACGCCAAATCAAATCCATCGGCCTCGCGTACGACTGGAACCGGGAAATTGATACCACCGACCCCCAGTATTACAAATGGACGCAGTGGATTTTCCTGCAGCTGTTTAAAAAGGGCCTGGCGTATGAATCCACCGTGCCGATAAACTGGTGCCCCTCGTGCAAAACGGGCTTGGCCAACGAAGAAGTTTTTAACGGCAAGTGCGAACGCTGCGGCCACGAAATCGAACGCAAAGCGCTGCGCCAGTGGATTTTGCGCATCACCGATTATGCCGAACAACTGCTGGCCGGGCTGGACTCTTTGGACTGGCCGGAAAGCACCTTGGCTATGCAACGCAACTGGATTGGCAAATCCAACGGGGCGGAAGTAAAATTTAAAGTGGACGGACACGACGACATTTTGACCGTATTTACCACCCGTCCGGACACGCTTTTCGGCGCGACGTATATGGTTGTATCGCCGGAGCACCCGATTTTGAAAAAAATCGTCACGCCCGAACAAAAAGACGCCGTGGCCAAATACCAGGCCGAAGCCGCCAAAAAAAGCGACTTGGAACGCGGCGATTTAAACAAAGACAAAACCGGCGTATTCACCGGCGCTTACGCCATCAACCCGGTGAATGGCAAGAAAATCCCGGTCTGGACGTCCGACTATGTGCTGATGGGCTACGGCACCGGCGCCATTATGGCCGTGCCCGCCCACGACGAACGCGACTACGCCTTTGCCAAAAAATTCGGGTTAGATATTATTGAAGTGATTAAAAGCGAACAAGGCGTGGAAAAAGAAGCTTTTACCGGAGACGGGGAACTTATCAATTCCGGTTTTTTAAACGGGCTTCGCGTCAAAGAATCCAAGGCCGCTATGATTAAATGGCTTTCTGAACGCGGCCTGGGCAACGCCAAAACCACCTACAAACTGCGCGACTGGGTGTTCGCCCGCCAACGCTACTGGGGGGAGCCGATTCCCGTGGTGCACTGCCCCAAATGCGGCGTCGTACCGCTGCCGGAAGACCAGCTGCCGCTGACCTTGCCGGAAGTGGAAAAATTTGAACCGTCCGGGACGGGGGAATCCCCGCTGGCCACGGTGGAAGAATGGGTAAACACCACCTGCCCGCATTGCGGCGGCCCCGCCAAACGCGAAACCAACACCATGCCCCAATGGGCGGGCTCGTGCTGGTACTACCTGCGCTATATGGACCCGCACAACGATAAAGCCCCGGTGGACCCGGCCATCGAAAAAGCCTACGGCCCCGTGGATTGCTACATCGGCGGTGCGGAACACGCCGTACTGCACTTATTGTATGCCCGCTTCTGGCACCGGGTTTTGTTCGATTTAGGCATCGTCAGCCACCCGGAACCGTTCCAAAAGCTGCGCCACCAAGGTATGATTTTGGCTTTCTCGTACCGGGACAAAATGGGCGCCTACCACGGCTACGACGAAATTGATTTTAAAGACGGAAAAGCCTTCTTAAAAACCACCGGGGAAGAACTCTCCCCGATGATTGAAAAAATGTCCAAATCCAAGAAGAACGTCATCAACCCGGACGATATCCTCAACCAATACGGGGCGGACGCGTTCCGGATGTACGAAATGTTTATGGGTCCGTTTGAATCCAGCAAACCTTGGGATATGAAAGGCATCGAAGGTATTTCCCGCTTCTTAAAACGCGTAGCCGGCTGGAGTGAAAGTGTAAAACTTTCCGCCCAGGCCGACCCGCGCAAAAGCGAAATTTTAAAGAACAAAACCATCGCCAAAGTAAGCGAAGATATTGAAAACTTCCGTTTCAACACGGCCATTTCTTCGCTGATGGTTCTCTTTAACGACATCAGCAAACTGCCGCAGGTAAGCCAAGACACGTTCCAAACGTTCTTAAAGCTCCTGCACCCTTTCGCCCCGCACCTGACGGAAGAAATCTGGCAGCAAAAAGGCTATGACGGGTTTGTCGTCAAATCCGCCTGGCCCGCGCCCAACCCGGAAATGATGCAGGACGACACGGTGGAAGTCGGCGTACAGGTAAACGGCAAAGTGCGCGACCGCATTGCCGTACCCGTAAACGCCGCCCGCGAAGAACTGGAAGCCGCCGCCAAGGCCAGCGCCAAAGTACAGCGCAGCTTGGAAGGGTTGGAAATTAAAAAAGTGATTGTCGTTCCCGGCCGCATGGTTAGCTTTGTGGCCGCACCCAAAAAATAACCGCCGGGCAACCCGGCTAAAGGGAGCATTTATGAAAAAATTCCTATCTGTCTTGTGCGCCGCGGCCGCGTTAGCGGCGTGCGCCAGTGAAGGGGCGGTCTATAAACCGCAAGCCCAGATTATGCCGCAGCACATCAAAAAAATTGCCGTGCGGCAGATCTTAAACAAAACCGAAGTATTCGCCCTGGAAGATAAGTTTTACAACGAACTCTACGACGAGTTTTTGCGCGACGGGTCATACCAAATCGTATCGGAAAACAACGGCGCCGAAGGCGTGGTCGTCACCACCATTTCCCGCTATTTAAACGTGCCGATACAGTACGACAGCCAGCTCATTCCCACCGTATACCGTATGGATATTTGGCTGGACGTAGTGTTTATGGACAAAACTACCAACGCCCCCGTGTGGCGCGAACCGGCGTTTTTGGGTACGCAAATTTATGCTGCGTCCACTCTGCCCGGCGGTATGACCGAAGTGCAGGCGCGGGACGTAGTGTTTGAAAAATTATCCAAAGACATCGTCAAACGCACGGTGGAAGGCTTCGGCTCCGTAATGAGCGAAAACAAAAAGAAAGTAATGAACAACCCCGAATACACCACCATTACGCAATAAAATGTCCAAACTCACCGCCGAAAAGCTAAACGCTGAACTTGCTAAAAATATCGTTTCCCCCGTCTATTTACTGACGGGGGAAGACGTTTATCGCAAAAATTTAGTCATTCAAAAAATCCGCGAAATTCTCCACCCGGACGATTTCAACTCCTACCAAAGCGAAGCCGACAAAGCCGATATGGGCGAAGTACTGGCGCTGGCCAACACCGCGCCCGTATTTTCGGAAAACCGCCTGGTGGTATTAACCGGTATCGAGAAACTGCGCAAAGACCCCAAAGAAGCCTTAATCCGCTATTTGGATAATCCGCTTCCCACTACCACGCTTATTTTGACGCACAACGATTCCAAAAAAATGAAAACGGAAAAAGTACTGGCGGAAGTTTGTTCGGACGCAGGGCGGGTGGCCAATTTTGACGAACTTAAAAAAGACGAACTGACCGCTTGGGTTCGCCAAAAACTGCAGGAAAAAGGCCTCCAGCCGGATTTCGACTCGGTCGATTTACTGTGCGAAAGCGTAGGCGGGGAACTAAACGCATTGGAAAACGAAATTGAAAAAATTTCGCTCTACACCGCCGAGCGGGAAAATAAAGCCATTACCAAAGACGACGTACTGGCCTGCATTGGTTTTAGCAAGGAAGAAAACCCGTTTGAACTTTCCAACGCCATTACGGCCTGCAACAGAAACCGCGCCGTAAAATTGGTGGACAAACTGGTGGACGACGGCGAAGAACCCGTGGCTATTTTGAGCAAAATGACGTTCCCCATTTTAAAAATGGCGCGCATCAAACGCCTGAGCGAAGCGGGCCTTGCGCCGGCGGAAATTTTGCGTGCGGCGGGGCTAATGTATTGGGAAAGCCGCTTGGTTAATCAGGCGCGTTCCTTCCCCCCGCAAAAGAATTTTTTAAATGCGCTAAACCGCATTATTGAAGCTGACAGCGCGTTTAAATCTTCGTCCGGGGCAGACCCCAAAATTTTGTTAAAAGGCATTCTTCTTACCTTGTTTAACAAATAGCTCTTTTTACCCCGGCCGCTCAGGCCGGGGGTATTTAAATAACCCTCTCCAGCAATCTTTCCTTTACCCCAACAAAACCCTCTTGGCGTGCTTTGCCGCAACAGCCGCGCCCAGCTTTTTAGCTTGCCAGTGTAACGGGTTTTAGCTCATTCCCGCCCGCCCCGGGCTCAGTATGGTATAACAAACAATAAGGGGAGCCCTTTTTAAGAGCTCCCCCGTACCCCCCGGTTTTCCCCCTTCTTTCAAATTTGGTAATTCACCCGCAAAACGCTGGAAATATAATTGGCCTGGCGATATAAGGCCATATGGTCCCCGCTGGCAATTTGCTTTTCGTCGTGGAATTTATTCCCGTTGTAGCGTAGCTCCCAGCCCAGGCTCCAATGTTCATTAATGCTGCGTTCTACCCCCAGCCCGGCATAATAAGCAAACCCGGTGTATTCAAAATCTTCGGTTGGGGAAAGCTCTATGCTAATTTTGCTATGCGCCACCCCCGCCCCTAAAGAGGCATATACCCTGGTTCTGCTTTGCGGGTTTACATACACCCGTGCTGCCGCCAAATAGCGCTGCTGGCTGGTTTTCCCATCTACCCACCACCCGCTTGAACGTTCCGGCAAAAACCATATTTGCGATATATCCGCCCCTACTGCAATATGCGGGTGGACAAAATACAAGGCTTGTAAATCCAACCCCAAGCCTGGTTCCCCCAGTTTGGAGTCGTGCGCAATACCGGGCTCGATAGCTTCTACATTAATTTCGCCCCAATCGCTACCCAATTCCACCGGGGCGCTGATGGCCCCAACGCTAAATACCCAGTCATTTGCCTGGTACCCGTAACCATATCCTTCTGCCGCGGGAAACAACCCCGCGGATATAATACCAATCGCTACTGCAACACGTTTGTATAAGCTCATAGTCAATCACCTTTTTACTTACCGGTAAGTAAATAGTAGTATATTATTCTTTATTCGTCAATATATTTGTGATACAGCAGAGGAACAAAGGGATTTGCTACAATGCTATATATGGAATTTTTATCACAAGTAATTGACATTTTTTTGCACTTGGACGTGCATTTAAACTCCTGGGCGGCCTGGATGGGCGTCTGGCTATATGTAGTAATTTTTGTAGTGGTGTTCTGCGAAACGGGTCTCGTCGTCACGCCGTTTTTACCGGGGGACTCGTTATTGTTTGCCTGCGGTGCGCTGGCCGCGGCAGAGGGGAGCGAAATCAATTTGTATTGGCTGATCCCCATTGTTTTTGCAGCGGCCGTATTGGGGGATTTTTGCAACTACGAAATCGGCAAATGGCTGGGGCCCAAGGTGTTTACTAAAAAAGACAGTATTTTCCTGAATAAAGACCACTTGAACAAAGCTCACGCCTTCTACGAAAAATACGGCGGGAAAACCATTATTTTAGCGCGTTTTATCCCCATTATCCGCACTTTTGCGCCGTTTGTGGCGGGCATAGGAAAAATGACCTATTTTCACTTTGCGTCGTATAACTTAATTGGTGCGGCGCTGTGGGTAGTTGCTTTTACACTGGGTGGGTATTTCTTTGCGGATTTGCCGGTAGTGCAAAACCATTTTCACTATGTAGTAGTGGCTATTATTGTGATATCGGTGCTGCCTGCTGTATACGAGTTTTGGAACGCCCGCCGCAAACCGCAGCAAAACTAATCCGGCAAGCCCAGCTGCACCGGCAGCACGCCCCGCGGCGGCAAATTGCCCAAAATAATGTCCGCCGCCGTTTGCAAGGCATATTTATTTAACCCGTAGGTGGCCAACACAACGTCCGCCTCCGGGTAGTTTTTTATGTCATAAGGGCTCATAGTAGAAATAAAAACCGTATTTTTATTTTCCTTAATTAACCCATTAATCGCATTTTTTTGGTTGATGTTGGTTTTATCCGCCCACTGCAGGCTGGTTACAATCAGCAAATCAGCCCCTTTGGCGCAGGCGGCGGCGCGCTGGCTGTCTTTCTTGCGCGGAGTTAAGGAAGCATTATAAGTGCGGATTTTCCACCCCTTCTCCAAGAATGGTTTAGAAAACCGGGTCAGCTGGTCGGCAAAACGGGACGGCGCAAAAAATACGGCACAAACCGTCGGCTTCTTGCCGGCGGGAGGAACAAAAGGCAACAGTTTTTTGCGGTCCCGCACGAGCGTAACGGACTGATTGCTGATTTTTTCCATCTCCAGTTGATAGGCTTGCTCAATGGGGGCAGGGGTTTCGCGGGTGTGGTCCAGCAAGCCCAGCTGTTTTTTTAAGTTAAAAATGCGCTGGGCAGCTTCTTCCACCCGGGGCTGCATTTGCTTTTGCTGGGTTTCTTTTAAAATTTGGCCAAAAACCGTCAATGGCTTGATATACCGCCCCAGCAACACCATATCCGCCCCGCTTTGCAGGGCACGCACAGCACAGCCTGCAATGGTACAAAAAGAAGTAGCGCTTTTCATATCCAAACTATCCGTTACAATAAAGCCCTTAAACCCCATTTTATGGCGCAGCAAATCCTGCAAAATAGGCTGGGAAAACGTAGCGATATTTTGGCTGTCCAACGCCGGATAAAGCACATGGCCCGTCATTACGCCCGGCACCCCTTGGCGTACGGCCTCGGCAAAAGGGCCCAGGTGAATTTTTTGCAAATCTTCATAGCTGTCTTTTACGACTGGCACGCCGTAGTGGGAATCGGTAGAAGTATCCCCATGCCCGGGGAAATGCTTTACTACGCTTACAATCCCCGCCGCTTTAAAGCCGTTCATCAGCGAAAGCCCCATCTTGGTAACGTTGGCCGGATCGGACCCAAACGAACGCACCCCGATAATCGGGTTATTGGGATTGCTGTTTACGTCCAACACCGGGGAAAAGTTGATATGCACCCCCGCCCGGCGCAATTCCAACCCGGCCAAATAGGCAATGGCAGCGGCGCCTTCTTCGTCCTGGGAAGCGGAAAGCATCATATTCGTAGGCAGGTAATCAAACCCCAGTGTAATGGGGGTATACACCGTGCCGCCTTCGTAATCAATCGAAATTAACAGCGGTATTTTATGCGGGCTTTTGGCGGCCCACCCTTGCAGGGTTTTGACCAGTTCTTTCGTTTGTTCCAGGGAGTACGTCCCCCACTGGATCAGCACCCCGCCGATTTTGCCGGCTTCTATGGCTGGGCGCACCAAGGCAGCGCGGTCCACGTCCACAAACACGACCAGCGTTTGTCCGAGTTTTTCTTCGTAAGATAAATCTTCAAACTGCACCGCCCCCCATACGGGAAGTGCCCCTATCAGCAACAGTGCCGCCAGCCAGTGCCTCATGCATTAACCTCTACAATTGGTATCTCCGCCGGCGCCAAGAAGCGCAGCGGAATGCCCCAATAAAACGTGCCGGACGTAATGTAAAACTTCATGCCTTCCACATCAAACAAACCGTACACCCGCGGGAATTGCAGACGCACCAAATAGTTAAACGGGAAAATCTGCCCGTTGTGGGTGTGCCCGCTGAACATCAAATCCGCGCCGGACGCCGCGGCTTCCTCTGCATAAAGAGGCGTATGGCTTAGATAAATAAGCGGTTGGGCCGCGTCCGCCCGGGCCAACAAGCGCTGCACGTCTTCTGCGGACACGCCGGCGGTGCGCACGTCTTTTACACCGGCCACGGTTACGCCGTTGGGCATCTGGGCGGAAGCATTTTCCAGCAAAGTGATTCCCGCTTCTTTAAAGAAATTTTTGGAATTTTCGTACCCCACATAATATTCGTGGTTGCCAAACACGCCGTAAGAGCCCAAGGGCGTTTTTACCTGTGCCAAGCGCCGGGCGTAGGCGGAGCGGTTGGGGCCGTATTCAAAAATATCGCCCAGCACCAGCAAGGCATCGGGTTGTTCGGCTTCCAAGCGTTTGAGGGCTTTGTCAAACCGTTTTAACGAAACCCCTATCCCCAAATGGGTATCCGACAGCAACGCCAGCTTCATTTTGGGCGCACCCGGCACCGTAACCGAAATGTGTTTTATCCGCGGGGTGGAAACTCCCCCGTACACCGCCAGCACGGCAGCCGCCAACATCAGCCCCACGCTCACGGGCCCCAGCCAGGTGCGCGCCTGCACATGGAAGAAAAACAGCCCCCACTGCACTACCGCACACACGGCGCAAATGCAAAAAGCCAAAAAAACCAACCCGGCCCAGGTGTAGGCCAAATAATACAAAGCACTTTCCCAAGTGCCCCAATGGGCGCGGGTGTATTCCATGGCAAACCGAAAAAATAAAGTCATTACGACGGGCAACACCGCCGCCGGCCATTTCCAGCCTATTTGCGGGAACGCCCAAAACAGCCACGTCCCTACCGTCACCTGCATCAGCCACAGCACTAAAGACGCTACGATAAAAAATGCACTCACAGCCCACTCCAAAAAGTTATGAAAACTTACTTATATTATATTTTAAAAAATTTCCCATAATAAGTATAATATATCTATAGACGTATATTATATAACAAGAGGATATTGCACCTTATGACCGTAAGAGTTAGATTTGCCCCGTCTCCGACTGGATTTTTGCATATCGGAGGGGTTCGCACGGCACTTTTCAACTACCTTTTTGCCAAAAAAAATAAAGGCACGTTTTTACTCCGTATTGAAGACACCGACGAAGAACGCTCCACCCAAGCTTCCACCGATGCTATTTTTGAAGGTATGCAATGGATGAACCTAAACTGGGACGAAGGCCCCATGCCCGACGGCACCAACAAAGGCCCCGATGCCCCGTATTACCAGGCTATCCGTGCTGACCAGGGTATTTATAAAAAATATATTGACCAGCTCCTCGCCGAAGGCAAAGCCTACAAATGCTATTGCACCGAAGAAGAACTGGAAGAAAACCGCCAAAAATGCCTGGCCGAACACCGCCCGCCCAAATACAGCGGCAAATGCAGCCATTTAACCGAAGAACAACAAAAAGAGCTGGAAGCCCAAGGCCGCAAATACGTTATCCGTTTCCGCATGCCGCAGGAAGGCGATGTAGAATGGGACGATATGATCCGCGGGCACGTTAAATTTGCCAGCAAGGATTTGTACGATCTCGTCATTCAAAAAACAAGCGGCTACCCCACCTACAACTTTGCCGTAGTGGTGGACGACCACTTGATGCGTATGACGCACGTCATTCGCGGGGACGACCACATCTCCAACACGCCGGCGCAAATTCAAATCTACCGCGCGCTGGGCTGGAAAGAGCCTGTTTTTGCCCACTTGTCTATGATTCACGGGCCGGACGGCAAGAAACTTTCCAAACGCCACGGCGCCACGAACGTGGTGGAGTTCCGCAATATGGGCTACCTGCCCGAAGCGCTGAAGAACTACCTGGCTTTGCTGGGTTGGGCTACGCCCGATTCCAAGCAGCTGTTTGCCCCTGGTGAGTTGGAAGAAAAATTTGACATCTCCGGCTGCCAGCCCAGCCCGGCCGTAATGGACCCGGAAAAACTGAACTGGATGAACGGGGAATATATCCGCGCTACGCCGATTGCCCGCTTGACGGACTTGGCTTTGCCTTTTATCGAAAAAGCCGGCATCAATATCCAAGGGGTGGACCGCGCCCGCTTGGAAGGCATTATCGGCCTGGAACAGGAAAAATACAAACTTTTAACGGAAATCCCGGATTTAATCCGCTTCTTCTTTGAAGACCCGGTATTTGAAGCTGAAGCCCTTGAAAAAGTATTCTCCAAGCCGGAAGCCAAACAAGTGCTGGAAGGAATGATTAACGTATACGGCAACTTGGCCGACTTTACCGAAGCCAACCTGGAAGCCGCCGCCCGCGCCTACGCCAAAGAAAACGGTATGAAAGCGGGGCAAATCTTCCACCCGGTGCGTGTAGCGGTTTCGGGCCGCACGCACGGGCCGACCTTGTTTAAAATGCTGGAATACATGGGGAAAGACACCGTTATCGCGCGCTTAAAAAACGCGCTGCAGTACTGCAAATAACTCCGCCCGGGCCGAGCAAGGAGCACCATGAAATACTGGTTTTTTGACGGAAATGACGTAGTTGGGCCGTTTGAGCCAAACGAACTTTTGGCACGGCCCGGCTTTGCCGCCACCAGTTTGGTGTGCCCCGAAAAATTCAGCGAAGACCAAGACAGCTGGAAATTGGCCGGCTCGTTTGAGGATTTTCACTTCCATTCCAAAGAAGAACCCCTCCCCCCTCCGCCAGACAGTACCGACTCGTTTGACGAAGAAATGGACACGCTGCTTAAACAGCGCAATCCCTTGGGCGTCCCTCCAGACGAAACCGCTACGGAAGGGCCTTCTTTGGAAATCCCCAAAAAACCGGCTAAACCGGGCCCGATTGAGGATTACTTTAACAATATCAAAGGCGAAGATTTGGGCAATATTTTGGGCATTCCGGACCCGAACGAAAATTCGGATATGGACCTGGCCCGCGCCTTGAAAACCCAATTAGGAAAAACCAATCCGCCTACGGACAAAGAAATCCACTCGTTGGAAAACGACCCCTTTAACGAATTCACCACCGACGAAAGCGCCAAAGAAGAATTACCGGAAGAATTTTTAAATCCGCCTGCGGAAACTCCGGCGCCGGAACCCCCTGCACAAGAGGTTCCCGCTCCGCCGCAAGCGCCCGTACAAACGGACCTTGCGTCCGAACAGGCCGTTGCACAACCGCCAGCCGCACAGCCGGAAAAAGACCACGGCCCGGCTTCGGTGCCTATCTCGCAACCGGCGGAAACCGAAAACGATTTTGTTTTAACCCTGCACGGGCAGCCGCCGGCTACCCCCGCGGAACAGCCCGCCCAACCGGCGGAACGGGCCGAAAAGCTGCCAGAAGAAAAAACACCCGAAAGCACCTGTCAATTGCCCGTGCTGGACCAACCCGTGACGGAAATTCCTTCCCTTTCCCAGGCCGAAGCGGCTCTCCCCGCGGAAATCCCCGCGCCAGAACCGCCCCAACCGGGCCAAACAGCAGAAACCGCCGAGCCGGCAGAAGCCGAACTTCAACCGGCGCAGGAAATTTCACAGCAAACACAAGAGGAACTTCCTCCCCAAACACAGGAACTGACGCCAGCTCCTCAACCGGCGTTAGAAAAATCCCCGGCAGCTTCCGCCGAAGAGGAGCCTGCCTCCTCCCTTGAGCAAGCGCCCCTTTCCGCCGAAAGCCCAAAGGCTCCGGCCCTGCAAGAAGAACAACCCGAGGAACTGGTACCGGAAAATGACCCTAAGGAAGAAACCGTACGCCAAATTTTAGAAGAAGGGAAGCTGGAAGTTATTCCGACTCCCGAAATAAAAGAGCCTATCAAAGATATCACCGTAGAGCCGGAAGTAAACCAAGTGCGCCCCCGTTTAAAACAAACGCCGGAAATTAAAGATTTTCTGCGCCAAACGCAAAACGAACGTTTGGAACGGGAACAATCGCACAAAAAAGCGATGGCGGCGCTATCCGTGCTGGTGGCCTTGCTGGCAGTGGGAGGAGCGGTGTATCTAAACCAGACGGTTTTGCAGCGCCCGTCCGAGCCGGCGCCGGCCAAAAATTACGAGCAAGAAAGCATTTTAGAAGAACCCGCTCCCGCGGTTTCCGCCCCGGACGAAGGAAACATTCAGGCCGAAATTCCTGTCCCGCCGCCCGCCCAGTTAGCGGCGCCGTCTCAATCGGACCAGGCGGTAGAGATTGTTAAAAATTATCCGCTTTCCGCCAACCGCGGGACGGTAGCTTCCTATTTGGACCGGCTGTACCGCACCCAAAAAACACAGGGTTACACGGCCAGCTGGTCTGCAGAACCTTTGCACAAAAGCACATATATTGTAAAATACAGGCTAACCAAAACGCGTATGGAACCCATCGTGTATATTTTCCAAGTGGACGTAGCACAAGGGAAATTGACGGGGGCCTTAAATAATATAACACTGGATTTGGTTGGGAAAATTCAATAATCAAAAGAGGGTTGCTTATGATATTAATGGACGATTTGTTCAAACTAATGAAAGCCAAAAACGCTTCGGATATTCACTTGACGGTGGGCGTTCCGCCGGTGCTGCGCATACAGGGCCGCTTGTATTCCACCCCGTTTGAACCGCTTACCAAAGAAAGCGCCCAAACCTTGATTTATTCTATTATGACCGACGAACAACGCCAGCAATTTGAAGAAAAGCTGGAATTGGACTTTTCGTTCGGTTTAAAATCTTTAGGGCGTCTTCGTGTAAACATCTACAAACAAAAAGGCTGTGTGGCCGCCGCCTTGCGTTCCATTCCGAATGAATTTAAATCGTTCGAAGAACTCAACCTGCCGCCCATCGTGTACAACATTATGAAGCTCAACAAAGGCTTGGTGTTGGTAACCGGGTGCACAGGGTCCGGTAAATCTACATCTTTGGCCAGTATGATTAACTACCTGAACATGAACGAAAGCAACCACATCATGACGGTAGAAGACCCTATCGAATTCGTACACCCGCACAAACGCAGCATCGTAAACCAGCGCGAAGTCGGCGCGGACACCCACTCGTTTGCCGACGCCTTAAAACACTTCTTGCGTCAGGACCCGGATATCATTCTGGTAGGCGAATTGCGCGACCGCGAAACGATGGAAGCGTGCTTAACCCTGGCCGAAACCGGCCACTTGGTGTTTGCCACCCTGCACACCAACGATGCCGTGCAGTCCATCAACCGTATTATTGACGTTTTCCCGGCCGAACAACAGCCGCAAATCCGCACGCAGCTTTCGTTCGTGCTGGAAGCCATTTTATCCCAGCAGCTTATTCCTACGCTCACCGGCGGCCGCGCCATGGCGTGCGAAGTGCTGCTGGCCAACTCCGCCGTGCGCAGCTTAATCCGCGACGGCAAGGCCGAGCAGATTATCTCCACCATGCAAACCAGCGTGGGTATGGGTATGATTACCATGAACCAAGCCCTGGGCGATTTGTATATCCAAAAGAAAATCAGCTACCAGGAAGCCCTCTCCCACACGGGGGATCCGTCCGGCCTTAAAACCTATCTCCAGCAGAAACTGGGGACGGCCAACTTTAAATAATTGGGTAACCCACCAAAAACCGCCTTTAAACACAAGTTTAAAGGCGGTTTTTTATGTATATGGAATACGTTATAAATCCCGTCCGGCGGGGTCTTTTCCGTCAATCAGCCCTTCTTGTTTTTGGTGGCCGGTCAGTTCCGCTTTGTTACGCAATTTGCGGTGGTAGGTAATGGCAAAACGGTGTACTTCGTCGCGGATTTCCATTAGTAAGTTCAACGCCGGATCCCCAATAGGCAGCTTAATGCTTTCCGCCGCACCGGGCAAATAAATCCCTTCGTGCGTTTCCGCCAGCGAAATAAACGGGATATACAGTCCCGCGCGGTCAAAGGCGTTCATAGCGGCGGAAATTTGGCTTTTGCCGCCGTCCAATAAAATTAAATCCGGTATTTGCGACGGGTCGCGCTTGAGTTGACGCAGCCGGCGGTAGACGCTTTCTTCCATCATGGCAAAATCGCTGCCGCCCTTTTCGGGCAGTTTGGAGCGGATTTTAAAACGGCGGTAATGTTCGTGGTTTTTCTCGCCGTTAATGTAGCACACCATACAGCCCACGGCTTCGCGCCCAAACAGGTGGGAGTTATCGAATGCTTCTATATGGGCGGGCAAGCGGCGGCTGCCAATCACTTGGGCCAGGCGTTTTAATTTATCGGTGTTTTGCATGGCGGTGGTAATTTTGTCGTCCTTAAACCGGCCGACGATAACTCGTTCGCGCATATGGTCCAGCGCGTGCAGAAAATTGCGGTACACAGCCGCTTGTTCATATTCCCATTTTTCAGCGTGGCGGTGCATCAGCGCGGTAATGCGCTCGGTAATGTTGCCAAAGTGCCCGTCCAAAAAATCGGCCAGCCGCTCGGCAATTTCGCGGTAATTTTCGTAGGATATCTTACCGGCGCACGGGGCCGGGCATTGGCCGGTGTGGTAATAAATACAGGTATTAATTTTGCGTGGGTCCAGCGGTTTCTCGCGCGAAAAAGCCCACTTGCACGGACGCAGCGGGGCGTATTTGCTTTTCCACAAAAAGCGCATCAGCCCTTTGACGATGCTGGATTTGGGGTACGGCCCGAAATATAAGTCTTTCCCGCGCACGACGCGGCGGGTAAGCTGCAGGCGGGGGTAGTCCTCCCCCATGGTTATTTTTAAATACGGATAACTCTTGCCGTCCTTGCCCAGCGAGTTAAAAAAGGGCTGGTACTCTTTGATGAGTTTTTCTTCCAGCACCAAGGCGTCGCGTTCGCTGGCGGTGGTTACGTAGTCTATTTTGGCAATCAAGGGCAGCAGGCTGGGCAGTTTCCAGCCGCGGGAATAGAGGTTGGATTCCTGGAAATACTGTTTCACCCGGTCGGACAAATTCTTGGCCTTGCCGACGTAAATAATCGTGCCGTCCTTGGCGCGCATAATGTAAACGCCGGGTTTATTTGGTAAAATATCTAAACGGGGATCCATAAATGTATTGTAACATTTCCCGCAAGGCTGCGCGGAAACGTTAAAAAATGGTTGACCCGGCAAAAATAAAAGGATACAATATAAATAACCGATTTTTTATAGAGGAATTATTAAATGGCAAAATTAAAAACTGGTAGACACACGAGCGCCATCAAAGCGCAGCGCCAAGCTGAAAAAAGAACTTCCGCTAACAAGGGCCTGACCAAAAAGGTCCGCTTGGCCACCAAAGCCGTAGCCGCTTCCATCAAAACGAAAGCCGCCACGCTGAAAGAAGACTTGAAAAAAGCCGAATCTTGCATCGACAAGGCCGCCAAAAAGAGCGTTATGCACTGGAAAACGGCCGCCCGCAAGAAATCCCGCTTGGCTAAAGCGGCCAACAAAGCGGCTAAATAAGTCAACCTCCATTTATAAACCGCCCTTTCAAGGGCGGTTTTTTTGTGTATATAAAACTCCCGGCCCGCACGCGGAATTTTGTTTCCCCCGCGCGCCATTTTCCGTCCCGCCCGCGGGATATTTTGGATACGCCCCGTTTTTAGGGTACGCTTCCCCGCCGAAAACCGCTCCCCGGCGTTCTTTTTTGCAACCGGGGCATGGGCGCGCCACCCGGCCTGCCCGCGAAAGGGATACGTTCCCTTCTCCCGCCGCGCCGCCCGCGTTTTTCACGCATTTCCCTTGCCGCCGTCCCCGCGTCAACGCCAACGGCCCCGGAATGTGAAATTTCCCCCGCCGCGCCCGCTTGGGGGCGCAAAAAACCGGCGTTCCCCAAAAGGAACGCCGGTTTGGAAAAACAACAGATTATTTGGCGTTAGCCGGCACGTGTTTATACTTAAAGATAAACGCAAACAGCACCGCCACCACGAGCGAGAAACCCGCAAACACAAACCAGGATTCGCTCCATCCCGTCATAATGGATTGGGATACATCCGCCGGATACACTTCGCCGGCCGGCAGAAAGCCGTTGGCCGCGGTATAGGCGTTGATGTGCACGTTAACGAGTTTATTAATCACCCATTGGGCGCCCATGGTGCCAATCATCGCGCCGAAGCCGTTGGTCATCAGCATAAACACGCCCTGCGCACTGGAGCGGATGGCAGGGTCGGTTTCCTGGTCCACATACAGCGAGCCGGACACGTTAAAGAAGTCAAACGCCACGCCGTACACAATCATCGAAAGCACCAACAGCACAATACCGGTAGCCGTAGAGGGGTTGCCAATACCAAAGAAACCAAAGCGCAGCACCCAGGCAAACATACTGATTAACATCACTTTCTTAATACCGTAGCGGTTTAAGAAGAACGGAATCAGCAAAATACAAAGCGTTTCCGACATTTGCGAAAGCGAAATCAGCGCGTTAGCATTGTTCGCCCCCCAAGAGCCGGCAAACCCAGCCAACGAGTTAAACCCATTAATAAACGGGTTGGCATAGGCATTGGTAATCTGCAAAGACATACCCAAAAGCATAGAGAAGATAAAGAAAATAGCCATCTTCTTTTCTTTAAACAGGGCAAACGCTTTGAGGCCCAACGCTTCGGAAAGCGATTTGGCCTGCGTGGCGCAGGTGGGGCAATGAGGCAAAGTAAAGCAATATAAGCCCAGCACCAACCCTAACACACCGGAAAAATACCACTGCATATAGGTATTTTGGAAGCCCGTAAAGTTGGAGGTTAGCATCGCACAAATAAAGCCGACGGTGCCGAACACGCGGATAGGCGGAAAGGAGGCCACCGTATCAAACCCGCCCTGGCGCAGCACGGTATACGCCACCGAGTTGGAAAGAGCAATGGTGGGCATATAGAACGCCACACTGAACATATACATACCAAATACGGCGGCAAAGCTTACTTGCGGCAAAGAACCAAAATAGGCCGCACCGGCCATACCAGCCGCCGCCAGCAGGTGGCAGATACCCAATAATTTCTGGGCCGAAATCCAGCGGTCCGCCACAATGCCGATAATCGCCGGCATAAAAAGCGACACAAAACCTTGTGCCGCATAAAACCAACCAATTCTTTCCGCCAAGCCTGCTCCGGCCAAGAACGTACCCATAGAAGTCAGGTACGCGCCCCAGACGGCAAACTGGAGGAAGTTCATTACGGTTAAACGAATTTTGATTTTCATAAGCAAAAAACCGCCGGCAACCCGGCGCCGCGAACATGTTCTCCTCGTAAAATAGCGGAAATCCGCGCGGTGCGCTTTTCCCCGCCCATAAAATCATTGTACAAAAAAAGATATAATATAGAAACTCATCGGCTCCGGCCGGTTGTGGAGGTTTATATATGGCAGATTATAGCTTTGACGTGGTATCTAAGGTAGATTTGAACATCATCTCGGAGGCCGTTTCCGCCGCCAACAAAGAAATTACCAACCGCTACGATTTCAAAGGCAGTAATTCCAACATTGAGCTGAACCAGAAAGACAACGAACTGAAACTATCTTCCAGCGACGAATACAAGGTAAACACGCTGCGCGATATTATTTTTACGCGTATTGCCAAGCGCGGTATTCCGCTTAAAAATATGCTCCCGCAAAAAATTGAAGCGGCCTTAGGCGGCAACGCCAAACAGACCGTCAAAATTCAGCAGGGCATTCCGTCCGACAAGGCTAAGGAAATTTCCAAAGCCATTAAGGACGCCAAACTGAAAGTTTCCGCCTCTATCCAGGGGGACCAGCTGCGTGTTTCGTCCAAATCCAAAGACGAATTGCAAAACACAATGGCGCTTTTGCGCGGGCGGGACTTCGGTGTAGAACTTCAATTCACCAATTACAGATAACCAAAATATGCGCAACCTATTACTTGCTTTAGCGGCAATCGCTTTTGCCGCTCCGTGCATCTGCGCTGCAGATGCGGCGGCCTCGCTTGAATTTTATAAAAAGCAGGCCTTAACTCTTTCCGCTGACCCCAGCCGGGAAGAACGTGCCTTTGCCAAAACATTGGCGGACGGATTGGGTACTTGGACCAAGCAAAACCCCAAACAGCCGGCCGTCAAAGATGCCCTTTTGCTGCAAGCACGTTTGTATGTGCGGGCCGAAGACTACGACCGCGCCCTGGTGACGCTTTTTAAATTGCGTCATATGTACCCGGAAGCGGATTTGGCTGTTTTGAACCCGCTGATGGCCGAAGCGGTAATGGCCGTCAACGCCAAACAGCGCGACCAAGCCACCGCTTTGTTTACGGCCACCTTGTCTGCCGCCGACAAAACCCCCGCCCAACGCCAGGCAAAAGCTTTGTTTGCGCTTTCTAAACTTTCCGGGCGGGATTTGTACGAACCCTCCGCCGAAGCGTTTGAAGATTTCTTTGCCGCCTATCCGGATTACGAATCCAGCGATTTGGTAGAGCTCTGGTACGGCGATTTGCACCGCATAAACGGAAACTATCTGGCGGCTATTTCCCAATATAAAAAAGCGGGCGAGCTGTACCCCAAAACCCCCTACCGCGCCGCCAGCTTGCGCCTGATTGGCGATATCTACGCGGATAATTTGAAAGATACCGCCAATGCAATGGGAACCTACACCCAAGTACTGCGCGAATTCCCCGGCTCGTCCGAAACGGGCATTGTGTACAAACATATGGCCATTTTGGACGAAAACAACAAACAGTACGACAGCGCGCTCATTAATTACGACAAAGCGATCGAACTTTTGGGCACCACTCCGGCCGCCTATGAAGCGTACCAAGGAAAAGCCGACGTGTACACCAAAACCAAAAATTACGAAGCCGCTTACAACACGTTGCACCAAACGGCCACCGTATTTGCCGCCAACGATACGCAATCTATCGAAGCTTTGCTCAAAGCGGCAGACTTAGCCCGCAAAAAAATGCGCAATCAGGCTAAATATATTCAATCGCTCGAAAAAGCGTTGCTTTCGCACCCGCAAAGCCCCAAAGCCCCGCAGCTGATGTACGATTTGGGCCGCGCGTACGAACAGCAAAACCGCGATGCACAAGCCGCCGAAATTTACAAAAAGCTGATTATCAACTATCCTACGGACAAGATTGCCTCCAGTGCACAGAGCCGCTTGTCCCGTTTGGAAAAATAATTTTCCACCCAACCCAAACCCCGGGCTTATTACCGCCCGGGGTTTTTGCTTGAATTCGTTTTCCGGCCGCAGCGGATTCTTCCTTCGTCCGTTTACCCCCCTCCAAAAACGCCCCAAAAAAGTTTTCCTAATCCATGGCCCAACAGAATTTTTTCCCCCCCAACACAATTACCCGGGCCACACCGGCTTTGTACAGGGCCCCAACAGACGCACAAAAGAGGGCGGACAAGTTTTGCTTGTCCGCCCTCTTTAAATTGCACTTGTCAAACGCTTTATTTGCCGGCTCCGCAGCATTTTTTGTATTTCTTGCCGCTGCCGCACGGGCACGGATCGTTACGGCCGATTTTGGGCCCCTCGTGCACCACCGTTTCCACTTTGGCCACGGTGCCGCCGTTGGCTTCGGCTCTAAGTTCGGCTTCGTGGGCTTTCATCCATTTTTTCATCTGGCGAATGCTTTTAAAGTCCACACCGTCTTTTTCCATACGTTTGGCAATATCAATAAAACGCTTTTTGATAGCCGGGTCTTTCAACTTGCCTTTAATCATATCCGGCAACGAGTCTAACTCCCGTTCGATGCGTTCTTCAATCGATTCTTTTTTGTCCGACTTAGCCGCCGCAGGCTGCCCTGCCTGCTGGGCTTCTTCTTCTTTCTTTTTAAACGGATTCCACATACTAGTACTGCTCCTTAATTATTCGGAAATAAGTTTTTCTACAAAGTTTTTAATGATTTCCGCTTTTTCAAAATAATGTTTTTCCCGCGGAACCACCAAACGATTGGGGTGTTTTTCCCAAATTTTTAAGATTTTATCGTCAATTTCAAAGGCCTGCTGCAAGTTCTCGGTGCGGACATTGGTGGCCTGGTAAAAATCTTTTTCCGGCGGCGGGGAAAGGTGGATCACCGCATCGTAGCGGGCCAGTTCCGCCTCCAAAGAGCTATGCATAGACGTAAAGAAATTTTCCGGTCCATACGGCCAGTATACCGCCCCGTCAATGGAGCCGCGGTCACACACCATCACTTTTGCATCAGAAGTGACTTGCGCCAAATGCTCCAGCTGGTGTACTGTGTAAAAAATAATATTTTGAGCATGCTCAATATGCACGGGGCTGTTGTCCTTACGCGGGAAACCGCCGCTGTAAATCAGTGTGGCAGCTTCCTGCACGAGGGCAATTTTGTTGCCGAAAGTTTCTTTCAAAATAGAAAGAGCCGTTGTTTTGCCGCCGCTGGGGCCGCCAGTTAAAACGATTTTTTTCATAAGTTATCCTTTGATAATTTTTTCTACAAAATTTTTGATAATTTCCGCTTTTTCAAAAAAATGTTCTTTTCCGCCCACTACCAAACGGTTGGGGTGTTTTTCCCAAATTTTCAAAATTTTGCGGTCGATGGCAAAAGCTTCTTCCAAGTTTTCAGTGCGCACATGGGTGGACTGATAAAACGCCGGGTTTTCCGGCGGGGAAAGGTGCAGCACCGCATCGTAGCGGGCCAGCTCCGCTTCCAGCGAGGTGTTCATTTTGGCAAAGAAGTCTTCCACGCCGCCCGGCCAATACACCGCCGCGTCCACAGTGCCGCGGTCGCACACGATAATAGGAACGTCGGACGATTCTTCCGCCAGGGCCTCCATTTCCCGCGTAGCGTAAAAAATAATTTGCTGGGCCGCTTCAATGTGTGGGCGGCTGTTGTCCTTGCGCGGGAAACCGCCGCTAAAAATCATCGTGGCCGCCTCGCGCACGAGCTCCACCTGCGGGCCAAAGGTTTCTTTTAAAATAGACAACGCCGTCGTTTTCCCGCTGTTCGGGCCGCCGGTGAGCGCTATTTTTTTATGCTTCATTTTTCCTCCGGGGCGGCCGGGGTTTCAAAAGCAGCTTTTTTGGCCGCGTCCAATTCCTTTAAGTATAACACTTTTAGCTCTTCAAATTCTTTCCGCTGTTCTTTGGGCACATCGCGCACGGCGGAATTGCGGTTTTTCATTTTTAAGAAATCCACAAATTTATTCTTTTCCTTTACCCTAAAATCCAAGTGCGGCCCGGTGGAAAGGCCCGTGCTGCCCACATAGCCGATGGTTTGGCCTTGTTTCACTTTTTTGCCGGCTTTAATACCTTTGGCAAACCCTTTTAAATGGCCGTACATCGTGGTATAACTGTTGGCGTGGCGGATTTCGATATAATTGCCGTAACCGCCTTTTTTGCCGGCAAAGCGGACCGTACCGTCCGCCACGGCCTGCACGGGCGTACCAGACGGGGCGGCATAGTCAATCCCCAAGTGCGGGCGGCGGATTTTTAAAATAGGGTGCATACGCCCATAGGTAAAGCGCGAAGAAATACGGTAATTGCGAAAGCTGATGGGCGACTTTAAAAACATCTTTTTGCTCATTTTGCCGGTTTCGTCGTAAAAATCACCTTCAAAATAAAACGCATTGGTGGTTACGCCCGTTTCGGCCCCTTTGTAAGAGGCAGCCAAAAGGTCCTGGCTGGTAATTTCGCCGGTGGCGGTGTAGTTTTCCTCCCACAAAGCGGCGTATTCGTCGCCGTTGCGGGTATCGGTGTTGAAGTCAATCGTCCAAGAAAAAGCATCCGTAAAATCCAGGATAAGCGGCGTTTGCAAGCCTTGGCCTATCATGGAATTAAACAACGAGTCTTTAATTTTCCCGGCGGCGGTTTTGATACGGGTTTTAATTTCCACATCACTCACGCCGGCCACCAAGGCGCCGGAAATGTTGGCCACATAAAAACGTTTAAAACCTTGGGTCAGCAGCAACATAATAAACTGCCCGTCCGAATCTACGGAAATAGAATAGGTATCGTTTTTTTGCAGTTTGCGCGTATCCGTAACGGACCCCAATTTGCTGACAATCTGCGCCACCAGCTGGTTATCCAGGCCGGATTCCTGCAAAGCAACGTAAATGGGTTTTTCTTTCACGGTGTATTCCACCACCGGTATTTCGCGTTCGTGCAAATTTTCGCGTTCCTGGGCGGCTTTAACACGGGAAACGTGAATAGCAATAAAGGTAGAAAGCGCAATTACACACAGTGTAAGCACATAAAAAAGCACATCGTGGTAACGCCGATAATGGCGCTGTAAAAAAGCTAAAATCGTTTTTTTCATAGACATACGCAGGGGCGGCCTTGGGCCGCCCCTTTACAACTGGAATTATTTGGCGTCTTTTAAATAAGAGCACAACGCGATAGCGTTGAGTTTTACTTTCGGGTCATCGGCGCGGGAAGGCAAGATAACCGGGATTTTCGGGCCCACGAGCACGGCCGCGGCTTCCATATGGTCGCCAAAGAACGTAAGCGCCTTATAGAGCGGGTTGGCCGCGTCCAAATCGGGCAGCATCAAAATATCCGCATCGCCGGCGACAGTTTTGCCTTTAATGCCTTTTTCGGCCGCTTTTTCAGGCGAGAGCGAAATGTACAAATCGTACGGACCTTCCACGCTGCAACCGGTGATTTTCCCTTCCGCATTCATTTGCGCCAAGGCGGCCGCTTCTACGGTAGAGGGGATTTTTTCGTTTACTTTTTCCACCGGGCACACGCAGGCCACTTTCGGGTGTTCCAGGCCCAGTTCGTGCATGGTGTCCACCGCATTTTGAATGATTTTTACTTTTTGTTCCAAGGTAGGCGCAATCACAACGGCGGAATCCGTGACGGCAAACGGTTTTTTGTATTTCGGCGTGCTGAATAACACAAAGTGGGACAACAACGCCCCTTCCGGCACCAAGTGGGCTTCCTTATTCAAAATGGCTTTCATATAGTATTTGGTATCTACCAAGCCTTTAATTAAAAAGTCGCCTTTCCCGGCCAAAATCTGGTCCACCGCCAGTTTGCACATAGTGGGGACGTCTTCGCAGTCAATAAATTCAAACTTGCTTTCGTTTAGGCCTACTTGGGCAACGGTTTCTTTCACCGCGGCCAAAGGCCCAATCAAAATACCGTGCGAAATAAGGCCGTTTTCGTCAGCCATTTTAATGGCGGTCAGGGCTTCTTTGTTGTTGGCGCCCGGCACCACAACTCTGTTTGATTTCCCTTTTACTTGGTTAATCAAATCAGCAAAACTTGTGAATTTCATACGTTTGTTTCTCCTATAAGTAATACTACAAATCAGCTGTACTGTTTAACAATTTTGGGGTTATCCAAGGCGCGCACGGCGGCTTCGCGCAGGGCGTCTTTTTCTTCACTGCCCGGGAACACATACACCGGGGCAATCCAGCCGACATAGCGGCTGATTTCCTGCGGAATGGTTTTGCTGTGCATCAGCCCGCCCGTCAGCGCAATAAAATCCACCTTTCCTTCCAGCACTACGGCCATTTCCCCAATATATTTGGCAATTTGGTAAATCATTGCGTCTTCGGCCAATTTAGCTTCTTCACGCGTGCAGTGGATTAGCGAGCCGGGGCGCTTTTCCCCGGTGCGGATAAACTCTTCCAAATCTTTTACGTCGGACGTGCCCGTATACGCCACCAGGCCGCCTTTTCCGCGCAGTTTTAAGCGTATATCCCGCAGCGTGTATTTGCCCGAAAAGCACATCTGCACCAACCCTGCATTGGGGGTAGCGCCGCTTCGCTGGGGGGTCATTGGGCCGTCGCCCTCGTAGCCGTTATTAACGTCCACTACTTTTCCATGGCGGTGGGCCCCCACGGTCACGCCGCCGCCGCCGTGGCAAACGACACAGTCCACCGTTTCATAGGTTTTGCCCAGTTTTTCGGCAATCATACGCGCTACACGTTTTTGGCTTAAGGCGTGGAAAATGGAAATACGCGGATTTTCCGGCATACCGGAATAGCGTGCCACCGGCTGCAGTTCGTCAATCACTACCGGGTTGGCAATAAAGCTGGGGCAACCGGCGTATTGGGCAATCTCTTTAGCCAAAATACCGCCCAAGTTGCTGGGGTGAATGCCGCCGTAGCGGCCGGTTTCCAAGTCGCTGACCATTTGGTCGTTTACGGCATATACCCCGCCTTCCATCGCGCGGATAAACCCCCCGCGGCCGATTACGGCGTCAATTTCTTTCAACGGCACTTTATGGTCCAGCAAGTAATCTAAAATCAGTTTCCGGCGCAACGGAAGCTGCTCGGTGACGTTTTTACCTTCGTAAGGTTCCAAATCGGTCAGGGAATAACGTACGGTTACTTCAAAAACAGGCTTATCGCCCCGGTAGTAGCCGATGTCGTCCGAGGTAGACCCCGGGTTTATAACTAGGATATTGTAAGCCATAGCAGCGCCCCCTTACCTATATTTTAACAAAATATCTAGCCTTTAGCCGCCCGATTTACGGCAATTTGGCGGCTAATTTTTCGGCCCATTTTTTAAGAAAAAACAGCTGTTCGCGGGACAATCCCTGCCGCGTGAGCATATGGCGCAGGAGCGCTTTGCGTTGGGCGGAAGAAAAATCCGTCTTAAAGCCGGATTTTTCAAACAAAACATCAGCCGCGGCAATAAAAATTTCTTTCTGGGCGTCCGTAGGCAGCTGCGGGCCCTGGCCGGGGGTACGGATAGCGGCAAAATCCGGCCGGCGGGAAAGCTCGTAACACGTCAAAATAACGGCTTGGGCCAAGTTGATGGAAGGCTGTTTGGCCGCAGTGGGAATATTCAGCACGGCGTCGCAGCGTTCAATATCTTCGTTGGAAAGGCCGCTCTTTTCGTTGCCAAACACAATGGCGGTCCGTTCGGCCGCTGCTTGTGCTAAGCGTTCGTTTAAGTGCGGAAGCGGAATAATTTCCTGCTTAATATCGCGGTTTTTAAGCGCCGTAGAAGCCAACGAAAGTTGCACATCTTCCAAGGCGTCGTCCAAGGTTTGGCAGCAGCGGGCATTCTTTAAAATATCGGATACGTTTACCGCGCTGACGGCTTCGCGCCAAACGGGCGGATAAGGGTCCACCACCCGCAGGTCCACCAAACCAAAGTTGCCCATCGCCCGCGCGCACGCCCCTATATTATTGGGGTCCCGCGGGCGGACGAGCACTATGCAAAAAGCATTCATTTGGCGGCGGCCTCCCCTAAGGACTCGGCAAACGTGGGGTGCGCAAAAATGACTTCTCTAAATTGTTCCACCGTCATTTGCGCGGCCAACGCCACACTGGCGGCATGTACCAACTCCGCCGCTTGCGCCCCCGCCAATACAGCCCCTATCAAGCGGCCGGTTTGGGCGTCGCTTAACAGTTCGTAATATCCTTCCGTTTGGTCCTGGGCTACGGCACGGCCGTTGGCGAGCAAAAAAGCTTTGTGGCTTTTGACGGTTATTCCTTGCGCCTCCGCTTGCGCGCGCGAAAGGCCCACAGCGGCAATTTCCGGCGAGGTATAGATTGCACGCGGAACCCGGTTATTGTGATAGACCGCCGGCACCCCGCACAAATTGCTGGCCGCTACTTCGCCCTGGCGGGTGGCGGCGTGCGCCAGCTGGAATAAGCCGTTCACGTCCCCCACGGCGTAAATATCGTTTTTCAGTTGGAGCGTTTCGGGGTTTACTTTCACACCTTTGCGGGTCCATTCTACCCCAACATTTTCCATATGCAGGGCGCTCAAATCCACCGTGCGGCCAATGGCGGCCAAAACGGCTTGTGTTTGCAGGGTTTTACCGTCGGAAAGAGTAAGGGAAAAGCCGTTTTCGCCCGCGGTACAGGCGGTTGCGCTTACGCCCGTATGAAAAGTTACGCCGCGTTTGGAAAGCGCCTGGAACAACACACGGGCGGCGTTTTCGTCCTCCAGCGGCAAAATGCGCGGCTGCATTTCCACCACGCTCACTTCCACCCCCAGCGCATTTAGTAAATCCGCCATTTCGCAGCCGATTACCCCGCCGCCGATAATCGCCATAGACGCCGGAAGCGCGGGCATTTCAAAAACGGTAGAGTTATCGTAAATTTTGTCTTTCAGCTGGTCAAACGGCGCCGGGAAGAACGCTTCCGACCCCGTGGCCAAAATCACCCCGTCGCACGGCAACGTTTTTTCAGTTCCGTCGGCCAATTTAACACCCACGGTGTGTTCGTCTACAAAATAGCCTTCGCCCGGCAACACCTCCACCCCGGCTTTTTTAAGCAAAAACGCAATCCCCTGCGTCAGCTTGCGGGTGGCGGCTTGCTGGCGGGCTTTTATCTTATCCCACGCGCGCGCCGCATACAAGGCTTCTGCCGCCGCCTGGGCGCCGTCCGAACACAAAACAGGCAAATTGCGCGCGGTTTGAAAGCGGTGGGCTGCATCCAAAAGCGACTTAGAAGGAATACAGCCGCAGTTCAAGCAAACCCCCCCTAACTTATTTTTTTCCACCAGCGTTACTTTGGCCCCCAGCGCAGCAGCCTTAAGAGCCGCCGGATAACCGCCGGGCCCGCCTCCAATCACTACAATTTGCTTCATAACATTATCCCCTTTCTGTACGGCGTTTTGGTTATACCTATTGTAGCATTAAAAACGGTATAATAAAAAACAGGAAACACTATGCCAAAAAACAGCAAGCCGTCCTACATTGGGCACCGTCAACGCATTCGTGAAAAGTTTGCTTCGGCCGGGTTGGATTCCTTTTTGGACCACGAGACGCTGGAGCTTTTACTGACGTACGCCATCGCCCGTAAAGACACCAAACCCATCGCCTGGGCACTTTTAAAACGCTTTGGCTCCTTGGCCGCGGTGTTGGACGCCGACCCAATCCAATTAATGACTGTACCCGGAGTGGGCGAAAATACCGCCCAGTTTTTAAAGCTAATCCGCGCCGTATTTAAAAAATATTCGTTAGACGAAGTAAGCACCGGCACCCCTATCCGCACCCCCAAACAAGTATTGGAATACTGCAAAGCTTCTTTGGCGGGAAAGAAAGAAGAATGTTTGGAAGTAATTTACCTTTCCGTGCGCAATACCATCATGGGCACGCAGGTAGTGGCCTCGGGCTTAATAGACCGGGTGGCCGTATCGCCGCGCAAGATTGTGGAATGTGCCTTGGCGGCCAAAGCGGCGGCCATTATTTTGGTGCATAACCACCCGTCCGGCGACGCTACCCCCTCCCAAGAAGACATCGACCTTACGCAAGACGTTGTGCGCGCCGCAGCGCTGTTTGGCATTTCCGTGCACGACCATATTATCGTGGGCAAAGGTGCACATTACAGCTTAAAAGCAAACGGGAAAATCGAATGAACCTATTAAAAGAAGTTTTAAAATACCAAGTCTACCCGGCTATGGGATGTACGGAGCCGGTATCCGTCGCGCTGTGCGCGGCGTATGCGTCCAAAGAACTGGGCGAAAAAACGGCTCAGGCGCGTTTTCGCTTAGACGCAGGAACGTATAAAAACGGTATGGGGGTGCGTATCCCCAATACAGACGGCGAAAAAGGCAACTTGTTGGCCGCGGCGATGGGGATTTTGCTGGCTACGCCGGAACTAAATATGGAAATTTTAGGCGGAGCGGACAAAAAACTGGTATCCGCCGCCAAGGAAATGCTGGCCCAACACCAAGTGCATATGGAAGTAGCGCCGGAAGTGCACGGTTTCTATATCGAAGCGGAACTAACCGGCATAAACGGCAAAAAAGCCAAATGCATTATTGCCGGCAGCCATACCGAAGTGGTTTATTTGTCCTGCGGGGACATGGTAAAAATCAATCACCTGCCCCTTGCCGACCACACCCAAGGCGCGCAGGATTTTAAACAAGTCCTTAAAAAAGCTACCCTGCAAGATTTGCTGGACGCCGCCGACAACGCCGACGAAGAAGATCTGGCCTACATTAAAAAAGGCGTAGAAATGAATTTAAAAGCCGCCGAAATGGGACAAGCCTTGCAAAAAGTAGGCTTCTATATTAAAGAACTGGTGCGCAAAAAACTTTTGCAAATGGATTTGCTGTCTTCCACTAAAATTTTGACCGCCTGTGCCGCCGACGCCCGTATGGACGGACAAGCCGTACCGGTAATGGCCAGCGGCGAATCGGGCAACCAAGGCGTGGTAACCATTTTGGTTCCTTGGAAAGTGGGCAAAGAAATGGAAGTGGACGAAAAAACCATTTTAAAAAGCCTTGCGCTTTCCCACTTGCTAAACGGATATGTAAAAGTGTTCACCGGGGAACTGGCCCCGATTTGCGGCTGCGCCATTGCGGCCGGGGTAGGTGCTTCGGCCGCGATTGTGTACCAACAGCGCGGCAAATGCGTGCCGGCCGTCACACTGGCGATTAACAACATCATCAGCGATATTGGCGGTATGCTGTGCGACGGGGCCAAAAGCGGCTGTGCGTTAAAAGTGGTCAGCTCCACCGACGCCGCCATCCGCGCCGCCTATATGGCCATACACGACTACGGCATCACCGAAGTGGAAGGCTTCGTCGGCAAAACGGCCGAAGAAACCATCCAAAACCTGGGTTCCATTTCCAGCATCGGAATGAGCAAAGTGGACCCGATGATTGTGGATATTATGCAGGAAAAATGCAATAAATAGCGCAAGCCAAACGCGTTGGAGGGCTTCGCTCCGCAGGTTTTCTTGCGCACCTTTTGCACCCGGGCCCATCGCCCGGGTTTTTATTCGAACGGCGGGCAGCCGCTGCCTTCACAGCAACAAAAAAGCGATGGCTCCCGCCCGGGTTTACCGCTTATCCATTAAAAAACCCGCCTGCTGGTTACAGCAGGCGGTTTGTTAGGCAAAAAGACTTTTCGGCAACGCTGATTTAGAGGTAATACGCATCCCCCAAACCGCTGCGTTTTGCACCGCCCATACTGCGGCACAGTTTGTCCCCGCGAGAACGCAAAGAACTCGTCGACCAGCAAATCGTTTCCCCGGCGGAAGAAGCAAAGCTGGCCGGCGGGTGGTTAAAGAAGCGTTCAAACCCCGCAATCGTGTTGCAGTTGGAGTCGTTGACCATAAACAAGGCCCGGCTGCCGTTTCCGTTATAGCAATTAATCACGGTGCATTTGCCGTCAGACACTTCCGAACCGTTGATGGTCCAGCCTCCAGGGAATTGTATATCCAACTGGTCGCAGGTAGTGGCATACTTTCCATTGCTCAGCCAATAAAGTTCCTGCGCCTCTTTGAGCTGTTTCGACCACAACAACCCTTCCGTTGCCCGGCTCTTATCCACCGCCAATTGATACTGGGGGAGGGCGATGGCAGCCAAAATCCCAATAATCAGCACCACCACCAATAATTCAATAAGGGTAAACCCTTTTTGCTTGCGTACAAACCGTTTGGTTAAGGAATTTGTTTTCATATGCCTTAGCCTATCAAATCCAAGAAAAAGTGTCAATGTAGTACAAAAGGAGCGGTTATTCCCGCGCAAAAGTATACGCCAACACTTTTTTGGCGCCCGCCGCGCGCAGGGCTTCGGCGCAGCCTTCCAACGTAGCGCCGGTGGTGGCCACGTCGTCCACCAGCAAGACGACTTTTCCTTTCAGTTCGGCCGGGCGTTTGCACAAAAACGCCCCGGACATATTTTGCAAGCGGCCCTGCCGGTTCAGCGTCGTTTGGCTGACGGTATTGCGCACACGCGCCAAAGCCGTCGTATTCACCGGCAGGCCGACCGCCTCCGCCAGCCGGTGCGCCAACAGTTCGCTTTGGTTGTATCCGCGTTTACGCCCCCGCTTGGGAAACAGCGGCACCGGCACCAACACTTCCGCTTCCGCCAATTCCGGATATTGCGCAAACTGACGCCCCATCAGCGTCCCCATATAGTGGGCTAAATAATCGGCCCGGGCATATTTTAAGGCGTGCACCAACGCACGAGAAGAAGGATTAAAAACAAAAGCCGAGCGGATAATCCGGCATTTGTATTGGCGGGCTTGGCTGCCGCGGCAGGCGTAGCAATGCGCGCCGCCGCTTTTAAGCACGGCCCCGCACCGCTGGCAAATAAGCGGGCCGGGCTTGGCTAAACCCGCCGCGCACGCAGCGCACAGCGGTGCGGTTTCCTGCCAAGGCAAATCTCTCCCGCAAGCAAAGCAAGTGCGTGGAAACCAAAAATGCAAAAACAGCTTTAGAAAAGCCTTCCCCCATGCACGCATAGAATTAGAATTGCACCGTCACATTGGCTGACACATTATAAGCCACATAATCTTCCGTCTTTACATACGCGTGTTCCAGCACCGTTAATCCGCCGCCCAGCGTAAAGCGCAAGTTCTGCGAAAGTTCATAGTCCAGCGAGGTGCTGAAATCATACTTTTGGTAGTTTTCGGTCACTTCCACCGGGGATTTTTTATCCGTATATGAAAGAGTAGTGTTCCAAATCACACGGTTGGTGGCGTTGTACATTTTGTTAATAAACGGCAATTTAAACCCGCGCGGCATATTAAAGTCCCACCGCAGGTTCAAGCTGGGGGTAAGCTCGGTGCTGCTTTCGCTGATTTGGCCCGCCACCAACCATTTGTCGTGCGACGTATACACCAATTTTGGCGTTACACGCATAGAGCCAATATAGAAAGACGTCTGCGCCGACACATCATTATCTTCCACCCGTTCCAAGCTGGTGCCCGCACGGAGATCCGTCTTGTCGGACAGTTTGCGCGTATAGTTAAGCACCGTATCAAAATAATTAAACAGCATAAAGCGCAGGTCTCCGCCGTACTGGGTGGTATATTGCTCATCGCTGTTGGTGGTGGTTTGCTCTACCATACTATAGCGCAATTTTAAGTTGGAAGAACTAAACCAGCGCCCCCCGTAAAAGAATTTTTCCAAGTCCGAAATAGAAAACGTCATATCCGGCAGAGTTAAACTGGTGGAGTCGTACGAGGTGCCAGTTTCGTCGTTTGTCTGCAAGGTCTTGGTAAAGTTGTTAATGAGTGAAATGGTTTTAAGCGGCGCGGCCGCTCCGCCCAAATTATATTGCGAAAAAGGGCTCCACCGCTGGGTAGAGGTAAAAGTATCGCGCAGGATTAAGCTCTTGCGGTAGCCATATTCCCCCACGTCTTTAAGCGAGCTGCGAATCCAAAGTTCTTTGCGGGAATCAAAATCGCTGTCCACATCATACCAAGAGTCGGCGTCTTGGATACGGTAACTGGACGAAATAACAAACGAATTAAACAACTTGCTTTTGGGTAAAATTTCGTTCCCGTTTAACGTCAAAGAAATACCGCCGTCGGCGCTGCGGTTAATGGTTTTTACTTCCCCAACCCCCACATTTACTTGCTGCCCGGAAGCCGAAAGCGTTTTAGCCGTCAGGTTGTTGCTTTCCACGGTGCTGATGCTGTAGCTAACCGAGGGCGCCAGCCATTTGGCAATTTTCCAAGTACTATTAAAACCGGTGTTTTGGGTCATTGCTTTCGGATAGCTGATATTCTGCGTATCGGTTTGTTGGTAAGTGGTACGGTCTTCTTTGCTTTTGGTTAAGCTGTAATTAGGCGTAAAATTAAAATTATTGGTGGGCTGATACGTCACCTTCATATTCATTTTTTGGGTGTTTTCGTCCGTATTATAATAGCTGTCGGACTCCAGGTGTTTTTCGCGGTTGTAATCAATGGACGAATCCGTGATATGATACCCGGCAGAAATATTTTTAAATACGCTGGTGGAATGGGTCAACGTGGCGCCGTAAGTGCGGGCGTCGTCCTTGCGTTGCATAGCGTCATATTCCACGGTATCGGCCGTATATTCCAAGCCGATTTGAGGCAAGTTGTCCTTCTTAAAATCCCCGCGGATTACGGCCGTTTGGCGGTCCACCTGCCCTTTATCCAACAGGCTGATGGTGTTGTAATCCGTCGTATCTGTAACCAAGGGAGTGACGGTGGAAGAACGGGTAAAGTTGGCTTCCATCGGGAATTCTTTAATTTTATCCACTTTCAGGAAGTATTCTTCTTCCGTTACTTCCTGGTTTTTGGCCACAGCCAGCGGAGTTTCAAAATTACTGTCTTGATATTTGTATTTGGCACCGGCGCTTCCCCAATCGGCCAGTTTTACTACCACATCGCCTTTGTAAGCCGTGCCTTCTCTTGTAATGGACTCCGCCAAGTGGATTACGTTCAGCCACACTTCCCCTTTGCTGCCCATACTGGGGGTGATTGGCCCCAGCACCGCGGTATAGGCCTGGCCGTTTTCCAGCGTTACTTGGTAGCTGCCGTCCGCCTGGGCAGAAACTTGCTGCACAGTCCCGGCGGAAAGCACCAAATTGGCATCGCTGTAGAGCGCCATACCCGGCTGCAGGACCCCACGCGCATACCACGTTTGAGTGTTCTGTTCCTGCGTAAAAGTGTATTCATACACGCTTTCTTTTTGTACACCGGCTAAAATCAAGCTGATTTCGCTGAAATTTAAAATCCCTCCCGTGGCCCGGTGGTTTACTACACGCACATTGTAAGACGGATCAGAAGCGTTTTCAAACGCGTCGGCCACGCCGTCGCCATTTGTATCCACCATTTTAAGAGAGATCAACCGCCAGCCCCGGAAATTGGTGGGCACAATTACTTTATCGTAGTTCGTATCCGTACCGACTTTCAAGAAAAACTCTGTGCCTTCCTGGTCCAGCGGGCGCGCGCCGCCCTGCTCCATAATACCGTGCAACAAGAAGCGGAATTCCCGGTGTTGGGTAAAATCCATCGTGCTGAAGTTACGGTTGGCATACATTTCGCCGGCGGGATTGGAATCGGTAGTGTTATCGGGCACCATTTGCAGGGAAGACGTATCAAATTTAATGTTCAACGACTGGTCCAGCGCATTGGTGGAGCCGGTGGATTGTTTGTAATTGCTTATCGAACCGTACAAATAGTTAAACACCGTCAAACCGTCCCCTGTCGTATCCGCAAAAATAGGTTGATAGTTGGTGTTGTCTACGTTATTAATCCCGGCGACGGAAAACACATCCGGGTCCGCCCCTTCCTGCGGGTTCCAGGCCGTACCGGACAACGACACATTAGCAATTTTAATTTGCCCTTTCAGTTTGCCGGCGCGTTTCATTTCGTCGGTCAATTTAACCGTAATACGCAAATGGCGGACTGCCGTCCACTGTTCTTTTTCCGCGTCGGACAAGAGCAACGGCATCGTGTAGGTGGTCCACGTTGTATTGGAAGCGGTATTGTTTACCATTCCTTCAATGGACGCGCCCGCAAAACCGAAGTTGCCCTGAACCGGTATGGAAATATCGTCAAACTTTCCGTTGCCGTTTAAATCCTGCGTATCAATGCGTCCGTTCGGCTGGGACTCGGGGTTATAGACGTTGTTTACAAACGGATTGTAGCGCTGCTCGGTACCGTCCGGGTTGGTAAACAACCAGCCGATATCTTCATTCGGCGCCAAGGTGTTGCGGCAGTAAATATCTTCGGTCTTGGGTACGCCGGTGCCGCACTGCGTATCCATACCGCTGGAGTTATCGGAATATTCCGAAATATTACCAAATGTAAAGTTTACCTGCGGGCCGTTCGCTTCCCCCAACATCGTCAGTTCGAACGAGGTTTTGCTGGACAAATCCATACCGCTGGTGCTTAAGGGGTACACAATAGACACTTCGTCCCGGCCTTCTTCGTTCAAAAAGGGCTGGCCGGTGGACTGGTCGATTGTAGTGGCGGGGAGGGTAAAATCGTAATTAATCAGCAACACTTGTTGCTTATCGTTGTAATTGGCGATTGCGTGCGGATTGATTTCCAGCGAAGGCAAATCCTGCGTATCCCAGTGGATAGAATCCAAGAAGGCGGGCTTTCCGCTGGGGTTGGAAGCAAAGATCCAGTCCCTAAAAATCATAGACCCGCCAATTTGCTCGCTGGTTTCGTTCATACTGTCCACCATCGCATAGCCAAACAAGTTTTGGTCCTTTTGGCTCTTGGCTACCTCGGCGCTAAAATCCAACGATAACGGCTCGGCCAATTTAATGTCTTTCCCGTTAATATCTGCCCCGTACACCAACAAATCTTTTGCGTAATCCCCCACTTGCGGGACGGTGCTGGGTTTTTCGCCGCTTTCTTTCAGCACCGTGGCACCCATAACAATTTTGTCAAACAATTTATAGTCCAACCGGCCGCCCATTACCGAGTTGTTGGAACTGGAACCGGAGGTGGTGTCGTAGGTAATATCGATAACGGAATTTTCGGTAATTTCGTCGCCTTTGTAGAAGGTGATAAAACCAGAGGTATAGTCAATGTAATAGTCGTTGTTGCGGGTAAGCGTGCGCCCGTTTAATTTGACGGTTTCAGACTCAATAACGATATTAGACTCAATAAAATAGGTTTTAACGGTGGACTCGTACTGTATTTTAAACGACAAGTTCTTGGAAGAAGTCGGCGTGGTACCGTACAGCCCCGTATCGTTAATGCGGTACGTTAAATTAAAAATACCCGTATCAAAATCCACATCAATATAAGACGGATAACTGTAATAGGAACTAGTAACCGCCTGGCCGTTAGCGTCCTGCAGCTGCAAGATAAAGTTGCCTTTTCCGTTATCCTGCGTAATTTTTTGCGCGCCGATATTGTAGTAGGTTTTCAGTTCCAGTTTGTTGGCGGTTTCCGTCGTCATACCGGAGCCCGACACGACCGACTGGTCGTTTTCCGTTTTAATTAACTTAATGGTGTTGGGCGTACCCATCACGGAACTTAATTGATTGCCGCGGGTATCGCGGTAATCCACAGCGATTACGCTTTCGGCGGTAATCGTACGCCGAAACGTAATAATACCGCTGGCGTAATCTACGGTATAGTCCACCCCGCGGGTAAGGAGTTCCCACTTGGCGGGATAATTGCCGCCGCCTAAGGCGTCGGTGGCAATTTTATCCACCGGTACATAATTGGAGGAGGTGGAAGAATCGTTGCTGTAATAGTAGATTTCTTCCGTCCCGGGGGAAATGCTGCCCATTACGGTGCGCCATTCGTCATAGGCGGTGCGGTCCACCGGGTAGCGGATAGTGCCTTGGTCGTCAATATACGGGCGCACGTTGCCGCCGAACGTCAAATCGTAATAAGTACGGCGGATATATGAAGTGTCCGCCAAAGAAATAATTTCCGATACGCTGCTTCCAATAAATTGCTTTTGCTTGCTGGAACCTTTTGTCTGCGACCCGATTAAATACAAATTGGCATTTTTATGCTGCAGGTGCATCTTGGCCCCGAACAGCTGCTTTTGATAGGCAATAAATTCCGTTTCTGGCAGGGACAAATTGATGTCGCCAAATTCCGCCAATTGCACCAACTCGCCGGGCTTGCCGCGGTAGGCTACCGATATGGTTTTTTCTTCTTCGCGTTGGTCGTCATAGTCGATATCCACAAACACGCGTTCCAAAATTTTACCCTGCATTTTAAGCTGCATTTCCTGCAGCATTTCAAACGAGCTGGTATCCCGGTCGGTTATATCGTTATTGGAATCTTCTTTATATTTTTGAGCGGCCAGTTTAAACCCTAAAACATACCGCCCCGTCAGCGCGATGCTGGTGCCGTAAAGCGGCAGGGAAAGCGTCGGGTTTAACAAGGTTAAGTCCGGAATGGGCTCCGGTTCTTTGTCCAGCTTATAAGCACCGTCCACCGCCGTAACAGCTTGGCGCCAGAACTCGTCGGTAAATTTAAGCAGCTGGGCGTCGTCCGGCGGGTCTTCCAACGTCAGTTCTTCTTCCTCTTTGGCGGCTTGGTCTTCTTCAAAAATGGAGTATTTGTCCTTATCTACCAGGCTGTACGGCAGCGATTCGGCGCCGGCAGGAGGAGCGGCAACGAATTGCACAATCAGTAACAGGGCGACAGGGAGCCGCAGTATTTTCATAAGGGCCAAAAATACCTCATTATTTCATTCTATAATATTTGTCCTTTTCCTACCGCCTAATTTTCCGTCTAAAAAAACGCCCCGTGTTTTTGACACGGGGCGTTTAACCTTTTGGACACTTTTTTTAAGAAATTTGTACGGAAATGGTTCTGTCAACAAACCGATGGCGGACAATCTCAAACTCCAAAAAATCGCCGGGCTGAACATCTGGAAAAAGGTTTTCCGCGTGGGACGCTTCAAAAGGTTCCGGATAGCGGGGCAAATACACTTTATGCAGCAAAGTCCCGTCCGCCGCAAAATGGTGCACCCAACCCACCGTTTCCCCTGCATTTAACGTAAGCACGGTGCGCCCGTATAATTGGAAAGAAAACGTAGCTTTCAGTTTTTGTTCATAATTTCCAATCAGCCACTCCAGCGCCTTGCGTGCCGGCACGGCAAACACCAGCCCCATCGCCGGGTCGTGCCCGCTGTAAATCCCCGCCACACGGCCTTCCTGGTTCAATACCGGGCTGCCGCACAAGCCATTAAAATCGGTTGAAACATCCGGGCTGTCCATCACAATTTTGAACCCTTTGGCGTGTTTGACGGTTAATTCGTCCACCCGGGCAAACCCATCCGAAGCATAAGGCGTGCCCCACACCACCAATTCCTCCCCGGCAGCAGTTTCCGCGCTGGCCACTTTCAGCGGGCGCGCATGTTTGGCGGCGGCAGGCGGAAGCTCGATAATGGCCGCATCGGGAGCGTTTAAACCATACGAGCCCGTAGCATTTACCACCACCCCGTTATAAAGGACCGGCTTTCCCTGTTCGTCATACATTCTAACCGACATTACATTGCCTGCATGCCCCACCACATGGTAGGACACCACCGCATACAGCTTGCCCGACCCGCTGCGCACCACAAAGCCGCTGCCCATCAATTCCCCCGTAGCACGGCCAATCACTTCCACCAGCGACTGGCGAATGTGCTTTTCCGTTTGCTGCAAAGGCGTAAGCGCCGCGGTTTTGGCCGCCTGCGCACGCTGGGCAACCAAACGTTCCAGCTGGGCGGCCTGCTGGGCAGAGATAACAGAACCCGGTTCCGGCAGGCGGGACGGCTTTTGTTGGGAAGCCTCCGGCAGTTGGGCTTGTGCAGCCAGTACCTGCGGGGCCGCCGATACAACCGGAGGAACCTGCACAGCAGCCGGGCGGGTTTTGCCCACAGCCGGCGGCACATACCGCAGCGGGGATTTCACCGTCACCTGCCGAGACGTGCTAGCCAAACCGTTCCATAATTGCTTAGAAGGAAGTTTCTGCGCAAAAAGGGAAGCTGCACTGCATACACAACACACTAGGATAAGTAGGGTTCTCATATTTTTATTATACCGACATTGGCCCCTTCCTGCCAGGGTCAAAAGGCCCAACCCTGCACTGGGCCTGGGCCCAGGTTGTAATTTGTCTTCCTGGCAAGGCGATATTTTGTTAGAATAAGATATATGCGTATCGGCATTTTTACCAAATACATAGCCAAAAGCCTCCTAACGTTCTTTTTGGGCGTATTGGGGATACTGACGTTTGTTATTTTTATGAACCAGTTTATCCGCATTTTGGATATGGCTATGACCTACGGAACCAGCTGGAGCTGGGTGGCTTCTTCGTTGCTCAATGTTTTGCCGGACGTATTTTGCTTAAGCGCGCCGATGGCCTTCCAAATTGCCATTTTGCTGACTTTGACCAATATGAGCGAACACGGCGAACTGATTGCTTTGCGTGCGGCGGGATTTTCGTTCAAAGAAATAATCCGGCCGCTTTTAATTTGTGCGGTATCGCTGTCGGTAATTTTGGTTATTATGAGCAACTGGTTCACCCCGCGCAGCTACAAACGCCTGTTGGACCGCCGCGCCGAAGCCCGCAGCAAAATAACAAAAGTAAATTTGGAACCTAAAACTTTTTTAAATTTGGGCGAGTGGGATTTGTATTTGGAAAGCTTGGATAAACACACCGACGTAGCCCGCCAAATACACCTAATTAAACGCAACGACGAAGGCGCCCTAAGCACCAAGGTAAATGCGGCCAGCGGCAAAGTAATTTTAAGTGATACCGCCATCGGCCTGCAGCTGGAAGACGGCCAAATGCAGCGCCTGGACGAAAAAGACCCAACCTCTTTCATTGCCGCCAATTTTGACAGATATGTAATGAGCATTTCCTTGCTCAAAGAACAGTTCCGCCGCCTGCGCGTGGGGGAAATGTCCACCACCAAGTTGCTGCGCCGTATGCGTCAGCTGCCGCTGGACCAGGAAACCATTAACGAATACCGCACCGAAATCAGTATGCGCAATGTGCTGGCTTTATCCCCCATTGTGTTGCTGTTTGTCAGCTGCCCGATTGGTTTTTCTTTCGGCAAACGCACCAACAAAGGTTGGGGGATGTTGTGCAGTGTAATTATCATTTTTACGTTTTATTTACTCATGACGCTCGGCTTATCCTTGGGTAAAAAGTATGGCTGGATTGCCTATCCGGGCCCGTGGCTGCCCATTGTGGCCGGAATTTTTGCCGCCAAATACCTGTGGAAAAAGAGGTTAAACATCTGATGCGGATTTATTTCTATATTGCCCGCAAGTTTTGGGGTCCGTTTTTCTTTGCGCTGGGGGTATTTACCACCTTGGTTGTGCTAGGGGATACCTTTGAAAAAATGAAAAACCTCGGCAACGGAACCACCACTATGCTGGATTTGCTTTCTTATTCGCTTACAACCTTCCCTAACTGGCTGGCTACCATTATGCCGGTGGCGTGCTTACTGGGGGCCATTTCCGTCATTTCGGAAATGGTGGCCAACGGGGAATGGACCGCTTGCGTGGCGGGCGGGTTTGCCCCGCGGCAATTATTTAAGCCCGTGGTGAGCTGCATTTTGTTGGTGGTCCTGCTTACCATGGCCCTGCAGGAATTTGTCATTCCGCCCCTAAACGCCAAGTCCGCCTTAATTTATAATACCCGCATCAACCCTACGGAATCTTTCCACCCCGGCACCGAGCAAGATGTTATTTTAAAAGTTTCCCCCAACCAAATGCTCTTTGCCAAAGAAGTCAACCTAAAAAGCGGCACTATGAACCGCGTATCCTTAGATACTTATGATGCCGGGTGGGATATTGCCCACCAAATTGTAGCGGACCAAATGGTGTGGGACCCAAATACGGAAAGCTGGCTCTTTTCCAACGGGGTGCGCCGCACTTTTTTGGACCCGATGGACACCACCGAACAATCGTTTGAAACGGCAGAATCGCCCGTAAGCCTAAAACCGGCCGAAATGGCGGTGGACCGCACAGACAACAAATTGCTCAGTATTCGGGAATTATACAAACGCATTCACTTTTTTAAACGCAGCGGCCTGGCTTCTTATTCGGCCCAAACGATGCTGCAATCCAAACTGGCCACGCCGTTTGTCACACTGATTATGTGCCTGCTAGGAATGCCGTTTGCTATTAGTATGCGCCGCAAAAGCAAAATTTTAAACATCATTGCTTCACTCGTTATTGCGTTTACCTTTTGGTGGCTGATTTCTATGTTTACTTCCATTGGGGAAAATGGCTACATCAATCCGTTCCTGGCCGGCTGGGGGCCGGTGTTGTTCTTCTCGGTAGTGGTATTTTTTGAATTTAAATGGCTCAAGTTATAAGCCTTATATTTCTTTTCCCCGGCCCAAAGGCCGGGTTTTTTATGCTGTTTAAGCACAAAAAACGCCGCCTGTTTTTACAGGCGGCGTTTTAAATTTATCCAAACAGCTCAGTGCGACAAACGGTGAATGGCCGACAGCAATTCGTCCGTATCAAACGGTTTATACAGCACGCCGTCCGCCCCCAAACGCTGGGCTTCCGCCAGAATGGTATCCTGCCTCAGGCCCGTTACAATCAGCACTTTTACCTGCGGCATATGTTTTTTGAGTTTAGCTAAAATATCCAAACCATTCTCCGTCGGAAAGAAAATATCCAGCAAAATAAGCCCCACCCCGCTTCCGTCCAGCTTGGAAAACAGCTCCGCAGAACCATTTGCTTCAAACGCTACTTCAAAACCGGACGACTCCAGCACGTTCTTAATGGCCGAACGCAAAATTACGGAATCATCCACTAATGCAATTTTTAACATGAACTCCTCTTATTTCTGATACGGGGCGGCTAATTTCTCCCCAAAATCCAACAGCGCCTGTGTATCTTTTTTGGTGGCGCTTTCTGCATAAATACGCAACAGCGGCTCCGTGCCGGAAGGGCGCAAAAGCAGCCATTCGTCGTTTTCAAAAACAATTTTAAGCCCGTCAAAAGTCAACGTTTCGGCTATGCGGCGGCCATTTACTTTTTTAGGCAATTTTTTGCGCATTTTCTCGGCCATAACAGCTTTATCCACCGGTTTGGAAAGGGGCAAGTCCTTGCGCATATAGACGGACGCGCCATATTCCTGCGCTACCGCGGCGCACAGCTCGCTGGCTTTTTTGCCGGAAGACGCCATAATATCCAAAAAGGCTAAGGCTACGGTCAGCCCGTCACGGTCCGGCAGATTGCCTTTCCAGGCGAACCCGCCCGATTCTTCCACGCCAAAGGCCACATCGTCCAAATTCATTCGTTCGGCTACATTTTTAAAGCCTACGCCAACTTCTTCAAACAGCATTTCGTATTTGCGGGCAATACGCTTTAGCAAGTAGCCCATAGAAACCGTCTGCACGATTTTGCCTTTTAGCTTTTTGTATTTAATCAAATAATGGCACAGCACAGCGGCAATTACACACGGGGTAAGGTAAGTGCCTTTTTCGTCCACCAGGGCCACGCGGTCGCCGTCGCCATCAAAAGCAATTCCCAAAGCGGCTTTCTTTTCCACCACGGTCTTTTTAAGCAGGGCCAAGTTTTTTTCCACCGGTTCCGGCTGGCCTCCGCCAAAAGTAGGTTCGTGCTCGGAATGGAGGGCAACCACCTGTTTGGCCGGCAGGAATTTTTCCAGATATCCGGAGGCGGAACCGTACATATAATCGATAACCACTTTGGACTTGAACGCCTTTAACTTTTTGGCGTTCACATGGGCGGCTACATATTTAAAATAAACATCGGTCAAATCTTTTTGTTCCGCTTTTTGTCCATACAGGAACAAAACAGAGTTTTGGTCTATAAATTCCTCTACTTCCTTTGTTACGCGTGCCGAAGCGGATCCGCCCGCCAACTTGATTTTAATACCATTATAATAGGCCGGGTTATGGCTGGCGGTAACCATAATGCTCATCCAAAATTTGCTTAGGCTCAGGCACGCCGCCACCGGCGTAGAAATGGGACAGGAAGACAAGGTGACATCAATTTTATTGGAACGGAAAATGCTGGCAATGTCCGCCGCAAACAGGTCCGACATAAAACGGCGGTCATATCCCACAAAAATTTTAGGCAGTTTGCCGTCCTCGCCGCTGGGGGCATTTACGTTAATATAATCGGCCAACGCCTGTGCCAAACGGCGCACGTTTTCGAACGTAACGTCCCACGCAATCACCCCTCTCCAACCGTCGGTTCCGAATTTAATCTCAGCTGCCATACACTCTCCCGTGAAAAAGGTAAACTTCCTCTGCTTTGGCAATCCCCGTACTTATAACAAACACCTGGCCGGGCTTGTTTATTTCATTCCTGCCGCCGGCTGGCCCATCAAAAGAAAAAGTGGAGGTGGGGGGATTCGCACCCCCGTCCGAACATCCTCTCCAACCGGGCACTACAAGTTTAGCTTCGCTAGAGTAACCGCAAGCTAAGCGCGAAGCGGCACGCCTGCGGTTTGGTTCGTGGGTCTTAGGCAAAGCCGGACGAACCGCGCCCGCTTTGCCGCATTCCATATAATAACCGCAGTCCTTTAGCGTATGGAAGACACCAAAGGCGCGGTGGGACTAAGCGTTAGCCCAAGCGACTTGATTGTCGTTAGTTATTTGTTTGGCCCTATTTTAGCCGGCCTGGCCAACCGGCACTTGCTCCCGGGCGGCAACAGATACCCGTCGAATCTATTACACCCCCGTTATATACGGAAATTGTCAAAGAACGCTTTCGATAAATTAGCATTATATTGTATCATTTTCTTATAACAATTTTACGCGCCAAAGGCAATACAAATATGTATTTAACCACCAAACCTACCGTGTATTTGATTGACGGGCTGAACTTGGTCCGCAGTTTTTTGTATGAATTTGCCCGTACGGAAGAAGAAGTGACGGAGGATTTCCTCGATTTTTTAAGCGAAATTTCGCAAGACGAACACTACGCCATGCACCAGTACGAAGTGATTTTTGACGGTTCTTTCCGCCCGATAGGGCCCTTGTACCGCGGCGGCGTGCATATTTCGTTTTCGGAGGAGGACTCGGCCGACCAAATTATCTACGAACGCGCGGGGTTCTTAAGCCAAAGCGGCACGCGCGTAATTGCCGTAACAGACGACCGGCAACTCCAAACGGCCCTGAAAAGCCTGGGGGTAAAAACGCTTTTCTGCCGGAAATTCTACAACGGGCTGAAAACTTTCGATAAATAATTTGCTCTCTTGCATAAAAAGAGTGCAAAGGTCGTAAATTTTTGTTAAAATAATTGCATAAGAGGGCTGGTGGCGGAATGGCAGACGCGACAGACTTAAAATCTGTTGACCGCAAGGTCGTGGGGGTTCAAGTCCCCCCCTGCCCACTTACAACTTCCTGCCATTCAATCTAACCCACCGGTTAACAAGTATGTTAGAAGACATCAACCGTACCCTTGCTAAATGCTTTGATTGGGTTAGCACCGTTTTGCCTTTAGGGCTTAAATTTTTTGCCATTGCCGTAGCGGCGGCCGCCGTGTTTTTATTTTTCGATTTGCGCACCTTGGGAGTGCTTTGTTTATTGGCGGGTTGTTTCTGCGCGTATTTCTTCCGCGACCCGAAACGCGAAACCGTATTTGCCGAAGACGAAATTGCCTGCCCGGCGGACGGAACCGTCCTCTCCATCAAAACGGAAGACGACCCCAACTCCGTGGTCATTCGTATTTTCCTGTCTATTTTTGATGTACATATCCAACGCTCTACCGTAAGCGGCAAAACGGGTGAAATTTTTTACAACAAAGGCACTTTCCTGTTTGCCAACAACCCCGCCGCCGACAAAAACGAACGCAATTTAATTCAGCTCTTTAAAAACGGCGATCCCGCCAAATTTGCCCATGTGGAACAAATCACCGGTGCCATCGCCCGGCGCATTGAATGCTGGGTTAAACCGCAGCAGGAAATCAAAATCGGCGGGCATCTGGGCTTAGTTCGCTTTGGGTCGCAAGTGGCGGTGTACCTGCCCAAAAACAATGTGCGCATTTTGGTAAAAGAAGGCCAAAAAGTGCAGGGCGGCATTACCGTGTTGGGGCTGTGGAAATAGAGGCATCTATGCAAGAAGAAAACAAAGAAATTAAAGTTGTGGACCGCCTAAAACATACGGGAGCTATGACGGCGCCCTCCTTATTTACGTTAGGCAACTTAGCTTGTGGTTTTTTCTCTATCTTGGCGTCCGCACGCGGGAATTTCGTGCAAGCCGGCTGGTTGATTTTAGCCGCCGCGGTGTTTGATATGTTTGACGGGCGCATCGCGCGTATGCTGGACGCGGAAAGCGATTTCGGCGTGGAGATGGACTCTTTGGCAGACACGGTTTCGTTTTGCGCCGCGCCTGCTTTTTTAATGTACTTTTTTGTGCTTCATTTGCAACCCTTGTGGGGTGCGCCGATTGCGTGCGTATACACCTGCTTTGGCGTACTGCGCTTGGCCAAATTTAACGCCATGGCTCACGCCGGCGAAGGCTCCAAAAAGTATTTCTCCGGATTGCCTGTCCCGGCGCCGGCGGCGCTGCTTGCTTCTTTCGCTATTTCTTATTGCATCATGGAAGGCGACATTGGCGGACGCAATATCCACTTGCTGACGATTTACCTGCCGCACTTATACAATTTTGTATGGTTTGCCATGCTGATTTTGTCGTTGTTAATGGTATCCAACATTCCGTATGCGGCTTTTAAAGCCAAACGCGAAAAACGCCTCAGTGTGTGGATGTTGCTGCTTATCGTATTTTTGGTGGTAATGTTAATCCGCTTCCCGCAGGACGTGATTTTTATCGTTTTCTCCCTGTATGTAATCTTTGGCCTGTTTGCCGTATTGTACCGAGCGTTCCGCGGCATTAAAGTAGAAAAATAGTTTTTAGTTATACACAGTAAACCCCCGCTCTTAATAAGCGGGGGTTTTATTATTGAATCCAACCCTCTGCATCCGCCCCCAACGCGCGGCAAACACGTTGCTCTATGTCATTCCCGGCGGTACATTTCTGTTTTCCTCGCTTGCTTGCGTCGGCATATTGATCATAGTATAGTGTAATGGCCGGGCTGGTATGGGTGCTCCAGCATTCCCCCAACTGCGCGGGTGGGTGCAATATCGAAAACTAACGGACCCACCGGAACGGTCTCCAGCGGCATCGTCTTGTATATACAAGTTCCGGGGACATTGCAACTGGTTGCGGCGGCTTCCTGAAGTGCAGCCCGGAAAACTTACATCAAATTCTTGCAATTCCTGCAAGCTCATAACATAGGAACCGTTTGCTAAATAATAGCGTTCCTGCGCGTCTTTAATGGCCCTTGCTAAGGGCATAGCCGCCGCCAAACGGCTTTTCATAGCCGCTATTTCGTATTGCGGCAGGGCAACCGCTGCCAAAATACCAATGATTAAAACGACAACTAGCAGCTCTATCAGCGTAAATCCGGCCTTTTTCCCCGCTGGAAGGGGTTTTTGATAAATGTTATACATAGGCAAAATTTATCAAAAAAAACGAGTCAAGGCCTTCCTGGCCCTGGGGTTTGGCATCGGGCAAGATTTCGGCAAATACAGCATTGGCCCAATAAGGAAACAAAAACGTGTACATATCCGGAACAAGAGGCTGGATTCCCCTCCCTATGTCCGTCAGCACAGCTACTGAAAGCACATTGTTTTCGCAATACCTCGCCCTAGCCTGCAAACAAACCGTTCCATCTCCTCGGTTGTTGGCACAAAAAGCCGGGCCTATGCTAGGCCCGGCTTTTTAAAAAGTTTCCCTTTATCGCTGGGGCGGCGCAAAATACACCGGCGTGTGTTGGGGGTCCTGCGCCAAGGCAGAAATTTTATACGAATTGCCTTGTACGCCGATTTTAAAACCTTTATGGTAAAGCACTTTCTGCGTATCCCGCTGGAACTGCACCGGATCGCCGGATAAAAGCGATAAGCGCAGCAAATCGTTGGTATAATAGCCATACCGGTTGTAATGGGCTTCTTCCAAAAGGGCAATATTTTTTAGCTGTTTTTCGGCCTGGCGGATATAGGCCTGCTGGGTAATTTTACCACCGCCCAGTTCCTGTGCATAAAAGCTCCAGGCAAAGGCCACCAGCAAGAGGGTTCCCAACAGGCGCAGCAACGTCCGTTCTCCCCAGCTTTTGGGGCGTACCTGCACCACCACACTGCCGCCAAAATAATCGTGCAAAGCCCGATGTTTATCGTCAAAAAAAGCGAGTAAGAACCCACACATCAACAGGGCCGTGCTAACGTAATACCCCAAGGCCCGGCAAACCGCCCGTGGGAAAGAAATCGGGCCGCTTAAGTCCTTTTTCACCACGGCAATACCCACTAAAGCCTTTCCCAGGGTTACGCGGTCCCCGGACGAAAAAATAGCTTCATACAAGACAAACAGCAAATTAATGCCGGCAAATAAAAATATCGGCGGCCAAAAGCCTTCCAACGGGCCGGCTATTTTAAAGAAAATCCAAAGGATAATTTGCAGCGGAATAAAAAACACGCCATAATCTATCAGCAACGCCACAAACCGTTCCGAAACGGCAGCATACTCTAACCGGGGTTCTTCGGGCTGGGTTTGGGGTGCCGGGGCTGGGGCTTCCGGCTCCATAATGTTAATCCGGGTTTCATTCATAAAAGGCTTTCCTCCGTGTAGTTATTATAACAAGTTTTTCCCCCGAGCCACAAAAAAACGGGCGGGAAATTTCCCGCCCGTTTGTTGGCCAAAACCCACTTTTAAGCTGCAATCCCCATTTTGGAGAACAGCACATAAATGCCAAACACACACAGCACAATGGCAACACTCACTACCACCCGCATATTCCACGGGGTCGTATCCACGACATTTAAATCTTTCCCGTCGTCATATTTATTGGGTGCGGGCCACAGCTTGCCAGCGATGTACATAAATACCACCGACACCGCAAACAAGATAGCCAACACATGCAGGAAGTGCAAGTTGGTTTTAATAACCCCCAGCTGGGTAAGCCCATAGCCCACCATAAAGAAAATCAAGGTGGCTTTGGCGGACCAAGCCGGCGCCGTTTTATTGAGCATACCAAAAATAATCAGTGTAAAAATCGGCACGTTGTAAAAACCGTTTACCATCTGCAGGTAGTTGAACAGCCCCGAAGGCGCCATAGCAATCAGCGGGGCCACGCACATCGAGAAAATCGCCAGCAAAATACCCACATATTTGCCTTTGGTTACGAGTTCTTCGTCCGTGGCGGTGGGCTTGATAAGCGGTTTATAGACGTTCAACATAAACAGCGTGGAAGTGGAGTTCAACGCCGCGTTAAACGAGCTTAAAATGGCCCCGAAAAGCACCGCCGCAAAGAAGCCCATCAAATAGAACGGCAACACTTTGTTGACGAGCATCGGATACGCCATATCCCCCACTTTAAGCGGATTGTCCTGGAAAATGTGGAAGGCCACAATCCCCGGGATAATCAAATAAATAGGGCCAATCAGTTTGAAAATAGCCGCCAGGAACAACCCTTTTTGGCCTTCTTTTAAGTTTTTGGCAGCCAAAGCGCGCTGAATGATGGTTTGGTTGCACCCCCAATAAAAGAGGTTCACCAAAAACATACCCGTAAACATAGTGGCAAAGGGAACCGGGTCGTTCGGGCCGCCGATAGCGTTGAATTTTTCGGGGTGAGCCTGCACGACTTCGGTTAAACCGCCCAAAATATCGCCGCCGCCCACATAGGCCAAGGCAAATAACGGAACCATTAACCCGCCGATAATTAAACCAATCCCGTTTAGCGTATCGGCAATAGCCATAATGCGCAAGCCGCCAAAAATGGTATACAAACAACCCAAAACCCCAATGGCTACCACCACTACGATAATGGTCATCATTTCCGACAGGCCGAACGTTTCCATAATATTAAAAATGCCGCCCATACCAATAGCGCCCGAATAAAGCACCGTCGGCAACAGAATAAGCACATACCCCGCCAAGAAAAGGAAGTTTACAAATTGCTTAGTGGCAGCGTCGTAGCGGTCCCCCACAAAGTCCGGAATAGTGGCGTACCCTTTTTTTAAATACCGGGGCAGGAAGAAAAAGGCCACAATAATCAACGCCAGCGAAGCGCCGATTTCGTACCCAATCCCCGACATATTGAACATATAGCCCTGGCCGTTTAAGCCCACCATTTGTTCAGTAGACAAGTTTGTCAGCAGCAACGAAGCGGCAATCACCCACCCCGTAAGTCCTCTTCCGGCCAAAAAATAGCCTTCCGAGGAGGTTGCGTCTTTTTTTCTAGTCAGATAATACGACAGCCCTAGCACCAACGCCGTAAACCCGACAAACGACGATATCGTTAGCAGCATGCAAGCCTCCGTTTGGAATGTAAAGAATTACGAACCCGGCCTAAGCCGGCACAACACCAGAAACCAGCTATTAACCCGCGGCATAAAAATACCGCCCAGCAGTTCTTGATTTCTTTCAGGTTAATATCTATACTTTTTAGTAGCTGAACCGCTACTTTCATTGTAATTATAAAAGGCTCATTCGTCAACCGGGAGGAAAGGCAAAATGATCATTTGGTTTTTATTCGGTGCTATGTGTATGTTGGTCGTATTAATGATGCTGGCGTATGTAAAATTTGTTTCCCTTAACAAAGCCGCCGCACGCGCCTGGCAACAGCTGGATAATAATATGAAGAACCGCGCGGAACTGATCCCCAGTTTGGCCTTGTCCGCCGCCTCGTTTAACGAATTGGAACGCCCGTTTATTTACGAGCTGTCCCACCTCAAAGACGCCTGCCGCCAGAGTGCCACCCTGCAGGAACGCGTCCGCCTGGAAAGCGATATCACCCAAAAATTCAAAAAAGTCTTTACCGCCGCTATGCACCACCCGGAATTAAAAACCGACGAACATTTTTTAAAACTCCAGCGCAGCATTATCCACGCCGAAAGCAAAGTGCAAAGTTCCAAGAAAAAATATAACAGCGCCGCGCGGGATTTTAACACCATTACCGCTGTTATTCCGCTGAACTTGCTGGCAAAAATGTTTGAATTTGAACCCTACGAATACTTTGATTTCGACCCCAGTTTGGAAAAAGTAATGGAATAGCTTGCCCCATATAAAAAACCCCGGTTTCCTACGAAACCGGGGTTTTTTATGATTGGGAGTTAAATCCGCCCGTCCATATCCCGCAAAGCGGCAATACGCTCTTCTATGGGTGGGTGTGTGGCAAACAAGCCGGACAGCGAGGCAAAAAAAGAACGCTTGTCCAATGGATTGGCAATACACATAGCCGACATACTGGCGTGTTCGTCCAGCACTTCTACGCGCGAATCTGTGCTGATTTTTTGCAAAGCTCTAATCAGCGCGGCCGGGTGGCGCGTCATTAGGGCGGCTGAAGCGTCGGCCTGGAATTCACGCGTGCGGGATACCGCCAACCGAATCAGCGGAGCAATCAAATACCCGTATAGGGCAAAGAAAATACCCAAGGCAAAAAAGAACAACGCGCTGTTTCCTTTATTCCTTCCGCCGTGGCGGCTGCTGCTTGCCCCGATGCGAAAACAAATTTCCGATAAAAACGTAAAGAAAGAAATCCCAACCACCGTTATCAGCATCAAGCGGATATCCCGGTTTTGGATATGCGACAGCTCGTGCGCGATAACCCCTTCCAATTCTGCCCGTTCCAGCTTAAGCACAATGCCTTTTGTCAGCGCGATGGAAGCGTGTTCCGGGTCCCGCCCGGTGGCAAAAGCGTTGAGGGAGTCGTCGCTAATGATATAGATCCGCGGGGTAGGCAGCCCTTGGGAAATACACAAATTTTCCACCAAATTATATATTTCGGGCTGGTCCTCGCGGTGGATTTCAATACCGTGTACGGCGCCAATCAAAAGAGAACTTCCACAGTAATAGGCAACTAGAATCCATATAACCGCCGCCAACCACATCCACGGCAGCACCTGGGCGGCCATTTCGTTAGCTTGCGCCCAAACGTTGGGCGTTTGCGGCGAATATACTTCGTAATAAGCGTCCCGTCGGCTGTCGTAGCGGTAATCGGCCGAAGACGACAGCTGCGCCCAGCCCAGCAAAAACACATATCCCAGGGCGGCAAACGTCAGCGGAAACAACAAAACAAGCAGCCAGGTGCGCCGCTTGTTTTGTGCAATATGGTCGTAAATGGTAGCCATAACCGGGTTAGAACTGTACTTTTACAGCTTCACGGGCCGCCTGTTCGTCTTCCGCCAGTTCAAAGAATTCGCGTTTATCGAAGTTAAACATAGAAGCCACAATGTTGCTGGGGAATAATTCCACCTTGGTATTATAGGCCAACACATTGCCGTTATAAAAACGGCGCGCGGACTGGAGTTTGTCCTCGGTGTCGCGCAACTCGCGCTGGAGCTCCATAAAATTGGCATTGGCCTTTAAGTCCGGGTAATTTTCGGAAAGGGCAAAAATAGATTTCAGCGCGCCCGAAAGCATATTTTCGGACTCGGAAACCTCTTTCATATTTTCGTGCACGGACATCGCCATATTACGCGCCTGAATGACTTTTTCCAGCGTGCCGGCTTCGTGCTGGGCGTACCCCTTGACGGTTTCCACCAAGTTTGGAATTAAGTCATAGCGGCGTTTCATTTGCACTTCAATATCGCTCCAGGCCTCGTTCACACGGTTTTTTAGCGTAATAAACCCGTTGTATACAGACACCGCGTAAACGGCAAAACCAGCAATGATTAGTACAACAATCCAAATTCCGTTCATTTTTTCTCCTAATTATCGCGTTCGTCGCGTTTTTGGTTGTGATAGAATTGATAGCGCGAAGTTTCGTACAAGCCTAGCGCCATATTCTTCATATGCTCAAAACGTTTCGGGTCCTGCTTTGAGATATCTTCATTATAATTGTCCGCAGCGTATTTGTAAAGGCCGTCTTTATCCCCTTGTTTAAGGTAATAATAATCCCCTTGTACAAAACCGATGGTGGCAGGCGAGCTGGCCCAACCATACAGCAGGGACCCTTCTTCCAGCGCCGGGTTGCTTAACACATCGCGCCCGATAGCACGGGTGAAATACGAGCGGCCCAAGAAGCCCATCGCAATCGGCAAAATATCCACTTGGCTGGCGGTGCGCTCAATCACCTGCGGTTTTTCGACCGGTTTACCGGCGATAATCAGCGGGATTTGGTGGTTAATCAAATTCAGCTCCACATATCCCATCGGCATATTTTCGGACTGCGGGGCCGACAACCCGTGATCCCCAAAAATAAAGAACAACGTGTTGTCGTAATAATTGGATTTTTCGGCCAATTTAAAAAACTCGTGCAAGGCGTGGTCCGAAAAACGCAACGAATTGTATTCCGCCACGCTGACAAAGCTGCGTTTGTGGGCCAAATCTTCCCCAATATCTTTCAGTTCAAAGCCGGCGTTGTCGTCCGGAATAGTATAGGGGCGGTGATAACCGGCCGTTTGAATGACGGCGAAGAAAGGTTTCTTTTCTTTTTGTTGTTCCTCGCTTAAAATGCGGTTTGCTTCGCGGAACAAGTCCAAATCGGAAATACCCCACACATCGTTGCGGTGCTCATTTTGGAAGTGCCCTTCCTCGTACATATGCACGCCGGTCAGGTTATGTTCCAAAATACCGCGGATATTCCCCCAGCTGGCGCTGCCGCCGATAAAGAAATATTTTTCATAATCGCGCAGCGAGTTGACCACCACATGCTGGTCCACAATCAGCGGATTGCGGGAGCTGGTTTTAAAAGAAGTTACGTCCGGGATACCCGTAATAGTGGCAAACACCGCACGCGCCGTGGCGGAAGTCGGCGCAAAGAAATGGCTAAACAAAATGGATTTATCTGCCAGTTCTTTTACAAATGGGGTCGGGTCGATGTCCGGGTTCGTCATAGAGGTTTTGTTCCAAGCCAACGACTCCATAAAGATTACTACAATGTTGTAATCTTTTTGTTCCGCGGCCGGCTTGGCGGCAATTACGCGTTCAAAATTCAAGTTTTCTTTGTCCAGGTTTTCCACCCCTAAAAAGCGGGCTACTTCGTCATAATACTGGGCGGTTTTATCGGCGTCATAACTGTCCGCTTTTACGAAGCGGGCCGTATCGTAGATATTCAGCACCGGGTTAAGCGTCAAATTGCAGATAAAGTTGTTGGTGGAGTGATAGGCGTTGCTCCAGCGCAGCGGGTATTGGCTCAGCTGGCCAAACATCATAGCCGCCGTTAATAACAGCCCGCCAAAAAACCACCCCAAATTGCCTTTCCAGCGGTAAGTATCCTGCTGGGAAAATGCTTTTTTCTGCAAGCGGTCCACCAACCAACCGCACAACACGCCCCACACAATCAACCCCAAAATACCCCACACCAATGGATAGGTTTCCCAAGCCATTTGCAGAGAGATAAGGGCGTTTTCGGCATACTTAAAAATGGAATAGTTAATGCGCATGGAAATATACGAATAATGGGCAAAATCACAAAAATACACCAGCAGCACGACTGCTTCCAATATTCCGTACAGCACCGATACACCTTTGCGCGCCGCGCGGGCTTTCTTCCAAAAAGCGCACAACGTAAAGTACAACCCCAGCACGCTGGCTAAAGCACAGGCAAGGCGCAAATCAAACTTGGCGCCCACATAAAAGGTTTCCCATAATTCGTGGTAATTCTGCGGCAACAAGGCCGTGCGGAACACAAACAAAAAAATCCCGCGCATCAACATAAAAAACAACCAGTTGGCCAAAATAAACCCAAAGTAGGATTTAATCCACCCCGGCACGACAATTTTCTTCATAATTCCTCCCAAATAGCTTGGTAAATATATGATATCAAATCTGAACCGCCGGCAGAACCGGGTTGCCGGCCCAAAAGGCCTATATTAGCGGGCCAAAAGGCCCCCCGGCACATAGGTCCAAAGCCTCTTGTTGCCGGTTATTAGCTTTTCTATGCTATTATAAAGAAGTGTTTATAAGGAGAGATTATGCCCAATTTTTTCCGTATTAGTGTATTTGCCGTCTGTTTGTTAGCGGCAGCTAATGGCTTTGCGCAAGTCCCTGCTAAAAATTTAAATCGGTTTTTAAAAGCCTCTTTTACCGCCCCCAAAAATTTTGCCGCTTTGGAAACATTATCCAAAGCGCAAATACAAACTCTTAACAACCGGTTCTACGCTATTGAAGAAACCCGCCGCGCCCTTTACCAAAACCCGGGGTGGGCTGTGTCGGCGGAGTTTACCCCGACCGCACGCTATTTAACCGCATTGGGTATGCCTTTGCCCAAACAACCCGCGCAGAACGCCTCTTTAAAAGAAAAAGAACTTTACCGCCAACAGTTAAACCAGTTGCTCCAGCAAGAAAGCAATACCTTAAGCCAAATTATTCAAAAAAATCCGCGCCCCAAAACTTCCGTTGCTGCTTTAAATTGGGACGGGGAAAAAATGGTAAAAGCGCAGGCCACTTCCCGTCAATCCTGGGAAAAAATACTCAACGCACAAACCCCCTCTATCTCTTGGGGAACCCCTAATTGGGACGAAATACGCCTCACGCCGGTAGTTTTTTCGGGCAACCCGCAGGACGAATTTTACATTTCCGAAGAAGTTTTGGATAAAATAACCGAAAAAGCCGAAGCTTCTATGACGGAAACCTATGATTGCATCTTGCAGGAAAAATCTCTTTCTTTATTCCAAAAACAGCGCTTAATCAGCCTGATTGACGAAGCGTCTGCCGTACTGACCTACAATTTCGTCCGGCTGTATATGTATATGTTCGGCGAGATTCCTTCCGTATCTTACGATATAGGTTCCACCCCCAAGCCCGTCCATTCCTTGGAAAAATACGCCGCCTCCGTACAACGCCGCTTGCTCAACAAACTCCAATTGGAAGGACAGTGGAGTGAAGAAGATTTTGATTTGTTTGCCGACGTATCCGTCTATTTGCCGGCAGAACAGGCCCGTGCCGTTTTAGCGGCGGCCACTTATTTGGAACCGCAAGCGGCGTTGTGGCTGCTGAACAATTCGCTGCAGGATAAAGCCTCCCAGCGCATATTAAACCAAATTGACTGGGCCCGCACCCACACCCAAACCATTTGGCCCAACGGGAACATTGCCCCCAAGCATAGATTAGGGCCTTCCTTTGCGGCGGCGCAATATGAACGCGTAAAAGCATTAAAATCCCATTTGGAAATTTTGAACAAACGTTTGAACAACCTGCTGGAGAAAAAAGACCAAGCCATACGGCTTGAAAATATGTTGCAAACGCGTGCGCAGCGCGCGGATATGCCCGAAAGCGAAGCGTCCGACCGTTTAGCCACCCAGCTTTTTATTTCCTCCCGCCAGGCACGGCTGAAGCGGCTGATAAACGAAACGCAAAACAATATGCAATTAATCCGCGAGGAATTATCCAACATTTGGGGAGAATAATTTTAATCCCTTCAAGGCCGCAGGGGAGAAAGCCCCTCGGCCCTGAAAGAGGAAAAAAGAGGTTTTATGTATAGACTTGTTCGTTGCTGTAGTATTTGTATATGTTTACTGGCGGCCTTTCCGTCATGTGCCCAAGGCAACGCCAAACCGCTGGCGGAATTATTAAAAATGTCTTTTACGGCGCCCAAGAATATAGGCGGCGTTTTGTCTGCGGGGCAGCTGCGCTCGCTGCAGTATAGATTTCACGCATTGGAAGAAACCCGCCGGGCGTTGTATCAAAACCCCGGGTGGGCCCAATCGCCGCAATTCAGCGAGGTAAACCGCTCCCTCCGCCAAATGGGGCTGCCCCTGCCCAAACAGCCGGGGGCTGCTGCTTCCCGGCAAGAAAAAGAAACATTCCGCCAAAATTTAGACGATCTTTTGTATCGGGAAAGCCAGGTATTGGGGCAAATCATCCAAAAAAAGCCTCGCCCTAAAACACCGGCAAAACTCCTGGTTCCCTCTTTGGAGAAATTACTCAAAAACCAACTCGCCTCCGCCAAGAAAGAAGGCGAAATGTTCCTCCAAAAAAGCCCTGTTTTTAGCTGGGGAACCCCGCACTACGACGAAATACGCGTCCAGCCGTGGGCCATCGGGCAAAACCCGAAAGATCCCCGCTACATCAGCCCCGAAATTATGCACCGCATCTCTCAACACGCGCAGCTGCCGATGCAGGATTTTTTTGCCGCCATTTTGCAGGAAGAACAACTTTCCCCCCGGCAAAAGCAAACCCTCATTTCCGCCATTTACCAAGCGTCCGATTTGCTGACCTATCCTTTTGTCCAAATATACACCAGCGTCTTTAAAACTATTCCCAGCCTTTCGTTTGACGCGGCCGTCGTACCCGGGGACGAAACCCGCGCTTTGCAGCAATATGCCATTGCCTTGCAAAAAGTTTTATTAACAAAATTACAGCAGAAAGGTTTTTGGAGCGAAGCGGATTTTGAAGCATTTGCCGAAGCGTCCGTGTATCTGCCTCCCCAAAAAGCCCGTGCGGTGCTGGGCGCCGTAACTTACCTGGAACCGTCGTCCGCACGCTGGCTGCTGGACACCCCCCTGGAGGACCCTGCCTCCCAAAAAATACTTGCCCAAATTAAGCTGTACCGGCAAAAAAAGGACGCTATTTGGCCCGACGGGGAAATCCGGCCCAAATTTTCTGCCGGAATAAATTTTGCCCGCTTGCGCCAAATGCGCCTAAAAGCCCTGCAAGCACGGGCCGCATTATTGCAAGAGCGCTACGAAAAACTGGTAAGCCACTTTATGCTTATTTCGGAAACGTGCCTAAACTCTCTTAAATCTATAGAAAGCGGAAAGGACCTCTCCCAACAATTTTCAGACGATGCCCTTTCCCAATATATTTCCCTTTCTTCCAGCAAAACGCGTGCACAGCATTTAATAGAATTGACGTATCACCAAATGCAGCTTTTGCAGAAAGAACTGGGCAAATATCAGCGCCCCTGACAAAACGCCGGGGCAGGCAGTAAAGCCCGGCGGCGGAAAGGGGTTCTCTTTTCCGACGGAAAATGATATGCTGGAATTCTCCCCACCTAGGGGAAAGGAGGCCGCAAATTATGAGAATGATTGATGTCATCATCAAAAAACGCAATGGCAAAACCCTCACACAGGACGAATTCAACTTTGTTGCACAAGGCGCCGCCAAAGGCACCGTGCCGGACTATCAGCTCTCCGCTTTTTTAATGGCGTGTTTTTTGCGCCCTCTTTCTGATAAAGAAACCGCTATGTTTACCAAAGCTATGGCCCATTCAGGCGGCCGGCTGGATTTTTCTTCCGTTAAAATGCCCACGGTGGACAAGCATTCCACCGGCGGTGTAGGGGACGGTATTTCGATGGCGCTGGCGCCGCTGGTGGCTTGTGTCGGCGTAGCCGTGCCAATGATGTCCGGCCGCGGCCTAGGGCATACGGGCGGGACGCTGGATAAATTGGAGTCTATGAAAAATTTTGAAGTGCGCGTCCCGGCGAAACTGATTTACCGTCAAATCCAAAAGCTGGGCGTGTGTATGTTTGGGCAAACGCAAGATTTAGCCCCGGCCGACAAGAAGCTCTATTCCCTGCGCGACGCTACCGGCACTGTAGAAAGCCGCCCGTTGATTGTAGCCAGTATCCTTTCCAAAAAATATGCCGAAGGGGTGGACAGCCTGTTGATGGACGTAAAATACGGTTCCGGCGCGTTTATGCAAAAATTGCCGGATAGCCGCAAGCTGGCCCGCGCGCTGGTAAACACGTCCAAAATGTTAGGCCTTAAATGCCGCGCCTTGATTACTTATATGGACCAGCCCTTAGGCCGCGCCATCGGCAATGCCAACGAAATGCGGCAAACGGTATTAATTTTGAAAGGCGACAAAAATTTAGCGCCCGACTTTTACGAACTGTTAATTGAAGAAGCCGCCAATATGTTGGTTATCAGCGGTAAAGTAAAAGACATCAAAAAAGCCCGCGCCTTGATGGAGGAAAAAATTGCCAACGGGGAAGCCGCCGCCAAACTGCGCGAAATGGTCAAATGGCAAGGAGCCAGCCCCGAGGCAGTGGATAACCCCGTCAAATACTTCCAAAACGCCAAATTAAAATTTGAATTGAAGGCCGAAACCACCGGTTATGTGGAACACATTGACGCCAAAACCGCCGGTATGGCCGGCGTACTGTTGGGCGCAGGCCGCAACACGATGGAAGACGCCATCGACTACGGCGCTGGCATTTGGCTGGATAAAAAATCCGGGGACGCCGTAAAAAAAGGCGACGTCATTGCCACGCTCTACGCTTCGGACAAAAAGCGCTTAGCCGATGGGGTGGAACTGTTTAAACAGGCGGTCAAGCTAAGCAAGAAAAAACCCGCCCCGTACAAAATTGTAAAAGAAATTATTAAATAACAAAAACCCCGGAGCAACCGCTCCGGGGTTTTTTATGTACTGCAAAACTATGGCTCCACCGGCACCAAAGGGCGCGGCTCCTGGGGCGGCACACCCCCCGCGGCCGAGACCCCTTCCTGCGGCACAAAACTGGGCAACGGTTGGGCTGGGTCCGGCTCCGGTGCGGCAGCCGGGGCGCCCACTGCAGGAGCAAGGGTGGACTGCAAGGCTTCACCTATCGAAAGAGCAGGAACCGGCGGCGGGGCTGGAATTTCCTGCCCGGCCGCTTGCGGCAACGGGGAGTCCGGCTGGGGAACTGCAGTGTTTTTCTCGTCAGAAGCGGGAAAGATTTTCCGGTCGGATTTTTCTTTTTTAAACCAACCGAACAACCCACCCAAGCCTTTTTTAACCGAACGGCTGGCAAAATTATTGCCCAGCCCCTGCGTGACTAACGAAGAAACCGACCCGATCAAACTCATACTCCCTTTCGGATCGGAAACCGTTCCGCCTACTTTTAAGGTAAGCGGCATAATGCCGTCCGCTTCGTGTTTCCCGGGGGCGGCCTGCACGGTCATATCCAATTTCCCGTCGTTAAAATCCGTTGTGCCGGTCAGCGTAAACGAAACGGTATCCGACACAAACGTCCCGTTCTTAATATGGGCCAGGCCTTGTTTAAAATCTACGTCCGTAGCAAATTTGTCGTAGGCCATACGCCCGCTGATTTTCCGGTCCGTATACGGCACCATAATCTGCCGGGTGGTGCCGTCCGGCTCGGTAACGGTTTGCACCACTAAATCGGCCTCTTTGGGGGCCGGACCAGCGCCCATTACGTTAAGCAGCCCGCTGCCCAGCCCGTCCAACACGGCAAACACGTTCATAGAATTAAAGACTTTCCCCACCACGTTAACGGACAAGAATAATATTTTGGTAACAGCGTTGGCGTTGGTTAAATGGTACAAATCCTTAATTTCCCCGCTGCCCATATCCAGGTACAAAGCTCCGTGCGTGGTTTTTAAATCCGGCGTAACGCCCGTTAAGTCCGCTTGGAAGTTCAAATCCGTTCCATAAATATACGGTGCGTCAAGCGAATCAATCACCACGTCCGCCCGGATAGAAAGCGGCGGCAGCGGCCAGGCTGTTTTTTCGGCCACCGGCAAAGCCGTATCGGCCACAAATGGCGTATCGTCCGGCGGCGGGGCCGCATTTAAAAGCGGCGGCAGCGCCACCCGGCCGGCACGCAATTTTACGTCGGCTTTCCATTCGTCCGGGGTTTGCGTTAAAGTAAGGTTGCCCTCAAACGGATCTCCGTTTAAACGTCCGCTTAAACTGCCCCGGGCAAAGCCTTCGGTAAACGTTTTATTTTCTTCCGCGTGGAAAGCAGCCGCTACCTTGGTAAATTCCCCGGTATACGCCACGCGGCCGGCCCCTTTTTGCAACGAAATATCCGCCGTCAGTGCGCCGTCTTTTTGGCTGGCTGTTCCCGTTAGTTCGCCTTTTAAACGGTATTCTTCCACCCACACGGGCACCAGCTCGGCCAGCTCGTCTAGCTGGGCGGAAAAAGAAGTTTCAAAATCATTGGGCTGTTGGCGGGCGTAATCCCATTCGCCCGAGAAACGGCTTTCCAACCCCGGCAATTGCACCGACAGGTTTTGTATAGCGGCCTTTTGCGCCTGCAAATCCAACCGAACGTCCGCCTCGGCTTCCAATTCCGGCAAGGTAAATTCCGGCACGTCCGGGTACCACTCCGCCACCACCGCGGAGGTTACGTCTTCGAGTTGCAATTCCGCATGTATCAGCGGGCGGGTAAAATCTTCCACCCGCAGCCGCAGGCTTAAGGATGCATCTTTATAATCTGCCGAAAAACGCGCCACCTCCGCATAAGCCCGGCTTAAGTTCAGCCCTTCCAAAAAGGCCTGCGCCTGCAAGCCGGCCGGCAGGGTGATTACTTTGCCGTCCGTTTCATACGTCAAAACGGATTTCAATTCCACCGTAAACTTTTGTTTCAACCCAAATTGGTTGACTTGGAACAAAACATCTTCAGCGGCGGCGCGGGTACGGTTTTTTAAATCGGTATAGGTTACATTCAAATTGCGTACAGAAAGGCGGTTGAGCGTGATGTCCAACGGCAAGGGATCGGAATCTTCCGTTTTATCGGTGCTGGGGGCGATCATTCCGTCAAAATTAAACGAACCGTCTGCTTGGCGTATAAGGTTTACTTCTGCTTGGGTGATAATAAACGAACGCACCGTCAAGCGCCCGCGCAGCAAGTTAAGCAGGTTTACCCGCACCCGCACCCGCTGGGCAGATACAAAAGTCCCTTCCCCAAAGCCACCCGGCTCGGAAATTTCCAATCCGTCTAATTTAAATCCCATCAAACTGACGGACATTTTTTGCAAGCGCACTTCCCGGTGCAACAATTCGGACGCTTTTTGGCTTACCCAGTCACGCGTCCAACCGGCGGAAGCTACCCACCGAAAGGCCAAATCGGCCCCTAATACCAATATAATCACCACCGCCACCGAAGCGGCAGCCCATTTTACCCATTTCTGTTTCATTTTTTACGCAGGCTGTATTTACAGCCACAATAATTTTGTTCGTAGAGTTGGAATTCTTTAATCAACGCACGGCGCAATTCTTCCAGCCCGCCCTTGCGCCAGTTCACCGCCGCATATGGCTTGCCGGTGGTAATCCACGCCAGGCGGGCAGCGTCATTTACTTGCTTTAAATCTTTATAAGGCGATACCCCTAACACCGAAGCAAACGCATCAAATTTGTGCTGGCGGGCATACTCGGCGGCTTTTTTAAGGCGCATCAAAAAGCAGGCAAAGCAACGTTTTCCGCGTTCGGGTTCATTTTCCAACCCTTTTACGCACGCGGCCCACAGGTCGGGTTCGTAGGGGAGCTCGGCAAATTTTACGCCCAGCAACCCGCAAAGCCGTTTTTGTTCGTCACGGCGTTTTTCATATTCGGCGGCGGGATAAATGTTTGGGTTGTAAAACAACACAGTCACGTCCACCCCGTCCTGCGACAGTTTTTTCAGCGCCGCACACGAACACGGCGCGCAGCAAGATAACACAAGAAGTTTAGCGGGAGTCTGCATATATACAGTGTATCAAAAAGGTTCCGGGCGGGGCACAGCAACCATACCCAAAAAAGGATTAGATTAAAAAAGCGGGCCGAGCCCGCTTTGGCAAAAAGGGTGCAAATTACCAGTTTTTATGCCGCCAATACATCATTACCAACCAAACCAAAATCAAGCACAGGCCCATCAGCATCCAAAATGCGTCCGGGTGGCCCGAAAGCGGCAGTGCCACGTTCATACCATACGCACTTACCACCAAGGTAGGTACCATCATCCAAATGGTAATGACGTTTAATTTTTTAATCAGCTGGTTTAAATTGTTGTTGACGATAGACGCACGCGCGTCTAACAATTGGGCCAAAATGTTGGAGTAAATATCCGCTTGGGTTTTGCACTGCATATTTTCCACGATAATATCGTCCAGCATTTCTTCGTCTTTTTCGTCGAACCCGATGCGGGCCGACAAGTTGCGCGCTTTTTCAAACACGAACCCGTTGGACGTAATAGCCTCGGCGTAGTACACCAAGCTTTTTACCAAGCTAAACAGGTTTAACAGGTAAGTGTTATCCATCGATTCCGTAATTTTATCCTCAATTTCTTCGGAAATCATATGAATAATGCGCAGGTGTTCCACATAATGGGAAATAGAATTGTATACCAGCTTTAAAAACACTTCTTTAATAGAAGAAACCGTGTGGAAACGTTTGCCCACAAACAGCGGGATATCTTCCGCCAATACAACAATCAACTTGTTTTCAAACAAAAACATACCTACAGACGCCACTTTAAATTCCAGCTGATCTTTGCCGGAATAATTTTTGGGGCGTTTGTAAATCATTACAATATGTTCGGGTTCAAATTCCAAGCGGGGCAGTTCGTCCGGGTCTAGGGAGGAGGCAAGGGTATGCTCGTCTATTTGGCAGGCTTCCACCAAATAGCGCTGTTCTTCCACCGAAGGGTTTGTATATACAAACACTTGGGCGGAATCCGATTCGGTTTCCGTTAGCTTTTTATTTAAAATTTCATATTTTTTGAGCATTTCTTGCCTCTAGCCTATATACTAATGATACCACCTAACAACCGGCTTGTAAAGGTCTTTACCACCCTATTCCCGGGCGAAGCGGCGCGCATAAGCCAGCTCAGCCGACAGGTAGTTTTTGGTTTCGGCAAACACCTCTTTGCGCAGCAGCCATAAAGACAAAATATTCGGCACGCACATTACGGCGATGGCGGTATCGGCCAATTCCCACACCAATTTGGGGCTCAAAAATCCGCCCAGGCACATTATTACCAGCCAAACCAGGTAAACGGGTTTTTCCACATTTACGCCCAAGCAAAACTGCACCGACTTAGCCGTATAATAGCTCCACCCCACCAGCGTGGAAAACGCAAACAGGGACAAGGACGCCAACAAGAAAAACGACCCTCCCGGCAAACGGCCAAACGCGTTCTCGGCTAGCTGCGCGCCAAACAGCGTGCCGCTTTGCCAATCCCCCGCAATCACCACCGCCACCCCGGACAGCAAACAAATCACCAAAGTATCCCAAAACACGGTGGAAGCCGAAATCAGCCCCTGCCGCACGGAATTGGGCGTTTTGGCGGCAGCTGCGGCAATAGCGCCGCTGCCGCTGCCGGCTTCGTTGGACAGCACCCCGCGCGACACCCCGTAACGCACCGCTTCTTTAATCGTAATGCCTACCGCACCGCCCAATACGGCCGTGCCGGTAAAGGCGCTTTTAAAAATGCAGGCAATGGCCCAGGGCAGTTTATCCAAGTTGGTTACAATCACCGCGGCACAAAGCAAAATATATAATACCGCCATAAACGGCACCAGCCATTTGCAAAAAGCAGCTATTTTGCGGACTCCGCCCAAAATCACCGCGGCCGTCAGCACCACCAATACTGCCGTGGTTATCCACGCCGGGGCCTGAAAAACGGACCCGTAAATTGCGACCAACGAATTGGTTTGAATAAGCGCATCGGCAAACCCCATTAAAGCGGTGGCAATAGCAAATACCGCGGCGGTTTTTTTCATATTGAGCCCATTTTTGAGCACATACATCGGCCCGCCCACATATTCGCCGGCGGGGTTCTGCTCGCGGTATTTCACGGCCAGCACGGACTCGGCATATTTAGTAGCCATGGCAAAAAAGGCCGAAAGCATCATCCAAAAAAGCGCGCCCGGCCCCCCCGTGGAGACCGCCGCCGCCACGCCCACGATATTGCCCGTGCCCACCATGGCGGCTAAGGCAATCACCAGCGCACCAAAACTGCTGACGGCGCCGGCACTGCGGCTTTTGGTAAGAGAAAGGGAAATTGCGTGGAACAGGTACTTTTGGATAAATTTCAGCTTCCAAGTAAAGTACAAGCTGATACCCACAATCAGCACCATCATAGGTGCGCCCCATAAAAAGGCGTTAAACTTCACCACGCTTTGCGTAATTAATTCCATCACATTCTGTTCCATTTCTTTCCTTCTTTCTTTTTTGTATAGTATTAGTTGTATTTAAATACAACTTGTAAATTTTACCAAAATATGACTTTACTATTCCCAAAAAATAAAAAACCTGCTTTAAAGGAAATTTCCACCCCCGCCGGTTATGTGCGCCATGTGGCGGCCGGCTTAAAGCTGCCCTCCAAGGCAATTTTATGCCCCATTTCGTCTTTAACACGCTATGTAGACAGCCATGCCAAGTACAAAAAATACAATTGCGAAGCCGATATCTACGCTTTGCAAGGGGAAGACTTGTGCTATGTAACCCAATTTGGCTCCGGGGCCCCGGGCATGACGATGGCCTTGGAAGTATTAATTGCGTTGGGCGTAAAAGAATTTGTGTTTATCGGGCTGGCGGGTTCTTTGCAGGAAGAAGTGCAGCCGGCGGATATCGTGCTGTGCGAGGAAGCGCTCTGCGACGACGGGACCTCCCCCTGCTATACCACACGCGAAACCAGCCGCCCCAGCAAAATGCTGTTTACGAAACTGGCCAAACAATTAAAAGCCAACGGGAAGGACTTCCACCTTGGGCGCAACTGGACGACGGACGCCATCTTCCGCGAAACCAAAGAAGAAGTTAAACACTATCAAAAGAAAGATGTGCTGACCGTGGAAATGGAAGCAGCGGCCTTTTATGCCGTATGCGCCAAACGCAAAGTAAAAGCGGCGGCGGCGTTTGTAGTAAGCGACTGCTTAAGCCAGCTGAAATGGGACCCGCACTTTGGCGAAAAGCCCATCTTCCGCGCGTTGGAGGACGTGTTTGAAGCCGCGCGCCAAATACTCAAATAGTTTATAAACCGTTTCATACAAAAAAGCGGAGCCTTTTTATAGGCTCCGCTTTTACTTTATTCTATAGGTTAGTAATGTGTTTGTTCCAATTCTTCCGGCAAAGGATCGATGGCTTTTAAACGGCTCCAAAACTCGTCAATCGTTTGGATACGTTCCTTCGGGTCCTCTTTCAACGCGTCAGCCAGCAAGCTGTCCACCGCCGGGGGAATGTGCGGGGCCAATTTGGAAGCCGGCACAATTTTTTTCTTGGCAATATCAAAACCTTTCACCGTCCACGGCACTTGCCCCACCAGCGCTTCGTACAGGCACAACGCCAACGAATACACGTCCGACTGTTTGCGCATAAATCCTTTTTGCTGTTCAGGCGCCATATAAGCTGGCGTACCGGCCACGGTGCGGGCCCCGGTTTGATGGTCTACCGATTTTTTAGCCACGCCAAAGTCCATCACTTTGGCCTTATCGTCGTCAAAAATCATAATATTGCCGGGCTTTAAGTCGCAATGGATAATGTCCTGCGAATGGGCGTAATGCAAGCCCCGGCAGACGTATTCGAAAATCTGCTTCGCTTTGGAAAACGGCAGCCGGCCGTCAATATCCAGGCGGGTTTCCAAGGTTTGTCCGTCCACATATTCGAACACCAAGTACAACGAACTTTCCGACTCGATTACCGTGTAGATTTCCACGATGCACGGGTGGCGCAGCAAAGCCACCATACGCGCTTCGGACAAGAACTGCTCGCGCACATACGAGCTGCGCACCAATTCCGGCCGCACCCGTTTGATGGCCACTTTGCGTTTGAGCACTTTATCGTATGCTTCGTATACTTTCCCCATACCGCCTTCGCCAATTTGGCGGATAAAGTCGTACTGTTCTTTTACTTCCACTTCTTTGCGGGAAAAAGCATTGCGGGGCTGGCGGAAGACGTCTTCGTAGCGCCAATAAATAAACAGCAAAACAGCCACAAACACCGCTACAAAATAGAGGGTAACCCACCGCGGAGTAGATTTTTTTTGCGTAGGCTGGGCAGGCTCCTGCACCCGCTTGATAGACATTTTTTCGTCCAAATCGCTTTGCAATTTTTGCGCCAAGCGCGAAGAAGGGTTCAATTTTAAAGCCGTATCTACGTCTATGCGGGCACGCTCATAATCGCCCAATTGCATATAAGCGCCGCCGCGCAAAATGTACGCACGGGAATCCTGCGGGGCCACGGCAATAGCCTGGCCAGCAGAATAAATAACATCGTCATATTTTCCTAATCCGTCATACGCAATGGCTAAGAGCAGGTGGAAACGGTTATCCAGGAAATTTTTGGCAGTTAAATCGTTAATGCGGCGGATAACTTCCGTAAAATGTTTTTGTTTCAGCTGATTATTCAAAGAAGCGATTTCGGCGTTGCGGGCAGCTTGGTTAAACACTTTGGTTTGCACAGGCAAATTCGTCTGGGAAGAAAAATTCCCGCCAACAATCAACGGTGCACTCGGCTGCGCGGGGGCAGCCCATAAAGCCGCTCCGCACAAAAGCACTGCCGCTAGCAATAGAATCTTCTTTTTAAACATAAGGATATTCTAGCACAAAGAAAGGGTTTTGTTCCAATACCCAAATTACTATAATAAGAATTATGAAAAAACAACCTATCGGCGTTTTTGATTCCGGCCTGGGCGGTTTGACCATTCTAAAAGCCTTGCGCCGCAAATTGCCGCACGAAGATTTGATTTATTTTGGGGATACTGCCAACGTACCTTACGGTTCCAAATCCAAAGCTGCCGTAACTAAATTTTCGCTGGCAATCGCCCGTTTTTTGCAAGCCCAAGGGGTAAAACTGATTGTGGTGGCATGTAATACAGCCTCGGCCCAGGCCCTTCCGGAACTGCGCCGCCAGATGGCGGTGCCGGTAATGGGGGTCATTGAACCGGGAGCGCAAAAAGCGGTTGCATCCACCCAAAACGGCCGGATTGCCGTATTGGGGACGGAAGGAACCGTCCGCAGCCAAGCCTACCCAAAAGCCATTCTGAAACGCTCTCCAAAAGCGCGCGTCGTTCAGCAGGCGTGCCCGCTGTTTGTCCCGCTGGCGGAAGAGAGCTGGGGCAAAAAACCGGCCGCCGAGCTGATTGCACGGGAATATTTAAAACCTGTACAAAAAAGCGGGGCCGACACCGTGATTTTGGGTTGCACCCATTATCCGCTTTTAAAACCGGTTATCTCTCGCGTATTGGGCAAAGGCATTACACTAGTGGATTCGGCCGACACACTGGCCGAAGCCGCCCAAACTTTTTTGGCCCAGTACCACCAGTTGGAAACGTCCGGCAAAGGGCGTGTGCAGCTGTATGCCAGCGACGACCCGGCCCGCTTCAAACACTTGGCCGAAAAACTGTTAACGGAAAAATTGGGCGCCGTACGCCTTAAAAAATTGGATTTATGAAAATATACGCAGACAACAGAATGCTTTCCCTGGGCCTCGTGGGCGGGACGGTTTCCCGCCACGCCGGCAATATGCGGGAACGCGCCAACCAAAACGCTGTATTTGGGCAAGTGAATGTGCCGGAAGAAAAAATACTGCACTTTCACCAAACCCATAGCGACCGGATAATCCGTATTGCTTCGGACGCGGACGCGTTGGCGTTTAACAATATGCCCGAACAAGAGGCCGATGCGTGGGTCCTTTCCTGCGGCGGCTGGGGCGCGGCCATTTTGACGGCAGACTGTGTACCGCTTTTTCTGTGGGACGAAACCGCCCAAGTTTTTGCCTTGGCCCACTGCGGCTGGCGCGGCGTAGTAAAACAACTGCCCTATAAAACCGCCTTGGCTATGAAAGCAGCCGGCGCCCAAGGGGCCCTTTGCGGCTGGCTGGGGCCGCATATCCAAAGCTGCTGTTTTGAAGTGCAAGAAGATACCGCCAGCCAATTTTCTGCACAAAGCGTGGTGCGCAAGGAAGGCAAAATCTTCGTAAATTTAAATACGGAAATTATCCTCCAGCTCCAGTTGGCCGGGCTTACAGCAGCCGATATCAAAACCCCTTATTATTGCACTTGCGGCGATAAGGAAAATTTCTTTTCCTGGCGCAGGGACCATATACGGGATAGTTTGCTTTCCTTTGTATACAAGCCGTAACTCAAAAGCGCCCCGGAAATTCCGGGGCGTTTTGGATATGCAGGGAACTATTTGTTTTCGGCGGGCTCAGCCGGAGGCTGCGGAGCTGCCGGCGCTTGGCCGGGGGCCGCAGGGTCGGCCGGCGCACTTTCCGGCGCGGCAGTTAAAGCGTGCCGGAAGAACATTGCTTTTCCCAGCCATTTTAAACCGCCTTTTTCAATCCGGAAAGACATTAAATTGGAAAGCAGCACGCTAAAGAAAATAACGGCATAAATCACGTCTTGAATCACCGCCCCTTCTTTGGGCAATTGGGAAGCTATCATTGCCGCCAACACCGCACTGACCAGCCCATTGGGGCACATAGCCATAATTACAGAGCAATCTTCCCGCGTAATCTGGCGCGACACGCAATAGTTCACCACCGGCGCACGGAACACCAGCTTGGCCAGCGCCAAAAGCAGCCCAATAGCCAGCAAATCCACCCGCCCCAACCGCAGGCAAATACCCATATAGACGAAGAATAAGGTTTTAAAAATGAATTCTATTTCATCAAAAAAATCTTTTTCCCCGCTGTTAAGCGACAACAACCGCTGGTAATCCAGCTTCGGCAGCCACAAACGTTTAATCAGCCGTATATTTCCGGCCACCACGCCAAATGCCAGCGTGGCAATGGCGCCGTCCCCGCCAATCAGCCCGCTTAAGCTATACACCAACAACACAAACGCAAACGTCAGCGAGATAGCGTTTTCCAGCCGGCGGACCCGGTTCAAAATACTCATCCAAAACAGCCCGGCCGCCAAGGCAAACACAATGCCAATGCCAAAAGATTTCACCACATCTGCCGCCAACATCCCGGCGGAAACCGTCCCTCCGCGCGACGCCGCCGACAAAAGCGCCAACGCCAATACAATGGAATAAACGCCCGTCAAGTTGGCTTCCAGGAAAAGAATGGTTTTGGTGGTTTTGGCTATTTGGAGTTTAGTCAGCATCGGGGTGATAATAGCAGTCGAATTATCCGCCACAATGGAGCCAATAATCAGCGCATAAATTTGCGGAATACCCAGCATACTCTGGGTAATAAAAGCAATCACAGCCGTAATCAGCAAAAAACAAACGGTGGTAAGCAACAGGCCCTGCCCCACGGCCCCACGCAACGACAAAATACGGAAATCCAACCCGCTTTTAAACAATACAACAATCAAGGCCAGGGTGGTAAAAATCTGCCCGGCCTCACCGAAAGATTCCGGACTGACTATCTTCAAAATGGGTCCCATCAAAATACCCAAAACCATCAGCGGCAAAACGTCCGGCAGGCGGGTTTTTTCAAATAAAGAAGAAAAAACATGCCCCAAAAACAGGAGCACCCCTATAAATAAAATGGCGTAAGTCATACATAAATTATACGAAAAAAGGGCTCTTGCGCGGGCAAAGCAAATTTATTTAAATATGCTTATGGAACACAATGCAAAAATTTTACTGGCCGACGATTCCCACGCCATTCGTTTTTTAGTATCCGAAATTCTAACCAACGCCGGATTTACCGTAATTGAAGCGGAAGACGGACAAGAAGCGCTTGAAAAAACATACAAAGAAAACCCCGATTTGTTAATTTTGGACTATGAAATGCCTAAAAAAACCGGGTTCGAAGTAGTGCGGGAAGTCCGCAGCCGCACCGGTTATTTGCACACCCCTATTATTATTTTTACCGCCGTATCGGACAAATCCACCAAGCTGGAAGGGCTGGGCTTGGATATTGACGATTACTTAACCAAACCCGCCGACGAGGACGAAATTGTCGCCCGGGTGAAGCTCCTTTTAAAACGCAACAAGCAAAAAATGGACTGCAATCCCCTCACACGTTTGCCAGGCAACCCGTCCATTCAAGCACGCGTGGAAGCGGAAATTGCAAACGGGCGGCCGTTTGCCGTATTGTATTGTGATTTGAACAACTTTAAATCATTTAACGACAAATACGGTTTTGAAGCAGGCGACCGCGTACTCAAAACAGAAGCGGACCTAATCATCCGCGCGGCCGAGCAGGACCCTACTTCTTTTGTGGGGCACATCGGCGGGGACGATTTTATCGTCGTCTGTTCATTCGAAAAGGCCGAAGCCATCGCCCAACAAATCGCCGCCAAAACGGACGAGCTGGCCCCCACCTTTTATAACGACGAAGACCGCGCCAACGGCTATATGATTTCCACCAACCGAAAAGGCGAAACGGAAAAATTCAAATTCCTTTCCATTGGTATAGGCATTGTGCATAACACCAAACGCCCGCTGACATCGTTTGCGATGGTAAGCAACATTGGCAGCGAACTCAAATGCTTGGCTAAAAAGCACGAGGAAGGCAGTTTCTATGTAATGGACCGCCGAGCTTAAGGCTTTTAAACCGTAAAAACCCCCGCCTGCCCAAGCAAGCGGGGGTTTTTAGATAAGCTAAAACTAAAATGCATGGTGCAAACGGAAACCCGTCCACACCGCGGCCAAACATACCATCACATTCAGCAACACATTACACGCCGCCAAAAAGAATTCCCGGTTGTGATACAACGAAAGCGTATCCAACGAGAACGACGAAAATGTTGTAAACCCTCCCAAAACGCCCACAATCAAAAACAACCGGGCCGGCTGGGAAGGGTTTTCAAAATACGGAGCCAAATAGCCGATAGCCAAACTACCCAGCACATTTACGGCCAGCGTGGCCCAATGGCCGCGCCAAGCCAAAAGCGCCGCACCCGCGCTTACCCCATAGCGAAGCGCCGCCCCCACAAAACCGCCAAGTCCTACATATAAGAAATTAATCATACTTATATTTTATCAAATATAAGTTCTGCTCTTTTGCCTGCTTTTTAGCGGGGTGTCCCTCCAACAAACATAAAAAGGGACGGGTTTTCCCCGCCCCTTTCTGTGTCTTAAAACTTCTTTAAGCCAACAGGCGCTTGGCTTGTTCAATCAGCGTATCCAAATGCTTGGGGCTGACAAACGTTTCGGCATAGATTTTTAGGATATTTTCCGTGCCGGAAGGCCGCACCAAAAACCACGAACTTTGCAGGTAGATTTTAATACCGTCCGTATCGCGCACGCGGGTTACTTTTTCGCCCGCCACCTGGTGGAGGTTTTCAAAATCCGCCGCTTTTAAGGATTTAACGCGTTTTTTGGTTTCCTCATTAGTAGGAACGTCCACCCGGGTATAATAAGGAGTACCATACTGCTTGGTCAACTGATTATAGAGGGTGGCGATATCGCCTTCCACGGCCATAATTTCCATCAGCAGACACACGGCAAAAATTCCGTCCTTTTCCGTCGTCCAGCCGCTTACGGACATACCGGCGCTTTCTTCCCCCGCCAACACATACTTGCGTTTTACAATGCCTTCCACAAAATACTTAAAGCCCACATTTACTTCGTCCAAGCGCAATTTGTGCGCCGCGGCAATGCGGTCCAACAGCGAAGTGGTCCCCAGGGTCCGGCCGATAGCATAAGCATCGCGCACTTTGTGGCGGCGGTACAGATAATCTGCCATCACGCACAGCGCGTGGTTAGGCGAAATCAATCCGCCTTGTTTGGTGGCACAGCCAAAGCGGTCCGCGTCCGGATCGCTGGCGCCGGCAAAATCGTAGGTGCCGTCCTGCACAAATTTAATCAGCGGTGACATCGGATACTTGGAAGAAGGATCCATACGGATTTTGCCGTCGTGGTCTATGGGGATAAAATAGAACGTCGGGTCCTGCACGGTGCTGACGATATCCATATTATGCAGGCCGTATTTTTCTTTAATGGCCTGGTAAAAAGCCAAGCTGCTGCCCCCCAACGGGTGCACGGCAAATTTTAACGGGGAAGCCGCAATGGCCTTAAAATCAATAAATTTAGCCAAAGCCGTTACATACGGTGTAATCAAATCGGCCGAGCGGATTAAACCTTTTTGACGGGCTTCGTCCAGGGGCATGGATTTGATTTCTTCCGGGCGGGCCATATATTCGTTGGAGTATTGTTCAATTTTAGCCGTAAGCAAAGCGTCCGCCGGGCCGCCGTTGGAAGGGTTGTATTTCAGGCCCATATCCTGTGGCGGGTTATGGCTGGCGGTGCCGTTTAGCGAAGCGCACGCGCGGCCGCTGATAATTTCAAACGAAAAAACCGGCGTCGGCAGCGGCATATCGGGCAGGATAACCGGCAAACCGTTCCCGGCCAGCACTTCCGCGCACAGGCGCGCCGTTTCGGCCGACATCAACCGAGTGTCTCCCCCCACCAAAACCGGGCCTGTAAGGTGTTGTTCCAAGTGCAGGCGGGCTACCGCTTGGGCAATCGCCCGGGCGTGCAGGGAGCAAAAACCGGCCCCCAAACTGCCGCGGTGCCCCGAGGTGCCAAATTTAACCGGCACGGGAGCAGAAGAAGGCGTAAAAAATTCCTTTTTCATAGCTTCCGTATCCATTTTTTGCTTGGTCAAAGTTCCAGCTAGTTCGCTTACCATAATTTCTCCTATACGGACTAAGATAAAATCGTTTTTTCCGTCAGACGGGTTGCGCATCCCCCCGTCTTTTTCTATGATATTATATATCTTGCAGTTACGCAACGGAGAACTATGAAAAAACTTTTTACCGCAGTACTGAGCCTTTTCTGCTTGGCGGGGGTTGCCTCCGCTTCCAACATCGCGGACGATTTCCGCGCGCATTATTCCGCCGCGTCGGATTTATCCGCTTATAACAAAGACATCAACGCCTTAATTGGCGTAGCGGATTTTCATACAGGAAAGGGGACTTCTTTCCCCGGTTTTGATATCGGCGCCACGTTAAGCGCAATTAAACCTTCCTCCAACAACAACATCTCGTCGGACGATTATCTCTATGCCGGTTTTATCACAGCGGAAACCAAAATCCCGGTGCTGGATTTGGGCGTAATTGTGCGCGGAACGGACATGAACGGTTTTAAATCGTTGGGCGGCGGGCTGAAATACAACTTTGGCCTGTTTGACACCATTCACGTTTCCTTAGGCGGTTTTTATGACCGCGGCTCTACCGACTGGTACACCACGGACCACTACTCCCTTTCGGCCGTAGCCTCTATGAACGTGCTCTTTTTAACCCCTTATGTGGGTGTAGGTTACGATTACGGCGAATTGGAAACAAAAGACATTCTGCCCGCCCGTTCCACTTCGGACGGCGATGTACGCTACACCGCCGGCGTGAACGTTAAACCGTTCCCGTTTGTGTATATGTTTGCGGCCTACACCAAAACGTCTTCCAGCCACGCGCTGCAAGGCGGGGTAGGGCTGAACTTTTAAAACCCGGTAACGGTATGGATTACAAAACAGAACTAAAAAACTTCTTTGGCGAAAACTGTTTGCTGGACGAACCAATGGCGCGGCACACCACTTACCGCACCGGCGGGAACGCCGAAGTGTACGTCTACCCGCAAACACGGGAAGAATGGAGTTTTGTGCTAAAACTGGCGGAAACGCAAAACATACCGCTGCGCATCATTGGGTTTGGTTCCAACATTTTGGTCAGCGGCAGCGGCATCGGCGGGATTACCTGCTCCACCAAACGCATGAACCATGTAAGCGTGGATGGGGAACACGTCAAGGCCGAAGCGGGCGCCGCGCTGGATAAAGCCTGCGAGCTGGCTTGCGAGGCAGGATTAGCAGGGATAGAAAAATTGTCCGGCATTCCGGGCAGTGTAGGCGGGGCCGTGTTTATGAACGCGGGGGCCTTCGGGCAGGAAACTTTCGACTGTCTGGAATATTTTGACGTTATCGACCGCGAAGGCCGCCCAGCCACTTTACTCAAAGAAGAAGTAAAATACGCTTACCGAAAAGTGGAAGGAATACAGGATTTTATTATTCTTTCCGCCGGGTTTAAACTGCAAAAAGGCGATTTTACCCAACTGATTGAAACCCGCAACACGGTGTTGCATAAACGTTTGGAAAAACAGCCGCTGGATTACCCGTCCGCCGGAAGCGTTTTCAAACGTCCGGCCAACGACTATGCCTCCCGCCTGATTGACGACACCGGCCTGCGCGGCCTGTCCGTAGGCGGAGCCAAAGTATCGGAAAAACACGCCGGGTTTATTATCAATTTCAACCACGCCACCCCGCAGGACATTAAAACATTAATGGACCAAGTGCGCGAAAAAGTAAAAGAAAAACACGGGGTGGAATTGGAATTGGAACAAATTTTGTGGGGAAATTTTAACTAATTTCCCTATACAAAATGCTTCGTTTAAAATTTATTGACGCGGCACTCAAAATTAAGTTAAAATATATAGGTAGTCAGAAATAAATGGAGTCGTGGTGTAGCCTGGTTAACACGCTGCCCTGTCAAGGCAGAGACCGCGAGTTCGAATCTCGTCGACTCCGCCATTTGAAAAAATACCCGCCGAAAGGCGGGATTTTTTTATCGTTTTTAGACGCTCCTTTGGCCACCAGGCAAGCGGGCGCTTTATCCCTTACAAAAATCCCCGCCTTATAAAAGCGGGGATTTAGAAAACCAGTGTACTAATAGCCGCGCTGGCCGGATAACGATTCGTCGTTTTCAATCCAATCCTGCACGTTAATTTCGCGGTAAGTGTCGTGCGTGTCGCGCACAACCACATTTTTAATGCCGGCGTTAATAATCATACGCTTGCACATAGAACAGCTGTTGGAATTTTGGATATACTCGTTGGTGGCTACTTCCCGCCCGGACAGATACAGCGTAGCGCCTAACATTTTATCGCGCGGCGCGCTGATAATGGCATTGGCTTCGGCGTGTACGCTGCGGCACAGTTCATAACGTTCCCCGCGGGGAATATTCAATTGCTGGCGGATACAATAGCCTAAATCGCTGCAGTTTTTGCGCCCACGCGGCGCCCCCACATAACCGGTGGAGATTACTTCGTCATTCTTTACAATCACCGCCCCATAGCGGCGGCGCAAGCAAGTGCCGCGTTGGGACACTACGTCCGCCAAATCCAAGTAATAGTTTGTTTTGTCGCGTCTTGCCATAAAGTTCCTCCCTGCCGCGCAGCACCGCCGCCACGGGAACCGGTCCACGGCGAAAGCTAAAATATTCTATATATTATAAACAAAACCGCCCCGCCGTGCAATCGCCCGCCGAACTAACCCAAAACCGACCGTCGGCAGGATTTCCCAAAAAGATATAATGTAATTATGAAGAAAGCGTTCATTCTCTTATGTTGCTGGGGCTGGGCCGCTGCAACGGCGCAAACCACACCCGGCATCGTGGGAGAGGTGCATGCCTCCGCCACCCGCATGAGCGCCGCCACTTTGCAAAAACGCTTTTTATTAAAACCCGGGGACCTGTTCACCCCCACCCGCTACGAACAAGCGCAAGACGATTTGCACGATTTGCGCGTATTTAAAAAATTAGACTTTTCCACCCGTGAGCAAAAGGGCAAAACCGATATTTTTATTGACGCGCAGGACGGTTACTACATTTTTCCGCTGGCATTTGCCGCGGGCGGCAAAAAAAGCGCGGCGGCACTTTCCCTGGCGGCGGGGAACTTGTTTAAACAAGGGGAAAGTTCTTTCTTTTTTGTAGGCGGAAGTGCAGACGGCATCAGCACGATGGCCGGCGTTACTATCGGGCAGGATTTTTTCTCTTTAAACTACACAAAACTCAACTTCGACCAACGTTTTTATCAAAACGGCTGGAGCAACACCTTTGGCGTGTTTTCCACTACGGACGACGAGGACGAATACGCCTCCCGCCTGTTGGACCAAGTGCACACCCGGCAGGAAAAAATCACCCTCACTTATATGCGCCGTCTTTCTCGCACCGTGCGTGCCTTTATCCGGCCGGAATATGTGCGCTATACTTACGCACAAAACCGGTTTGACGGCGGGAACCACAACCAAGTAACCCTCGGCCTGCGCCTGACGGACGACCGCCGCAAAGGGGCCAATATGGGGGCTTTATCCGGCTATGGTTTGACAGACAAAAAGAAAAGCTTGCAAAATTTACCCCGCGCGCGCCAAGGGTATGCGGCCCATGTTTTCTATACGGGCAGCGGCAGCTGGACCGGCAGCGATTACGCTATTTCCAAATTGGGAGCAGAAGGCGCCTGGGTGCTGGAACTGAAAAACCGGCATATGCTGGTAGCGGAATTGAAAGCACAAGACGCCTTTCATTCCCCTTTTAGCGATGAAATTACTTCCACTGATTTACTAAGCGGTATGGGCCGCTACGACCGCCAGCTGCGCGGCACCCGCGGGGCGGGAGGAGCCGTATCCTTTATCTATTACATACTGCGCAACGAAACAGGCCTTTTGTCCGCCGCGCCGTTTTACGAAATTGCTTACGTCTACACCGGCGGACGCTACCGCCCCCACAGCGGGGCAGGGGCTACCGTTTCCTACAAGCTGTGGCGGTTTCCGTTTCCGTTTGGCATAAATTATACCCACAACCTGCAGGACGGGAGTAACCAGGTGGGTTTTGTTTTTGGCGGCAAGTTTTAAGCTTTATTCTTCCACCGGGTAAGGGTGGTAGGTGCGGCCTTCTTTTACGATCCCTTGCGGGGTTTTCCTATCGGGGCAGACCAGGCGTTCTTCCGTATCTTCCCAACGCCGGAAAGGCGTAGCGTAAAGCACGGTGCGGCGCTGGTCAAAAAGGGCCAGCCAATCTTCCAGCTCCACCGGGTTATCAAATAAAAATTTGTCCAACACCACCGGGGTATATTCCCGCCCGCGGTTCACAATAATCAAAACAGCTTCGTGATAGTACCACTCCGGATATTTAGTGCCGGAAGGAGCATAAAACCCTTTTCCGCCGGCGGCCTGAAGCACCCCCCCGCCCTGCGGCCGCATATGCAGTTGGTACACGCGCGAAATACCTTTTGCCGTACTGGAATGAGCCGCCAGCTGTTCGCACAAACAGCTTCCGGTTACATACGCACTGGCCGCGCATTCTTTGGCAGCCGGGCGGTACAAATATTCCCGCAGGCTGCGGTTGTTGCCGCGGGCGGTCATTTTATCGGCGGCCGACAAGTCCGCCTTGTTCACTTGGTACAGCACCACTTTGCGCGCAATTTCTTGTTGGGCCAAACGCTGCAGCTTGGTCAAACGGGCCGCTTCTTGGTTTTTTAAAGAAGACTTCCATTGCGGGTCGTCCAACCGGTATCCGGCCCGGCCTTTTCCATCCGCGCTGGAAGCCAATATCCGCAAAAAATTCAATTCCACCGAATCGTTTTGCACATCGCTTTCCCGGTAAACCGGCAAATGCGCTTTGCTAAAAAAGAGCTTCAACCAGTTTTTGATTTCGGATTTATGTTTTTGATAAAACGCCGGGGCCTTGCGCACGTCAAAAGCGCCAGGCAGGCGCTCCAATCCGTCCAACACGCCTAACTGGTTCACCGTCAGCCGGCCCTGGGGCAGCTGCCCGTACGCCGCGGACGAAATATACATTTGGTACAGATAAAAAGCAATGGCGCGCTCTTGGTCTTTATCGGAAAAAGCACGCAAAAACTGCTCCCAAAAACCTTCCCGCTGGGCCACTTGGTCCGACGGAAAATAAAAACGCATACGATACAGGCGGTTCATGCCCGGGTTTTCCCGCACGGAGGGAATTTTTTGTATTGCGGCGGAAAGCTGCGTCATAAAAGGCGACATTCCCCCCCACGCCCCCGAAAGGCCGATGGTTAAAAATAAAAGAAAGGTAACCGCTCTTGCCAAATGTTTCATATAGAAAGTATAAAAAAATATCTTTTTAACAAACAGGGCCAAAAGGCCCGGGCAGGGCGTTCCAAAAGGCCTAGGACTTATGCTAATTTACGGCGGATTTTTATTATAATATAGGGGACGTTTGACCATTATCGTAAAGGAGATTGCCACATGTGGTATGGAATTGCCTCCCTAAGACCATTTGAACAATATGCGCTGTTTGGCGTATTATTCATTGCGGTGTTAGGGCTTTTATATGCGCTGTTCCTGCGCAAGCAGGTTATCAGCGAAGACGCCGGCACCCCCGAAATGCAAAAAGTATGGGGCGCTATCCGGGAAGGCGCAAACGCCTATCTCAAAAGACAGTTAAAAACCATTCTGCCGTTAATTGGTTTATTAACGGTGTGTTTGTTCCTGTCGGTATATATTGTGCCGGTATCGCAGGATTCTATGGAACGCTTTGCCGGGTTAAGCCCCGAAAAAGTAAAACTGATTGCCGCCTTTGGCCGCGCGGGAGCGTTCATTTTAGGGGCGGTATTCTCGCTGTTAGTGGGGCAGCTGGGTATGCGTATTGCGGTGGACGCCAACGTGCGCGTGGCGGCAGCTTCCAAACGCAGCTTTGGTGATGCCCTGCGCATTGCCTACCGCGCCGGCACCGTAACCGGTATGCTGACGGACGGTTTGGGCCTGTTGGGCGGAACGGTTATCTTTATCATTTTTGGTATTGCCGCGCCGGATGCTTTGTTAGGGTTTGGTTTCGGCGGCACGCTTTTGGCGCTTTTTATGCGCGTAGGCGGCGGCATTTACACCAAAGCGGCTGACGTAGGGGCCGACCTCGTAGGGAAAGTAGAAGCCGGTATTCCGGAAGACGACCCGCGCAACCCCGCCGTGGTAGCCGACTTGGTAGGCGACAACGTGGGCGACTGCGCCGGTATGGCGGCGGATATTTTTGAATCCTACGAAGTAACCATCGTGTCGGGCTTAATTTTGGGTATCGGCTTGTGGCGCATTACCGGCCACCACGAATGGATTGTCTATCCGCTCTTGGTGCGCGGTATTGGTGTGCTGTGCTCCATCATTGGTACCTACGCGGTGAAAGATTCCAAACGCACCGCGGGCAACGCAATGAAAGCTATTTTTAAAGGGTACAGTATTTCTGCGGCCATTTCCGTCATTATCTTTGGCGTACTGGCCTATTATTATATGGCTACCGTGCCCGGCGGCTGGTGGAGGCCGTTTGCCGCTACCACCATTGGTATTTTGCTGGCGATTATTATCGACCGCCTGACCGAATACTTTACCGGCACGGAAAACAAACCCGTGCAGGAAATTAAAAAATCCACGGCCACCGGCTCGGCTACGACCATTCTGTCGGGCATTGCCGTTGGGTTTGAATCGGCCGTGTGGACTACGCTTGTGATTGCGGCGTCCATTTTCTGCTCGGTCGTCATCTTCGGCACGATTGACGGTCTGTCCCCCGCGGATAAATTTAACTTTATCCTCTACGGCGTGGCAATGACCGGTATCGGTATGCTGACGCTGACGGGCAACAATGTGGCGATGGACTCTTTCGGCCCGATTGCCGATAACGCCAACGGCATTGGGGAAATGTCTTGGCACGGCCAAAACGACGAAGAAACCAAAAAAGCCCGCCAAATTATGGCCGACTTGGACGGCGTGGGCAACACCACCAAAGCCATCACCAAAGGGGTGGCGATTGGTTCTGCCGTGATTGCGGCCGTGTCGCTGTTTGCGTCCTATATGGTGGACGTAAGCAACGTACAGCGCCTGCTCAACGACGCGTGGGCCGCCGCCGGCGAAGACAAAATGCTGACGCTTTTATCCCAGGTAGGGATTGTAGTGTCCAACCCCGTCGTGTTTGTGGGGATGCTGATTGGCGGCGCCTTGCCGTGGCTGTTCTCGTCGTTTGCGATTAACGCCGTCAGCCGCGCGGCTGCGCTTATCGTGCAGGAAGTACGCCGGCAGTTTAAAGGCGGCGTGCTGGAAGGCAAAGCCCAGCCCGATTATACCCGCGCGGTGAACATTTCCACCATTGCGGCCCAAAAAGAACTGATTATTTTGGCCCTGTTGGGGATTGTTTCCCCCGTGGTGGTGGGGCTTGCCTTTGGCGTGGAAGCCTTGGGCGGCTTCCTGGCGGGGATTATCGTTTCCGGCCAGCTCCTGGCGGTGTTTATGTCCAACGCCGGCGGCGCGTGGGATAACGCCAAAAAAGTGGTGGAAGACGAACCCTCCGACATTGCCGCCAACACCGGCAAAGGGTCCGAACGCCACAAAGCCAGCGTGGTGGGCGACACCGTGGGCGACCCGTTAAAAGATACGGCCGGCCCGGCAGTGAACCCGCTGATTAAAGTGGTCAATATGGTGGCCGTCATTGTGGCGCCTATCATTGTGAACTACCACAACGACTTTACCCCGTTGGGTAAAATCGGTTGGGTGATTGTTATCGTGTTGTTGGCGGTACTGAGCTGGGCGATTTTATCCAGCAAAAAACCGGCCCAGCAGCTGGATAAATAAAGTTGTTTTTACAACAAAAAAGACCCCCCGCTTCCAACGAAGCGGGGGTTTTCTAAAATTGGGTGTTGGTTAACATATCACAGCTTTCAAAACCACATACACTTTTACATAATTTTTTTCCAAAATCAGTCTGCCCCACACAAACCTGCACTTCGCTGCCATCATCCTCGGGAAACCAATCAATAAAATAATCAGCTGTTTCCTCAATACACGGTTTTCTCATCACAATAAAACCTACCCAACTTGGGTCATAACAAAAATTTTTGCTGGACGCCCCTCCTGCACCGCCAAGCCCCCCTGTTGTATAGATTTCCAATCCTGTATCTTCATAGAGAGTGTCAATAGTCTCTTCCCCCCAGCCAACTGTGTGATTTTATGGTTTTCTTTAATCTTTTTTAACATTACATTCACTTCGGCTAACCGGCTTTTTTCCACCGCTATTTGATACTTTGGCAACGCCACCGCCGCCAAAATACCGATAATTAGGACGACAACGAGCAATTCTATCAAAGAAAAACCCTTTTTCATAAAAACTCCTTAGGAAGTTGATTTAAAGGCCTAACTACAGTCTAATAAGTAACAGCCCAAAAATCAATGCTAGGCCCAGTGTATCAAAAAAAAAAAACAAGTCAACCCCCTTGCCGGGGGCAGGCACTCTATACCCGCTAACGCGACTAGTTTAAGCCACACTGTTCCGATATACCGCACCCTCACGCAACAGCCTTCCAGACCGCGGAGCTCTGCCTCGGACAGGGTCTCACTCAATACGGCACTCACACAATAAGGGAACAAAAAACAGTGTACATTCCCGTCAAGGTCCGCGGCTGGCCTCCCCACTCCTTTCCCCGTTAGCACGACTAATGGAGCCATACTGTTCCGATATTGCCGCGCCCTAACGCGACCACTACGAACGGGTATAAAATCCCCGTTGCCGCGGCTGCATTTGGGGCTATCCTTTCCGCCAAGCCGCGCACGAACAAAATCACCCCCGCCGGGGAGCTTCTGCAAACAAAAAGCCGCCTGGGACACAACCCGGGCGGCTAAAAGGACAACTCTTCCTGTTAATTTGGGCACTGGTACACCAAGGCCCCGTATTCCACATTATTAATGTAAAAAGATTGGGAATAATCGGTATCCAAGGTGGGGTTCTGCCAGCTTTGTGTGCGGACCCACACGGTATTGCCGCCCATCTGCTGAGCGCTGGACACCAGCCCCTGACGAATGGTTTCATTTAAATCTAGGATAGACTGGGGCAACCCAGATGCATCGGGGTTTGTGTCCCCCAATACGGCCCCTTTAAATTGGCAATCCACCGCCGGCTTTTGCGCCACCAGCCGGACATTATCCACCTGCACGCCGTCCGTCGGCACCAGCGGGGCCTGTGCTTGCTGCCACAGTGCACACCCGCTAAGCCAACACAGCCCCATACACGCCAACCACCCTCTTTTTGCTAAAGACATACCTTGTCCCCCTTTATAAAAGATGGGTAAATTATAGCAAACTCCTTTTTGCTTTTTGCTATGATATCTTATATGGATATAATTCTTTTATTATTAATACTGGCCTGCGGGGCCGGACTGATTGCCACGGCGCGCACCCGCGCGGCGCAAATTGCCCGTATGGCCAAAATGAACGGCTGCCGCTACGACCGGGAAAAAGACTCCGTCACTACCGAACAAACCGCCGGGCGGCTGGAATTTTTTACGTTGTATTTCCACCAATACCAAAACGTTTGCACCTGCTCGGATAATTTTGCTTTTATCCGTGTGGCCGACGATAACATCTACAAAGACGATAACCCCAAAACCAAGCCCATACACTTCACTATTTTTACGGCGGAATTAAAAAAGCGTCAATTTCCCGCCCTTAAAATCGCGCCGATTGACTCCCCTTTTGCGCCGTCCCAATATGCGTTGATGAAAACCAATATCCCGCAGATAGACAGCCGCTACCGCATCCACGCCCCCACCCCGGCTTCCGCCTTGGTGCTGACGCCCTACATTATTGGGCTCTTAAAAACGTGCAACAATATCTACCTGGAATTAAACGACAATGCCCTTGTGTATCACGAAAACGCCCAAATGCCGTTGGCCCAGTTTCAGCAATTTCGCTTTCGGGCGCTGCAGCTTTTGCACGAATTAGAAAACCTGATTGTCCGCCTGGACGAAGCAGGCCCGGCCTCCACCGCCACCCTTACCCCCAATACCAAGGACCCGGCCGAAATGCGCGCCGAAGCCATGATGAAGGCCCTCTGCTCCACCCACAGCGAAGCCCCCTCCACCGAAGGCAACAGTTTCCGCGGAATTTGGATTATTGCCCTGCTTTTGGTATTGCTAGGAATATCGCTTCTATCATGGGTGGCTCTAAATAACTGGATTACCCGCTAGGTTTACGCATAAAAAATCCGCGCCAGGATTTTCCCGGCGCGGATTTTTCTTTTCTAGCATTTATTTGGTTTCAATTCCGAGCTCTTTTAAAAACGCTTTGTCGTTATAGGGGCGGCCCAGGAATTTTTCCACCATTTCGTTTTCGTCATATACGGTGCCCGGCGTATAGATGTATTCACGCAGGCGCGCGCCCAATTGCGCATTGAACAGCCCCTGCTCCTGGAATTGGCTAAAGATATCCTGCGCAATCACCAGCGACCACGCATACACATAATAGCCCACATCGTACGGATCCGTAAGCGACATAATGTGCCCAAAACTGGCTTGCGGATAAGTGCCGGGCGTCATGGGTATACCGGTGATATTTTTCATCATTTGGGCGTAGAGTTTGGTGGTATCCACGCGTTTATCGGCGGCGTGGGCGGCCACATCAAATTGGCCCAAAAAATTTTGGCGGATAAACGCCGTGGCCGCGCCTGCGTGTTTGGATTTTACCAGTGCAGCAATCATTGTATCCGGCAGGGGTTCGCCCGTTTTGTAATGCGCGGAAATTTGCTTGAGCACCTGCGGCTGCCAGGCCCAATTTTCAAGCAGTTGGGAATGGGTTTCAATATAGTCCCAAGCCACGTTGTCGCCCGTCAGCGTAGCATATTTGGAAGTGGCCATAGACATTTGCAATACATGCCCAAATTCGTGGAACAGCGTTTCCACTTCGCTATGTTCCAAAAGGGCGGGCACGCCGTTGCCAGCGGGGGTAAAGTTGGCCGCAATGACGACGGACGGCGTTTGATAAGAACCGTCCGGCAATTGGAAGCGGTCCACAAAACTCCAGGTGGCGGCGTGTGTGTATTTGCCGTCACGCGGGTACAGATCCAAATAGAAATTGGAAATCAGTTCCCCGGTTTTTTTGTCTTTGATTTGATACACCAACACGTCCGGGTGCCAAGTGGGCAAGGCGGCCTTTTCAAACGTCACGCCAAACAAGTTGCCAAAAATGTCAAACATTCCGGCAATCACGCGGTCCACTTGGAAATACTCTTTAATTTTATCGTTGTCCACCTGATAGTATTTCTTTTTGTATTCATTTTCCCAATACGGCAATTCCCAGGCGGGCATTTCGGCGGCTTTTTGGCCGGTGGTTTCTTCTTTGAGTTTCAAGTATTCTTTCAATTCTTTTTGGGCCAGCGGGGTGACCTCTTGCTGCAAGTTTTTTAAAAACTTTTCCAACGTTTGGTAGTTCTTGGCCATACGCACGGGGAGCACATAATCCGGGTATTGCTTGTAGCCCAGCAAGGCGGCCTGCTGGCGGCGCAGTTCCAGGGTATCTTCCAGCAAGGTTACGTTTTCCTTGCCGCCGCGGCGGGCAAATTTTTCCTGCAAGGCTTGGCGCGCTTTTTCATTTTTGGCCGAAGCCATAAACGGATTGTAATCCGGGTATTTGAGGGTAAGAACATATTTCCCGTCGTCGGTTCGTGCCAGGCGGTTAATAAAGGTTTCGCCCATACCGTCCAATTCTTCGCGCGTAACAAGCAGTTCGCCCTGGTAATTGTTCAAATTGACGTTAAACTGTGTAATTTTGTTCAGCCGCTCGGTATTTAGGCGGGCATACTCGTCGGCTTCTTTTTCGGACAGCGCCATCCCCGCACGTTCGTAGCGTTCCAGCCATTTGGCAAGCAGGCGCGCGTCTTCGTGCGCTAAGCGCGGATTGGTATCGGCATATTCCTTTAATGCACGGTAAATATCCTTGCGGGCAAACACGGCGGCTTTGGTTTGGCTGCCTTTGGCCTCCAGTTTGGCGGCGGCTTTGCGCACTTGCGGGTCGGCGTGGAAATAGGCCAAAAGCGACAGATTTTTCGGCACGAACCAATAGGACGTATACGCGCTTTCCAACGCGAGGACCGTGTTGTTAAAATCCCGGTCTTGAGCGGGGATTTTAGCTAAAAAGTTCAAATTGACTTCCAGCTCTTTAGCGGCCTGCGCCTCCAGAGCGGCAATTTCCTGCGGCGTATAGTCAAAACGCAAATGTCCGTTTTTAAACATATCGCCGTATGCGCCGGCAAACGCCGCGCAGGGCAGCGCCAAGGCTGCTACACTCATTATCATTTTATGCATATATGTATTATAGAAAAATTGAACCCCGCCCACGGCTAAGCCGCTAATTTCCTATAATATAGGTATGGAAAAAGAACAGGACGTTACCGTTGCCAAAAGCGCGGGTTTTTGCCCGGGCGTCAAACGCGCCATAGACAAAGTGCTGGAGCTGGAAGCCGCCGGCAAAAAACCCGTCTATACCATTGGTCCCTTGATTCATAACAAACAAGTGACCGATATGCTGGCTGAAAAACAAATTACCTCTATTGACCGCCCGCAGGACGCAGCCGATAAATCCGGCGTACTGGTTATCCGCGCGCACGGCATTACGCCCCAGTTTCAGCAGGAAGTAGAATCCTGCGGTATGGAAGTGGTGGACGCTACTTGCCCGCTTGTAAAACACGCGCAAAACATCATTGCCAAATTTGCCGAGCAGGGCTACCATACCGTTATTGTGGGAGACGGCGGCCACGCCGAAGTAATCGGTTTACTGGGATACACGCGGGGCAAAGGGGTAGTAGTCTCCGGCCCCGAGGAAGCCGCCCGCCTGCCGCATTTTGACAACGTAAACGTTGTTTCCCAAACCACCCAAAAAGAAAGCGTATTTTACGAAACGGCCGAAGAAGTAAAAAAACACGCAGACGTCTGCCAAGTTTCCAACACCATTTGCCAACCCACCAAGGACCGCCAAAAAGAAACTATCGAGCTGGCCAAAAGCGCCGATTTGGTAATTGTCGTAGGCGGCCGCCACAGCGCCAACACCGCACGCTTGGCCCTGTTGTGCAAAGGCTTGGCCCCGGCCGTACTGCATGTGGAAACCGAGGAAGAGCTGGACTCCTCCGCCGTACAGCACGCCCAAAAAATTTTTATTACGGCCGGCGCCTCTACCCCCAACTGGGTAATCGACCGCGTGGCCGCGCGCGTGCGCGAATTACGCAAACCTAACGCTAAATCCATTTTGTCTAGGCTGGCAGGCAAAGTATGGCACTTTTTAGTGCGCAACTGCTTTTACACGGCTTTTGCCGCGTCCGCCCTCACTTATGTATGCATGCGTTTGGAAGGGGTCCCTGCCGATAAACGTCTGCTGGCGTTTGCCGGGCTTTTTGTGTATGCTTTAACCGCCTTTAACCGCGCCGCCGAGGCCGGCCCTGGAAAGAACAAACGCTTCCTGACGGCCGCTTCGTTATTGGCCGCATTAGGGGCGCTGGGGTGCGCTTTAACCCTTAGCAAGGGGGCGTTTGGTTTAGGGGCGCTCTTTTTGGCGGCGGGATTTTCGTATCCCTATCGCCATATTTTTAAACTGCAGCTGTTATCCTTCCCCGGCACCAAGGATATTGCCACCGCACTGGGCTGGGCATATGCCTGTGCTTTTTTGCCGGCATACAGCCATGGGCTGTTGCTGCGCAAAGCCTCGTATTTGGCGGTTTTCTACACATTGCTTTTGGTGTTTATGCGCTCGGTTACGCTGGGGTTTACGTCTGCCAATAAAGATTTAATTATCGGGCGGGAAAGTTTTTACAAAGCGTTCGGTATGAAGAAAACCAAATGGGCGGTAACAGTGGTGTTGCTGGCGCTGACAGCCGCATTGGGAACGCTCTTGTCGCTCACCTGGAAGCCGGCCCTGGTGGGGATGCTCCTTATCGGGCATTTATACACCGTTTTTATTGTAATATACTATTATAGTAAGAGCAGTACCCGCAGTGTAAAGGACGAAACCTTAATTGACGGCCAATTCTTTGTATTGTGGGCGCTAAGTGGACTAGCCGCGTATTTATAACGGAGGGGGATATGACTATTAAAAGAATTGGTATTTTAACCGCCGGGGGCGATTGCCCGGGATTAAACGCCGTTGTGCGCGCCGTAAGCAAAAACGCCCTGCGCCATGGCATTGAGGTGTTGGGTTTTAAAAACGGCTTTGACGGCCTGGTACGCAATGAATTTTTAACCATCACAGACGATACCGTATCCGGCATTTTAACGCTGGGCGGCACCATTTTGGGCACCAGCAACATTGCAAACCCCTTTAAATACACCCTGCCGCCGTTTGGCACGCCGGAAGAACCGCGCGATTTATCCTCGGTGGTGTTGCATAACTTTAAAGAAAACCAGTTGGACGCATTAATCACCATCGGCGGGGACGGAACTTTGCATATGTCTCAGCAGTTTGTGGATTTGGGTATGCCCATTGTGGCCGTACCGAAAACCATCGATAACGATTTATCCGCCACCGACCAAACCTTCGGGTTCGATTCCGCCCTGGCCGTTGCTACCGAAGCCATCGACCGCCTGCACACCACCGCCCAAAGCCATCACCGCGTAATGATTATCGAAACCATGGGCCGCTATGCGGGCTGGATTGCCCTGCGCTCGGCCATTGCGGGCGGGGGCGACATTGTGCTGATACCGGAAATTCCCTATAACGACGATGTAATCGTCAATTATATTTTGGACCGCAAAGCCAAAGGCAAAACCTTCAGCATTGTAGTAGCCGCCGAAGGCGCCAAAAACGAGCTGGGCGAACAAAGCGTGGCCCGCACCTTGCCCGGCAGCACGGACCCAATCCGCTTGGGCGGCATTGCTTACAAGTTAAGCAATATGATTGAAGACCGCACCAAAATTGAATCCCGCGCCTGCGTGCTGGGGCACACCCAACGCGGCGGAACGCCCACAGCGTTTGACCGCTGGCTTTCCACCCTTTACGGAGCGAAAGCGATGGATATGGTGCTGGAAGGAAAATTTGGTTATATGGCAGCTTTCCGCGATTTCCAAATTACGGAAGTAAAAATTGCCGATGCTATTTCGAAACTTAAACTGGTGGACCCGCACGGGCCCGAAGTGCAGGCTGCCCTGGAAGTGGGCATGAGCTTTGGTTCTGCCGATATTGGATAAGGAGTTTTAAATGAACGACAATTTGGATATGATTTACGGCATTCACCCCGTAATGGAAGCGCTGAAAAGCAAAAAACGCAATGTCACCCAGCTGTATGTGTCCGACAGCAAAGCCGGCCACCGCGCTGTGGAGGAAATCATTCGTTTGGCTAAACGCTGCAACGCTAAGGTGGACCGTATAGACAACAAAACCTTGGACCGCCTGACCCGCAACGCCAACCACCAGGGCGTAATGGCCAAGGTGCAGCCCATTAAATTAATGAAGCTTTCCAATGCGCTCTACGAGTCCGACGGCAATAAAAAGGACCTGTGGCTGGCGGTGGACGAAATGACCGACCCGCAAAACCTGGGTGCCATTATCCGCAGTGCGGCGTGTTTGGGGTTTTCCACCATTATCCTGCCGCAGCGGCGCACCGTGGGCATTACGCCCGCTGTGTACAAAGTGGCTTGCGGCGCAATTGAAAACATCAACATCGTGGAAGTAGCCAACCTCTCGGCCGCATTAAATGACCTCAAAGAAGAAGGCTTTTGGGTGTACGGCGCCGATATGGACGGCCAGCCCATTACGGAAACGGATTACGCTTCTCCGGCGGTGCTGGTGATTGGCTCGGAAGGGTTTGGCATCCGCGAAAAAACGGCCGAAAATTGCGACCAAATTATTTCCATTCCGCAGCGTGGCGGCGTGGAAAGTTTAAACGCTTCGGCCGCGGCCAGCATTATTATGTACGATATGATGGCTAAAATCCAACTGAAATAGCTTCCTTTTGACGCACAAAAACGCCCGGAGCTTTTGCCCCGGGCGTTTTTGTTGGACTAAACCCTTTACAGATAAATTTCCACCGTATCCAATTCTTTACCCAAATTGCTGTACACTTTCAGCGTCAGTTTGCGGTCTACAATTTTGCCAGACGCATAATGGCGCGAAGCCACAAAGCGCGCGGTGGAAGAATCCGAATGGGCGCGTTTTTCCGGCGCCGGGGCGGACGTGCCCAACGTTACATACGTCACGCCGCGCGGATTGGGCTCCCCGCGGTACATGGGGAAAGTACGTTCGTAATCGGCATCGCCCCCTTGGATAACCAGTTTTACACGGTAATCTTCAAAGATTTTAATTAAATTATCGGCCACTTCCTGATTCACCCCGCGCGCCCCGGTGGAATAGGCAGGCGCATTCATTACCACAATTTTCCACTTTTCGCCCGCACCCGCCAGGGTGGTTTTGAGCCACTGCACTTGGGCCGATTTTTCGCCTATCTCCGGCGCCCAAACGGCGCCTTCGGCCACGTTCGTATCCAAGAATATAAAACGGGCGTTGGCCGTATCAAACGAATAGTACTTGGGCGTTGCTTTGCTCCACGACATATCGTGGTAGCGGGAATAATTGGTGCGCAGGAACGATTTGCTTTCCTGGGTGGCGCGGTCCGGGCCGTATTCGTTGGGCCCCAACGCAACAAACAGCGGCGTTTTGGCCAATACGTGTTTGAACGGTTCAAAAAATTCGCGGTCGGCGTCTTCATTCAGCCCGCTGTGCGTGATATTGCCGGTATGGATTAAAAAGTCGGCATCTTCCTGCTCCATCAACGTCGCCAGCTGCGTGCGGGCCGCGGCGGCTTCGTCCGCCACCGGGGTACCGTCCGGCAGCGGCAACAGGATATCCGCCCCCGTGGCGCCCAGGGCTAAAAAGTTCACCACTTTGCGCTCGGCCGAGTACAAGGTGCGGAATGTGCCCGTAATCGGTTCCTGCACGCCGTCCCCCGCGGCATTATTCACATACAGGCGGTAGCAGAAATCCTGGTTGGGCACGAGGCCGTACAAAATGGCTTTGTGCTGGGTGGCGGCGGGCGTAATCGTCATAATCTGGTTGCAACGCGGCGCGGGGCCGTATTCCAGCCAGGCGGGGGTTACTTCGTCCGTCTGCCATCTTAAAATCATCGTGGTTTGGGTCGGGTCCTCAATATAAGGCCCGCGGATAATCCGCGCCGCATCGCTGGTGGCGCATACAGAAAAGAAAGCCAAAAGGAGTAAAATTTTCTTCATCTTTTTTATTCTACCAAATATCCTCCGGTAAAAGAAGAAACCTGCGGACCTTAAAAAATGTGCCGAAAGGGCCTGAAATTTGGTTAAATGAAGTATATGAAAAAGTTTATTTTATTTTTTGCTTTCTGTATCTTTTCTTCCGCCGCGTTGCAAGCCCGCACGGTAGATGTATCCGCGGCGTATATCGGGGCGTCCCACTTTGACCAGGTACGCGCCGGGCTGACCATGGCCCCCACACTAAACTTGCTGGCGGGAGTAGAAGCCAAAATGGCCAACGAACGCGCCTTTGAAGACCCTGTGTACTCCGTCAATGTGCCTATCCGCTTGGATTTTGACTTAATGAAAATTGAGCTGACGCCCTTCTACTACTTTAAAAACAAGAGCGACAATCCCAAATACCAAGACGCGTCCGCCTACGGCATTAACGGCCGCCTGATTATGGCCTTACAGGACGACGAAGTAAACGACCTCTACACCCACGCGGTGATTGGTGTTTCGTACGCCCGCCAAGACGGCACCGTATTTTATGACAACGCCAATCCCGCCAACGAAGGATTCTCCCAAATGGCCTATACGCTGGAACTGCATAAAAATTTCTTCCGTATGTTTGGTTTTCAAGCGTCCGCCAGTTTGTTTCAATACCCGGACGGCATTACCGGCGTGCAAGGCGTACGCGGCGTAATGGACCAGCAGGAATTGGCTTTTACCCAAACGTTTGACGTCGTGCACGATTTGGCCAAATATACGCTGGGTGCCCGCTTAACGCGCATGTGGCCCGACAATAACGCCACCCTGTATGTGGCCTACCGCTACGGCGAATATTACACCGCCGACCCGGAACACTCGTTTATTGTGGGCAACTCGTTTGCGGCCACGCGCTCTATCAGCGCCGATATAGCCTACAACCATGTGCGCACCATTCACAATGAAAACAAACGCGATATTTTTTACGCCCGGCTGGTTTTTTCTTTCTAGGAGCAGGATATGAACGAATCTAAAGACGTTGTCATTACTTCCCGTGCGCTCTCGCTGATTTCGCATAAATTAAAAACGCCGCTCTCTATTATAAACGGCTATTCGGAAGCTATCCTTTCGCAAGCCAAAAAGGAAAAATTCTCTCCCTTTACGTCTAAAGCGCTGGAAGAAATCAACAAACAAGGCGGGCGGATGTCGCTATTGGTGGATAAATTGATGGCCTTCAACAAAGTAACCACCGCCCAAACAGAAGGGATTGAAAAACAACCTGTCTATTTAAAAAATTTAATTAAAGAATGCGCCTCCAAGGCTATTGCCCAAGAGGAGGAAACCGCCTCCCCCACACCGGCGATGGAAGACGCGTCCATCAAGCGCGGAACCTTTGTGGAAATAGACTGCCCGGAACATTTAAGCGTAACCGCCAACGAAGAAATGTTGCGCCTGTGCCTACGGGAGTTGCTGGCCAATGCTATTAAATTCAACAATAAAATGGAAAAAATCATTAAAGTACAATGCGCCAACCACGGCGACAGTATTTCCATTTCCGTGCGGGATTACGGGGCCGGTATCCGCCCGCAAGACGTAAACCAAATTTTTGAGCCGTTCTACCAAGTGGACGATTATTTTACCGGCCAGGTAAGCGGCTGGGGCCTGGGGCTGCCTATGGTCAAACGCATTTTGGACCTGCACAACGGCTCCATCAGCGTCGTGTCCGACAGAGGGCTCGGGTCCATCTTTACCATAAACTTTCCTATTGTATGAATTGTGAAACCTTACTAACCCAAATTTCCGCCCAGTGCGATGCTTTCCGGGCAGATTTAACCTCCGCCGCGCAAAATTTGCGCGACTTTAACCGCCGCTTGGAACAAATCCTCCTGCAATTGCACAAAGACCTTACCGTGCGGGACGAAGAATTTGCCGGGCAGTTTAACCAATACTGCCAGGATTTGCGCCAAAAGCTGGACAAAGACGAACCCTTTTGGACGCAAACCCGCAACCAAGTCCGTTCGTATAAAACGGCGGACTGGACCGGAGATTTAGCCCTGGCAGCCAAAGGGCTTAACAGCCGGGCAAAAACACTTTCCCGCGCCTGCGACGAGTTCACCACCGCTTACGACGCTTTCTGCCGCAATTACAGCGGGTTTACGGCGGCTAAACTGAATGTTTGGCTGCTGACTTCCTGCCAAAACGACGCCAATAACCTTACTGGGAAAATTCTGTTTTTGGCACGGGAAATAGCCAAAAAAACCGAACGTAACAGGGGGCCTCATGTTTACGGATAAACCAACCTTCTACTACCTAAAAACCAGCGCCATTTGCTTAACGATTATCGCCGCCGGTGTAGTAACTGCATTTTTAGTATACACCAAATCACTGCTCATACCGTTTGTCATTTCCATTCTGCTCTATACCATTCTTGCCCAAATGACGCTGTATATGAAGCATAAATTTTCGTTCCCGTCTTGGCTGGCAATGACTATTTCCATCTTATTGTGCATCACCCTTTTTGCCGGCGTGATTTTGTTTACGGTTAACTCCGTAGGCACATTCTTAAAAGGGGCCGAAGTATACCGCCAAAACTTGATAGACACCACTAACGATATTGCCCTGCGTTTGCAGCAGCACGGGATTACCCTAAACCAAAACTTTTTGGAAACCTATCTGCGGGAACTGCCTTTGTTTAACTGGCTGCGCAACTTTGGCGGGCAGCTGTTTGGTATTGTATCCGACACTACGCTGATTATCTTGTTTATGGTGTTTTTTCTGTTTGGCAGCAAAAAGACCCCGCCCATTACAAACCCGGCCATCAAGGAAATGCTGGCCAATGTGTCCGTTTACTTATCCGTCAAACTGATGGCCTCGCTGGCTACCGGGTTGGTAGCGGCGGCTATTTTATTTGGCTTTCAAGTAAAACTGGCGGCTTTGTTTGCCTTGTTTATGTTTTTACTTAACTTTATCCCCAGCGTTGGGTCCATTATCGCCGTGCTGCTGCCTGCCCCCGTATTGTTTTTGCAGTTTGGGTTAGGCCCTCAGTTCTTCATTGTAATAGGGTTGCTGGCCGCTACGGAATTTATTATTGGCAATTTAATAGAACCGCGTTTCTTGGGGGAAGGGATGGATTTGCACCCCGCTACCGTGGTGGCGTGCTTAATTTTTTGGACGCTTGTTTGGGGCGTGCCGGGGGCGTTTTTATCGGTGCCGATTACGGCGTCCATTAAAATTGTCCTAAGCAAAATAAAGCACACCCGCCCCGTGGCCGAATTTTTAGCCGGCCGCCTGCCACATTAAAATAAGTTTTCTTATCAAAAAACCCCGTGCGGTTTGGCACGGGGTTTTTGCATAAAAAAGCCGCCTGGAACAGGCGGCTTTAAATTTATTGGGCGGCGGCAGGAGGGAGCTGCTCACTGCGGACTTTATCAAACAAATTGCTTTCTGTCGCCCGCTGCAGGAATTCTTCCCACTCCTGTTGCGTCAGTTCGAAATCGTCCATCACAATATACGAAATTTCCTTAGCGGCATCTTTGCCCAAGGCATTATTGCGCGCATATTCGTTTTCCAGCTCCACATAGCGGCTGGCAATGGCGTAATCGATATCCTCCTGCGAATAGTTCGGCACATCAACCGGTTCGCTTAAGGAGTTGGTGTCCACTACTCCCGGCTGGGCTCCGTCGGTAGTTAAGGGCTGGTCGCCGGACGGGGTGAACATTTCGCTGTGGTCGCCGGACGGGTCCGTCACCAACGGTTCTGTTTCCATAGAATTCGTCACACGGCCCAGCATTAGATTAGAGCAAGCGGACGGATTGACAATAAAATAAATACTCAAAATGATAAAAACTAAAATAGCAGCTTTGATTAAAATTTTAAGCACGGGGAACCTCCTGTTACATTATAGAATACTATATTTTTCCCCCTCTATTCCGTTTTTTTTGGTTCTGCGGCGGGAGGCTGTGCCAGTGCAGCGCCCTGCAGTTGCTGGACGCTTTGTATAAATTGGGGGTTAGTAAAAATTTGCTGGATAGTTTTGGCAAATTCGGGGTTTTGCATATGCTGCTGTACAACTTGGGAAACCTGAGGGTTTTCCTTTAAGATTTTGACTAACTCCACCCCGCTTAAGGCCCCCAAATCGGCCGCGCTGCCTTGTGTAGCGGCGGAGAGGTCCTTGTTAAATTGCTGCAAGGCGGGGTCCTGCTTGTAATCGTCCAAAATGGAAGAAATGGTATCTTGGGCCTGCTGGGTTTTTTGTACATCTGAAAGGGGTGCGCTTTCTAAAAAAATGGCGCTTTGCGCGGGCGCAAAAGCCACCGGCTTGCTAACGGGCTCCGGCTGAGGAGCCGCCAAAGATACGGGGACATTTTGGAAAGTAAACCCATTGGCATTGGCGGCCGCTTCCGCGGCGGCTTGCTGTGCATAGCGGTTATACACTTGATAGAGACGGACCGCGCCCATGTATATGAGCGCGGCCACCATAACAGCTACCAAAGTCCAGCTGGTTTTGGACATTATGCCCCCATTTCCAGCATTTCTATATCAAACACCAACACCGAATTGGGCGGAATTTGCCCAACCGGGCGGTTGCCATAAGCCGTATCCGCCGGGCAAACCACTTTGGCGCGGGAACCGGGTTTCATTTGCTGGAGGGCTTTCGTCCAGCAAGGAATGACATCCGTCAATTTGGTTTCAAAAACTTCGTTGCGGTCGCGGGAGCTGTCGAACTTGGTTCCGTCAATCAGCGTGCCGGTATAGTGCACTTTTACAGTGCTGTCGGCCTTGGGCGTTTTGCCTTTTCCGGCGCGGCTGAGTTTCATCATCGTGCCGTTATCCAAGGTTTTTACGCCTTTTTCTTTTTTGAAATTTGCCATATATTCCTGCTGGTCCGCTTCCCGCTTGGCGGATATGGTTTTGGCGTCATTTTGGTATTTTTGAATGATTGCCGGTTTATATTCGTCCAAATTGGTTTGGGATTTTTTATTCAGCAAACTGTCGCGCATTCCCTGGGAGAGAGCTTTATAATCGTCCTCATTATCCAAAATCAGCTGGCGTTTTAAATTATCCCCCAACAAAAAACCCAGCGAATACAGCATTTTGTTGCGTTCCGCTACGCTTTGCATTTCGGGCTGCGCCTCGGCCGCAGCCGGCTGAGCGGCTTGCTGCGCCATAACAGCGGCCGGCAAAATCAATAAAGCTAGCAATACTAATTTCTTCATAATTGTCTCCTATTTTGTTTTCAAATATATTTCCAAGCGGCTGGCAATTTGCCGGGCAGCTTGTTCCCCCACGCTTTGCATACTTTTGCGCAGCGAGTCTTCCGCGCGGGACGTACCCGCCCGCTCGTGCACGTTAAACCGCGCAAACGTTACCCCACGCGCAGCGTCCACCAAACTGATAGCCGCCCCGCTGGAACACCACACTAATCCTGCTACTTTTTGGGAATCGTATTCGTCCACATCCGTTTGTATCTGCACCACTAACACCCGATTCGGCTCCGATGCGTCCACCACGCCCAACCCCATCCGGTTCAACGCGTCCACCACATACGTTACCATTACTTCACTCTGAACGCCCTGCACATCTACGGCCACCAAAACCGCGGCCAGTTTTTCTTGCAAAATGGTTCGATAGGGGGCAAATACGTCCGGCTGATATCCTTGGCGGGAAGCATCTAAAAATTGGTACATTTCGTCCAATGCCGCCCGGCGGGAAACTACCGGCTGCATTTGAAAGGCAATTTTTAAATCGGCCAGCGGGTCCGCCGGGTCCGAAAACCGCGTAGCAAGGCCTTTTAATTTTTCGTCTTCCTGGTCGAGCAACGGGGAAAGCACTTTGCGGGCTTTGGCCCGGGGCAACACTGCCAGGGCGTAATAATGCTTGCCGGAAAAATCTTTATCCCGCCAAACATTTTCCACCGAAGCGTTTGCCAGCAAATCCGTCACGACCCCCTGGTTGGCGGCAGCCGGCGCATTTTGCACCATTTCGCGGCGCATATTTTCGAGTGCATTGTCGGAAGCCGCTTCTTTGCTGGTTCCTTCCCCCGCCACCACATAGTATTTGGCGGAATCGTACTCATTCATTTGGTAGTTTACGGTGTTTTTATTCATACCCGCACAACCGCACAGCAACAGTGCAGCTGCACCTAACATCCATTTTTTCATAAGCCCTCTCAATAAGCCGTGCGATAATGCAGGAAGATGCGCTCTCCCGGTTTTACCGGCACATTTTCAAATACATGTTCTCCTACTATATTACCATATCCGTCGCGAAACAACAGTTTTATATTTTGCGTTCCGGGTTGCAAAAACAAACGCGCCATACGCACTTCAGCCGGCAGGGTAAACCACTGGCGGGTGTCGGCCGTTTCGGTAGCGGCGCCCAGAGCGCTTACCAACATTCCAGCCAAGTCGCCCCAAGTTTCGTCATTCGCGGCGGAAGAAACCGCGTGGCGGGCCTGTACTGAGGCCACCTGCTTGGTAACTGCGCGCGACGCGGTGCGGAACAAAATGCCGGGCATTTTTTCTTCCAAATCCAATTTAGCGGCAGCGGCCAAATCGGCCGTTTTTTGCGTAAAATAACGTTGTCCCCCTGCCTCAATTTCGGAAAACTTTACACGGGTGGGCTGTTCCACCCACCCCGGGAAAGAAAGCGTAACCGCGGAACCCATAATCCCCGCCGTCAGCGCATTTTGTACTTCGGGGGAGACTCCATCCGGCGTTTCCTGCGGGGAAGAGGCCAACAAAAGGGCCCTGTCCCACGCCACCTGTAACGTTTCCGACTTTTTAAGCGGCATACGCCCGTTGTAATGGAAAATAAGCACCTCGCCCAATTCGTCTGCATTTGAAGGGACTGGGAAATCCGGCGCGGAAACGTGCAGCTGCGGCCCCAGGCGCTCGTATGCCTTTAAGGCATTTGTGCGCGCAATTTGCGCATCGGAACGCTGGCCGACGGACTCAAACACCAAACTTGCGAAATACTGCACAAACGGATCATCATTATAGCCGCTTTTTTTATCGGCGTGCAGATGGTCCAAAAAGAACACCGCCCGGCGGGCTTCCACCGCGGCGGAAGAAAGATCCCCTTGCTGTAAAAAATTTTGGGCGCGGTAGTAATAGGTAAGCGCTTGTTCAAAGGGCGGCACGGCATAAGAGGCGGTCCAATCGTTTAGAATAAACTGCCCGGCCAAGCCGGAAATGCTTTTGGCATAGGCTTCGTGAATGGCGGCTTGCGCGGAAGCAAAAAGCTTGTCGCTGGCGGAAGGGTTTTGGGCATCGTGCAAGAGGGTGCCCCGGTCCAGGTCAAACAGGACGGCGTCCTTGCCTTTATAAAGTTTGGTCTTTTTTTCTTCTATCCGTTGGGAGGCTTCTTCAAACTGGCCTTGGGCCGTCAATTGGTTTACCTGCACTTTATAACGCAAAGAAGGCGCCGCACACGCGGAGCAAAATAACACCAGCCCCAACAAGCATATGCGCACCTTCATAGCAAAATCCTACCAAGTTACTTTGCTGCGTTTGACGTATTTTTTAATTTGTTTCTGTCCATTCCAAACGATTTGGTTGGTTTCAATGTCGATGAGTTTGAGATTTACTTGGTAAAACACCACCGCTTTGCTGCCGGCTTGATCCACCACCGAGTTAAGCACCCCGCTTAACATATAGTCGGCGCCAATTTCTTTGCCGAATGCTTTGCGGGTTTCCTCGGAGGCAAATTCATCTTGTTCCAACCGCTCGGTGCGGATTTCGCCCCGTTCGGAAGCGGAGGCCACAAAATCCACCTTGGCCGAATTAATAAGCGCCCGCTGCATCGATTCAATAAACACATTCGTATTGATGTGTTCCATCGTGTTGTTGGAGACCGTCCCTACAATCACCGTCGGTTCTTTGCCGTAGCGGGTTAAAAAGCGGTTGTACCAACCGCTTTGCAGGCAGTCGGTAATCATTTCCTGCGCCACCATCTGGGCGTCGGTATCGTTCCACCCGCCGGATACGTCTTTTACCAAGTTTGTTTCCACCCGTTCCACATGGGGGGCGCAGGCAAAAGCAAACGGCAACATAAAACAAGCTAATAAAAGTTTTTTCATAAATACCTCCCGGTATTAATCCTCTATTTCGGCTAAATCCACCTGCCCGCAAATATGGCTGCCGGCGATAGAGCCGTCTTCATGTGAGCAATCTACAGAGCCTTCGTCTATATTCAGCTCAAACCACTTTGGAAAATCCTTGTGCGCTACCCGCAGGATATTTCCCCCTTCCAAGCGGTACACATAATGCTGGCATACCATTTCGATATTTTCCCCGTTGCGTTCTACCGGGCACGGAAGCGCCAGCTCCAGCTGGGCAAAATCCGGGGTGTAAACGCCGTTTTTAGTTTTATAAGTAGCCTCGGCAAAGGCTACGGCTTTACCTAAATCCAAGGCTTGTTGGGCAATGCGTAACATTTGATGCTTCTTATATTGGGGCCACCCTAAAGCCAGCCCGAAACCAATTAATACTACCAAAACCAAGACAATCGTGTGAATAGAACCGCGTTGTTCAAAAGACATATTTTCTCCTTTATAATGAATTTTTTATATTGTAGCAAAAACCTGTCAGTGATATGGGGTGATATTCGGGTGAATGCCTTTCACCTTGGTAATGTACAAAAACTTGCCGGTGCGGTAGCCTTTTTCCAACGCGGGAGCCATAACCACCAAGGTAACGGCTACAATAATCAACGCCACCCCCCAAGCGGTAGAGCGGGTAAACGGTTCGTGAAACACCAGCACCCCCACTGTCATAGCCGTCAGCGGTTCCATAGCCCCCAACACGGAAGCAAAGGTGGAACCAATCAGCTTAATGGCGGCAACCAACGTTAAATTGGAAATAACGGTGGGAATGAGGGCCAGCATAGTTAAATTAAAATCGCTTTTCCAATCCGGTGCCGATTGAAGCCCCCCCAACGCATAGGCGCCGCCCAACATCACCAAAGCGGTAAAAGCAAACACATAAAATGTAAGCTTGTCGGAAGATATATCCCGCACGCAGGACTTATTGACCGAAATAATATACGCCCCGTAAGATACGCCGGACAGCACCGCCAGCAAAATACCCGTAAAACTTACGCCGCCTTCCTGCCCATTCCAAGAAAGCATGGCCACCCCGGCAATAGCCAGCACAATAGCGGCCATTGTCCAAAAGGAATTTTTTTCCTTGAACACATAAATCATAATCAGCGCCACAAACACCGGGTACAGGAACATCATGGTAGTGGCAATTCCGCTGGCTAAATATTGGTAGGACCAAAATAAAAACACCGCCGAGCCAATATACAACACGCTCAAAACAGCCAAGGTATACAACTCCCGCCAAGTTACTCGCAGCGAACGCCGCGTAAAAAAAGCACACACGCCCAACATTAATACCGCAATGAAAAACCGATAAAATAAAATGGACGGAATGTGCATCCCCGCCTGAAGCAAAGGCAGGGTAAAAAGAGGAATAAGCCCAAATGTAGCAGAGGTAACTACTGCGTATATAAAACCTTTCCAATCCAACATATATAATATTGTAGCTTACTTTGGCCCGGCCATGGGCAGGCGTGCAAAACGGGACGGATTAAAAACAATCCGTCCCGTTTGTAAACTAATCTTTCAGCGCTATTTTTGCTGGCCGGTGCGGTCCTTGCGGTCGTAATAATGCGTATGCAAGAGCTTGTGCGCCAGCGGACCGCCGACTTTATCCAAAATCCGTCCGTACAGCGCCTGCACGCCGCTGTTATCCTGCGACTTGTACGCCAGCTCCGTATCTTCCTGGTACAAGCCCTCGGCGCGTTTTTGCCGCGGGGCCCAACCGTCAAACTGCGGTTGCCCCGCCCCGGCCACACAGCCGCCCTGGCAGGACATTACTTCAATAAAGTCGTAATGGTCCTTGCCGGCTTTAATGTCGTCTAGCAATTTGCGTGCGTTCTTAAGCCCGCTGACTACCGCGGTGCGGATTTTTACATCGCCAATTTCCACGGTTTTTTCTTTAAACACTTTGCTTTCGCGCAAGCTGGAAAATTTAACACTGCGCGCGTTGGCAGGGTCCAGCTCGGCCAGTGCATAGCGCAAAGCCGCTTCCATCACGCCGCCGGAAGCGCCAAAAATCACGCCCGCACCCGTCTTGGTGCCAAACGGCATATCAAACCACTCGTTTTCCAAGTTCACAAAGTCAATTCCCGCTTCTTTAATCATACGGGCCAACCCGACCGTGGTTACCACATAATCCGTGTCCGGGTTTTCATTGACGTAGAATTCTTCACGTTTGGCTTCGGATTTTTTGGCCGAGCACGGCATCACCGCCACGACCACCAAATCTTCGCGTTTGCCGCCTTTGTCTTCGTAATCGGCCTTTAAAATGGGGCCCATCATTTGCATAGGCGAGCGCGCGGTAGACAAATTAGGGATAAATTCCGGGGCGAATTTTTCCACATAGTTTACCCACGCCGGGCAACAGCTGGTAAACTGCGGCAGGTTCACCCCTTTTTTAAAGCGTTCCAAAAATTCGGTAGCTTCTTCCAGAATGGTTAAATCAGCCGCGAAAGCCGTATCGTATACATAATCGAAGCCCAACATACGCAAGGCAGTGGCAATTTTGCCGTCCACATTCTGCCCTTGCGGGAGGCCAAAAATTTCGCCCAGCCCCACGCGCACCGCGGGGGCAATATGCACGGCCACTTTCTTTTTAGGGTCGTTGATGGCTTTAAAAACGTCCTCAATCTCGGAGGAATTCGGCATCAGCGCACCCGTCGGACACACGCGGGCGCACTGCCCGCAGGACACGCATTCGTGGCTTTGACCGAGTTCTTTGTTAAAAGCCGTTGCAATTTTGGAACGGAACCCGCGGAACGCAAAATCAATCGCGCCAATGCCCTGCACCTCGTTGCAGATGCGCACACAGTTGCCGCACAAAATACACTTGCTGTGGTCGCGCACTAAGGCCGGGGAGGTGGCGTCTTTATGGCTGTCCAATTTCTTGGATTTAAAGCGGATTTCCGTCACGTCCATATCCTTGGCCAGTTTTTGGAGTTTGCAGTTGTTGGACTTGCTGCAAAGCGTGCAGTCGTGGTTGCCGGACGAAAGCAAGAGCTCCAAATTGATGCGGCGCAAGTGGCGGATTTCGTCGCTGTTTACGCGTACTTTCATACCGTCTTTGGGTTTTACCGTGCACGAAGCTACAATCCCCATACCTTCCACTTCCACCAAGCACAAACGGCACGCGCCGTAGGCGGCCAACTCGGGGTGGTAGCAGAACGTCATAATGTTGAAATTAGCCTTGCGGATTAGTTCCAACAGGTTTTTTTCGCCTTCAATCGGTACTCTTTTTCCTTCGATAGTGACAAATTGTTCTTTTTCCATAATTACGCTCCCGTTACCACGGCTCCAAATTTACAGGTGCTCTTGCACCCGCCGCATTTAATACATTTTTTGGGGTCAATGTGATGCGGTTTGCCCACTTCGCCGCTGATGGCGGAAACGGGGCAGGCGCGTTTGCACATACCGCAGCCTTTGCACTTGCTGGCAACGATTTCAAACCGAGCCAGCGCCTTGCACACGCCCGCGGGGCAGCATTTGTCCACCACATGCGCCAGGTATTCCTCCCTAAAGTGCTTGAGCGTGGAAAGCACCGGGTTCGGCGCCGTTTTACCCAAGGCGCACAGCGAGGCCTTCTGCACCGCTCTGGCCAGGTCTTCCAGGTTTTCCAGGGTTTTGAGCGTGGCGCGGCCTTCTACAATATCGTTTAACATCGTCAGCATCTGTTCGGTGCCTTCGCGGCAGGGAACGCATTTACCGCAGGACTCGCGTTGGGTAAATTCCAAAAAGAACCGGGCTACGTTGACCATACACGTCTTGTTGTTCATGACCACCAGCCCGCCGGAGCCTACCATGGCGCCTGCGGATTTTAACGAGTCGAAATCCAACGGCAAATCCAAATGTTCACGCGTCAGACACCCGCCCGACGGCCCGCCGATTTGGGCCGCTTTAAAAGCCGATTTGTTGACGGTTCCATCGTCGTTGGTGGTGCCGCCGGCTACGTCGTCAATCACTTGGCGCAAGGTCGTGCCCATCGGCACTTCCACCAGGCCCGTGTTGGCAATGTGCCCCGTAACGGCAAACGTTTTGGTGCCCGGGCTGCCTAAAGTGCCGATTTTGCGGAATTCTTCGGCCCCCATTTCCATAATCTTGGGAACGGTAGCCAAGGTTTCCACGTTGTTAATGACCGTGGGTTTGCCAAACAGACCGCATTGGCTGGGAAAAGGCGGTTTGATTTTGGGCATACCGCGTTTGCCTTCCACAGACGCGATTAGAGCGGTTTCTTCGCCGCAGACAAACGCCCCGGCGCCTTCCATTACGTTAATTTTAAAATTAAGGCCGGAACCGAAAACGTTTTCCCCTAAAATTCCTAATTCTTCGGCTTGCTTAATGGCCGTGCGCACGCGCTGGATAGCCAGCGGGTATTCCATACGCACATAGATGTAGCCTTCGTCGGCTCCGATAGCGCGCGCGGCAATCATCATGCCTTCCAGCACGGCGTTGGGGTTGCCTTCCATGACGCTTCTGTCCATAAAAGCGCCGGGGTCTCCTTCGTCGGCGTTGCAAATGACGTATTTTTTGGGGCCCGGTTCCACACGGGTTAAATCCCATTTTTTGCCGGTGGGGAAGCCGCCGCCGCCGCGCCCGCGCAGGCCGGAGGTAATCATTTCTTTGCAGACTTCTTCGTCCGTCATTTGCGTATAAGCGCGTTTGGCCTGAGCATAACCGCCGTGGGCAATATATTCGTTAATGTCTTCCGGATTAATACGCCCGCAATCGTGCAGCAAAATGCGTTCCTGCTTGGCATAAAAGGGGATATCTGCCACCGTTTTGGCTTTTTGGTTGTTGGCCGGATTATGGTAGAGCAGGCGGTCGATAACTTCGCCTTTCATCAAAGTTTTTTCCACAATTTCGGGCACGTCTTCGGGTTTTACTTTGGTATAAAAAATATCGCCCACGCTCACCAGCGGGCCCATCGCACAAAAGCCGCGGCAGCCGGAAAGGCTTAAATAGTTTTCGTGGCAATCTTTAGTGATTTGCAAGCAGAAACCGATTTTGCGTTTTTCCATTTCTTGCTGGAACGCTTCGTACACTTTCAAGGAACCGCCGGCAATGCAGCCCGTTCCGCCGCAGATTACCACGCGGCCGGTAATTTTTTTGTAAGCGTCGTTGTAGTCTTTGGCGATTTTTTCAATATTTTTAGTCGGCATTTTTGGCCTCCGAAGCGATAACGGAATCAATAATTTCAACGGCTTTGGCCGGGGTAATTTGGCCGTGGACGACGTCGTCCATCACCATCACCGGCGCCAGCCCGCACGCGCCCAGGCAAGATACGCACTCCAACGTAAACATCATATCGTCGGTAGTATCCTGGCCGTCTTTGAGTTTTAATTTATCTTTTACGGTATTAATAACAAAGGAGGAACCTTTTACATGGCAGGCAGTTCCGTTGCATACTTTAATAATGTGTTTGCCTTTGGGAGTAATGGCAAAATGGGCAAAAAACGTGGCAACGCCAAATACTTTGGCCGGGGAAATGTCCAACTCGTTTGCGATATAACGCATAATATCTTCGGGAAGGTACTGGTATGCGTCTTGCACTTTTTGCAGAATGGGGATTAATTTAGCACTATCGTACTGATGTTCTTGCAGGATTTTTGCAGCGGGGGCAAATCTGTCTGTCATACTTTCTCCTTTTCCGAAAGATAATAAAACGCTCGGCACGCAAACTACACGCACCGGTACGGCAGAGGACTGTTGTTATTTGAAATACATCAAGCCAGGGACTTCTTCCCCCATTATAACTTCATTGGTGTAATGTGTCAAACAAATTTACCGCCTAAAATCCTACGGGAAATAAAAACGGCGCGGGGGGTTCCCGCGCCGCATAAACTGGGTTACCGCTGCCAGCCATGCAGCCGGCGATAGTAAAAATAATAATGTATCTTATCCAAAATTTTATTTCCCCACTGAGGGTCGTATTCCAGCTCCAACGCGCTGTAAATCATTCCGTCAAAACCCGCTGCAAACATATTCCGGCCCATACTGTCTTTTTCGGTAAAAGCCGACAGCCCCACAATCGCCCCTTGGTAGCCGGCCGCCCGGAGCATACCCGTCACATAATATCCGCCGCCGCCCGGTACGATAATGTCGGTTAAAATTAAATCGGGCTTTTGGATTTGCCGGGTAACGTCCTGTATTAATTTTTCCGGCTCCGCATAACAAAACACCTGCCAGCCTTTGGGCAGCGTTCCGTTTTGCTGCAGCCACAGAAAATTATCCAGCAATTCCGGTTCGTCATTTAATACCGCAATGGTCAGCTGTTGGGGAGAGTTCTTCCCCAAGCGCACCGTACGCCACGCCCGGGGAGCATGCAAGAAAAATTCCGACTGTTTATACACCCGGTTTGGGCTCGCGTACAGCGGGAGGGACACCGCACTGCAAAGAAGCGGGTCCACTATGCGGGCAGCATAAGCCACATAGGCACAAGCAGCCTGGTAAGCTTCGTCTTTCGAAAAAATAAACGGACGGATTTTTTCCAGCTGGAAATTCATTTGAACAATTTTCCGCGCCCACATTCCCCGTTCGCTAACCGATAAAACGCGTTTTTCGCTGGGTTTGCTTTGGTAGTACAAGAAACCGTCCATTTCCTTGCGGAATTGTTTAAAATTGTTCATAACCTGCGTATACCAAGCGGAAACCTGGCGAGCCTGGGCAGGCGTAGGAGCTTCCAAGCGGCTAATTCCACGCGGCGGCACATGCCGAAAAATGTGCCGCTCTATATCTTGCATATACGGAGCCGTGGTAGGAGAGCCGCCCGGCAGAATTTTCCCTTGGGCTACACGCGCATTACGCAAAATATTGTTTGGTACGGCTTGACGTAAAATTTGCTCGGCACTTTTGGAAAAAGCGCCCTCGGAAGCTTTCTTTGCCAAATTCCCCTGCGCCGCGCTTGGCAATGCCGCACACAAAATAAGGGATACTACAATTGTTTTCATGCTGTCTCCTAGCCGGCAGGCTCTGCCGGTATTTTTACAAAATAGAAAGTGGGCGGTTATTCCCGCCCACTCAATAGAATTCGTGTGGGAATTTGCTAGCGCATCCAGTGGTGTAAATCGCGGTAGTAGAAGTAATGCGCTAGATTTTGCATAATTTGCAAGGGCCACTTTCCCTGGTTTTCAAAGCCAATGGGCTTAGAAATCATACCATCAAACCCTTTGTCAAACATGGCTTTCGCTACGGAGGAGTCTTCCCCATAAGAGGAAAGGGCAATAATAATGCCTTTAAAACCTTTGTCACGCAAAATGCCCGTCAAATAATACCCGCCGCCGCCCGGGACAATAATGTCCGACAAAATTAAATCAAACGATTCTTGCCCGCGTGTTACGGCATTAATTAAATTTTCGGCATTTGTATACGTTTTAATTTTCCAGGTCGGCACAAACAGCCCGGCTTGGTTTAACGCCTGCATTTTGGCCAGCATTTCTTCCCGGTCGTTTAACACGGCAATTTTAAGGTTGGGCGGCAGTTGGCTGGCTACTTGCCTCAGTTGGTCAATCATAGGGGCTTGGCTCAGTTCCGCCCAGTCTTTTCCTTCCGGCTCATGCAAGAAAAATTCGTCTTCGTTAAGCACACGGTCGGTCCGCTTATGCACACGGTCTCTCAGCACGCCGCGCATCATGGGGTTTACCGTTTCCGCCGCATAGATTACATATTCCCGCGCCGCTTTATAGGCGGGGTCGTCGGGGGAAATGAGGTGTTTCAATTTGGCCAGTTCCTCTTGGATTTTGCTTATCTTTTTTACGTACACGGCACGTTCCGCGTTGGAAATCGTGCGCCGTTCGCTCGGTTTGCTCTGATAATAAAGCAAAACGTCCATTTCTTTTTTAAACTTTTTAAAAGATTCCATTACCCGCAAATACGTCAGATTGGCTTCGGCCCATTGCATAGAACTGGGTTTAATCATCAAAATCGGCAAGCTTTGCACCGGCGTAGGCTGTACCCGGCTGAAAATATATTTATCCAGGTCCTTATTATAGGAAATCACTTTCTTTTTGCTTCCGGGCAATATTTTCCCCTGCACTACACGCGCATTACGCAACACCCCGTTCTGCATACCATTTTGCAGCACTTGGCTTGCATTTTGGGAAAAAGCCTGTTTTACAATTCCTTTGCCCGTCATTTCGCGCAAGACGTTTTTTTGCGCCGCGCACGGGAAGGAAATCCCCAAAATCAACAACAAAGCCAACCCTCTCATAATTCTCTCCTTAGGTCTTCAGCCCTAAACTCTCTCTATATAGGTTACTAGAATGCGCAGGCGGCAACAAGGGTCAAAAGGCCCATTTTATCTTGGGCCCTGGCCTATTTGCATAGCGGTGCTCAGCAAAAAGCGCGGGGGTTGCCCGCGCTTTACATTTATCTTTCCCAGCCATTCAAATCCCGGTAGTAAAAATAATTCTGCAATTTTTTCATAATCAGCAGCGGCCAGTGTTTTCCGCGTTCAAAACCAATGCTTTGCGGAATCATGGCATCAAACCCAATCGAAAATAAAGTCTGTCCGATTTCTTTATCTTCTTCAAAAGCGGCTAGTGCAATAATGGCGCCTTTAAATTTATTTTCACGCAAAACGCCCGTTAAATAAAATCCGCCGCCGCCCGGAACCACAATATCCGTCAGAATTACGTCAAACTCTTTTCCCTGGTACGAAACGGCATTAAGCAACGCTTCCGTATCTTGGTAATACGATATCTCCCAACCCGGGAAAAACTTTTGCGCTTGGTTCAGCTCCTGCATACGCCGCAGTACGCTGTAGCGGTCGTTCAATACGGCCATTTTGATACCGTGCGGCAGCTTGCCGGCCGTTTGGCGCGCCCGCACAGCTGCCGGCAGCATACCTTTCCAAGCGGCGTCTTCGTTGGCCTTGGGGGTATACAAAAAGAACTCTTCCTGCTTGTATACACGGTCTGTCCGGTCTTGCCGGGTTCCCAATAAAATGCCTTTCATAAAAGGGCTTACAACCTCTGCCGCATAGGCCACATACTCCCGTGCCGCTTTATAGGCAGGGTCCGCCGGCGATATGCACGTTTTTAGCCGGTCCAACTGTGCGTGCATATGCCCAATTTTGCTGGCCCATTCCCCGCGTTCCACGGGCATTAGGGAACGTTTTTCGCTGGGTTTGCTTTGATAGTACAAAAAGACGTCCATCTCTTTTTTAAATTTCTTAAATTCCTCCATTACCCGCCGGTATAATAGCCCTACGCGCACCGCTTGTTCGGGGGTGGGGTCTTGCAGCAAACTAATTCCGCTCAGCGCCGGGGCAGGCGCAAAAATGTGGCGTTCGATATTGGAAATGTATTTGGAAACCTCCGGCTTGGGGCCAGGCAGAATTTTGCCTTGCACCACCCGTGCATGGCGCAGCACTTCGCTGGAGGACTGGGTTCCCAGCACCTGTTGGGCGTTTTTGGAAAATGCTCTGGTTAAGGCTCCCTTTTCCCCCAGCGATTTAAATAGATTTTTTTGCGCTAGGCAGGGCATGGTTAGGCTGAGCAGCAACCCCAGCACGATTGGATTTTTCATAAAATGGCTCCTGTTTGGTGTGTTTTCCCGGGCAGCGAAACAAATGCCGTGTCCGGCCCGGCAGGAAAACGCCTCTTGCTTCCTACTAACGAGGCCTTATACTAAAGATAACACAACCAACGCGGCGGAACAAGGGCCGAAAGGCCCAGCAGACAATAGGCCTAGGCCTAATTAGAGGAGAATAGACAGTGCTAAAAAGTATCCGGCCATCAAGATAAGCCCCGTGGGGACAGCAATTGCGGCCCATTCACGGCTTTTAATGCCCAGTTTTTCAGCCGCTACGATGTTGGGCAAATTCCCCTGCACCAACATACTGCCAAACGCCGCTAATCCAACCACCATATAGATAAGGTCTTGGTGGGAGATGGTAGGAACAATTTCAATAGCGGCCAAGGTGGCATTGTCGATAATTACCGACACGGCATTTGCCAAAAACAGCACTTTCCCGCCTAAATGCGTGATAGTGCTTTGCGCCAGCGGGCGAAGCCCGGTACTGATTAAATTTAAAGCAGCCACGAACATATAGATATGCCAGGTGCGGCGCAGCATGGAAGCGTAGGTTTCTTTATCTTCGCGAATATGCATTTGCATCGTGGTGCCGGCATGGCGTGCGCTGTAGCCGGCTGCCACCGATAAAAGCAAGATGGCGGGGGTAATCCACCAAAAGAAATTCTTTAATAAAAAGAAGAAATCCGCATGATGCGGTGCCCCGGCCAAAGCATTATTAATAATTAACCCCAACGGCTCCGCCAACGGCGTAAGCACGGCCCCCAACCCAATGGCATAACAGGCAAACACGGTAATCCGCACGGTGGAGGTCCGCTCCAAGCTGACTACTTTTAGCACTTCGGCTAATACCAGGGCCGAAACGGTTACACTCACCAAAGAGGACGTAATCCCCAACAAAAAGATAAGCAAAGCAAAACTGTAGCGCGGTTCCAACTTGCGAAAGAACGCAAATAACACGCGGAAAATATACCGGGAGTAATTGTTAAAAATAACGCTTACTACCAATACAATAAACGCCACATTCACCGGGTAGTTTAGCGTTTCGTATAGAAAGCTGGTGCTCCAGCCGCCGCTAATGGTTACGGCCGCGGCACCTACCCCTAATAAAAACACTTCCAAGTGGCTTTCCACCCAGCGGGAAGTAAGCGGCCATACCAGTAAATTAATGACCACTATTCCTAACAACACATTTACCCACCACGGGGTTATCGCCAAGGTTTCCATATATATATTTTACAAAAACATCTTTTCCGCCGCCCGAAAGTTTTTATTGCCTGCATTGAGCAAAGTTTTTAATTGTAGTAAAATACAGGAGTAAAGGAACTTTATTTACAAGGAGAAAAACATGAAAAAAATTATCGTACTCGCTTTCGCGCTGACCATGAGCGCCGCTTGGCCCACCAGCGTCCGCGCGGCGGATGACTGCGGCTGTGCCGCGGCAGACGTGGCCTGCATTAATAACTGCACGCTGTCCAAAATTACCGCTTTGAGAAAAGACATCCAAAGCAAGAAAGAAGCCGCCATTGCCAAAATTCAAGCGGCCAAGGCCGAAGCTCAGGCCAAAGCCCAAAACCAAGACGCGGACGCTAAAGCCCAATTGAAAGAAGCCAAAGCCAATGCTAAGGCCGCGGCGGAAGAAGCCAAAGCGAACGCTAAGGCCGCCAAAGAAGAAGCTAAAGCCAAGGCCAAAGCCGCCAAGGAAGAAGCCAAGGCTAAAGCCAAAGCCGAAAAAGAAGCCTTGAAGAAAGCCAAAGAAGAAGCGAAAGCCAAAGCCAAAGCCGCCAAAGAACAGGCCAAAGCAGAAGCCGCCGCTAAAAAGGCCGCTTTAAAACAAGCCAAAGAAGACGCCAAGGCCAAAGCCAAAGCGGAAAAAGAAGCCGCCGAAGCCAAAAAAGCCGAAGCCAAAAAAGCCGCTAAAGAAGCCAAAGAAGCTTTAAAAGCGGAAAAAGAAGCTTGGAAAGCCCTCGGCAAATAAGATCTGTCCATACAAAACGCCCGCACTACTCGTACGGGCGTTTTTAGATGAAAACTATTTAAAGGCTTCACTGAAAAAACCAACGCGTACCAGAAATTTGTTCCCCTCCAAAACTTTTGCATATTTTCTGTCCCACAGAGCTGGTAGCATAGCATACAATCCGATCTTGATATTCTGCTGAATAATGGCCATAAAAAATAAACGAAATTTTAGGAGCACCTGTATTACCGATAACACTATACACTCCGCCCATCACAGTTTTAGCCCGTTGCCGCGTACCATCTCCATTTGTAGTATAAGTTCCATCTAATGTAATATAAGTGCCATCCTCCCAAAAGAAATCGCGTCCCGCATAAGAGGAAATATAATCTTTAGGGATATCAACATCCAAATTGGACACCCCAGTATATTCGCCATTTGCCAAAAAATACCGCTCTTGCGCTTCATGCAGGGTCCGCAGCATTGGAAGCATACGCATCACTTTGCTTTTTAGTACTGCAGTCTCATATTGCGGAACTGCTACTGCCATCAATACACCAATAATTAAAACGACCACTAACAGTTCTAAAAGCGTAAATCCAGCGTTTTTTTTCGTTTGAAAAGATTTTTGATAAATTTGATACATAATCCCAATTTATCAAAAAAAAAACAAATCAAGGCCTTCATAAACATGGCATTTTCCGAATAAAATATTTCTATCTACGGCAAAGATATTTCCATACTTAAGGCAGAATCTAAATTCTCCTCCATACCCATTCCAGACATACGAGCGGAATTCTCTATTTCTCCTGCGGGCGGGACATCCGGCACAGCCGCCGAGGAGCCCTCCTGCTTACATTCCCCCCACGGGTCCGCAATCCATTGACCGGTTAGCGTGTCGCAGGAAAAACCGCGGCTTTGGGTGCCGCCCTGTGGGCAGGGTTGCTCCTGCGGGGCCGGGCGCGGACCGGACACCGCCGAACAATCGCAAGTAAGCGCAATGCTGCAGCTGCCCCAGTCGCTCCAGGTATCCGTTGCAGGGTCACAGGTGCGGGTTTGCTGTCCTTGTTCCTGGCAGCCGCAGGGGCGGGTATCCGGCCCTTGGCAAAGAGCCGTCTTTTTAACGGGGGAGCACTCCTCGCCGGAGCGATAATCGGCGCGGGCTGTTAAATCGGTGCAAGTGGGATAATCTTTCCGCAGGCGTTGGCACGCTGTTGCGTCTTCGCAACAAATCCGGCCGTCTTCGTAAGAAGGCATACGCAACACATATCCATACCCGCCTTTGCGGTGCGCCTCCGCACCGGTGGGCAAGAGCTCGTAACGAAAATATTTGCTCTCTTCGTTTGCCAAAATCCCCGGCAAAACGGCAAAATCGGTTATATAGCGCTTATCCAACACGCAGCGTTTTTCTTGCTCGGTGCGCAGCGCCGCAAGTATTTCTTCGGCTTCGGTGGTTTTGCGCTGTTCCGCCGCATTATAAATACGCGGCAAAGCTACCGCCGCCAAAATACCTATTACCACCACCGTCACCAAAAGTTCCGGCAGGGTGAAAGCTTCCTTTTGTTTGTATAGCTGCATATCCGTCCCCCAACTATTATAGAACCCCTTCTTTATAGTATATATTGCTTTTAAAGAGAAGCAAGCTTTTTTTCTAAAATAAAACCCCGCCTTCCGGTTGGAAAGCGGGGGAATTGGAAACGGTACAGTTAAATAATAATCATTTTAACTGCCATAATAATCAAAAGCAAACCCGCGGCCAATTCAATTTTTTTGCTGACAATCGTTTTGGACGTTTTTTTGCCCAAATGGAAGCCGAGCATCGTCATGGCAAACGATAAAATAAGCAATAAAAGCACCTGCGGGAAATACGCCTTGTCCATCGTTTCTACGGCATACCCTACCAAAAACGAATTCAACCCGATAACGGCGGACACTTTGGCCAACTTGCGGGTATCGTCCGCGTCCACATTGCTAAAACTGGGGGATTTTTCAATTGATTCCAACATAAACTTAATCCCTAACAACAACAGAAAAGCAAACGCCACCCAATTGTTTGCAAAATGCACCCACGAGCGGAAGAAAATCATACTCAAAATATATCCCGCCGTAAACAACAAGGCGTTAAATCCGGCAAAGAACAAAGCCAACTTAATAGAAAAAATGCTTTTCTTATCGGACGACATTTTTATCGCCGACATATTAGCCGAAACCATATTGTCCACGCCAATACACAAAAAGATAATCGTTACGGATATTATGCCCATAGCCGGACCTCCATTTAGATACAAAATTCTACCAAATGCCTATTCCTTCAAGCAACAATTTCACGCCAATAAGCATCAACACTACGCCGCCCAGTGCTTCCATCACTTTACCAAACTTCCGCCCCAAATAGGCCCCCACATAAAATCCGCTCCAGCTGGTGGCAAACACGCACGCCGTCAGCATCAGCACGGTGGCCCAAAACGGGGCCGCCGTAAACGCCAAGCCCATTCCCACCAACAGCGCATCCAAACTGGTGGCCACCGCCAATGCACATAAAGTTTTAAAAGAATGTAAAGTGCACACATCCGCCGCGGCCTGGTTTTGGCGGGACTCCTTTACCATACGCGCACCAATAAACACCAAAATCGCAAAAGCAATCCAATGGTCCACCGCGCCAATATACTTGCCCACCCCCGCCCCGCACAGCCAACCGGCCGAAAACATCACAAAATGCGCCGCGGCAAACAAGGCGCTTACCTTAAAAATATACGATTTGGCAATATGGTCCCGGTACGAACAACCAGACGCAATGGTAACAGCCCAGTTGTCCATCGAAAGCCCTAACGCCACCAGCAGAGAAGAAAGTATATTCATACCAAATATGATAACATTTTTTATATATTACTACCCGTTGCAAGGAAACGCTATGGAATCACTCAGAGAGTTGTATAAAATAGGAATGGGCCCTTCCAGCAGCCACACGATGGGCCCCCGCAAAGCAGCCGACGCTTTCAACCACACTTATCCGTCCGCCGCCAGCTTTAAAGCCGTATTGTACGGCTCCTTGGCGGCCACCGGAAAAGGCCACTTAACCGATTTTACCATCAAAGAAGCGTTCTACCCCAAGCCGGTAGAAATTGTGTGGGATTACACTACCTTTATGCCCAAACACCCCAACGCCCTGCGCCTGCAGGCACTGGATAAAGCCGGGCACGTTATGGGGGACAAAGTGTTTTACAGTATTGGCGGCGGAGCTATCCGCGACGACGAGAACATCGGCCAACAAATCAACAACATTTATCCCCACCATTCCATGGCCGAAATTTTGGAATACACTTCCCAAAAGCGCATGTTGCTGTGGGAATATGTGGAAGAATGCGAAGGCGCCGATATTTGGAACTATCTGGAAACCGTATGGAAAACCATGCAGTCCACTATGAACCGCGGCCTGGAAAAACGCGGTGTATTGCCGGGGTCGCTTAATTTGGAGCGCAAAGCGCGGCGCTACCTGTACAAGGCGGAAAATTCCCCCCAATACCTGCGCCGTATGAACAACTTGTTTGCCTATGCGCTGGCCTGCGCGGAAGAAAACGCCTCCGGCGGCGTGGTCGTTACCGCGCCGACCTGCGGTTCGTGCGGGGTAGTACCGGCGGTGTGCCGCTTGGTACAGGAAATTTGCGAATTTGAAGACAACACCATTATCCGCGCCCTGGCCACAGCCAGCCTGTTTGGCAATATGGCCAAGGCCAATGCGTCCATTTCCGGGGCCGAAGTCGGCTGCCAGGGCGAAGTGGGCGTAGCGTGTGCTATGGCGGCCGCGGCTACCTGCCAGCTGGAAGGCGCCGATAACCGCCGCATCGCCTACGCGGCCGAAATGGGGTTGGAACATCACCTGGGCCTTACTTGCGATCCCGTGGACGGGTTGGTGCAAATCCCGTGTATAGAACGCAATGCATTGGCCGCCTCGCGCGCGCTGGACTGCGCCACCTATGCCCTTATGTCGGACGGGGACAACCGGGTGTCATACGACGACGTTTTGGCCACTATGATGCAAACCGGGCTGGATATGAATAAAGATTACCGCGAAACAGCACGCGGCGGCCTGGCGCGCTTCTTTAAAGAAAAAGTACTTCGTTTAAAGGGGGAAACCAAATGAAAGTGATGGAAGCTATCTTAAAAAGAAGAAGTATCCGGCAGTTTACCAACCAACCTATCGCCCAAGACGATTTAAACACGCTCTTGCGGGCCGCCATGATGGCGCCCACGGCGCGCAACTGCCAAGAATGGGATTTCGTCGTTGTACGAAACAAAGATACCTTTAAAAAAATGATGCATATCCACCCCTATGCCAAAATGCTGGAACAGGCGGATTGCGCCATTGTAGTATGCGGGAACACCCAGCGCGAACATGCCCCCGGCTACTGGCTGGCTGACTGTGGAGCCGCTACCCAAAATATCTTGCTGGCGGCGACTTCTTTGGGTATCGGCAGCGTGTGGTTGGGTGTGTACCCCAATGAAGACCGCATGAAAGGGTTGTCCCAAATTTTGAACTTACCGGATTATGTAAAACCGCTTAACATCATCGCACTGGGATACCCCAACGAGAAAAAAGAAGACGTGGACCGCTTTGACCCCGCCAAAATACACACCGAAAAATGGTAATATCAAAAGGAGCCCCCAAGGCTCCTTTTTTCAAGACAAAAGAGGAATTGCTTGTGAAAAAACCATTTTCTTTTTTTAAGTTCTCTGTTTTGCTTTTGGTTTGTACAGCCGTGCTTTCCACCGGGATTTTTCTATATGTAAACCGTCTGAGCACCTTGCTACACGACGACATGAAAACCTATCTGTCCGAAGTAGCCAAGCAGGGCGTAAACATCATAGAAGCCAAAGTGCAGGACGACTTGGACCTCCTGCAAAGCATTGCCACCGCCGTTGGAGCACTGCCCGATCCAACCGAAAAGGCCATTATCAAATTAATGAAAGCGGAAACAAAATCCAATAATTTTAAACGTATGGGTTTTGTTTATCCGGACGGCATGGCCGTACTGAGCGACGACCTGCTGCTGGATATTTCGCACGAAAAGCACTTCCAGCAAGCCATGCAAGGAAAAGCCAACGTTTCCAACCTGATTATTGACGCTTCCGACGGGGAACGCATTGTGGTGGAAGCCGTCCCGGTACGCCACGACGAAGAAATTATCGGCGTTTTGTTTGCTACGCGCGCCACGGAGGAATATACCCACGCATTGGATATACCTAGTTTTGGCGGGGAAGGGTACTCGGTAGTAGTGCAGGAAAACGGGGATAAAATCATTGGTGCTTTGCATAAAAACGCCGTCAGCGGGTTTTATAATATTTTCAATTCTCCCGACGATCCAAACCACGAATTGGCAAACAATATCCAAGCGGATTTCCAACAACGCAAAAGCGGCACCATTCACTATAACTCGGCTGAAAAAGGCGAACTCCACATCAGCTATGAACCCATTGGCATAAACGACTGGTACCTGCTGTCCGTAGTGCCTACGGCACGGTTGTCGGCCCAATTAAATGCGTTTATTACCCTGCTTTTAATCTTATGTTTAGCAGTAGCGGTGGCGGGTTTATTGGTATGGGGATACATCTTTTTGCAGCAAAAGAACAGCCGGGAACAGCTGTTTGCTTCTGCCTATATCGACCCAGTGACCGGATTTCCTAATGCGGCGGCCATACGCCCCGAAGCCGAAAAATTATTGCAAGAAAATCCCTCCACCCCCTACGCCATAGTAGCTATGGACGTAAGCAAATTCAAAATTTTTAATGAACAACACGGCTACGATGTGGGCAATATTTTGCTTAAACACATAGCCACTATCTTGAAAAATAATTTGCAGTCAAATGAACTTTTCACCCGCATATATGGGGATTATTTCTCCTTATTGCTGGAGTACAAGAGCGAAGGCGAATTAAAAAACCGGCTGGAATTATTAAGCGAACAAATTACCAGCTTCCAAACCGAAAACCGCCAAGCGTATGCCTTGCTGATTTCTTTTGGCGTGTACCCCATAGAAGACCGCTCCATGCCGCTGCGGGATATGTACAACCGCGCCGCCGTAGCCAAAAGCCGCGTAAAAGGCCGCTACGACGAAATCGTAGCGTTTTATCAGCCCAGCTGGCAGCACACTTTGGAAGAAGAAGACTTTATGGAACAGCAAATGCAGCAAGCCCTTAAAAAGGGGCAAATGCACTTTTTGCTGCAGCCGATTGTTTCTTTAAAAAATGGCCAAATCGGGGCCGCTATGGCAGCCGCACAATGGCATATCCCGGGAAGAGAAGCCCCCCTTTCTATGGAGCAATTTCTGCCGGTTTTCCGCAAGAATGGGTTTATTTTCCAGTTCGACCGTTTCTTGTTTGAAACCGCCTGCCAAACATTGGCCAAATGGAAAAAAGAAGGCACCCCGCTCATTCCCCTGGTGGTCAATCTATCCAACGAATTATTATATGACGGTAATTTTATCCAACGCCTCTGTGAAAAAACAGCCGCTTATGGCATAGAAAACCGATGGCTGGTGCTGGAACTAACAGAAACCGCCCGCACCGATTTCCTGCCCCAACTACAGCGCGCCGGCGAGCAGTTGCGCAAAGCCGGATTTGGCTTAACCGTATGCTACGAAGGGAAAGGGGTTACCTTGTCCAATATCTTCCAGCATTTGCCGATAGAAGGGATTAAAGTAGCCCCCGGTATTTGGACGCCCCAAGGGGACCCCAAACAGCAAACAATTGCGCAAGCCGTAGTGGAAATTTGCCAAAAGTTGGGCATTTTCCTGGCGGCAGACAATGTGCGATCGACCGCCGAATTGGAGCACATCAAAAAGTTGGGCTTTCAGTATGCTTTAGGAAAAGCCGAAGAACCGGCCCAACCGCCAGAAGAATTGGCCGCCAAACTGAAAGAGTCTTCCCACCAAAAATGAATCGCCCCCGCCGAACACCGGCGGGGATTTTGCAGAGAGAATGGGAAATTGGTATAATATGATATAGATTTATGGTGGATGTAGCTCAGCTGGTTAGAGCGCCGGTCTGTGGAACCGGAGGTCGCGGGTTCAAATCTCGTCATCCACCCCATATTAAATGCTTAGAACTTTTAGGGGATTTTCCCTTAATTTCTAAGCATTTTTTATTTCCTTCCGCAAAAATATTAAACGGTTCGCGGTATTTTGGGTAAATTTTGTGTCCGTCCAATACAAAATCGCTGGCTATATGGCGCAAAAGCGGCTTTTTTTCTGAAAGCGGAGCCGCGCGATAAATAGTACCCATATTACATACCAACTTTAAAATATCCGTACTTTTTTGCCGTACGGCGTCCGGCTGTATCGTTTGGGCTTGTATTTGCTGTGTAAGCTCGGCAATAGCCGTTTTTAAGCGTTCTTCCGTGCGTTTTATAAACTCCGCCGGATAGCCCTTTTCCCAGCCCTCGTCATATAACCGTTCTAATTCCGTTTGCTTTTTGCTTAGTTCCGCTTTCAGCCCGCCCGTCGCCTTGTTTTGGGCCTTTTCCAAGTGTTTTAAGCGTATTTCTATGGCTTTTTGTAGCCACGCCACTACTCCCGGCTTTAAACTAATAGCATCTATCAAGGCCGCAAACGCCTCATCCAGCTGATGCTCCCGGATGTATTTTTCGTGTGGATGTTGCCCTTTAGAAAAGGAACAGCGGTAATACATATATTTCTTTTTGGCAAAATCCCCCACAATAGAACAGCCGCAATCTTTGCAATGAAGCAGATTAGCAAAAGGATAATTGCGGGTAGTCACGCGGGGGCGCTCAAAAATGGAGAGGGCCTTATTGGCCCTCTCAAATAAGTCTTTTGTGATGAGCGGTTCGTGAATGCCCGGATAGAGTTTCTTGCCCCAACGAAAAGTGCCATAATACATCGGGTTATGAAGCACACGATACAGGGTACTTTTACGCACTCTGCCATTATGCAAACGCTCCCTTAACCCCTCCGCATACAGGATATCCTCTATCATTTGCAAAGAATATTCCCCGCTGGCCGCCATTTCAAACAAACGCTGTACAAAAGGGGCGCGTTCTGGGTCAATATCAATTTTACTTGTGCGGTGATTGTTTAGGTAGCCAATCGGCGCGCGGGCCGGATAAATACCCTGTTCGGCCTTTTCTGTCATACCCATTGTGGTTTTGCGGGAAATGTCATTGGATAGTTTTTTGGCAACGGCAACCTGCACATCCATCATAAACTCCTCGTCGGAGCTGGACTCCCGGCTGTACATTTTGTTATCGCGGGAAAAATGAACCACTTTATCATATTGCTTTACTAATTGGGCAATTTTAAGTTTATCCACATCATTGCGGGTCATACGGTCTAGCACATCAAAAATAATATGCCTGACCTCGTGGTGCTTTTTCATAAAAGCCAGCATTTCAGAAAAATTGGTTCTTTCAATCTTTCCCCAAGCAGATTCTGCTCCTTTCCATATTTTGACCACCTCTAATCCTTTCTTGGCGGCATATTCTCGGGCCAGCTTTTCCTGTGCGTCCAGAGAATAGCCGTTTTCTTCCTGTCCTTTGCTGGATACTCTTAAATAAATAACTGTCTTGTCCATATTCTTTGCTCCTTTATTGTTTATTTGACGCGCCGGACAGCTGGTTTAAACGAACTAATATATCCGCAAATTCCAGCCAAGATTGAATTATTTGCAACGCTTGCGCGGCGGTTATTTTGCACCCGCAGCTATCCGCGACCAACTTTTGTGTTTCCTTAATAAAGTCGGCCGGGACATCTTGCGCTGTAATAAAAAATCCTTTGCCCAAGTGCTTCATAGACAAAGGATAGAATAAAGAAAGAGACCACTTCGTCTCCTAAGATTACACAAACCCCGGAAACGATAAAATCAAGTTTATCAGCGCACCTTTTTCTTCTTTTGACCGACGGGACGAAACAACTCATCTATTTTTTCTTTGGCTCTAAAATAAGCCGTTTTAACTGTTGCTTCCTTGACTTCTTTTTCTTTCCCGTAACGCACATCACCGGGATTCATAGCTAAATACATTTCAGTAGCTACATTTGAAATCGTTTTATTTTCTTTTCGCAAGCGCATAACTTCCAAGTCATGCTCGGTAATTAACAGATTATTCTCCGCTGGTAATGCCGAAATATAGGGTTGCAACATTTCCCAATGCAAATCAATAAACTTTTTTAAAGCATTTTTTGTCATATGGGGAGAGGTTATCTCCAAACGAACTTCCTTAGGATGTAACCAACGCTGTTTAGGATAAATTACAATACGCACATCTCCGCCAAACGGGGGGATAAAACGTACAACGCCCGTATAAAATAAATCTCTCAGCAGTTCCTTTATATGGTTGGGCATCCGGTAGCTTTGCACCACTTTCCCCAAGAAACAAATCTCCTTAAAAAAGGGACTCGTGATAAAGTTCTTTTTTGTTATCTTTTTATCTTTGGCAAAATAGCGTGAATTCTCTAAATATTTTTTAAAACTAACCCGCGCCGGAATTTGAAACTCTTTTCTAAATCGCTCCCGTTCCTTTAGGAAATACTCGTTATATTTCAATGCTTTAAACATTTGGAAAACGGGATATGTCAGCCCCTGCAATCTATATCCTTCCTTCGCTTTTGCCCGCACCTCCTCCCACGTACTTACCACAATGGGATTAGTGGGCTTTAATTCCCCCAACTCATCTTTTTTGTATTGCCACAACGCAAATTTAATTTCCATAATTATCATCCTTTGTTAGTTATATTCCTCATTCTAACAAAGTAAAAGGCCGACTTTGAGGCCGGCCTTTGCATTACAAAAAGAACAGTAGAGAAGATAAGAAATCACTCAGTTTTTTTAAGAAACTTTTTGACTCTTTGGGAGTTTCTGAGGTTTCTTTCGGCTGATTATCCTCTGCTCCGGGAATAGGCGCGCCTTGCTGATAGGTGGTATCCATATAATTCCTAAAGGTTTGTTCTTTGGTGGTAGCGGGTAAAGATTTAAGTTCTTCTTCAGAAACCGAAACGGGTTTTATATCCGTGTTTCCCTGCTCCAAACGCTTGTCTAAATCCGCTGTTAACTCAGCCGCTGTATAACATTGCTCGGCCCCGCCCCGCTTAATGCAATAATAGGTCGTTTGGCCAAAGGTACGGGATGTTACTTCCGGCCCGGAAATAGTCCAAGTACCATCACTGTTTTTAACCGCATCAAAGCTATACGCGGTTGCACTGAGTACACATACCAATAAAACAATAAGTATCTTTTTCATTTTGTTGCCTCCATAGGATTTTCCCCATTTAATTCCTTGTTTGCGCCCTCTTTAGCCATCGTAACGACTTTAATTTCAGGCTGAGTGGGCTTATCTTTCTTCTTAGGGGCACGAAAGCCCCGTATATTTTCGGGCAAATTCGGGCATAATTCGCGGATTTTGGCTTCTAGAGTATCCACATCCACGCGCGCCCCCACTTTGCGCCTTAAAACGCCGCTAATGGCTTTTAATACTTCGTCGCTAAACAGGACGCGGGCTATATTTTCCACGCTTAAGGCCCGTTTTTCTTCTAAAATACCCTCTTTTAAGCGTTTGGCAATCGCTTCCCGGCATAAAGGGAGCAATAGTTCACGATGGGCCGCTTGGCGGTGGCTTAATTCCAATACATCAAAATCCCAAATTAATTCCGCAGTTACGGGCTGGGCTTTAATATCCACATAGTACAACTGCCAATAAGCCCCGTTTGTTAAAATGCCCCAAGGAACATTCAAGGTGGCGCAATACTCTATCACTTGGCGGATGTGCTTGTTAAAGTCTTTTTTATCCGTTCCTATTCGCTTGCATTCAAACACATAAAAGACTTTCTTATCGTCTTTAATAACGGCATCGCAAGAACGCCCATTATTGCCGTATTGCCCGAAAACGTGCTCTAAATCATAACCGAACACATCGCAAAGCATATCCATTGCTATTTTTTCGGTAGGGGCCTCTTTAGCATCTAACTCTTGTAAGCGCAATAATTGTTTTTGATACTTTTTAAGGTTTTCTTTAATGCGGGTATCTACCCGGATTCCTAAGTTCATCATACGCTCCTTTTAGAAGATAATCTGTAAAGCGGAACCAAGGAAACGGGAAAGGATATAAAAAATGGCGGCTGTTATATCCGAGCCAATCGTAGTAACCCAAATATAAACAGCCGCAGTTTCCCGCCCCGAAGGGCAGGAAACATTCGACACAGGGCAAACGGGTAATTAGGCCGCTTACTCTGTGTCTAAACTCGGCTGTTTTTGGACTACGATTGAGCCTTTGGTATCCCAAAAGCGCACCGCATTCCTCATGCGGTTCCAAAAACAGACTCAAATTGTGTTTAAGCCGTCAAAACGGCTTAAAAGCCAGACAAATACTCCTTCAAAGCTAAATAATTTATAAATAAGACATATAACAGAAAATACAATTATTTCCTACAAATAATATACCATTTTAGCCCAAAAATTGTATTTTTTGTCCTAAAATAGGATTTAATCCTCAAACGAGGATATTACATAAAATAAATATAATTATATGTCTCGCCAAAAGGAATATCATGATTTTGAATAATTTGAGCAAATTTCTGAGAATAAGTTAGGGTAATTGGCAAAGATTTATATAATAAATTATTATTCCAATCCATTTTTGTTAAACCAAGAATACCAGAACAAATTTCATGCCAATTAGCATTTCCTAAATAACGCTTGATTAAAACAGACTTTGGAACAGAATACGCTTCTTTAAAATAATTAGAATCTGTTGTCAGATTGACTGCTCCTTGTAGCCAAAGGACACATTCACGATTAGATAAAGGTAAATAAGTTCCTCGAAAACAAGGATGTTTTGAAATTACACGATTGTCGTCAATTCTTACAGCCCTCCACACACTGGATCTAATGATCTGAATCAATTCTACCTGTATTTGATTTCCAAAAGCATCTTGACAACCAGCTATCTCTTGCTCGGTAAAGTGCGTATTTTTATGAAAAAAAATTCGTTTAGGTAACTTTCCCTGATGTGCCCTTTGATAAATATTTAAACTCTTTGAAACCAGAGAGGCCATTTCTACATAAGAAAGATAAGGATTTTTTGCAAAATCAAGAGCATATTCTCGTGTCTGATATGCAACAAACTCAAACCCCGTTCCATCTGGTTCAAAAACTTGGCTACAGCAAGTAATATACTGAGGTGTTTTCACGTCTTCTGCCATTTTTAAACTATAACTTATACCTAAAAAGGCTTCCTCTGTGTTTGCAGATTTTAGTTTCCAAGGGATTCCGCCAGCCTTAGCATAGATTGCAACGCTTAAGCCCCAAAGGACATTTACTCTGTTAGACTCAGAAAATGCCTTTTCTGTTAAAATTTGAAGAGGAATTCTATATTTAGCAGCCATCATTTTTATATCTTTATAGAATTCGTTCCAAGACGGGGGCATAAGCAACAGGAGAACATGAAAAGATAGTCTATTAGCAGCAATACAAGAAAATAAACTTTTCAATCTGCTTGCAATTTCTTGCTTAGAATTTCTAGAAATAGCATCCTCTAGTTCTTTAGGAAAATCAAAAATATACTTTTGATCAAGCGTTAAAGATGCTTTAAATATTCTTTTAAACCCCAAATACGGCACATAATATTGATGATAATAAGTAATTTTGCTACTTGAAGTATTTAATTCTTCTACAAGAGCTTCAATCTCTCTTTTCCTCTTTGTTGGGCACAAACACCCAAGTGTTATATCATTAGGAAATCCTAAAGAATACGGGCCGTGTTGTGTGAGACCCATCAATGGATGGATATTTTCTTTTTTGTTACCAAATACTAAAACGGGTTCTGGAATTTGACAATACCCTTGTATTTCTGCTTTCATATCACAGCATTCCTGTAAAGCAATTTTTTGGACAGACTTCAAAGATGGGGTTGTTGCTCTTTAAATGAGCAAATGGAGTTAAAAGACAATGACGATCTGTCGTTACCGGTATATTACAAAAAAGAATCTCCGACCAAGCATCTAAATATTTGTTATAGTAAAGATTGGATCTCTTCTTCAATCTGCTTTTTATAAAAAGCTTATACTCTTCTCTTGCTTCTTTAGGCTCTATCCATATTGAAGGTTTTAGAATTATAAAAAAGGTATCATCAATATTTTCTAAATGAATCTCAACAGCTTCTTGCCACTTCATATTCTTGATATGCCCTTGTATTTCATGATTAGTAGCAGAATTTAATGTTTTTACTATCATATCCCCCGTCTTTATTGCAGGAGAGAGCGTAATAAAGTATTTTGTCCCCAATCGCTTAATTGAAAGAGGTTTCTCACGCACCATTGCACGCATAAGAGCTTTCAATATTAGATTTTGATATTGCTTACTTGCAAAAAATTCTTTCGGAACATCCATTTCCTCTAAATTTTCTTTAGGCAAAGAAATTTTTTCTAATTCGGCAGGATTTCCCCAAAATAATATTCTATCTCCTTTTGAAAAAATTAGAGATAATTGAGAAAATTCAGTCGTCAACTCTTTATATGTTTTTATTTGAGGAATTGAAACAGCCATAATTCTATTAGGAATTTTTAAAATTTTAAAAGCATTTATCCTTAATTTGGGGAATTTTTTCCCAAATGTTTCTTTAAAAGGGCTCATTGTATGTTTTGAAGACCCCCGAACCTTCTCTTGCATTTCTTGAGGTTTATTATCAATTAATTCCCATATCCTTCGCATAACATCATCGTAATTTCCTGCACCATCTATAATGTGAGCATTAAATCCTTTAGCTTTAGCATTTTCAATAAATTTGTGAACTGGCTCGGGCAAATCGCTTGATTTTCTTGTCAGCCAAAAAATACCTTGAGGAAACATATTGGGCATTTCCAACATTTTATTTAACTCTTCCATCACACTAAAATCACGCCCGCTATATCCACTGAAGACTATTCCATAGCGTACAGCTAATTTTTGAAAAGCTTTCATTAATTCTTGATTTTGGGATTTGAGCGAATCTGAAAGATTTTTGATATGGGTATAACGAAAATCTCCATGTATTTTAATATATATTGGGAAATATTCCTTATCTACCGCATTTACGACATCATGAGCTGCCTCTAAATGATATACAAAAGACAGCGGTTTATTTGACATATAAGAAAAAGCCCGTTCAATAACATCATCAAAATTAGTGGTCAAAACTGCTTTTATATATCCCAACTCCAACAAAGCAGCAAAAATTTTATGCCCACTGGAAAGATTGTTATTTATAACTTTGCTTTGAAAGTATGCTTGCTGGGCCCTGTTATCATTTTTAAAATATTCTTCTAAATAATAGGAGTATTCCTCAAGAGCCCCTACAGGAGGATAGCCCCCCCTAGAAGCGAAAAAAGAATTAATTCTTTCGATCTTAGCTTCATTTAAAACAGCATATTCAGATATATCAACATGATTATACTGGCAATATAATTTTGTTTTTATGTCATTAATAATATCTTGAGCAGTGGCAATTTGGGCAGAATAAGATGCGCCTGCACCTAAAAACCACATAAATTGTGGAGAATGAGAAATATAATATCTTAGAAATTCATCAAAATTCATAGTCATATTATATTAAATATCTACTCGCCAAATAGCCCCTTTCCTTTTTCCTACTCAGCGCAAGAGTAGTATTATCTTGTAATTAAAAAATTATAAAAAGCATGGACCACAGTACCCCATATTTACTCCCATCGAACTTTTTGTGGGATTTTTTAATGCCTTTTTAGCTTGTTTATCCCCGACTATTGTCGGGGATTTTTTGTTTTGGGCCTCTCTAGGGCAAACGGATACTTTTGCCTATAGCGCATTTGGGCCCCAAAAGCGAGGGCAAAAGGTATCTTTGTATCCTTTTGCTCTTCATTTAACTGCCCGAAATTTAATTATCGACTTTGCACAAATATAAATATTCCCGATGATTTTTTAAAAAAGTTTTCCCAGAATTGAAAAAACGATAGGGGATTTCTTTCTTAGTAACCGTTCCTCTGGTAGACAAAATATCTACTATTTCTCGTTCAGCAATTTTATTATTAGAGGCTTCACTCCTCGCATTATATGTATTACTATAAGACACTAAAATTGCTTTAGCAGAAACCTGTTTGACTAAATCAGCGAAAACGAGAGAAGCTTTACTGGTAGAATAATTACTTTTTTTATGAGAACGCAACATTTTCAAAGTCTTACCATACACTTCAGGTTTTTTCCACTCTGCTAAATTTTCTAAAACATGATAAAAATTAATATATTGCCGGGCATTGTAAGGGGGATCAAGATATACTAAATCTACTTGAATCGCAGGCGCCAATAAATTGGCATCTTGTTGGTAAATACGGGCCGGGAATTTATATTTGTATATTTCTAATGGTTGCAAATTTACCCCTTTGCTAAGGGGAGGGGCCGACAAAAAAGATTCAAAATGCCCAACGGTATTAGCAATTTTATCAGTAGAATATAATAACGAAGCTAGTAAAATATAATATTCCCTCTCTAATAATTCGCACTTATGGGCTTCCAAGTGCTCGCGAATACTGCCAATTTTACAGGCATCGTCCATATGAAAATAAGTGCCAGAAAAAGTATCAGAAAAATAGTTTACTTTACTATTATCAAAAGAGGAGGAATTATATAAATCTAAGAATTTCTGCACTACGTTATTACGAAAAGGCAAATTAGATAACCAGGCGTTATAGCATACATAATTAGAATATAGAATATCATTTATCACTACCTTTTTCCCCAATCGCAAAAAACATTCTGAGACAACACCTGTTCCCGCAAATAAATCGGCTACAGAAGAAAAAGAAATTTTTTCTTCTTCTAAAAAAGACAAGATATTATTTAATAAGGATGTTTTGCTCCCAATATAGCGTCGATTGGATAATTTATAAGTCATAATTATATACTAAAACTTCCCGCTCATTTGCATTTCGATCTTTTTTATTATAACTAGCAGAACGATAATGGTATACCAAATCTAAGACATGAAAATTGTTTTCCTTAATCCATTTTTTTAATAACAAATTTTGCTTGCCTTTTTTACACAACACATTTGATAGAGCAAAAGGGACTCCTTTTACATTTAATTCAGACAAAACTTCTAATAAATCCGTTTCATGTTTTTCGGTCCACCCACCGTTCTCATTATATACAGCATCGGTAATTAAATAAGGAGGATCGACATAAACGAAATCTTTAGTAGTAAGTCGGAATTCACGAATAACCCGAAAATCAGCCATGTAAAAGTCGATTTTTTTTGTGGAGATTCCTTTTTTAAAAGAAGATAATTTTTTACGGATACTCCCATTAAAATCAGTTTTCCCCACTGGCATATTAAAAAAACCCTGCGAATTAAATCTAAGATCGTTATTAAAGCAAAAAGAAAGCAAAACAAATAAGTAAATGGATTTTTCTCTTACTGATGCAAATGAATGAGTATTATAAAATGTCCTAAGACGATTATAAGGCACTTGATTATAAGCTTTTAAACCGTTGTTCCCAATAACAAAATCTTTATAAAAACTATATTTTTTATGGAATGAATCTGATAAACCAAAAGTCGAAATCACTTCCTCAACTTTGGATAGGATTTCCTCTTCTTGTAAATATTTTAATGAAGTTAAAAGCTCTATCACGGGAGCATTGGAATCAATACAAATAATATGTTGTGCCTCTGCATTTAATCCAACACTAGCTCCACCACAACAAACATCTAAAAAACGATTGATTTTTTTAGGGAATATAGGAAGAATTTGTTCCAGCAATCTAGACTTATTACCAGTATAATTCAACGGAGAAGCAATCATCTATATTCCTCTATATCTTTTGATAGACCATAAAAACTACAAAGAGTGTCTATATCCACAAAAATGCCTTTTCGAATCCAGGCTTTTTTATCTATATTTTCATATATCACGCGAAGCATTTTTGCAACTACCGACTCTTCAGCATTGTGTAATTTTCTGTGACAATTAGGACATAAGGGAATAATATTTTCCATAATATCCAAGTCATTATTAAAAAGAGAAAAATGCTCTAATTGAATTACATGGTGTCCTTCTAAGTATCGTTCATTTTTTCTGGTTTGGAAATATCCTTGTTCATGCCATAATTTATCAACACCATAATATGAAAAAAAGCATTCATTTCCAAAACGAATCATAGCTTGCTGCTTAATATTAGCTTTTCTGCCAGGCTTATGTCTCTGATAAAAATCTGCTTCTTTAATATTAAGAGCAAAAAGGGCTATTTCTTGAATGTATTTGAAGAAGCGTTGCAAGAAAGATACTAAAGATTCCTTTTGATCAGGAACTAAATCAAACAATCCCGGGACGGAATTCAATCCTTTTTCATACAACATTTCAACATAGCGATATATTAGCTCCTCTTTAATCTGTATAAGGTCCTTGTCAGAAAAACATGAACACGCTTCTTTAAAAATTTTAAAATTAATAATCAGAAAAATTTCTGCATAGAAATTACGTAAACCTCCAGCATTTTTTATTCTTTTTTTAACAAGAGGATGCGATAAGATCTTCTGGCAATCCAATTCAGAAATATCTTTTTCTTTTAATAAAGTTAAGGATAGATTCTCTGACTCTGTTAGACTGGGATTATATAAAACCGTTGCCAACAACAAACGATTTACTCTGTCTTCTTTTAATATAGCATACGCATCTTTTTCAATATCTCCCACATAGAGAGATAAAATCTTATTTATCTCTATTAAGGGTTGTTTTTCAATTTGCCAATATCTTCCTTTCAGAAGATATAAGGCCAAAAATAATAGGACCTTGGGCTTATTGGTTGATAATTCTGCATATAACTTGCTAGCTAAAATATTTAAGTTCGGATTATTTTCCACATTACGAAACAACAAAGAAGCGAGCTCCAGCCTTTTAAAGGCCTGTTTATATTTTTTTTGATTTTTGGGAGAGAAACACCATTTTTTCCAAGCAGCAGGAGAAGAAGCTTGAAGATATTTTGGAACCAATTTAATAATATAATTACAAAAAGAGGTCCATCTACGGATATTGGTCGTTACGAAACCGAATAAACGATGTGGTGTTTGGGTATGGCTATGAGAAATAAATTCTTGTTCAGGAATAGTATTTAATTTAGCCAAAATTTCTGTGATATCCATAAAAACCCCTATCTAATTATAGCAATTATCAGTTATAACAAAAGAGGTTTATAGGCCAACATTTTAAGAATCTGGCTCACGCGGGCGGGGCTCATGCCAAGGGCCGCGGCACATTCCCGCTGGAAAAGGTTATTTCCCAGCCAGGAACACCCTTTCCCGGGCGGGAAATTGTTCTTGTGTTTTATCAATAAATTTTAATACTTTGGCCGGCACGCCCCCCACAATCGCCCGGGGAGGAACGTCTTTAGTCACTACGGCTCCCGCCGCCACCACGGCGCCATCTCCGATTTTTACCCCCGGCACGATGGTAGCATTGGCCCCTACCCATACATTCTTGCCAATAAAAATAGGTTCCGGGATTGTAGTAGCGCGTTCCTGCGGGTCCAGTGCGTGGTTTAAAGTCGCCAGTACCACATTATGCCCAATTAAAGCGCCGTCATCGATGTATATACCGCCCTGATCCTGGAAGCGGCACCCGGAATTAATAAACACATTTTTCCCAACGGTAATATTCTTGCCGCAATCCGTATAGAAAGGCGGGAACATACGGAAAGAAGCGTCCACCGGTTTGCCCGTCAATTCCGAAAACAAAGCTCTTATTTCTTCCGGCTCGTAATAAGCATTGTTTAATTGTGCGGTAATGCGCATGGCCTCTTGCGCAAGCTGGCTCATATACTGGTGGATTGGCGAGCCGCCTTCCACCGGAAAGCCTTGATTAACGTGATTTAAAAACTGTTTTAATTCCATTTTTTCTCCTATGCTGCCACCGGCTGTTGTTGCAAAATTTGGCAATTTGAACCAGGGAGGCGGTTTTCGTCTAAAATAATTTCCCCAATATGCAAAGCACGAATATATCCTTTGTGCGGATTTTTCACACTGACGATATCCGTAATCACATCTGCCTGCACCTCGCTATACTCAAAGGCCAAATCCGCTCCTTTCATTTCGCAATTTTTAAGTACTAAATTTTTGGCATAGCACAAAGGCTGCGTGCCGATAATTTTGCAATTGGTAAAGGTTAAGTTCTTGGAATACCACCCCAAATACTCTCCTTTTACAATACTATCCTCCACCGTCACGTTTTCGCTGTGCCAAAAAGCGTCTTTCGTGTCCAGCACGCTGTGGCGGATAGACAAATTTTTAACATACTGAAAGGAATATTTGGCCTTCATATCCAAACGGTTCACTTTTACATTCTGACAGTCCAAAAACGGATATTCCGACACCAAACTGCAGCGGTTTAAAACTAAGTCCCGGCATTTCCAACCGAACTCGGACGAATTAATTTGGCATTCCTCCAGCTCCACACTGCGCCCTTCCCGCACGGCCTTTATGCCGCCTAAGGTGCATTTTAGCAAACGGATATCTTTGTTATACCATAAGGCGGCCCGGCAATCTTCGGTCATACGGCAGGATTCCACTGTGCTGTGGTCCACATGCCACAGCGGGTAGCGCAGGCGGAAATCACAATCAGTGATATGCAAAGAACCCGCCTCTTTCAAGGCCGACTCCCCATCGGCGGGACCGTCAAACACACAATGCCGCACTTCTGCATTCTTAATACCATACAAAGCCCGTTCCTGATCTAACATCAAATTCGTATATTGCTTCATACCCATTCACCTCGTTAAAAACAGTTTAAAAAAAACCAAATTATATATCAAATACTTATTTTTTATGGTATTATATGCATATAATACATATAATAGGGGGCTCTATGGATTTGCGCGTATTACGGTATTTTTTAGCGATAGCACAAGAGGGTAATGTTTCGCGGGCAGCGCGGGCCGTACACATTTCCCAGCCGAATCTTTCCCGGCAAATAATGGAGCTTGAAAAGGAATTAAAAACCCGCTTATTTGAAAGAGGTACTAAAAAACGCCCTTTAGCACTTACCCAGGAAGGGGAACTGTTGCGCAAAAGAGCGGAAGAATTAATCACGCTGGCCGAAAAAACAAAGGCGGAATTTTCCTCCCCTGCGGGGCAAATTACGGGGGATTTGTATCTTGGCGGAGGAGAAACAGCCGCCATGCGCTTTATTGCCCAAGCCCTCCGGCGCATGCAGCGCCAGCACCCGCTGGTGCGGTACCACCTGTTCAGCGGCAACGCGACGGACGTAACAGAACGGCTGGATAAGGGGCTGTTGGACTTTGCTTTGCTGATTGGAGCCGCCAAGTTGGAACAATATAACTATATTACCCTGCCGCTGCAGGACCGCTGGGGGTTGCTCCTCCCGGCCACACATTCCCTGGCCGAACATGAGGCTATCCACGCGCAAGATTTGGAAGGAGTCCCGCTTTTAGTTTCCCAACAAGCGGAGCGGTACAATGAACTAGCCGGCTGGTTTGGCAAAACGGCACAAAAACTGGATATAGTAGCCACTTATAATCTTATTTACAATGCAGCCCAATTGGTGGAAGAAAAAATCGGCTGTGCGTTAACACTGGAAAAACTTGTAAACACCTCTGGCAGTTCGTCCTTGTGTTTCCGCCCGCTGGAACCGGCGGTGTATTCGCCTTTGTATCTAGTATGGAAAAAGCACGCCGTTTTTTCTAAAGCGGCTGAGCAATTTTTAAAAGAAATTCGTTCTCTATGCCAGGTATAGGCCTAGCTCCAAACTATTAGAGCCCTCACCCTGCCAGCAAAAACTTTCAGCCCCTTTTTAACCTTTATAACAAGCAAATTTAGTAATCTAAAAAATTTTTATCCCCTAGTTTTTTTAAGAAAATTTCTTATAATATAAATAAGCGGGGCGTCTTATGAAAAACATTAAAAAAGGTTTCACATTAATAGAGCTACTTGTGGTTGTTTTAATTATTGGTATTTTGGCAGCCATTGCGGTGCCACAGTACCAACAGGCAGTATTGCGCAGCCGCGCGGCCGAAATATGGGCTGTTTTGCCTACGGTACGCACCGCGCTGGAAGAATACTGCTTAGCCAATGGATATTCACATATTCGTCCAACATGGGAGGATTTGTCCGTTACGGTTCCGAGAAAAGATTACTTGAGCTTTCAAATGAGCACTTGCAGCTCTTTTTCCGATCCTTCTGACGTAGTGGCGAGTGCAACCTTAGCATATGGTCCCCGTAAAACAGTATCCTTGGGTTTTACGGCAGATAATAGGAAATATTGCTACGCCCAGTATTCGCGCGACAACGGAGGCAATGCTTGCCGTCAGCTAGGGTTTACGCAAGGCAGCAGTTGGTGCCATACAAGCGGCATGTGTTCGGGTTCTTACTACGATTAATTCCGTCTCTTTGGGCAAAGGCCTTTAATAGGTCTTTGCCCATTTTTATATTTGCCTTTCTGCATGAAAAACATTCGTTTTCCCTCTTTTAAATTTTTCCTCTCACCCGTTTTTAAAAACGGGTTTTTATTGTTGTCTTTTTGTGTATGGGGCGGCGGGCTAAGCATATTAATGGGGCAAGACGCCAGCATAGACCTGTTAAACTATCATTTGTACAATCCCTTTGCTTTTTTGCATGGCCGCGGAGCGGTGGATTTAATTCCGGCCGGTATGCACACCTTTTTTAACCCGCTGTTGGATATTCCGTATTATTTGTTATTTACGGGGCTGAATGATTTCCCGCGTTTGACGGCCTTTTTGCAAGGGCTGTGGTATGGTGTGTTTTTATTTGCCGGGTGGAAAGTATGTGCCCTGTTGTGGCCGGGCTTTCATTCGCCCGTCCAAAAGCTGGGCCGTTTAAGCGCCTTTATTTTGGCCTGTACCGGCACGGCGACGCTTTCACAAATCGGTCTCTCCAGCAACGAAATCCCCCTCGCAGCCGGGGCTTTATTCGTTTGCTGGCTGCTCCTTGCGCAAAGCCGTTCCGCCCAAACAAAACCTATGGCATGGGCGGCCGCCGCAGCCCTGACCGGCGCCCTGTTTGGCCTGAAATACACCTTTGGCCCCACCGCCGTGGGCCTGGCGCTGGCCGGGGGCTACCTTTGGTGGCGCCAAGGACATACCTTAAAAATTTTGGGGATTTGCCTTGTGTGCGGCATCGGCGGCTTTTTGCTGACCAACGGTTTTTTTATGTGGCACCTGTGGCAAGAATTGGGTAATCCTTTCTTTCCGTATTTTAACCATATTTTTCAATCGCCTTTTTTTGACACCATTAACTTATCAAACGGAACGGGGGCGGCGCGCACCTGGCTGGAGGCGTTCACGTTGCCTTTTACGCGCATAAACCTTTCGGTGGTAGAGTTTCAAACGGACGGGCGGCTGGCGCTGGGGCTTGTGTCGTGGAGCATTTGGCTTATCTTATTGTGCTTTAAAAAAGTCCGCCAAGTCGCACCGCTGGGCGGGCTGTTGCCGGCGCTGGTGCTGTTGTTTGGCGCCTCCTACGGGCTGTGGGCCCTCGTATTTGGCGTAATGCGCTACGAAATTGTGCTGGAATTTCTTTCGGCGTTGCTATTTGTATCGCTGGCGCAATATTTGTTGGGGCAAGTGACCGGGGCCGTACTGGCTGTTGCGATAACGTTTTATTTAGTTGTTGCCCCGAAGATGATTTGGGGACGGACGGCCTATGCACAAACCAATTTTCAGGCAACTCTCCCCGCCGTGGAAGAAAATGCCCTGGTATTGCTGGGCGGGCACCTGTCGTTCCTCACGCTGGCCAATCCGCAGGCGCAATACGTCGGCGGCATTTGGTTTCGTCCGGAAGATTACCCGGAAAAACAAAAATATAGGGCCATGCAACTCAACATCCTGCGGCCGAACGACTACCGTTTCCATTTTGAAGACCTCATTCGCCGCAAAGTGCAGCAACACCAAGGCCCGCTCTATATTATCGGGCCGTACCCATCACTCACCAAACACCCGGCCACCTGGGCGCGGTATGGCGTGGAGCTGATAGACCCGGCACAAAAGTGTGTGATGTTTACCAGCAATTTAGATATGTATTACGGAGGATTTTGGCTATGCCCGGCCCGCAAGACCGCCCGGAATTAAGCATTGTATTCCCCTGCCGCAACGAAGAAAAATCGCTCCCCGCCTGCCTGCAGGAAGCACAACGCGCCTGCCAGCAGGCACACCTCCGCGCGGAAATCATCGTGGCGGATAACGGGTCTACGGATCGTAGCGCCGCTGTGGCGCAAGAAGCCGGGGCGCGGGTCATACCCGTTGCGCAAAAAGGCTACGGGGCCGCCCTGCACGCAGGCATTTTGGCCGCGCGCGGTCAGTGGGTCTGTTTTTGCGATGCGGACGGTTCGTACCCGGCGGAATATTTCCCGCAAATGCTGCAAGTGGTTCAAGCCTCCGGCGCGGATTTATTATTAGCCAACCGTTTGCACGGGCATATTTTACCCCGTGCCATGCCCTTTTTAAACCGCTATGTCGGGACGCCCATTCTGTCGTGGCTGATTCGGCGGTTGTTTAAACTGCCCACCTATGATTGCAACAGCGGAATGCGCATCCTGCGGCGGGATAAATACGAAGAGCTGAACCTGCAAACGCGGGATATGTCTTACGCGAGCGAAATGCTCTGCCAAGCGGCCAAGCAGAAATGGGAATACCGGGAATGGATTTCGCCGCTGTTTCGCCCGGACACCCGCCAGGGGCGCCCCCCGCACCTGCAGCGCTGGAAAGACGGCGCGCGGCATTTAAAAACCATTTTGCGCTGTTACTTCCACCCGCACTAATCGGCCGGCTTTTCCAGGCGTACCCGCGGCGGATAGTTTTTTAATTTTCGGTAGAATTTTCTGAGGTTCTTGCCGGAAATTTGCTTGATTTGGTCCAACATCCAAGAGGGGTCGGCGTCAAAATTAAAAAGCGGAATCACCAAATCCGCTCCGGCCGATAGAGCCCAGTTCATTTGTTCTCCTTCGGACACAAATTCCCGCGGGCCCGACGCCACCATATTCAGCGCGTCCGGCACAATCCACCCGTCAAAGTCCAGCTCCCTCCGCACAAAGCGGTAAAAATTCGGCGAATAGGTGGACACCCGTTCCGGGTCAATGGACGTATAATAGGCATGCGCCGTCATCAAAAACGGCCAACGGTTGGCGGCCTGAAACGGCGGCAAAAGTTGCTGGCGTATTTCCTCCTGCGTCAGAGCAACCACTTGCCGCTCGTAATGCGGGTCCGACGTTTCCGCCGATTGCCCCAACGCGTGCTTATAACACGGGATCACTCCCCCCGCCGCCAAACCAGCCGCATACGCGGCGGATAGTTCTTCCACTATCTTTACATCCGCGGAAAAATACCGGCTTTTGTGGGGAGAGTCCCCTCGGGGGGTTACCTCTGCTAACGGCGCAAACACTACGTTCACTGTTAAGTTTTTCAAAAATTTCCCCGTACGCACGCCATATTCGTATGTTTCTTCAATGGCTTTTTTTCGGTCTTTTTGGGCCAATTTGCCAAAGGTGGCCGCCGCAGGCGCCGGGAAAGAAGGATCAAACTGTTTTATCCGGTTGACGCTTCCGCCTTCTTGGTCGATAAAAAATACAAAATCCCGGCGGCCCAGGACTTCTTCCAATTCTTGGCGCAGGATCCGCGGGTCTAAATTTTTGTGTGAAGGCAACCCCAACAAAAAGCCGTACGGGTTGGCCTGGCGATAAAACTGCTTGTCCGCCGCCGTCATGGGGTAATGATTTACCAACAAAATAACCGGGCGCAGCGGCGGCTTGGGGCTAGGCCACAGCCACCAAATAGCCCCAAACGCCGCCAACACCAGTACCAACCGCAACAAGCGGCCCCAGGTAAGCGGACGGGTAAAATAAGAAGCTAAAAAATCGTTTGACATACTCTATCTACCAAATACCAGGCACTGCCTTGGCGCCTTCCTCCCCTAGCCAACATAAAAAGGGCCCAACGCAGGGCCGGCCCGTTATATTCCTCCAGCAAGAGGGTTCCTAACACTATACACAATTTTTAGCTCCTGCAAAAGTTCTGCTTCCGCCCAAACACTTTCTTTGACCCATTGTTCTCCCTCTAAAGAAAAATATTTTCCAGGGCCCATATATCGGGCGGGTCCAAAGGCCCTTGTTTTGCCCATTCACAACCGCTATACTAGAAATATGAAGAGATGGCTCTTAATGGCTATATGCTTTTTGGGTTGTGCGTTATCCGCCCAGGCCCTTATATACAGCCACACCGAAGAAACGAATTTTCTTTCCAAAAGCCGTTTCTTGGCACAAACGCTGTTGCAAAAAAACGAAATAACCTATTGCGTTGCCGCCCCGGAAAACGCCCCTTCTGCACTGCCGGCTGACCAAGCCGCCCTGTTGCTGCAAGCCGCCCTGCGCGAATGGACCCACGGGTTAGCCGTACGCATTCGGGCCGCCGGCCGGGAAAAAGAAATGGCGGATATTTTAAAAATTTTGGACAAACCCCTTACCCTTACGCGCCTGCCCGCCTGCGACCTTACCGGGCACCCGGTTTTAAAAGAGGTGCACCCTTCGTTTAATCCCGAAGGGCAAAAAGCCGATTTAACCCTTATTCTTTCTTCCCCCTATTGCAGCCAAATTACTGGGGCGGAAAAATTCTTTTTTTGCCTTTGAATACAAAGGCAATTTGCCTTTTATGTGCGTACTGCAAGATTACGCAAACCCGCTGAAAGCCCCCGCCCCGCAGGATTATTTTCCTGCGGCAAAAGATCCTCAAAAAAGCCAGTTGATTTCACAAGCCAACCGTATTTTTACGCAAGCCGCGGCAGGCTCCTACCAGCAAGAAACGCAAACCAAGCTCTGACAGCTGAACCGTTTGTACGAGTATGACACGCCTACTTATTTTTCCATTATGGCGCACGAACTGGGGCACGCTTTCGGATTAGGGGACGAATACTTGGAAGACCGGCCCCACAACTATGCCGCCGCCACCCCCGGGCAAGGCATTATGAGCCGCATTTACAGCCCTATTTCGTGCGACGAGCTAGACGGTATGATCACCCTGCTGGACCGCTTTTCCGGGAAGCAACGTTCTTTCGCTAGTTTTTGCGCTCCAACCGTTGTTCTGGAAAGCGGCGAATCCGTCCCCGCCGCCGAAGAGCTGCAAAAACAACTGCAATTTGTTCCCGCCGCACCCTAAAGCACGGCCGCAAACCCACGCCGGCAGGCACGATAAACAAACGTCTAATCCAATTTTTTACCTCTGCAAAGCCTGTTTCTTTTTTATAATGGGCTTATGGAGGTTCTATGAGAAAAATATTTTCTGGGCTACTGGCCAGCTTGCTGGCTTTGGCGCCGGCCTGGCCGGCAAACGCGTGCACGGGGATTTTCTTCCCTACGCAGGACAAATCCTTCCTGCAGGCACGCACCATTGAGTGGGGCGGTTTTTCGTTGGACAGCAAACTGGTTATCCTACCGCGCGGGCAGAAAAACACGTCCCTCACGCCGCAAGGTCCTACCGGCCTTAGCTGGACAAACAAATACGGTGCCGTGGGTATCAGCGTGGTAAAAGACGATTTTATCGGCGAAGGCGTAAACGAAAAGGGTTTGGGCGCGGGAATTTTTTACTTTTCCGGTTACGGCAGTCTGGCGCCGTTTAACGCCAAAAAAGCTAAAAAATCCGTGGCAGACGTGGAACTGGTGCGCTGGATGCTAACCAACTTTGCTACGGTGGAAGAAGTAATCAACGGCCTTAAAAAAGTGGAAATTGTTTCCATCTATCCGCCGCAGGAAGGGCAGCAGGAAGCCTCCACCGGGCACTGGCGCATTTCGGACGCGACCGGGCGCAGCATCGTGCTGGAAATTGAAAACAACGGCCAACGCCATATTTACGAAAACACCGTTGGCGTGCTGACCAATTCCCCCTCTTTTCCGTGGCAAGTGACGCATTTGAATAACTATGTCCATTTGCAAGCGGGCGGCGTCGCACCCGTTGAATACGGACAGACGAAACTTTCCGCGTTTGGCGCGGGCGCGGGCATGTGGGGCCTGCCGGGCGACATTACGCCGCCTTCGCGCTTTGTGCGGGCGTTTTTCTACCTGCACACGGCGCCCGTCCCCGCCACGGCGCAGGACGGCGTCTTGCAGGCGTTCCACATCTTAAATAACTTTGATATTCCGATCGGCGTGGAATTTGCCGCCGGCGAAAAAATACCGGCCTTTCCCAGCGCCACCCAGTGGACGAGCGTCAGCAATTTGACGCACCCCGCATTTTACTACCGCACGATGCACAACAGCCAAATCCGCTCCGTGGATTTGACGGCCATCAACTTTGCCGGCGTAAAAGCGCAGGTACTGCCGCTGGACAAAGAACCCGAGCAAATCCACCCGGTTGTGTTGGAATGAAATTGGTTCAGATAAAAAAGCCCCGGCCGTTTGCCGGGGCTTTTGTTTATTGGGATATTAAATAAAAGGATTTTGTCGAAGAGGTCATAGACGTATCCAGCGGACCATAACTTTTGCATATGGAAACTTGCAACGAATTGTTCTCCTCCGCCACACACCACTTTTTCCCGCGCAAATTCTCTGACCCTTCATTTAAAAGATGAAATTCTATATACAAAGGCATATTGGCCACTAGTGCCAAGGCCGAACAAGTACGAACTATTCCGCTCCCACTGTTTCCATCACTGCACCTGTATTGAAAGTATTTTCCAGTCGGATTAACCTGGATATCCAATAAACTCAAATCATTTGCATAGGCGCCATTAGCCATATAATATACTTCCTGGGCATCCACAATGGATTTTAAGGTGACAATCGCTTCGGTCGTGCGGCTTTTGGATACAGCCTTTTGGTATTGCGGCAACGCCACCGCCGCCAAAATACCAATGATTAAAACCACCACTAATAACTCTATTAGCGTAAATCCGGCGTTTTTCCCCGCCGGATGGGTTTTTTGGCCCCGGCCAAGGGGGCGCCTAATACGGTGCTTATCCCATTATGGCACAATGTGTTGGGGGCTTGTTTACGCAAAAGGCGAGCCGGGCCAGGGCCTGGGCCGGCATTCTTTTCTGGCGTCAGAAAAAAGGTCCCTCCCCTTTACCCCGCTAGTTACAAAAAAACGCCGCTTGCTTTTGCAAGCGGCGGATTTTTCAAACAAGCCCCTATTTCAAATGCGCTATTACCGCACGGGCAAATTCATCCGTTGTGGCGGTTCCGCCCAAATCAAACGTCAGCGTTGTTCCTTCCCGGAGCACGCCCATCAAGGCGTTTTCCACCCGCTGGGCACAATCTGCCTCGCCCAAGTGGCGCAGCATCAAACACGCACTTAACAAAAGCGCAGTAGGGTTGGCTTTGTTCTGCCCGGCCAGCGTAGGGCTGCTGCCGTGCACGGCTTCAAATACAGCGGCGTGGGTGCCAATGTTGGCCCCCGGGGCAACGCCCAAACCGCCCGTTAAGCCGGCGGCCAGGTCGGATACGATATCCCCATACAAATTAGGCAGCACTAGCACATCGTATGCTTCCGGATTAATCACCAACTGCATACATAAATTATCCACCAGTACTTCTTCGTAGGCAATTTGCGGATACTGTTTGGCCACGGTGCGCACGGCTTCCAAAAAAAGGCCGTCGGAAAATTTGCAAATGTTCGCTTTGCTGACAGCCGTTACTTTGCGGCGGTTGTTTTGGACGGCATAGTCAAACGCGTAGCGCGCAATCCGTTCGGACGCGCCGCGCGTAATGCGCTTGATAGACTCGGCGGTATCGTCGTCCACTTTGCGTTCTATGCCGGCGTACAAATCTTCGGTATTTTCGCGCACGATAACCAAATCCACGCCACTGTAGCGGCTGTTTATGCCGGGCAGCGTTTTGGCCGGACGCACGCAGGCATACAAATCCAACGCTTTGCGAAGGGCCACATTCACGCTGCGAAAGCCCTTTCCAATCGGCGTAGTGATGGGGCCTTTGAGGGCCACTTTGTTTTTGGCAATGCTGTCCAGCACGCGCTGGGGGAGGACTTCCCCCTCTTTTTCCAGCACGGCCGCGCCGGCGGTTTGTTCTTCCCACTCCACAGGGGCGTGGGCCGCCTGCAAAATATCTGTTACCGCACGGGTAATTTCCGGGCCAATGCCGTCGCCGGGGATTAACGTAACCAAATGTTTTTGCGTCATACCAAGTCAAACCCGCCGTGCTTTTGAATGTGCGCCATCAGGCCGCCTTCGTTTAAAATTTTAATCATTACGTCCGGCAGCGGCGTGACGGGAATATCCGTTTTTTGCGTGAGGTTGTGCACCACGCCGGCTTTCACGTCCACTTCCAATTCGTCGCCGGCGTTGATTTTGTCCGTATCGCACTCCACAAGCAAAAGCCCAATGTTAATGGCGTTGCGGAAGAAAATACGCGCAAAACTTTTGGCCAGCACCGCATTCACGCCGGCCAACTTAATAATGGTGGGTGCGTGCTCGCGCGACGAACCCAGCCCAAAGTTTTTGCCCGCTACCACAAAATCCCCTTTTTGCATGGCGGACGCGAAGTTCGGGTCGGCGTCTTCCAAAACGTGTTTGGCCAGTTCCGGCAGGTTGCTGCGCAAGTGGAACAAGCGGCCGGGCGCGATATGGTCGGTGCTGATATCGTCGCCAAATTTCCAGGCTTTTCCTTTTAATTGCATATTAAATCCCCCTCGGGTCGGTAATGTGGCCGGTCAGCGCACTGGCCGCGGCCGTGGCGGGGCTGCACAGGTAAATAAATCCTTTGGTGTTGCCCATACGGCCTTGAAAGTTGCGGTTTTGGGTGGACAGGCACGCTTCGCCATCGCCCAAAATGCCACCGTGTACACCCACGCACGGGCCGCAGCCCGGCGTTTGAACAGACGCACCGCTTTGCACAAAAATTTCAATCAGACCTTCTTTCAGTGCCTGGAGCATTACATCGCGCGAAGCGGGCGTGATAAACAAACGCACGCCGTCGGCTACGCGTTTGCCTTTTAGGATAGATGCGGCTACGCGCAAATCTTCTATGCGGCCGTTGGTGCAGGTGCCGATGTAAATTTGGTTGATTTTGACGCCCGCCAACTCTTTGGCTTTTTTGACGTTGTCCACCGTGTGCGGGCAAGAAACGACCGGTTCCAGTTGGGACGCGTCTATTTTTATTACACGCTCGTATACGGCCCCTTCGTCGGCCTTGATTTCTTTAAATTTATCGCCGCGGCCGTGCTCCTGCAAATATTTGCGGGTCTTCTCGTCCGGGGCAATCAGCCCCGCTTTGGCGCCGGCTTCCACCGCCATATTGGAAAGCGTAAACCGGTCGGCCATTTCCATATTTTCAATCGTTTCACCGCAAAATTCCAGCGCTTTATAGGTGGCGCCGTCGGCCCCGATAAGGCCGATTAAATGCAAAATTAAATCTTTCGCGCCTACGCCGGGCTGGAATTTGCCCGTTACTTCTATCTTAAACGTCGCGGGGACTTTCAGCCACGTTTTACCGATAGCCATTCCTACCGCTACGTCCGTAGACCCCATGCCCGTGGCAAACGCGCCCAGCGCGCCGGACGTACAAGTGTGGGAATCGGCCCCGATTAAAATTTCGCCCGGGTTGACGTATTTTTCCACCAACAGCTGGTGGCAAACGCCTTCGCCAATTTCGCTTAAAATGGCGCCGGTGCGTTTGGCAAAGTCGCGCAAAACGATGTGCGTGTTGGACAGCTCTTTGCGGGGGCTGGGGGCGGCGTGGTCAATAAATAAAATGGTACGGGCCGGATTTTTGACCGTTTGAAAGCCCGCTTTTTCCAGCTGGGCCACCGTCAGCGGGCCGGTGCCGTCCTGCACGGCGGTTACGTCCACGTCCGCCACTACAAAATCGCCCGCGCGCACGGGTGTGGACGTATGGGCGGAAATAATTTTTTCGGCTAACGTCTGTTTAAGCATTTTTTTCTTCTCCCAAATAATGCGGGGTAATGGTCATCACCTTAGCGGCGATATCCGGGTGGTGGTAAATAAAGCGCAGTTCGCTTTCCACCAACGGCAGTTGATTGTGCACGTTGGCGTAACGCACCAGTTCCAAAATTTCGCGGGCGTGGGCGTCGTTCTTAAATTCCAACTCCAATTTTTCGTACACGTTGCGAAACCCTTTAATGCCGCCGTATTCCCCGGTGGTAATTACGCGGCCGGTTTCAATCACTTCCGGTTCGCCGCGGCCGAGTTCTTCAAAATCGTACAATTCGTAATTGCGGCGGTCTTTTAAAGCTCCGTCGGCGTGAATGCCAGACTCGTGCGCAAACGCATTGGCGCCCACGGCCGGTTGGTTAATCGGTATCGGCACGCCAAAAGCGTACGAAGCGTATTTGGCCAGCTGCCAGGCTTTATTTAACTGAATATTGGGATTTAGTTTATAATCCTTCATTCCGCTGCCGTGCACAATAGCCAACAGGCAGGAAACTAAATCGGCGTTTCCGGCGCGCTCGCCCAAACCGTTTACCGTGGTGTTGATAAACGCTTCCGATCCGCCGTCCACCGCCCCTTTGGCGCCCATGACGGAATTGGCCACCGCCATGCCCAAATCGTTATGGCAGTGCAGTTCGATGGCAATATGCGTAGCTTCGGCAATTTTGCGGACACGGTCGTAAATCACATCAGGGGTATCGTAGCCCAGCGTATCGCAATAGCGAAAGCGCACCGCGCCGGCTTCTTTGGCAGCGCCGGCAAATTCAATTAAAAAATCCAAATCCGTGCGGGAAGCGTCCTCCGCGTTTACACCCACGCCTAAAGCGCCTTTTTCTTTGGCCAAACGGACGGCGCGCACGGCTTTATCCATAATATCCTTGCGGTTAAATTTACCGCCAAATTTGCCCGCCAACATTTGGTCGGACGTGGACATAGACAAATTGCAGTACTTCAGCCCCGGCACGTTTTTAAACGCCAAATTTACGTCTTCCTCCACCGCACGCAGCCAACCGCTCAGGCGGGTTTTATCAATAATTCCTTGTTCTACCAGCTCCAAATTGGCGTTTAAGTAATTGGTTTCGTGAGTGGTGGTAGGAAAACCAAATTCAGAAAAAGCCACCCCCAATTCATTCAAATAACAATTAAGCATGGTTTTTTGCAGTTTGGACAAGCCCAACCGAGAAGTTTGCACTCCGTCGCGGTTGGTGACGTCCACAATCCAGATGGTATGCTTCATGCCGGGTCCTCCAAAATCAGTTTTATATTCGTAGATTTTAGCATATTTGGACCACCCGCCCGTGGAAGAATTTTCCGCGCGGGGATACGGCAGAAAGAAATGTTGTTTATTTATCGGGTGAAGCCGCTTGCTGGAGGAGGCTTTCAAACTGGGCGGCTGGCAGCGGGCGGGAGAAGAAATATCCTTGCGCCACATCGCAGCCGGTCTGGCGCAGGAAATCGGCCTGTTCGCGCGTTTCCACCCCTTCAGCCACTACTTGAATGCCCAAGGATTTAATCATTGCCACCGCGCCTTCTATTACTTTATGTGCGTGGGGGTTGTCTTCAAACCCGGACAAAAATTCTTTGTCCAGTTTGATACTGTCAAACTGCAGGCTTTTTAATACGTTTAGAGAAGAATACCCAGAGCCGAAATCGTCCATCGCCACCGAAAAACCCTGCCGGTGCAGTTGGGTGATTACGTCCTGCGCACGGGTTAAATTGTTAAAAATAACACTTTCCGTCAGTTCCACTTCTATCATTTCGTGCGGGACATCGTATTTATCCACCAAGCGCAGCATCTGCGGAATGTAGCGAGAATCGTTCAAATGCAAACGCGAAAAGTTCACCGCTATGGGAACCGGCTGCAAGCCTTTCACTTTCCAAGCCGCCAGCAACCGGGCTACGCTTTCCAAAATAAACATATCCAGCCGCAAGATAAAACCGTTCTTCTCAAAAATCGGAATAAAATCGTCCGGACGAATTACCCCTTCCGAAAGCCGGTTCCACCGCACCAACGCTTCGGCTCCGCGCATTTTGCCGGTGGCAAAATCGCACTTGGGCTGGAGGTAGACGGCAAAATCCCCGTGGTCCAGGGCGGCTTCCATTGTGTTTTCTATTTGCTTTTCAGCTACGATGCGTTTGCGGTCCGCCTCGTCGTAAAATTGGCATTTGTCAAACGACATTTTTTTGGCATTTTCCAAAGCCAGGTGGGCGCGGTCCAGCATAATATAGAAAGGAATATTCTCCTTCACTTCGTATACGCCAAATGCCACATCAATCATCAGGCAGGAATCCGCCACCGTGCAATCCCGCCGCAGCTGGGTAGCCAGCGAATGAATGCGTGCACGGAAAGATTTGCGGTCCGTATATTTTAACAGGAGGATAAAATTATCCGCCGTGGAACGGCAAAAACATTCTTCCGGAGTAATATTCTCGCGCAGTACGCGCGCCACCCGCTGGAGCACTTGGTTGCCGCGTTCGTAGCCGTGCAAGTCATTAATAACCTTAAATTTATTGATATCAAAAATCACCAAAGCGGCTTGCCCATTGAGCCCGGCCAGTTTGTCTGCAAATTGTTCGCACATACGGTTGAAGTTGTCCGCCCCGGTCAATTGGTCCACAAAGGCGGTTGTAAACAGTTGGCGGTTGCTGTAATCGCGCATATGGAAAATATAAAAAATCAACGCCAAAAACACGCCAAACACCGATACCACCAAAAACAAAGACAGCCAAGTAAGCCGTTGGGCCTGCTGGGCTATAAAAGTGGTGGGCAAGGCTGAAATTAAATACCAGTCGTTAATTTCAAGCGGGATAAAGTGCAAAAAGCGGTGTCCGGTTGTCGCCCGGTAGCCTACCAAAAAGTGTTTCCCCTCCTGCACGGAAGCCTGCAGCTGTTCGGGCGTCATATCGCCGTCAAAATCAGCGTGGGAGAGTAAATCAAACACATTGGCAAAAGAGGTTTTATAATACCCCAGCACCGGCACCCCGCTGCGCTGCACCACCATCGAGTACCCGCGGTTTCCCATCGCGGACAAAGCCAACAGCGGGCGGTACCGTTCCGGCATTTGCAAAGCAAACAGGGCCCCTACCGGGCGGTCCTGCTGCAAAATAGCTACCGACTGCACCAGTACATCTTCGCCGTCTACCGGGTCCGCCTGCCGGACGGAAAGATAATGCCCTTCTTCCAACGTGCGGGCCTTTACATCCGCCACAAAAGCCGGATCTAATTGGGCCGGGGCCGACAAATAAATCTTCCCGTCCTCCGTAATCACGCCCAACAATTTAAAATAATTATGCCGGGTTTGGCGTTGTAAAAATTCAGTCAGCCGGGCGGGCTCCGTCCAGGGATATGTGTCTTCCACCGTGATGGCAATCGATTCCAGCACTTGTTGGTCGGTTTGGATTAAACGGTTAAAGTCGGAAGCGGCTTCCTCGCCGGCGGCCGCCACATGGGATTTTACGTCCCGTTCCAAAATATGGCTGACCTGCCGCCAATACAGCGCTACGCCCGCCCCAATCACTAAGGCGGCCGCCATAAAAATAAAAATAAACAGACGGAAAGATATGCGCTTCACGGTGTATGCTCCCGCGGCAGCCCGCCAGAGGGGCTGCTGCCGTATTATTATACCATTTATCCACCCCCCAGCCGGGGAGATTAATCCTATGCCATTTAGGGGAAAATTTCCCTTTATCCGCCCCCAAAAATACTATAATTCTGTATATGAAAACCGCCTTACTGATACCCGTATATAATGAAGAGCAGGTACTGCCTTTTTTGTGGCAGGAAACCCAAGCCGTCCTGCACAAGCTGCCCCAAGAAACTTTTGAATATGTGTTTGTAAACGACGGCAGTACGGACGGCACCTTGGCCCAACTAAAAGCCTTAGCACGGGAACACCCTTTTGTAAAAGTAATTTCGCTTTCGCGCAATTTTGGCAAAGAAGCCGCCCTCAGCGCCGGCCTGGCGGAAGCCGCCCAAGCGGACGCGGTGATTATTTTAGACGCCGATCTGCAAGACCCGCCGGATTTAATTATCCCGTTTTTAGAAAAATACAAAGAAGGGTTTGATATCGTTTACGGCCAGCGGACGGACCGAACAAAAGACAGTTTTTTTAAACGGATTACAGCCGGGACTTTTTACAAATTTTACAATGTGCTCGCCTCCCGCCCCCTGCCCGAAAATGCCGGCGACTGCCGCCTGTTAAGCCGCCGCGCGGCAGAAGCGGTGCTGTTGCTGCCGGAAAGGGAACGGTTTATGAAGGGGCTTTTCAACTGGGTTGGTTTGCGTACCACGGGCGTGCCGTTTGCCCGCCGGGAACGCAAAGCAGGCAAAACCAAGTGGAACTATTGGCAGTTGTGGAATTTTGCGCTGGAAGGGTTAACGGCTTCCAGCACTCTGCCGTTAAGGCTGTGGACTTATTGCGGATTTATCGTATCCGGGTTTGCTTTCGTGTATGCCCTGTGGGTGGCCGCCAAAAAGATTTTGTACGGAAACCCCGTCAGCGGGTACGCCTCTTTGATGGTAGCCATTTTATTTTTCAGCGGGGTGCAGCTTATTTCGCTGGGAGTGATAGGCGAGTATTTGGGACGTGTGTTTACGGAAGTGAAACAGCGGCCGCTGTATTTAATAGACGAAAAAATAAACTGCCAGCAGTAAAAAGCCGCCCAACAGGGCGGCTTTTTATGTTATGAATGGGCTTGCTGGGCAGGAGATTCTTCCTGTTGTTTTTTAAACAACCCCAACGTTTGCTGGGAGTAAGCAAAGAACGGATAAAAATTATTCTCCGGGTTGCGCAGTACAGCTTCGGGTAATTCGGTATAGAATAATTTTTCTTTGGACACCGCAAACAGGCGCACCATTTCAGGCGACGACGGCGGCGGGAGTTCCCCTCCCGTATGCACGGCGGTCATTTCGCCCGTCAGTTTGCTGGCGTGCGCCAACATACGGGCAGCGGCTTCCTGCAAGGCTTCGTGCCCGTGCCCGCCAATTACCCCGCCTAAACCGCTTTTGCTGTTGTTTTCAAAATACAGGCTGCTGTCCCCCAACGAATTGGTGGCCAGGAACAGGTGTTTTATGTCGCTTCCGTCCTGCATAGCCATTTCAATACCGGCCACGGAAATTTTGTCCGGGCCGATTTCTATTACGCCTTTGCGGTTTTCCAGATTTTTGACGTCCAGCCAAAAATTCCGCATATTCAAATACGCTTGTTTCATAAAATCCCCCTTGTGGATATATCATATCACATTTTATCTGCCGTTTCTGCCTCCGTTACAAGCGCCTCAAGGGGCTCAAATTGGGGTATAATAAAAGAAAAGCCGGGAGGTTTGTATGACTAAAAAAGGACGCGCCGTAATTTTAATGATGGACTCTTTTGGATTGGGAGGCGCGGAAGACGCCGCCCGCTTTGGCGACGAAGGCGCCAACACATTAGGGCACATTGCCGCTGTACGCGGCGGGCTTAAAATTCCAAATTTAGCCGCACTGGGTCTGTTAAAAGCCGCCCAGGCTTCCTGCGGCAAAATGCCGCTGGCCGGCCCGCAGGACGGAGCCAAAGTAACGCTTCCTTCCAAATATGGTTTTATGCGTGAAATCAGCCACGGCAAAGACACTTCCTCCGGCCATTGGGAAATGGCGGGCTCGCCTGTGGAATTTGAATGGGGGTATTTTAAACCGGACTATCCCTCCTTCCCGCCGGAACTGATTGAAAAAATCTGCGCCGAAGCCGGCCTGCCCGGCATTTTGGGCAACAAAGCCGCTTCCGGCACCGTCATTATCGACGAACTGGGCGAAGAACATATCCAAACCGGCAAACCCATTTGCTACACCTCCGCCGACAGCGTGTTCCAAATTGCCGCGCACGAAAAACATTTTGGTTTGGACCGCTTGTATAAGGTGTGCGAAATCGCCTTTAAACATGTGGCACCCTACAACATTGCCCGCGTGATTGCACGCCCGTTTGAAGGGGAAAAGAAAGGGGAATTTAAACGCACTAAAAACCGCCACGACTATTCCGTCAAGCCTCCCATGAAAACCGTGCTGGACGAAATAAAAGAAGCGGGCGGAAAAGTAATTTCCGTCGGCAAAATTTCGGATATTTTTGCCAAGCAAGGCATCACCCAAGCGGTAAAAGCCTCCGGCTTGGAAGAACTGTGGGATGTGACGCTTGCCCAGGCGGCCGCCGCGCCGGACTTTAGTTTGGTGTTTACCAACTTTGTGGATTTTGATATGACCTGGGGCCACCGCCGCGACGTGGAAGGCTATGCCAAAGGCTTGGAATATTTTGATTCCCGCCTGCCGGAATTGGCCGCCCAAATGCAGGAGGGCGATATTGCTTTTATCACGGCCGACCACGGCTGCGACCCTACCTACAAAGGGACCGACCACACCCGCGAACACGTCCCCGTAATTATGTTCGGCCCGGGCCTTAAACCCCAGGCGTTGGGCGGGCGCAATTCGTATGCCGATTTGGGGCAAACGATAGCCGACTACTTTAAATTGCCGCCGCTTAAATTCGGCAAAAGCTTTTTAAATGACTGACAAAAACCCCGGGTTCAGCGCCCGGGGTTTTAAAATTATCCGGCAATTTTTAGTCAGCGAATAATAGAAATACTCGCAAGGCCGCTCCGCATTACACAGCGGCGCAAAAACGGCTGATACATAAACGGGCATTTGAACCGTTTGCCCCACAATTTAAGCCGCAGCCCCAAACAAGCGCGCGCATAGCGGCGGTGCTCGGCTGCACACGGACGCGGCCCCAAAGCGGCGGCTAGCTTTTGCGCGCTAAGCATTGCGCTGGATATGCCTTCCAAACTGCTGGGGCTGATCAGGCCGGCGGCTTCGCCTATTAAAAACACGCCGTTTTGCCCCAAGCAAAAATCTCCCCACCCCGCCGGGCGCAATACGCGGCAGGCTTCGGTTTTAAGCGGTACCCCAAATTGAAAGCCGTACTTTGCCAACTTTTGTTTTTGGCGTTCAAACCGGGCACGGCAATCCTGCGCCGGGTAAGCCCCGCCAAAAATAAAATAACCGTCTTTGGAAACGGACCAGGAGTAACAATCGGTTTCCTGCGGGTCAAAAAGGCAGGAATAGAACGGGCTGGTGTGCTGTTCTTTAAACCACTGCTGCACCGCCACATAACTGCGCACCCGGTACCGCGGGAAAAACGTCCGGCGGACCAACGAGTCCGCTCCGTCTGCTCCCACCACACGCCGGGCCAAGGCCGTATGCTCCTGGGCGTTTTGGCGGTAGGTAATTTCAAAACAACCGTCCGAACGGCGGGTCAGGCGCGTAACCTGCGCCCCCTGTTGCACCTGCACCGAAGCAGGAATAAGTGTGTGGAGCCAGAGGTCAAATTTTTGGCGGTCCATATTTATATAAAAGCGCTGATAATGGCGGGTAAGCCCGGAGGGCAGGTCCAGCGTGCGCACCGCAAAAAGCTGGGGGTCCACCAGCACCGATTTAGGCAGGGTTAAATCAAACCGAGCCAGCGCTTTTTGGGCGTCCGGCGCCAATAAACCGCCGCACGGCTTTTCAAAACCGCCGGGCAAAAAAGTTTTTTTGTCCAAGCACAGCACTTCTTGTCCGTTTACCAACCGCGCCAAGGTGCTGCCTGCCGGGCCAAGCCCGATAATCACAACATCAAATATTTTTTCCATACAAAAAACGCCGCGTTAAAAACGCGGCGAAAATTTAACGCAAGCTTTCTGCTTCCGCCAGCCACACTTGTGCGCTGGCGTCGCTGGGCATACGCCAATCGCCCCGCGGCGAAAGAGCCACCGAACCGACTTTCGGGCCGTCGGGCAGGCAAGAGCGTTTAAACTGTTGGGCAAAGAAACGGCGGAAAAATACTTTTAGCCATTTTTTGATAACAGCGGGTGCAAATTTTTTGTCAAAGGCCTGGCGGGCTAAAAAGTAAATTTTGGCCGGTCCAAAGCCATAGCGCAAAAAATAAAACAAAAAGAAATCGTGCAGCTCATACGGGCCCACCAAATCTTCGGTTTTTTGGGCGATTTTGCCGTCCTTGGCGGCGGGAAGCAGTTCGGGGCTGATGGGAGTGTCTACAATATCGGCCAGCACCGCCTGTGTTTTTTTGCCTGTTTCGTGCTGGGCCGCCCACGACACAAGCGACCGCACCAACGTTTTGGGCACCCCCGCGTTTACGCCGTACATAGACATATGGTCCCCGTTGTACGTTGCCCAGCCGAGCGCCAGCTCGGATAAGTCTCCCGTACCGATAACAATCCCTTCCGTTTGGTTAGCGATATCCATCAGTACTTGGGTGCGTTCGCGCGCTTGGGTGTTTTCGTAAGTTACGTCTTTTTGGTTTTCGTCATGGCCAATATCGCAAAAGTGCTGTTGGCAGGCTTTTTTGATGTTTACTTCCCGCCGGGTGATGCCTAAATTTTTCATCAGCGCTTGGGCGTTTTGGTAGGTGCGGTCCGTCGTGCCAAAACCGGGCATCGTTACACCAATAATATTTTTACGCGGCCAGCCCAGTTTATCAAAAGTTTGTGCGCAAACCAAAAGGGCCAAGGTGGAATCCAGCCCGCCCGAAACGCCCACCACCGCCGTTTTGGCACAAGCGGCCGTCAGGCGGGTGGCCAAGCCAGTCACTTGAATATTAAAAATTTCTTGGCAGTTTTCGTTTAATGTATTTCCTTTGGGCACAAACGGCAAAGGCGATACGGCGCGCGACAGACGCATTACCGGCACGGAAGGCATACCCGTTTCTATCAATTCATAAGGTTCTGCCGTCTCAAAGGCGGCGTCCGAGCGGAACGTTGTGCTGACGGTGCGTTCCGTGCGCAGGCGCTCCACATCTATTTCCGCGCAGACGAGCTGCGCCTCCATCGAAAACCGTTCCGAAAAAGCCAGCGGCGTGCCGTTTTCATAAATTAACGCATTACCGCCAAACACAACATCGGTGGTGGATTCGCCAAACCCGCACGAAGCGTATACATAGCCGCACAGGCACCGGGCGGACTGCTGCTGCACCAACTGCCGTACATATGCGTGTTTCCCCGCCAATGCATTGCTGGCAGAAAGGTTAAAAATCACGTCTGCTCCCTGCAAAACCAAGCGGGAAGAAGGCGGCACTACGGCCCATAAATCTTCGCAAATTTCCACGCCAAATTTCATTCCGCCCGCCGCAAACAACAAATCCGTCCCCGCCGGGACCGTTTGCCCGCACAGTTCCACTTCGCCGCCGCCCCATTCCAAGGAGGAAGTAAACCAACGCTGTTCGTAAAATTCTTTATAGTTGGGCAAATGCGTTTTGGGCACAACACCTAAAATTTCGCCCCGGTAACAAACGGCAGCGGCGTTTAACAATGCACTTCCCGCACGCACCGGCAAACCCGCCATAAACACGATATCCAAGTTTTCCGTCCGGCGCAACAACGCCGCCAACACGCGTTCGGCAGCGTCTAAAAGCAAGGGTTTTAAAAATAAATCGCCGCAGGTGTATCCCGTCAAACTTAACTCCGGAAACACCACCGCGCGCACGCCCTCCTGTGCGGCACGGATCAGGCAGGCTTCCAACTGGGCGGCGTTATAGGCGGGATCCGCCACTTTGACGGAAGGCACGCACGCGGCCACTTTTACAAAACCAAAATCATTCATAAATCGCTCCTTGCTGGGTACGGGTTCTTTCTTTTATTCTATCAATTCTAACGCAAAAAGGCCGGATTCCCGCAGGAACCCGGCCCCGTAAACACACAAAACAATCAGCGGATTGCCACTACCTCGTAACCGGCGTCCTGCACGGCTTTTTTGAGGATTTCGTCCTCCACGCTGGAAGCGGAATCCACCTCGGCGCATTTTTGGCTTAAATTTACTTTAGCCTGTACACCGGGCAAGGCATTTAGCGCCCGCTCCACGCGGCTGGCACAATGTTGGCACGCCATACCTTCAATAATCAAGGTTTTATGCATAGTTGTTTTTCCCCCTTTCTTTTGTTTTTTGGAAAGGCGCGCCGGTTTAAAAAAGCGCAGCCTAAGTGCGTTGGTTACCACACAAACGGAACTTAAACTCATTGCGGCGGCCGCCACCATAGGGCTTAGCTTCCACCCAAACGGCAGGTACAGCGCGCCTGCCGCCAGCGGAATACCCAAGACGTTGTAAAAAAACGCCCAAAACAAATTTTGTTTGATGTTGCGCAGAACGGCCCGGCTCAGTTGCAGCGAAGTTGCCACCCCGGTTAAATCGTCTTTCATCAGCACAATGTCGGCCGATTCCACCGCCACGTCCGTTCCGGCCCCTAAAGCCAAACCTACGTCCGCCCGAACCAGCGCCGGTGCGTCGTTTACGCCGTCCCCGGCCATAGCCACCACTTCGCCTTCGTTTTGCAAGCGGCGCACCACGGCTTCTTTCTCTTGCGGAAGCACCCCGGCGATAACGTTTTCTATCCCGGTTTGCTGCGCTACGCGGCGGGCGGTTTGTTCGTTGTCGCCGGTAAGTAAAATTACTTTTAAACGCATTTTTTTCAGTAAGCTGACGGCATCTGCCGACGATGGTTTAATCGTATCCGCAAACGACACCACCCCCAAAAACTGTGTTCCGCGCGCAAAGAAAAGCGGCGTACGGCCCAGGGAGGCTTCTTGTTCTAAAAGCTTTTCTCCTTCCGCAATTTCCACCCCCGCTTGCTGCATATAGGCCAGGTTTCCTCCCAAGAGCCAGTCCTTTCCCTCTCTTGCGCGTACCCCGCGGCCCGGCAGCAGTTCAAAATCCGAAGCGGGCACCAAAGGCACCTGTTTTTCTTCCGCATACGAAGAAAGCGCGCGGGCAAACGGATGCTGCGAAAAATGTTCCAGCGACGCTGCCCAACTAAGCAAATCGGTTTCTTTTACTCCGGCCGCCGGCAACACAGCCGCCACCCGCATTTGGCCGGAAGTCACCGTGCCGGTTTTATCCAGCACAACGGACGTCACTTTATAAGCCCGTTCCAACGCGGCGGCAGATTTAACCAAAATACCTTGCCGGGCCGCGCTGCCTGTGCCGACCATAATGGCCGTGGGGGTAGCCAAACCCAGCGCACACGGGCACGAAATAACCAACACGGAAATAGCCGAAGACAACGCAAAACTAAAGCTTGTCCCCTGCGAAAGCCATACCACCAGCGTCAACAGCGCTACCGCTATTACAGCCGGAACAAACACCGCACTCACGCGGTCGGCCAAGCGGGCAATGGGGGCTTTGCTGCCGGCGGCTTCTTCCACCAGTGTAATAATCTGCGCCAACACCGTATCTTTCCCGGTGCGCTCTACGCGCAATTCCACATAGCCGCTGGCTAACAAGGTGCCGGCCGCCAATTCGGCCCCGATGGGTTTATCCTGCGGGACGCTTTCCCCCGTCAAGGCGGATTCGTCCGCCGCGCCGCCGCCTTCCATCACTACGCCGTCCGCCGCAATGCGCTCTCCGGCGCGTACCACTACCAGATCCCCTTTTACCAACCCCTGCACGGGCACACGCACTTCTTTGCCGCCGCGCAAAACCGAAGCTTCCTGCGGCACCAAACGAACTAAGGCGGAAATAGCATCGGACGTTTTTACTTTGGCCCGCGCTTCCAGCCATTTGCCCAAAGTGACCAAGGTTAAAATCATAGCGGCCGATTCGAAATAGAGATGCGCCGCGCGTTCGCTGGCGGCTTCGGCATTGGGCACCCCCAGCAAATAAATCACGCCAAACAGCCCCCACACGCCAAAGGCCACCGCCGAGCCAGAGCCCAAGGCAATCAAGCTATCCATATTGGGGGAGCCGGCAAACAAGCGTTTAAACCCATTTGTAAAAAATTTGCGGTTGATGGCCACTACCGGCAGCGTCAGCAAAAACTGCGTAAGGGCAAAAAGCCCGGCATTTTGGCTAAACACCGCTGGAAGCGGAAAAGAAAACATGCCCCCCATGGCCACATACAAAAGCGGCAGCAAAAACACCACCGAAAAGACAAAACGATATTTTAAACGCTGTGCTTCTTCTTTGGCGGCGCGCTGCGGGGAAAGGAGCACCGCTTGTTCCCCCGGGGCAAAAGCGTCATAACCCGCCCCACGCACCGCGGCAATGATGTCTTGCGTGCTTAGGCGGTCTTCATCGTATTCCGCAATAAGCGTGTTTTGTAATAAGTTGACGGCCGCATACCGCATGCCGGGCAATTTGGCAACAGCCCGCTCCACATGCGTTTGGCAGGCAGAGCAGGTCATACCGGTAACATTAAATTTTTTCTTCATATAGATAAACCCCTATTTTATTAGGATATGTTTATCGTCGGGAGTTGTCAAGCAATCTCCCGGCGGGAAATACTGCCAAAACTGCTCCCCTCCGACGAGCACCGCCCTTTTGTTTTATTCCTTTTTTTGCTACACTATATCCCATGACGATACTTATCATCATATTAATGCTTGTTTTAAACGCCTTGCTGGCCGCGTACGAAATGGCACTAGCCTCCATTTCCCGCACGAAATTGTCCATCTTGGCCCAAGAAAAACGCTTAGGCGCCGAACAGGCCCTCTTTATGAAGGACCATATGGAAGGCAGCTTGGCAGTAGTGCAAATTGGCATCACGCTGGTAGGCGCAATTGCCGCGGCCGCCGGCGGCGCGGGTGCGGACGAAATGTTCTCGCCCATCTTGCAGGAATGGCTGTCTATCCCCAAACGGCTGGCGGACGCGCTGTCCGTGGCAGTGGTGGTTGTACCGCTGAGTTTTATCACCATTGTATTTGCCGAACTGACGCCCAAAACCTTTGCCATTAAAAACAAAGAATTTGTAACGCTTAAATTTTCGCCTGTTATGCGGGTGCTGTATTCCATTTTGTCGCCCATTGTGCACATTATGGAAGCGATGGTGCGGTTTTTTACGCAAAAATCCCTGACCAACAAAACGCCCGACCCTAAAGAAGCCCAAAAAGCCGCTATGACGGACTTGCGCACCGCGGCGGCTATTGCGTCTTCTTCGCGGCTGTTTGGCAAAACGGAAGAAAAAATTGTGCTTTCCAGCGCTATGTTCTGTATCCGCAAAATACGCGAAATCCAAGTCCCGCTGGACCAAGTGTATATGCTGGACGCGGGGGACTCGATTGCCGACACGTTTGTAAAAGCGCACTTGGATATGCACACGCGTTTCCCCGTACGGGAAAACCCGTCCGACCCGCAAAGCATTATCGGGTATTTAAACTTTAAGGATATTTTCCTCTCTACCAAAATGGCGGGCAACGCCCCCACTTCCGCCCGCACGATTATCCGCCCGATTTTACGCCTAGAAGCGGATACGATTATTTCCACAGCGCTGCAGAAAATGATGAAAGAAAAACAGCACATTTGCCTGGTAACGGAAGGGGATAAAATTACAGGTATTTTAACGCTGGAAGACATCTTTGAGGAAATGGTAGGAGAAATTGAAGACGAATACGATTTCTTCCCGGCTTATATCCGCCCGATCGGTTCCGCTGTGGTGGCCAGTGCAACGGCCAAAATGGTGGACATCTTTGCCCAATTGCACCTGCCGGCACCGGCCGACCTGCCCCCAACCGAAAATGTAGCCCAATGGACCGAAAAGAAATTGGGCCATACCTTGGAAAAGAGCGACAAACTAAAAGCAGACGGCTTGCTGGTAGACCCGCGCAAATTCCGGCGCCACAAACTGATGGAAGTTTTGGTAAGTAAAGCCGAATAATAAGGCAAAAAATCCCCGGTTTTACCGGGGATTTTTATTTTTAAAAGCGTCGTCCTTTTACAAAATACCGCGCCGCACCAGCTCGGCCCGCAGGGTCTCCCCGCCGGTAAACAAAACGGCTTCAAAGCCCAGGTGGGCCGCCTCGGACACGTTGGCGGCGGTGTCGTCTATAAACAAGCAATTGGACGCATGCAAATTATAGCGTTTTAACAAACGCGCGTAGATGGCCGGGTCCGGCTTTACCAAGCGTTCTTCGCCGGAAATTACAATCCCGTCAAATAAATTTAAAAAATCATATTTGGAACGGGCAATCGGAAATGTTTCGGCCGACCAGTTGCTAAGGGCATACAGCGGGTACCCTTTGGCTTTTAAATCTTTCAGCACCCCCACCGCGGATTTTACCGCCCCGCCCAACATTTCGTCCCAACGGTTAAAATAATCGTCTATCTGCGCGGCATATTTGGGATACTTTTCTTTTGCAACCGCCAACCCCTTGGCAAACGGGCGGCCGGCGTCCTGCTGGGTGTTCCACTGCGGCGTGCAAATATTGGTTAAAAACCATTCCATTTCTTCTTCGGACGCAAAAATTTTTTTATATAGGTAGCGCGGGTTCCAATCAATCAAAACTCCGCCCAAATCAAAAATAATGTCTTTCATAAATTCCCCTTTTTTTATTATAACCCCTCGGTGCCAAAACGCGCAACACGCCTTAAAAAAGCCCCGCCGAAAGCGGGGCTTTGCCACTATTATAAAACCAGCGTGTCTTCCATATCCGGGCCGGTGGAAATGAGTGCGATTTTCGGGTGCGGATAGGTTTGGGCGCACAATTGTTTCAAATCCTCCAAAAACGCCTGCGCCTGCGGCGTAAAATCCGCATACGATTTAATGCAGTCGTTTCCGGGGAACATATCCATATGCGTCAGCGCGATTTTGGTGCAGTTGTTAATCATAATGGCGCGGGAGGCGGAGCGTTTTTCAAACGCACCGATACGCCGCAACCGCTTGCTGACGCTGCCAATTTCGTGCCCTTTGGTATGGTAGACCTCCAATTCTTTTTCGTCGGTCATTTCCTGTTCCAGCGGGCCGGGGCCTACGCGCGTAATGTAAGGTTTAAACACAACGTACACGTCCCGCACGGACTTGGGGCCGAGCCCTGCTTCGCCCAAGAAAGTGCTGGCGGTAGTATCGCGCGAAGTAACAAACGGATATTCCCCGTGCAACAAGGAAAGCTTAATCCCCTGCGTGCCTTCCAGCAAAATTTCCCCGCCTTTGTCCAAACAGCCGTTTAACAGTTCGGGCACGTCCTGAATGAAATCTTTAAGCAGCGGTTCGTCTTTGGCAAATTTAATATCGCGCCGCTCAATGCGATCGCGCACCGCCTGGCCCAGCCCAGTGCCCACGCTGCCGATATGCTGCATAAAGTGCGAGGCGCTTTTTTCAGCAGCGGTTTGCTCGTCGGAAATCAACACGGCGTACGGGTCGATAATCAATCGGTCGCGCGTCCCGGTGATTTTTACTTCGTCCAACAGCCACTGGGTTTTGGTATACGCCCCCGCCCCCAGCACCAACTTGGTTTTGGGGTTTAAAAACCCGGACGGAATGTTTTTAAGCGTGTAGGATTTGCCGTCCTGCACCACGGTGTGCCCTGCATTGGGGCCGCCGACGCGCACGCAATAATCATAATTGCCTTTATAAGATAAATAAGCGGAAATTTTTCCTTTTCCTTCGTCGCCGGCTTGGCCGCCGCAGACAATATCAATCATACTTTTCCTCCGCAAGTTCACACGCACGGCCCGTGTATTTTTCAGGCGTCAGCGCGTGCAGTTTTGCCTGGGTTGCCCCGTCTACAGGCAGCCCATTTATAAATTCTTTCCATAATGCGGCGGTAATATGCCGCCCGCGCGTAAAGTCGCGCATTTTTTCGTAAGCGTGCGGATACCCCGCCGCGCGTAAAATGGTTTGCACCGCTTCGGCCAGTACTTCCGGGTGGGCCTGTAGTTCGGCCCGGGCGGCGGAGCGGTTAAACGAAATTTTGGACAGGCCTTTTAGGACCGATTGATATGCCACCAGCGCATAGCCAAACGCCACCGCCATATTGCGAAGCACCGTAGAGTCCGACAAGTCCCGCTGCAAACGAGACACCGGCAGCTTGCGCGAAAAAAGTTCAAACAGCGCGTCCGCCAACTGCAAATTGCCTTCGGCATTTTCAAAATCAATCGGGTTCACTTTCTGCGGCATAGTGGAAGAGCCCACCTCGCCGGGAGCGGTTTTTTGGTGCACAAGCCCGGCGGAAATGTACTGCCACATATCGCGGCAGAAATCCAATAAAATTACATCTATACGGCGGATATTGTCAAACAGCTCGGCATAGCTGTCGCGGTTATCTATTTGGGTGGAAACGGGAGATAACTCCAATTTGATTTTGCGCCCGCGGTTAAGCCGCACCGCCATTTGCCGGGCCGCACGCGGCCAGTTAACTTGCGCAAAGGCCGCCAAATGCGCATTAAAATTCCCCACTGCTCCGCCAAACTTAAAAGTAATGGTCCTTTTTTTAAGTGCGTCTATTTGCCGGGATAAACGATATTCAAATACGCGGATTTCTTTGCCAAACGTCGTTGGCACGGCGGGTTGGCCATGGGTGCGAGCCAACAGTACGGAGCGCGCCTCTTTGCGGGCAAGCCGGTTTAAATCTTTTTGTAATTGAAGCAACGCCGGGAGCAGGGCTTTTTCCACTCCGTCTGCCAACAAAAGCGCATAAGACGCACTGTTTACGTCTTCGCTGGTCAACGCAAAGTGCAGCCAAGAAAGGCGGCCTTTCAGCGAAGTTTCGCCCAGTTTTAAACGCAGGAAATATTCCACAGCTTTTACGTCGTGCTTGGTGGCCGGAATGTTTTGAAAGCCGTCAAATTCCAACGCGCGGATCATTTCTAAATCATTTTCGGACAGGACGCAAACATCTGCCAAAAGATGGCGTTCTTTTACAGTAAGCGGCTTAAAATGCGGGAGTTTTAAATCGGATAAGATTTCCAACCACATACATTCCACGCGCACGCGGGATGCAGTGAAGGCGGCTTCGCTCATCACACTTCTGAGCGCGCCCAGTCTGCCGCTATAGCGGCCGTCCAACGGGCACAGCGCCGAAATCTTCATAAATATATTTTAGCAAATTACTTGCACCCGCGGGTATGATGGGGCCTTTTCTCATCTAAAGGCGTTTATTTATATTCTGAAATAAGTAGTTAATAATTGGGGAAACGATAACAAGCTTGTCGTAAGGAGCCATACAGGCAGCTCCCTTCTGCCGCTCCCGTCAAACTCCGACACATTGCTTTTCCCCAGTCCGAATTAGGCATACAAAACACTGCACCGGACTGATTGCCAAAACCTGTTGCACTGGAGGGGTTTAAAACCATATATAGAAAAAAGCCACGATTCGTACCAGATTCCAAAAACGGATTTGATGCTATGCCCCCATTTGCTGAAGTAAATTGCAACTCCGAATTAACAGTTAATTTGATATTGCAGCTATCACCTAACGAAGAGGCAGACTTATAGGCAATTCCAGCAGAATCAGCAAACATTTCTAAATTCAAGCAGGCGGCATTTCCTCCATCGAGAAGGTATAGGTCTCGTCCGCGTTTTAATTCTTTAAACCACGGCAACACTCGACTCACACGACTTTTCATTACCGTTTTTTCATATTGGGGTAACGCAATCGCCGCCAAAATGCCAATAATTAAAACGACCACTAACAGCTCTATCAGCGTAAATCCGGCGTGTTTTTCGTGGGGAGGGATTTTTGATAAATTTTGTCCATAGGCAAAATTTATCAAAAAAAAAAAACGAGTCAAGCCTAGCGCCTGGCCTCCCTTTCCTTCACCTGTTCACACGACTAGTGGAGCCACACTGTTGCCGTACTGTCGCACTGTTTCAAAAGGAAAAAGTCGTTTCCGCTTATGTCGTTGTCGTTGCTGTTGCCGTTTATCCGGCCCTTTTGCCCCGTCTATAAAAAGCCTTCCAAGCGGATTAGAAATTTTATTGTTTGAGCACGGGGCACAGCCCGCGCGAGTTATAAAATTTCCCGCTTGGAAGTGATTTTTATGGGACCCTGGGCCGGCGCTCTTTTTCGCCCTTTTTCTGGCGTCAGAAAAAGGGCACCCCGAGCCGGGGCTCCCTACTCTATACCCGTTCACACGACTAGTGGAGCCACACGGCTCCCGCAATGCCGTGCTTCGGAGTGTGTTTTCCCGGGAGGCCAAATCCGGGCCGACCGTCCGCGCTGTTTTTTGTATTCAAAACACAAAAAGCCCCGGCGCATATACCGGGGCTTTTGCTAACAAATTATTTCGTCTACTTTGCGGCAGGTTCTTGTTTCAATTCGGCCTGCTGGGTTTTGACTAAATTTTCATACGGGCCGAACCCGTCCTGCACGTTCCAACCGCCGCCCAACGCTTTAGACAAATTGACTACAGCGGCCAATTCGTCGTTGCGGGCGGAAGCCAGGTTCATTTCGGCAGACAACAGATTTTCTTCCACGTCCAGCAAATCCGTCACACCGATAAGGCCCGCGTCCTCCTGTTTTTTAGTCAGCTCGTAACTGCGCTGCATGGCTTCGGTTTGCTGTTTGTAGGAGTCGAAAATTTCGCGGTTGATGCGGTTGGCGGCAATCGCGTCCAACGCTTCTTTAAACGCGCTTTGGACCGTTTTTTCATACGAGGCAAGCATTTCGCGGTATTGGGCTTCGGCTTTTTTGTTTTCGGCACGGATTTTGCCGCCTTCAAAAATAGGCGCCAACAACTGCCCGCCGGCCGCCCACACACCGGAAGGCCCCGTAAACAAATTGTTCAGCGCGCCGCTGGCATAACCGGCGGAAGCCGTCAACGGAATGCTGGGGAAATACGCCGCACGCGCCGCGCCGATGTTGGCATTAGCGGCAATCAGCTGGCCTTCGGCCGAGCGGATATCCGGCCGGCGGGCGAGCAGATCGGACGGGAGGCCTTCGGGCACGTCGGGAATAAGCGTAATTTCCGCCAGTGTTTTGCCACGGGTTATGGCGCTAGCGGCAATTTCGCGCGGGGATTTGCCCACCAACACGGAAAGAGCCGTTTCCGTTTGGGCAATTTTCAAGCGCAGCTGTTGTTCCTGCGCTTGCACGCTGGCCATATTCGCTTCCACGCGTTTCAAATCCACTTCGGTACAATAGCCGTTTTTATAGCGGCTGGTGTAAATGCGCACGTTTTCTTTGCGGGCTTCCAGGGTGCGTTGGGCAATTTTTAACTGTTCGTCCAACATAGCCAACGTAAAGTAGTTTTTAGCCACGTCCGCCGTTAGCGTCAGGCGTACCGTATCGCGCGAGGCCTCGCTGGAAAGCAACTGCGCGCGGGCGGCTTCGCTCAAGCGGCGGTATTTGCCCCATAAATCCAGTTCGTACGACACGGACACATTGGCCGTGCTTTGGCTTTGGCCGGAACCCATATTGTTGCCGGCGCGGCCCGATTCGGCCGCCGCGGACAGGCTGGGCAGCTGGTCGGCGGTGGCAATCCCTACCGAAGCGCGGGCTTGGTCCACACGGGCGACAGCGGCCTGCAAATCTTTGTTGTAGGCCAATGCCTCAGTTTCCAATTGGTTTAAAACCGGGTCGCCAAACACTTCCCACCAGTTGGCTTGGGTAAAAATGCTGAAGTTATCCGCCGCTTCGCCTTGCGGCAAATCCAAATCCGGCTGTTGGTAATTGGGCCCCAGCAGGCACCCGCCCAACAACACGGCAGACGCCAACAAGGATACTAGACGTAAGTTTTTCATAAATTCTCCTTTTTGTTTTCTTCGGACACCGCCGGCTGCGGTTTTTTCCACCCGCTTAATAAGCTAAAGAACAACGGCACAAACAGCGGCGCAATAAGCGTAGCGGCAAGCATACCAAACACTACCGCCGTACCAATTGCGTGGCGGCTGGCTGCGCCCGCGCCGGAGCTGATAGCCAACGGCACACAACCCAAAATAAACGCCAAAGACGTCATTACAATCGGGCGGAAGCGCAGTTTGGCGGCCTCCACAGCGGCTTTGGTAGTTTCAAAGCCTTGTTCTTTAAGCATTACGGCAAATTCCACAATCAAAATAGCATTTTTGGCGGCCAACCCTACCAAGGCCACCAACGCAATTTGAAAATAAATATCGTTGGATAATCCGCGTGCCCACGTTCCGGCCAAGGCGCCAAAAATGGCAAACGGCACCGCCAGCAATACCGCCAGCGGCAAGCTCCATTTTTCGTACTGGGCGGCCAAAATAAGGAACACAACCAACATACCCAATAAAAGCGCCACGGCAGAGGAATTGCCGGACAGTTTTTCCTGATAGGTAGTGCCCGTCCAGGCCAAAGTGAAGCCGGAGTCCAACACTTCTTTGGCGGTTTCTTCCACGGCGCGGATAGCATCGCCGGAGCTGTAACCCGCGGCCGGATTGGCCAAAATTTTGGCGGCCGGGAAAACGTTAAACCGTTCCACCATATCCGGCCCCAAGATAGGCGTCAGCGTAACCAAAGCCGACAGCGGCACCATAGCGCCCGAATTGGAACGGACGTAAATGCCGGAAATTTGTTCCGGGCGGGCGCGGTACTGGCCGTCCGCCTGCATCATTACTTTAAAGCTGCGCCCGGAGTAGGTAAAGTCGTTTACATACAACGTACCAAAGGTGCCTTGCAGCGTGGTATAAAGCTCCGACAAGCTTACCCCCATCGCCAGGGCTTTGGTTTCGTCCAAATCCATCTTATACTGCGGCACCGCCGCCGAAAACGTAGTGCTTACGCTGGACAGTTCAGGCCGTTTTTGGGCGGCTTCTATAAATTTTTGGGTTTGTGCTTCCAGCGCTTCGCTCCCGCCAGAAGTGCGGTTTTGAATGTAGCCTTCCAAGCCGCCGGTGGTGCTCATACCCATAATAGGCGGCGGGTTAAAAGGCATCACAATAGCAGACGGGATTTTGCTCTGCGCCTGGGCATAAATACTGCCTACCAAAGCAGCAGACGAAAGCGCCTTGGATTTGCGTTCTTTCCACGGTTTTAACATCACAAACGAAGCCACAGAATTGCTTTTTTGCGTGCTGGAAAGCATATCAAAACCCGAGAAAGTAAGCACCTGGGAAACAGCCGGTTGGGCGGAAATTAATTCTTCCAACTGTTTTGCTACGGCATCGCTGTTAGCCAACGAGGCAGACGGGTCCAGCTGGGCCGCCACCATAATTACGCCCTGGTCTTCGTCGGGCAACAAGCTGCCGGGCACTATTTTAAACAGGCCCAACGCCGCCGCAAAAATAAGCGCAATCAATACAACCGATACACTCAGCCGCCGGATAAAAAACGCCACCCAAGAGCCATATTTATCTGTCAGTTTTTCAAATATACGGTCGAACTGATAGAAAAACCCTTTGGCGGGGTGTTCCTGCTTTTTAAGCAAGAGCGCACACAAAGCGGGCGTCAGCGTCAGCGCGACAATCCCCGAAATAATAACGGATACGGCAATCGTAATGGCAAACTGTTGGTACATTACGCCCGTCAGCCCGCCCATAAACGCCACCGGCACAAACACGGAACACAACACCAACACAATGGCCACCACCGGGCCGGACACTTCGTCCATGGCTTTAATCGTGGCCTCTTTGACGGGCAAATCTTCCTCGTGCATAATACGCTCTACGTTTTCAATGACCACAATGGCGTCGTCCACCACGATACCGATGGCCAACACCAACCCAAATAACGTAAGCGTATTAATGGAAAACCCTAAAAGGAGCATTCCGGCAAACGCACCGATAATCGATACCGGCACCGCCAAGCACGGAATGAGCGTAGCGCGCCAGTCTTTCAGGAAGATGTACACCACCAAGAACACCAAAATCATGGCTTCAATCAGTGTGTGGATAACTTCTTCGATAGACGCGGTAACAAACAGCGTGGTGTCGTAAGCTACTTTATAGTCAATATCCAAATCCGCCGGGAAGTTTTGCGCAATTTCTTTCATATGCGCGTCCACGGCTTTAGCGGTGGCTACGGCATTGGCCCCCGGGGAAAGATACACGCCAATCGGCACGGCTGGTTTACCGTTAAAACGACCGTTAAATTCATACGTCTGGCTGCCCAATTCCACCCGGGCCACGTCTTTTAACAATAAGGAGGTCCCGTCCGGGTTCGTGCGTAAAATGATATTTTCAAACTCTTCCGGCTTGGTTAAACGGCCGGGTGCAATAATGGAATACATTCGGTCCACCTGCACCGGCAGCGGAGGTTGGCCGATTTTACCCGCCGACCGCTGAGCGTTTTGCGCCTGCACGGCGGCTACCAAATCGCTGACGGACAAGCCGCGTTGGGAAAGGACATCGGGCTTAATCCAAATGCGGATAGAATAATCGTTGGCGGACATTACCTGCGCGTCGCCCACGCCTTCAATACGTTTTAAATCGTCCACGATGTTAAGCAGGGCATAGTTGCCGATGGTCGTCGTGTCCGAATGGCCGTTGGGCGAATACAAAGCGATTAACTGCAAAATAGCGGAAGATTTTTTGTTTACTTCCACCCCGTATTGCCGCACTGTTTCGGGCAAAGTGGCCGTAGCGCCCTGGACGCGGTTGTTGACGTTAATCATTGCCTGGTCCGGGTCCGTGCCCACTTTAAACGAAACCGTCAGCGACATATCCCCATTTGCAGACGAAGTGGAATTCATATACAGCATGTCTTCCACCCCGTTCACCTGCTGTTCAATGGGGGCGGCCACGGTGTCGGCAATCACTTCCGGGCTGGCACCGGGGTAGGAGGCAGAAACTTCAATCGTCGGCGGGGTTAAATCGGGGTATTGTTCGATGGGGAGCATCGTAATAGACACGATACCCGCCAGCGAAATAAGCAATGAAATAACCGTAGATAAAATCGGGCGGTTAATGAAAAATTTAGAAAACATACCCCCTCCTATTTCGCATCAGCGGAAGCCGCCTGCTCGGGTTGCGCCGCGGGGGCCGTTGTATCGGCAGGGCTGTTTTGCTCGGCAGACACCGGGGCAGGAGAGGATTGCGAACCTTCCGCCGGAGCAGCGGGCTGTTCTTGCGGGAGGGCTTGTGCGTCGGGCGCTTCGGACGCTTCGATTGTTTCTTCCAGCTTGGCTACGCTGCGCCCGTCTTTTGTAAGGGCGGCTTCTTCCTCTTGGGCCGTTCCTATTTTAAATTCCTGCATAGCCGGCTGCACTTGCTGGCCGGGGCGCACCTTAATAAGGCCTTCGCGCATGATGCGTTCCCCCTCTTTTAATCCGTCCGTTACGATATACATATTGTCCTGTAGTTGGGCCTGCACCGGGCGGGCGGTTACGGTGTTGTTATCGTCAATCACATACGCCATAAGGCCCTGGGTTGTATTCAGCAAGGAAGAAGACGGCACCAAAATAGCATTCTTATACACCGCTCCCACCAACCGCACGCGCACAAATTGGCCCGGCATTAAAGCGCGGGAATTTTTGGGGTTGGCAAACTCCGCTTTCATAGCCAAACTGGAGGTTTGTGCGTTTTCGGTGCTGTCAAAGAAAACGATTTTTCCTTTTTCCGGATAAATTTTGCCGTTATTTAATAAAACTTCTACATAAATAGGCGCTTCGTCCGCGGCTGTTTTGCGGTATTGTTCGGCCGAGAGTTTATCTTGCTGGTCTTCGGAACCAATGGAAATCTGCCCAGAAACAAAACCCGCGGCTAATTTTTCAAACTGGCGGCTGGGCATAGAAAAATTCACATACAGCGGATTAATCTGCACCATCGTGGTCAAAAAGCCGGAGTCGCCGCTGGGGGAAATCAAACTGCCCACCGACTGCGCTTCTTTACCGGCAATTCCGGAAATGGGTGCCGTCACTTTTGTATAGCCCAAATTAATTTCCGCATCGCTCACACCGGCTTTGGCTACTTTCACATTCGCCTGGGCCGTTTCGTAGGCCGAAAGGGCGTTATCATAATCCTGCTGGCTGACGGCATTGTCCGCGCGGAGGCGTTTCATACGCGCATAGGTGCGCTGGGTGCGGCGTTCCTCTGCCTGCGCTTGCGCTAAAGTGCCTTGGGCTTTTTCCAACGCTACCTTATATTCTTTATCGTCAATCTGAAAAAGCTGCGTGCCCTCTTTTACATATTCCCCCTCATTATATAAGCGGGCCTGCAAAATTCCCCCCACTTGCGCACGGATTTGAATTTCCAGCGACCCTGCTACTTGGGCCGGATATTCAATATTCCACGGCAAGTCCTGTTGGATAACCGTTATGGCGTTAACGGTAGGCGCCGGCATAGCACCGGATTGGTCCGCTTTCTTGCATCCGCAAAAAAACAAAACCGGCAAAACAAAGACGGGCAAAAACGCCCGGACAAGCAGTTTTCTTTTCATTCGTAAATCCCCTTTATCATAATACCCCCCTGGGGGCGTGTTCTTGCATTGTATAAAATTTTAGCCGGGCGCCAACCACCCGCTGACAAAAAGGCCCCGAAACACTATAATAAAAGAAATTCTTTTTGGAGAAATATTAATTTATGAAAATACAAAAATGGGAAGACGCCATCGGCCATACGCCGTTGCTAAAAATCACCCGTTTGCCCGCCACCGCTGGGTGTGTATGGACCAAGCTGGAAATGTGTAACCCCTTTAGCGTAAAAGACCGCGCCGCGCTGTTTATGCTAAACGCGGCCGAGCAGGAAGGACGCCTGGCCCCGGGCGGGACCATCGTAGAACCTACCAGCGGCAATACCGGGATTGCCCTGGCCTTTTTGGCAGCTGAGCGCGGTTATAAACTGATTTTGACGATGCCCGAAAATATGAGCGCCGAACGCCAAAAGCTATTAAAAGCCTTGGGAGCCCAACTGGTGCTTACCCCGCGGGCAGACGGTATGCAAGGGGCAATTAACGCCGCTTTGCAAATTTTGGACGATACGCCCAACTCCTTTATGCCCGGCCAATTTGATAACCCGGCCAACGCCCGCGCACACGAGCAAACCACCGGCCCCGAAATTTGGACCGATTTAAATGGAAGTGTGGATTTTTTTGTAGCGGGCGTCGGCTCCGGCGGCACCATTACCGGCACGGGGCGTTACCTAAAAAAACAAAAACCCAACATAAAAATAATTGCCGTAGAACCGGCCGACTCGCCGCTTTTATCAGGCGGGAAAGCGGGGCCGCACGGGCTGCAAGGCATTGGCGCCAATTTTGTGCCGTCCTTGTTGGACCGCTCGCTGCTAGACGAAGTAATCCCCGTCCAACTCGAAGACGCGGTGCAAACTGCCCGCGCCTTGGCCGCACGCCACGGCGTTTTATGCGGGTTTTCCGGCGGAGCCGCTTTATGGGCCGCGGTCCAGGTAGCCGCCCGGCCCGAAAATGCAGGCAAAAACATTGTAACCTTGCTTCCCGACAGCGGGGAACGGTATTTGAGCACAAACTTATTTGAATAATTGCCCGACGATTGCTACAATACAAATATGAATAAATGGATCATAGCCGGCATATTGGCATGCGGAGTTTGCGTGCCGCTTGCCGCCCAACACCAAAACGCGGCTGACGACGTAATCGTAATAGAAATGCAAGGGGAAGCATCTGCCCCGCGGGAGTCTGTGTCCATCTGGGACAAAACCGCCCCGCAGCTCACGCGTTTGTTCCGCGGAAAAGACCGGACCTATGTACTCTACCATGTGGATAATGTTTCCACCGAGGACGATATCCTTTCTGCGTCAGACGGAAAAGAATACGCCTACGTCCGCTACGGAAGCGACGACGGCAATTACCGCAAATTTCTGTTTAAGGCCGAAGACCCGCAAACCTTTGTAGCCTGTGCGGCCAATATTGCCGATGTTTTGGCCGTCAACAAAAAGTACAAAGTAAATATGGGCGTAAACCGGAAAGACTTTTTGCGCACTTATGAAAAGCAAGCCACTTTAATGAACCTGGCCGATAACGCCGCCGGAAAAACATACGAAGTTTACCAGCTGAACTACACAGATATCAACAACAAAAAGCCAACGATGCATTATTTTGTGTTTGACGGGGACACCCTCTTACAAACTTACGTTGGGGACGATGCCTACTATGCTTTTGTGGGGGAAATTTCAAACAGCAATAAAAAGCTGACCGCCCAGCAAAAAGAAGCCGCCCAAAAGCGGCAAGCCCAATTGCGCCAAAAGCAGCAGGAAGCCCTGGAACGCGCCAACCGCCCCGTGCGCAAAGCGCTCGTTTCCGGCGGCACGGTGGAAGACCAAATGTATATGCCACGCGCCGTCAACGCCACCCCGCTGCCCGCTTTAACCCCCAGCAAAACACCCGCCGGCACCCCGGTTATCAACCCTTAATCCGTCCGGCTAACCTAATTTTTTGCCGTTCAAATTCCGCCGTATTTCTTATAATAGGGATATGCATATGGATCCTGTATCGATGTCCTCTTTTGGAATAGCCGGGTTACTGTATTTAACGTTGCAAATTTTGGTAACCGGGCATATTATCTGCCGCAAGGACGATGTAAAGAGTTCTTTTGGCTGGATTGGCCTGGTGTGGCTTACGCCGCTCTTGGGCAGCATTATCTATATTGTGTTTGGCATCAACCGTATTCGCCGGCGTGCGCTTTCGCTGCGCAACAAAGGGCCGGATATTTTTACCCTTACCGGCAAAAGCGAAGAGGAAATACAGCGGGAAATTCCCCGTCCGTTCCTGCAGCTGATGCGCTTGGGCTACAAAGTGCACCCGCAGCGTTTTGCCCTGGGCAACACGGCACGCGCTTATGTAAATGGGGACGAAGCCTACCCCGCCATGTGCCAGCTGATTGCCGGCGCTAAAAAAGAAGTGTTAATGCAAAGCTATATTTTTGACAACGACCGCGCCGGCAAGCTGTTTGTAGAGGCTTTAAAACAAGCCGCCAAAAACGGGGCCAAAGTAAAAGTGCTGGTGGACGGCATAGGGATTAATTATTCCAAGCCCACCATTGCTGCGGCCTTGAAACATCTGCCGGGGGTAGAGTTTTCCGTTTTCTTGCCTTCCAAAAAGCCCATCAACCTGCCGTTTGTAAATTTACGCAACCACCGAAAAATTTTGATTGTGGACGGGAGGGACGCCGTCTTTGGCGGAATGAACGTGGCGGAAGGAAACCTGGTCGCCACGAACCCGAAAGAACCTATCCAGGACGTTACGTTCCACGTCCAAGGCCCTGTGGTGGACCAAATGTCGCGCGTGTTTGAAGAAGATTGGATTTTTTCCGGCAAAAAACATTTTATTCCCGCCTCGTTCCGTGCGGCCGGGCCGCTGCCCGGCCACATGCCCGCACGCATTATTCCCGACGGCCCCGACGCCGACTACGGCAAAATAGAACAAATGATGTTGGGTGCACTTTCCTGCGCGCAAAAAACGGTGCAAATCGTTACGCCCTACTTCCTGCCGGAAAACGAAATGCTCACCAACCTGGAACTGACGGCAATGCGCGGAGTGAATGTGGAAATTATCTTGCCCTCCAAGAGCAACATCTTGGGTATGGACGGCGCAATGCGCGCCAATTTTGCACGCTTGCTTAAAAAGGGGGTCAAAATTTACCGCACCCAGCCGCCTTTCGACCACAGCAAGATAATGCTGGTCGACGACGCTTGGCTATTTATCGGCTCCGCCAATTGGGACGTGCGCAGCTTTAAACTTAATTTCGAATGCAACTTGGAATGCATCGACAAGGAACTGGCCCGGCAAGTGGGCAAAATTATCGCTCACAAAAAAGCCTCCGCCCACAGCGAGCAGCTGGCGGACCATATCCGCCCGCCCATTTTGCGCACCTTGGCGGACAACACCTTGCGTCTGCTGACGCCTTACTATTGATATGTTTTACAAACAGCCCCACCCCGCCGAAGTACTCACCGCACACGGGAGCCCAACCCAAGAGGCTCTCCCGCGGAAGTTTACGGTTTGCGTGTGGAATTGGCAAAAGTGTAAGAAGCCAAATTGGAAAAACGATTTTAAAAAAATCGCCCAAACGGCGGATTTGTTTCTAGCACAAGAGGTGCACCGCACCGCATCTGTTAAAAACCTGATGGATAGCGCCCCTTACCACTGGACGGGGGCCGTCAGCTTTTTTTCCCTTAAAGACCAGTCACCCATTGGCGTAGCTACGGGCTGTACCGCCAAGCCCGCCCAAGTAGCTTTTGCCGCAGACCAGCGCGAACCAATTTTGCGTATGCCTAAAATGACGCTATCCACCCTGGTTCCCGTACAGGGCACAAAACGTCCTTTATTAGTCATTAATGTGCACGCTATCAATTTTACCGGTTTAAAACCCTTTGAGCAGAACCTGCGCCGGGCAGCCGAGCTGCTACTGGGCTTCAATGGGCCGGTGCTCTTAGGCGGGGACTTTAACTCCTGGAGCGCCAAACGCCGCCGCCTGCTGCACTGTGTTGCCAAAACAGCCGGCCTGTCGGAAATTCTATTTGAGCCGGACCGCCGCACCCGTTTTTGGGGCCGCCCGGTGGATTACCTGTTTGTACGCGGCCTAAAAGTGCTGGCCGCCGGCGTGCGCGTGACGGACGCTTCCGACCATAACCCCCTTTTAGCGCGGTTGGAAATCCGCTGACCGGGCCGCCCAGGAAGACCCCCTCAAATATGGTAAAATATAAGTAATTATGAACACATCAGACAATAAAGCCGTTTATTTTAAACGCGAAGCTCTCAAAAGAGTCGTAGACGCTTTTGACAAAGGCACGCTGGAAAAAAACGCGTACCGCATTCCCTTTGAAGTAATCCCCCCGGATTCCAAATCCGCGGTGCGCTGCTGTATTTATAAAGAACGGGCCGTCTTCCGCGCCCGCACGCTGGCCGCAATGGGCTGCAGCGTAGAAAAAGACGACGAGGCTACCTCCCTTAACGATTACGCCAAACAGGCCCTCCTGCGCAAAGCGGTGCCCGAAGTGCCGCTGACCGTAATGGATATTGCCTGCAAAGGCTGCGTAAAAGCGCGCCATATCGTTACCGAAGCCTGCCAAGGGTGTCTGGCCCGCCCGTGCCAACAGGCGTGCAAATTTGGCGCTATTTCGTTTTCGGACGGGCGCTCCCATATCGACCCGGACAAATGCAAAAACTGCGGCCAGTGCAAAGCCGTCTGCCCGTACAACGCCATTACCTATGTGCCCGTTCCGTGCGAGCAATCCTGCCCGGTGAACGCTATCCACAAAGGCGAAAACGGTTTTGCCGAAATTGATTTTGACAAGTGTATCTCCTGCGGCCATTGTATGGACGCCTGCCCGTTTGGCGCCATTATGGAACGCAGCCAGCTAATTGACATCTTAAGCCAAATGCAGAGCAGCAACAAGGTTTGCGCCATGATTGCTCCGTCTATTGTGGGGCAATTTAACTGCACGCTCCCCCAATTAATGACGGCTATCAAAAAAACCGGTTTTGACAAAGTGACCGAAGTCGCCGAAGGGGCCGACATCACCACCGCCAACGAAGCGCGCGAGCTGGTGGAACGGCTGGAAAACGGCGCCCGGTTTATGACCACTTCTTGCTGCGCGGCGTGGATACAAGCCGTCAAAAAACACCTGCCGGCTTTGAAAGAGTTCGTCTCCCACACCAAAACTCCGGCCGCTTATACCGCCGAAATTGAAAAGAAAAACGGTTTTGTAACCGTGTTCGTCGGGCCGTGCGTGTCCAAACGCGTGGAAGGAATGGAAGACCCCAACATCGACTTTGTAATGACCTACGAAGAACTCGGCGCTATGTTGGACGCTAAAGGCATCAATCCCGCCGAATGCGAGGAAACCCCGCTGGACCCCAAAATCTCCGGCGAGGCGCGCTACTACGGCGTGACGGGCGGCGTGGCCCAAGCGGTGGAAAACGCCATCGCGGGTAAACGCGCTTTTAAGAAAATGGCCATCAACGGCTTGGATAAAAAGACGATGATGCTGTTAAATGCCTACGCCAAAGGTGCGGGCGACTTCCAGCTGCTGGAAGTAATGAGCTGCAAAGGCGGCTGCATTGGCGGGCCGTGCACGCTTAAAAAGCAAGCCCAGGTAATCCAGCCGATTAAAGACTTGGTTTCCAAAAGCCCCAAAGTGCCCTGCGCACTGGACGACCAAAAAGAAACCAAATAACTGGCTTTAACAAAAAGCCCCCGCTCTTTAGAGCGGGGGTTTTTTATTTATCATTTAACTGTCGTGCTTGTTATTTTGTAAGCAGGCACTCCTTTGTGTATTTGGACTGGCTCGTGTGTAAGATAACTGCACATTTTATTACGACTTTCCGTTCCGCCCATACAAAAGACATCTCCTACTTCCGCACCTAAGCTTTTAGCTGTAGAAGGGTTCACCGCCATAAATAACTGAGGGAAATCCGTCGTAGCCGCTATAAAAATACCGCCCCCGCCGGAACTAACTTGCCACCCCGCAGGCGGGATTTTTATCTTACTATCGCAATAAATGTTGCTAGCATCATTTAAAACATAATCAGAATAAGTAATTCCCGCCTGCGACGCAAATGCCTCCAAATCCAAACAAATTGAATTTCCCCCATCTAAGACATAAAGGTCTCTCCCTTTCTTTAAGGCTTTTAATACGGGAAGGCGCTGTGTAAATTTGCTTTTTGTAACGGCTTTTTGATACTGCGGCAACGCTACAGCCGCCAAGATACCAATAATTAAAACAACGACTAACAGCTCTATTAGCGTAAAGCCGGCGTTTTTTGGCGCCAGAATAGTTTTTTGATAAATTTGTCTCATAGACCCAATTTATCAAAAAAAAAAAACGAGTCAAGCACACCGGCGCTTATCCACAAAAACCCCGCTTAAAGCGGGGTTTTACATTTGCTACAACCATTTTACAGGAAGGGGTTTTCTTCGCACTCATTCCGGCAAATATCCAACACATATACATCTGTATTAAAGGCGAGGCGAATTACTTTATCTTGAGGGGTCCAATTTTCGAACCAAACCAAAACGGTGTTTCCTTGCCGCTCCGTACGAGGGGCAAACAAGATGCCCTCCTTGGGAAAATCCCTCTGCAGTATATGGCGCAGTTTTAAAAAGCTTTCTTCGCTCATTTCCACCAAATCCAAGGGGTGGGAAGCCATTACCGCATAGGGAGCAAAAAGTTTGCCGTTATGGGCGTCCAGCTGCAGCCATTCGCGGCGGCCTTTTAACAGTGTATATGCCCAACGCAAATAGCTGGGGGCTTTTTCGGGCATGGCGGTTTTAACTTGCTGGACAAAAGGGCTTTGGCTGTCCATAAAGTGTTGGTAGCACAGGTCGATATAAGCATCTTCTCTGGCCAGGCGCAAGCCATACCAATTGGCAGGAAGCTGCCCCAGCTGCGCCTGCCGGGAAGCGGTCTGCACATCCGACACCCATTGGGGATATTCTTGCGCCGCGGCCGCAAAGCCACCACACAGCAAGGAGCTAAAAACTAAAGGATATTTTTTCATATAAGCTCCCGTATATTATCAAACTATTTTAAAAACCCCGCTCGTAAAGAGCGGGGTTTGTAAAACATCTCCTGCAAATTTCCAGCCAACAATTAACGTTTGGAGAACTGGAAGCGTTTGCGGGCGCCGGGCTGACCGGGTTTCTTTCTTTCCACCATACGAGGATCGCGGGTAAGATAACCGGCTTTTTTCACGGCTTTTTTCAGATCTTCGCTGATCGCGGCCAAAGAGCGCGCAATCGCGTGGCGCAACGCACCAGCCTGGGAGGACACGCCGCCGCCAATTACTTTGGCGTTTACGTCGTATTCTTTTTCCAAGTTGGTCACCACGAGCGGAGCCTTAACAGCGGCTTTGCAGCGGGCGTGGTTGCCAAAGTATTCGTCCAAGGATTTGGCGTTTACCGTAATAACGCCTTTACCTTTCAAAAGTTCTACCTGGGCGACGGAGGTTTTTCTTCTTCCGGTTTTCAGTTCTTTCGTATTGTTCATAAATTTTTATCCCTCTTATTTACCAAAGCGTTCGGTGAAGGCGTGTTCTTCGCCGGCGAACAGTCTCAAGCGTTTCATTCTGGGCGCGCGGAGTTTGTTTTCGTCCAACATTCTCTTAACGGCCAGTTCCAATACTCTGGTGGGGTTCTTTTCCAACACTCTTTTTACCGGCGTTTCTTTGGCGCCTTTGGCATAACCGGAGTGAGAGAAGTAAACCTTCTGTTCCATTTTGTTACCGGTCAATTTGATTTTGCCGGCGTTGGTGACAACGACGAAATCGCCGCAGTCCATATGAGGCGTATAGGTTCTTTTGTGTTTACCCATCAGCAAGACGGCAATTTGAGAAGCCAGTCTGCCCAAGGTTTGGCCCGTGGCGTCAATGTGATGCCATTTGCGGGTGGTTTCAACTTCCTTGACGGAAGGCAAAAAAGTTTTTGTCATAATTTTTGTTTCTACCTTGTGTAATTAATGCGCAGCGGAGTGGTGGCCGCTGTCTTAATGACTCGTGGTTTCCTATATATTATATCAAAATTTAGCGGATTTTTTGCACTTCTGCCCACGGGCTTTCTACAAACCGGCTTCCACGCGGGCAAAGGTTCTAGAAAAAAGGGCTTCAATATCGGCCAGGGCGTCCAACCGTACAAATTGGCCGCGCACCTCCGAAGCGCCCGGAAAATCTTTTATCCAGTATCCGGCTGTTTTGCGGCTGCGGTTTACGCCAATGCGTTCCCCGTAGTAGGCCACATTTTCCCGGATAAGGTCCAAATAAATATGCAGGCGGCTAAGCGGCGTATGGGAAGACGGCGTTTTGCCGGAAAAAACATCTATAATATCCCGGAAAACAAACGGGTTCCCCACCGCGCCGCGGCCAATCATTACGCCGGCGCAGCCGGCATCCAAAAAAGGCTGTGCCGTTTGGGCGTCCACAATGCCGCCGTTGCCAATAACCGGGATTTTTACCGCTGCGCACGCTTCGGCCACGGCTGGCACATTAGGCGGCCCGGAGTGAACGTCCACCGCCGCCCGTGCGTGCAACACCACGGCCGCGGCCCCGGCGCTTTCGGCCAGTTTGGCCAGCCGAACGCTTAAAATTTCTTTATGCGTCAAGGCAATACGCGTTTTTAGCGTAACGGGAATTTTAACACTCTTTACCGCAGCTTCCACCAACCGCCCCAGCTTGGCTTCGTCTTTCATTAGCACACAGCCGGCGCCGGCCTTGTTAATTTTTTTAACGGGGCAGCCGGCATTTAAATCCACGATATCGGCCCCTTGAGCTTCGGCGTTGCGGGCGGCTTCGGCAATGGTTGCTTCGTCCGAGCCGAAAATTTGCATTGAAACGGGGTGTTCCTTGGGGTTTATTTGCAGCATGCGCCCGCTTTTGGCATTGCCGTAATGCAGGGCGTGCGCCGACACCATCTCCGCACACACCAACCCCGCCCCGCCTTTTAGGCACAACACCCGAAAAGGTGAATCGGTAATGCCAGCCATGGGCGCTAACAACAAATTGTTGGCAGCCGTAAAAGAACCTATGGTAAGCGGGCGGATATAGTTCATGGCACTTTTTTCCAGCGGCCTATTTCGGGTGCCGTTACCGTTTTTTGGCGGGAAAGGCAGGAGCGCATAATTTGCCGGGCTTCCACAAACGTATTTTTAAACTCCAGCGAATCAATAAACCCGTCGTGCCCAAAACCGCCCGCCAACACATGGTCCGTTACGGCAAAGCGGTACGTTTCCTGCGGGCGGACGATACGGCCGTTGTCCAGCGTGACGCGGCGGATTTTGCGCCCACGGGGGGTATCGGCATATGTAACGGAAAACCCCGCAATTTGAGGGAAATTATCCTTAGCGTTTAAAGAAGCTTCCAACGCTTTTAAAAAAGCTTCGCCCCGAATGGTAATAAACGTAATATTGTCCCCATACGGATAGGCTTTGTACAGGTCATATTCGGTAAGCTGCCCGGCCGGGAGCGAACTGCGGATAGAATCCGAATTCAAAATAGCCCCATCTAATTTGGACCATTTATACAGGCACTGCGTCAGCAAATTACCCAAGGCGGATTCCTGCCCCAACGCCGTTAAAATAGGTTCCGGCAGCTGGGCCACGCGCGCATTCATTTTTTTGCGGGTTTCGGCGCGCAGCAAGGAAGCCCGCTGAGCAATTTCATTATCTTCGCCGTAAGTTTCTTTCAGCAGGGCGATGTCTTCAAAAGTCATATCCCGCAGTTGCTTGTTTTTATCAAACGAAAGCTGAATATGGGCCACGCTGTCCAACTTGGAACCGGGGTATACAATCAGCGTTTTATTGATTTGGTCCGTTTCGGCGTTTTCGCGGTCTTTGTTGGAACTTAAAATAAGGTCTATGCCGGTGGTTTCTTCGGCGATGGAGGTTTCGCTTACGCTGTTTTCCTGCCGGGCGGAAAGCGAACTAAGAACAATCACGCAATCCACGCCTTTTTCCCGCAGCAGCGCGGTCATTTCCTGTGCCACCTGTACGGGGTCCAACGCTTGCAGGCCCAACAAGCGGGCTTTGTTTTTATTAACGGTTTGCGGGTCTATCAGCCCAAAGATACCAATTTTAATGCCATTTATCGTGCGGATTTGGTAATCGTGCATTGGCCAGGGAATTTGGTTTTCCAGCCGCAGGTTAGACACAACAAACGGATAAGGCAGTTCCCGCACGATATCCCGAAGGGACGGCCAGCCGTATACCAAGTCTTTATCGCTGATGGTTCCTGCCGTATAGGGCAAGGTGCGGGCCAATTCGGCCACATACGCGCCCTTGGTCATAGTGCCTTCCGGCGCGGAACCGAACCAGTTTCCCCCGTCAAACAGGAGGAAATCCCCTTCCCGTTTTTGCAGGAAATTTTTGAGAATGGCATAGCCCCCCGCCTCGCGGTTATCCCAGCGAGGTTCCGGGCGGGACCAATAAAACCCCTGCACGTCCGCCGTGTAGAATACATCTATATGGGTGCGTGCCTCGCGCCCGCAGGCGCTTAAACAAACCAATCCCGCCGCCGCTAATAAAAAACCTTTTACCCGCATATTACCGTTGGCGAATCCTCCCGGTGTCGGGCGCGGAGGCCGGCCCCTTGCGCAAGGCCTCTTCCATCAAATCGCGAATGGTTTTGGACCCGGCGGATTTTTTGTCTTTCGCAGAAATACGTTTAAACATCCACCCTTCGCTTCCGCCGCCGGCAATATAGGTGTTGGTGGCCAGCGTGTATTTGCGCCGGTTTTGAACCGGCTGCCCATCTACAAAAATTTCAATATCTTTGATTTTGCCTTTCTTGTTTTTTTGATAAGTAATGGTCAAACCCGAATAAGAATATAAGCTGTTGGGCGCAAAACTTTTTTTAATAAATTTCTTTAAAAATTTACCGTCTACCGTTACAAACGTAATGGTATTGTCAAACGGGTGGATTTCAATCAAATCCCGTTTGGTAACCGGCCCTTTTTGCATATCTACACGGGTGCCGCCGTTGTTGTGTATAGCAATTTGCGCGCCGGAGTAAGAGCGGATCAAATCGGCAATCCAGTTATTTAGCGGTGCGTCCTGGCGGTCCGGCTGTTGGGGCGTGCGGGAAAGTGTTTCGGCAGCTTCTCCCAGCACTTCGTCCACCCCCGGTTCACGCAAAGAATCGGCATAGGCTTTTATTTCGGCGTCTTCGCCGGTTTGCGCCACCACCAGCGGTATTAATTCGGACTTGGCCGACACAAATTTACCGGTTTTATCGTCGGTTTCTATCGTAATACGGCTGACGTTTTGCAAATTGCAGCCGCTTTCTACAAACAAGGTGCCTCCAATATATTTGTTTTGGAAAATATTATGTGCATGCCCGCCCAACACTACATGCACGCGGCCGCCAAATTTGCGGCCGATATCCTGCACATAAGATTGGGTCCCGTGTTTTTCGTCCTGTAAAGAATCGTGCACCAAAACCACCACTACGTCTGGGTTTTTGCTTTCCAATTCTTTCAGTGCTTTTTCCAACGCCGCCAGCGGTTTGCCATAAGTATACAGTTTGGAAGGATTAGTAGGCGTGCGGTTAGCCAACCCAATTACCGCCACTTTTACGCCATTTTCGTCGAACACTTTGTAAGGCAACACAGAAGGCGGATATTTGCCGGTGGCGGATTCAAAAAAGTTCGCCGCCAACACCGCAAACTGCGCGTTATCCAACAGCGGAGCAAGCCCTTCGCCTTTAAAATCAAACTCGTGGTTGCCGATAGTGGCCGCATCGTAGCTCATGCGGTTCATCATTTGTACGCCTTTGAAGCCTTTTGAATTGCGGGTTTCCACCGTGCCGTTGGCAAAGTCCCCGCTGTCCAAGAGCATATAGCTGGCCGGGCCGGCTTTAATTACCGCTTCCAGGGCGGCATACCCCCCTTGCCCGTGCTGCGGATAGAAAAATCCGTGCACATCACTTGTGTGATAAATCGTAGTCGTCTTAGCCGTTAAGGCCAGCGGCACGAGTAAAGCTGCCAAAAGCAGCAACCAGGTTTTTTTCATAAGACTGTTCTCCTTGCCGTGGGAATAATTTTATGGTAACAAAAACGCCGTTTCCCATTCAAGGCGGAAACGGCGCAAAATCTATTTTTCGATGGTCCTGCCGGTAGACGGAGGAATTAAAACCCCGCGTTTTAAATCGTCCTCCAGCACTTGGCGCATGGTTTTGGATCCGGCCGGGCGGAGCGCCCCTTGCGGCAGCGTTTTAAACAGTTTTCCTTCACTCCCGCCGCCGGCTACATAAGAATTAACGGATACCGTGTACAGTTTATCCTCCTGCAGTTTTTGCCCGCGCACCCAAATAGTAAGATTTTTAATCTTCCCGTTTTTCGTTTTATGGTACGATACGCTCAGCCCGCAATAGGCCAGCCGGTTCCAGGGGATTAATCCGCCTGCCACCAGTTTCTTTAGGAAAGTCCCGCTTACCTGAGCCGTAACAATGGTGTTATCAAAAGGGTACAAATCGATAATGTCCCGCCGGGTAATGTTGCCCGCCGGCAGGCCCACGCGCGCACCGCCCGTGTTGTGAATGCACACATCGGCCGGGGCGTAGCGGCAAGTGGCGTCCGCCACCCAGTTATCCACAGGGGAATCCATATGCCCCGGCGTTTGGGCGCGTTTTTCCAACGCGGCCGACGCTTGCCCGATTACTTCGTCCACTTCTTTTTCGCGCAGGGATTGGGCATATTTTTTGATTTGCGGGTTCTCCCCTGTTTGCGCCGTATCCAGCGCAATTAATTCCGACTCGGAAGAAACGACCTTGCCCGTTTTATCATCGGTTTGCAAGGTGACCTTGGTGACATATTGGAAATTGCTCCCGCTTTCGGCAAATAAAATGCCGCCGCGGCGTTCGTTTTGGAAAATTTTATGTGCGTGTCCGCCCAGCACCACGTCCACCCGGCCGGAGAGCTGCCGCCCGATTTCTCCCATATAAAAGGGGTGTCCGGGGCGGTCGTCCGCCAGTGAATCAAGTGCCAGCACCACCACTGCATCTGGGTTCTTTTTTTCCACTTCCGTCAATGTTTGTTTGAGCGCCGGGAACGGTTTGGAAAGCGTATACTTGCTGGTTTTTTAGTCGGGTTTTGGTTGGCTAAACCAATCACGGCCACTTTCACGCCGTTTACTTTGAAAATTTTATACGGCAAAATGCCTTTGGGGTATTCCCCTGTTTGCGCATCGGTCAAGTTGGCGGCCAGTACGGCAAAATCCGCTTTTTTTACCAAAGAGGCAAAGCCGTCGTCTTTAAAAGCAAATTCGTGGTTCCCCACGGTGGCGGCATCATACCCCAGGCGGTTCATTAGCTGCACGGCTTTTAACCCGTTGGAACGTTGGGTTTCCACCGTTCCTTCGGCAAAATCTCCGCCGTCCAGCAACAAGTAGGGGTTTGTTTCCTTATCCAGAACGGCTGCCAACGCAGCCGCGCCGCCGCGCCCGTTTTTGGGGTAAAAAAAGCCGTGCGTATCGCTGGTGTGATACAGCGTAACGGTTTTGGAAAATGCGGGAGCAAACAAAAAAAGACAACCCAACAAAACAAAATATTTTTTCATTTTTCTCCTAATAGAAAAAACCGCGCTTCCGTAGAAGCGCAGCAAAATCAAGCGGCTAAACGCGAAAAAGGCGAAATTTTACGCAGCCGTTCAATAATAGCAGGCAGTTCCCGAAGCACCAAGTCTATATCGTCTTCGGTTGTTTGGTCCGAAAGAGAAAAACGGATAGACCCGTGCGCAAATTGAAACGGCACGCCCATCGCGCGCAATACATGCGAGGGTTCCAACGAGCCCGACGTACACGCCGAACCCGACGAAGCACAAACACCCAAATCATTTAAATACATCAAAATAGATTCGCCCTCAATATACCCAAAGCTGATATTGGTGGTATTGGGCACGCGGTGTTCCGGGTCGCCATTTACTTTTACGTCCGGCACCGTCGCCAAAATGCCTTTTTCCAGCTTGTCGCGCAAGGCGGCAATCTTTTGGGAAGTACCGTCGGCCAGGCGTTTTTGCGCCAGTTCGGCCGCTTTGCCCAACCCCACGATGTAGGGCACATTCTCCGTACCTGCACGGCGGTGGCGTTCTTGGTGGCCGCCCATTAAATAAGGCATAAACAGCGTGCCGCGGCGCACATACAAAGCGCCAACGCCTTTCGGCCCGTGGAATTTGTGCCCGGACAAAGACAGCATATCAATATCCGCTTCTTGCACATGGACCGGGATTTTGCCCACGGTCTGTACGGCGTCTGTATGAAAGAGCGCGCCCTTTGCGTGCGTCAAGCGGGCAATATCCGCAATGGGGAAAATGGTTCCTGTTTCGCTGTTGGCCCACATAACAGACACGAGGGCTGTGTCTTCGTCCAGTACGCTTTGAAAGCGCGCCATATCAAAACGGCCCTTTTCGTCTACGCCGATAAAGTCCACCCGGTAGCCTTGCGCTTCCAAATATTTGTACGGCTCCATCACCGCCGGGTGTTCCACCGCAGACGTAATGATGTGTTTCTTTTTGGGTTGGGTGCGCACGGCGGAAAAAATGGCGGTATTATCGCTTTCCGTAGCGCAGGAAGTAAAAATAATTTCGTCCGCGTGGGCCGCGCCGATTAAATCCGCCACTTGCTGGCGGGCGGCATCAATGGCGTGGCGGTTGCTGCCGCCAAACGTATGCATACTGGAAGCGTTGCCGTATTTTTCGGAAAAATACGGGAGCATCGCTTCCACTACGGCGGGAGCGCATTGGGTGGTGGCGTTGTTATCCAGATAAATCACTTTCATACTAGGCTTGCTCCACCGTAAGGGACGCGTCCACTTTTTCTTTCAGTGTTTTTTCGATAAAATTTTTCAGCGTGCCAGCCGCACCCGCGCAGCCACTGCACATACCCGTCAAGCGGATCTTTACAACCGTTCCGGCCAAATCCACCAATTCGGCAGATCCTCCGTCCATATTCAGCTTGGGGCAAACATCTTCTTCCAGCACATGTTCAATCATTTTGATTTTTTCTACCACGGTCATTTGAGCAAACGTTTTCTTTTCCGCGGCGGCAGGCACTTCGCACGCACCGTTTACTTTGTCTAAGATTTTTTGGATTTCCCCTTTGCACCGGCCGCAGCCGCCGCCGGCCTTGGTAAAGTGGGTTACGTCTTCTACGGTTTTTAAATGGTTGGCGCGAATAGCCTTGATAATGGTTTCTTCGGATACGTTAAAACAATGGCAGACGATTTTTTCTTCCTGTTGTTCAAACACCACAGGCTGCCCGCCCTGGCGATAGCTTTTTACAGCGGCTTCCAAAGCCTCCATACCCATTACCGAGCAATGCATCTTTTCCGCCGGGAGCGTGCCCAGCGCGTCGGCAATATCCTGGTTGGTGATTTTGGACGCTTCGGCAATGGTTTTGCCTTTAATCATTTCCGTTAAAATGGAGGAGGAGGCTATCGCGCTGGCACAGCCGAACGTTTCGAATTTAGCATCTTCAATTACGTCGGTTTCTTTGTTTACTTTAATCGTCAGCTTCAGCGCGTCGCCGCACACCAGACTGCCGACTTGGCCCGTGCCGTCGGCATTGGGAATGGCGCCCACGTTGCGCGGATTTCTAAAATGATCCATTACTTTGTCCGTATAGTCCCACATACAAGACCCCCTTTCCTATATATATTATTATATCATTTTGCCTTTGGGCGGCTATGCCCTGCGCCCGGGCTCCTTTCCGCCAGCTCTTTTTGCTAAAATAAAGATACTATGGATTTTAAACACGCCGCGGTTTTTTTTAATCAGCACAAAACACACAACGCCCCGCTGGGGAAAGAAGTGTGCGCTTTCTTGCGCCGCAACGGCGTGCAAACCGATTTAATCACCAGTTTAGAAGGCCTTACCGCCGAAACAGACCTGCTGGTTAGTATGGGCGGGGACGGCACCATGCTCTACTGTGCCCGCGCCGCCGCGCCCTTAGGGATACCGATTTTCGGCATCAACTGCGGGACACTGGGCTTTTTGGCCGCGTGCGAACAAGCCGACGCGCTGCCCTCTTTGCAAACCTTGCTCAACGGGCGGTGCACCCTAAATGAACGTTTTATGCTGCAGGTGCAAATCTCGGCCCCGCATGCCGCGCCGCGCAAATTTTTGGCTTTCAACGATTGCGTGCTCCGCTCCGCCGCGCCGCGCGCGTTCTTGGTCGAGGCCGCCTGGAACGGGACGGAAATGCCTTCCTATTTTGGGGACGGAGTGATTGTTTCTACCCCCACCGGCTCCACGGCCTATTCGCTGGCTTCCGGCGGGCCCATTGTAGAACCGGGGGTGGACGTGCTTATTATCACCCCGATTTGCCCCCATACGCTAAACCAACGTCCGTTGGTCCTTTCCGCCGGCGGCACGTTGGAAATGAACCCTTCTTTTAAAAACGAGTCCGACCGCGCCCTGTGCAGCGTGGACGGGCAAATCAACCTTACGCTCCCGCCGGACGCGCGCGTGCAAATTACCCGCAGCCCGGTAAAAGCTAAATTGTTTTGTTTGCCGGAGCGGGGGTTTTTCCCAATCTTAAACCGAAAATTAAAATGGGGGAACCGCTGATGCTCCTGCGCCTGCGTGTACAAAATTTTGCCATTATTTCTGATTTGTCGCTGGATTTCAAACCGGGGTTAAATGTTTTTTCGGGTGAAACAGGGGCTGGCAAATCAATCGTAATTGAGGCGCTGGGCTTTGTTTTGGGCGCACGCGGGGACGTATCCGTTATTAAAGACGGAACGGAAAAAATGAGCGTGTCGGCCGAGTTTTCCAGCAAAGACCTGCCCGAAAACATCCGCCGGGAATACCAGCTGGCCGGCGATATCTTTACCCTAAAAAGGGAACTGGACCGCAAAGGCAAAGGCAAAGCCTCCGCCGACGGCCGCGCCATTACGGTAGCCGCGTTGGGGAAAATCGGCCGGGAACTGGTGGACTTTCACGGCCAGCACGAACACCAAAGCCTGCTGCACGCTTCGGTTCATTTGGCTTTATTGGATAAATTTGCCAAGCACGATGCGCTGGTACAAAAAACCGAAACAGCCTACCGTCTGCACCAAGAGGCCGTCGCCAAGCTAAACGCCGCCCAAATGAGCGCGCAGGAAAAAGAACGTCTGCTGGATATGAGCCAGTACCAATTAAAAGAAATCGAGGACGTAAACCCCACCGCGGACGAAGATTTTCAATTAGAACAAGCCCTGCCCAAAATGAAGCACGCCGGAAGACTGTTGGAAGCGGCCCAAAGCGCCTATTACGAACTTTACGCCGCCGAAGACTCCGCCTCTTCCCGCGCGGGCAAAGCCCTGCGTGAAGTGCAAAATATGGCGGAACTGGACGAAAACTTAGCCCCCCTGGCGCAAGATTTAAACTCCGCCCTCCTTACGTTGGAGGACGCCGCTTCCACCCTTTCTTCGTACAAAGAAGACATCAATTTGGAGCCGGACGCGTTGGACAAAATGCTCGCGCGTCACGAAAAAATCAAACGCTTAAAAGCAAAATATGGGCCGGATATTCAAGACGTTTTACGCACCGCCCAAGAACTGCGCGAACGCATAGACAACCTCCAGCACGGCGAGGAACGGGAACAGGAACTGCAGGCCGAGGTGGACCGCACCCGCCAAGCGCTTTTAAAACTGGCGCAGGACCTGCACGAAAAGCGCTTGCAAGCGGCCCAAAAACTTTCCGCCCGCATTACCGAAGAAATCCGCCCGCTCGGGTTTAACGCCGTACGCTTTGCCGTAGCGGTGGAAATGGACGAAGAAAACCTTGGCCCAACCGGCGCCGACAAAGTGGAGTTTTTGTTTTCACCCAACCCAGGGCAGGCACTCCGGCCGCTAAAGAATATTGCCTCCGGCGGGGAAATTTCCCGCGTAATGCTGGGGCTCAAAACCGTTTTGGCCCCCACCGTGCCTGTCATGGTGTTTGACGAAGTGGACGCAGGCATTGGCGGAGAAACGGGGCATTTGGTCGGCCAGAAACTCCGCGCCGCCGCACAAGGCCGCCAGGTACTGTGCGTCACGCACTTAGCGCAGGTGGCCGCACAGGCGGACCACAATTTCCACGTTTCTAAAAAATCCGCCAAAAACGCGACCGATGTAACTATAGTGCCGCTTTCCGGCGAAGATTTAACCGCGGAAATCGCCCGTATGCTAGGGGGAAACGCGGACAAGCATTCAGCGGCATTCTCACACGCCCAGGAGTTGTTACACGATGCAAAACGTATTTAAAAAAATCATTCCTTTTCTGCCCCACAACTGGCTGGATACCCCCGGTTTGCGGCGGCTGTTTATTGCTTTGTTTTACGCCACGCTTTTTGTAGGGGTATATGCGGCTTTCCACTGGTTGGCTACTTTTTGGGCGGACCCAGCCACACTGGCGCTAAACTCTGCTCCCTTACGCCGCATTTACGGCCTGGCCACACTGCAGGCCTTGCTGGCCTGCACCGGCTGGAGCTTGCTAATCCAATTGCTAGGCGTTTTGGGCAAAACCTTGGCCCAATGCCCCCGGCAGAAATAGCGCAGAAACTGTCTTCTTTTGATACAATATGAACATAGGGGGTAGGACGTTTTCCCCAGAAAAGGAGTGAACTATGTCTAAATGCTGTAAATCTTGCAAATGGTGGCCGCACAACTGGCTGTGCCTGAAAGGGTTGTATGTGTTGTTTATTGCACTGTTCTATCTGGCGTTGGCCTATGCGGTCTTCCAAGCGTATGCTATCTTTACGCATCCGCAGCTCTCCGGGAGCGAAATGTGGATGGCGGCGGCGGTATACATCTTGACCGATGTGTTCACCGCTATCGGGTTCTTGACCGTAGCCAAAATTTTACAAGTGCTGCGCAAAATCAAAAAAGCGGTAGCTCCGTGCGGCTGTGCGATGGCCCAAGCGGAAGAAAAACCCACCGAATCCGAAACCGAAAAAGTAGTGGAACAAGAATCCAAATAATCTTGCGCGGCGCGGTATGTTTCCGCGCCGCCCCTTTTTGTTTTTATCCGAGCGAGGTTGTATGAAAAAAAGTCTGTTGGCCGTATGTTTGCTGGTTGCCGCGTCACTGGCGCAGGCAGAAACCATCAAAATGAAAACCGGGGAACTGATCAGCGGTTCTATTTTATCCCAAACGGAATACACGCTGAATTTGGCCACCTCGTACGGCAACATTACACTCAACCAACGCGAAATTGAACAAATCCTGCCCGATAAGCACCGCATTATTTTAAAAGGCGGCACGCAGTTAATTGGCGTTATATTGGACCTGGACGAATTTAACTTAAAACTTCAAACCGACGACGGCGCCACCGTCAATATTGATATGCCCCAAATCGTATCCATCGAAACATACGACTACGACCAAGGCAAAAAAGCCCAGCAGGAGTTTGTCCAGCAAAATATTCAGCAACAACAAGCCGCCCAAGCCGCCGCGCAAGCCGCCGCGCAAACGGGCCAAGCTCCCGTTGTAGAAGCCGCCGGCGGGCTGACCTTTGATTCCGACATCAACCAAGTCTTTGGCGCACAAAAAGCCACCGTGGTAAACGGCACGGTGGTAACGCCTTCGGCGGCCCCGGTGGAAGTGCCGGCCGCACGCCCGCTGTCGGACGAAGAAGCTTTTGTAAAAGGAGTAAAAACAGGGGAAGTCAGCCAGCAGGATTATGCGGCCGCCGCTAAGCAGGAATTGGCTTCCAAAAAAACCACCAAAAAAGAAGAAACGCCGGCTAAAAAATCTTACCAAGAAAAGAATTTTAATAAATACTTTGCTATCGAAGCCGGGGCCATGAATTTGGATTTAAACGTAAGCGGTTCTGTAAATCTGGGGGACCTCTACACCTTAAACTTAGGGGAAGATTCTTTGGACGTGGGCGGAACCAGTGCGGTAATCTCTTCCAAATTTTTATGGCGCTTAAAAGAAAGCAACCTTTGGCTGGGGCCGGTATTGTCGTTTGCCAGTATTTCTAACAATTCTTTTTCCGGTGCCCTGGAAGACAAAACCATCGACGCCAGCAGCAGCGGCAACATTTTATCCATCGGCGTCAACGCCAACTATTACCTCAACCCGGCAGACCGCTTTACGTTCTATGTAACGGGAGCCGCTTCTTACGAAATGCTAACGCTGAACTACCGCGGGGATATTATTGATGCGGATTCCAACTATCTGTCTTTCCGGGACTCTATCACCTCCAACGGGTTTGCCGGTTCCATTGGCTTAGGGGTGGAAACTTGGGTGGACGATTTGATGCTGGGGTTGGAAGTGCGCCAAGTATTTGCCGCCCGCAGCGGCGAATTGAAAGAGTCCGCGTCCTCCAACACGGTACTTCAGGCGCAGCTTAGCTGGAAATTTTAATGAACATACTTCTTTTGCCAAACGCGTTTAAAGGCTCTTTAAGCGCGCGGGAAACGGCACGGGTTCTTGCCGGAATATTGCGCAAGAACCACGCGGTACGCGCATATCCGCTTTCGGACGGCGGGGACGGATTTATGGATTTTTTCCGCACGCTGGATCCCACCGCTAAAACAATTTTTCTTACCGCTAAGAATGCTTTCTTAAAGCCCAGAAGAACTTCCTTTTTATTGCTAAGCGACGGCAAAACCGCCGTCATAGAAACGGCCCGCATTTGCGGGTTAGGTTCCGCCAAAAAAGAAGAGCTGGACCCGCTAGGGGCTTCTTCGTACGGGATAGGGCAAGCCATCTTGCGCGCCGCGCAAGCAGGCGCCCAAACCATTTATGTAGGGTTAGGCGGCGTAGCCTGCAACGATGGCGGGGCCGGAATGGCCGCTGCGTGCGGGGCCCGGTTGCTAGACAAAAAGAACCGCCCGCTTGCACTAGGGGCCGAACCCTTACTGCAGTTAGCCCAAGTGGATTTAACTCCTTTGCGGCAAAAAGTAAAATCCGTCCGTTTCTATGCCGTGGCGGATGTTACCAACCCGCTGTTGGGGCCCAAAAGCTCGGCCAAAGTGTTTGGCCCACAGAAAGGAGCCACGCCCGAACAAGTAAAAATTTTGGACCGCGCAATGGCCCGCTGGGCACGCGTCGTCCGGCGAGCGTCCGGGCGGGATATGGCCCATACACCCAGTACGGCAGCCGCCGGCGCGATTGCTGCGGGGCTGTACGGCTGTTTTGACGCACAATTATTGTTAGGGGCGGATTTCCTGTTCCAAAAAGCCCACCTGGAAGAACAGTTCGATTGGGCGGACTTAATCATTACCACCGAAGGGAAACTGGACCGCCAAACGTTCTACGGCAAGGCGCCGCTGGCGGTGTTAAAATTAGCCAAAAAACATAAAAAACCGGTGCTGTTTATCTGCGGGCAATTGGAAGAAAAAGCCCTGCTTAAACAGCCTTTTGCCCCAAGCCAGATTGCCGTTTTAACAGACTTTGCCCCGGACGCCCAAACGTGTATCCAACACACTGCCTTTTATTTGCGCCGCGCGGCAAAAGCCGTTTAACCCGCCTGGAAGTTCAATCCGTTGCACAGCCGCTTGCGGCGGTGTGATGCGCTGGCATTTTATTGGAAGTGGGAAACCTTCTCTTTCCCTCTGCGCAAATAAAAACGGGAAACGCTTTATGCGTTTCCCGTTTGTTTTTATCAGGCAATTTTTAGGCCACCATATCGGCAATATCTGCCGCTTGGTCCGCCATAAAATCCGGTTTAAAAGAAGCCAGCTCTTCGCGCGAACGAAACCCCCACGTTACCGCACACACTCGCACTCCCGCATTGTGGGCCGTTTGCATATCCACGTCCGAATCCCCCACATACAGGGTGTTTTCGCGCGCGGCGCCGGACGTCCACAAAATTTCGTCCACAATAGCCGGGTCCGGCTTTACGGCAATCGCTTCCCGCTGCCCCAACACTGCACAAAAAGAAATCCCCGGGAAAAAATGCTTTACCAACCGCTCCGTAGCGCTTTGGTATTTGTTGGACGCCACCGCCAACTGCACTCCCCGTTTTTGAAGTCCTTCCAATAATTCCGTCATTCCCGGATACGGGCGGGTAACGTCCGTCAAATGGGCATCGTAATATGCAAAAAAAGCCGGGCGGATTTTTTCCACTTCCTGCGGGGTCTTATGCCCTTCGGGCAAAGCCCTTTCCAACAATTTGGTTACCCCATTGCCTACAAAACGCTGGCACTCCTCTTGCGTGCGGACCGGAAAGCCATTTGCCGCTAAAGCGGCATTCGCCGCGGCGGCCAAATCGGCAATCGTATCCAGCAAAGTGCCGTCCAAATCAAAAATTACTAACGACGTTCCTGCCATATATTGCTCCTTTTATAAAAGGCCCGCCAAAAAAGGCGGGCAGATAAATTTATAAATACTTGCGGAAAAAATCTGCCAACCGCTGTTTGTATTCAAACCCGCCGACTTCGGCGCATTTATTATGTTTGGCCCCAGGTACCAACCAAATTTCTTTGGGCTCGCCGGCTTTTTTGAACAACATTTTCGCTTGTGCGGCTGGGACCAAGTTGTCGTACCGGCCGTGAATAATAAACACCGGGCGCGGGGCAATTTTGGGAATATTGTATTTAGGGCTGTAGCGCTCCGGGTTTACCCGCAAGTACTTGCGGATATAATGCAAAATGATGGGAATCAACGGGAAATACGGCACGCGGTGATGCACCCACGCCCAGCGCGACACCACCCGCCGGAACGAATAGTACGACGCTTCCGCCACCACGCACACAATCTCCGGGTTGCGGGCGGCTTCGCAAATGGCCACCATACCCCCCATCGAAAGGCCATGCAGGCCAATGCGTTCGCAAAATTGCGGGCGGGTTTCCTTTAAAAAAGCAACGGCGGCCGCCACGTCCTTTAATTCCAAATACCCAATGGAGCTCGTTTTGCCGCCGCTTTCCCCCAAAGCGCGGAAATCAAAATACAACAAGTTGAAACCCAAATCGTGCAAAAAGTAAGTGTTCTTTAAAATATCCGCGCGGTTCATTCCCCAACCGTGCATTAAAATAATCGTTTTATTGGAGTATTGCTCGCACGGGATAAACCACCCTTTCAGCTGTACTTTATCTTCGGTTTTAAAATAAACATTTTCATACGGCAGCCCAAACTGGTCCGGCCAAGCGTCCAAAGGTTTGCGTTTAGAAGCGGGATGCAGCACATTTTTAGCCGCCCGCATACAAAAATAAACCATACCCAACGCCGCCAGCGCCAGCACACACACAACGATTAAAATCACATATAAGATAGGGTTCATACGTTCTCCTTAAACCGGTTTAAGAAAGGGCCTCCAAGAAAGCTTGTGGCACATATTCGGCCGTATCCCCGGCTAAAACACCGTAATCGGTGCGTTTTAGGGCGGCTAGGTCGCCCGCCAAACCGTGCAAATACACCCCACACAAAGCCGCTTTCAGTGCCGTTTGCGTATGGAAACCTTCGCTCGTGCCCAGTTGGGCCCACAGCCCGGCAATCACGCCGGAAAGTACATCGCCGGATCCGGCTTTGGCCAAAGCGGGGCCGCCGGTTGTATTTTGCCACACATGCAGTTGCCCTTGCGTTTGAGCACACACCAGCGTGCCGGCCCCTTTTAAAATGCTCACAGCACCCGTCAGCTGGCAAAGCATTTCCACTTGTTCCCGGCGGGCGGTTTCGTCCAAGGCGGTGCGGGCATTTAACAAGCGGGCCATTTCCCCCGGGTGCGGCGTAAAAATGCAAGGGCGCTGGCGCGGCCAAGTTTTATCCCAATCAGCTTGGCGGGCCAAAGCGTTCAAAGCGTCGGCATCGGCCACCAACGGCAGCAGGCTTTTCGTCAGCAATAAGGGCAAAAGCGGGCTTTCCCCCATCCCGGGCCCTACCACCATTACGGAAGGCTGGCGCTGGCGGGCAAAATCTTGCAATACATAAAACGCTTCGGCAGCGATTTCACCGCGGTCATTTTGCGGCAGCGGCACCGTGATGGCTTCCGGCAAAGCGGCGGCAAAAGCCGGCTGCATGCTTTCCGGCAAAGCCCAAAACACTAAGCCCGCCCCCGCACGCAACGCGCTTTTGGCACACAACAGCCCCGCCCCGCACATCATGCGCGAACCGGCCACCACCAACACCCGGCCAAACGAACCTTTATGCGCTTGGCGCGGACGGGCAGGCAGCAGGGAGCGGAAAGTTTCACGCGTAATTTGTTTCATTGTTGCACCACCGCCGTAGCTGTGGCATACTGCTCGGTATGCGACAGCGTAAGCAACACCGAAAGCCCCCGGCAGCGTTCGTCGGCCACCTGCACTTTGGGCTGGCCGTTTTCCAAGTTTGTTACTTGGATATTTTTAAACGCTATCCCGCCAAACGGGAGGGCTTTGTATACCGCTTCTTTGGCGGCAAACCGCACCGCCAAATGCTGATACACATTTTTGCGCGCTTGGCAGTAGGCTATTTCCTGCGGGGTAAAAATGCGCTCCAGCGCACCCGGCTTTTGGGCGAATTGTTCCATACGTTTTACTTCTATAATATCCGTCCCTAAGCCGATAACCCGCATTATTCCACCGTCACACTTTTTGCCAAGTTGCGCGGCTGGTCGATATCACAGCCGAGGCGTTTTGCAATCCAGTAAGCCAAAAATTGCAGCGGCACCACATTAAGCACCGGCTGTAACAAAGCGTCCGTTTCCGGCACTACAATTACTTGGTCCGAAACATCTTTCGCTTGTTTGGCGCCGTTTTTGGTGGTAATCGCCACCACAAACGCCCCGCGGGCGCGGCATTCCTGGCAAGCCGAAAGCATTTTTTCGAACAAATCGTCGTGCGGCATCAACATAAATACCGGGGTGCCTTTATCAATAATGGAAATAGGCCCGTGCTTGATTTCCCCCGCGGCAAAACCTTCCGCGCTGCGGTAGGAAACTTCTTTCAGCTTTAAAGCCCCTTCCAAGGCTATTGGGAAATTGACGTTGCGCCCCAAAAAGATAAACCGGTCCGCTTTGTAAATTTTGCGGGTTAAGTGGCGCACTTCATACTCCAGCTTGACCACTTCGCTCATAGCTTTGGAAAGCTTCATTAATACTTTGTAAGCCTTTTCAAACGAAGCGGCGCTTAAATTGCCGTTAGCCTGCCCCAAAAACACGGCCAATGCATACATAGAGGTAATCTGGCTGGTAAAAGCTTTGGTGGAGGCTACGCTGATTTCCGGCCCGCAGTGCGTAAAGAAAGTACTGTCGCAGGTGCGGGTAAGGGTGGAGCCCAGTACGTTGCAAATTGCCAAGGTGCGGAAGCCCAACTCTTTGGCTTTTTTGACGGCGCCAATCGTGTCGGCCGTTTCGCCGGATTGGCTGATGGCAATGGCCAATGTGTGGGGCAGCTGCGGCACGGCGCGGTATTTGTATTCGCTGGCCAAATCCACGCTGACCGGAATACCCGCCAGCTGTTCAATATAATACTTGCCCACCAGCCCGGCGTGATAAGCCGTACCGCAGGCAATAATATGAATGTTGCGCAAATCCCGAATGCCTTGCGTGTCCAACCCTAAAATTTTGCCAAAGTCCGTGCGCGCCGTGCGCAGGGTATCTTCGATAGCTTGGGGCTGGTCGTAAATTTCTTTCAGCATAAAGTGCGGGTAACCGCCTTTTTCGGCGGTTTGCTGGTCCCAAGAAATTTTGACCGGTTTGACCGCTTTTTCGTTGCCGTCTTTATCCAGCACGGTTACGCCGTCTACATGCAAGAGGGCGATTTCGCCGTCTTCCAAAAACAGCACTTTGTTGGTATGTTTTAAAAAAGCGGGGACATCGGACGCGAGGAAATTTTCGTCCTTCCCAAGGCCCACTACCATCGGGCTTTGGTTTTTTACGCCAATCAAAAGCCCCGGGGTGCGCGCCCACAAAACGCCATAAGCGTAAGCTCCGGCAATTTCTTTATTCGTTTTTTGAACGGCTTTCAACAGGCGGTCCGGGTCGTTGGCGGCGCGGACGTGCAGCAAGTTTTCCTCGATTAAATGGGCAATTACTTCGGTATCTGTTTCGCTTTTAAAACGATGCCCGCGCGACTCCAACCGCTCGCGCAGCACCAAATAGTTTTCAATGATACCATTGTGCACAACAACAATATCCCCTGTGCAATCCGTATGCGGGTGGGAATTTTCTTCACTGGGTTTGCCGTGGGTGGCCCAACGCGTGTGCCCAATGCCCGTATTGCCTTTGGGGTTGGCAATTAAAGCGGCTTTTTCCAGCTCGGCCACTTTCCCCACCGAACGAACGGTAACTAATTTGCCGTCCTGCAAAATAGAAATACCGGCAGAGTCGTAACCGCGGTATTCCAGTTTTTTTAGCCCGTCAATAATATAAGGAACGCTGTTGTTGTTTCCTACATAACCAATAATTCCACACATAAGAGCTCCTTATAAAAGACCTTTCATTTCGCTTACGGCAGTGGGCAAGCCCGCAAACAAAGAGCGGGTAATAATCGAAAAACCGATATTCATACAAGCCATACCGCCAATATCCGCTACGGCCAGCACGTTGTGGTAATCCAACCCGTGCCCGGCGTGCACTTCCAGCCCCAGTTCTTTAGCTAGCAAGGTGGAAAGAGCCAAATCCTGCAAGAGTTTGCGCGTTTGTTTGGCGGAAGTAGCCTCGCTGTAATCGCGGGTGCACAGTTCCACAATGTCCGCGCCCAATTTGGCGGCAGTGCGGACGGAAGCGGCATCGGGGCTGATAAACAAGCTGACTAAGATGCCTTTTTTGTGCAGTTTTTCCACCATTTCCATTAAGCGGCGGGTTACTTTAGACGTAAACTTAAGCCCGCCCGTGGTGGTAACTTCGCCGGGTTCTTCCGGCACAATGCACACGGAAAACGGTTTATATTTCATCGCGGCTTTTTCCAGCTCCGGCGTGTAGGAACATTCCAAATGAATTTTGCCCGGAAACGTTTTGCACAAAAGGGCCACGTCTTTTTCATTAATGTGGCGCGCGTCTTTGCGCAAATGCACTACAATATAGTCCGCCCCGGTGGCCAGGCACACGGCGGCGGCGTCTATCGGGTCCGGCCACGGTGCGCGGCGCGCTTGGCGCAACGTAGCGATATGATCAATGTTAACCCCTAATTTCAAACTCATTTGCATACCTCCGTTTTTTGGCGGAATAGCGTTTCCACTTGGTTCATTACGCGGTCCACCACGGTTTCGTCGTCCCCCTCTACTAAAATGCGCAGTTTGGGTTCGGTGCCGCTGTAACGCACAATCACGCGCCCGCGGCCGTTCATGGTTTTTTCGATTTCGGCTACGCCCGGCAAAAAACCTTCCAGTTTATCCAGCGGGGTTTTTTGGGTGACGTGCACCGCTTTGAGTTTGCTGGGGTATTTTTTCCAGCGGTCGGCAAACCAGCTGACCGGATGCCCGGATTTTTTGACAAATTGCAAAAATTGCAAGGCGGACAAAATACCGTCCCCCGTGTTGGCGAACCGGCGGAAAATGATGTGGCCGGATGTTTCGCCCCCGATGGATAAATTGCCTTTTTCCAACGCTTCGGAAACGTATTTGTCGCCCACGGTGGTCAGTTCCACGTCCACGCCGTGTTCTTTTAAATAATTGATGCAGCCCAAATTGGCCATAATGGTCAGCACGGCTTTGTTGCCGTTTAACAGGCCGGCTTGCTTCATACATAAAGCAGAGGAAGCGATAATATTATCGCCGTCTAATTGGCGGCCTTTTTCGTCGGAAGCGATTACGCGGTCGGCGTCACCGTCGAAGCTAAACCCGACAAACGCCCCTTCTTTGGCCGTCAGCTGCTGCATAAATTCGGTATGCAAGGCGCCCACATTTTTGTTGATGTTGGTGCCGTCCGGCTTGGCGCCCGTTACCACCACTTCCATTCCCAGGCCGGCAAACACGTTCACAGCCACTTTAGAGCTGGCGCCGTTGGCGCAGTCCAGCACGACCTTGGTTCCTTTTAATAGAGAAGCGTCCACCGTAGACATCAAAAACTGTTCATACGCTTTTACCAAAGACTCGTCTTGCTTAAACGCTCCTTTGGGGGCGGGGACAGTTTGAAGGCTTTCAATTTCGGCTTCAATGGAATTTTCCAATTCTTCGGGGAGTTTGGTGCCGTGGTTGGTAAAAAACTTAATGCCGTTAAATTCGGCCGGATTGTGGCTGGCGGAAATGACCACGCCGCACAAGCTGCCGGTGTATTTAACCAAATAGGCAACGGCCGGGGTGGGCGCAATGCCTACGCTAATGACGTCCGCGCCGCTGGCGCGGATCCCTTTTTCCAGCGCGGCCAAAATGGCCGGGCCGGAAGCGCGCGAGTCCTGCGCGATAATAACCTGGGGCTTTAGATGCTCGCTCTTGGCATATTCCTGCAGTTTGCGCAAGGCGGCATAGCCCAATTTTTGGATGAAATCATCCACCAACGGGAACTGGCCTGCTACGGCCCGAACCCCGTCGGTTCCAAAGTATTTTCCCATACATACTTCCTTTTGCGCCGCCCAAGAGCCAAACGGCCCCGTCCGCGGCGCGGCAATTTCCCTTCGTACGGTGAGTGCCTTAAAAGAGTTCCGCCTGTTGTGCCTCCGGCTGGACAGCTTTCGGCGCCTTCGGTTCCTCTTTTGCGGGTTCTTCCGCCGTGGGCTGCGGCTGTGCGTCCTCTTGTGCCGCGGGTTTCAAGCCCAGTATTTCGTCAATCTCGGCGGCATCGACCACTTCTTTTTCCAGCAGTCTTTTCACCAATTTGTCGAACGCGGCGCGGTTTTTGGTGATAATGTCTTTCGCGCGCGCATAGGACGACTTAATCAAATTCATTATTTCTTCGTCAATTTCGCGGGCCAATTCCTGCGAATAGGTGTTGTGGCGGGATAAATCCCGGCCTAAAAACACTTCGCCTTCGTCGCCGGACGGCAAGGCAATCGGGCCCAGTTTTTCGCTCATACCCAGCTCCATCACCATTTTGCGGGCATAAGCCATTGTTTTGTTCAAATCGTCGCTGGCGCCGGAAGTAATTTCGCCAAACACAATTTCTTCGGCCGCACGGCCGGCGAGCAAAATGCACAGCTTATCCAGCAGTTCGGATTTGCTCGTTAAAAATTTATCTTCCAACGGCAGCTGCAGCGTGTACCCCAACGCCTGGCCGCGGGGAATAATGGTGACTTTGTGCACCGGGTCGGAATGGTTTGTCAAACGGGCAACCACCGTGTGGCCCACTTCGTGCGCGGCAATGATGCGCTGTTCCTTTTTGGAAATGATGCGGCTTTTCTTCTGCGGGCCGGCAATCACACGTTCCACCGCTTCGTCCATATCGCTTTTGGTTACGGCGTCTTTATCGGCGCGGGCGGCCAAAATGGCGGCTTCGTTTACGACGTTGGCCAAATCCGCCCCCACAAAACCCGGGGTTCCCTTGGCCACCACCTTCAAGTCCACTTCGGGGGCCAATTTTACTTTACGGGCGTGCACTTTCAAAATTTCTTCGCGGCCTTTCAGGTCCGGCGCGGGTACGGAAATGTGGCGGTCAAAGCGGCCGGGGCGGATAAGCGCCGGGTCCAACACGTCCGGGCGGTTGGTGGACGCCATTAAAATAATGCCTTGTTTGCTTTCAAAACCGTCCAGTTCAATCAGCAACTGGTTGAGCGTTTGTTCGCGTTCGTCGTGCCCGCCGCCAATACCGGCAAAACGGCGCCGGCCGACGGCGTCCAATTCGTCAATAAAAATAATAGCCGGGGAATTTTTTTTGGCTTGGTCAAACAAATCGCGCACGCGCGCCGCGCCTACGCCCACGAACATTTCCACAAATTCGGAAGCCGAAGCTGAGAAAAACGCCACACCGGCTTCGCCCGCGACGGCCTTGGCCAAAAGCGTTTTGCCCGTGCCGGGGGCCCCATACAGGAGCACGCCTTTAGGCAGTTTGCCGCCTAATTTTTGGAATTTTTTGGGGTTTTTCAAAAATTTAATTACGTCCTGCAGTTCTTCTTTGGCTTCTTCGCAGCCGGCCACATCTTTAAACGTAACCGTCTGCTGGGAAGGGTCCTGCATTTTAGCTTTGGAACGGGCAAAGTTCATAGCGCTGCGGCCGTCGCTTCTTTGCGGGCGCAGGAAAATAAACCACCACAATCCAATCAGCAAGAAAATCCACAACAAATTAAACAGAATATTGCCCAACCAGCTATTGTCCTGTTCGGCTTTGTACTTGATGTTGGCAGCCGAAAGTTGGCTGACCAGTTCCGGGTCTTCCATACGAACGGTTTTGAAAGGGGCAAATTCCCCTTTTTCGTTCTTGTACATACCGGAAATGACGCCCGGGGCGACCGTTAAATCCGACACTTCGGCCGCGGCCACTTTGTTTTTAAATTCGGAATAATCCAACACCGCCTGTTTGGTGCCGGGCTTGTTAAACAACAGCACGGCCAATACAAACACGGCTATCCAGCCTACAATCTGTCCAACGGAAACAATCCGGCGGTTATTCTGATTTTTGTTGTTCTTCATTATTTTCTAAATACCCCTATATACGGCAAGTTGCGGTACAACTCGTTGTAATCCAGCCCGTAGCCAATGACAAATTCGTCCCCTACGGTAAACCCCACATATTTGGGGTGAATATCCGCTTTGCGGTTGCACGGTTTATCCAGCAGGCAGCAAATTTCGATGCTGGCGGCACCGCGGTTTTTTAAATTGCCCATCAAATAATTAAGCGTCAGCCCCGTATCCACAATGTCTTCCACCACCACTACATGGCGGCCTTTGATGCTTTCGCGCAAGTCCAACATGGTGCGTACTTGGCCCGTGCTAGACGTGCCCGAATAAGAGGACAGGCACATAAAATCCATATTGCAATCTACGCTGATGTTCTTCATTAAATCGGAATAAAACAAAATGCACCCGCGCAAAATCCCCACAAAAAGCGGCGTTTTGCCGCGGTAGTCGGCAGAGATTTGGCGGCCCAATTCGGCCACCCGGTTGGCTAATTGTTCTTCAGAAAATAATACACGTTCCAAAATAGGATTTTCAGGCATAAGCCCTCCAATAGAGAATATACATAAAGGATACCTTTTTTTCGCCCGAAAATAAAGCCGCGCCGCGCCCCCCGGCCCCCGCAGCCTCTCCCCGGGGTGCAGGGCCCACACCCCAGTAGGCCTTTTGGCCCTGTTTTTTGCCGTATTTCTTATTTATTATATGGATATGAAACACATTACTTTTTCTATATTATGTTTCCTCTGCCCCCTCTTGGCGGCGGCACAAGTTCTCCCAGGGCTTCCTTCCGTTTCACAAAAAGCACCCGCAGACAAAATTGCCCAAAAAATTGAAGAACAAATAAAAAACCAAGCTCCCCGCCAGGATTCGTCCTTCTCCGGCGCCCAAAAAGCGCTGCAGGACGTGATTCAAAAAAACCCGATACAAACTATTTCCTGGAAAGAATTTAAAGCCTTAAATAACCGGGCCAAAGAACGGGAGCTCGCTTCCCGAAAAATGGATTTAAAATTAGCCCAGCAACAACTCACTGCGAACAAAGGGAAAATACCCTTTCAAAACTCTTGGCCGGATTATACGGAATTGTTAAAAGGGTTTACCCACATCTACATAGGGGAAGATCACGGCACCATGTCCACCCCGGCGGAAACAATCCGCCTCCTGCAGGCCCTGCGCAAGCTGCACCCAAACAAGCGCATTTTGTTGGCGTCGGAATTTTCCGTAATAAATAAACTAAACGAATTTCCTCTGGCGCAAGCCAACGAGATTAACTTTCTGACCAATCTCTACCCAGAAGTAAACCAAGCCGCCGATGCACTAAACATTGACCAACTGGGGTTAGATAGCCGCTATGTCAGCTGGGAAGAAGACGAACACGGGCCTTTTTTGCTTATCCAATGCGGGAAATACCTTATAAAACGCTACCTGACGCGTCAAGAAGAAGACAATATTCAAGAAGTATATTCCGTCCTTGAAATGACGTTGGGGTCCTCTCCTTTTGGCATTTTGGAACGCAACCGCCAATGGGTGCGCTACATCAAAGCAGTGCAGCCGTTTTATGACATTATTGTAATATACGCGGGCCAAGGTCATCTAGTAGACACTTTATCGAACGATTTGCCCTCCTTGTTGGATACGCCGGACTTTGTTAACCTGTATTTTATTCCGACAGAAGGCACCAATCCCGACGAAGAACAAACGTATATATCTGTCGCGGAAAATACCGATCGGCAAAATCTGGGCGTGCTTGAACAATCCTATGAACTGCAAGACCAAACGGAGCAAGTCTTGTTAGACAAAATGGAAATGTCTGGCGAATGGACCGACCCTAACAAGCCGTTTTGGGGAAAGGTCAACTCCTTTTTCCCCTTATACAACAAAAATATCCCCGGCAAAGAGGTCATTATTTACCTGCCGTTAACCGGCGTAAAAATGCCCGAAATCCAACCGGTAGGTAAACCCCAGCCCCAAAAAGCACAGCCGGCAACGCCTCAGACTAAAAAAGCTTTGCGCGTACCGGCGCCACCAAAGCCAAAAAATTTAGATAGTCTGCGCTACGGCAATTCTTATATTTAAAACAGCCTACACAAAAAACTCCGGGCATTTGCCCGGAGTTTTTGTTTGATTGTTTTTTTATTTCCCTATAAAAAATTCAGGTTCTTTGCGTGCGCCAAACTTGAGGGCAAACACTTTCCCCGCCGCCGCCAGCAACAGTTTGTTCACGTCGCGCGCCCCGTGCGGACAAACAGATACGCACCGCATGCAGGAAATACACCGCGTTTTATCAGTTTGGTTGGGGTGCTCCAGCGCAATAGCTCCCACCGGGCACGAACGGGCACACAGCCCGCATTGTACGCATGCCTTGGAAGCTTCGGGTTTAAAAGGAATGGAGGGATAACCCCGATACGGGCGGTTGCCTTTTACGGCTGGAATAGACAACGCTTGCGCCGAGGCAACTTGCTGCAGGGCTTGCCAAATCTGCTGGGCAAAATCCGCCAGTTTTTGCGCGTCTTGCCCGTCCGGCCGGCCCACCGCGATACCGGGCATTAACGAATGCTCGGCCACTGGCGCCGCACACGCAAAAGGGACAAACCCCTTTCCTAACGCGATATCCTGCATTTCCAACAATGCGTCGTCATAATCCCGGTTGCCAAACACCGCCAGCAAAACAGCCGGGGTATGGCTTCCCTGCATACCGGCAAACCGCTGGGCTGCCGCAGCCGGGATGCGCCCACCATATACGGGCGCGGCAAAAACGACCAATTCGTCCGGCCCAAAAGAGGCAGGCTCTTCTTGCGCGGGGCGGGAAGTAACGTCCAGCCATTGGGCCGGCAGCGGCAACGCTTTGACGAAAGCTTCCGCCGCTTTGTGCGTGCGCCCCGTGGCGCTGAAAAATACGACCGAAAGTTTAGTAATGTTCATTCTATCTCCCAAATAATTTATCCAGCTGTTTCATATTCAGCTGCGCCACGCACGGCCGCCCGTGCGGGCAGTGCATGCCGTCTTGGCACTTTTTCATATTTTCCAACAGGGCTTCGGCCTCGGCGGGGGAAATAGCGTCGTGCGCTTTGATGGCTTTTTTGCAGGCCAGCATGGCCACCATTTTGCGCTTTAAACTTTCGGTGGATTTGGAGGGGTCCCCCACTACTTGCGAAAGCGAAATAATAAACGCTTTCATATCGTCTTCTTTAAAGCGAATCATATGCGGCATGGTGCGCACCAATACGGTATGAGCCGAAAAAGGCTCCAACTCAAACCCGGCCGTTTTCAGCCAATCCGCCCACGACAAAAGCGTCTCGGCATTGGAAGGCGGCAAATCCACATGCACCGGAAACAACAATTTTTGTACTTTTACGTCCCGGCGGTCAAAAGCGGCCAAATAGTGTTCAAACAACACGCGTTCTTGCGCGGCGTGCTGGTCAATCACCACCAGCCCTTCCGGGTTTTCAAACAGCAGGTAACTGCGCTGCAGCTGCCCCAAATAATGGTACGGCCCGTGATACCACGCCGGGTCCCCCGCGGTATGCAAATTGCCCTCCGGGTCAGCCGGCGGGTCGGACTCGGCTTGCGCCGCCGGGCGGGCCACATACTCTACCGGGTCTTCCGTTTCCCGCACCATAAAATGGGGTTTCGGTGCAAACGCACTCGGCAACGGTTGGGTGGCCGGGCAGAAAGCGGCATAAGTTTCCATAGGGGTAGGAGGCGCCGGTTTAAAAAGTTGTTCGGCGGACGGCTGTGCCTGCGGCGGCAGCGTAATAGGCGGAACCGGTGCGGGCACTTGCACTTCTACGGGGCGTGCATTGGAAAAAACCGTTTCCCCCACGGCGTGCATCAAAAAACCGAACACTTTATTTTCGTTTACAAAGCGGATATCGCGCTTTTGGGGGTGGATGTTAACATCAAAATCGGACGGATTAAGCGTCAAATACACCAAAAAAGCCGGGTGGCGGTCTTTCGGGCGGACGTTTTGGTACGCTTTGTAAACGGCCTGCTGCACCGTTTTGGAATCAATCGGACGACGGTTGACAAATACATACTGCATATCCCGCACCGCCACCAGTTTGTCCGCCGGCGTGACAAACAGTTTAAGGCCCATTTCGTCAAATTCTTTAAACAGCAAAGTGGAGGCTACTTCGTCGCCCAAAATTTGCCGGGCGCGGGATTTTACCGCCTCCGAAAGAGGTTCCTTTTGTGCGGGCAAATCATACACCGAGCGGCCGTTAATGTTCACCCGGTAGCTAACAGTTAAGTTGGCCAGGGCACTTTCTTCTATTACTTTTAGCAGGCAGGCGCGTTCATATGCGTCGCTCTTTAAAAACTTCAAACGGGCGGGGACGTTGTAAAACAGGTCGCGTATTTCCACCGTTGTTCCTTTGATAGCCGGCGCCGGGCTTTTGGCCACTACTTTGCTGGCGTGCAGTTCTAAACGGTTCCCGGAGCCTTCCCCGGTACAGCTGGTAAGCGTTAGGCGCGAAACGGCTGCCGCGGAATAAAGCGCCTCGCCGCGGAAGCCAAACGTGTGCAGCGTGTCCAAATCGCCAAACGTGCGGATTTTGCTCGTCGCATGGCGCAGGACGCAAAGTTCCAGATCTTCCGCACTCATGCCGCAGCCGTTGTCGTTCACGCGGATTAAATCCCGCCCGGAGCCCTCTATATCTATATTAATGCTAGTGGCTCCGGCGTCCACGGCGTTTTCCAACAGTTCCTTGAGCACACCCGCCGGGCGTTCAATCACTTCGCCCGCGGCGATTTTCCCGGCTGTCTTTTCGTCTAATACGCGTATGTTACTCATTGATCCGTTTCTTCCATTCGCAAATTAACTGCAAAGCGGCCAGCGGGGTAAGTTTATCCGGGTCGGCCATTTTAATTTCTTCCACAATAGGCGAAGAAAACAAATCCTTTACCATGTCTTTTTCTTTGGCGGAAATTTTGGCGCCTTTTTTGGCCTCCAAATCTTTGAGCACTTTTTTGGCGCGCAACGTGCACGCCGCCGGAAGGCCAGCAATCTCGGCTACATGTATACCGTAGGAACGGTCCGCCGCGCCGGGCAAAATTTGGTACAAAAACGCCAAACGGCTTTGGCCCGAAGCGTCCTTGTATTCTTTGGCTTCCACATGGTAGTTGCGCACGCTTTCGTATTTGTTTTCCAAGTCCACCAGTTCAAAATAGTGCGTAGCAAACAACACTTTCGGCCCGCCGTGCGGCTTGTACAAATATTCTACAATCGCCCACGCGATGGAAATGCCGTCAAAGGTGGAAGTCCCGCGGCCGACTTCGTCGAGCAAAATCAGGCTGCGCGGCGTCATAGAAGCCAAAATATGCGCAGTTTCGTTCATTTCCACCATAAAGGTGGAATTGCCGCGGCCCAGCGCGTCGTGCGCGCCGATACGCGTCATAATTTTATCCACCACGCCAATCCGCGCCGACGAGGCCGGCACAAAGCTGCCCATCTGCGCCAAGATAACCAAAATAGCCGTCTGCTTTAAAAACACGCTCTTGCCGCCCATATTGGGCCCGGTAATAAGCATAATTTGGTTTTGCGGGGTGCCAATGTCTAAATTGTTAGGGACAAAACTCCCCGCCGGCAAGGTGTCCTCCACCAGTGGGTGGCGGCCATTTTCGTAATGAATTTCGGTACCGTTATCCACCACCGGTTTTACCCAATTGCCTTTCATTGCGCACAGCGCCAGGGCGGAATATACGTCCAGCTCGGAAACAATCTGCGCAAACGTTTTTAAATCGTTAATCTGAGCGGCCAAGGTTTTGCGGACTTCGTCAAACAAAGCACTTTCCAAACGCAGGATTTTCTGCTCCGCGTTTAAAATTTTGTCTTCCAGTTCCTTAAGCTCTTCGGTAATAAACCGCTCCGCGTTGACGAGCGTCTGCTTGCGCACATACGAATATGGCACTTTATCGATATGGGACTTGGTTACTTCAAAATAGTAACCAAATACAGAGTTGTAACCCACCTTCATGGTGGAAATACCTGTTTTTTCGCGCTCGCGGGCACAGATTTCTTCCATCGTTTTGCTGCCGTTGGATTTAAGCGAGCGCAGCTCGTCCAGTTCGGCATTATAGCCTTTGCGAATAACGTGTCCGTCCGACAGGCGCAAAGGAGGATTTTCGTCTATGGCGTCGTACAGCACACGGGCCATTTGCTGCAACACCGGCAAAATGGCCGCAAAACGCGCCTGCAAATGCGGGGCCACCGCCGCGCCGTAGGCTTCAAACCAACGGGAAAGCGGGTCCACATTCAAGAGTGACTGGCGCAAACCGGACATATCCCGCGGCGAAGCCGTGCCGGTGGCGGTGCGCGTCATAATACGTTCAATATCGGAAATATTTTCCAAAAGGGCCGTCAAATCTGCCACGGCGGATTGGTTTTTGACAAACCCTTCCACACAATCCTGCCGTTGCGCAATTTCGCCGGGGTCCATCAGCGGGTGCAAAATCCATTCTTTGAGTTTGCGGCTCCCCACCGCTGTGTGGGTTTTGTCTAGCAAGGCCCACAAACTTCCCTTGCGGCCGCCTTCCTGGCTTTTGACTAGCTCTAAAGCGGAAACAGCGTTTTCGTCGATTTGCAAACATTCTTTCAGCTCGCGGTAAGAAGGGATTAAAACCGTTTTAAAGCTGGGTTCGGTAACGCTGAGGTATTTCATTGTCTGTAACGCGCAGGCCAAGGCCTTGCGTTTGTTGCCCCAAGCACTTAGCGCGGGCCAATCGGCCGGCAGGGTGTAATCCCCGTCGAAGGGTTCTTGTTCGGTTAGGGTTAAACTCCCCGGCAGGACTACCTTGGCCTGCAGCGCTTGCAGCGTGTTTTTATCCCCCAAGATTTCCGAAGGGTTAATAGCGGCCAGTGCGGCGGCCAAGTTGGTTAAAGTAGGGTCTTTTTCGTTTTGGTTGACCCAAAATTCGCCGGTGGAAACTTCCACGCACGACAGCGCCCACCCGTTTGGTTCTACACGGATGGCCACCAGATAGTTGGATTGGTTGGCATCCAGCAAGGTATCTTCCATCAAGGTCCCGGGGGTGATGACGCGCGTCACTTTGCGTTCAAAGAGCTTGGTGGTTTTATCCATCACCGAGCTGGTTTGCTCGCAAATGCCGATTTTCTTCCCGGCGTTGAGAAGCCGTACGATGTAGTTGTTTGCCGCGTGATAAGGAATCCCGCACATAGGGGTGCCGTTGCGCGCGGTGAGCGTAAGGCCCAAAATGGCACTTACTTCGCGGGCCTGCTCGTCAAACATTTCATAAAAATCACCTAGCCGGAAAAACAATATAATGCCCGGGTGTTTAGACCGGATGTCATAGTATTGTTTCATCAAAGGGGTGGTATGTGTCTTTGGCATAGTGATATTTTAGCAATTTTGCAAACTTATTGCCCGACGGAAAAGGGCACACGGCGGGCACGGCAAACACCCCCGGAAAAAGTGACAGGCGCTAATTTTTTTGTTATAATATTTGTACCTAGTTGTTTAAGTAAAGCCGGGGCGGATGCCTCGGCGAAAATTTGTTTGGTAGGATGGCTGAGCGGTCAAAAGCAACGGTCTGTAAAACCGTCGGGCTACGCCCTACATAGGTTCGAATCCTATTCCTACCACCATTTAAACCCCGCGAATGCTTTGGCAGGAGCGGGGTTTTGTTATAAATGGGTAGGAAAGCAGGCAAACTGCTTGCGCCCCGCGACTCGAGGGGTGTTCTTCTAAACGTTTAGGCAATTATCCGCTTGCTTTTTGCAGCCCAGTCCGCTTTTGCGACCTCGGTCAATACCGCGTACAGCCAAGGAGGCTTTTCCCCTTTAAGGGGTTTACGCAACCCCGCCTTTTTCTTTTGTACCCCCAAAAAATTGCCAGCTGGGGAACAAGCTCAAATTGACAAAGAACTCCCTTTAAGTTATATTTTGCTTTATTACTTACAAACAGGAGCAAACAATGGCTTTATCCAAAATAAGTTTAACTCTTATTCGATCGCTATGTATGTTGGCTGGCTGCCAGCAGAACTCCACGCCCGAACAGACGGCCAATCAGCCCGTTCAATTTGTCAATGCTGCATATGGGCAGCACTTTACCGATTTAACGCAAATTGACCCCGCATACTTATTCATTTATGCCAACCACTTATTTAATAACGGGGAAAAAGACGCGGCTTTATTCTGGTTTTATGTTGCGCAGTATCGCGCGCTGATTATTCGCGTAATGGAAAACGACAACAGCCTCCTTCCTGCCGACCTATACCAGCAATTAGCCGAAGATGCAGGCACCCCTGTTATTGGGCAAATGGTGGTATTGGGAAATGGTTTAAACAGAGGGCATCTGTATAATTATATTCATTCCGGCCTGGGAATAGACATCAATGGATATGCGGGAAGCAATATGGACAATTGGATTACCCAATTGGAAAAAGTAATGGCTTTTGAAAAAGCCAACCCCTTCGACCCCTATCAAGCCGTGCCGGCAGAACAACTAAATAAAGAAAAATTGCCGGAGGCCCAACGCCGGGCAGAAGGACTGGCGGAAATGATTGCTTTCTTAAAAAACAATAAAGCCGAATTAGAAAAACAACGCGACGCTTTGAAGAACAACTAAGGGAATATATCTATGCAAAAACGCCCCGGGATACCCCGGGGCGCTTTTACTTATACGGCTCAAATTACAACGTATCTTTCAACTGGTCGGCCAATTCCTGCCACGGGCGTTTGGCTTCGCCGCCGCCTTGGGCAAAATCGGGCCGTCCGCCGGCGCGGCCGTTTAAGTCCGCCGCGATTTGCTTGGCCACGGTTACCGCGTCCACATTGGGCAGTTTGCCCGCCATTTTAACCACAAACGAGCGTTTCCCGTCTTTATCGCACATTACAATAACCAACGCCTGTTTGTGTTTTTGGGCAATCGTATCGGCAATGGTGCGCAACTCTTTGGGCTCGGCGCCGTCAGCACGGCGCAAAACCAAGGACGTGCCGTTTTTCAGCGTAAACGAAATTTCGTCCATACCGCCCGCCGCCAATGTTTTTTCGCGGAATTGCGTATAGCGTTTTTTGACTTCTTTTAGCTCGTCCATAATCGCGCTTACGCGGGCAAACACATCCTTGGCCGGCACTTCCAAGCGCCCGGCTAATTCGTCGGCTTGGCGGTTAACGTTTTTCAAATAGTCCAACGCGGCATAACCCGCCACACCTTCAATGCGGCGCACACCCGCGGAAACGGAACCTTCTTTCAGCACCAGCACCGTCATTACCTCTGCCGTATTTTTTACATGTGTCCCGGCGCATAATTCTAGGCTGTATTTTTGTTCCGGGTGGTCAAAATCGCCGCCCATCAGCACGAAGCGGGCCGGGTCGGCATATGTTTCCCCCAAGAGCGTGACGGCGCCTAATTTTTCGGCGTCTTTTAACGGGCGCACCTGGCAGGTAACAGGCAGGGCGGCCTCGGCCGCTTGGTTGGCAATGGCCCACGCGCGGTTCAATTCTTCGGCCGACGGCGTTTTGGAAAGCGTATAGTCAAAGCGGAAACGCTCCGGTGATACATACGACCCGCTCTGATGCACAGACGGGCCAAATACTTGCCGCAAGGCCGCGTTGACCAAGTGAATGGCGCTATGGTTGGCCATACAGCGTTTACGCAAAGCGGCATCTACGCGAAGCGTAACTTTATCGCCTTTTTTCAGCGTGCCCGCCACTTTATGCACATATACTTTGCCCAACGGTTTTTGCACGTCTTCCACGCGGGCCACTTCTTTTCCGCCCACTAAAATCACGCCTTTATCCCCCACTTGCCCGCCGGATTCGGCATAACAAGGAGTTTGGTTGAAAACGGCATAGCCTTCGCCGGATAAAGAGTCGGTTAGTTCAAATTTGTCGTTCAACAAAGCCAACACTTCCGCTTCGCTTTCCAGCGTTTCATAGCCGGTAAACTGCGTGGCGGGGTAGCCGTTTTCCAGCTTTTGCATCATTACGGCTTTGCCTTTGGTAAATTCGTCGGCATAGGAGCGGCTTTTGGCCTGGGCGGCTTCTTTGGCTTTTTCGTAACCGGTTTCGTCCACGCTCACCCCTTTGGAAGCGGCAATCTCGCGGGTTAACTCCAGCGGAAAACCAAACGTTTCGTGCAAGCGGAAGGCTTCTTCGCCCGGCAACGTTTTGCCGCAAGAAGCCAACAAGGCGGAAAGTTTTTCTTCGCCCGTAACCAGTGTTTTTAAGAAAGTAGTTTCTTCCTGTTTTAGCACGTCCTGGATATGGGAAAGGTTTTTATCGATTTCCGGGTACAGCCCCGCAAAAATCCGCTGCACCACCGGCACCAGTGTATAGAGGTAGGGCTTATCGTTGCCCATCAATTTGGCATAGCGCGCGGCGCGGCGGATTAAACGGCGCAAAATATAGCCGCGCCCTTCGTTGGAAGGCAAAATGCCTTCGGCAATCAAAAAGCTGGAACTGCGCACATGGTCGGCAATGATGCGCAAGGCGGAAACTTCTTCTTTGGTTTGGCCTTGAATGCCCAAATCTTTTTTAGCTTGGGCCGTAAGCGGGGTGAAAAGGTCCGTTTCGAACACATTTTTAGCGCCCTGCATAGCCATACACAAGCGTTCCAAGCCCATTCCCGTATCGATATTGTTATGCGGGAGCGGTTTAAAGGTGCCGTCTTCCTGGCGGTTGTAGCTTTCAAAAACGATGTTCCAAATTTCTACAAAGCGGCCGCAGTCGCAAGTGATATCGCAATGCGGGTTTTTGCAGCCTTTGTCGCCAAAGTCATAATAAATTTCCGTGCAGGGGCCGCAGGGGCCGGTGGGGCCCATCGTCCAAAAGTTATCGGCTTCGCCCAGTTCAAAAATGCGTTCGGCCGGCACATATTTAAGCCACGCTTCGTAGGCTTCGGCGTCGCGCGGGGCAATGCCGCCTTTGTAAATGCTGACATACAGTTTATCCGCCGGAATGCCCAACACTTTTGTAAGGTATTCCCAAGCCCAGTCGATGGCTTCTTTTTTAAAATAATCGCCAAAGGAAAAGTTCCCCAGCATTTCAAAAAACGTCAAATGGCGTTCGGTAAAACCCACGCTGTCGATATCCGTCGTGCGTACGCATTTTTGGCAGGTGGTAGCATTTTTAAGGGAGTTATCAATCCCTAAAAAATTAGCTTTAAACTGCACCATACCGGCAGAAGTAAACAGCAAAGTCGGGTCCGAATGCGGAATCAGCGAGCTGGAGGCGATAATAGGCAGCCCTTTGGAATGGAAAAATTGGAGATAACCGTTTCTAATTTCTGTGCTTGTTTTCATAAAACCTTCTTGTTAACGAATAAACATATATAATAAAGTATATCAAATACAGGGGGCGCTTCGCGCGAGACCCGGTGGAGAAAAATGCCCGTACAAGCCGAAAATATACACTTTGTCTGTTTCGACGCAGATGACACGTTGTGGAAAAACGAAGCGTTTTACCGCCACAGTGAAGCCCGTTTTGCACGCCTGTTGGCGGCCCAAATGCCGCAGCAGCGCGCCATTGACGAGCTTTTCCAAACCGAAATGAACAACCTACCCACTTTTGGGTATGGAGCCAAAAGTTTTATGCTTTCCATGCTGCAAACGGCCCTGGCTTTTTTGCCGGAACAACAGGCAGGCCCCGCCGCCAAAGAAATTTTACAAATCGGCAAAGAACTGATACAACACCCGGTGGAATTGTTGCCAGGGGTAAGGCTTACGCTGGAAAAACTGGCCGGGAAATATCATTTGTCCGTAGTTACCAAAGGGGATTTGCTGGACCAGGAACGCAAACTCAAAAAATCGGGGCTGCTGCCGCTTTTTAATCATGTGGAAATTGTAAGCGACAAAACCCCCGCCGCCTATCGGGCCCTGTTTGTGCGCCTGGGGGCCAAACCGCAGGAAGTGTTGATGGTGGGCAATTCTTTAAAATCGGATATTTTCCCGGCGCTGGAAGCCGGTGCGCAGGCGGCGTATATGCCTTGTGCCTGCAACTGGAAACACGAGGAAAGCGAGGAGCCGGAAAATCCCCCTTATTTTAAAATTGCCGCCCTGCCGGACTTGCTGGCTGTTTTGTTATAATTTTTAGGAGGGAGTATGAACAAGATTTTTGGTTATTTGCTTATTTGCGCCGGGCTTTTATTAATCTTTTTTGCCTTGGTGGGAATGTATAAAATATTTGCGGGCGGGAACGCCGTTATGCCCATTGTGCAGCTGGCGGATATGCAGCTAAACACGGCTTATGGGCCCGTCCAAATCCCTATGAAAAGCGCCGCAACAGTAATCAATTTGGTGTTGTTTGCGCTGTTTATGGCTTTTGTGGCGGGGATAGGGAGCAAACTGGCCGCCATTGGCAACGGCCTGCTAAAAACCGAACGCATCTGCGAAGCCCTGCTTGAAAACCCCTCTGCCCTGCAGCACAAGGAACAGGTGAACAGATTATGAAACTTCTTTTTATTTTAAACCCGCACAGCGGTAAATTAAACGGAGACCAGGATAAAATTTCCGCTATGGCCTCGGCCATACAGCTGAACTTTCCGGGCGCGGATATGCGCCTGACCAAAGCCCCCGGCCACGCTACGGAGCTGGCGCGCCAAGCCGCCCAAAACGGTTATACGGCCGTCGTGGCCATCGGCGGGGACGGCACCATCAACGAAACCGCCCGCGGCCTGGTGGGCACGGGCACGGCACTGGCGGTCGTACCGCACGGCTCCGGCAACGGGCTGGCAAGAGAATTAGGTATGCCGCTGTTGGTAGAGGAAGCCCTGGCCCGCCTGCAACAACCTCGCCCCGCCAAGTGCGACGTGGGACGCGCCAATGGGGAGCTTTTCCTAAATTTAGCCGGCGTAGGCATCGAAGCCGATATTGCCTGGCAATTTATGGAACAAGGCAAAAACGGCGCACGCGGCATGTGGCCGTATTTCAAAATTGGGGCCAAAACCGCTTTTTCTTATAAACCCCACACTTTGCGCCTGCAAATTGACGGGCAGGCAGAACAAACGCTTGCGCCGCTGACGTTGGTTTTTGCCAACGGCCGCCAATACGGGAGCAATTTTAAAATTGCGCCCGAAGCCAGCCTGACGGACGGGGAATTGGATATGGTTACCGTGTTGGACGCGCCCAAATGGAAATTAGCCTTGGCGGCGCCTTCTTTTTTTACGGACCACTGGCGCCCCTTCGGGCTGACGCAAACGTCCCGCATCAAACACACGCGCATCGTGCAGCCAGGGGAAATCGTCTACCACATTGATGGCGAGCCGCGCAAAACACAGGACTCGCTGGAAATTTCCGTGGAGCCGGCCGCCCTTACTATCTGGCTGCCGTGCTTGTAATATGGCCCGCAGGAAACGAACCACCCCCTTCCGCTTAAGCCGCCGCGCCAAATTTTGGGCGTCGGTTATCACGGCGTGTATATTGTTCCTCCTGCAGCAGCAAGGCAAGCCGCTCACCCAAACCGGCCCCGTAGAGGACGGGGACCTGCTGCGCGACGTGTCCGTCGCTTCCGTATACGACGGAGATACGTTTAAAATCAACCTAAATTGTTCCTTTGCCGTGTATTGCGAAAAAGTGCCCGTGCGCGTGCGCGGAGTGGACTGCCCGGAAATAAAAGGGAAAAACCAAAAAGAAAAAGCCCTGGCCCAACAGGCCAAAACTTTTACCAAAGAATTCTTGTCCCAAACACCTATCACACTTACCGACTGCGGGCGCGATAAATACTTCCGCTTGCTCTGCGGCGTCACGAACGCGGCCGGGCAGGATTTAGCCGAAGAACTTGTTTCCCGCGGACTGGGCTACGCCTACGACGGCGGCAAAAAGCAAACATGGTAATCAGTCCAGCGGATAAGCGTTCCCCGACCAAATGCGAACGGGCTCAGCGTGGCTGAGTGCTTTGCAAAATTGTATTGATTCGGCGGAATTATTATAATTCGGCACGCATAGGCGTTTATGCGGTTTATTCTGGTTGATCTGTTCAAAAAAGCACAGGAAGCGAACCCCCTCCGGAAAAAATCTGCCGCGCAAATTGAGGTAAATTCCGCCATTGGAAATTTCCACATTTCCCACATACGGGTTATCCGGACATCCATTACGATACGAATCTGTATGCTCGCACCCCGGGATTTGCACACCCATTTCCAAAAAAGTAGTGGGATAGCGGCCGTTGGCCAAATAGAACAGTTCGGCTTCCCGCGCGGCGTCATCCCCCCACATATAAACGTGTGCCATACGGGATTTGTTAACCGCCATCTTGTACTGTGGCAAAGCAACCGCCGCTAGAATACCAATGATTAAAACAACAACTAACAGCTCTATAAGCGTAAATCCGGTCCTTTTCTGTGCCGAGAAGGATTTTGGATAAATTTGGTTCATAGCCTAAATTTATCAAAAAAAAAAACGAGTCAAGGCGCTTTGAATAATTAACCTTAGGCAACAAAAACCCCGCACAATTCGTGCGGGGAAAACAAAATCCGACTCGTCCGAAAGTTACTTGCCGTGGATACGATACCACTGCAGGGTGATAATGGTTTTGGCGTCGGTAATTTCGCCTTTTTCTATCATTTTGTAGGCTTTTTCCAGCGGGAATTTTTGCAAATTCAAAAATTCGTCTTCGTCCGGCTGGTCCTTGCCGCGCGTTAAGCCGGTGGCCAGGTAGAGGTGTTGCTCCTCGTTGGAAAACGCGTTGCACGGGTGGAACACCATAATTTCTTTAAGCGATTTGGCGCTCAGCCCCGTTTCCTGCTTGAGCTCCGCACGGGCGCAAGCCAAAAAAGTTTGGCCTTTTTCGCGCTTGCCGGCCGGGATTTCCCAGGTGGCCTGGTGAATGGGGTAGCGGTATTGCTGCACCAGGTAAACAAAACCGTCCTCCACCGGCAAAATGCCGCTTGCGCCGCGGTGGTCAAAATACAGCCGCGTGGACGTGTTGCCGTTTAGGAGTTTTACCTCGTCAAGCTTTACCCCCAATACGCCGCGGAACAGCGTTTTGGAAGAAATTTTTGTTTCTTTTAATTTACTATAATGTTTCATATATATATCTTATAACATTTTGGACCGTCCAGGTCCCGCGCGGCCGCCGCGCCCAGCAACCAGTGTAAGGATTTTTTATGCCTCAATTTGTACAGCTCCACAACCATACGGAATATTCCCTCTTGGACGGTATGCTGCGCGTATCGGAAAACCACAAGCCCTCCCGCTTTCTGCAAGGCCTCGCGGCGCAGGGCATACCGGCTATGGCTATTACCGACCACGGCAATATGTACGGCGCGCTGGATTTTTACGATTCGGCCCGCGCGGCCGGCATCAAACCCATTATCGGGTGCGAATTTTACATTACCGAAGGCAAATATAACGAAAAAGATAGATCCCGCACCGGACACCTAACTATTTTAGTCCGCAACCACGAAGGCTATTTAAACCTCATGAAGCTTAATTCCTTGGCGTGGGTGGACGGCTATTATTATCACCCCCGCATAGATAAGGAAATTTTGGCCCAGCACAGCGGGGGGCTTTTGTGTTTGTCGGGCTGTTTGAAGGGTTTTTTGTCCCAATATGTGCGCGAGGAAGGCGGTTTTGAAAAAGCCTGCCAGCTCGCCAAAGAGTACGAGGATATCTTTGGCAAAGGCAACTATTACATTGAGCTAATGGACCACGGCATCCGCGAAGAAATAGAAGCGCTTCCGCTGCTAAAAGACGTGGCCAAACGCACGGGAATCCCCGTAGTGGCCACCAACGATTGCCACTACGAGAAAAAGGAAGACTGGGAAGCACACGACGTACACGTCTGCATCGCTACGGGAAAAACGCTAAACGACCCCAAGCGAATGAAAATGTCGCACGAGTTGTATTTTAAATCGCCCGAGGAAATGTGCGCCCTTTTTTCCCACACGCCCGAAGCTTGTTCCAATACATTGGAAATTGCCGAAAAGTGCAATTTGGAATTTCCTAAACACGGGTTCATTTTACCTAAATTCGATATTCCGCCCGAGTTCCCCAACTCGGCGGAATACTTTAAAGACCTGTGCCGCAAAGGCCTTACCAAAAAAATGAACGGCAATGTGCCGGACAACTATTGGAAGCAGCTGGAATACGAATTTAACGTCATTATCACCATGGGGTTCGATTGTTACTTCCTGATCGTGCAGGATTTTATCAACTGGGCCCGCGCCAACGGCATACCGATAGGCCCCGGGCGCGGATCGGGCGCCGGTTCGCTGGTGGCGTATAGCTTGGACATTACCCGCGTAGACCCCATTCAAAACAAATTACTGTTCGAACGCTTTTTGAACCCGGACCGCGTAAGCATGCCGGATTTGGATATCGATATGTCCGACGCCGGGCGCGAGCGCGTTATAGACTATGTGCGCGGCAAATACGGGCACGATAAAGTTTCCCAGATCATCACATTTGGTACGATGAAAGCCAAACTGGCCTTAAAGGACGTCGCCCGCGCGATGGAAATCCCCGTGGCCGAAGCCAACCGTGTTGCCAAAATGATTCCCAACGACCCCAAAATGACGTTGGAAAAGGCCCTGGAAATTAACGAACTGAAAAACGAGGTGGAAAAAAACCCACAAAGCAAACGCCTGTTTGAAATGGCCCGCAAAATTGAGGGTTTAAAACGCCATACGGGTATCCACGCCGCCGGCGTGTTGATTACCAAAGACTCCGTATCCGAATACGTCCCGCTGGCCCGCGGCGCGCGCGATGCCATTACCACCCAGTTTGAAGGGGAACCCTGCTCCAACTTGGGGTTGTTAAAAATGGACTTTTTAGGCCTGCGCACGCTTACGGTAATTGATAACGCCGAAAAAATGATCCGCGAGCGCCACGACCCCAATTTTGACATTAACAAAATCCCGTTAGACGATAAAAAAACCTACGATTTGCTCTGCGCCTGCAAAACACTGGGGATATTCCAGTTAGAAAGCGGCGGCATGCGCGATTTAATCAAAAAATTACAGCCCACCAAATTCAGTGATGTATCGGCTTTGGTAGCGTTGTACCGCCCCGGGCCGATGGAATCGGGTATGATGGATATGTTTGTGCGCCGCAAAAACGGGCAGGAAAAAATCGTCTACGAAACGCCCCTGTTGGAAGAAGTCCTAAAGGACACCTACGGCTGTATGGTGTACCAGGAACAGATTATGGAAATTTCCAAACGGTTGGGTGGATTCACCCCCGGCGAAGCCGATACCTTGCGCAAAGCCATGGGTAAAAAGAAACTGGACGTAATGGAAAAGTTCGGCAAAAAATTCGTAGACGGCTGCCAGCAGCACCATATTTCCGAAAAAATCGCCACCCATATTTACGAGCAAATGAAGGCGTTCGCCGGGTACGGTTTTAACAAATCCCACTCGTTTGCTTATGGGCTGGTGTCGTATCAAACGGCCTATTTAAAAGCCAATTACCCGATTGAATTTATGTGTGCCGCGCTGACCAACGAAATCGGCCACAACGCCATTGGCGCAGACGATAAAGAAAACAAAATCGTCACCTATTTGGAAGAAGCCCGCAGTATGGGGTTTGAAATTCTGCCGCCGGACGTAAACAAATCCCAGCCGGAATTTGCGGTAGAAAAAGTAGGCGATAAAGAGTATATCCGCTACGCGCTGGAAGCCATCAAAAACGCAGGGGAAGAAGGCTGTTTGTCCATTGTGCGCGAACGCGAAAAGGATGGGCCCTATAAATCGCTGGAAGATTTATGCAGCCGTATTGATTTATTCCAAGCTAACAAAAAAACCATCGAAAGTTTAACCAAGGCCGGCGCGTTGGACAGCACCGCCCCGGACCAGGACCCCAAAATCACCCGTGCCAACATTTTGGCCAATATTGACAACGCCGTAGACCTGGCCCATATGGTGGCGAAAGAAAAAGAAAAAAACACCGGCAACCTGTTTGGGGACGATTTTTCCTCGGTGTTCAGCGTCAAGCAGGATGCGCCCGTCACCGCCAAACCGCTCACACAAAACGAACTGCTCAACTACGAAAAAGAGGTGTTGGGGCTGTTTTTCAGCGGGCACCCTATGTCCAAATACCAAAACAACTTGGCCCAGCTGCACTGCACACCCATCATTGATATTTTGGAAGGCCGCGCCAGCGGACGGCTAAATGTGCTGGGCATTATCACTTTATTTAAAAAGCGTCAAAACAAAAAGAAAGAAGAATGGGCCCAAATGGTGATTGAAGACTGCACGGGCTCCATTATGGTAAACGCTTTTGCGCGCGCGTATGCCAATATGTCGCACAAGCTGGCGCCAAACGCCATTTTGAACTTTTTGGGGGATATCCGCGTGGACGACGAAAGCGCCCGCATTGAGCTGAACCTGCAGGACGTAAGCAGCGTAACGGACTTGATATCCAACATTGCCAAGGAATTTACCATTCGCATTCCGGCAGGCTATTCCAAAAACAATCTGCAAAAACTTAAGAGCTACCTGGATATGACCCGCGGTACCACCACCGTATTTTTGGAAGTTCCCTCCAAAGAAAACCCGGATAAAATACACCGCATCCGCACCAACAAGCGCATTTTGCTGCACAAAGGGTTGCTGGAATTTATTGAAAATACCATGGGAAACGCCTGGAGCTTTAAATAATTCCTCCCTTGTTTTTTGATCCTTTGCTATACACTATAAGGTGGAGCTTCTTTATAACCCAAAGAAATCCAGGGAGGATTTATGAAGAAATCTCTGCTATTGGTGTTTGTCCCCTTTTTGCTGGCGGCGGGGCTTTGCACATAAAACGCAATTTGCTATAATAAATAGGTAATTCCACCGATTTAAGCCCAGTTGGCGCAGCGGTAGCGCGTTCCCTTGACATGGGAAAGGTCATAGGTTCGATCCCTATACTGGGCACCATTTAAAAGCCCCGCTTGTAAGCGGGGCTTTTCTTTATATTCCATTTGGAAACAGCAAGAACGTACAAAAAACGCTTGCGCAGGCCATGCACGGATTGCCGGGTTTATTCGCGGGGAGGAAGCATAGCTTTAGGCTTCAGGGACGGAACTTCCGGCTGCAGCTCGCGGAGCGTTTTCCAAAACATACAATTATCCAGCTGTGGAGCTATGGATTGGAATACGGGCTTGCCAAATGCTTCATAGACAGATGAGTCTTCCAAAATCGCTTGGCGGGCCGCCTCCAACGCTTTGGCAGGGTCCAGCTGCATCAACACATGGGCCTGCATAGCCAGGTTGGAAGCCCCTTGCGGGTGCACCGTCAACATCAGTTCATTCAGTTGGGGGGCCAACGCCTGGCAGTCCTCATCGTGCTGAAGCTTATACAGATAATTAAAGAAATGCGTCAGTAGTTGCCGTGCCTGCTTAAGCGCTTCAGGCGCGTTCCCCAGCATTAAGTGTGCTTTGACTGCCAAGAAGCCCGCCTCACCCGAAGCAAAACTCTCGTTGGACAGTTGAGCATAGTGCAACATTTGTTGATAATTTTGCCGGGCCTGCGGCGTCAGCGTACACCCATTTTGGGCATAGATTTCATTCCCGCAAATAAAATAATACTGGGATAAATGTAACAACAGCTCAGCATAAAGTGCCTTGAGTTGCTTTAAAGCCGTTTCGTCTTTTGGGTGTGCTTGCAAAAAATGGACTTCCGCCGATATATATTTTTCGGCTTTCGCCAAATAGACACCGGCCTTTTCCAAATCTATAAACCGGGCCGACTTTCCGTCTCCATACAGATAGATTTTGCCTTTGTTGTACAAGGTGAGCATATCAGTATGGTCCCGCTTTTCGGCTTCGTCAAAGGCTTCCAACGCTTCCTCGTACAATCCGCGGTCCAACCGCTCCAGCCCCATGGTACGAAATTCGGCCACCTGCGTTTGGTACGCCGTTTGCAAGGTGCGATGAATATCCGCCAGCTGTTGGGAAATCTGCTGCAACTGCTGATTGCCCATAACGGTTTGTTCCCAAATGGCACGTTGCTCAGCGGATAAAAGCGCCCCTACCTGATTGAGCAAAAGCATCATCCCGGAAAAGCCGTTTTCTAAAGAGGCTTGAACAGATTCTTGCAGCGAATACAGACTTTGCTGCATTCCCAAAAAGCCGCCTTGTATGTTTTCTGAAAGGGATTTGATCATCATCGGCCCGCCGGACTGAAACATACGGGGCGTCATATGATACTGCAGCCAGCCTATGCCTTGGTTGCGGGAGTAGCTCATGAGGGAACCTCCGTTAAATGGTCGGCTGGAATCTCCGCCAGTATTTTTTTCTTTTCAGCCAGCCGGTCCGGATACTGGCGGCGGATTTCTTTAAACAATCGTAACGTTTCGGCATAATGCCGGCACGCCAATTCCGCCAACATCTGGTTATACAGCGCCGGAAAAGACGGCTGCAAAGAATTGGCCTGTTGGAAAAGTTTTCGCGCGTCCTCATATTCCTTAAATTGAAAACAACACAGGCCCAACCCCATACAGCTTTCGTAAGTTATACTCCGTTCGTAAGCGATTAAATACCAGTTATGAGCAAGATTATACTGCCGGGAATGCCAAAACCGGTGGGCTTTGGTTAAACACAAATGGTTTAGGAAATCATCTGTTTTTTGGGCAATATCTGGGTTATGCTGCAAAAGGTTTTTTAGCGTGCGGGTGTTATTTTGTTCTATCGCCTGGGCCATTTGTTCCACAGTTTCAATGGCAGTGGGATCGGAACACCGATTTTTCAACTCCGCAATTTCCGAAAATTCACCGTTGTAGAACCGCTGCAACGCTTTGTTTAAAAAAAAGGCATCCCGGGTTTCGCCCTCTTGGATATTACCCAAACAGACGAACAAAACCCCCAGCAACAGCATCACGCACCCTGCAACAAAAATATACGCAGTGGGGGTGGAAGCCGCGACCAGATAAACCAACCCCACCAGCGCTAACAACCCACCCAGCGAAATTAAGAAATACGCCAGCAGGCTCAGACAGCCGGGTTGGCCCACGCCCTGTTCTATTTCTTCTATCAGCAAATCTTCTTCATCTTCGTACATAAGGTTCCTATAAACAGGGAAGGCTATTCGCTTGCTTAGAACAAGGCCTCCCCCCGCTCCCAGCGGGACGCTGTTTTTTTCATCCTACCATATTCTCCGCCAAAACGACAGGCCCGCTAAAAAAGCGGGCCCTGCGTGTAAAATAAGGCAACGGCTATTTCCGTTTTGATTTAGCGGGAAGATACGCTTCTTTGGAAATCCTCAGCTGTATATCAAATCCCGCCACCCGGCTCAGGGCAGGGTCGTCCCACCCCAAAACCTTCTGTTCCGCAAACGGGAATTGGTTATAGCGGGCGTCCTCCGTCCAGTTGCGGGCATATTCTATTTTTTTGCGCTGGGGTAGCAAAGAGGCCACAAAAGTTCGCTCCGGCGGCAGCTGGGCCGCAATAGAAAACGACGCACTGTAATCCACATGGTCCATACCGGCATAGAGGATAAACACCGCATTTGGATACTGTTGGCGCAGCTGATTCAGCTGGTCCATCCAAGAACGGTTCCGCAGGCGCATGGCTTTCGGGAGCGCCCACAAATCTATTTTCCGGGCATCTGTAACCTGGTGCTCCGGGGTCACGCGCGCGGCTTCCCGGGATACATATTTTTGCTCCAATCCCCAAACCTGCATATTCAAACGCAAGGCGGAGGCAAATACCCGTGCCTAATTGGGGTCCTCTTCCAGCATTTCCTGCAAATCCCTTTGCCGCTTCCAGCCGACGGGCAAAAATTCCGTTAGTAAAATCACTTTTTTATCGGGATAAGTTTTTTGGTAAGTTTGCAAAAAGCGCACGACAAATTTTTGTACTTGCGCGTGATCGTGCTCTTCCCCCAGCAAAATATATTGGGCCTGCGGGTTAATGGATTGCACTAATATTTCTTCCAACGGTTTATTCGGAAACTTCACCCGCTCCTGCCAAAGCCCAGCCAAATGTTTATGCAAGGCCTCAAAAGCGCGCAGCTGGTTGATAATGTTGCGCCGGCAAGCGCGGTTGTTGGCGGCCAAAAAGTAATTATATTTGCCCTCTTTGGAAAGTTTATGCCAAAAAGGCAGTTTCTCGTAAGGCACTTGCGGCCCGCGGGATACATCCCACTTCAAAATTTTTTGCACCGGCAAATCCGCGTCATACACATACAATCGCTGCGTAACAGACAAAGCCGGAAATTGCTGGCGGCTTATCTGCGCGCGGTTGGCCAAAATTCTTTCTACCTGTTGGGAGGAAAATTTGCGGGCTACGGGGGCTTTTGCCGTCCCTTTCAGCAGTCCTTTGAGCGGGTTGCCCGCCCAAGCCGGCTGGAGGCACAACAACCAAGCACTTGCCAATACCAAAAGCGGCCAGATGCGTTTTTGGGGGGTATATTCAGATGCGCGTTTCATAAGCAAGCTCCCGTTTACCGTTGTTTGGGGTACAAGCGGTTACTTGTTATCTTACCGCATCTGCACCCGAACTGCCAGGGCCTTTAGACCCAAAAACACATAGGCCTAATTTCCCGCTTTAAAGGGCCCTTCTGTTTCCCGCTGGAGGCCTCCAAAAGAGGTAAAATATAAGTATATTCCGCAATAATCTGCGGGAGGAGCTTGTATGAGTATTTTTGAAGCATTAATGATGTTGGGTTTTGGGTTGGCCTGGCCGTTTAATATCAGCCGCTCGCTGCGCACCAAAACCGCCGCCGGGAAGAGTTTCCTGTTTATGATCACGATTGAATTGGCCTATATTTGCGGTATGATTCATAAAGTGCTGTATAATTTCGACCTGGTGTTTTGGCTGTATGTGCTGAACTTTGTAATGGTGCTTATTGATCTGTGCCTAATGGTCCGTTATACCAAGCTGGACGTTTTCCGCCAGCGCCACGCCCAACTGCGTGCCGCCCGGAGAAAAGCCGCCCGTTCCTAATGGCCTAAGAGCGCGGCCCGGCTAGAAAAAAGTATAATAAAGAAAATTTCTTTTGGCGCCAGGAAAAACTATGATACGATTTAACTGTGATTACAGCGAAGGAGCCCACCCTTCCGTTTTGGAAAAGCTTGCACTGACTAATTTGGAACAAACGCCCGGCTACGGGCAAGATATCTATTGCCGCCGTGCGGCGGATTTAATCAAATCGCTGTGCAAAACCCCCCAAGCGGAAGTACATTTTTTAGCAGGGGGCACCCAAACCAACCTCACTGTAATTGCGGCGTGTCTTCGCCCGTACCAAGGGGTTATTTCCGCTTCGTCGGGGCATATTAATGTGCACGAAACAGGCGCCATCGAAGCCACCGGACACCGCGTAATTGCCGTAGCGGAACAAAACGGAAAAATCACCGCAGAACAAATCGCCCGCTGCTGCCAGGAACACTGGCAGGACGACAACCCCGAATTTGCCCCCCAACCCAAGTTGGTTTACCTCTCTTTCCCGACCGAATACGGCACGCTGTATTCCAAAGAAGAACTCTCTGCTATCCGCCGCGCGTGCGACGAGCACAACCTGTACCTTTTTATGGACGGCGCCCGGTTGGGTTATGGCTTGGAAGCCCCCGGGAACGACTTAACCTTGGCGGATATTGCCGCTTGTTGCGATGTCTTCTATATAGGCGGGACCAAAATCGGTGCGCTATTGGGGGAAGCCGTGGTGATTGTAAACCCCAAACTGCAAAAAGATTTCCGCTATTTTATGAAACAAAAAGGCGCTATGCTTGCAAAAGGGCGCGTGTTGGGGCTGCAATTTTTAGCTTTATTCGAAAACGGGGTATATTTCCAAATTTCCAAACACGCCAACGATATGGCGCAACTCATTCGCCGCGCGTGTGTGGAAGCCGGATTCAATTTCTTATATGATTCCCCCACCAACCAGCAATTCCCCATTATGCCGCAAAATCTGGTAAAACGCTTGGAAGAAGACTACGCCTTTGCCCACACCAAACGCCTGGACCGCGGAATGATGGCTATCCGCATTTGCACCAGCTGGGCCACCCGCGAAGAAGATGCCCGGCAGCTGGCCAACGATATCCGCAAATACGCGGCGGAACAATAATATGCTGCATATTGGGTGCCACCTTTCTGCTTCCAAAGGCTTCGAAGCTATGGGCCGCACCGCGTTGGACATTGGCGCGGATACTTTTCAGTTTTTCACCCGCAACCCACGCGGAAGCCAGGCCAAAGCCATCGACCCGCAAGACGCCCAAAATTTGCGCCAGCTAATGCATACGCACGCCTTTGCCCCGGTCATAGCCCACGCACCTTATACCCTCAACCCGGCCTCGGCCGACCCTAAAACGCGCGACTTTGCCCGCCAAACCTTGGCAGACGATTTGGAAAGAATGGAATATTTGCCGGGGAACTTATACAATTTTCACCCAGGCAGCCATGTAGGCCAAGGGGCCGAAACAGGCATCCGCTTAATTGTGCAAACGCTTAACGCCATTCTTACCCCGCACCAGCATACAACGGTTTTATTGGAAACAATGGCCGGAAAAGGGAGCGAAATCGGCCGCAGCTTTGAAGAAATACAGCAAATCTTAATGGGAGTAAAAGAAAACAGCAAGCTAGGCGTATGCCTAGACACTTGCCATGTGCACGATGCAGGCTACTCGTTGGCCGCGCTGGACGACACCCTGACGGCTTTTGACAAGCAAATCGGCCTCGCGCGCTTAAAAGCAATCCACCTGAACGACAGCCTCAACCCACAGGGCGCCCATAAGGACCGACACGCCCCCATTGGGAAAGGGCACATCGGAACCGAAATCCTCGCCGGCGTAATCAATCACCCGGCCTTAAAGCACCTGCCTTTTTGCTTAGAAACCCCAAATGATTTAGCCGGATACGCACAAGAAATTACCCTCTTGCGTGGGCTCTACCGCCCTTAATTGGAGTTATTTCTTTCGGCGGGCCACCAGCATTACGCTGTATCCCCCCACCCACCAAGCGGCCCAAGTACGCGGCAAGCCGTAGTGCGCCAACCGGCGGATAAACATACCCACCCGGCTGCGCAGGCGCGGCAGCTGCGGCGGGCGTTCCACATATTTGTTGGTATAGTGCCAGCTGATTATTTCATACCCTTGGCCCTGCAAAAAACGTTTTACATAGGCGGCTGTATAAAAGTGAATATGCCCCACCGTTTGGCGTTCTTCTTCCAAAATTTCCGGCTTAATAAGCGTACGGAAGGAAAGGTCCAACGGTATGTGCAATACCAAAATATCGGAAATTTGCTTTAAATTGTTCACCAAAACAGTCGGTTCGGGCACATGTTCCAGCACGTCTATGGCCATCACCGCATCAAACCCCTTTTCCTCCGGCAGTTCCCCCAAATAAAAACGCACATTGGCAGGAGCCTTCCGGGTACACAGCGCATAGGCCTGCGGGGAAATATCACACCCCACAAATTGCATATCCGGCCGCTGGCGCGCCCAGGTTTTAAGGAGTTCCCCCGCGCCGCACCCCACTTCACACACGGTGCTGGGGTGCAAACCGGCCTGCGCCAAAGCGCGCTGCACATGCACCAGCTTCCAGGCGCCGTCCTGCTGGTGCCAGCCCGGGTTGGATTTTAAATAAGAACCATCGGTATAGATAGACTGCATGCGCTTATTATACTTTAATTCTTTGCCGACGGGGAACCCGCCGCCTGCCACACTTGCGGGGGGCGGCCCCGCAAACGGGGGGTTTTCTCCTCTAAAAAAGCCTTTCTTTTTGTCGTAAATTCTGTATAATGGTTGTATATAAGATTTTTTAATCTCAACTTGGAGGAAGAATGAAAAAACTTCTCTTGGCAGTTTTTTTGTTGTTGCCGACGGCAGTTTACGTTCATGCAGCCCAAGATTTAAAACCCAACTGGGGCATGAATGACATTACCGGGCAAAACCGCACGGTAACGGACAGCAGCAACGAAAATAATCCTTTGGCAATTGTAGGGGCCGGCTCGTTAAATAACGGTTCGGTAACCAACAGCTCGCTTACCATAGATGGGGAATCCGTTAGCATTAATTCCCAGTCGGTTGCGGAGCAAGTCTACAATTCCACCAGCGCCACCCAAGGCGCTTATGTGGCCGGCGGCGCCGTGTTCGACAATACCGCTTCCGGAAACACGCTAAACATTTCCAACACCACCTTAACCGGCAGAGACGCCTATGGGGCCACCGCCCAGCTGCAATACACAGCGGACCGTTTTGGCTCCGGCTCCGCCAACAACAACGTGGTGAACGTTTCCAATGTTACGACAAACGGCTATTCGTTTACGCCCGCCAGCGCGACGGAACCCGTCACCCTCGGCGGCAACGTATACGGCGGTTATTCCGAATACGCCAAAGGAACCGCCAATGGCAACACCGTCAACGTCACGGACAATTCCACCATCAACGGCAATGTGTACGGCGGAAGAATTAATGACTTTTTGACGCTTGAAGATTTACAAACCGCAGGCGTACTGGATACCTCGGCCAATTACAATACGGTAATCGTGCAGGGCTCCGTGGTAAACGGTACGGTAGCCGGTGCGGCGGGGGCCAGCAGCTCCAACAACAACACGGTGCTGGTGGAAGACTCCGAAGTAACCTCCGTATACGGCGTGGACCAAAGCCGCGGCGTAGCCAATTCCGACACTTCCGTAACCTATGCCAACAACAACGTGGTAACCATCAAAGGCAGCACCGTCACCAATGCCGCCGCCGTGAACACCACTTCCATCAATGCCAGCGGCAACGTGTTGAACTTGGAAGATTCCACCATTGGCAACGGTTCCATCTATGCCGTAAAAATGGGGCTGAACACCTCGGCCGTAACGGGCAACCCGGTTGCCGCTACGGTAGGTTCCAACTCGTTGAATTTAGCGCGCATGAACGGCACCTTTAGCGAAATGGGCGCCTCGCTCAACCTGGTGGGCACCAGCAACGGCAACACCCTGACCACCCAAGATTCCAACCTGACGCTGACCAATACGTCGGGCAAATTCTTTGGCGACACGCTGGACGTCAATTCCCTTACCAGCCACAATTTGTTGCAAGGGTTAGACACCTCCAAAGGCTACATCTTTGGCGGCGCGGCCATGACCTATACTTCGCAAACCGGCAATGGCTCCGAAGCGCCCGAAGCGCAAAAAATTGCCATCAGCGGCACCAACAGCGACAACAACACGCTGGCCTTCTCCGGTGGCACGATTAACGCCAACATTTTGGGCGGTTTCTCGGCTTATATCGATGAAATCGACTATACCATCACCGATGAAGAAGGCGTGACTACGACCGTTGTAAAAGACGGCTTAACAGTAACCACCACGTCCTCCGACCCGGACGCCGAACCGACCGAGCCGGAAGTAAAAGAAAAAATCGACGACGTGTATTCCGCCTCCAACAACACCATTGTTTTGGACGGGGTGAACTTCTCGGGCACGCTTTACGGCGGGTATGTGTACGGGGCTGAGCTGAAAGAAGAAAACATGCTCACCCAAAACAACACGGTCATTCTGCGCGGCAACATTACGTTGGATCCGTCGGCTGTTATCTCCGGCGGCAGCAACGATTACTACGCCAGCACCAACCGCTTGGTGTTCGACCGCACCCAAGCCACTTTTGACAGCGCCAGCCAGTTCCAAAACTTCAACAATCTCTGGAACATCAATGCGGACTTCAATACGGACTTGAACTTTAATTTTGACGGAGTCTATGCGTCTATGACGGTAGACAAATCCGCAATGGAAGAAAATTCCGCCGCGGTAGTCACCACGCAAACCAAAACCGACTTGAGCAACATTCAACAAGGTGAAAAAGTTTACGACTTGACCGACAACGGCATCGTGCTGACGCAGAAAAAAGTAGGTGCGTATTCGTTTGATTTAACCGGCGTAAAAGGTTCCGCCAATAACGAAGTGGACTGGATCTTAACCAGCACCAAAGATAAAGCCAACGTGGAAATGTACGGCCAGCTGCCGCTGGTGGGGTTGGCTTTGATCAGCGATGGGCCGGAAATGATCAGCCAAACGATGAACGATATTTGGCAAAGCGACACCGAGCAAAACACGTTCTTAAACGGGGCGTATCATAACCTGCGCTACAAAACCGGCAGCGGGTTTGACTTGGACTCCGGCATCGTGCAAGCGGGCGCTTGGAAAAAATTCACGGACAGCTGGGTGTTGGGCTTCTTTGCCAAATACGCCGGCGGCTCCTATGAAACTTTCCCGATTAAAGTATCCGGCAACGCCAATGCTTACGGCGGCGGGCTGATGACCTCGCTGCGCTACAGCGAAACCGGCCGCTTGGAATTAAGCGCCGAAGCCGGCTATATGGATATGGACTTCAACTCCAGCGAATTGCTTTCCGCGTTTGACAGCGACGGTATGTACTACGGGGCTTCCGCCGGATTTGTGGAAAATTTAATCCAAGATTTGGACTTGTTCGCCAATATCCAATGGTACCGCAAAGCCAGCGAAGACATCTCCGACAGCTTGGACCAGAAAATTCAGTTCTCGGCCTTGCAGAGCTTGGCCCTGCGCTTTGGGGCGGATTATACGTTCCGCTCGCTGGATCTGGGCGGCTTGACCCCGGCGGTAGGCGTGAGCGGTATTTACGAGTTTGACGGAGAATCCTCCGTAGACGTAGACGGCTTGACCAGCGACGATGCCTCTATGAAAGGCATGAGCGGCCGCGGGGAATTGTCGCTCGTCTACCACAACAATGACACCTTCCTGCCGTTGCACACGGTTATGACTGTATTTGGCCAAGTAGGCAAACGGGAAGGTTTTGGCGGCGAAGTGAACATTTCGTTCGAGTTCTAAAAGCCCCAATCTTTACTTTAGAAAAGGCCCGCAAGGGCCTTTTCTGTTGGTAAAAAATGTTGCACTTTTACCAAAAAACTGTTATAATAATTATGTAGTGAGAAGGGCCTGTAGCTCAGCTGGGAGAGCGCCTGCATGGCATGCAGGAGGTCGCAAGTTCGATCCTTGTCAGGTCCACCATTTTTTATTGTACCCCGCAAAACGCGGGGTTTTTTATTGGCTTTTCCACTGGGTCCTTCCCGCAAACCGGGGAAAGAAAAACTGGCTTCGTTTAAAAATTGCGGTTTAACAACAATTAAACAGATCTTGCCCTAAAACAGCAAACACGCCGGAGCGAATTTCATACAATAAAGATATGCCTTTTTATAAAGACCGCGTTTTTCAATGGATTTTTATTTTGCTGGCTGCTTTTAAAACGGCTGCCTTTGCCTACCTGTTTTGGGCAAACCCGCTGGGGGAACAAGTGTTGGTGTTTCCCGATTCGCTTACCTATGTTTACCCGGCCCAAACCCTGCTGCAATACGGGCAAATGTGGGAAGCCGTTTCCGCCGCCCCCATGTTGCTGCGCACGCCGGGTTATCCGCTGTTTCTGGCCTTGGTACAGCTGGCAGCCGGCAATTTGACCTGGGCCGTAGCGGCAATACAAAACTTTCTGTCGCTTTTTCTGTTAATCCCCGTTTATTTAACGGCCCGTCTGCTGGCCAATCAAACAGCCGCGCGGTGGGCAGCCGGATTTTGCGCGGCTAGTGTGCTGTACTTCACCCTATCGTTTGCAGTGCTTACGGAAACCCTCTGCACCTTTTTGTTGGCGTGGTTTGTTTACCTCACCGTACGGTTTTTACTGCAGCCCACCGCACACAGTTTAGTGGGGGCGGCTATCCTGCTGGCGGCGGCGGTTTATGTGCGGCCGGCCGCTTATTATTTTATGTTTGCAGCGGCCATTATGTTGGTATGCTTCGGCGCAGGGAAGCTGCTGCGGTTTTCCGCCCAGAAAACGGCGCTGTTTTTTATCGTGCCACTGTTGCTGTGTTTGGCCCCCTGGCATATCCGAAATGCGGCCAAAACCGGCTTTGGCGGATTTACCAGCGTAGGAGCGTATAATTTGTATATTTGGAATGAGGACTACCTCGCCCACAAATGGCAAGTGTCTGTGCCGCAAGCGCACGAAGCGCTGCTACAGGCCTTGCCGCCCGGTTTTTCCGAGCTGCCGCCGGCCCAACAAGTTCGGCTCTATAAAGCGATGGCCGCACCGCTTATTAAAGAAAGTTTTTTCTATAAACTTTCCCGGGCGCCGCTGTGGGCACTTAAAACTTTGTTTGGGGCCAATTTTGTACATCTTTCCCGCCTGGTAACCGGCGGGAGCGCCCCGCAAGAAACGCTGGACGGGCAAATGCTAAACCATACCACCGCCCTGCATACCGACTGGCTGCGGCGCTGGCAGGAGAAATTGTTGTTTGTGCTGGCGGCGGGACAAGTGTTTTTAACGGTATGTTTGGGGATAGGGGGCTTTTTCCTGTCGTGGAAACAACACCGTGCGGCGGTTTTCTTTCTGGCGGTGTATTGCGTATATTTTTGGGCTATCGGCTCTACTTTTTTTGGAGCCTATGCGCGCTTTAGGGCGCCATTTGAATTTGTGTTATGTATTTTTGCCGCCATTGCTTGCAGCCGTTTAGGCGCTCAACTGCCCCACTGGAAAAAATATTTACCCTTCAAACAGTCCTAAAAAGCCCGCGTTAGGCGGGCTTTTTAGCAGATTTATAATCCCAACGCTAAACTGTCTATTAAAAAAGAAGGCATTTTTTGACGGCGCATTTTTTCCTGCGTAGGGCGGAAATCATACGGCTGACGCAAGAAACGGAAGGTTTTTTCTTCCGTATCCCAAATGCCAAAAGAAGCATAGGGGTTATTATCGCGCGGCTTTCCCACGGAACCCGGATTAATTACATAGCGGGATTTATCCGCCAGGCGGACGGTAGCGTCTTCCTGTTTATTTAAATAAATGGCGCAGGAACGCGGAGAACCTTTCATATAAAACGGCAAATGCGTGTGGCCCACAAAGCACACGCGCCCGCTCCAAAGGTTGTAATTGGAACGAAATTGGGAACAGCTGGAAAAGTATTCCTTAATAGGATCCGCCGGGGTGCCGTGCACGACGGTAAAATCCGTTCCGTGTTCCACGGTAGGGAGCGAAGATAAGTAGCGAATGGACTTCTCGCTCAGCATTTTTTTATTTTCTTCCAATGCGGTTTTGGCATCGTAATTAAAAAAGGCTTCCAATTCCGGCTGTACAAATACAGCATCGTGGTTGCCCAACACGCAGGCGATTAGGTGTAAATTGGCAATTTTGCGCACACATTTTTCCGGGTCGGGCCCGTAGCCAATCATATCCCCGCAATAAATAAAATTTTTTACACCTTCTTTTTTATAACGGGTCAAACAGGCCGTAAGGGCTTCCAAATTGCCGTGCACGTCCGAAAAGACACCTACTTTCATTACGCCTCCGCCAACGCTTCTATGGCTTCTTTCTTTTTGGCCGCTTCGGGGTTGGAGCGGTCCTCCAAGTTCACCGACATTACTTTGGAAACGCCGCTTTCCTCCATCGTAATGCCGTAAAGCATACGCGCCGCTTCCATCGTGCGTTTATTGTGCGTTACCACGATAAACTGTGTGGTTTTGGAAAATTCTTTAATCAAATTGACGTAGCGTTCCACATTGGCTTCGTCCAAGGCGGCGTCGGCTTCGTCCATAATGCAGAACGGAGACGGGTTATGGGTGAAAAAGGCAAACAGCAACGACATAGCCGTAAGGGTTTTTTCACCGCCGGACATAGACGTAATATTAAGTAACTTTTTGCCTGGAGGCTGGGCATAAATTTCGATACCTGTTTCCAACAGGTTTTCCGGCTGGGTGAGCACCAAATCGCACTCGCCGCCGCGGAACAGCGTTTGATAAATGTTTTTAAAGTGCATGCGCACTTGTTCAAACGTGTATTTGAAATTTTCGCGCGTGGTTTGGTTGATTTTATTGATGGCGGATTTCAAATCCTTCTTTGCGCCTTCCAGGTCCGCAATTTGCGTACGCAGGAACGTGTGCCGTTCGGTCAAGGCATCGTATTCTTCCGGCGCGGTCATATTTACAGCGCCCATATTTTCAATGCGTTTGCGCATCATTTTTACGCGTTCGTAATCTACCGTTTTGTCGCCGTAGTTCATTTGCGCTTCTTCCGGAGTGATGTTCCAGCTTTCGAACATATTGTTCACCACAGTAGTGCGCTGGCGGCGGGCATTGGTAAGGGCATTTTCTAAATCATTTTTCTTAATGGCCAGCTCGGAAGATTCTTTTTTGCAGGCGTTCAAAGCGGCGGTTTTATCGCTGTATTCTTTCTTAAGCGCTTCCAAATCCGCACGCATTTTATGTTCGTCCACTTCCAGCTGGGCCAGGGTGTCGCGCTCGGCGGACAGCTTGGCCTGTGTGGAAAGTTTTTCTTCGGCCAGGCTTTTTAAACGCAAGTTAGAAGAAGCTATTTTTTCGTTGCGTTTGCCTTCGCTTTCCGTTAAGCGGTTAAATTCATATTCGGTGGATTTTAAATCCAGCTCGATGTTGTTTTTCTTGATTTTTACTTCATACAATTTGGCACTCAAGGCGTTGATATCGCTTTTTATTTTTTCCGCACTTTCCCGCAGCTGCGCCTGTTTGGTTTTAAGTTCTTCACCTTTGGCGGCGGTTTGTGCGTGCGTATTTTTGAGTTCTTCCAGCTGCCCTTTGAGTGTTTCCACCTGTTTCTTGCGGCTTTCCACCCGCAGCAAAATTTCCTGCTTGCGCGCGGCAGCGCGTTTGAGCGTTTCCTCGGCGGTATTCAGTTCCCGCTCTTTATTGGCGCGCTCGTTCTGCACCGAGTTAAGCGCCACCACCGCTTCCTGCGATTTGGCGCGCAAAGCCTTCAATGCCTCGTCGGCCTTGGTCAGCGCTTCGTAATTGGCGATAATTTCTTTAGATACGGCGTCTTCTTCCGCAGCTTTGGCGTCCATTTCGCCGCGGACGGTTTCTTCTTCGCCCCAGTAAGCTTCCGGCGCGCGTACGTCCGCCGCGCCGCCGCCTACAAAGAAACCGCCTTTTACCGCACCGTCTTGGTAAGAATACCCACCGACAATGCAGTTAATTAAATTTTCCAGTTCGGGGGCATATTTCAGCTGCTGCTTAAGCGGGTTTTCGGCCGGCTGTGCCGCGGTTTGCGGAACTTCAGACAAAATGATAAATTTGGCACGCGCTTTGCCGTGCTGTTTTAAAAGGGCCAGCGCCTTGGCCACCGTTTCGCCGTCTGCACAAAGCACGGCATCTAAATATTTGCCAAAGGCTTCTTCCACCGCCACGCTTAACGCGGCCGGGTATTTAAGCGCTTTTCTGAGCGTGCCTTTCACGCCGGGCAAATTGCTCTGGGCCACGGTTTTGGCGCCCACCCAATACGGGTCGTTTTTGCCCTGGGTTTGAATGATTTCCAACTTGGCGTTTAACGCCGCGCGGGCCGATTTAACGGCGGAAAGTTTTTCGTTCAAGGTGCTGCGCTGCGCCTGCAGTTGACGTAAATTTTCTTCGCCGGAAACAATTGCTTGGCGGGCTTCGTTGGCTTCGCGCTGTTTATCCTGCAAGCGCACGGCAATTTCTTCCAGCGCCTGGCGCAAAGTGCTTAAGCCTTCCGTCTGCGATTGGCTGGTTTTTTCGGCGGTGATTAAATCTTCGTTTTCACGCTGGGCGGAAGATTCTTCCAACGAAATGCGGTTGGAAACTTCCATCTGTTTGCGGACCAAAGACATTAGGTCGTTGGACAAGCGTTGCATTTCGCCTTCGGCTTGGCGCAAATCGTTTTCCAAACGCTGCGCTTGCGCCACCTGGGCGTTGTAATTTTCCTGCAGCGGCGTCAGCTCGGCGGACACGGCGGTTAATTGCTCTTTGAGTTTGGCAATTGCCGGTGCCAACTCCTGCAGGCGCGTTTGCCCGCGCTGGGCCTCGGCCCCGGACGAAGCAATTTGCGCCGTCAGCTCGGCAGTTAAGTTGTCACAGTTTTTAATAGCCCCTTCCAGCAAACCCACTTGGTATTTGCTGGCGGAAATTTTTTCGTTAAATTCGGCCGCTTCTTTTTGTTTGTGCGTTAAATTTAAATCCAATGCCGCGGCGGCGCCTTCCTGTGCGGAAATGCGGGCTTCCAAATCTTCCAATTTGCGCAAAACGGGTTCCAGCTCGGCCGTGTGTTTGGCAATTAAAGCGTCCGACTCTTTAATGGAGCAAACGGAAATGGCGATTTCGCTTTCTTTTAATTCTTCGCGGTAGCGTTGGTACAAGCGGGCTTTTTTGGCTTCGCTGTCCAATTTTTTAATTTGTTCTTCAATCAGGGCCACTGTGTCGGCCAGGCGGGCCAGGTCCAAATCCACGCGTTCCAAACGTTTAATACATTCTTCGCGTTTGGCTTTATATTTAGACACGCCGGCTACTTCTTCAAACATTTCGCGGCGCTGTTCCGGCGAGGCGGACAGCACGCTTTCTACGCCGCCCTGGTCAATAATGGCGTAGCCTTCCCCGCCGATGCCGGTATCCAAAAACAAATCGCGTATATCGCGCAGGCGGCATTGCACTTTGTTTAAATAGTATTCGCTTTCACCGGAGCGGAAAATTTTGCGGGTGACGGTAATTTCGTTAAAATCGAGCGGCAATTGGCGGGTGGCGTTATCAAACACCATACTCACTTGCGCCATATTTAAAGGGGCGCGTTTGGCCGTCCCGTTAAAAATAATATCCACCATAGAGGCGGAGCGGAGGGACTTCCAGCTCATTTCGCCAATGGCCCAGCGCACGGAGTCAATCACGTTGGATTTGCCGCAGCCGTTTGGTCCGACCACGCAGGTAATGCCGGGCTCAAAATCCAGGCGGGATTTGTCGGCAAAAGATTTAAAACCGATAATTTCAATAGCTTTTAAATACATAAAGTCCCCTTAGGCAGATATATTTTGATTATAGCATTTCCCTATACAATATAGGGAAAATCCGCCCCTCCACGCCCGCACGGCGCTCCCTACGCGTACTGTAAAAAACCCCTCCGAGGAGACTCCGTCGAAAAAAACCCCTTGCAAAGCACGGAAAATTTTATTAGACTTTTTCGGTAAGACTGTTTTCCTTAAAAGGAGGATTATCTACATGGCAGAAAAAGTACTGAAAGTTGGAATGGACCGCGAAGACGGCTTCCTCTACTACATTGACAAAGACGGCGACATCGCCCGTGTGCAAATGGCCAGAGGCGGCAAAAAAGGCGGCAAACCGAAAAAAGTAGAAAAATGCGGTATCAAAAAAGAAAAAGGATATCTCTACTTCTTGGACAAGAAGGGTGATATCTCCAGAGCTAAAATGGTAAACGCGAAATAAAAGGATTTAAAACACCCCGCGGGAGCGCGGGGTGTTTTGTTAAGTTAGGCCGTCCGCACTTCAAAACGTTTTTGCGCAGACGAATAATCCAACGCAAAAGGGGCGCATCTCGCATTGTACGACATCACGCAGTGCCTCAGCGTTTTGCGCCTCTTTTATTTTGATACACTTCCCTCCAGCCCGTACCGGTGCCCGGCTTCGCCCCGGCAAAGAACCCTTGGCAAAAGGGCCTTCCCTTGATTTTTATCCAATCCGGCGTACACTAACTATATCTGACGTACCCGGAGGCGCATCAAATAATCCTTCATTTTTACAAGCGGCATTCCCGCCGCAGGCAGTGGCCCCAGTTTTTGGGGGAGCCCGCTGCGCCCGTTTACTCTGCGCGCCGCGCGGACTAGCTTTACCCGCTCCTACGGCGCCGCTGCCCCCGCAGCTTTATCCTTTCGGCTCCGGCCGGATTACTTTAAACCACAGGCAAAAACAACCGCCCCGTACGCGCGGGCGCGCGGGTTTCATTGACAGGGGGCCTGATTAATGGTTTAATAACTCTACGGGGGTTTCTCTCGTACTTATTTAACGGAGGAATTATGGATATTAAAATTACGGCCAAAAATATTAAACTGACTCCGGCCATCAAAGAATTTATCAACACGCGCGTAGGAAAAGTGGAAAACTTTTTCGACAACATCGTTTCCGCGCAGGTACTTATTTCCGTAGAAAAGAAAATCAACCAGCGCGCCGAAATTATTCTGCACACCGGTGCCAAAACCACCATCAGCGCCAGCGCGGTGGAAAGCAACCTCTATAAAGCCATCGACGCCGCGGCCGTGAAAGCCGAAGCGCAGGCCAAAAAAATTAAAAACAAAGCCAAAGCCCGCAAAGTGAGCAAAAAATCCGTCAAAGAAGTGGATTTGAACCCCTTTGCCGAACATGTGCTTTTGCCGCAGGACGATGTAAAATTCTCCGTCATTAAACAGGTGGAAGTGTCGCCCATGAACCCGGAAGACGCCGCCTACGAGATGGAACGCCTCGGGTATTCGTTCTGGATTTTCCTGGACGAAGATTCCAAGCAAATCAACTTGATTTTTAAACGCTTGGACGGCACCTACGGTTTAATTAAACCGGTTAAAAAGAAATAAACCACGCGGGGGCGGACGTGGAATTCAGCAAATCCATTACCGTAGCAGAACTGCTCCAGGTTAAGCGCCTTAACCTGGAGCTGGTCTGCGGGAAAAGATATATCCACCGTGAAATTACGCTGGGCAGCGTCAACCGCCCCGGCCTGGCGTTATGCGGGCACTTGGACAGCTTTCGGGCTAATTCGGTGCAAGTGTTCGGCCGCGGGGAACACGCTTTCTGCGTAAAAGAAAACAAGGCTCGCTTGCGCGCCAATGTGGAAAAAATGCTCAGCGAGGGCAAGGTCCCGTGCGTGATTATGGCCGCCGGGCTGGACCCGCTGCCGGCTATCCGCAAGGCGTGTTTAAGTTCGGACGTTCCGGTTTTAAAAACCGATATGGAATCTTCCGCGTTTGTGGCGGAATTTACGCGCTTTCTGGACGAGAAACTCTCCCCCGTTACCCATATGCACGGAGTGCTGGTGGACGTAAGCGGCACGGGTGTATTGATACGCGGGGACGCCGGCATCGGCAAGAGCGAATGCGCCTTGGAACTGATTAAACGCGGCCATATTTTAGTGGCTGACGATGTAGTAGAAGTACAAAAACGGTTTGGCCGTTTTCTGGTCGGCTCCTGCCCTACCATGCTAAAGCATTATATGGAAGTGCGGGGCTTGGGGATTTTGGACGTACCGCTGCTGTTTGGCGTCGGCTCTACGCTAGACGAAACCAATATTGATATGGAAGTAGTGTTAACCTCCCCCAACAAGCAACCTATCGACCGGCTGGGAGTGGAGCAGAAAACGACTAACATCTTAGGGATAGAAATTCCTTCGCTGGGGCTGCCTGTGACGCCCGGGCGAAACTTGGCCGTACTGATTGAAGTGGCTTCACTCAACCAGCAACTCAAAAGCCAAGGCATTTTTTCGGCCAAAGAATTTAGCCAAAAAATTTTGGACAAAATGAAAAAGGGTGCAAATGGCAAACAATAAACGTCGCATTTTTATCATTACCGGGCTGAGCGGAGCCGGCAAATCCCAGGCGCTAAAAATTCTAGGCGACTTTGGGTTTTACTGCGTGGATAATTTGCCGCTGGCTCTGTTTAAAAACTTTACCGATTACGTCAAGCAAAATGGCGAACGAAAGGACATCGCCTTGGGGATTGACGTGCGGGAAGGCGGCCGCTTGAAGGATATGCCCAAAATTTTAAATTCTATGGTGGCCGACGATTTTGTAGTAAAAGTTATTTTTTTGGACGCTTCGGAAGAATGTTTGATACGCCGCTTTTCGGAAACCAAACACCGCCACCCCATTCATAAAAAGTTAGCGGCCGCTATTGCGCACGAACGGGAACTCATGAGCCCTATACGCACCATGGCCGATAAAGTGATTGATACATCGGACCTGAAACTGGGCGAACTGAAAGAAAAACTTTCTGCCCTGCTGGGCCTTACGCGCGAAGGCGATATGCAAATTTCCGTAGTGTCGTTTGGGTTTAAAAACGGCATTTTAAAAGACTGCGATATTGTAATGGACGTGCGCTTTTTGCCTAATCCATACTATATCCCCGAACTGCGGGAAAAAACAGGCTTGGATAAAGAAGTACAAAATTATATTATGTCGTTTAAGGAAACGCGCGAATTTGCCGCTAAATTTGCAGATTTGATTAAGTATTTGATACCTAAATATATAAAGGAAGGCAAAAGCTACCTTACTATTGCTATGGGTTGCACCGGCGGGAAACACCGCAGCGTTTTTATGGCGCACGAATTGGCCCAGCAACTGGTAAAGGCCGGGCTGAACGCCACCGAATTTCATAGGGATATAGGACTTTAATTATGGTAAAAATCATTTTAGTAACCCACGGGCATTTGGCCCAGGAAATGTTGGAAACCGCGGCACAAATCATTGGCAAACCGGCCGATGAAGGCTTGGCCGCATTTTCCGTAACGGCGGCTTCTTCCGTAGAAAAAGAAGCGGCCAAACTGCACGAAATGCTCCAATCCTGCCCGGAAGGCGCCGTCGTACTGACGGACATCTTCGGCGGGAGCGCCACCAATATCTCGCTGACGGCCAGCAAAGATTTGCCTCAATGCCATGTCATTACGGGGCTGAATTTAAGCATGCTGCTGACCGCGCTTAACAGCCGCAAAAAAATGGCGGCCAAAGAATTGGCGGAAAAAATCGAAGCGGACGGCAAACGCGCCGTCATTAATGCAACGGAACTGTTAATTAAGGGGCTGTAATGCCGATTATTTTTGCGCGGGTGGACGACCGCTTGATTCATGGCCAAATTGTACAGGCCTGGCTGCCGGAGCTGAATGTGGACGAGATTTTAATTCCTTGTGCCAAGGGGAAAGAATCTTGCCTAAACCGTGGGCTCCTGCGCTTAAGCCTGCCCTATGAGTACGATTTGACCATCTTGGACGCCCACGACTGCGCCCGCTATGCGGCCCAATCCAAACGGCGCATTTTTTTATTGATGGGTTCGCTGCAAGAATTTACGGAACTGATTAAAGACGGGCTGCAAATCAAATCGCTTAATATTGGCGGAATGCACTTTAAAGAAGGCGCCCAAAAGCTGGACGAAAATGTTTTTTTAGACGATGCCGATAAGCGCTTTTTAAAACTAATCCGGGATTTGGGCATTTCCATTGAAACGCGGGCGGTGCCGAATTCCCAATCTATTTCCGTAAGCGAGGCAATTGAATGACACCCGAAGTTTTTATGCTCTGCGTACTGGCCGCTTTATTGGAACTGGATACCACTTACGCTTTCCAGCTTACTTTTTCGCGCGGGATTATCGCCGCACCGCTTATGTCGCTGGTAACGGGCGACATTATGGCGGGTATCCAAGTGGGCGTATTTACGGAACTCATTTTTGCAGACGTAAGCCCCCTGGGCGGCATTCTGCCCCCCAGTGCTGTGGTATGTTCCGCCGTGGCGTTAGCGTTGCACGCAATGGGGATAGAGCTGTACTTTGCTTTTTTCTTTGCGGTTATTGGCGCCAGTTTGTTTTCCGTGGCGGAAAGATTTATGCGCAAAAACCGCTTTAAATGGCTGGTGTTTTGGGAAATGCAAATTATCAAAAAACCCAGTATGGTGGTGCGCACCGTCCTGTTGGCGTTGGCCACATCGTTTTTAATGAATTTTGCTTTAATCTTTATTTTTACATGGGTGTGCGGCAAAGGCATGCTGTGGCTGCTGCCGTTTATCCCCACCCAGGCGCATTTTGCGTGCCGGTTTGCTTATATGGCCGTCCCGTGGATTGGGCTGGCCACACTGGTACCCGAGTTCCGCCTAAAGGCGAGGTAAATTATGCGGTTTTCCATGCGGCTGAACCTGTTTCTGCGCTCGTTTTTTCTGCAAACGGGCTGGAACTATATGAAGTACCAAAACTTAGGGCTGACGTTTGTCATGCTGCCGTTTTTGAAAGAAACTTATCAAAACGACCGCGAAGCGCTGCCCTCGGTACTGCAACGCTATTTGGAGATTTTTAATACTCAGCCGGTTATGGCCTCTTTCTGTTTTGGCGCTTTGGCCCGGCAGGAAGAAGCTATCGCCAAGGCGGAGTCGCTTACCAAATTTAAAGAAAAAATGACCGAATGGAGCTCCATAAAAAAGGGCCTTTCCATTACAACGGCTTCGATTGGAGACCGCCTTTTTTGGGGCGCTTTAAAACCGCTTACCCTGCTGATCGCCCTGTTTATTTGGCTGATGCTGGGAGTGAACTTTTTTGAGATTAATCTGCCGGCCTCCATTCCGCTGGTATATGTGTTTTTTGCGGGTGGGGTGGCCTTCTTTGTATTTAATGCCATTGCTTTGTTTGTAAAGTGGCAAGGAATTAAAATCAGTTACAGCGCGGACGAAAAAACCTGCTACGGGCTGACGCGTTTTGACTGGAACAAAACCATCTACAACGCCAAGCGCATTGGTTCGGTGCTGGCGGTGGGGATGATTTTGTTCGGCATATACCATTATTTAAAAGATTTTACGGAATTAGACGTACACTTTGTCACGCGGGCCGTGATTGTGTTGTTCTTCGTAATGATCAGCTTTATTACCCGCAAATTGCGTATACCGAACATGTACTTATATCTGGCAGCGGTGGTTGTGTTCAACTTCGTTTGCTACTTATAAAGAGGCATTTGTGATACAGCAAGACATTAAAATCGTAAACCGTTTGGGGCTTCATGCACGCCCGGCTGCGCTGCTGGCGCAGACGGCGGCTAAATTTTCCTGCGAGATTGAGCTGGCGAAAGACGGTGTAAAAGTAAACGCCAAAAGCATTATGGGTGTAATGATGCTGGCCGCGGAGTTTGGTTCCTCCCTGCAGCTGACTACCAACGGCTCGGACGAAAAAGAAGCTTTTGAAACAATTCAAAAATTATTTACAGACAAATTTAATGAAGAATTCTAATAAGGAGCGCAGCATGTTGGTTTTAAAAGGCGTAGCGGCCAGCCCGGGGGTATCCATTGGGCCGGCGGTGCTGGTGCCGGGTGAAAGTTTTGCCGTAGCGCGGCAATATGTGGAACCGGGCGAAGTAAAAGCTGAACTGCAAAAAATCCGCAACGCCATGCAAAAAACCTTGGCCGAATTGGACGAGTGTGAACAAAAAGTTTTGTCCACGCTGGGGGCGGAATACGCCAATTTAATGGCCACCCACAAACTGATTTTGCAAGACCCGGCGCTCAAGGATTCGGTTTCCAAAAAAATCCGCACCGAACATCTTTCCGCCCAAGCGGCTATTTTTTTAACCCTGCAAGAATTGGCGGCCAACTTCGATAAAATAGAAGACCCTTTCTTTAAAGAACGCCGCAACGATATTTTTGACGTAGGCAAGCGCTTGGTAAACAATTTGGAAGGCGGAAAACGAGAATTTTTGGCTTCCATCAATAAACCTTCCCTGCTGGTGGCGCACAATTTGTACCCCTCGGATACCATCAACCTGCAGGAAAACCAAGTAATCGGTTTTTGCACGGACGTAGGCGGCAAAACCAGCCATACGGCCCTTTTGGCGCAGAGTTTAAACATTCCGGCGGTGGTGGGTTTATCCACCGCGTCCAAGGACGTTCAATCCGGCGACACGCTGATTATTGACGGCGAAAATGGCCTGTTGGTAATTAATCCGGACAAATACACCTTGGCCAATTACCGCAAAATTCAGCGAGAGCTGAAAAAGACGGAAGCCCTCTTAAAAACCATCAACCACCTGCCGGTAATTACCGAAGACGGGCACGCCATCAAACTCTTGGTGAACTACGACCCGCACACCGATAATAAAGAAAACAAACGCTTAATTACCGACGGGTTGGGCCTTTTGCGCACGGAATTTTTATATATGAACACCCCCACCCCGCCTACGGAAGAAGAACAATACCAAATGTATCTTTCCGTAGCCAAGCGCTTTGATATGCGCCCGGTGACAATACGCCTGGCGGACTTAGGGGCCGATAAATTGCCCGATTTTCCGTTGGACGAGTTCGACCAAGACGAGAACCCCTTTATGGGTTGCCGCGGAATACGGTTGTTTTTAAAAAACCCGGAACTGATGCACACCCAACTGCGGGCTATTTTGCGTATGGCATGCGAAGTGCCCGCACAGGTAAAAATTATGATTCCGATGGTGTCTTCGGTAGAAGAAGTGCGCCACGTCCGGGCAGCCTACGACCAAGCCCTTAAAGAAATAGAAGCCGAGGGCAAGAAGCCCGTCAACCGCGTAGCCTTGGGCGCCATGATTGAAGTGCCTGCCGCCGCTATCGCCTTGGACGGAATGATTCACCTGTTGGATTTTATTTCCATTGGCACGAATGACTTGATACAATATTTAGTAGCGGTGGACCGCGTAAACCAGGAAGTGGCCCATATGTACGACCCCTGCCACCCGGCGGTGGGGCGCACCATCAACCAAATTATCCAAACCGCCCATAAACGCAACAAAAAAGTAAGCATTTGCGGGGAAATTGCTTCCGACAGCAAAATGCTGCCTCTTTTGTTGGGCTGGGGGATAGACGCGCTGTCCGTCACGCCGCGTATGTACTTGCGCGTAAAAAACAATATCCGCAATTTGAATTTTGAAACCTGTTCCGATCTTGCTCAGGCAGCTTTGCTGATGGGCAGCTCGGAAGAAATTAGAAACTTAATTGAGCAGAACAACAAAAATGAAGATTCGTAATTTTTCCATCGTAGCCCACATCGATCACGGCAAAACCACCCTTTCCGACCGTATTTTGGAAGACACCGGCACCGTCCCTAAGCGCAAAATGCAAGCCCAGCTGCTAGACGGTATGGACTTGGAGCGCGAACGCGGCATTACCATCAAAGCCAAAGCCGTGCGTATTGCTTACAAAGACTACATTTTAAACTTAATCGACACTCCCGGCCATGTGGATTTTTCCTACGAAGTGGCCCGCTCGCTGCGTGCGTGCGAAGGGGTGCTTTTGCTGGTGGACGCCTCGCAGGGGGTGGAAGCGCAAACCGTGGCGCACGCCCACTTGGCACAAAGCTTGGGCTTAAAAATTATTCCGGTAATGAATAAGGTGGATTTGTCCCAGTCGGACGCGGACGCCTCGGAAGAACAGTTGTGGGACATTTTAAAAGAACCCGTAGAGGCCGAACGCGTCAGCGCAAAAACCGGCATGGGCATTGAACATTTGTTGGACCGTATCATTACCGATATCCCCGCCCCGCAGGGAGACCCGAACGCTCCACTGCGCGCCCTTATTTTTGACTCGTATTACGACCCTTTCCGCGGCGTAATTATGTATATCCGCTTGGTGGACGGCAGCATCAAGCCGGGGCAGGTTATTCAATTTATGTCTTCCGGGGCCACTTATAAAACGGAAGAAATCGGCTTTATGACGCCCAAACAGTTGCATAAAACAGACAAACTTGCCGCCGGAGAAGTAGGGTATTTGGTGGCCGGGATTAAAGATATTCACCAAGTAAAAGTAGGCGATACCGTTACCCTGGCCGAACGCCCCGCACAGGAAGCGCTGCCCGGGTATGCAGACGCCAAACCGGTAGTATTTGCCAGTATCTTCCCGGTGGAAACGACCGATTTCCCCTTGCTTCGCAAAGCGTTGGAAAAACTCAATTTGTCCGACTCCTCTTTCCACTACCAAAGCGAAACCTCCAAAGCTTTGGGCTTTGGGTTCCGCTTGGGGTTTATGGGCATTTTGCATATCGAAATTGTAAAAGAACGGTTGGAACGCGAATTTAATCTCTCGCTGATTGCCACCAGCCCCAACGTGGTGTATCACGTTAAATTTACACCGCGCAAATCCCACCCGCAGGAGCTGGCCGCCCTGCCGGACGCACCGGACGACCCGGGGTATAAAATTATCGATAACCCGGCCAACTTCCCGCCGCACGGCGACATTATAGACATTAAAGAGCCCGTCATTCACATTACGATTGTTACCCCCGTGGAATTTATGGACGGCGTAATGACGCTTTTAAAAGAAAAACGCGGCACGTTTATGAGCATGGACCACTTGTCCAACCAGCGCGTAATTATCAAATACGAAATGCCCATGGGCGAAATGGTAATTGATTTTTACAACAAATTAAAATCCGTTTCCAAGGGCTACGCCTCGTTTGACTACGAAGTGGCCGGCTTTAGAAGCTCGGACGTGGTGCTGATGGAAATTTTGTTGCACGGCACGCCGGTGGATGCGTTGTCCGTAGTGGTGCATAAAGACAAAGCCCAAACGATGGGCCGCGCGCTGTGCGCCAAACTCAAAGAGCTTATTGGCCGCCAGCAGTTTGAAGTGGCCGTACAGGCCGCAGTGAATGGCAAGGTTATCGCGCGCGAAACCATCCCCGCCTTCCGCAAGGACGTTATTGCCAAATGCTATGGCGGCGATATCACCCGCAAACGCAAATTGTTGGAAAAACAAAAAGAAGGCAAAAAGAGAATGAAAGCCATCGGCAGTTTGAACATTCCGCAAGAAGCGTTTGTGGCGATGCTAAAAATTGACGAAGAATAATGTTCCTTTCCCAACAAAAAGCCCGGTCAATCGGCCGGGCTGTTTTATGGAGCGGTTTTGCTTGGCGGCAAAAAACCCTTTACAAACGAAAAAACAGACAGGCTGTTTCTAAACCGTTCCCTAACCCCGACACATAGGGGAGCTTTCCCGCCGCTAATTACTTTTCTGCCCCAAACAAATGTTGGGGCATTAACGCCCACTCCTCACGGCACATTCCCCCTTTATTTGCTAAAATAGTACATATGATTTTGGAAGGACGCACCTTAGCCGCACAAATACGGGAACCCCTGCACGCCAGGGCGGAAGCCGTACGCCAAAAAAGAGGCCGTGCCATTCAGCTAAGCGCCATTGGATCGACCGAGGATTACGGTGCGTACCTGTACCTAAAAAAAGAAGTGGAAGCCGCACAAAAATTGGGCGTGCAAACGCAAATTTTTGAAATTAATAACGAGACGCCCGCGTCCGAATTTTTATCCTTGGTGGAACGCTTGTCGGCCGACGACGCCACGGACGCTATTTTAATCCCGCGCCCTTTGCCCGCCCATTTGGCGGCCACCGATTTTGCCGACCGCTTATCCCCGCACAAAGACATTGACGGCATGTCCAATATCAATGCCGGGAACCTGTTTTTGTGCAAAACCTGGGCCGAAGTACAGGCCCTAAAAGGTTTTGTGCCCTGTACGGCGGCGGCAGTAATCCGGTTGCTGCAGTACCATCAAATTCCTCTGGAAGGGGCCGAAGCGGCGGTCGTTGGCCGCTCCAGCACGGTAGGCCGCCCCTTGGCCCATTTGCTGACGTGCCAAAACGCCACCGTTAAAATCTGCCATACCAAAACCGATTTGCCGCGCGCTTTACAAGACGCGGATTTAGTTTGTTCCGCCGCTGGGACGCCCGGATTAATTAACGCTGCCTGGATACGCCCCGGTGCCACAGTGGTGGATATCTCTACGAATTGGCAAAACAACAGCTTATGCGGCGACGCCGACCCGGCCGCCCTTGCGCAGCGTGGGGTGTCGTACTCGCCGGTGCCCGGCGGGGTCGGACCGGTAACGCTTGCAGTCTTGCTGGAAAACATTATACTATCAGGTGAAAGGAAACTTAAGGAGAACGCATGAAAACACTTCCCGCCCTTTTGGCTGTAATCGTGTGCGCCGGATTTTTAACCGCGTGCACCACTAACAAACAGAGAGAAGAAAAATACCACCGCAAAATTTATTTGACGGAAGAAGATTATTTGGAAGATTTGTCCAAAGACGCGGTAAAAGAACGCCGCGAAACGCCGCCGAACGTGGAGTCCGAATACATCTTTAACGTCGGCCCAGAAGAAGTAAAGAATATTTACTTCTTTGACGACCGCCAGCAACCCAAAGTGCCCGGCCAGCCCGGCGAAGCCGATTACAAGAAAGAAAAACGGCTTTGGCAAAAGCCCAAACGCTATACGCCGGAAGAATACTACGGTATGCAAGCCCCGGCGGAAGATGCTTCCCAAAGTGATTCGTCTTCCTCGGAAATGGGCTACGGCTACGATTATTAGTTTTCCGCCTTACAAAAACCCCGCTCTATGGAGCGGGGTTTTTTAGTGGCTTCTTTCGACAAACCAATCTATATGATCCGTAAAAATACCGTCCGCCCCTTGTTGCTGCAGGGTGCGCGCAAGCTCCGCGTCATTTACCGTATATAGATACACTTTTAAACCGTGCTGGTGGCACACCTGGGCAATTTCCGGCGTAAAGCGTGTATGATTTAAATGCACGCTTTCCGCACCCAAGCTAAGCGCCTTAGAAACATCGAAGGATCGCGTTAACAGGCCAATACGCACGTTTTTGTTTAGTTCCCTGATCCGGACAAGGGTGTCATAATCAAAGCTGGAAAACAGCGTTTTTGAAAGAAGTTGCGGATAATATTTTTGCAATTCGCTTAGCAAACGCTCTTCCAAACCGGGATAGACATTTCCATCATTTTTAAGTTCTATGTTAAGCAGTTTCAGCCCGGGCTCTATCACGGGCAGAATATCTTTGAGTTCCGGCACAAATAATTGTTGGCTGTCAAAAGGGTTGGCCAGCGGGTAATTTTGTAAATCAGCACGGGTGAGGTGTTCAATCCGTACATCCGCTCCGGCAGTGGCTTGGAGGGAATAATCATGATGCACCGCCAGCGCGCCGTCTTGCGTTAAGTGAACGTCTAATTCGTAACAGGTTGCTCCCAGCTGCTGCGCCAAAGCAAAAGCGGACACCGTATTTTGAACTTGCCGGGCAGATGCCCCGCGATGTGCAAAGTAAATCATACCTTAGTGTAAAAAAATAAAAATCCCCTGACAAGGCCTTCCAGGCCCCCTTGCCGGGGGCAGGCACTCTATGCCCGCCAACACGACTAAGGGAGCCACACTATTTTTGGAATGTCGCGCTATTCAAAACGAGAGTTGTTTCCGCTTGTGTTGTTGCCGTGGTTGTTGTCGTTTAACCGCCCCCTTAGAGCCGTCTACAAAAAGCCTTTCAAGCGGATTAGAAATTTTATTATTTGAGCGCGGAAACCCGCGCGAGTTATAAAATTTCCCGCTTGGAAGTGATTTTTATGGGGCCCTGGGCCGGCGCTCTTTTTCGCCCTTTTTCTGACGCCAGAAAAAGGGCCCCTTCCAGGGGGGGCGGGGGTCTTCCTCGGACAGGGATTAGCAAAATGGGGTACGTTTCCGTGCCAGGGCCCAGCGCCCGGCCTCCCTACTCTATGCCTGCTGGTGCGGATAGCCACACCGCAACGTTTGGGCATTGCCGTTCCTTACACAACAAAACGCCCTTTCCCGCTCACGGGAAAGGGCGTTTGAATACGCCAAGTTTATTTTAGTTCAGAAGTGCATTGGGGGCAGCGCGTAGCCGCCAGCGGGATATCTGAACAACAATAGGGGCATTTTTTGGTAGCCGGGGCCGCTTCGGCTTGTTTTTTAAGCTTGTTAATTTTATTAATCATTTTAATCAGCGCAAAAATACAGGCCGCCACAATAAGAAAACTAATAATGGCATTTAAAAAATTGCCGATGTTAATGGTGGTGGCGCCGGCCGCCTGCGCCGCGGAAAGAGAGTCGTACGGGCCAGGCACATTGGCCCCTTGTTTTAACACAATAAACCAATTGGAAAAATTGACTTTTCCCATCAGCAGCCCCAGCGGCGGCATCATTACGTCCGACACCATAGAATTGACGATTTTCGTAAACGCTCCGCCAATAATAATACCCACCGACATATCTATCACACTGCCGCGCATAATAAAATTTTTAAACTCGTTAAAAATGCTTTTAAACATAATTCCTCCGTCATTTTACCAACTGGACCGCTTTTAAAAGCGGCGTATACAAGTCGTCCTGCGGCGGATATTTTATTTCGGAAGGATCGGTTTTATCCGCAAATTCTACCGGGGCCTGCTCTACCCGGCACAAGGGGCACTGTTCGGCGGCCTCCCCCATGGTTAAAGCGCAGGCGGCGGCTAATGCGTCCGCCGTGTTTACCAAAGTAACCGCCAGTTTTTTCCCAAAAATATCCGGCTGGCCGCGCAAATCTTTTACTCCCTTAAACCCCGCATATGCTACCGCCGCGCCAATAACCCCCGCCCGGAGCGGCAAAATCATACTGTCTGTAATAATAACCCCCAGCTCGGTTACTTCCCATTTTTGCATCAATGCGGCGCGCAGTTCTTCCGCACACGCATAGCAATCCCGCGGCAGCAAAAGCAGTTTTCCGTCCGCGTTGGACTCGTCAATCCCGGCGTTGGTCATTATCATACCGCTTTTAATCGTCAGCCACGCCAAAGGCGTTTGGAGGGCAGCCTCGCTTTCCCGCTGGATCAGTTGTTCTTTTTGGGCCAGGCTTTCATACGGCACACTTAGGCCTTTCCACAAACAGACCAGCTTCGAAGAAACCGTCAGCACGGTTTTTTCCGGCACGCGGGGCAAATGCTCGGCAATAAATGAGGGCAAGTTTTCTTTTTCTTTAAAAATACGGGTATGAATAGGCGTAATTTGCATAGTAATTAATCAAACGGGGCCACAAAACTGCAAAACACTTCGTTGGCCAGGAATAATCCTTCAAAAGATAATTTTACCTTTTTCCCTACTTGCACAAGCAAGCCGGAGTCCAAATGTTTTTGAATTTCTTTTCCAAAAAAAGCCCGCTGCACCGGCGTCAATTCCACGCCGTCCAATTTGCGCAGGGCCAACATCAACGTTTCCCCCACCTGTTCCTTTCCGGCAAGATGTTCGGAAAATACCACCGGGGTTTGACCGGCTTCCAACCGGCGGATATATTCCTGCACGTCCGGCGTGTTTTGCCGCCGGGTTCCCTTTTGATACGAGGCCGCCGCGCTGCCCAGGCCAATGTACTCGCCGTTGTTCCAATAGTGCGTATTGTGCTTGGCTTCATAACCGGGCAAGGCAAAGTTCGAAATTTCGTAATGGTGGTAACCGGCTTCGGCCAAGCGCCAATGCGTTTCCTCCAGCATACGGCGCATAAGCAATTGGTCGCATACTAAACCGCGTTCGTAAAACGGGGTGCCTTCTTCCACCTGCAACCCGTATACCGAAATATGTTCCGGGCGCAGTTCCAGCAGCCGGGTAAGCCCCGCCACAAATTGTTCCAGCGTTTGCCCCGGCAAGCCGGCAATTAAATCCACATTAATATTAAAAAATCCGCCGGCACGGGCGTTGGAAAACGCTTCCAAAAAAGTTTGCACATTGTGCACGCGGCCCAATATTTTTAGCTCCTTATCGTCGAAGCTTTGCAGGCCCAAGCTCAAACGGTTAAAGCCGGCTTCCCGCAGCAGGTGTATTTTCTGCGGGGTGAGGCTTTCCGGATTGGCTTCCAGCGTGCTTTCTTCCAGGCACGAAATGCCGCCAAAATACCGGCGGATAATCCCGCACAATTGGTAAATCTGCCCTTCCGAAAGCAAACTGGGCGTACCGCCCCCCACATAGAGCGTTTGCACCGGCACGGCACGGTACGGCGCGGCTTCCCGGGAAAGCGCATTTAAATAAGCTGGAATAAGTGCCTCCCGCCCCGCAAACGACGCAAAATCACAATAATTGCACTTTTGCTTGCAGAACGGGAGGTGAATATACAACGCGGTTTGCATTATTTTTTATGTTCGGCTTCGTAGTTTAAAAACGCAAAAATAAACGGGTCCAAATCGCCATCCATCACCGCATTAATTTGTGATGTTTCATACCCCGTGCGCAAATCTTTTACCAACTGGTACGGCATAAACACATACGAACGGATTTGGTGCCCCCAGGCGATTTCGCCTTTTTGGCCGTAGCGTTTTTCGGCCTCGCTGCGTTTTTTGTCCATTTCCATTTCGTACAAGCGCGCCTTGAGCATCTTCATAGCGGTTTGGCGGTTTTGCAGCTGGCTGCGCTCAATGCGGCAGGAAACCACTATACCCGTGGGAATGTGCAGCAAGCGCACGGCCGATTCCACTTTATTTACGTTCTGGCCGCCGTGGCCGCCGGCGCGGGACGTTTCCAACTGAATGTCTTTTTCGGGGATTTCGATATTGATATCCTCGTCAATATCGGGCAGGACATCGCACGATGCAAAAGACGTATGGCGGCGGGCGTTGGCGTCAAAAGGCGACACGCGCACCAACCGGTGCACGCCGTTTTCCCCTTTCAAATAGCCGTAAGCAAAAGGGCCTTCCACCATCGCACTGAGCGTTTTGATGCCGGCTTCGTCCCCGGGCTGCGCGTCCAGCACCGAAAACTTAAACCCGTGCTGTTCGGCCCAGCGCGTATACATACGCACCAACATTTGCGCCCAATCGCACGATTCCGTCCCGCCGGCTCCCGCGTGAATGGTTAAAATAGCGTTTAGCTTGTCGTTCGGGTCCGAAAGACGGATTTCCCCCTCTTTTTGGGCAATTTGCTTTTCCGTTTCTTTTAAAGAAGCGTCCAGCGCGGCCAACTCGTTTTGGTCCTGCATTTCTTTGCACAGGTCAAACCAAGCGAGGGCGTCTTCCATTTTTTTGCGCAGCAAATGAAAGGTATCAATGGCGTTTTTTAAAAAATCAATTTGCCGGCTGACGTCTTTCGCTTTTTTGGTGTCATTCCAAAAATCCGGATTGGCCGATTGCTCCTGCAGGGCGGCCAGCTCTTTTTGCTTGCCGGGGATATCGTCAATCGATTCGATTTTAGCCACACGGGCGGATAAATCGTTCAGTTTTTCTTCTACTTCTTTAAATTCAATGTTGTTATTCATACGAAAAAACCATCGTGGAAATAAGTAACGTAAAATAAAATATGGCACACAGCCAGGCAAACCAATCCCCCCACTGCGTGTAAAAATTGATTTGGTCCCCTATCGGCAAGGCAACCGGCGCCTGCAGCACTTCTTGAGTAAAAAGATCCGTCTGCCGGCTAATCCGGCCGAAAGGATCTATAAAAGCGGAAATGCCCGTATTGGCCGAGCGCAGCACGGGGCGCCCCGTTTCCACTGCGCGCAACACGTTGACAGCCAAATGTTGATGCGGCGCGTCCGTTTTAAAGAACCAAGCGTCATTGGTAATGTTGACAAAAAATTTAGCGCCTTGTTTGTTTTGCGCACGCCACAACTGGGGATAGATCGATTCGTAGCAAATCGTTTCCCCCACGGCTACGCCGCCCAAGTCCAACGGCTTTTGGGCGCGGGGGCCGGGCGTAAACGAACCGAGTTCGCCCAACACTTCCACGTCTTTAAAAAGGGAACGGACAATATTTTCCAGCGGGATATATTCGCCAAACGGCACCAATTTAATTTTACTGTAATGCTGCAGCCCCCCTTGCGGCGCCATTAAATAGGCCCCCACATATTGCTTGCCGTCTTCACCGGAAATGTTAGAACCGATAAACTGATAGGCACCGGTCGATTCCCCAATACTTTTAAACAAATCCAAGTACCGTTCTTCCGTTAAAGCCCCCGGCACGGCGCTTTCCGGCCATACCAACAGCCGGACGCCTTGTCCGTCCAACGAGTGCCCCATTTGGCTAAGAGTGTTTAAAATTTCCTCTTCATACTCCGGGCTCCATTTTTTATACTGGTCGATATTGGGCTGGAAAATGGCCGTATTTAAACTGAGCAACGGCTGATGGGCCGGGCGGTTTTCCGGCAAATTGCCACTCCCCGGCAGCGAATAATGCCCAAAAGCAAATACGCCCAAAAACACGCAGGCGGCCGCCACCATATGCCGAATGCCGTCTTTTACCCCCGGTATGGCAAAAGCCCAACCCAAAGACGCACCCACAAAAGCCACCGCGAAACTAACCCCATATACCCCCGTAAACGAAGCAATCTGCAGCATTTCTGTAGCATTCCATTGGGTATACCCCAACAAGACCCACGGGAAACCTAACCCGTAAAACGCCAAGGTTTGGTGCACCCATTCCCAAGCCACCACACCACATGCCGCCAACAACGGGAAAAAGCCCCCCGCTTTCTTAAGAAAATAGCAACTCCCGCCAAACAAGGCAAACTGCACCGCCATCAGGCCCGACAGCCCCAACCACGCCGCTAACGAAAGCCCTTTGGAAAGCCCGCCCCCATGCAGGCAGGTATAATAAATCCAATAAAAAATGCCGGCATTAAACAAAAAAGCCGTCAGCCAGCCATAGAAAAAAGAAGACCAAAACCCCTTGGTTTTGGTCACACCCCAAACAAACGGAGCCAGTGCAAACCACGCCAACGCATGGTGCGAGCGCCCCGGATAGCTTTGGTAGACCAGCCAAGCAGACGCCGCCGCACAAACCAGCAGAAAAAACGACTGCCCCAGCCGGCCGCACCACGCCGACAACCACGCCCCAAATGATTTTTTATCATTCAGGGCGTCTTGTTCGGTAAAGCTTTGTCTAAAGGCACGCATAGGTTTAATTAATATGTAATCTTACAAGTATTTTGTACGCACACGGCTTGAGCAGACGGGCTGCATTCTTTTTCCACAGACGGGGCGCCCTCCGGGCAAGCCTTGGCAATCAAGCTGGACTGCATTTTATTAAAATCCAGCGTATACGACGCATTGATGGCGGTAACGCCTTGCGGCCCCACCAAACAGCCGCAGGGGTCTTTGTCTACAATAATGCAATCTTCGTCCGCCGTGCAGCTGTACATACGGCGCAGCTTGGCTTGCGCAGCCGACTGTTCGGCCGCTTTTTGTTCTTTGGCTTCCTGGGCTTGGATTTGGGCCAAATCCAGCAACGGGACGGATACTTCTATCGGTTCGTCTTTACTTAAAAATACCGGGATCAGCAATACCGCCCCCAACGCGCACACCAACAAAATAGAGGCTTTTATTTTAGATTTCATAAATTAGCTCCACAACATTTTTTATATTTTTTACCGCTTCCGCACGGGCACAAATCATTGCGCCCAATATGCTTGGAAACAGGCGCCGCCGATTGGTTCGGGTTTTTGGCGGCCGCCGCTTGCGCACGTTCCGCCGCGGTGCGGCGCGGAGGCAGCTGCAGGCGGAAAATATAGCTGACCATCAAATCGCGCACGCGGTTAAGCATAGAAGAATACAATTTGTAAGATTCTTTTTGGTATTCAATCAGCGGGTCCTTTTGGGCGTAACCGCGCAGGCTGACGCTGCTTTGCAGCTGGTCCAATTCATACAGGTTCTGCTTCCAGGCGCTGTCGATAATTTGCAGCAACAGCATGCGTTCGATTTCCGCAAAATTAATACCTTGCTCGGCAAAATACAACACGCGAGCTTGGTACAAATCTTTAACCTGCTTCATAATTTCGTCCACCAGTTGGTCGTGCGATTTACGGCCCACGGTTTCCGAAGTAAAGTGGAAATCCCCGGGGAAGAAATTGCGCAAGCTGACGTTGAGCGTTTCAAAATCGCTGCGCTGCGGGTGGGACGGGTGATAATACTGCTCCACCAGTTCGTCCACAATTTCTTCCATCATTTGCATGGACTTTTCGGTCATGTTTTCGCCGTCCAAAATGGCGTTGCGCAGGCCATAAATGGCGGTGCGCTGCTGGTTCATTACTTTGTCGTAATCGAGCAATTGCTTGCGGATATCAAAGTTGCGGCCTTCCACCATGCGTTGGGCGCTTTCAATTTGGCGCGTCATCAGGCGCGACTCAATGGCTTCGCCCTCCTTCATGCCCATCGTGCTTAAAATAGAAGCAATCTTGGTAGTGTTGGCAAACAAACGCATCAGTTCGTCGTCCAACGAAATGTAAAAGCGGGAACAGCCAGGGTCCCCTTGGCGGGCACAGCGGCCGCGCAGCTGGTTATCAATACGGCGGGACTCGTGACGCTCGCTGCCGATAACGTGCAAGCCGCCCAGTTCGACCACTTGTTTTTGTTCTTCCGGGTCGGCCGGGTTCCCACCCAGCACAATATCCGTACCGCGGCCGGCCATGTTGGTGGCAATGGTAACCGCCCCTTTGCGGCCCGCTTGGCTGATAATTTGCGCTTCCATTTCGTGGTATTTGGCGTTTAACACTTTATGCGGAATTCCTTTGGCGCGCAGCATATGGCTGAGTTTTTCCGATTTTTCAATCGAGCGCGTACCCACCAACACCGGCGCGCCTTGTTTCCACAAGGTTTCCACTTCGTCCACAATGGCGTTAAATTTTTCCCGTTCGGACAAATAAACCAAGTCCGGATAATCTTTGCGTTTGGAGGGTCTGTTCGGGCGGATTTCCACCACGTCCAGTTTGTAAATCTGCCAAAATTCGTTGGCTTCCGTCATAGCGGTACCCGTCATACCGGACAGTTTTTTATACAGTTTAAAGAAATTCTGGAACGTAATAGTAGCCAAGGTCTGGTTTTCTTCCTTAATTTGCAAACCTTCTTTGGCTTCCACGGCCTGGTGCAAGCCGTCGCTCCAGCGGCGGCCGGGCATCAAGCGGCCGGTGAATTCGTCCACAATTACCACTTCACCGTCTTTGATCACATAATCTACGTCGCGTTCGTACAAATGGTGTGCCCGCAAGGCTTGGTTAATATGGTGCACCCATTCGGATTCCACATCATTGTAGAGGTTAGGTACATTCAAAAATTTTTCCGCCTTGGCAATACCGGTGTCCGTCAGCGTGGCGGTGTGGGCTTTTTCGTCAATAATGGCGTCTACGCCTTCGTCCAATTTAATGCCTTCGTATTTGGCTTTTACTTCGTCTTTTTCCGTAATCAGGCGCACTTTTAAGGACGGTATCAACCGGTTGACGATATAATACTTGTCGGTGCTTTGTTCGGACGGGCCGGAAATGATAAGCGGGGTGCGGGCTTCGTCAATTAAAATAGAGTCTACTTCGTCTACAATACAATAGTTTAAGGGGCGCAGCACGCGGTCGGCACGGTTAATAACCATATTGTCGCGCAGGTAATCAAAGCCCAGTTCGTTGTTGGTCACATAGGTAATATCTTTGGTGTACATTTCGCGGCGTTCGGCGTTGTCCATATCGTGGTTGATGTATCCCACGGTAAGGCCCAAAAATTCGTGGATGGGGCCCATCCATTGGCGGTCGCGGCGGGCCAGGTAGTCGTTTACTGTTACGACGTGCACCCCTTTGCCGGTTAAAGCGTTTAAATAGGAGGGCAACACCGCCACCAGCGTTTTCCCTTCGCCGGTGCCCATTTCGGCAATTTTGCCTTGATGCAAAACGATACCGCCCAAAAGCTGCACATCATACGGGCGCAGGCCAATCACGCGCTGGGCCGCCAAGCGGACCACGGCAAAAGCCTCGGGCAACAATTGGTCCAAGGTTTCCCCTTTGGCTAAGCGGTCTTTAAACTCTTGGGTTTTGGCTTTTAATTGTTCGTCAGACAGTTTTTCAAATTCAGCGGTGAATTTGTTTGCATCGTCTACATAATGTTGGATTTTTTTAAGGTCGCGTTCGCTTTTGGTTCCAAAAATTTTATCAATTACCGTTCTAATCATAATCAGTTCCTCTTAACATAAAAAATGGTACAGCCAGTCCGGCCGGGAAACTCCGCCTAAGCGGAGCGGAACTATTATTTAGCAACGGGTTTTTTATTTTTGGTTTTGATTTGCAAATTGGCGGTTTGGCGGGCTTCTTCAAACACGGTTTGGCTGCTGCGGGCGGCTTGCGCCTGGGCGCGGGCAGCCTGCAGCTGGCTGTTGGTGGCGGCTACATAAGCGTCCACCGCCTGGACCAGTTGGGTGCCAGGGTCTTTTTGAAGGGCTTTAAGCTGCTGTTTTAAATCGCTGATTTGCCGGCGCAGGGTTTCTTCCTGCTGGGTGCGGGCCTGCCCGGACAGCGCGTCGTTTTGCTTAGTTTGTTTGAGCAATTGGCGGGCTTCGTTAAGTTCGTACTCACGCAATTGAACCGTAACGGCCCAAATATGCTCAAAAATCGGGAATAACTCTTTGCGAAAATGCACCGCGGCAATGGATTCGTCCCCCCCGCTAAGCTGCGCATACAACAAAGCGTCCGAATAAACCGATGTGGCGCCTTTCAGCCGGATAGAAGCATCAAAATTACGGGCCACGGCAATCAGTTCGTAGCGGTTAGCCGCCGTTTGGGGCGAATTATAGGACGAAACAAAACTTTCCAAAATGTCTTGGTAGTCCTTGTTTTGCTGGGCCCGCTCCAAAACGCCCGGATTGTATTGGGAAAAAATATCCAATACCGTTTCGCGCGTATAGAGGCTGGGTTCCCCTGCATAAAGGGCAGAAGACATAGCCAAAGTAGCTAAAATAAAAAGGCTGCGTTTCATATGAGTTCCTAAGTATACGGTTACTTTTATTTTGCTATTTCTATGGGAGATAGTCAAGCCTTTTGGGCCGTGGGTGGAACAGCTGGCGCGCCCAATCCGGTTTTTTGTACGCGTTTAGGCAAAATAAAACCCCGAAACCAAACTGCGTTTCGGGGTATATTAAACCAAAATAGGTTAGCGGGCAGCCGTGCGGAAGAAGTTTCCTTTCACGTTGCGGGCCAACTGTACGCGGCCCATCGTTTTATCGGCTTGTACCAAAATATGCTTTTCGTTCGGTTTGATGGTTCCTTCCACCGAACCAAAGATATCGCCCTGTCTAATGACGCCCAACTGGCCGTGATTGTTAATTTGTACTTCCAGCTTTAAAGCGCCGTCCAGGCTTTCAGCCAGCAAATCGGTTTCGCCCATCGTAAAATCCAACGGGAATTTCGGGTTGACCACGCGTTTGATGGCCACCGGCACATCGGCCTCGTTCTTGACGATAATGGCACAAGAATTATTGTCTGCTTCGGCCATACGGGCCAAGCGCTCCGGTACCGTTACCGTGCCGGAGATATTAAAACGTCCTTCGCTGACGGAGCGGGCCAGGCAGCACACACAAGCTACCACGCTGACAGCCGCTACCGCAATTAAAATCTTTTTCATAATTATATTGTACCCTTTTGCATCCGCTTTTGGCAAGCGGACAACGAGCCTGTATTGGTATTATAGGCGTAGGAAACAGTTTTTCAAGTCCCACAAAAGGCCAAAAAAAGGGAACCCGCCAAAGGGGCTCCCTTTTATGGTTTTTTACGCCTTATTGTTTAAAAAATCCCCACAGGTTGACGTTGTATACCCAGCCTTTGCATTTGCCGTCTTTGGCGTTGGCGGGTTCGTCTTCCACCTGGATCCAGCTGCCCTTTTTGGAAATGTATTTAAACGGGTAGCCCTTTTCCACCGTGCAGACGATGTCCGCATTAGAAGACGGGCTCTTGCGTACGTTTAAATCCACTTTGGCCGACATACCGCCGTTGGGGCTTAACAAGCTGGCGGAAATCCAGCCGCTGTATCCTTCAAAATCTTTCACGAGTACCCAGCTTTTGTCTTCGTTGGTTTTTACCATAATGACCGGGGTATATCTCCAAGCATACCACTTAATGGCACATTTGGTCCCGGCACACGCGCGGATGTTGGCTCTTTTCGCGTTAACGCTGGCATATTTCTGGGCAAAAACGGGCGCACTGACAAACAACGCAAGCGTGCACAAAGCGATTATTTTTTTCATAACCTTCCTCTCCTATGCAATAATACACTAGAAACTCTACCCAAAAAGTATAGCAATACTCCTTAAACTTTGCAAGTGTTTTTCCAGCCGGGGCCTCCCCGGCGCCCTCTTAAAAAGCTATAATAAAGAAAATTCAGTCTTTGGAGAATATATGAAAGAACAAGTACAGCAAGTGATTGACGATATCCGCCCCATTCTGCAAGCAGACGGCGGCGATATTGAACTGATTGGCGTAGACGAAAAAACCGGCATCGTTACCGTAGGCCTGCGCGGCCGCTGCGGCGGCTGCCCGCACGCGCAAATGACCTTGCAAGCCGTGGTGGAAAAGAAAATTAAAGAATTGGTCCCCGGCGTGACGGCAGTAGAGCGCGTATAGTATGCCCAAGGTGGATTTGCACACCCATTCGGAATTTTCAGACGGCACCAGCACGCCGGAAGAAGTGGTTTTGGCCGCTTTTAAAACGGGAATTACCGTTTATGCGCTGACGGACCACGACACGACGGACGGCGTGCGCCGTGCCGAAGCCGTGTGCAAAGAACACCGCATTTTGTTTACCCCGGGGGTAGAAATCAGCACCCGGGACCACGACCACCTGCATTTTACCGGGTACAACCTGGATTTAAACAACACCGAATTTCAAGCGTTTTTGGAGCAAAACCGCACCAACCGGCGCGAGCGAATACGCAAAATCATACGCCAGCTGCAGCAGGCCGGTGTAGACATTACGGAAGAAGACGTCTTCTCGCGCGCGCCCAACACCGTTTCCCGCGCGCACGTGGCGGACGCTTTGAAAGCCAAAAAAATCGTTGCCACCCGCCAAGAAGGCTTCCGCAAATACCTGGTGCCCGGCCAGCCGGGTTATGTGCCTTCGGCCGGCGTAACCGCCATAGAAGCCATCCAACACATCAAACGGGCTGGTGGCATTGCCGTCATTGCCCACCCGGGCATCGTGGCCGAACATTGGGATTTCCCGGCGTGGACCGAAGCCGGGCTGGACGGTGTAGAAGTTTTTTATCCGGCCCACACTTTTACGATGCGCCAAGACCTGCTGGCCATCACCCGCAAATACGGCCTGATTGCTACCGCCGGGTCCGATTATCACGGCCCCCACGGCGGGCGCAACAGCACCCCCGGCATGCAAATCCCGCAATCCCACTACGATAAACTGCTGCGAAAACTATTTAACCGCTAATACCGCGATTTCCCCGGTTCTGCCGGGGTTTTTACCCATAAAAAAGCCCCGGGGCAAAACCCGGGGCTTTTAATGTTGCGAATTTTATTGCGCCGGAGCGGCGTCATCTAAGTTCATTCCTTCCGCCGCAGGGCCGGAAGTCCCGTCGTTTTTCTTATTGCCGCGTTTAAAAAGCTTTTTGACGCCTTTCCACAAGCGGCCGGCTTCGTATTTAATTCCTTTTACCAAGGAGGAATTTACCATCATACCCGGGGTTAACACCAAGCTCAGTCCCAGCGCTACACCCGCGTAAATCAATGCCGGCGCATTGCCTACTTCCGCCAGATAACCGGCCGGAATGGCACCCAAACCGCCGATAGCCATCGTCAGCGCCAAGATGGAGGACAATTCGCGGTTCTGTTTCGGGTAGCGGTTCATCACATAGTCATACATCTGGGTGAAGAAGTTCCCCACCCCCAAGCTGGCGATTGCCGCACCGGTAATCGTCTGCGCTACGCTGCTGCCCGCCGTGGCCATAATGCCCGTACCCAAGGCAGAGAGCGAGGAACAGAGGATATACATCGTATCCGCGCTAATGCGGCGGCTGATTAAGTTGCCGCCCAAGCGGCCTAAAATCAACGGGATATACAGCGAGCAGGCAATTAAGAAGTTAGCCAACTCGCCCTGGCTGATTAAGCCTTTCATAGTGCTGGCAAACGCGCTGGAAATTACGAACTCGTGCACTGTGGCCAGCGTCATAGCGGTAGCTAAGGAAGCAACCCCCGGTGCCTTGAGCATTTTCATCATATTGCCCAGGGTGTTTTCCTGCACGGCGATAGAAGCTTTGATCTGGGAAACAATTTCCTGCGCGCGCTGCGGGGCCAGGTTGTGTTCTTTTACCAGTCTGTCTTGCAAGTTCGCCAGGAAGGCCTCTTTTTCCTTTGCATACAAATCCGCTTTTTTCTGCCCGGGGTTGATTTTCATGTCCGCAAACACCAGGGCGTCTAAAGAGTCTTTGAACATACGGGCGGCATCGTCAATTTGCGTAGCCGTCAGCGCAGTATTGGCCTGAGCCAACGCCTTGGAGCCGGTTTCCAGCGCCCGCTGCAAGTTCTTTTGGCTTTGTTCCAGGTTTTTGACGGAGTAAGCGTCGCGCAGTTTTGCGCGCCATACTCTCCACGCTACGAGGCTGCTGTACGCGGCATAAATCGGGAAGCTGATAGAGTAGTCCAACCCGTAGTTGTGGCCCGTCAGCTGCGTAAGGCCGAAGTTAATCAGATACGGGGAGGCCAAGAACGCCAGCGTACCGGCATTTTTGTACACGAAGCTTAAGTTGTACAAAACGATGTCTTTCAAGCTGACGTTGAAATTTTTGGTAAAGAATTCTTTTAAGCGTACGCCCATTTGCGCGAAACCTTGCTTTTCCACTGCGGTAAACTCGGTTTCGGATTTCGTAAGGGCTTCTTTTGCTTGGTCCAAAATCACTTCCCCGCGGTTGGCGCGGATTAACATATTGGACACTAATTGTTTTAAAATGCTCGAACCGCTCATTAAGAACAGCGCCGTAATGAACAGCCCTTTGGATACCGGCCCCAGCGTTAAGCCTTCCACAAACCCGTAGAAGCCGCCCGCGCTGGCCAAAATGCCCGCCGCGGAAGACATCGCCAAGGAAAGAAGCATCAGTTTCTTTTCCCCGTATTTCTTTAAGATAGGCGTCAGCAGCGAAGCCATACCCGGCAAGATGTAGTTAATCGTAAACATCATGCTGTTGGCTGTGCTTACGTCCATATTCAGGGCGTTGTTCACCACCGGGCCCATCGTTTTGCCCAAGCTTACGTTGGTGAGCGACGCGTCGCGCATAATCAAATCGGCGCGGTTTTGGGTCGGGTGAACGGACACGTTAAACGGAATGGGGCTAAATTGCAGGATTTTGACGAAATTGGAAATTTGGTTTTTCGGTAAGCGCACATACAGACCCGTCAGCGCTTTAGGAGCAGAAGCACCCGGTTTTAACAAGCCCAAAGAGCCGTTTTCCATCAACACCATTTTAGCGTCTTTGGTGTAATTTTTAAGCGGCAGGGTAACTTCCAGCGGGAGCACTTTGCCGGTGGCAAAATCCGTTACCGGGAGCTGAATGGTTTGATACGCCACGTTGGGCTGGCTTTCGAGCTTTAAGTAGAATTTTTCGATTCCAGCCGATTCCACCAAATCTGCCAAAGCCCCTACTTGGTCGGTCTGCAGCCGCATATAGAAGTGCGCCATGCGGAGGGGGTCTTTTTCCTGGTTGCGTAATTCCGCCACATACCCGTGTTTATAATTGGAGTGAGCCGCAAAAGCAATGCGGTTATACCCTTTTACACGGAAGCGGTTGCTGATTTCCAAATTGACCGGCAAAATCCGTTCTACGCCCTGTTCGTCTACCAACGTGAGTTTAAAGCCTTTTTCAGAAACCGGAATAGAGCTGGTTTCGGTCGTGCCTAATACTTCGTCGGCAGAAGCAGGAGCCTCCGGCGAGGCCAAGTCGCTAAACACTTCGTGGATTTCAGAGTCGTCGTGCAGGCCGGGTTCTTCTTCCACCGGCGCTTTGGTTTCGGCCGGGGCGGCGGTTTTGCTGCCCCATTTGCCGCGCAGCCATTTGGCCATACGTTTAAACATTTTGCCTACGGCAAACACCGGGACACCACTGTAAAGAACCCCGTCGTTATCCGAGTGAGAGCTTTTGCTTAAAAAGCTTACCGAGCTTTCCGGGGCCGGCGCTTGCACCGGCTGGGTGGGAACCGTGGGCTGCACCGAGGCAGACAAGTCGCCAGCGGTTAAATCCGCCTGCGCAAAATTGACTTGCGGCAAAGAAACCTGCAGCGGGGCCGTCAGCCGGGCCGCTTTGGCCAGGGACGGCGCCGGTTTAGCAACCGGCTGTGGGGCGGATTTGCCCAACGCCAGCCATTTTTCGGTTGCTTTGCGGGAAGGATCCGCGTTTAAGCGGTTGGCTGCACAGCCTACTTGCAGGAACAACGCCAAATCTTTAGAAGCCGCTGCCGCCGGCCCTTCGGCCGCCGCAATCTGCACCGGCCAGTTATGTTGCTGGGCCAGCGCGGCTACATCTTTCCAAAAAGAACCTTCGGCTTTGGTTAAGGCGGCTAATTCGGTTAATTCGTTATAAGCGCCTTGACGCAAAAGGCCGCGGGCCGCAATTACGGCCGCAGTCTCTTTAAATACGCTGGAAGAAGCTTTTTTGTAGAACGCTACCAACGCCGCTGCATCGGCACGGGAACCCAACAACCCTAAAGCCGCCGCAGAGGACAAGGCGTGATGGCTTTGTAAAACGGTTTGATAGGAGGGGTGTTTCGGGTTTTGAAGCGCCTGCAGCATACCGCTGATGTTTTCTTGCGGCAGTTTGGCAAATGCATCGGAGGAAGCCATTAAATCTTTGCGGTAAAAATCCAACGCTTGGGCAATTTGGTCTTTGCTGGCGCCGCCGCCCAAAGCAACCGTTACAAATTCATTGCGCAGCAGGCTGTCGTGCACGCCCGGATTTTGATAATTTAAAATGCGGGCCGCCATACCTTCCAGCTTGCCTTCCTTTACCGCTTGGCTGATATCCCGCCCAGTAACAGCCATCTGTTTGCGGATAGCCCGGTCCACCGACGTAGAGACAGAGGAGATTTGCTCAGCAGATAAACCAGAAGATACAGAGGAGGAAGACGATACACGCGCCGAAACTACAGACGGAACCTTACCGGTTGCCGGCACCGAAACCCGTGGCTGTGCAACCACATTGCGCACAGACGCCGCACCTGCGGCGGCATTGCGGGTTGCCAGGCCCTCCACCATCTGTTTTCCCACAGTGGAAGAAGCGGCGTTTGCACCCCCGCTTACGACGCCCTTTACCACTTGGCGGCCGACTGGCATCGTTTGCGCCAGCGACGGAGAAACGCTACTAAACAAGATACTGATACTCAACACGGCGGACAATAGCTTTTTCATAAGATCTCCTCTACTTTATTATCTGCGAAATATTGACAAAAAAATAGGGCCAAAAGACCTAGATAACCTCGGTTTTTGGCCCTATATAAAATTGGGTCCTTAAGACACTGCAAGTAAATAGAATAGGAAACGGCTTGAATATTTCTGAAAATTTGAGGGAAGATAAAGAAAGAGGAAAAAGGGAAAACGGCAGCGCCCGCCGCCGTCTGCGGCTTGAGCCGCTGAGGCAAGCACAGACACGCAAAAAACAGGTGACTGGTGCAAAACATATTAACTCCTTTTATCCTTCTCCAGTTATATTGTAGTAAACTTTGCCACAGGGGCACAACGGGACAAAAGACCTATGTTGCAACTAGGCCTTTTAGATTATCTGCCGTCTAACAAAAAGCCCCGGTGCTGGCACCGGGGCTTCTAATTAACGGGGATATTTTTTAGTTAGTGCTTCGGCCACGCACGGGGGAACCAAATCGCTGATATCGGCCCCGTATCCAACCGCCTCCCGCACGGCCGACGAACTCAAAAAGGTGTATTCTGCCCGGCACGGCAGGAAGACCGTTTCCGTCCGCGGGTAAAACTTCTTATTATAATGGGCGTTTAGCATTTCGTGCGCCACATCGGCGGGGCCGCGCACGCCGCGCACCAATACGCGCAGACCATGCGTTTTTAAATAATCCGCCAAAAGGCCTCCCGCGCGTTCCACCCGGATACCCGGTTCGTCCTTAAAGGCCTGCTGCAGCAAAAGGAAACGCTCGTTTTCGTCCAACAACGGCCGTTTGGTACCGTTGGCAATCAGCAAAACAATGACGGAGCCAAATACATCGCGCGCGCGGCGTGCGATGTCCATATGTCCATAAGTTACGGGGTCAAAACTGCCCGCATACACAACGGGAGCGGCGGTCATAGAATCTCCTGCGCCGGAAGGCGGCTTCTAGAAAGCTACTATATTATGGTATCATAATTTTATGATAAAAAATCCGTTCCAGGACGAAATTTACCTCCAACGTACCCATCCGCACAAACCCGACTTGCGCGATGAGTACTTCCGCGACCAGACTAAAATTATCCATTCGCTCCCTTTCCGCCGTTTGAAACACAAAACGCAGGTGTTCTTTGCCCCGAATAACGACCATATCTGCACCCGCATTGAACACGTCCTGCATGTGGCCACTATCGCCGCCACTATTTGCCGGGGCTTAAATAAAAGCGGCAATTGGCAGCTAAGCGAGGATATGGCCTACGCCATCGGGCTCGGGCACGATATCGGGCATGCGCCTTTTGGCCACGAGGGGGAACGCGCTATCGACGAATGTATCCGCCCAAAACGCTTTTTGCACGAGCTGAACAGCTACCGGGTGGTGGAACACCTGGCCAACTATGGGGAAGGGCTCAACTTAACGTTTGCCGTAAAAGACGGCATTATCTGCCACTGCGGCGAAGACTTTGCCAACAACCAGCTCCGCCCCGCCGCACGACCCAATGATTTGGAAAAAATCACCGGCCGCAACCAAATGCCCTCCACTTACGAAGGGTGCATTGTGCGCCTGTCGGACAAAATTGCCTATTTGGGCCGCGATATAGAAGACGCCGTAAAAGCGGACCTAATCACCACGGCCGACATTCCGAAAGACGTGCGCGAAGAAATAGGAACCTCCAACGGGGAAATCATTAATACCCTGACGCTGGACCTGATCAACCATTCCAAAGACCGGGACTTTATTGGATTTTCCGACGAGAAATTTGCCCTCTTATCCCAACTGCGCACCTTTAATTACGAACGCATTTACCACAACGAACAAATGCGCCAGCGCAAAGAAACTATCGATAAGTGTATCCGTGATTTGTTTGACTATTTCCGGACGATTTTTAAACGCTACGGCTTTGATTATAACGCTTACGACCGCGAAGGCAAACAAACCGCCCGGAGCTTTGCCAATTACCTTAAATCCATGCACAAAGTGTATCAGGACGACCCCGCCCAAATTGATACCGCCATTGCCGATTATATTGCCGGTATGACGGACTCGTTTGCGCTAAGCGTAATGGAAGATGTAATTTTGCCCAATTCCATTAAGTTCTTTAGCTAAGCCGTTCTATAACCGCTATCCCCGGGCCAAGCCCGGGGTTTTTTGTATACCCCCCACAGCCCGAGGGATATAAAAGGAACACCTCCGGAGGGGGACCGGAGGTGTGGGGGTATGAAAAGAAATCGCTTAATTTACAGATAAGAAGCGTTGCGGGCAAAGAACGCGGCTACGCGGTCCATCCCCGGGGCGGAAATATTATCCCGCGCCGCTTGGGCAATGGTGCGCCCGCTGGCATCTTTGCTCATTTTAATCACTTCGTCGGCTTCCGTAGCCAGCGTCACTTTCGCCAACACGCCGCCTTTATCCAACTTGGATTTGACGGACATCATTTTTTCGTACAAATCCGTGTACGGAAAAGCAATCCGGAACGTATCGGCGCGGCCATAATTGATTTGCGCGTGGACGGGCGTTTCGCCCAAATTATTGCGCTGGTTCATCATTTGGTGAATTTTAATTTTGTAATCCTGCGGATAGAACTTGCGCAGCATACGGGCCAACGCCTGGAACGTTTGGGCATTGCGCGCCACATGGAAAACGTTGTTGCCATTTTTGCCCTGTCTAAGCAAGAACGAACCCGATACGCTTTGGCTGCCGTATTTCAAGATGGCATTTACATCACCGTTTTGCGCCGCCGTAAAAATAGGCGTATCGCCAAATTCATTTTCTTTATTCAAATCCGCCGCGGCCACCACACGGGTTAAATAATCGTGCACCCGCTGCATGCGGATTTCCTGCCGCTGCTCCAGCGAAGCTTGCGCTTGAGCGGCAGATACGATAAAACAAGCTGCTAAAATAAAAAATATCTTTTTCATACGTCCCCCTTACTGCTCTTACTTTAGTATCCCTTTTTAAGGGTTTTTTTACGAGGGTCTTTGGGCCTAGGTCCAGGGGAATTTGGACCTAGTTTTTTGTAGGCCTTTTTGTCTTTCGCCGGGCACTAAAAAGCCGCCTGTGCCGGAGCACAAGCGGCTGCAGACAGCTCTTGCGTTATTTAGAAAACACCAAAGTTTCTCCGTCCGCCGGAATTTTGACCTGGGACAAATAATGGACTTGCAAAAACTGCCGCAGGTCCTCCCGCGTAACGGTCAAATGGCTGACGGCGTCCATATGGCTGGCCACAATCACCGCGTGGGGTGCATAGTCGGCCACTTGTTTGACGTCTTCCTGCGCCATAATCAGCCGGTCGCCCGTCAGCACCCGTGCTCCACACGCATTGACAACCACCACATCCGGCCGATACATATCCAAGGCGTGGCAAAGTTCCGGGCAGAAAATGGTGTCCCCCGCCACATACAGTGTGGGTTCCTCAGAGGATAGAAACACGACGCCCATAGCGTCATACGGCATACCCATTTTTTTGCAAACGGGCTCCACTTTCACGCGCTCACCGTGCTGGCCGCCTGTACGGTAGAGCATGCTCCCCCGGAACGCCGTGCCCTGTTTGGACAGGACGGCCACCTGCGTAAACCCCTGCGCGGCAATATACTGCCGGTCCGTTTCCGACTGGACAAAAAACGGAATATCTTTGCGCAAGGCTTGGGCGGCGAAAGCGTCCCAATGGTCCGGATGGACGTGGGTTAAAATCACGGCGTCCGCCGCGGCAATTTGCTCCACGCTAAACGGCAGTTCCGTGCGCGGCTGGCGCACTTCCGAATGGAACGCTCCCTCAAAGCCGGGCATATAGCCTTTGGGCCCCAACCAGGGGTCCAGCAAAAAACGAGTGTGGTTATAATCCACATGCAAGGTAGCATTGCGTATTTGGGTTATTTTCATAGTTTTCTCCTATTCAATAGGATAAAAATTTGATATCTTTTTAGCAAGAATGTACTTTTTTGTAATATATTTACTTTTTTGTAAATAGATATCTAAAAAGTAACTGCTTATGAAAAAACAAAGAACCGAATACAAATGCCCGCTGGAAGCGACAATGGACATCATCGGCGGGAAATACAAAGGAATTATTTTGGGGTATTTAATCGGGCGTACGCTGCGCTACAACGAGCTGCAAAAGCTCATTCCGCAGGCCACGCCCAAAATGCTCATCCAACAGCTGAAAGAATTGGAACGCGACGGCATTATCGTGCGCAAATTGTACCCAGTGGTGCCGCCCAAAACGGAGTATTCGCTTTCCAAAAGGGGCAAAACGCTGGTCCCCATTATTTGGGAGCTTAATGTGTGGGGCATACGGTACCTAAAGGAAGAACACATCCCCTGCAAATACAACCCCGGCGTGCTCCCCCCGCCCCAAAAGCCAAAAGGCTAATTTAGGCAATAAAAAACCCGGAACAAAGTTCCGGGTTTTAAATGGAGCGGGCGAAGAGAATCGAACTCTCGTCTCAACCTTGGCAAGGTCGCGTTCTACCATTGAACCACGCCCGCAAAAATCTGTTTACCTTCAACACTAAAATTATAACACATTTGCCACGCCGTGCACAAGCTTATTTTTGCGCCCGACGGGAAACCGCCGTGTTAGCCGATTTCCCCGCCCCGGCGTTCCCCAACAAAATGGAGGCAATTTTTTTTAGATAAGGGTTTTCTTTCACCGCAATTTGCACGTTTGGGTTTTCCTGCAATTCCTTTAAATACGGATTGGCCGCAATAATGGCGGCTGCTTCCTGCGGGCGGTCCCGAAAGTATTTGGCCGATTTGCTGATAAGCAAATAACTCATAAAGCGGCTGCCCGCTACCGTGCGCAGCATTTTTTGATTGGCTAAAACCGCTTTTACGGTATCGCTGTCAAAAAAGTCCCGCATCGTTTCGGTATCTTGCGTAAGGGCCAGCAACAGTTGGGGATCCTCCAACAGAGGGGCCACGTCCTCGCGGTTTAAAAAGGCACGGATCATATAATCGTTGGAAAGCAGGTAGCGCATTAAATCCGGGTCATTTAAATTAGAGGCAAAGTTGGTTGTCAGCGCCCAAGGGGCGGCCCCGATAACCTCGTAATTATCCGACGTAAAAGATTTGTAATTATAGCGGCTGATAATAGGCAGGGTGGTTCCTAAGTTTTCCACCGAGGCAATGCGGTTTTGCCCCTCGCTCACTTGCACATAAGTCACGCCCGTATTGGGGTTAAATTCCGTCGTTTCCACCGAAAGGCCTTGTAACTGCTCCGGATCCAGGGACGCAGTCAAATTTTCCGCCCGGTTTTTGGCCGACAAGAACACCAGCATCGTCACGCACACCAGCCCTACTACGCCCAACCCTACCCCCAACAGCAGTTTATCCTGCCGGGGAGACTGCCCCCCGCTTTTTGGCTGGCCCTGGGAGGCGCTTTGGGCGGATTGCTTTTCTTTGCGGTATTGTGCGGGATTGCGCAAGAGTTTCATCAAATCTTCTTTTTTCATACGCTTATTGTAACAAATCAGGCCATTCTTCGCCCGTTCATATCAAGTATAATTTAATTATATGAAATCTTATACTCAATATCTAACCGTTTGTACGGACAAACGCTACGACATCGTAAACATCACCCCGCAAGTGGAAGAAGCCCTGGGAAAAAGCGGTATCCAAGAAGGGCTTTGCCTGGTAAATTCGATGCACATTACCTCCAGCGTGTTTATTAACGACAACGAACGCGGCCTGCACGCCGATTTTTTACGCTGGACTGAAAAACTGGCCCCCTACGGCATAGACAAATACCAGCACAACCTGACCGGCGAAGACAACGGCGACGCCCATTTAAAGCGCACCTTGCTCGGGCGCGAAGTGGTGGTGGCCGTGACCAAGGGCAAGCTGGATTTTGGCCCCTGGGAAACTATTTTTTACGGGGAATTTGACGGCCAGCGCAACAAACGGATTTTAATAAAAATTATCGGAGAATAATATGAAGAAAACCATCTTTTACCACGATACCGACTGCGGCAACGTGGTGTACTACGCCAACTATTTGAAATATTTTGAAGAAGCCCGCACCCTCTATATGGCGGAACGCGGTTTTTCCGTGCCGGCCTTAATGCAGCGCGGTCTGTACTTTGTGGTGGCCCGCCAGGAAGTGGAATACAAATACTCTGTGCGCTATGCGGACGTGATTGACGTTTCCACCAAAGTGTTGGAGGTGTCCGACATCAAAATCGTGTTTGAAAACATCATCACCAACCAAAACGGCCGCCTGTGCACCAAAGGCAAAACGACGCTGGTGTGTGTGAACAGCTCGGGTATGCCGACCTCCATGGGGGCGGACGTAAAAGCCGCCATGTCGCCGGCCGCTTAGGCCCTTGGCTATCTATGCAGAACCCCCCGGGAACCCCGGGGGTTCTTTTAAGGCAAGACAAAAAGGTTAGGACTTTCTTCTATTCCGCCTGCGCTCTTGCAAACCCGCTTGCTAATGGGATAAAAATCTCCTGCCACGGCGGTACAGGTCCGTTGCCCTGCGCGGGTAGGGCTATGGTCAAAATAATGGGAATACGTAAGCCAAATGCGCCCGCCCTGGTACCGGGCTGTGCAATTTTGCGTCCCGTTTGTTTGGTTCAATATAAAAGAAATGTCTCCGCAATGAACGCTCCCGTCATTTGGGACCTGCGTACAGCTGTCCGGAAAAGAAACATCCAAATGTTCCCCTGCAGTATATCCGTGTGTCCAGCCATAATCCCCATTCGCCCAATAATATACTTCCGCCGCATTTTTCATCGTACGGCATAATTGCTCCATTTTGGCTAACTTGCTTTTCCCCACCGCGACTTCATATTGCGGCACGGCCACCGCCGCCAAAATGCCAATGATTAAAACGACGACTAACAGCTCTAAGAGCGTAAATCCGGTGTTTTTGTCGGTCCGGGAGAGTTTTTGATAAATTTTGATCATAACAAAATTTATCAAAAAAAAAAAACAAATCAAGGCCTCTTTCACGAGGGGCCTACGCAGCGGGAGTATGCATAAAAAAGGGCCCTTTTTCAAGGGCCCTTTTCGTAAAAACACGCCAAGCAATCAGACGATTTTTTTGGCTTCTTCCTGCGCTTTGGCAATTTCTTTGTCCAACTTGGCGGACAGGCGTTTTAGCACTGCCTGGGTATTGCGTTTCCACTCTTTCAGCGCGCGCAATTCGCTTTCGGTGCTTTTCAGTTTTTCTACATTATCCTCCAGCGAACGCACTTTGGCTTTCAGCGCGGCGTTTTCGCCCTGCGTTTCTTTTTGCCGGGCGAGCAACTGCGTAACTAAAAGCTCCAGCTGTTTGAGTTTTTCCTGCATATTACCTCAGTTCCGCGCCCACCTGCGTGCGGAGCTGCTCCACAATGCGGTTGAACGCTTCGTCAATTTCTTTGTCTTTGAGCGTGCCTTTCGGGCTGGAAAACGCGAGCGAGAACGTAACGCTCTTTTTGCCTTCCGGCAAGTGTTCGCCCTGGTACAAGTCTATCAAGTGATAGCTCATTTGCACGTCCAGCGGCGTTTTGTCGAGCGCGCTCGTCACAGCGGCATACGACACGGTTTTATCCAGCACGACGGACAAATCGCGCAAAGACGGCGGAAACACCGCCACGTCTTTGGCCGGTTTAAAGTCCTGCGCCGAGAACGCTTTTTCCAGCAGTTTGGTGGTAAATTCAAACGCCCACACATCCTGCGTTTTAACGCCAAACGCTTTGAGCGTCAGCGGGTGCACCTTGCCAAATACGCCGATTACTTTGCCCCCCAGCACGATATCCATACAAATTTTGGGGTGCATATACACCGGAGCCGTTTTGGACGGCACCAGCGTCAAGCCTTCCACATCGGCAAACAATGCTTCCAGTAGGCCTTTGAGCCAGTAAAAATCCACCGGGCGCAACGCACCGCCGAAGAATTTTTCCTGCTCCAGCGTGCCCGTCAGCACGCCGGCCACGGAATAGCCTTCCACCGGGAAACCCTTGATGGATTGGAACGTTTTGGTCGTTTCAAACAACGCCAAATTGTGGTTGCCGAAGCGGAAATTGCTTTCCACGTTTTTCAACAGGGCGGGCAGCAGCACCGGACGCATATAGTCCCACCCTTGGGCCAGCGCGTTTTTGATTTTGATGCAGAATTTGGGGTCAAAACCAAAAGCTTTGAGTTCCTTTTCACCTAAGAAATCGATGTTTTTGCATTCGCAGAAACCCGCGCCGATTAACGCCGCGGCGTATTTCTTGCCCACATCAATCCCTTTGGGGTTATCGGCAAAGGCCAGGCTGGCTTTGGTTTCGGAAACGGGAATCATATCGTAGCCGGCAAAGCGGGCGGCTTCTTCGGCCAGGTCCCATTTGTGGTTTAAATCGCGGCGGTGGGTGGGCGCTTTAAAGGTCCATTTTTCACCGTCGGCGTGGAATTCGGCCGCCAAGCGAGAGAAAATTTCTTTCAGCCGTTCCTGCGGGATTTGCGCCCCTAAAATGGCGTTGATTTCGGCCGGCGTAAACGTGACCACCGGGCTTTCGTAGCGGGTGGGATACACGTCCGCCACTTCCGAAGCCGTCCCGCCGCACAGCTGCAGGAACAAATCCGTCGCGCGCTGCATGGCAAGCGTTACGCCTTCAATATCCGTACCGCGTTCAAAGCGTTGGGAAGAATCGGACGAGATGGCGAATTTTTTGACGGTTTTGTTCACGGTCGGCGCGTCAAAGTACGCGGCTTCAATAAAAATGTCCTGCGTGTCTTCTTTAATGCCGCTGTCCAGCCCGCCCATAATGCCGGCCAAAGCCGTGGCTTTGTGCACGTCGGCAATCATCAGGCAGTTTTCGTTTAGCGTTAGTTCGCGCCCGCCCAGTACGGTGAATTTTTCGCCTTCCTGCGCATTGCGCACAATAATTTTGCCGCCTTCCACTTCGCGCAAGTCAAACGCGTGCAAGGGGTGGCCCAATTCAAACATTACATAGTTGGTTACGTCCACCAGCGCATTTTTGGGGTTGAGGCCCATCGCGGCCAAGCGCTGCTTCATCCATTCGGGGGATTCGGCGTTTTTTACGCCGCGGATAATGCGGCCCGTATAGCGCGGGCAGCCCTGCGAGTTTTGGATTTCAATCTCCAGCGATTTGCCTTCGCCTTTTACCGCCTTCACTTCCGGCAGTTTGACGGGTTTGTTTAACAATGCCCCCAGTTCGCGCGCTACACCCAAGTGGGAAAGCAAGTCCGGGCGGTTGGAAGTAATTTCCAAATCAAATAAAGAGTCGGGCTTTCCGTACAGGGAAGAAACGTCCGTCCCCAGCGGGATATTTTCGTCCAACACCATAATCCCGCGGGCGCGGGTCTGCGTGAGGCCCAGTTCGTCCGAGGAGCAAATCATTCCTTCCGACTCCACCCCGCGGATCACGGCGGCTTTTAAAACGGTTTTGCCCAGCCGCGCCCCTACGCGCGCCAAAGGCACTTTCTGCCCTACGGCCACGTTCGGCGCGCCGCATACGACGCGCTGCGTCTTGCCGTTTCCGAGGTCCAGCGTAACCAGATGCAGGTGATCGGAATCCGGGTGGTCCTCGATTTTGATAATCTGCGCCACGTTCACGCCTTCAAAGTCCGCCCCCGTTGTTTCCACGGAAGCGACTTCAATGCCCAGGTCGGTTAGTTTTTTTACCAATTCTTCGGGCGTTAAATCCAGGTCAATAAAATCTTTCAGCCAAGAATACAATATCTTCATCTGTCAAATTCCTTAAAATTGTTTCAGTACGCGCAAGTCGTTCTCGTAGAACGTGCGAATGTCTTTGATGTTGAGCATCATCATTGCCAAGCGCTCTACGCCCATACCAAAGGCGTAGCCGCTGTACACTTCCGGGTCAATGCCGCAGTTGCGCAGCACGTTGGGATGTACCACGCCGGCGCCCAGCATTTCAATCCAACCGCTGCCTTTGCACACGTTGCAGCCTTTGCCCTGGCAGAAGACGCATTTCACGTCCACTTCCACGCTGGGTTCCGTAAACGGGAAAAACGACGGGCGGAAGCGAATTTCGGCCTTGTTGCCAAACAAGCCTTTCATAAAGGCGGATAAGTCGCTTTTTAAATCGGCCAGGCTGACGTTTTTATCCACATACAGCCCTTCAATCTGGTGGAACACGGGGCTGTGGGTGGCGTCTAAGCTGTCGTTTCTAAACACGCGGCCGGGCGCCATAATGCGCAGCGGCGGTTTGTGTTTTTCCATATACCGGCTTTGCACGTTGGACGTGTGCGTGCGCAGCACAAGCGGCATTTTGCCGTCCACAAAGAACGTATCCTGCGCGTCGCGCGCCGGGTGGTGCAGCGGGATATTGAGCAAATCGAAATTGTGTTTTTCGTCCTCCACCCAAGGGCCTTCGGCCCATTCAAAACCCAGACGGGAAAGAATGGTGGTCATACGGTCCTGCGCCACGGAAAGCGGGTGGCGGTGGCCTTTGGCCACGGGGTAGCCGGGCAGGGTTAAATCCAAATCTACTTTATTGAGTTCGTCGTTGATTTCCTTGGCGGCAAAAAATTCGGTTTTTTCGTCCAGCGCCGCGGCCAGTTTGGCTTTGAGCGCGTTGCCCAGCGGGCCGGCTTCTTTCTTTTCTTCAATGGAAAAATCTTTGAGTCCTTTTAATAGTTCGGTCAGTGCGCCTTTGCGCCCCAGGGCGGCCACGCGCAATTCTTCCACGGCGGCCAAATCGGCGGCTTGGCCGATTTTGGTCTTATATTCCTGTTCAATAGCAGAACAGACGGATTTAAATTCGTTAATCGTCATATATTTATTATATCTTTTTAGGCGGCTGTATAGGGGAATTTTCTTATTTTTTCGGGTTTTTTGCGCAAAGTGCCCCAAAACCGCCCAAACCCACCCTAAAAAAGTTACAATACCTAATATATGCCCAAAGACATTGTACAAGTAGAAATTAAACGTATTGCACTGGATATAGAAGCCTCCGGGCTGGGTATGGTAGAGCTGACCGATTTGGCCGCCAATGTGGAAAAATATATGCTCCAACTGCAGGAAGAAGGCGAAATCGATACGCTCAAACAAGCTTTGATGGCCGCCCTGCATTTTGCCGCGCAGGCTTATTTGCAAAACCAAAACGAAGGCGGCAAACGCAAGGAAGACGAGTCCCGCGTGGACGATTTAATTGTTAAATTAAAAGCGTCTTTGGACGCGCCGCACAAATAGCCTATGACGGACGAACAGGAAAATATCCCGCTGGCCGCGCGCCAAGCGCCCACAAGACTGGAAGATTTTGCCGGCCAGCCGCACCTCTTGGGGCCGGGCAAAATGCTGCGCCGGTTGCTGGAAGCGGATATGATTAAATCGGCCGTGTTTTTTGGCCCGCCCGGCTGCGGCAAAACCGCCACAGCGCGCTACATTGCCTCACGCACGCAGGCCTACACGGTGGAATTAAACGCCGCCGCCGCGGGCGTAGCAGACATCAAAAAAGTACTGGCCGAAGCCAAGGACCGCGCCCGCACCCCTACCTTTGACCAAAAACGCACGCTCGTTATTTTGGACGAAATCCACCACTTTAACAAAACCCAGCAGGACGTGTTGCTCCCGTCCGTGGAGCGGGGCGACATTATTTTAATCGGCATTACCACCGAAAACCCGTATTTTTACATCAATACGGCGCTGTTATCGCGCTTTTCCGTATTTGAATTTAAGGCCCTGGGCGAAAAAGATTTGCTTAAAATTCTCACCCGCGCCGCCGAAAAAGAAAAAGCCCAAATAGACGAAGACGCCGCCGACTATTTTATCACTCAGGCCAACGGCGATTCGCGCAAAATGCTAAACGCGGCAGAACTGGCGTTTGTCACCACAGAACCCGATAAAGACGGTTTAAAACACATTAATTTAGAAATTGCCAAAGAATGTATCCAGCGCCGCCATTTAAATTACGACAAAAAAGGCGACGAACATTACGACATCATTTCCGCTTTTATTAAATCCATGCGCGGTTCGGACCCGGACGCCGCCGTATACTGGCTGGCGCGTATGCTGGAAAGCGGCGAAGATCCGCGCTTTATCGCCCGGCGTATCCTTATCTGCGCGTGCGAAGATGTGGGCCTTGCCGAACCCTATGCCATTATGATTGCGCAAGCCGCCTTTGCCGCGGCCGAAGAGCTGGGCATGCCGGAAGTGCGCATCCCCTTGGCGCATGCCGCCATTTATGTAGCGTGCTGCCCCAAAAGTAATTCCGCCTATTTGGCGGTGGACGCCGCCCTGCAGGAAGTGCGCGAAGGCAAATACCGCCCCGTGCCCGACCACCTGCGCTCCGGCGGCAAGAACCGCGGCTATAAGTACGCGCACGATTTCCCAAACCACTACGTTAAACAACTCTATATGCCTTCGCCGATGCAGTTTTTCAAGCCGGGCGTTTTGGGTAAAGAACCCGCCTTAATCGAGCGCCTGAAAAAAATCAAAGGAGAATAAATGGAGCCCGAAGCCCCCTTCCGCGGACAGGTGTTTACCGTCACCGCCATTACGCTGGCCCTCAAACAAATGATTGAAGGCGTGTTCCGCGACGTATTTGTGGAAGGCGAAGTAAGCAATTTGCGCGAAGCCGCCAGCGGGCATATTTATTTTGATTTAAAGGACCGGGAATCGCTCCTTTCCGCCGTGATGTTTAAGTGGGACGCCCGCAAATACGGCGGCGAACTGCAGGAAGGCGTACAAGTGCGCGTGTGGGGTAGTTTATCCTGCTACGCCAAACAGGGGCGGTACCAGATTGTGGTCAAAACGGCCGAAGCGTTAGCCAAAGGCAACCTCTTTTTGGAATTTGAAAAACTCAAAAAGAAACTGGAAGCCGAAGGGTTATTCGCCCCGGAACACAAAAAGCCCATTCCCGCTTATCCCCAACGGATTGCGGTCGTCACGTCGCCCACCGGGGCGGCGGTGCGCGATATTTTATCCGTTCTAAAAAGGCGCAGCCCTCATTTGGAAGTACTGATTGCACCCGTTTTTGTGCAAGGGGACGAAGCCGCCCCGCAAATTGCCCAAGCCATTGCCGATTTGAACCACTTTAAACCCGCGCCGGACGTGATTTTAGTGGGCCGCGGCGGCGGAAGCATAGAAGATTTATGGGCGTTTAACGAAGAAGTTGTGGCGCGCGCCATTTTTAAAAGCAAAATTCCCGTCATTTCCTGCGTTGGGCACGAAGTGGATTTTACTATTGCTGATTTCGTGGCCGACCTGCGCGCCCCCACCCCCTCCGCCGCGGCGGAACTGGTGGTGCAAAATTCCCAAAACACGCAGGAACACATCTCGCAGTTGCAAAAGCGGCTGTTACAATCGGTCAGTTTATTTTACGAACGCGCCAAACGCCGCTTTGATTTAGCCGTTCACAGCCGCGTATTTAAAATGCCCGAAACACTGACGCTGACCAAAGAACAGGAACTAGACGACTTAACCCTGCGGTTGGAAAACGCCTGGAAAGAGCGCTTGGCAAACTTTGAACACCGCTTTGCCTTGGCACAGAACCAATTGCAGGCCCTGGGGCCGCAGGCCGTACTAAAACGCGGGTACAGCATTTCCCGCCGCGCGGACGGTTCCGTCGTCAGCCGGGTAAACCAAACAGCCCCCGGCGAAACGCTTTTTATTCAAGTACAGGACGGTATGATCCGCTCCGAAGTTAAGTGAGGTTTTATAGTATGCCAACCAAAATCACCTTCGAAAAACAACTCGCCCGCTTGGAAGAAATTGTTTCCAAGCTGGAAGAAGAACAGACCGATTTGGACGCTTCCGTAAAACTGTTTGAAGAAGGCGTTGTGCTTTCTAAAGAGCTTTCGCAAAAATTGGAAACAGTTAAATTTAAAGTGGAAGAACTTAAAAAGAAAGGCGCCGAAATGCTGACCGCCCCTTTTGATACCGAGTTGGCCGAGGACGACAATGCCCAATAAAAAATTGCGCCTGGATATGGCCTTGCTGGAAAAAGGGTTTTTCCAAAGCCGCAACCGCGCCCAAGCCAGCATTATGGCGGGCGAAGTGCTGGTAAACGGCGAGGTGGACACCCGCGCCGACCGCACTATACTGCCGGAGGACGTCATTGCGCTCAAAGAAAAATCTTGCCCGTATGTATCGCGCGGCGGCCTGAAACTGGCGGGCGCCATGAAAGCGTGGAACATCGACGTAACTGGCAAAGTGTGCGTGGACATCGGCGTGGCGACGGGCGGATTTTCCGACTGTATGCTGCAGGCCGGCGCCAAAGACGTGTACGGCGTGGACGTGGGCAAAGGCCAGCTGGCCGACGAAATGCGCCGCTATAAAAATTTCCATTTTAAGCCCGAAACCAACGCCCGCTATATGACGGCTGATTTGTTTGAACAGGCCCCGCAGTTTGCGGCGGTAGATGTGTCGTTTATTTCGCTTACAATGATTATGGAACCGTTGTTTAAGGTGATGGCAAACGAAGCGGAAATCGTATTTTTAATTAAACCGCAGTTTGAACTGACCCCCAAACAAGTGCCGCACGGCATTGTAAAAACGGAAGAAAACCGCCAACTGGCCATCAAGCGCGTGCAGGATTATTTCGAAGAAAACCTGAAAGAGAAATACGGCGGCACCTCGGGCGAAGTGATAGAAAGCCCCATCAAGGGAACCCACGGCAATACCGAATACCTGTGGCATGTAAAATTAAATAAGCCCGCCTAGCACCCAAACCATCTAAAAAGCCCGCGGGAAACCGCGGGATTTTTATCAAAAAAGGCGGAGGAAACCCGCCGCCTGGCTATTTGTAAAAATTAAAATCAGTTAAATGCGTTCATGGCTTTTTCCAACCCTTGCGACAAAATCATTTCAAGCGCGTCCACCGCGCGCGCAAGCGCATCGTCCAACGCGGCTTGGTCCGCCTTGGGGAAATTGGAAAGCACAAAATTGGCTAAATCAAATTTTTCAGGCTTGGGGCCTATTCCCAGCCGCAAACGCGGAATGTCTTGCGTGCCCAGTTGCTCTATAACGCTTTTCATTCCTTTCTGCCCACCCGCCGAACCATTTTTGCGAATGCGCAATTTGCCAATATCCAGCGATACATCGTCAAAGCAAACCAAGCAGTTTTGCGGCGCAATTTTATAGAACCGGGCCAAGCTGGATACAGCTCGGCCCGATTCGTTCATATAAGTAGAGGGTTTGATGAGAAATACATCGTGCCCTGCCACGGTAACTTTTGCATACACCCCCAAGTTTTGCCAGGTCTTCCATTCGGCGCCCCATTTGCGGGCAGCTGCGTCCAGCACCATAAATCCGGCGTTGTGGCGCGTATGCTCGTATTGGGAACCGGGATTGCCAAGCCCTGCCAGGAGGTATTGCATAGGTTATTTCTTCGCGGCGTCCTTGGTAAGGTTGCCTTCTTCGTCCTTTTTACCCTTGGTAGAGGAGCTTTCCGGCTGGGCGGCGGCAGCATCAGCAGCGGCCGGGGCAGGAGCAGCTTCTTCTTCTTTCGGAATGGCCAAGTGCACCACCGGAGCTTCCGGATCGGTCACCAGTTCCACGCCTTCGGGCAGTTTGATATCGCCCGCGAGCAGACCTTTGTTGATGGTCATCGGGGTGATGTCCAGCACGATTTCGTGCGGAATGGCGCTGACCAACGCGCGGACTTCAATTTCGCGCAAGATGTGTTCAATAATAGCACCATAGTTGGCCACATCGGCAGGCATACCTTCCAGTTTGAGCGGAACAACGACGTCCATTTTGTCTTTCATGCTTACGCGCTGAAAATCGGCATGGATCGGGTTATCGGTTACGGCGTGGTATTGGATTTCTTTTACCAACGCCAATTCTTTGGCACCGTTCAAGTCCATTTCCACCAGCGTGTTTTTACCAGCTTTTACGATTTTTTCCAAATCTTTTACGCTTACGGTAACGCTAACAGGTTCTTTGTGTCCGCCGTAGATAACGGCCGGGATTTTCTTTTCGGCTCTGATTTTAGAAAGAGCCCCTTTGACGCCAATCCCTTCGCGGGCAGCGGCAGAGATAGTTACTTTTTCCATTGTTTCCTCCAAATTTCCTTATAGAAAATTTTTGAAATTTCGTTAATTAAACATATCGCTGATAGAGCGGCCGTCGTGGTTGCGTTTAATCGCGTCCGCCAACAGGTACGAAACGGACAGCACGTCCACTTTCGGCCCTAAATCCCGGATAGGAAGCGAGTCGGAAATGACCAGCTTCTTGATATCCGATTTGTTGATTTTATCAATCGCATTGCGGGACAGCAACCCATGCGTACACGCCGCATAAATTTCCCGCGCGCCTTGTTCTTTGATTTTCTGCGCCACGATGGTCAGCGTACCCGCCGTGTCCACAATATCATCAAAAATAATGGCTACTTTGTCTTTTACGTCCCCGATAACGTTGTACACCACGGCTTCGTTGGCTTTCGGGCGGCGTTTATCAATAATCACCAGCCCCGCGTCCATACGGGCCGCAAATTTGCGGGCGCGTTCCACACCGCCCACGTCCGGAGAAATGACCACCAAATCTTTGCGGTCAAAATCTTTAAAGTAATCCAAAAATACTTTGCGTGCACGCAAATGGTCCACCGGGATATCAAAAAACCCCTGGATTTGGCCGGCGTGCAAGTCCACCGTCATAATGCGGTCGGCACCGGCTTCGGTAATTAAATTGCAGGCCAGTTTGGCTGTAATCGGTACACGCGGGGAAGCCTTGCGGTCCGCACGCGCGTAGCCAAAATACGGAATTACCGCCGTAATTTTGCCCGCGCTGGCGCGTTTGAACGCGTCAATCATAATCAAGAGTTCCATCAAATTTTCGTTGACGGGAGGGCAGGTGGGCTGAATGATATAGCAATCGTGCGCGCGGACGCTTTCCAAAATCTGCACGTCAATTTCACCGTCCGCAAAGCGCTCTACGCGCAGTTTGCCCATCTCCATATTCAGGTGACCGCAAATTTTCTGCGCCAGGGCAATGTTGGCATTACCGGAGAAAATTCTTAAATCGCCGTTTACGCTTTTAGTCATTTTTCTTTACACCTTTTTTTTCCAGAACGACCTGACGCGAACGGGCAATCGCCAGAGATTCCGCCGGAACCTCTTTGGTAATCGTTGACCCCGCGCCGATTTTTGCATATTCGTGCACCGTTACCGGCGCAACAAAATTCACGTTAGACCCTACAAACACATGGTCCCCTATGACCGTTTGGTGTTTGTTCTTGCCGTCATAATTGCAGGTGATGGTTCCCGCCCCCACATTTACCCCCGCTCCCATTTGCGTATCGCCAATGTAGCTAAGGTGGTTGACCTTGGAACCTTCCCCAATGACAGACTTTTTAATTTCTGAAAAATTGCCCACTTTGGCACCCTTCTTTAAAACCGATTTCGGGCGCAAATGCGCATACGGCCCCAACTGGCAAGTGGCTTCCACTTCGGATTCTTCGATGTAGGTGCCCATTTTAATCGTGACATTATCCCCAATCACGGAATCTTTAATATACACATTGCCTTCTATCTCGCAATTCTTGCCAATTACCGTCTTGCCGCAAATGTAGCAGCCCGGGCAAATGCGCGTATCCGCGCCAATTTGGACGCCCGGGTCAATATATACTTCTTTCGGGCGCACCAGCGTAACGCCTTCGTCCATCAGTTCCGCGGCCACCCGGTCGCGCATAATTTGCTCGGCCTCGGCCAACTGCGCTTTGCTGTTTACCCCCAGTGCTTGCTGGTAATCCTCCGAGGCAAACACCAAGACGGGCTGATTCATTTGTTTAATTAAAGCTAAGGTGTCCGTTAAATAGTATTCGCGCTTGGGGCCTTGCGGCGTGAGCTGTGTAAGGGCGGTTTGAAGCGCTTTGGAATTAAAAATATACATACCGCTGTTAATTTCGGCAATTTTTTTGGTTTCTTCGTCCGCGTCGGATTCTTCCACAATATTTTCAAAAGAACCGTCCTGTGCGCGGATAATGCGCCCATAGCCAAACGGGTTCGGTACGGTTACGCCCAATACCAGCGCACCCACGTCGTTATGCTCAAAAACGTCCGTCATATGGGCCAGCGTCTGCGCTTTTAAAAGCGGCGTATCGCCGTTTAACACCAAAATCGTTTCAAATTTTTTCAAAAGCGGTTCCGCCGCTTTTACCGCGGAAGCAGAACCGGATAATTCCGTTTGGTTTACAAATACCACCGGGGCTGTAATGCCCCATTGCGTAAGACCCGCTTTGACGGCGTTTGCCACCGTGTCGGCCTCGTGGCCGACAACAATGCCGATAGCGGCCGGACCCAATGCTTGGGCCGCCTTTAAAATATGTGCGAGTATCGGGATTCCGCAAACGAGATGCAGCGGTTTGGGAAGGGGAGATTTCATCCGGGTGCCTTTGCCGGCCGCCAAGATGAGAACACACAGATTTTTTTTGGCTACCATTGTTTTATCTACTCTTGCCTAAAAAAGAATCTAACTTGTTAATGACGAATCAGGAACAAATTATATATATATTATACCAATAATCCGCCCAACCTGCAAAGCGGAAATGTTGGCACTTCCTGCCTTTAGGCGGGGCATTAACTACATTGTAGCATTTTAACCGTTACTGCGGGATTTTACCGCTTTTGGCCAAAGCAAAGGGGGCCTTCGGCCCGCGTAATCACCGCGCGCACCAGCCCGTGGGCGCCGGGAGCGCCCTGCAACACCACCTGCTGAAAATTGGACGTTATCCCGTGCAGGCGGCCGGCTTTGTGTTCCTCGATAAAAACTTCTTGCTCGGAACCTACCAAAGAGGCGGCAAACGAAGCGCGCAGCTCTTTATCCAACGCGCGCAGCGCGTCCGAGCGGCGTTTGATTTCCTCGTGCGGCAACTGTTTAAGCGCTGCCGCCGGGGTGCCGGGGCGCGGCGAATAGCTAAAAACGTGCAGTCCCGCCAAGCAAATATCGCGGATAAAAGCGGCGGTCGCTTCAAAATCGGCTTCTGTTTCGGTGGGATAGCCCGCAATCACGTCCGCAAAAATGCCGATTTGCGGCACCCGGCGGCGCAGGTCTTCCACGCGCGCCCGATAGGCAGCCGTATCGTAATGGCGGTTCATATCCTGTAAAATTTTGTCGCACCCGGCTTGCAGGGGCAGGTGAAAATAATTGCAAAACCGGTCCGGGCGCAAAGCCATTTGGTCCATGATACCGTCCGTAACCGTTTGCAGCTCAATAGAAGAAAACCGCACACGGAACCGGCCCGGCAGTTGGGCAATTTGTTTGCATAGGCCGGCTAAATCCGTCCCTGTTTGCGGGCAGAGGTAGTTGCCGATGTTAATGCCGGTAAGGACGATTTCGGCAAAGCCTTTTTGGACTAAGGTTTGTATTTCACTCAACACGTCCGCCAGCGGTTTGGAACGCTTGACCGGGCGGGCATAGGGCACAATACAGTACGAACAAAAGCAGTCGCACCCGTCCTGGATTTTGATAAACGCGCGACTGTGGCCTTCGTGCCCGGATACCGTCCAGCACACGTCCGGCACGTTAAAGAGAGTCCTGCCTAAATCGTATTTTCCGATAATTTCTGCCTGTGGGAATTTTTTCCGCGCCATTTTTTCGTGCGCGGCAGCGTAACAACCCGTCAGCACAAGCCGAGCCTGTGGGTTGCGGCGCAAAATTTGGCGGATTTGTTTTTCCACGTCTTTATCGGCCTGGTGGGTGACCGTGCAGGTATTAAGCAAACAAATATCGGCCGTTTCAAACGAGTCAGCAGGTGTATACCCTGCCCGCAGGAACTGCTCCCACAGGGCTTGGCTTTCCACCTGGTTGACGCGGCAACCGAACGTTTTGATAAAAAAAGTAGTCATTATAACAGTTTGGCGGCTACGGCAATGCAGGCCGTTTCCGCACGCAAAATGTTTACACCCAGCGTAACCGGCAGGACGTTGTATTGCGCGGCGATAACCACCTCTTCGTCCGTCCAGCCGCCCGCAGGCCCCACATACACGCGCAGGCGCTTAGGGTGTCCCAATTTTTCCTGCCCCCAAGCCAGCGTATGGGTTTCTTCGGCTTCGTAAGCCAAGAGGGAAGGAACGTCCTGCTGGAGGGCTTCCGTAAATTTGACGGGCGGCAAAATGGCCGGGATAAACGGTGTATCGCACTGCTTGCAGGCAGCCACCATCACTTGGTGCCAGCGGTCATTTTTTCCATCCCATTTTTTGAGCACATCGTATTCGCTGCGCTGCGTAACAATCGGGCAGAAAGCAGCCACCCCCAGTTGGGTGCCTTTATCCAACACTTCTTCCAGCCCCGTGCGGGAATTGGGTGCAAAAAAGAGCTCCAGCTCCAACGCCGGGCGGCGCACCGGGCACGGTTTTAACAGCGTGCCGCGGACGAACTTTTTTTGCACGCGGTCTATGCGCGCCATATACTGGCGGCCCGTACCGTCAAACACGCGGATTTCGTCCCCTTCTTTGTGCCGGGCTACCGCGCTGGCGTGGTGGGCTTCCGCGTCCATCAGGAAAAATTCGGTTTCTTTGATGTCTGCAAAATACTGGGGCATATAGTTATTTTACTTTTTAAGAGTGCAAAAGTAAAAATGCACCCTGGCCGGAAACGTCTTCGTACCCATATGGGGCATACATTGGGCGTTTTGCGGGTCGAACAAAGAAGACAACGCCTCGTTTTCTTTTTAATGTATCCTTCGGCTTATTTATCCCCGGGATTACAGTCCGGTTTTATGAAAATTAAACATCTGTCTGTTTATTGTACCGGCATAACGGTTTTATTATAATGTTGCTATGCCTCCAATTACGGAAACGTTTTACCCCCATACAAGAGAAGACTGGCGGTTATGGCTTAGCCAAAATCATCAAAATAAAAAAGAGGTCTGGCTTCTCTATCCACATAAAGACACCCACTTGCCTAGCATAGCCTACGCTGACGCTGTGCAAGAAGCGATTTGTTTCGGATGGATCGACGGGCAGCGACGCAAGTTTGACGAAACATTTTCCTGCCAACGCTGGACTCCTCGTTCCGCTGCCAGTTCTTGGAGTGAATTAAATAAACATCTTGCTCGTTTGGCACTAAACAAAGGAATGATGACCTCTGCCGGGTTAAAAACATTGCCAGATCTAAACCCAAATACGTTTGTTATTCCTCCCCTTCTGTTACAAGAGCTTAAAAAAGATAGGCTGGTTTGGAAGCACTTTTGCGCATTTCCCCCGCATTATCAGCGCATACGTCTGGATTATATAATCCGCCGGATGAACCGCCCCGCACTATACAAAAAAACTTTGGAGCATTTTATAAAACAGACCCGGGACGCAAAGCGCTACGGCCCTTTCAAAGACAGCCCGGATATTTATTAACATACTTGCCGCTAGGCAGATTTCTTTGCTTCCCTAAAAATAAAACCCCCGCTAAAAAGCGAGGAACAAGGAATAGAAACAAACACTAAAATGCCAAGAATTCTATAATGTAAACCCTTTGTTTATAAATTCTCCATACTGGATATTTACTATAAAAAAGGGGCCGGATATACCGGCCCCTTTTTCGGATTTATCACCCAAACTTATTTATCCACCACTTCGGCTTCCACGACGTCGTCCTTGCCGCCATTATTGGCAGCACCGGCCTGGGCCGAGGCGTCCGGGCCCGGCTGGGCTCCGGCCTGCGCACCGGCTTGCGCCTGCTGTTTGGCCTGGGCGTCTTTATACATTGCTTCGCCCAATTTCTGGCCGGCCTGCAAGGCCGCGTCCGTAGCGGATTTGATGCGGGACACATCTTCCGTCTTGAGGGCTTCTTTCAGGTCGCCCAGAGCGCGGTCGATGGCCAAGCGGTCGTCCTGGGACACTTTATCGCCGTACTCTTTCAGCGATTTTTCCGTTTGGTACAGCACGCTGTCGCCCTGGTTTTTGGCCTCAATGACTTCTTTGTGCTTTTTGTCTTCTTCCGCGAATTTTTCCGCGTCTTTTACGAATTTTTCCACTTCCGCATCGCTCAGTTTATTAGGCGAGCTGATGGTGATGTGTTGTTCTTTATTGGTGCCCAAGTCCTTGGCGGAAACGTTTAAGATACCGTTGGCATCAATATCAAACGTCACTTCAATCTGCGGCACGCCGCGCGGAGCTGGCGGAATACCATCGAGGTCGAATTTGCCCAGCGGCACGTTGTCTTTGGCCATCGGGCGTTCACCCTGCAGTACGTTAATGGTCACCGCCGGCTGGTTATCCGACGCCGTAGAGAAGATTTGCGTCTTGCGCACCGGGATGGTGGTGTTGCGTTCAATCAGGCGTGTGCACACACCGCCCAAGGTTTCCAAGCCCAAGGACAGCGGCGTAACGTCCAACAAAAGCACATCTTTTACATCACCCGTCAAAATACCGGCCTGCACCGAGGCGCCAATCGCCACGCATTCCATCGGGTCGATACCGCGTTCAATTTTCTTGCCCACGAGGTCTTCCACATATTTCTGCACAATCGGCATACGGGTCGGACCGCCGACCAAGATAATGCGGTCAATCTGCGAAGCGGTTAATCCCGCATCGGACAACGCCTGATTGACGGATTTGCCGCAGCGTTTGACGATGTCGTCCACCAAGCTCTCCAATTTAGCGCGGGAAAGCTGCAATTCCAAGTGTTTCGGGCCGTCCGCACCGGCAGAAATGAACGGCAGGTTGATGTCCGTTTCCATAGTGGTGGACAGTTCGATTTTGGCTTTTTCGGCCGCGTCTTTAAGGCGCTGTTGGGCCTGTTTGTCTTTCGACAAATCAATACCGGTCTGTTTGCGGAATTCGTCCACCATCCACTGAATGATGGCGTTATCCATATCCGTACCGCCCAGCTGCGTATCACCGGAGGTGGAAAGCACGTCGAAGGTGCCTTCTTTGCCCATTTCCATAATGGTCACATCGAGCGTACCGCCGCCCAAGTCGAACACCATTACTTTTTGTTCTTTGCCGGCTTTGTCGATACCGAAAGCCAACGCGGCGGCCGTCGGTTCGTTTACCAAGCGGACTACTTCCAAGCCCGCAATGCGGCCGGCGTCTTTGGTGGCCTGGCGCTGGTTGTCGTTAAAATAAGCGGGTACGGTGATAACAGCTTTTTCCACCGGTTCGCCCAAGAAAGCTTCGGCATCTTTTTTCACCTTCTGCAAGATAAAAGCCGAAAGCTGCTGGGGCGTAAATTCCTGCCCGCGCAAATTATATTTGTAATTTTCCCCCATTTTGCGTTTGAAGGCGGTTACGGTGCCTTCCGGGTTGGCGATGGCCTGGCGGCGAGCCGGTTCACCTACTAAGCGTTGGCCGTCTTTGGTGAAAGCGACGTAAGAAGGGAATGCCTTCCCGCCGATAGAGCTGCCTTCGGCAGACGGAATGATGGTTCCTCTGCCTCCTTCCATCACCGCCGCAGCCGTGTTGGAAGTTCCTAAGTCAATACCAATAATTTTAGCCATACTGTTTGTATCTCCTTTGTAAATCAAAAAATGTTTTACCCCAAAGCGGAACGGGTATTACCCTTCCGCGTGCTGGCCGACAATCACCCGCGCCGGGCGCAGGACTTTGCCGTCCATCGTGAATCCCATCTGCACTTCTTGCAACACCATTCCGTCCTGGGCTTCGGAAGACGGAAGCATCGCCACCACTTCTTGGGTGGCAGGGTCGTAGGGTTTGTCCAGCACGTCCATATGCTCAATCCCTTCGGCCTTGAAGGCTTTTTCCAGCTCCGTAAAAACCATATTGAGACCGTCCTTTACGGCTTTTAAGGAAGCGGGGCATTCTTCGTCAGTTTGTTTTTTTGCTAACTCCTCACGCTGGCGCAATAAAACTTCGTATGCGGGCAGCAGTTTTTCGGCAAATTGTTTTTTACCATAGGCCAGAAAAGACGCTTTTTCGCGTTCGGTCCGTTTGCGATAATTTTCAAAATCGGCACTTAAGCGGACCAACTGGTCGTAATAATCAGGTTTTTTTTCTTGGGCGGGTTCGTCTGCCGGTTTTACTTCAATTTCCGGTTCGCTTACTTCCGGCAAGTCCTGTTCGTTTAATTCTTCGGCGCTTTCGGCTGCGTCGTGTTTCTGTTGATGTTTCTTACTCATAATCCTTTTCGTCCTCAGCAGGTAATGCCGCCCAATGGTTCATAGACGCCTGCAAGAGTTCCCCAATAAAATTGACCAGGGACATTACTCTTGTATATTCCATATGCTTGGGCCCGATAATACCCAACATTCCCACTGTTTTATCCCCCACGCGGCACGCGGTAGAAACGATGCTGAGGTTTTTCAGTTCCGTCAGTTCGTTTTCGCTGCCGATGCTGACACTAACTTTTTGGTTGGATTTTTCCATATCCGTCATTTTCTCGTTTAACAGCGAGGAAAAACGTTCGCGCTCCTCAACCACGCGCATCATTTGCTTCAAATCTTCGTAATCGGCTTCGGTCGTATTTTCTAACAAGCGGCCAATGCCTTCCACATACAATTCGTCGGCTCCCGTTTGCGGCCGTTCAATATCTTTAAGCACTTGGGTGGCCAAGTCGGCCAAGTCCGAAATTTCACGGTGCCCCGAATGAATATGCTGCCACAGCACTTGGCGGGCCTGGGCCAAGGTCAAGCCGGAAATTTCTTCGTTAATAAACCGGCTGAGCACCCGCAGGCGGGAAGGCTCTATTACATACCCCGTGCGCACCGGCCAGTGCCGCACCGCCCCCGCTTGGGTAACGAGCACCGCTAGAATCATTCCCGGCGCCACCGGAATAAAATCCAACCGCCGGATACGCTGGTCTTCCACATGGGCCGCATACACAAACCCTGCCGCGCCGGAAAGCATGGCCAGCAGGCGCGAGGTCTGCACGAGCATATTATCCACTTCGTTTACGCGTGCATCGTATTGTTCTTCAATGCGCTGGCGTTCGCGGGCGGCCATCTTTTGCACGTTGGCCAGGTAGTCCACATAATAGCGGTAAGCTTTATCCGTGGGAATACGCCCGCCGGAAGTATGCGGCTGGTAGAGGTAGCCTTCTTCCTCCAGTTCTTTCATAATGTTGCGAATGGTGGCGCTGGATACGTCCTGCAAGGCGCCTTCCGCAATCATTTGCGAACCGACCGGGCGGCGGGTTTCTACAAACTGTTGGATAACCCACCGCAAAATTTTTTCTTTGCGTGCTTTGGCAATTTCCGGTTTTAAGATTCTCATATTTTTCCCTGGAGGAACTTCGGAGCGTCGATTTTATTTTAGCACTCTTTAAACCTCTCTGCTAAAATTATATGCAATTATTTTATTTTTGTCAACCCCTTTTTTAGACTGCTAATTTTGAATGTATTTCCCCCCTTTCTGCAAACAGGATTTTCCTTACTATAGTAAGGTGCGCGCCGACACACAAGTTGTTTTTTAGATTAGAACCCTTTGCCACCGCCTCTTTAGCCGCGCGCTTTAAAAAGATACAATATAGCTATGCAATTTATTGATTCCCACGCCCATCTGAACGACCCGGCCTTTGACGCTGACCGGGAAGAACTTCTTGCCCACACGCTGCCGCAAGCGGGCATTGTATTAAGTGTAGAAATTGGCTGCTCCCCAGAAGAATGGCAGCCCGCGTTAGACTTAGCCGCCCGCTACCCCGCCTTGGTGCGGGCCGTTTTGGGCGTACACCCGGAATACACCTGCAAAATGGATGCCACTCAGTTGGACCGCCTGGCCGCCTTGCTGCCCGACCCGCGCAACGTGGCCGTGGGAGAAATTGGGCTGGATTATACTTGTTTTGAATATACCGACCGAGACACTCAACAAAAAACTTTTTCGCAAATGCTGGCCCTGGCCAACCAAACGCAAAAGCCCCTTGTCCTGCATGTGCGGCGCCAAGGCGAAGATTACGCGGCCTATGAAGACACTTTCCACGCTTTAAAACACGAATGGAAAGGAACCTCTGCCACCGGGCACCCCGGCGTGTTGCATTGTTTCTGCGCCCGCTACGAAGAAGCCAAGCGCGCGTTGGATATGGGGCTTTTATTGGGCATAAACGGTTGTTTTTCTTATAAAAAGAATGAATACATCCGCGAAGCCGTCAAAAAAGCCGGGGCCGATAAATTGGTGCTGGAAACAGACTGCCCCTATTTATCCCCTCAGGGAAAACGCGGCCAACGCAACGATCCGTCCAATATCCCGCTGATTGGGCAGTTTGTGTCGGATTACCTAAATATCCCGCTGGAAGAACTGGCGGAAATTACCGTCCGCAATACAAAAGCGTTGTATGGGCTATCCTAAATTTGTTATATTTTGAAAACAGAGGATCCCCTATGAAAAAACTTATTTTATTCCCTTTAACAGCCTTGCTGTTATGTGCTTGTACAACCAAAGAGCAGGAACAACAAATCCGCTTGTTTTGGCTGCAGCAATACGCCGAAGTGTTAACCAAACAGCTGGCGCAACAACAAACCAACGACCCCGATTTTAATGACTTTCTTTCTAAAATCAAATCGATGCCGTCCGCTAATAAAACTGCCGGCCAACTGCCCGGCCAGCCGGAAACAACCAGCAATACACAACCCCGGCCGGCAACCCCGCGCAAACCGGCCCCGCAAATTATGGAAGTAACCCTGGATACCGACGCACTGCCGGGCCGCGCCACGCAGGAAGACCGCGTAAAAATGAAACGCGCCCTGGAAGCCGTTCAGCTTTCTAACCAGAGCACCCTGAATGACATTGCCGCCACTTTTGGCGACAACGTAAAATACCAGGCGTTTTTATTGACGGCCGATACCGAACGGAAACTGAAAAAAGCCGCTTCGTCCAGTGCCGATTTTAACGCCTATTTGGCTGCACAAAATAAATTGTTACAAACGCAAAACCAAAAACTGAACCAGCTGATGCAGCAAAATGCAAGCAGCATTAAAAATATCCGCCGTTAACATTACAGGAGCATTGTTTGACTATGGGCCGTTTACGCTTTATCGTGGGTTTGTTGCTGTTGGCCGCTTTTTTGATGGTCTTTTCGCAATCCTTAAACGGAGTGTTGCTGCTGATTAAAGAAAATCTCCCGTTCCAAGTATGGGCTACCAACCCGGAGGACCGCTCCCCCGGCGCCCAACAAGCAGCGCAGACCGCCGCCAGTGCAGAAGCTTTTTCCAAGAACTGGAATGACCAATTGGCCCAATGGAAAGAACAAATTACTTCTTTCTCCCAAAAATTATCGTTGCCGGTACCGCCTCCCGCGCCCCCGGCGCCCAAACCGGCTAAACCCCAGCCGCCCAAAGCTCCCGCACCCCAAAAACCCGAGCAAGAGCCTCTTTTGCATATTATGATGGAAGACGAACGCCCCCCGCTGGAAAACAAACTGCTGGGGCCGGAAATTTCCGCTATGCTCGACGATTTTTTATCCCGCCGCCGGGAATATAACACCCAAAGGGCGCAAATAACGGCACAGCTCTTTGGGCCGGAAGCCGCCCAAGAAGCCGTGCGCACGCTGTTTGCGGACGAAACAGCCTCCTTTGCCAATGCCGCCACCTGCCAATCGCCCGAGGCGTTTGCGGCCAACCAACAAAAAATTGACGAACAAACCGAAAAAAATATGCTCGCTATTTACAAACGCCACAAACAGCAAATCGGCAAACAGGGAGATGCTACTTCCCCTGCGTGGAAAGCTTTTTTTAAGCGGGTCGAAAATTACGAGCGGGTATCCGCCAACGGGGACGAAGACCCCGCCCAGCCGGAATAAACCGCATTCATTTAGCCGCTCTATTGCAAAAAACTCCCTTTTAACAGGGAGTTTTTTAAATCCTTATCTGGGCCTGCCAACTAAACCGGCCGTCACAGCCTTTCCTCCTGCCATAAAAAACCCCGCTCCAAAGAGCGGGGTTTTACTTGCAAAGCAGAAACGCTTAAGCAGCTTTGACCACATCCACCAATTTCTTGAAGGACACCGGGTCTTTAATCGCCATTTCGGACAACATTTTGCGGTTGAGCGTGATGTTGGCTTTGGCTAAGCCGCTGATGAATTTAGAGTAAGACAAACCTTCCTCTCTCACCGCGGCATTGATGCGGGTAATCCACAACTGGCGGTAAGTGGTTTTTTTGTCTTTGCGGCCAACGTAAGCGTGCACGCCGGATTTATCCAGCTGCTGGGTGGCCATGCGCAAGCGGCGGGATTTATCTCCGTAGTAGCCGCTGGCTCTTTTCAATACTTTTTTCTTTCTTGCGTGTCTGGGAACGCTGAATTTAATTCTCATGTTTCTAACCTCTTATTTGGCCATCGGGAGATATTTTTCCAAGATCTTCCCTTTGTTGGACTCGGGCGTAATCACGCCGGTCTTTCTGGTTTCGTGCTTCCGGGAGGCAGAAACAGGCGTAAGCAAGTGTTTTCTGCCGGCTTTTCTGTGGGTGAATTTACCCGTGGCGGTTTTTCTGAAGCGTTTTTTGCCGCCGCTGTGGTTTTTCAATTTAGGCATTTTTATAGTACCTCTGTTTAATTAGTCCTTTTTCCGAACAACCTGCGCCGGGAGCCGGTCAAGCCCCGTACGCAGTACACTAAAAAGGACCTAAAAATCGTTTAGTTTTTGGGCACAAACGTCATGGACATTCTGTTCCCCATAGACTGCAAACCGCCGTCTACAGTGGCGAGTTCGGCCAAGCGTTTGGCCGTATCGTTCAAAATCTGAATGCCAATATCTTTGTGCTGGTTTTCGCGGCCGTGGAACACCACTACAAAACGAACCATATCTTTCTTGCGCAAAAATTCTTCAATTTGGCGTATTTTAACGTCCAAATCGTGCGGAGCAATGCGCGACTTAATGCGCAGCTCTTTCAAGGTTACTTTGGCTTGTTTCTTTTTGGCTTCCGCCGCTTTCTTGCCCTGTTCGTAAACGTACCGGTTGTAATCAAGTATTTTACAGACAGGAGGTTGGGCGTTGGGTGAAATTTCCACCAGGTCCAACTCTTGTTCTTTGGCCAGGGCGATGGCTTGCGCCACCGGCATGACCCCAATCATTGCGCCGTCGGAATTGATGACTCTCACTTCCGCAACGCGGATATTCTGGTTTCTGCGATAGAGATCTTTTTTGTATTCTCTTCTGTTATCGTATCTGGCCATTTAATCGTTCTTTCAAAAAAATAGTTCCCCTATACGGGAACACATTTATTATACCAACTTATTCGAAAACGTGTCAATTCTCCTGCGGGTTGGGTGCCGTATACAGCAAGCGGCCTTGGTGCCAGCATTCCCACCCTTGCGGCAGGCGTTTTAGCAGCCAGGCTTGTTGGCTGTCGGCCCAGTACGGGCCGTCCGGCGTAAACGCGCGCGTCAAAAGCGGCGGGCGGGTTTTAACAGGCACAAACAATTCGGCTTGTGTGCCGTCCTTGGAAAGTACCACATACGCGGCCCCGGTTTCGCGCGCGGCGTCCGCCGGGTCCAGCCGAATGCCCTCTTCCCACACGCGCACGCAGGAGGCTTGCGCTTCGCTCCAAGTGTATCCGGCCGACGCAATGCAGCCGTGCGCGTCGCGGTCGGCACCGACCAAATGTTGTTCGGGCGCAGAAGAACAAGCCCCTAGCAAAAGCCCTGCCAACGAACAAATTAAAATTTTCTTCATACGGGTATTATATGTTTTTTTCGCTTCTCTGCCTAGCAAACACACCCATAAAAAGCCCCGCCGAAGCGGGGCTTTAAAATTAGTCGTCGTAGTCGTGGTCGTCATCGCGGTCGCGGCGGATTTTTTTGGGGTTTCCTTCCCGTTCAATCTCGGTCGGATAGCCCTTGTATATAATTTTTCCGCGTCCCTCCGCTTTGGCAACCAGGCGGTAAGTTGCATAGGCTTTAATATCACCGGAAGAAAAAAGATTGGCGGCCACAACCTCGGCACGCAAATCTTCGGCGTCCAGCGTACGAGACCCACCATTAACAAGCAACACGTCCTGCGTTTTGCCCGACAGGTCTATTTCGGCACGATCGTTCTGGGTTGCCTCTACCCTTTGCACCTGCATATGGTTTAATTCCACCTCTGCACGGTCCGAGGCGGTAACGTGTACCAAAGACGAAGATTGAAGATGGTCTATGGAAACGTCCGCATTTTGCTTGGCTACTATGGCAAAAACTTCCACATTTGTATGCAAGGGGCCAATCACTTCAAATTCGCCGTTTTGGTCCACGGTTACCGCCGCCAATTCCGGCGCGCTGACCGCCACTCTCAAATTCCGTTCGCCGCGCACCCGAATCGGCTGGGTGTATTCCACCACCAACACGCCGTTTTCCACATATACGTTGGACAAGCGGACCAGGTTTTCCGGCCCGCTTACGGTCACCGCCACATTCGGCCGCTGCATAAAATCCACTTCAATATCCCCGCGGACTTCCACCGCTTTAAATGCGCCTAATTCCTGCACCGCGCGGGACATATACCGCCCCTGACCGGAGACGGTTTTTACTTTTTGGGCAGCCGCAGGCAGCGCCAAAAGTAGGGCCAGCACGCCCGTTAAGATTGCTTTCTTGTGGTTCATATTTTCTCCCTTTGTTTAAATTTAGCAATATATAGTACCACAAAAAGCAAACAAAAACCAGTATAAAAAACCATTAGCCATTCTGCCTGCCAGCCAGTCCTGCAAGACGAAAGGAAATTTGCTAAAATCTATATGGATTTTAGGACAATTTTTACGTTTTAAGGTGGCAATTATGAGCAACAGAAGAATGGCCCGGGAATGCGCCCTCCAATCGCTTTATTATGCCGACAGCGCCAAAGACTCCCACGAAACGGACGTCACCCGCTATGCGGCCGATTTTAAAAGAGAACTCGGGGACTGCTTCCCCTTCTGTGAAGATTTAGTATCCGGCACCACGGAACATTTGGCAGAAATTGATAAACTGGTTTCCGCGTATGCCAAAAACTGGACGGTGGCGCGTATGTCGGCGGTGGACCGCTCGATTTTGCGTATGGCTACTTACGAAATGGTCTTCAGCCCGGAGCGCACCCCCGTGCCTGCTATTATCGACGAAGCTATTGAACTGGCTAAAAAATATTCCACCGAAAATTCCAGCAAATTTATTAACGGCCTTTTAGACCAGCTGAAAAAAGAACGTAAATAAAATCTATGCACCCCAAAGAAGAAATTGAACGGCTTAAAAAGCTGATCAATTATCACAACAACCTGTATTATAATTTGGACAATCCCATTTTGTCCGACACGCAGTACGACGAACTTTACAAACAGTTAAAGGATCTGGAGGACCAATACCCCCAGTACCGCACCAAAAATTCGCCCACCCAGCGCGTGGGCGGCCAGGCAGGCACCCTGTTTGCACCCGTCAAACACGCTACTCCTATGCTTTCCCTGGACAATTCTTATTCGCCCGACGATATCCGCGAATGGTACGCCCGGGCGGAAAAAACCCTCCAACAAAACGATTTTGAAATGGTGGTGGAAGCCAAAATAGACGGCGTTTCTTGCTCGCTCACCTACGAAAACGGCATTTTAGTCACCGCCGCCAGCCGCGGGGACGGCAAAACCGGCGAAGACATCACCGCCAACGCCCGCACCATTGGCAACATTCCCCATAAGTTGGAAAACGCACCGGCCGGATTATTGGAAATCCGCGGGGAAGTGTATTTGGAAAAGAAAGATTTGCAGGACCTCAATAAAAAACAGGAACTCTTGGGCGAAAATATTTTTGCCAATACCCGCAACGCAGCCGCCGGGTCCCTGCGCCAAAAAGACCCGCAGACTACCGCCCAACGGCCGCTTAAATTCTTTGCCCATTCTTTTGGGGCCGGCAATATTGCAGCGGACAGCTTCAGCGGGTTTATTGACTTATGCAAACAATGGGGCTTTTCCATTTGCCCGGCCCGCACCAAAACTACGCAAATTTCCGAAGTCATTCGTTTTTATAACCAATTTGAGGCTTCCCGCCACCAACTGCCTTTTGATGTGGACGGACTGGTGGTAAAAGTGAACTCGTTTGCTCTGCAGCGGGTGTTGGGCGTAACCGCTAAAAGCCCGCGCTGGGCCATTGCCTTTAAATACCCGGCCCCGCAAGCCACCACCACGGTAAACCATATTTTGTTTTCCGTCGGCCGAAGCGGCGTCATTACGCCGGTGGCCCAACTGGAACCGGTGGCCGTAGGAGGAGTGACGATTTCCAACGCAACCCTGCATAACTTTGACGAAATCGGCCGTTTGGGCCTGCGCGTGGGGGACCGCGTGATTATTGAACGCGCGGGGGAAGTAATCCCCAAAGTGGTAAAAGTGGTAGAACATTTGGGGCAAGCGGACGTGCTGCCCCCGACGGTTTGCCCGTCCTGCGGCGGCCCCGTGTACAAAGAACCCGACGAAGTGGGCTATTATTGCGTAAATCCGGCCTGCCCCGCACAATTACGCGCCCGTTTGCTGCACTTTGCCTCGCGCGGCGCAATGGATATTGACGGCCTGGGTGACGTGGTGATGGACCAACTATTGGAAAACCATTATGTAGCGGATTTTGCCGACATTTACGGATTGACGTTTTTGCACCTGCTGAATTTGGAGAATTTCAAAGATAAAAAAGCCCAAAACCTTTTAGACGCTATCGAGGCCAGCAAACAAAAACCGCTCTCGCGGCTGCTGTTTGCCCTGGGAATTGCGTTCGTGGGCGCTAAAACGGCCGAAATTTTGGCGGACCGGTTCCGCACCTTGGACGCCCTAAAAAATGCAACACTGCAAGAATTACAAAACGTACGGGAAGTGGGAGAAATTGTATCGCGCAGCATTTATGATTTTTTCCGTAACCCACGCGCCTTGGAACAAATAGAACGCCTGCGGGCGGCCGGGCTGAATTTTACACAACCCAAAAAAGAACTGGCCGGCAATATTTTAGATGGCAAAACGCTGGTGTTTACCGGTGAACTAAAAACCATGACCCGCACCGAAGCGGAAATGCTGGCCAAAGAATACGGCGGCAAAGCCAGCGGAAGCGTTTCGAAAAAAACTTCGTATGTAGTGGCCGGAGCCGAAGCGGGCAGCAAGCTCAAAAAAGCCCAGGAGCTGGGCGTACCCGTGCTGACAGAAGAAGAATTTTTGCAAATGATTGGCAAAAAAACAAACGCCTAAACTATGCTGCAATAAAAAAGCGGAGAGGAAAAACCTCTCCGCTTTTTTATAGTTTGTTTAGCTATTCTAATAAATCCCCATCTTCCAAACAGATTGTGTATCCATAAAAAGCATAGCTTTCCACCAACGAGTTGGAAGGAACTTTGATATTTGGGTTGCGTTTGGCGCGCGACGCCATCAGATAATAATAGGGCACGCCTTTTTTGGGGTCCGCCGTTTGGCGGGCCAGCACAAAATAGCGGCGGTCGTTTTTAGTTACATTCAAAACATATACGCCCAATTTGGTAACCAACGTGTTTTCGGAACATTTGGTTTGGTTTTGAATCATTTTAAAATCCGAACGTGAAATTTCCACATACCCTGCATTTTTCAGTTGCTGTATGCGGGACGCTACCTGCGCCAAAAAAGCCTGAGAAGGCGGGACGTCTTCGTTAGGCAACAAGAACGCTTTGCGCCCCTGCAAGGCTTCGGTATAGACGTAAAAACCGCTGTCGGTGAGGGTGCTTTGCGGGGTAAAGATTTTTTCGCCTTTCATATTGCGCAAATAAAACACGTCTTTTATCGGAACCCCCAGTTTTTGAAACACGGCAATGGCGTCCTGTCCGATGCTTTTGTTTAAGGCGTTGTATCCGTCCAACGTCAGCATATCGCGGGCAAAGTCCGTGTCTTTGTTAAGGGTTACTACATATTCTTGCGGTACGCGCGGATATTTGTTTTTTAAATAGTCCAACCCGCCTCGTTGTTCGGCCTGGTGAATTTTGGCAAACAGGGTGCGATTTTCGTCCGTCAATTCTGTGGCATTGGGTTCTACCGCGTAGCGTTGTTTAAGCGCCGTCAGGATTTCGTCGTCGGTCAGATAATCCGGTTCCAAATTAATTAAGCGCTTGCGCGCAATCAGGTTAAGCGGCTCCACCGCCAACGCCGAACGGTAATATTCTGCCGCGCCTTGCTTATCCCCTTGGTATTCCGTTATCACGCCTTTGCCCACCAAGGAGTTCACATTTGCCGCGTTATATTCAAGCGATTTGGTGTACATCGTTAAGGCGGTATCATTTTGCTGGCGTTTAAGGGCAATATCCCCCAGCATGGAATAGGTGTACGACCAATACGGGGAGGTGCGCTTCATTTGGCGAAGCGCCGCATTAAAATGTTTTTCCGCCCCGTCTAAATCGTCCTGCGTTAAAAGCACGCCCGCCAAGGACAGGCGCGCGTCCACGTTGTTGGGGTCTAATTTTAGGCAGCGGGTAAAAGTATCCTGCGCCTGCAAATACGACTTTGCCGCAAAAGCTTTTTTTCCGCTTTCCAAGCACGAAGCCACCGTCTGCTTGCCGCCGGCCGCCCACACGGGGGCCGCGCACAGACAGGCGGTCAGTACCACTAAAACACGATTAGAAGAAAGTTTTAAGTAGCGCATAAAAAATACAGTTTAGTTTTTCGCCTTTGGTCAATTTGACGGGGCGTGTAAAAATAAAGCCTGTTTTTCTTATTTTAGCAAGATTTTTTAAATATACATACCCCATCACCCGACAGGGAATCATTTTAAGACGAGCAAACCCCCGCATACAGGCAAACGCGCGGGCATACTCCTCCTGTGTGCGGGCGGCCATTTCTTTTAAGGCCGCCGCCAAAACACGAGGGTTGCGGTTTTGCAATACGTCCTGCCGGGAAAGCCCAAAACGGGTGAGCAAATCGTCCGGCAAGTACACGCGGCCCAAGCGGGCGTCGTCGGGAACGTCCCGAATGATGTTCGTTAGCTGTACGGCCGTCCCTTGATGGAGCGCCAATGCGCCCGCCGCCGGGCCCTGCAGGCCTAAAATGTCCAGCGTGGCCAGCCCAACCGCCACCGCCACCCGGTAAATGTACCAATCCAGCTCGGCTTGCGTCGGATAGCAACGCCCTTCCAAATCGGCCTGCATTCCTTCTATCAATAAAAGAAACCGGTCTTGCGGAATAGAAAAAGCCTGCACGTCCTGCGCCAAACGGCGCCCCAAATCGGTTTGCGGGGTTCCGCGGTACACCCGGGCGATTTCTTCTTTCCACTGGGCCAGCTGCGCGGCAGGGGCAGGAATGTTGGGCTCGTCGGCAATATCGTCCATCAGGCGGCAAAATTCATAGTAATTGGCCAACGCTTCGCGGCGGCGTTTGCCTAAAAAGAAAAACGCCGGCCCGAAACTGGATTTTTTATACGACTGCTGGTTAGCCGACATTTAACTTTCCGTGCTTATACAAATACGAAAGCGCCGCCCCCGTGGCCGTGGCGTAAATAGCATTGGGCGGAATAATAAAATTGACGCCGTGCATTTTATGCAACGCCTGAAAGACGCGCTTAGCAAACGGCACTTGTGTAAGCGTGCCCGTCAGCACCACGTCTTTTACCGCGTCATTGCGGCAGGCAAAAACCGCCATCATGCCAATGGTTTGAAACACCATATTCAATACGCCTACCGTTAAATCCTGCGGGGAAACACCGTCTTCCATTTTGCCAAAGTTGGAAGCGGTGGTATCCGGAGTCAGGGTAGAAATCACCCCTTTGCTGATATCGCAAATGTTTAAATCCACCCGGTCCAGCTGGCCGCCTTCGGCCATTTCCGCAATGGTCTTAAAGGACGTAGCGCCGCATAATTTTTCGCACAGGCCCAGCACCGTTCCACCGCCCACGCCGGACCCGCCAATATGGCGAATGCCGTCTTTGCCGGCGCGCACAAAAGCCGTGCCGGTACCCATACTGACAATCAGCCCTTCTTTCTTGCCCGAAAGGGCCAACCCGCCCGAACCGATGGCTTCAAATTCGTCCACCGAGGAAGTAGGAATGCCGTAAATATCCTTTTTAAACAAAGACGACCCCACCCCGGTTAAAATAATTTGCGCCACGTCCGAAAGGGCCAGGCCGTTTTCATTAATAAATTTGCCCAGCGCGCCGTAGGCGCTTGTCAACGGGTCGGCAGCTTCCACTTTAAGCATAGAAACGAGCTTTCCCCCGTCTGTATACCCCACAATTTTAGTGGTGGAACCGCCAACGTCTATCCCTATTACGACGCTCATAAATCCTCCTGGCCAAGCCCGATGGACTGCAAGAACGGGGCGATATCGGCCGGGCGGCCCAAAAAGTTTTCCACCATTTTTTCTTCGTCCAGCGTACCGCCTTTTTCCAAAATTTCGCGGCGGAATTTTAGGCCCGTTTCGGGGTTAAAAATACCGTTCTTTTTGAATTCGCCAAAGAAATCTTCCGCAATTACTTCCGACCATAAATAGCCGTAATACCCTGCGTCATATCCGCCCATAATGTGCCCGAAAGACGCCTGCGGAATAGTGCCTTTGGTAAGCGGCAAACCGCGGATTTTTTTGGTTAAATCGAAATACAGTTTGGTAGAGTCCGGCGTTGTTTTGGCGGTGTGGAGCGTCATATCGTATTGGGCAAAAAAATCCTGCCGCAAATAAGTTCCGCCCGCACCAAAGTTTTTGGCTGCAACCATACGGTTAATCAAATCGTCCGGCAACGGTTCCCCCGTCTGATAGTGCTTGCTGATTTTTTTAAGCACTTGCGGGTCCCACGCCCAGCGTTCCAGCATTTGGCTGGGGGCTTCGACAAAATCCCAGCTGACGCTGGTACCCGAAAAAGCCGCGTATTTGGACTTGGTTAACGCATTATGCAAAACGTGCCCAAATTCGTGGAACAGGGTTTCCACTTCGCTGTGTTTGAGCAAAGAAGGCGTAGCGGCGGAAGGCTTGTTCATATTGGCTACGATGGCCACAAACGGGATTTGATAGGTGCCGTCTTTCTTTTCTTCCCCTTCTACTAAGCCAAAGCAGGCGGCGTGCTTGTATTTGCCTTCGCGGGGGTAAAGGTCCATATAAAAGTAAGCAATCAGTGCACCGCTTTGGCGGTCTTTGATTTTAAACGCTTTTACGTCCGGGTGCCACACGGGAATATCCACCGGTTCAAACGCAATGCCAAAAACACCGCCGAATAAATCCAACATACCGTCAATCACTACTTGGGAAGGGAAATACTCTTTTATTTTTTCGCTGTCCAGTTCCAGATTTTCTTTGCGGTATTTGTTGCTCCAGTAGCCGCTTTCCCACGAATAAAGCGTGCGGCTTTTTTTGCCGGTTTTGCCGTTTTTATAGGCAATCATTTCTTTGTCTTCTTTTTGGGCAAGCGGTTTTAATTTTTTCTGCAAATTTTTCAAAAATTTCATTACCGTTTCGGGGTTTTTAGCCATACGGTCTTCCAGCTTAAGCTGGGCGTGGTTTTCATACCCCAAAAGCTGGGCAATCTGCCGGCGCAAGGTAAGGGTTTTTTCCAAGAGTTCCACGTTTTCCTGCCCGCCGCGGCGGTTGTATTTAAATTCCAGGGCTTTGCGGGCGGCTTCGTCGTCGGCGTTTAGCATAAAGGGCACATAGTCCGGGTAGGCCAGCGTAACGAGGTATTTGCCGTCGTCGGTTTTTTCCAATTTTTCAATATAATCGGGCCCCAAGCCTTTTAACTGTTCGGCCGTCACGGCAAGAGGGTCCTTATATTCTTGGATATTTTTATCAAATTTAATAATGTATTCCGCTTTTTCTTTATTTAAGGCTTTGAATGTTTCCAAGTCTTCGTCGTTTAATTCCATACCGCTGTTTTTAAAACCAATCAGCATTTCTTTAACGAGCTTGGCCTGCACGGGGTCCAGCTGGGGGTTCGTGTCGGTATATTCGCGGATGGCGCGGTATACGTCGCGCCGGGTGGCAACGTCCACCATATACTGGCTGATTTGCATTTGCAGGGCCAAAGCTGCATCACGGAAGTTTTTGTCCGTGGATACATAGGACAAGAACCCGCTCATACCTAACGCATTGCCGTAATCGTCAAACGCTCGTTCGTAGGCCATAATGGTATTGTCAAAGGTGCGCTGCTCTTTGGGGATAGCCACCAAAGCGTCCAGGTCTTTTTCCAGCTGCACGCGGGCGGCCGCTTCGGCCGGGGCCAATTCCTCCGCTTTGTAATCAAAATGCAACACACCGTTTTTAAACATATCTGCCATACAATACGCTCCCGTCGCGGTAAAAAGGATTGCCGTAACCAAAAGAAATTTTGTTTTTTTCATAGGAATATATTACACTTTTATTGTATCGGTTTTTGGCCCTGCGGGGCAACCGATAGCGGTACTCGGATTGTAACAAGAAACAATAGGAACTTTCCTGTTGTTATTTGTTATAATTTATATTATATTAATTCACATCAAGGAATTAGTGGAAAAATAAAAATGTACGAAGCGTTTGTACCCAAAGAGATATTCCTTACCAAAGGAATCGGCAGACACAAAGAAAAACTGGCCAGCTTTGAAGAAGCGTTGAGAGACGCCAAAATCGCCAGCTTCAACTTGGTGCCTGTTTCCAGCATCTTCCCTCCCGGCTGCAAAACCGTGCCTGTTTCCAAAGGCTTGCAGGAATTGCGCCCGGGCCAAATTCTGCATTGCGTAATCAGCAGAAATACCAGCAACGAATACCGCCGCTTGATTTCCGCTTCTGTGGGTCTGGCGATCCCGAAAGAAGGAAAGAAAACGCACGGGTACATTTCCGAGCACCATAGCTTCGGCGAAACCGACAAACAAGCCGGCGACTACGCGGAAGACTTGGCTGCTTTGATGCTCTCCACTACGTTGGGCATCGAGTTTGACAACAACACGACTTGGGACCAGAAAGAAGAAATCTGGAAAATGAGCGGCAAAATTGTCCGCACGACCAACATTACCCAGTCCGCCATCTGCGTGGAAGGTCTCTGGACCACGGTGGTAGCTGCGGCTGTGTTTGTTAAATAAACTCCGGTACCATTGTGAGCGATAACGTACAAACTGATAAGTTTATGGGGCTAGAGAGCAAATACAGCTCTCTGCCCCTTTGTAAATTCGTGGTCGTGCCTGTGCCGTTTGAAAAAACGGTTTGCTACGGGCACGGTACCGCCAAAGGCCCCGCCGCCGTGATTGAAGCCTCCACCCAGATTGAGCTTTGGGACGAAGAAACCAAAACCGAAACCTGGGAGCTTGGCATCAACACCCAGCCTGCCGTCAACTGCAAAGGGTCCACCAACACGGTTTTTAAAAATATCGATAAAACCGTGCGTAACTTGATGCAGTACAAAGCCATTCCGTTTTACATTGGCGGTGAACACACCGTCACGCAGGCGTTGGCGCAGCCTTATATTGATAAATATAAAAATTTGAGCATTCTGCACTTTGATGCTCACGCCGATTTGCGCGAAACCTTTGAAGGCACGCCCAAAAGCCACGCGTGCGCGCTGTACCCGGCTTCCCGCCAAGTACCGGTGGTGCAAGTGGGTATCCGCAGCGTAGCCAGCGAAGAAAAACAATACTGCAACGCGGGCAAAGTAACCACGTTTTTAATGCACGAAAACCGGGATATCAAAAAATTGATCCCGCAAGTGCTTAAAAAACTGACGGATACCGTGTACATCACCATTGATGTGGACGGCTTTGATCCGGCGGTTATTCCCGCTACGGGGACGCCGCAGCCTGGTGGATTTATGTGGTATGAAGCGCTGGATTTATTCCGCGAAGTCATTAAACATAAAAACATCGTGGCAGTGGACGTAGTGGAAGCTTGCCAACGCAAGGCCGATACCATTACGGAATTTAACGTTTCTAAGTTAATTTACCGGCTGATGGGTTATCTGGCGCTGAAAGACCAAAAGAAAAAATAACTTTTCACCCGCTCCTTAGGAGCGGGTTTTTTGTAGCTTTCCGCCCACTAATTCCGCCGCTCCGGCTTCGTACCCGGGGCGGTTTTTCTATAAAAACCCCGCCGTTTACAGGCGGGGCATTGCAACCATAAAAGGCAATTAAAACATATACGATAGTTTGAACATAGCCGTTATATAGTGTAGGTTTTCGCCGCCCAAGCCAGGGGCGAATTGGCCGTAGTCAAAACGAAAGCTTTGGTATCTTCCTTCCAGCCCCACAGCCACGCACCCGCCAAACGGTGCTCCAACCCAACCCCTACATAGTAGGTAAACGAACGGCTGCTAGCAGACAGACGGTCCTCTGTATCCGTCGTCAACACCACCGCCCGTTTCCGCAAAACTGTTTTTGAGAGTGCTTTTTGCCCAGGCAATCCCCGCGCCCAAGGGAATGTAAACGCGCCATGCACTGCGTGGGTTCAACGTCAAACGGCCGGCAAACATTATGTTATGCACGTCCATATCCTGGTCCACTGTCGCTTTCATATGCTGTCCGCCGCCCCAGGCATGTAATTCGTCGGTAGCTCCATCAAAAAAATGGGCGTTATACTCCGCGCCAAACGCCCAGTACGAGCGAATGGCATATAGATATTGCGCCCCGAAAGCTACGCTTTCATCTCCCCAACCCAAATCCTGCGTTTTGCCCAAGGATAAGCCGGTATCATCGGTAAAATTCCACGGCAGATGGGTGTTGTTCGTCGCGCCGCCAGCCCCTACAAATACGGAAACCATTTGGTCGCCTTTTTGCAATCCTTGCGCCAATGCAGGCACAGGGCACAGCCCAAGCAACCCCGCTACAACGGTGAGGGATATCCATTTTTTCATATATCCTCCTGAGGGAATGTTTTGCTGTTACAAATAAAGCCGTTCCCAACAGGGAACGGCTTTAAAATTATAACGGCGGCAGCGGACCTACGTCCCCGCCGGACGGTACGGCATACGGCGTTTTTAACAGCTGTTTTACAGCATTGTCAAAGCCCCATTTATCATGGAAAGACAGCACATACCTATACTGTTTAAGTGCTTTGTCCCGTTCCCCCAGCACGTCATACACTTGCCCCAGCCGGACTTCATTCCACACGCCCCAGCGGCTGGGCTCCTGGTTTTTGATGGCTTCGCGCCCTTGTTCAAACAGTACGCGGGCTTGGGCCCAATTGCCTTTTGCCATTTGCACGGTGCCCAAAGCAGTATAAGCGCGGGAAAGATAGATATCCTTGTAGAAGGGGTCTTTCCCAATCAGTTTTAAAAATTGTTCCGCCTGTGCAGATACTTCATCATAATTTCCGGTTTCGTACAAACAAATAATTTCCACATAGTGCATCAGCGGGTTTTTGGGGTATTTAGCGCGCAGCTGGCGGATATACTCCAAAGATTTTTGCGGATTATAGTATTTGCTGCCCCGCGTGTTTTGCACTTCGATTAAGATCAGCTTGGAGCTATCCCCCGTGAAGTGTGCTTTTTCACGCGATAAATTCAGCTGGGCCACCCCCGCGTCCGGGTCGCCTTTAATGGCCACAATTTTAGCCAAAATCTTGATAACAGCCGGCAACGTGCCAGCATAATACTGGTAAATGCCCAGCCCGAAATAGGCGTCGTAATAGGTGGGGTCCAATTCTAAAGCGGTTTCCAGGCTTTTAATGGCTTTGCGGCCGGAAAAATACGCCGTCACCCAGCTGCGGTTGCGCATACTAAACATCGCGCGCAAGCCATACAGCGCCCCAATGCCCATATAGGCGTTGGGGTCATCGGGGTTTTGCTTCATCCAGCGTTTAATGCCGTCGATGGAGTCGTCCAAAATTTGCTCGAACACTTTGCGTTGGCGGTCGTCGCTGAGTTCGTATTCATACTCATAGCGGCTCCACGCAATCATAGCATTGCCAAAGTGCGCAAAGGGATGGTCCGGATAATGGGCAAAAACCCACTCGATATTTTTTTGGGCGGTATCAAAATCCAAGCTGTACACCCCGTTAATGCCTTCCGTGGCGTGTTGCATCACGTCCGGCGGGAGCGTCAGTTCGGCAGACAGAGGAAGCACCGCAGACAGCATCAACCAGCAAGCCGCCGCCAAACCAAACAGCCGTTTCATTATTTTTTGGCCTCAATTTTGTCTTTGCCAAAATACGGGCGCAGCGCCTGCGGAATTACCACGGAGCCGTCCGCTTGCTGGAAGTTTTCCAAAATGGCGGCAAAAGTACGGCCTACGGCCAAACCACTGCCGTTTAAGGTATGCACATATTCCAGCTTGCCTTGCGCATTTTTGTAGCGCAGGCCCATACGGCGGGCTTGGAAGTCCAAACAGTTGGAGCAGGAAGAAATTTCGCGGAAGCGGTTTTCGCTCGGCATCCATACTTCGATATCATACGTCTTGGCCGACGAAAAACCAATGTCCCCGCTGCACAGTTCCACCACATGGTACGGGATACCCAGCTCTTTCAAAATTTCCTGCGCATCGGAAACCATAATTTCCAACATCTGGTAAGAATGTTCCGGCTTGGAAAGCATCACCAGTTCCACTTTATCAAACTGGTGGTTGCGGATTAAGCCGCGGGTATCTTTGCCATACGTGCCCGATTCCTTGCGGAAGCACGGCGAATAGGCCGTGAGTTTAATGGGCAGTTCCGCTTCCGGGATGACGCGAATGCGGTTCAGGTTCGTCAGCGGAATTTCGGCGGTGGAAATCAAAAATTGTTTCGGTTCGCCCACCAATTCGTACATATCTTCGCGGAATTTGGGGAGCTGGCCGGTGCCAATTAAAATATCCTCGTTCACAATCACCGGGGGCAGCACTTCCGTGTAGCCTTTTTTGGCGTGCATATCGAGCATAAACGAAATAATGGCACGTTCCAAGCGGGCGCCGTCGCCTTTAAACAAGGCAAACCGGCTGCCGGACAGCGCGGCGGCGGCTTCAAAATCCAAAATACCCAATTTTTCGCCGATGGCTTGGTGGTCCAAGGGTTTAAAATCAAATTTCGGAAGCGGCGTAGTGCAGGGCAAGTATTCCGGGTTGTCCGCGTCCGACACGCCCACGGGGATATGTTCGTTAGGCATATTGGGAATGCTTAACAGCAAATCGTTGATTTCTTTTTTCATTGGCTCGAGCTCGGCTTCTTTTACGGCCATTTCTTCTTTAATCTTGCCGACTTGCGCCATCGCTTCTTTGGCGGCTTCGTCGCCCTGTTCCTTTTTTATTTTGCCAATGGATTTAGACATCTCGTTGCGTTTGGCGCGCAGTTCTTCCACCCGGGCCAAAACAGTTTTATAGGCGGTATATTTTTCCAGCACGCCGTCTATTTGGGCGGCCAATTCCGGTTTGCGCAAAGAAAGCCGTTTTTTCACTTCTTCAGGATTTGCAACGATATATTTAATGTCTAACATAGAAACCTCGGTTATTTGTTTTCTAAATCAATTAAATAAGGCTCCGGGAACAAATGCCGGTACGGCTTTAACGTAGCAACGGCATACTCCATACCGTACGACGTCAACAGCCGCAGGCTGACCGGCGCTACTGCGCTCTGCCCGGCCACCAATGCCCCCACCGACAGCGCCAACAAAATAAATAACGTTTTTACTAGCATAAAAAACGCTTTAAATAGCACCGCGGCAGATTGTTCGGCAAAGGAAGTGCGGGGATACATTATTTTTTTTCCTGGAGCTTTGCTAATTCTTTTGTAAAACTTTTTACGAGCGCCCGGGCGATGTAATCCGCCGCGTCCAGCGCGCTGGAGGAGGACGCTTCGTCCGACCCAATCCAAACGATTTCGGCCGTTTCCACGTCGACCAATTTGGCAATAATACCCACTTGGGCATTAATTGTATACTGCGTCGGGCGGACGTCGGTAGAGTGCGAATACTGCGTGCCCACTTTGCGGGAATACCCCACATAAGTGCCGTCCGGCATTTGCATTACGTCTTGCGTATACACCGGGCGGGACTCCGTGCGGCGGGTGGCGGTCATAGTCAGTTCCGTGCGGGCTGGCGTGTAAGAACTCACCTCGCCAATCAGCAGCACGTCCACCCCTAAAATCCGGCCGATTTCCCGCGTCGTCTCCGGCGATAAATAGCCCGATACCGCAATATTATGCTCTTTTAAAACACTTTCCAATTGGGCGCGTTCCACCACTTTATATCCAGCATCAATTAGATATTTGGCAAACAAGTTTTCCGCCCCTTGCATAGCCGGCCAAGAGTTGGAAAACCCCATCACGCCGATGCGGTTCATTTGGTCAAAATCATATGTCTGGCTGATAACCGTTTTAGGGGTGCAGCCCCAAAAACTAAGCAGGCATACCAGCGCCAAAAGGACGAATTTTCTCATACGATAATTATATAATTTTTGGGCCGGGAAAAATAAAAGTATAATAAAGAAAATATGACTACTGTACAACTCAATCCGCTTTTTATCCAAAAAGCGCGCCAAATTAAATTGCTGCTGACGGATGTGGACGGCGTAATGACCGACGGCACCTTAAGCTTTTTTACCGATGCGCAGGGCGTAACGCGGGAAATCAAAAATTTTGAATCCTTGGACGGAATGGGCCTTTTGTATTTGGCCTATTGCGGCCTGCAAACGGGCATTGTGTCCAAAGGAGCCAGCAACACGCTGGAATTTTGGGCCAAAGAGTTGGGAATGCGTTACTTGTTTTACAATATGCCGGTAAAACACCGCGTGTTGGATTGGCTGCTGCAAAAATACCAGCTCGTCCCGGAGGAAATTGCTTTTATCGGGGACGATTTAATCGACTTGGGGCTCTTGCAGCGCGTAGGCCTGCCGCTGGCAGTAGCCAACAGCGTGCCCGAAGCCAAAGCCGCCGCCTTATACATTTCCTCCCGCCGCGGAGGCCAAGCCGCCGTGCGCGACATTGCCGAGCAAATTTTGCGTGCGCGCGGCCAGTGGGACCGCGTAGTAGCCGACAATGCTTCCGGTGCGTTCCAAAACCCGCAGCACGAGCTTTGTATTGTAAAAGGATTGTAAAATTTTTACAATATATTGAATCTTTAGCACCAAAGGAGCCTTATGAAAAAATTACTTTTGCTGTGCGCGTTGTTTCTTTCCGTGCCGGCCGTAGCCGAAGAATACTACGACTACTACGGTTTGCAGGAATACGGCCTGCGCAAAAACACTACCCGCGGGGAATTTTACGGCGGGATGACCTTGCCGCAGGATGACTGGGTGCATAACGGCCAACCGGTCGACTTAGGCGGCACGGGCTGGACCGTAGGCTTGGGCTTTACCCGCAATATCTCCCGCTATTTTGCCTTAGGGCTGGACGGAAACTATGCCCAAATGGGAGACGGCGACACGTTTACCGCCAACGGGCAAGATGCCTACTACCGCACCGGCATTGCTACCGGGTTGGTAACCGGACGCGTAAACTTCTTCCCGGACGAATCCACCCGCCTCTATATCCCGTTTGGTATGGGGGTTGGCCATATGTTCGCCCGCCAAAAAAATGATGACGGTTCCCACCTGACCACCAACAGCACCGACTTGGCTTGGATGTTGGGCTTAGGGCTGGAATTTGATATCGACGAAACGGTGATCTTCGGCGTAGAAGGGCGCTATAACCTGATTGAAGCCGACGGCGAATTTAAAGACGCTTTCGGTCAAAGCCGCTATCATTATTTGTCGGTTATGCTTAAAATCGGTACGCGTTTTTAAGCGTTGTGTATTTTAAAACCCACCGCCCCACAGAGGCGGCGGGTTTTTTATAACCCAAAAACTATTTATAAAACACCCAAAAAGGATGTAATAAATTATGGAGCAACAACTCTCCGCAGCCGCTATGACGCTGCTTTCGCTGATTGTACTGGCGGCACTGACGCTGCCATTTTTAATTCACAAAGTGGAAGAAGAATTAGAGATTTTTCTTTTGGTTTGTGGGCTGTGCGCGGTAACCATTTCGGGCGCTTGGAATGGACATTTGGTGGCGGAAGCCCTCAAAGAACCCATTGCCATTACGGCCGCCGTATTGGTGTTGGGCGTATTGTTCAAACATTTTGGACATTGGACGGCCCACGCCGTGCACGCCTTGGAAAATAAAACCGGCCCCAAAACGCTGCTTTTTTTAACTGTCTTGGTAATCGGGCTGTTCTCCAGCGTGCTCACCGCGATTATTGCCGCACTCATTACGGCGGAAATTATTAAACTGCTGCAACTGCCTTCCCGCGATAAAACGCGCTTGGCCGTATACGCGTGTTTTGCCATTGGTTTTGGCGCTATTTTAACCCCGATTGGCGAACCGCTGTCCACAATTGTCATTGCCAAATTAAAAGGCGAACCGTACCAAGCGGATTTCTTTTTCCTGCTGCGCCTGATGGGCGTGTGGATTGTGCCGGCGCTGGTGTTGTTCAGCGCGCTGGCGGCACGCTTGGGCACCCACACACTGACGGAAAAACCGGCCGGCCAAATGGAAGCGGAACCCTATAAACAAATTTGGCTGCGTGCCGGCAAAGTGTATATGTTTGTGGCGGCGCTTATTTTGCTGGGGGAAGGGTTAAAACCCTTGGCCGCACGGACGATTACGCATTTGTCCAAATACGCCTTGTATTGGATTAACTCCCTTTCGGCCGTATTGGACAATGCCACGCTGGCCAGCATTGAAATTATGCCCTCCCTGCCGAAAGAAACGCTGGTGTTTTTGCTCACGTCGCTTATTTTGGCGGGCGGATTATTAATCCCTGGGAATATCCCGAATATTATCTGTGCGTCTAAGCTGGGCATCAAAAGCCGCGAATGGGCCCGCACCGCACTGCCGGTGGGGCTGGCGCTGATGGTGGTTTACTTTATCTTGCTGTCTATTGTATTATAGAGTTATGGACGACATCTTGATTAAAATTTTTCTGGCGTTGGTACTGGGCGGAGCCCTAGGGCTGGAACGCCAATACCACGATAAGCCGGCCGGTTTCGCCACCAACTGCTTAATCTGCTTGGGGGCTATGCTGTTTACCGTATTGTCCGAATTTATGAGCCTGCAAGGGGGCGACCCGGGCCGGATTGCGGCGCAAGTCGTTACCGGTGTGGGGTTTATCGGTGCGGGGTCTATCCTGCGTGACGGAAACAAAATATCCGGTTTGACCACTGCCGCCGGCGTATGGTTGGTGGCGGCAATTGGTATGGCGGTAGGCTATGGCCAGTATTTTTGGGCTTCCCTGTGTGCGGCCGCAATTTTGGTAGTGCAGCTGGGCGTACGCAAGACGTTGACGCTTATGGAATTTGTCAAACGCTATGACACGTTTTACCTTACTTGCGAACCTAACTGGCAAGTCGTCAACAAAATTATCAAACAAATTGAAGCCCAAAATGTTACGATTTTAAAAAGCGAAGTTTCCAAACAAGACAATCGCTTCCACGTTAGTTTGGTGGCTACGTTTACTGGGCACGACTTCCAAAATATCACTCGAGAACTTTTGGAAATGCCGGAAGTATACAGCTTGTTTAAATAACAGGAGTTACGCTTGCTTATGACGGACGACATAAAACCAATCCCGCTGTTTAACCTAAAAGAACAACACGACAGTTTGAAAGAAGAAATCAACCGCGCCGCGCTGGAGGCTTTAAATTCTATGCGGTGGCTGCTCGGCCCGCAAACCGAAAAATTTGAAGAAGAATTTGCCGCTTTAATTGGCGTAAAACATTGCATTACCTGCTCGTCGGGTGCCAGTGCCCTGCAAATTGCGCTCCAAGCGGCCGGCATCGGCGAAGGGGACGAGGTCATTACCACCCCGTTTACCTTTATTGCCACTACTTCGTCCATTTCGCTTACGGGGGCCAAATTTGTATTTGCCGATATTGACCCCCGCACTTATAATTTGGACGTAAAAGACGCCGAGCGGAAAATTACCAAAAAAACCAAGGCCATTTTGCCCGTGCACCTGTATGGTTATCCCGCCAATATGGACGCTATTATGCACTTGGCCAACGAACACGGTTTGAAAGTGATAGAAGATTGTGCCCAGGCCCATTTGGCGATGGCCGACGGCGTGATGGTGGGCGGCATTGGCGATGCGGGGTGCTTTAGCTTTTATCCCAGCAAAAACTTGGGCGCCTGCGGCGATGCGGGCTGCATTACCACCAATGACGACGAAATTGCCAACCGCTGCCGCTCCTTGCGCCACAGCGGACGCGCCTTAGGCAAAGCCTATGAATACGATTTGGAAGGCTCCACCCTGCGTATGGACGAAATTCAGGCGGCTATTTTGCGCGTTAAACTGCCCCACCTGGAGGAATGGACCGAAAAACGCCGCCGGGCCGCTGCCCTGTATGAAGAAGGCTTGGCAGGCGTACCCGTAGTGCTGCCGCCTACACCGCCGGCGGGGTATGCGCAGTCCTACTATGTCTATACGATCCGCGCCGAAAAACGCGACGAATTGCAGGCGTTTTTAAAAGAACGCGGCATTGGTTCAGCCGTCTATTATCCGGTACCGCTGTACAAACAGCCGGCCTATAAAAACCGCGGCTTTAAAGCAGAAGATTACCCCGAAGCCGAAAAAGCCGCTCAAGAAGTGCTGTCTATCCCCATGTTTCCGGAAATTACCGAAGAACAAATCCATCGGGTGTGTGAAGCAATCCGGGAATTTTACGAAAAAGACGCCACGGTTTAATGGAACAGACTCACTCACGCCGGGCACTCGCCCGGCGTTTTTTTTTTGCTTCGCCCAACATTACCTCTGCGGGCAAAATTCCACTTCACGCGTGGATTGACCCCTTTTCCTACCTTTTTAGCTGCAAGCCGTATACCAAGTTGCCCCATTAACAATATTGGAAAGCGCCGAAAAAAGCCCCTTAAGCGAAATTTAAAAATTATCCTTATTTTTTAAGCATTTTTATATCACACCTGGCAGTGCCTTTTGGCCTCTGGGCAAGGCGGGTAGAAATAAACGGAAATAGCGCAAGAGTGCTATGGGCTTCTTTTAGGGCCAGCCAGCAAAACGGTAGGGTCCAAAAGCTTTTTAACCAACCAAACGGCGCACCGGCCCAATGCCGCTTTTTATCTGTTTCGCCAAAACGGAAACCAAGGGAGAAAACCTGTAGAGGCAAAACACACGCCGGGAACGCCCCACACTAGCTGCGCCCTCCAACAACCGATCCAATAAAAAACCCCTGGCCGTAGCCAGGGGCAAGCAACTATATAAAAAGTATGCTTATAACATCTTATTTTTTAAGCGGCTGGCAATATTATCCAATTCATCTAAGGAATGATAATGAATAACCAAGGTGCCCTTTTTCATATTCTTGCCGTATTTTACTTCCACCTTGGTTCCCAAAGCGCTTTGCAGTTCGTTTTCAAACGAAGCTACTTCCACCGGCTTGGCGGCTTTATCCGCTTTTTTGGCCGGGAACATCAACGCCCGGGCCGCATCTTCCGCTTGGCGGACGGACATTTTGCTCTTGCACATCTTTTTAAAGAGTAAATCCCGCTTGGTGCTGTCCGTTACCATTAAAAGAGCACGCCCGTGCCCCTCGGACAGCGTTCCTTCCTGCAAGGCTTGTTGAATTTCCGGCTCTAAGTCCAACAAGCGGAGCGCATTGGAAATGGCCGCCTTGGATTTGCCGCAATACGAAGCCAAATCCGTTTGAGTAATGTAGAATTTGCTCATTAAATTGCGGTAACCTAAAGCAGTTTCGATAGGGTTTAAATCTTCGCGCTGGATATTTTCAATTAAGGCCAAAGCGCACATTTCTTGGTCTCCCAAGTGTTTATGCACAATGGCATCAATTTCAGTCATTCCGGCCAACTGGGTGGCACGGAAGCGGCGTTCCCCTACTACGATTTCGTATTTATCCAAACTGGCATCATACACGACTACAATGGGCTGCGTGAGGCCGTGTTCTTTAATGGACTGGGCCAACTCTTGCAGTTTTTCTTCGTCAAATACGCGTCGCGGCTGGAAACGGTTCGGCACAATTTTGCTAACTGCAATGCGGGTAACACTCATACCGGGGGTTTGCAGCTGCTGGGCCTGCTCGGTAGGCATTTGCATCACTTCTTGGGTTTGTTTGATCAAGGCGTCTAAGCCTTTTCCTAAAGCCTGTCTGGACATCTGTTTTATCCTCCAAAATCGTAATTAACGGGCACATCTCCCGTCATTTTAAAATCTCTATACACCTGAGCGTCCGCTCCTCGGCGGGCTAAAAATTCAATCGCTAACTGGATGTACGCATTGGCGCCGCGGCAAGCTGGGTCATAATCAAAGATAGACTGCCCAAAACTAGGCGCTTCGGCCAAACGGATATTGCGCGGAATAGGGGTTTTGTACACTTGGTCCCCAAAGAAACGGCTGACTTCCGCAAACACTTGCTTGGACAAATTCATACGGGCATCGTACATCGTAAGCACGCCGCCGTCCATTTTTAGTTTGGGGTGGAGGAATTGTTTAATTTTAGCCACGGTGCTCATAAAATGGGCTAAGCCTTCCATAGCGTAGTACTCGCACTGAACGGGGGTAATCACACTGTCGGCCGCCATCATAGCGTTGATAGTCAGCAGGCCCAAAGAAGGAGGACAGTCAATAATAATATACTTATACATATGGCGGAAGGGGGCTAAAGCGTCTTTAAGCATATTTTCCCGCCCACGCACATTTACTAATTCCACCTCGGCCCCGGCTAAATTTTTGCAAGCAGGAAGCACGTCCAGCATTTCGCTAGAGGTTTGGCGGACTACTTGGTCAAACGTGGCGGTTTTGGTAAGCAGGTGATATACGGATCTTTCACCATCGGCCACCGTTACTCCCAACCCGGAACCGGCGTTGCCTTGCGGGTCAAAATCCACCAATAAAACTTCCTGGTCCAAGCACGCCAGCGCATAAGATAAATTAATAGAAGTAGTGGTTTTCCCCACCCCTCCTTTCTGGTTGGCTACGACGATGATTTCTCCCATAAATCCTCCCATAAAAGTATACTTATATTAAACATTAATTCAGGCGAAAAAGCAATAAGGATATATTAGGTTTTCACGTGAAAAAATTCCACTTTTAGTTGTAGGTGTTTTCACGTGAAAACAGCTACTTAATCAATCCTATGCGGTTTAGCGGCCAATGGATAAACCAGGCTTTTCCTTTAATATTTTCGCGCGGGACCGGGCCCCAAAAACGGGAATCGCACGAATCGTCCCGGTTATCACCCATTACAAAATAGGTATTATCTGGCACTACTACGGGCCCAAAGGAGTCCCGAAGATAAAAGCCTAAATAATTATCCAACTGGTGTTCTTCCCAAATCTGTTGGTATTGCTCCGGGTCTTCTGGGGCTTCATAGGGCAGCCGCTCCACCGATTGGTATAGTTCATAAGGTTGTTCCGGGACCGGGGTGCCATTTACAATCGGGCGCCCATTGACTACTTGCACCGTATCGCCCGGCATAGCAATCACCCGCTTTACAAAATCTTTCCCGTACTGGCTGCCACCGCAATTTTGCTGTTGGCGGTCCTTAGCCGGAAACTGAAAGACAATAATATCACCTGGTTTAATCTCAGAAGAAGCCCCAAAGCGGATATCCGTCAGCGGAATACGGAAGCCGTATACCGCTTTATTTACAAATAAATGGTCCCCCTCCAACAATGTATTATGCATAGAGGCAGAAGGAATTTTGAACGCTTGGATAAAAAAGAACATAACAACAGAAGCCACAAACCCAGCAAAATACACTGTATTGCTCCATTCTAAATCGGTTTTCATAATACTTTCTTGTTTTTTAGCGTTCGCTTTTTGCCCAGCCGCATAGCCGCACCCCGCACAGGCAGCCGCACACACAATACTACCAATAATTTGGCTCACGGTTACCGGGTCCCCCGTTCCCCCCCGCATTACAAACCACAACAAATAAGCAGCACACAAAATAATTAGAAATAAAAACGAAGCGTGCCACCAACCAAAAGCATTAGCTGTAGCCAATTTGTTATGCTTTTTTAAATAGCGGGTAACCAAGGTAAAAGCATACATTACACAAGCTGCTAGAAAAAGACGTTGTTCCATATAATCTCCTAAAGGTTTGTTTTCACGTGAAAACTATCGTTTATAAGTTGTTGATAAAGGTGTTGATATTGTGGAGAAGTCCGGGTCATTCTCTCGGAAAGCAACCGGGAAGCGGTGCCCATTTCCACCCGGCGGGATTGGTCTTGCGCCAATTCCGATAAAAAGCAACTGAGCAAAGTGATATCCCCGGGAGTAAACACAAAACCATTTTTTCCGTGTTCTACCCATAAAGGCATATCCCCCACCCGGCTGACTATACAGGGCAACCCCACCCGCAAGGCTTCCATCAAAGCCAAAGGCAAAGATTCTTCCACCGATGGCAACACAAATACATCGGCCATATTCAGCCAAGCATTAATATCCGCTTGTTCCCCCACCAGCCGGACAGCCCCTTCCAAATGATTGGCCTGGATATAAGCAGCCAAACGGTTGTGTTCGGGGCCCTCCCCTACATATACTAAACGTGCCGCCGGGCAAGTGCGCAACACATTACGAAAGGCCTGCAATAAGGTGATAGGATCTTTTACCGCCGCTAAACGCGCCACACTGATAAATACAACCTGTTCCGGCAGATAGCCCTGTTTTTGGCGCATTTGCTGGCGCAAATCCACATCGGGATAAAATACCGTTGGGTCGGCCCCATTAGGCAATAAATAGACTTTTTCTTTACGATATTTTTGTTTTTCTACCAAATAGCGTGCGGTAGAGAATGATTCCACCACTGTCAACGTATCCAAGTCTTTCAGCAAACGGTCCACCCAACGGAATACAAACGATTTTTTGGATAAATCAAAATGTGGAGTAGTGACTAATTTTAGCTTTTTACCGGCACAGGCCACCCTAGTGTATTCCATGGCGCGGTATAACAGAGCGTGCACGATATCAGGCTGAAAGGCGGTAATTTCCGCCGACAGGTGCTGAATAATACGGCTCTGGTTATACCAGTGCATATCCAAGGTCTTTACTTCTGCCCCAGCTTGCTGCATATCTAAAGCAACCGGCCCCAGTGGTTTTAAGGAAATCACGCGGATGGTATTTTCCGGCACCATAAAACGCACCAGCTCCAGCAGTGCTTTTTCCGCACCGCCGGTTTCGGTAGAAGTAATGACGTAGAGAATCTTCATATGTTTATTATACCAAAGTTTACTATTTGGTCCGGTGCAAATTCCAACCAACCGGATTAACAGAGCTTACCTAAAAGCCAAAAAAGGGCTTCTAAAAGAAGCCCTGGTTGAGTTAATAAAAAATGCTTAAATTTTAAGTGTTTTTTTCAAAAACGCCTCAAAATTTAATTTTCCGGCTTAAACTGGTCCTTTCCTACCCCGCAAACCGGGCATACCCAGTCTTCTTTTACATCTTCCCATTTGGTTCCGGCAGGCACACCGTTTGCCGGATCACCCACTGCGGGATCGTAAGTATAACCACAAACTTCGCACACATATTTTACCATAAGAATTTTCCTCCCCTTCGTTTAAAAATATATTTTTTACAAATGTGTTGCACCGGCCGGCGTTTTGCCTTTTATCACATGGTGATAATAGTCATACGTCAACGCCGTACCGTTTGGCTTTAGGACGCCGGCGTCTTTTACTTCTCCAATAAACAACGTATGCGTCCCAACATCTACTTGTTGCGCTACCTGTACTTCCATATACGAAAGCGTATGCTCTGTAACAATCGGGCAGCCCAAAGTGCCTATTTTATAAGGCACGTTTGCAAATTTATCAAAGGTACGGCCCGTGCGAAAACCAAAAATACCGATAAACGGCAAGGTGGTGGCTTGTTCCAAAGGCATTGCCGCAAACACGCCGCTCTTGGCAATCATTTCGTGCGTCAAACTGTTTTTATTGACGGAAATAGCCACCCGCGGCGGTTCGGCCGTTACTTGGAAAACCGTGTTTACAATCAACCCGTTTTTCTTTTCTCCGTCGGCCGTTGTAACAATATACAACCCATACGTTACATATTGCAAGCCTTCGTTAATGTCTTGCACGGACATAGCACGCTCCTATTTTACTTTTTCGGCCAATTTTTGGCTGACCGTTAAGCCCAAATTGCGGCAGGCTTGTTTGATATTCTCGTCGGGCACGAAAGGCGATTTAATAGCCGGGGACACTACTTCCACTTGCATACTTTCCAAGGTTTTGGTTAGTTCGTCCACCGGGGAACCGTTCCAGCCGTAAGAGCCGAACGCCGCGCCGATAAGCCCTTTTTTGCGCAGGCCTTTTAAATAGCACAGCACGTCGGCCATCGCCGGGAAAATCTGGCTATTAAGCACCGGGGAACCAATTAAAAGCGCGCTGGCGTCCAAGAGTTCGGTGGCTACGTCGCTGCGGTGGTTGGAATGCATAGAAAGTTGTTTAACTTCCGTCCCCCCCGCGTGTAAGCCTTCGGTAATATAAGTGGCCATTTTTTCGGTGCTGCCCCACATCGTATCGTATACAACAAGCGCTTTATTTTTCGGCGCCTGGGACGCCCATTTGGCGTACAAATTGATAATTTTAGACGGGTCCTTGCGCCATACAAAACCGTGATCCGGCGCAATCATACGCGGAGACAGCCCCATTTGTTTCACTTGGCCTAAAAAGCGCAGTACGATATCGGAATACGGCAAGACAATATTGGCATAATATTTTTCCGCTTCGTAGAGCCAAAGGCGTTCTTCGTTTTCGTCGTCAAACAATTTTCCGGTAGCATAATGCATACCAAAAACGTCGTTAGTAAAGAGGACGTTTTCTTTTTCCAAATACGAAAACATACTGTCCGGCCAATGCAGCATACGCGCTTCCACAAAGGAAATGGTATCCCCGCCGACGTCAATGCGGTCGCCGGTTTTGACGGTTTTTAATTTCAAATCACAATGGAACTGGGCGGTAATGTCTTTAAACCCCATCGCCGAGACGTACACTTCGTCGGGTTGGATATAATTTACCGTTTCCGGCAATGCGCCGGAATGGTCCATTTCGGAATGGTTGGAAATAATGATTTTAATTTTTTTCGGGTCAATCACGCTTTGAATGCGTTCCATCATTTCGCCGTAAAATTCTTTTTTCACCGTGTCTACCAGGGTGGGTTTTTCCCCCATTACCAAATAGGCGTTGTACGTCGTGCCGCGCTTGGTGGAATATCCGTGAAAATCGCGTATGTTCCAATCAATGGCACCTACCCAATAGACGTGTTCTGAAATTTTAACCGCTTCCATCATAAGTAAATTCTCCTCTAACTAAGCCGCGCCCTCCGGCAAACGCGGAGGGCGCTATAAATTAATTTTCTTTTTCCCACAAGCCGTGCAAATTGCAATATTCGCGCGCAATTACTTTTTCGGCTTTGGTTTCAAAAACGGCTTCGGGCGCATCGCCGGGTTTTAAGTATTTGCGCTGCACTTTGCCGCATTCTACACAAACCAATTCAATCCATTCAATATAATGGGCGTCCAACATCGGGTGTGCGGCACTGCCTACTTTTACCCGGTACCCCCCTTCAATTTTTTCAATCACGGGGACGTGCTTTTCCGTCGCTCCGTCGGTAGTGCCGGGGTTTTGTAATTTCATGGGCTGGCCGCAGCACACCAGTTCCCCCGCTCCCGCGTGAACTACTTCTACCATATTGCCGCATACAGAACATTTGTAAATTTCATTCAATTTCGTCATAGCTGTTTCTCCCTATAAACATTTTTTAATTTCCAACAGAACCGCCTCGTAATCCGGCTCCTGCGTTATCTCGGGAACAAACTGGATATATCTTATTATACCTTGTTTGTCTACGATAAACACGGCCCGGGTCAGTAATCCTAAATCTTCCAATAATACCCCATAATCCTGTGCAAAGCCAAAATTGCGGTAATCCGACGCCATAATAACATTTTTTATTCCGTTTGCCGCACACCAGCGCGCCTGTGCAAAGGGCAAATCCCGGCTGACGGTTACAATTTGCACAGCCTCCCCCAATTGGGCCGCTTCCTGATTAAAGCGGCGGGTTTCCAAACTGCATACCGGCGTATCTACTGACGGCACACACGAAATTACGCACACTTTGCCGGCAAAACGGTCCAATGTAATGGGTTCCAGCGCGTTCCCGACCAGCGTAAAAGCCGGCGCCACATCCCCGAGTTTTAAGTCATTGCCTACCACACGGGCAGGAAGACCATTAAAAGTAATAGAAGGAGGCATATAATTTCCTTATTAATAATTTTTCTTATTAAAGCATAGCATATTTATAATTCTCTTATTATAAAAGAAGCACAAGCGTTGTACAAGAGCAAAAAGTAACTAGATGGGCCGAAAAGAACAAAAAAACTGATTTTAAGTAAAAACAGCGTTTAAACCCTTATTAGATACCTAATAAGGTTAGGTAGCTAAAAAATAAAAACACGCAAAATAACGCATTTTAAGCTATTTAAAAACAGGTTGCAGGCTTTTTTGATTGACCTACTCTTAAAGAAAGTTGTAATATATAAAAAACTTCTTTTTATGGCGGCATTATTGTGGACAATTTACAAGATTCCCCCCAGCTGGTTCCCGTTTTTCAGGATATTGAAAATATTATAGGAAAAGATACATACGATATGTGGCTCCGTCCGGCGCAGTTTGCGTATAATGGAAACACATTGACGATTTCTCTTCCCAACCAATTTTGGGGCAAAACCATCCGCGAACGGTATGAACATATTATAAAAGATGCGTTCTTAAAACATTTAGGGGCGGAAATATCCGTCGTGTATGAAGTGTCCGCCCAGCCGCCGGCTCCGTCGATTAGCTCCGCTCAGGACGTAATTCCCGTCCGGCAGGAAGCGGCGCCCGTTATTAAAAAAAATCCTTTTCCGTCGCGTTTAAATTCTTCGTATACCTTTGATAATTTTATCGAATCGCCTTCCAACCGTTTTGCTTACAAAGCGGCCGAAGCCGTTGTGCATAAGTTGGGAAACCGCGAAAATAACCCCTTAGTTATTTATTCCGCACCCGGGTTAGGAAAAACCCACTTGCTGCACGCAATCGGAAACCAAATTTTAAAAGAAAACCCCAACGCTAAAGTGCTCTATATGTCCGGCGAAGAATTTGTGAGTGAATATATTGAGGCGCTGCAAAATAAATCGTCGGAAAGTTTCCGCAAAAAATACCGCTCGCTGGATTGTTTTTTAATGGACGATATCCAGTTTGTGGCCGGGAAATCCGCCAGCGAAATCGAATTTTTCTATACGTTTAACGCTTTGTTTGAAAGCCGCAAGCAAATTGTTTTATCGTCCGACAGAACCCCCCAGCAATTGGATTTGGACGAACGTCTTTCTTCGCGTTTATTGTCGGGGATTATTGCGGAAGTTAAAAAACCCAACCTGGAAACCCGTATCGCTATTTTGCGCCAAAAGCGCGAATCGATTAATTTTGACATTGGGGACGACGTCTTGTCGTTTATTGCCGAGGGAATCCAAACCAATATCCGCGAACTGGAAGGATCGCTTTTCCGGCTGGTGGCCTACTGCGGTATGCACGGCGTTACGCCTACCATCGCCATCTCAAAGGAATTATTGTCGGATATTTTAACTAATGACAACGATTTATCCATTAATGTAAATTCCATTAAAAAAATAGTGGGAAAACATTTTAATATCAAAATGGAAGATTTCAACTCCAAACGCAAAACGCAGTCCATCGCTTGGCCGCGCCAAATTGCAATGTATTTAACCACGGAATTGACGGACTTGTCCCTGCCGGAAATTGGCCGGGAATTCAACCGCGACCACAGCACCGTCGTTCACGCGCGCGATATGGTAAAGGATAAAGTAGAGGCGGACCCGTTTTTTGCAGCTGAAATTAACCAAATTATTTTGGATATTAAAGCTGTGGATAAAAAGTAAAAAACGGTGGATAACCCGTTTATAAAAAACAAAAAAAGCGGACAAAAATTTTGAAAGTGGAAAATGTGGACAAAAAAAGTAGTTTATACACAACCCCTTGTCCAAGGTTGTATAGGTAAATAAACATTATCCACACAATAAACAGGACATATATATAGGGATTAAGATATGAAAATAAATATTACTAAAGCCACTCTTTTGGAAGGCATACAGATTGTTTCTTCGGGTGTATCGTCCCGTACCACGCTTCCGATTTTGCACAACTTTTTAATGGAAGCCCAAGGCGGTAAATTAAAACTTGTCCGTACCGATATGGAAATGGCTACCGTTCACTTTGTAAACGCCGAAGTGGAGGAAGAAGGCAGCATCACCGTACCGATTAAAGAATTTTCGGACATTATTAAAAACTTACCCGACGATAAAGAAATTAATTTGTATAGCGACGAAAACAACAAATTTCATATCAAATCCGGCAAAAGCAAATTTTGGGTGATTGGTACCCCTAAATCGGAATATCCCGCCATTCCGGAAGTGGAACACGCAAACAGCGTGTCGCTGGATCCGCTTCTGTTGCAGCAAATGATTGAAAAAACCGCTTTTTCTGCTTCCACCCAGGAAACCCGCTATATTTTAAACGGGCTTTTGTGGAACAACACCGCGGAAAAATTTGAAATCGTCGCCACGGACGGCGGCCGCTTGGCTGTGGCTACGCACGAGGCGCTGCCCGGAAGCAAAGAATTTAAAATTATTATTCCTACTAAAGTACTTACGGAACTTTGCCGCTATATTACCATTGCTAAACCCGGCAAAGACAGCAAAATTGAAGTGAACGTGGCTTCCAACCAGGTCAGCTTTATGATGAACGAAACCACGTTTATTTCGCGCTTGATTGAGGGTAACTTTCCGAATTACAACCAAGTTATTCCTACCAAAAAGAATATTGGTTTTGAAGTGTTTTCCAAGGAATTGTTGGCCTCCACCCGCCGGGCCGCTTTGTGCGCGGGGGAATTTGGCAGTGTGGTAAAATACAAATTGGAAAATAATGCGCTGACGGTATCTTCCAACTCGCAGAATATGGAATTTACCGACGAGTTGCCTATTGAATATACGCAGGAAGCGTTTGATGCCGCTTTCAACCCGCAGTATATTATTGACGTACTAAAAAATATTTCGTCTGAAAAAGTATCTTTTTCGTTTATTAATTCTTCCCAGCCGGTGCTGGTGGAACCAGTGGGAGACAGTACGTTTAAATACGTCATTATGCCGGTGAGAGCGTAATGAAGTTTGGCCAGACGCCCAAAAAAGTATGGCGTTCCACCCAGGAACTGGAAAACGGATACAACAAACTTACCCGCCGTTTAAACCGGCTGATGATTTTGGACCATGTATGGAACCAGTTGGTGGGGAACAAAAAACGTTTTTGGGTATTAAAGGCCGTTAAAGAAAATACGCTGTATGTAGAGGTGAAAGTGTCGGTGGCGAAAAATGAATTAATCGCCCGTCGGCAGCAGTTAATCACCGAACTAAACAAGCATTTTGACGAACCTTGGATTTCCAAAATAGAAATCCAGTAATTGATTTTGCAGTATTTTTATTAAGGAGTTTTGCATGACTGAAGAACAGAAAGAGAAGGATTACGATTCTTCCAAAATTACCGTTTTAGAAGGTTTGGAAGCGGTACGCAAACGCCCTGCTATGTATATTGGTTCTACGGGGCTGCCCGGGCTGCACCATTTGGTGTACGAAGTGGTGGATAACTCCGTAGACGAAATTTTAGCCGGCGGCGCCACGACCATTACCGTTACCATTAAAGACGATATGACCTGCTCTATCCAGGACGATGGACGCGGTATCCCGGTGGATTTAATGAAAAACGCGAAGGATGCCAAACTCCGCAACAAATCCGCCTTGGAAGTGGTAATGACCGTATTGCACGCGGGCGGTAAGTTTGACAGCGGCGCCTATAAAGTGTCCGGCGGGTTGCACGGGGTAGGTGTATCGTGCGTAAACGCTTTGTCTGAAACGATGGAAGTGGAAGTAAGAAGAAACGGTCATGTGCATTTCCAGCGCTATCACCGCGGCAAACCGGAGGAACCGGTGAAAGTGATTGGCGATACCGACGAACACGGCACCAAAGTTACTTTCCATGCCGATAAAGAAATTTTTGGCGAATTGTCTTTTTCGTCCGAAACGATTGCCAACCGCTTGCGCGAATTGGCGTTTTTGAATGCGGGTGTCAAAATTATTTACACCGACGAACGCAAAGAAGACAACCAAACGGTTACGTTCCATTTTGAAGGCGGTATTTCTCAGTTTGTAAAATATTTAAATACCAATAAAACCGTTATCAATCCGGAACCCATTTATTTAACCAAAGAAGTGGGCGATAACTATATTTCGTTTGCTATCCAATACAACGAAAGCTATTCCGAAAACGTGTTTTCGTTTGTGAACAATATTCACACGGTGGAAGGCGGTACGCATTTGAGCGGTTTCCGCAGCTCGTTGACGCGTATTATTAACGAATACATCAAAAACAACAACATTTCTAAACATAAAGACGTTTCCGTTACCGGCGACGATATCAAAGAAGGGCTGACGGCTGTTTTGTCTGTTAAAATTCCGCACCCGCAGTTTGAAGGGCAGACCAAAACCAAGCTGGGCAACTCGGAAGTGGAAGGCATTGTGCGCTCCGTAGTGAGCGACACGCTGGCCACCTTCTTTGAAGAAAACCCCAAAACAGCCCGCGCCATCTGCGAAAAATGCGTCGGCGCCGCTGTGGCGCGCGAAGCGGCGCGCAAAGCGCGCGATTTAACCCGCCGCAAAGGCGCGTTGGAAGGGGGGGGACTCCCCGGCAAACTGGCCGACTGCCAGGAACGGGATTCCTCCAAGTGCGAGCTTTTCCTGGTAGAAGGGGACTCCGCCGGCGGTTCTGCCAAACAAGGGCGCGACCGCGTGTTCCAGGCCATTTTGCCGCTGCGCGGTAAGATTTTAAACGTCGAAAAAGCCCCGCTTGTTAAAATTCTTTCCAGCGATACCGTACGCGACTTAATCGCCGCCGTAGGTACCGGCGTAGGCGAAGGGGAAGGCGGGTTTGATATCTCCAAACTGCGCTACAACAAAATTATTTTAATGGCTGATGCTGATGTGGACGGACAGCATATTTCCACATTGTTATTAACTTTCTTCTATCGCCAGTTGAAGCCGCTTATCGAAGGCGGACACATTTACTTGGCCCAGCCGCCGCTTTACAAGGTCAAAAAAGGCAAAGTGGAGCAGTATTTACAGACGGAAGACCAGATGCAGCAATGGTTGATGAAAGAAGGCTTGGCTACGGTTACCGTAACCGATATGAAGAAAAACGAAGCCTTAAGCGCCGAACAATTAAGCGACCTGCTTAAAATCTTGCGCGATGTGGAAGATATTTTGGCTAAGCTGGAAGTAAAAAATATTACGCTTTCGGACTTTATGGCTTTCCTGGCGGAAGGCAAAGTGCCGGTGTACCGCATTCCGCTTAAGAGCGGCGGTTTCCGCTATTTCTACGCCGAACAGGAATACCGCGATTACGAAGACCAGTATATGCAGGAAAAACGCGAAGAACTGGCTGCGGACGGTGTAGACGTGGCGGCGGTAAGCAACGACAGTTTGATCCCCGAACACCAAAGCTTGTTTGAATTCGGCAAGTTGTTGGCCGACGAAAAGAAGATGGAAACCTTTGGGTTCACGTTTGCGCAATACCCGGTGATTGAAAGCGAAAAAGACCGCGTCAACCCGTTGTTTAAAGTAAATAACGGCAAGACGGACGCCTTGGTGTACAGCTTGGCGGAACTTTTGCACGCGGTAAAAGAAGCCGCTTCCGCCGGCGCCACCATTCAGCGCTACAAAGGGTTAGGGGAAATGAACCCCGAACAGCTGTGGGAAACCACCATGGACCCGGCCAAACGCAAATTGATCCAGGTAAAAATCAACGATGCCACCGACACCGAACAGGCTTTTACGATGCTGATGGGCGACCGTGTGGAACCGCGCCGCGATTTTATCCAATCGCACGCGCTGGAAGTAAAGAACTTGGACATCTAATTCCCGCCGGGCGGCGTTTGCTTCCGCCCGGTAACGATTTATCCGTAACAGGAGATATTTGTAATGAGTGAAGAAATGAACAATCAGCCCCAAGCCCAAAACGCCAATGTGGACTTGTTCGGCAATATCCAACAGCGCGACATCGCGGGCGAAATGCGCTCGTATTATATCGACTACGCGATGAGCGTTATCGTCGGGCGTGCCCTGCCCGACGTGCGCGACGGCCTAAAACCCGTACACCGCCGCGTGTTGTATTCGATGAATGAAATGGGTTTAAAATACAACAAACCGTACAAAAAATCCGCGCGTGTGGTGGGGGACGTGTTAGGTAAATACCACCCGCACGGCGATACGGCCGTGTACGATACGCTGGTGCGTATGGTGCAGGATTTCTCCCTCAGAAAACCGCTTATCGACGGACAGGGAAACTTTGGTTCGATTGACGGCGACTCCGCCGCCGCTATGCGTTACACCGAATGCCGCCTGCAGCGCATTTCCGAAGAAATGCTGGGCGATTTGGATAAAGACACCGTAAAAATGATCCCTAACTACGACGGATCTTTAATGGAACCGTCCGTACTGCCGGCCAAGCTGCCGGCGCTCTTGGTCAACGGTTCGTCCGGTATCGCCGTCGGTATGGCCACCAATATTCCCACCCATAACTTGGGCGAAGTGTGCGATGGTATTATCGCCTATATCCAAAACCCGGATATTTCCACCAAGGAAATGATGAAAATCATCAAAGGGCCCGATTTCCCGACGGGCGCCATTATCCGCGGCACCAAAGGCATTTATGAATATTTTGAAACGGGCCACGGCAGTGTAAAAGTACAGGCCAAAACCGAAATTGAACAGCGCAAAAACGGGCGCGAAGCCATCATTGTTACGGCGATTCCGTACCAGGTGAACAAAACTTCGCTGATTGAAAGCATTGTGGGCTTGGTGCGCGATAAAAAAGTAACGGATATTTCCGATATCCGCGACGAGTCGGACCGCCGCGGGATGCGGCTGGTTATCGAAGTAAAACGCGACGGAAACGCCCAAGTGGTGCTCAACCATCTGTTCAAGCATACCCAGCTGCAAACGTCCTTCCCGGTCAATATGCTGGCCATTGTGGACGGCCGCCCGCGCGTGCTTTCCTTAAAGGAAGTGATGAAGGCCTATGTAAAACACCGCCAGGAAATCATCACCAACCGCACGAAATTTGATTTAAACAAGGCCCAAAAACGCGAACACGTGTTAAACGGCTTGCTGGTGGCGATTGCCAATATGGACGAAGTCGTAGCCATCATCCGCAAAGCCAAAGACCCGACGGAAGCCAAGTTTACCTTAATGGCGCGCTTTACGCTTTCGGAAGTACAGGCCCAGGCTATTTTGGATATGCGCTTGCACCAGCTGACCCAACTGTCCGCGCTGGCGATTGAAAACGAACGCAAAGACTTGCTCAAATTGATTGCCGATTTGCAGGACATTTTGGGCAACCCGCAGAAAATCCTGGATATCATTGTGGAAGAACTCCAGGAACTGAAAAAAGATTATGGCGATCCGCGCCGCACGGAAATCGGCCCCGACGTGACGGACTTCTCTATGGAAGATTTGATTGAAAAAGAAGACGTCGTGATCACCATTTCCAACGACGGCTACGCCAAACGCATTCCGCTTTCCACCTACAAGAGCCAGAACCGCGGCGGAAAGGGCATTATCGGCAGCAAGACGAAAGAAGAAGATTTTATGGAACATCTCTTTATTACGTCTTCGCACGCGACGATTTTGATGTTCACCAACCGCGGCCGCGTGTTTGCTTTGCGCGCGTTTGAAATCCCCGAAGGCAACCGTATGTCCAAGGGCAAGGCGATTGTGAACCTGCTGCAGTTAACGGGCGAAGAAAAGGTAACCTCCGCGGTGGCGATTGAGGAGTTCAACCCCAAACACTGCGAAAATACTTACCTGACGATGTGCACGCGCTTTGGCAGCATTAAACGCGTGGAACTGAGCGAGTTTGCCAATATCCGCCGCACGGGTATTATTGCCATCGGCCTGGAAGAAGGCGACGTGCTGGTAGGCGTGCAAACCACGCACGGCAAATCCGACATTATCGTAGCCACCAAGAACGGCAAATCGATCCGGTTTGACGAAAACCAGGTGCGCTGCATGGGCCGCCCGGCCAAGGGCGTACGCGCCATCAACTTGGCGCAAGGGGACGTGGTCGTAGGTATGGAACATGCCCCGACGGACGAACCCCAGCCCGATGTGCTCTCTGTGTGCGAAAACGGCTTCGGCAAACGCACGGAATTTAGCGAATACAAACGCCAGAACCGCGGCGGTATGGGTGTAATTACCATCAAAACCAGCGCGCGCAACGGGTCTGTCGTCGGTATTAAATTGGTGGACGAAAGCAAAGACTTAATGATCGTGACCGAAAAAGGTATGACGATCCGCGTCCGCTGTGCGGATATCCGCTCCGTCAGCCGCAACGCCCAAGGCGTCACGCTGGCCAAGCTGGAACCGGGCGACAAAATTGCCCGCATTGCGCCGGTCGTCAAAGACGAAGAGGAAGCGCATACCGAAGAATCCGCTAAATAAAAACGGATTTTCCCGGTAGACTTTATTTCCGCCTTTCCCTTTGGGGGAGGGCGGAATTTTTTTGTCGGCAGGAGCTCCCGCGCCGGCGGGAAAAGCGCAATAAGCCCGCAAGTTACCGCCCGGTAAAAAAAGGTTTACAACCGCCCTCGAAAGTGCTATAAAAATAATAGGGGAAATATGTTATGAGGACAAATCCGCATATTTTGGAAATTAATACGCGCTCTTGGCTTAAACGCCTAGAGGCGCATTTGAAGCGTCCCGTGACCTTGGCCGATGTTCCGGACGAGTATTGGCAACGGGCTAAAGACGCGGGATTTGATGCAATTTGGTTTATGGGGGTATGGAAGCTGAGTCCGGCTGCCGAAAAAATTGCACGCGAAAATAAAGAAATCCAGGAACAAATCCGCGCGATTAAACCGGATTTCAAACCGGAGGACATCACCGCTTCGCCGTATGCTGTATACGAGTACGAAGTAGATGATTCCTTGGGCGGGAATGCGGCGCTGGCTGCCTTGCGCGCCAAATTAAATGGGTTAGGCATTAATTTGCTGTTGGATTTTGTGGGCAATCACACCGCTATCGACAGCCCTACCGTTCATTCCGACCCGGAATTGTACATCAACACCGGCACCCAAGAACCGGCCACGCATAAAGATTGGTTCTTTAAAAATGAGCAAGGGGTATATATTGCGCACGGGCGCGACCCGTATTTTGCCCCGTGGGCGGATACCGCACAGCTGAATTATTTTAATCCCAAAACGCGCGAATTTATGCTGCGTAATTTGTTGCATGTGGCGGATATGTGCGACGGCGTGCGCTGCGATATGGCCATGCTTTCTTTAAATAAAGTCCACCGGGATACTTGGTGGGAGTTTATCGGCGGCAATTTGCCTAAGGAAGAATTTTGGCACCAAGCGTTAACCGCCGTGCACGAAAAATACCCCGAATTTATTTTTATTGCGGAAGTATACTGGGGCCTGGAGTGGGATATCCAGGAAATGGGTTTTGACTACACTTACGATAAAGTCCTCTACGACCGCTTGCGCTTTTCCAACCCGGAAAACATCAAAGGCCATTTGGGGGCGGAACATTTGTTCCAGATGCGTTCCATCCGCTTTACGGCCAACCACGACGAAGAAGAAAGCTTAAAAGCGTTCGGCAAGGAAAAATCCCTCGCGGCCAGCACCATTATTGCCACCCTGCCAGGTGCGCGTATGTTCCATTTGTTCCAACTGTTGGGGCGCCCGGCGCGTATGCCCATCCAGTACATTAAAGACGACTTTAAAGAGAATAAAGAAGTGTCGGATTATTATGTAAAGCTGTTGCACATCGCATCGGACCCGGCTTTCCACGGGGGGCAATGGTCCCTGCGGGACGTAGCGTCGGTGGCGATGGGGGACGATTCCAACCGCAACATTTTGGCTTGGCAGTGGAAGCAGCGCAACACCGGCAAAATGATTGTGATTAACTACAGCAGCGCCCCGGCCAAGGGCCGCCTGTCTATGAAAGGCGTCTACGGCCCTGGCAGCCAAGTACGCGAGGAGCTGACCGGCGAACAAATAGCAGTAACCCCGGATATGCTTTCGCAAGGCTATGAGCTGCAGCTAAAACCGTACGAAAGTAAAATTTTTACTTACACCGTATAATGTTACAAACCCCGCCCAAAAGCGGGGTTTTTGGTTACGCGGCCGTTTGGGGCACGCCTTGCCAAACAACTTACGCTTTTTCTCTCAGATTTACTACAATAAAAGAAAGAGCTTTTTTGTGCATAAAACGATAGCTTTTTTGCCGAAAGTTTTTTATAATATGGATATATTTACCGCTCGGTAAACAACCGGGGAATTTATGGCGTTGGGACCTTTCAGTAAACAGGACCATTTACAAATTACGACCTTAGGTTTGGAATTTGCCGTTTCGGAAATTCTGTGCGTATGGGCGGGGTTCTGGGCGGATAAAAAACTGGGGTCTTTTCCGTGGGGTGTAATTGTGGGCGCGACAGCAGGCTTTGCTTTAGGGTTTTACCAAATCCTACGCGCGGCAAAACAAATGACGCGGAACAATGCTAAATTAAAAAAGGCAGAACAAAAAGATGGACGTCGTTGAAATTATTTCTCATCACATTTTAGACCACGACTGGGGGGTTGCCCTCGGCGGGTTTCGTCTTCCAATTACCACGCACACGGTTACGCTCTTTGCGGTAAGCCTTGTGCTTTTGTTAGGGTTGCACTGGGTTTCGTTGGGCCGCAAAAGCCGCACGGGCCGCTTGCTGACTACGCTGGCTGAAGAATATGTAACTTTCATTCGCGACGGTATGGTTTTGCCCAATATGGGCGAAGAAGGCCGCCGCTTCCTGCCGTATTTTTGCACGTTGTTTTTGTTCGTGCTATTTTGCGCGTTGGCGGGGTTAATCCCGAATATGAAAACCGCCACAGCCAACATTTCCGTCACCGCCGCTTTAGCGCTTTGCTCCGGCGGGCTTATTTTGTACTGCGGACTTAAGTTCCACGGACTAATCGGCTTTTTAAAAGGTTTTGTGCCCTCTGGCACGCCGGGGTGGCTGGTGCCGCTGTTGTTCCCGCTGGAAGTGCTGAGCTTGGTGATTAAAGTGTGCGTACTTGCCATTCGCTTGTTTGCCAATATGCTTTCGGGCCATATGGTACTGATTTGTTTGCTGTTAATTATTTTTATTGTAGGACAGATGCACATTGCGGCCGGAGCCGGGGCGTTTTTGCCGGCGATGGCGCTGGAACTTTTTATGACGTGCTTGGAATTGCTGGTGGCGTTTTTGCAGGCGTATGTGTTTACGCTGCTTACCAGCATTTTTGCGGGCTCGGTCATTCATACGCATTAATTTAAAAAAATCTATCAATAGGGCTTCGGCCCAAAAAGGAGAATAATATATGGAACTCGTAGCACTGAAATACATCGCCGCCGGTATTGGCGCGGGACTCACCGTAATTGGCGCGGGTCTTGGTTTGGGTAAAATCGGTAATGCGGCCTTGGAAGGCACGGCCCGTCAGCCGGAAGCTGGTTCCGATTTGCGCTCTACGATGATTATCATTGCCGCGTTGTTGGAAGGTGCCGCCATGTTGGGTCTGGTCATCTGCCTGCTGACGCTGGTACTCAAATAAGCCATAAGGAAGTGCGCTTATGGAAAATTTGTTAAAGCCGGATTACGGCGTGCTCGTACTGACCATCTGCAACTTTTTGCTGTTGGTGTATTTGCTTAAAAAATTTGCGTGGAACCGCATTATTGGCGGGTTGGAACAGCGCGAAAAGCAAATTGCCGACGACAAACAGCAGGCGCAGGACGCTCGCGCCGCCGCGGAAACCCTTAAACGCGAATTGGACGAAAAGCTGGCCCAAATTTCGGACGAAGCCGCCAAAAAAATGGCGGAAGCCGTAAAATTGGGCGAAACGCAAAAAGAGCAGATCCTAGCGGCCGCCAAAGAACAATCCGAACGGTTGCTGGAACAAGCCAAAACGCAAATTGAAGCGGAAAAAAACAAAGCGCTGGCCGATGTACGCGGGGAAATTGCCCGCACGGCCGTGCTGGCTGCTTCTAAAGTAGTACAGCAGCAAATGAGCGAAGATTCCGCTAAACAAGTAGTGGACCGCGTCTTACAAGAAATTAAAGCGAAGTAACCATATGAACAGTTCAGACAGAATAGCGGTGCAGCGTTATGCCGCCGCGTATAACGGGTTAAGCGATACCAACGAACAGGCCGTGCGCCGCGCCGAAGATTTGCGCGCCGCTGCCCGCGCGTTGGACGCAGTGCGTAATTATATGACCAGCCCGCGCGTGATGACGCAGCAGAAAAAACAGACGGTCCGCGCTGCGCTGCAGCACGCACCGGAAACGGCGTCGTTCGTGGAACTGTTGATTGACGCCAAGCGCTATGCGCTTTTAGATGCTGTTACCCGCCGGGTGGGGGAACTTTTGGATGCCCGGCTGGGCATTGTGCGGGCGGAGGTTGTGTCGGCCCGTGCGTTAAGCGCCGCGCAGCAAAAAGAAACGCAGGAAGCCCTTTCGTCGCGCTACGGCGGACGGGTGGAAGCGGTTTTTACAGTGGACCCCACGTTGCTAGGCGGGCTTAAAATCCGCTGCCGGGGTGAACTGATTGACGGCAGCCTGCAGGGGCGTTTGGCCAAGCTGCAGGAAGAATTGACACATTAATACGGTAGCAATATGGCAATTAGACCAGAAGAAATAACCAATATTATCAAAGAAAAAATTGAGCATTTTGACACTTCGGCCGATGTAAGCGAAGTGGGCACCGTTATCCAAGTAGGGGACGGCATCGCCCGCGTGCACGGCTTGAACAACGTCAAAGCTTCGGAACTGGTGGATTTCGGCAACGGCGTGAAAGGTATGGCGCTGAACCTGGAATACGACAACGTAGGTTGCGTACTCATGGGGCCGGACCACTTGGTGCACGAAGGCGACACCGTCAAACGCACCGGCGAAGTTATCAGCATTCCCGTCGGCGCGGATATGATTGGCCGCGTGGTGGACCCGCTGGGCAACGCCTTGGACGGCAAAGGCGCGATTAAAACCGATAAAGTCATGCCGCTCGACATTGTGGCCCCCGGTATTATTGACCGCCAGCCCGTTAAACAGCCGCTGCAGACCGGTATCAAAGCCATCGACGCGATGGTGCCGATCGGCAAAGGCCAGCGCGAGTTAATTATTGGCGACCGCCAGACCGGTAAAACCGCCATCGCCGTAGACGCGATTATCAACCAAAAGAACATTCCCGCGTCCGAACGCTGCATCTGTATTTATGTGGCCGTCGGCCAGAAACAGAGCACGGTGGCGCAAGTCGTCAAAACGCTGACGGATTTCGGCGCGATGGATTACACGATTGTCGTGTCGGCCACCGCTTCGGACCCGGCTTCCCTTTTGTACATCGCCCCGTATGCGGGCTGCGCCATTGGCGAATATTTTATGTGGCAAGGCAAGGACGTGCTGATTGTGTACGACGATCTTTCCAAACACGCCCAGGCCTATCGCCAGATGTCCTTGCTGCTGCGCCGTCCGCCAGGCCGCGAAGCTTACCCCGGCGACGTATTTTACTTGCATTCCAGGCTGTTGGAACGCGCCTGCAAACTCTCTAACGAAAACGGCGGCGGCTCTTTGACCGCTCTGCCCATTATTGAAACGCAGGCCAACGACGTATCCGCCTATATTCCGACGAACGTCATTTCCATTACCGACGGCCAGATTTACTTGGAAAGCAGCTTGTTTTTAAGCGGTATCAAGCCGGCTATTAACGTCGGGCTTTCTGTATCGCGTGTAGGCGGTTCGGCCCAGCGCAAAACCATGCGCAAAGTGGCCGGTACCTTGCGTATCGACTTGTCCCAGTACCAGGAGCTGGCGGGCTTTGCTCAGTTCGGTTCGGAATTGGATAAAGAATCCCAGCGCCAAATTGCCCGCGGCAAACGCATGACGGAACTCTTAAAACAGAACCAATATGCGCCGCTGAAAGTGGGCGAAGAAGTACTGGTGCTCTACGCCGGTGTGCATGGCTACTTGGACGAAGTAGAAGTAAGCGACGTGCTGGAATACGAAAAACAGCTGTTGGCTTTTGTCCGTGCCAAACGCGCCGATGTATTGGATACGCTCAACCAGGCTAACGAACTGACCAAAGAAGTGGAAGAAAAAATCGTCAGTGCGTTGGACGAGTTTAAAACGGTTTTCAAACCTGCCAAACAGGAGAACTAAATGGACGCTAAAACGAAGAAAAAATATTTGGTTACCGGTGGCGCCGGGTTTATCGGCAGCAACATTGCCAAAACCCTGGAAGCCCAAGGCCATGAAGTGACTGTGCTGGACGATTTTTCCAAAAACGGACATTTCAAAAACTTAATCGGCTTTAAGGGCGACGTCATTACCGCGGACCTGTTTGAATACATGCCCACGGATATGTATTTTGACGCCATCTTCCACGAGGCCGCCATCACCGATACCACCGTTATGGACCAAAAAGCCATGATGGAACAAAACGTGGAAGCGTTCAAAAACCTGCTGAACTTTGCGGCGGAAAACGACATTAAAAAAGTCATTTACGCTTCTTCCGCGGCTACTTACGGCAACGGCCCCGTGCCCAATGTGGAAACGCAGCCCACGCACCCGGAAAACGTGTATGGTTTTTCCAAGGTGATTATGGACAACGTCGCCCGCCAATTTGCGGAAGACAACCACGATATGACGATTATCGGCCTGCGCTACTTTAACGTGTACGGCCCGGGTGAATACTTTAAAGGCAAAATGGCCAGCATGGTGTACCAGCTGTACAACCAAATGAAAGCCGGCAAACGCCCGCGTGTATTTAAATATGGCGAACAACAGCGCGATTTTGTGTATGTGAAAGACATTGTCAAAATCAACCTGTGCGCGCTCAATAACGGCAAAGAAACCGGCGTCTACAACGCCGCCACCGGTATCCCGCGCGACTATAACGCCATCATTGCGTGCCTGAACAAAGAACTGGGCACCAAACTGGAACCCGAATACATCGATAATCCGTATCCGTTCTTCCAGCTTAAGACACAGGCGGATATGACGCTGGCGAAAGAAAAACTCGGCTACGAGCCGGATTATTCGTTGGAAGCCGGCATCGCCGACTATGTGTCCATCTTGGAAGGCCGCAACCAGAAATAGGATTATTCCATGGAATCACTTAGGGACATACGGCAAAATATTAAAGCCATCAAATCCACGCAGCAAATTATGCAGACGATGAAGATGATCTCCAGCGCCCGCATTCGCCGCGCGCAGGAAGCGATGGAAGCCGCCCGCCCGTTCGCCAAAAAAATGTTGGAAATGGTGGATGATTTGAAACAGGACATCCTGGCCCTGCCGGAACCCGACGAGGGGGAAAGCTGGGCCGGGCGGTTCTTCGCCAATAAAACCGGGGACCCAAACAAAATTGGGCTTTTGGTGATTACGGGCGACAAAGGGCTGGCGGGCTCGTTCAACGCCGTGATTTTGCGCAGTGTCCTGCATTTTTTGAAAGAACACAAAGGCAAAGAAATTTTTATCTTTGCAGTTGGTAAAAAAGGGCGGGACTTTTTGGCACGCTTAAAAATGCCCAATCTGCATATTGTGTACGAAAGCGTGGGGATTTTTCCGAAAGTATCGTATGCGCATGCGGAATTGCTGGGCGAAGCGGTGCTCAAAACCTATTTTGAGCAAAAATTAGGCCGCGTAGCGTTGATTTACAACGACTTTAAATCACTGGCCAGCCAAAATTTGGTGGGAATGAACATTCTTCCGTTTGATTTTGAAGCTGTTCCCAATCAAAAAGAAGAAAGCGATTTTCTGTTTGAACCGGGTATGCTGGAAATTTTTAAACTGTTGGTGCCGCGTTTGGTAAAAGCTAATATGTACCGCTTTTTGTTGGAATCCCAAGCGGCTAACTTGGCAGCCACAATGAACGCGATGGACGCCGCCAGCAAAAACGCCGGCGAGCTGGTAACCGCATTGGGTGTAAAACTCAATAAAGTGCGCCAGGCCAGCATTACCAATGAAATTTTGGATATTGTAAACGGGGCGGAAGCTCTGAACAATTAATTTACACTATAGGAAACGATATGAAGACTGGAAAAGTAATTCAGATCATCGGTGCGGCGGTGGACGTTCAGTTTGAACAGGATCACCTCCCCGCCATTGAGAACGCCATTGAAATTGAAATGGACGGCGGCAAAAAAATCGTGGCCGAAGTGGCCCAGCAAATGGGCGACGGGATTGTGCGCTGCGTGTCGCTGGAAAGCACCGACGGGCTGCAGCGCGGCGCCAAAGCCGTGGACACCGAAGGGCCGCTTTCCGTGCCGGTGGGCGAAGCGTGCTTGGGCCGCCTAATGAACGTGTTGGGCAAACCCCAGGACCATAAAGGCGATATCAAAGCCGAAATGCAGATGCCCATTCACCGCGATCCGCCTTCCTTGGAAGACCAAAACCCGACCCCTGAAATTTTTGAAACGGGTATTAAAGTTATTGACTTAATCGCCCCGTATATGAAAGGGGGGAAAGTAGGTCTGTTCGGCGGTGCGGGCGTAGGCAAAACCGTATTGATTATGGAGCTTATCAACAACGTGGCGCGCGAACACCACGGCAGCTCCGTCTTTGGCGGCGTGGGGGAAAGAAGCCGCGAAGGAAACGATTTGATGTTGGAAATGACCGAATCCAAACTGGCCGATGGCAGCACGGTGTTGGACAAAACAGTGCTGGTTTACGGACAGATGAACGAACCGCCAGGCGCCCGCGCCAAAGTGGCTTTGACCGCTTTAACGCAGGCGGAATACTTCCGCGATGTGAAAGGGCAGGACGTGCTGTTGTTCTTGGATAACATTTTCCGCTTTGTGCTGGCCAACTCCGAAGTGTCCGCCCTCTTGGGTCGTATGCCTTCGGCCGTGGGTTATCAGCCTACGCTTAATACCGAAATCGGCAACCTGCAGGAACGTATTACGTCTACTAAAAAAGGCGCTATTACGTCCATTCAGGCCGTATACGTCCCCGCGGACGACTTGACCGACCCCGGCGTGGCGGCTACGTTTACGCACTTGGATTCCACGTCCGTGTTGTCGCGCCAAATTGCCAGCTTGGGTATTTACCCGGCGGTGGATCCGCTGGATTCCACGTCCCGCATTTTGGACCCGCGCATCATTGGCGAAGAACATTATAATGTGGCCCAGAGCGTGCGCCGCGTCCTGCAGAAATACAAAGATTTGCAGGATATTATCGCCATTTTGGGTATGGACGAACTGTCCGACGAAGACAAGAAAACCGTGGCCCGCGCCAGAAGAATCCAAAAATTCCTCTCGCAGCCGTTCTCGGTGGCGGAACAGTTCACCGGGCACCCGGGCAAATACGTCAAATTGGCCGACACGATTAAAGCCTTCAAAGGCATTGTGGCCGGCGAATACGACCATATCCCGGAATCCTGCTTCTATATGTGCGGCGGCATAGAAGACGTACTGGCGAATTACGAAAAAGTCAAAGACAAAGAGTAAGCTATGGCCAAAAAACTGACCCTAAACCTGATTACGCCGGAAAAACAGCTTATCTCCAACCTGCAGGTGGATATGGTTATCCTGCCTGCTTTGTTGGGGGAGATGGGCATTTTGCCTGGGCACGTCAAAACGATTGTGCAGCTGGGCATGGGTTCCCTGCGCTATAAAAAGGACGGGAAGGAAGAAGAATTCGCCGCCTTGGGCGGGTTTGTGGAAGTGCTAAACGACGTGGTAAACGTGTTTGCCGAGGGAGCGGCCCTCGCCGACGAAATTGACGAGGAAGCCGAAAAGCAAAAAATCAAAGCCGCCAAGGAATCCCTCTCCCGCAAGGACGCTGACATTGATTTTGAACTCGCGGAGATTGAAATCAAACAAGCCATCGCCCGCATGAAAGTGAAAAAGAAACATATGTAATTTATCGTTTCTATAAAAGCCCCGCTGTAAAATGGGGCTTTTTGTATAGGAACCGGTATGACAGACAACACACCCATTGTGGTTGGATTAGGGGAAGTGCTGTGGGACGTATTCTCCCAGCAGAAGCGGCCCGGCGGCGCCCCCGCCAACGTGGCCTATCACGCGGCGCGGTTGGGGGCGCAAGCGTTTTTGGTTAGCGCCGTAGGGGCCGATGCGGACGGACAGGAATTGCTGGCCCAACTCCAAATGCACCACATCGCGTGCTGTACTGCACGGGTGCCATATCCCACCGGGAGAGTGGAAGTGACCCTGCACCACGGAGCGGCCACCTACCAAATCGTGGAAAACAGCGCATGGGACCATATCCCCTTTACGCAGGAAGCCGCCCAATTGATGGCGCAGGCCGATGCAGCGTGCTTTGGCACCTTGGCCTTCCGCTCGCCGGACACGGCGCACACCTTGCGGCAGTTGTTGGACCAAATGCGCCCGCAGGCGCTAAAAGTGTTGGACGTCAATTTGCGCCCACCGTATTATTCGGCTGCATTATTGCAGGATTTATTGGGGCGTTGCAACGCACTTAAATTAAACGACGAAGAAGCCCCGGTGTTGGCGCCGCTCGTGGGGAATTTGTCCGCCCCGGCAGACGTTTGCCGGGCACTTTTGGAGCGCCATGCGCTGCGGTGGGTGATTTTGACAGCGGGAGCAAAATATAGCGAAATCTATACGCCCAGCGGCGTGTTGCGCCTGCCCACACCCGTTGTAAAAGTGGCGGATACGGTAGGCGCGGGGGACTCGTTTACCGGGGCTTTTATTACGGCGTTATTGCTCGGGGAAACCCTGCCCCAGGCGCACCGCCAAGCGGTGGAAACGGCCGCGTATGTGTGCGCACACCCGGGGGCTTGGCCGGAATAAAAAGATTGTTTTTAGTATCATATAATAATCTGTGCTTTGTGCAGAAAAACGAAGGAGAAAAAATGCGAAATATAACACCTATTGCTGTAAATTGGAAAAAAATGGGCCTGCTGCTGGCGGTAATCGTATTGGCGGCTGTGGCGTTTGGGTCGTTCTTTACGGTATCGGCGGGCAGTGCGGCCGTCAAACTGCGGTTTGGTAAAATCGTGGGGGCATACGGCGAAGGGCTGCATTTTAAGTTGCCGGTGATTGATAAAGTGGAAAAATTTTCCGTTCGTATCAAAAAAGATTCGTTCGAAACGGAAGCGTTTTCCAAGGATTTGCAGACGGTAGGCCTCACGCTGGCGATTAACCACCGTATCCAGCCGGATACCATCGAATCCATTTACCGCAATTTGGGGCCGGAATATACCCTGACGGTTTTAAAACCAATGGTGGAAGAATGGACCAAGGCCGTTATCGCTAAATACTCCGCCGACAGTTTGATTTCTAACCGGGTGGAAGTAGCGCGCGAACTGGACCAGATTTTAAAAGAAAAAATGAAAGAAAAAGAAGTGATTGTGTCCGACATTGCCATTACCAATTTTGAATTTTCTCCCCAATTTTTAAAAGCCGTGGAGGAAAAACAAATTGCCGAACAGGAAGCCAAACGCGCCACTAATTTGGTGGAAAAAGTAAAAAAAGAGGCCGAACAAAAAATCCTGCAGGCGGAAGCGGAAGCCAAATCCCTGCGGTTGCAGCGGGAAGTGGTTTCGGATAATTTAATTAAACTGCGCCAAGTGGAGGCCCAGCTCAAAGCGATTGAAAAATGGGACGGCCGTATGCCTACTTATATGGCGGGCGACCAAATGCCGTTTGTAATGACCAAATAAGCATTTTAAAAAACAATCGCTAAAGGGTATAATAAAAGGAAGGTTGAACCTCCCTTTTATTTTATGACAGCGAGTATCCTATGAAAACTTTTTTTAAATTTTTCGTTTTTTTGCTTATTTTAGGTGGATTGTGCGTGTTTGCTTTTTACAAAACACCTCAGGAGCGCACCTTTGAAAAAACGCTCTCGGCCGCCTTGGCAGGCGATAAACAGGCCGCTTATCAAGTAGCGCGCCTGTATGCACAAGGCAACGGCACCGAAGCCAATGGCACCCAGGCAGCAGAGTGGTACCGCAAGGCCGCGGCGGACGGAAACCAACAGGCCGCGTGGGAATTGGCCCAGCTGTATATCCAAGGAAAGCTCGTGGCGGGCAATTTGGAAGAAGCGTCTGTCTATTTGCAGGAAGCGGCCCAGGGAGGGGAAGCCCCGGCGCAGAAAGAATTAGCCCGCTTTTACCAACAAGGGCTGGGCGGTTTGCCGGTGCAGCCCGGGGAGGCTTTGTTTTGGCAGTTGAAAGCAGCCCAAGCAGGCGACGAAGAAGCCCAAACAGCCGTGCAAGACGTGCAGCTGGAAAACCCGCAGCTATACGAAGAAGTCACCCGTTTTATGGGTGTGTTATCCCGTGCGCAAGAAGGCAACAGCCTAGCCCAGTTGGAAGCAGGCCAAGGCCTGCACACAGGCTATCCGCTGGCCCGCAACGACGCAGAAGCGTTCCGCTGGTTTACACGCGCGTGGCAGGAAGGGGACAAACTGCCGCAGGCTGCGTATGAGCTTTCGCAGTTGTATCAAAAAAGCGAGGGGGTGGAAAAGGACGAAAATAAAGCGATGGAACTTTTGGGTGCGGCGGCCCAAGCCAAAAACCCCGATGCCCAATATATGTTGGGCACGATGGCCTATGGGGCTAACCCTCCAAAATACGAAGACGCTTTTGCCTGGTTTTCCAACGCGGCGGCCGGCGGGCAGGCACAAGGCCAGTATATGACGGGCTTTATGTTGATGCAGGGGCAGGGAACGCCCAAGTCCGTCCCGCTGGCAATTCGCTTTTTCCACGATGCAGCCGAACAAAACAACGGCGCTGCGCAGTATGTATTAGGGCAGATTTATTGGAAAGGCTTAGGAGTGCCGGTGAATAAAAAAGAAGGCGAAGTCTGGCTCCGCCGAGCGGTGGAAAACGGCAATACCGCCGCACAGGAACTTTTAAACGCCAAATAGACCGATAGACAACCTAAAACCCCCGGGGAAGATTCTCCCTGGGGGTTTTTATCACTACAAATCTGCTATTTTTAGGGGAATGTGAGTCACCTCCCCTGTGGGCAAATGGACGCTGAGCAATTCTTTTTGCTCCACCCCCGCGCCGATTTCTTCCGGACCGCCTCGGATAATGAGCAGCGATAAATCGGTGGCGTGGTTTAGCGGGAGTAAATTTTCCAAATGTTGGTAATCTACGGCTTTTTCGTCGTGCCACAGCAAGCGGTTCCCAACGGGTTTCCCATTGTTTTGGGTGTTTACCGCTGCAATGTATTCGTCTAGCCGAATGGTCCCAATTTTGCGCCCGGACAGCACCAAATCATACGTTTGCATTTCGCCGGTTTTGGCGGTTTTCACCAAGTCCGCCAACAAACGGACGGGCACCGCGTAGCTTTCCTTTTTGCTGGTGGAACTGCCACAATGCACGCCCACTACCTGGTTTTGTTTATTTAACAGCGGGCCGCCGCACGCACCGGCGCGCACCAAGCCGCCAAATTCAAATGATGTTATCAGCCGCCCCGGGGTGGTTTCTTTTATCGTGCGGTTAGGCACGATACGAAAACTCCCTTGAAAAAAACCGTAGGAGCGCACTTTTTCCCCCACGGACGGGGTTTGGGTGGCCAACGGAAGCGGGCGGATATATGGGGCGGCGTCCGGGGGAACGTCAAACAGCGCTACGTCCGCCCGGCCCATCGTGCCGGAGGTGATAAATTTGACGGGGAAATGTTTTTCTTCGCCGGACGGCTGACGCAGGAAAATATAAAAATTGTCAAACATAATATCTTGCGCGTGGGCCACCGTTACGCCCAACAAACGTTTTTGTCCGTTCCAATCGGCTTCTATAAAGAAGGCGGAAGCGTTCATGGGAGTAAAGGACGACAAGGCCGGATTTTCAAGCCGTGCCACCGTTTGCAAAAAGAGTTCGTCCAAGGCGTGCGGCGCAAGCGCGGGCGCGCGGCGGGAAAGGCCCGAGTTGATATGATGGCGCCTGTTGGCTGCTTGTGTGCGGGCCGCGGCCGGCAACGGCAGGGGGCGCCGCTGTGGGGTGGAAATTGTTGGGCGGTGGGTTTGTTTAAAGGCTTGTGCAAGGCGGCGTTGCAAACCCGCTATTTTAATAGATACTTGGTTCGTTTTAAACAGTGTAGGTTTAACACGCAAGGGCAGTTTGTGTTGGGCTTGCACGGGGGATATGCCACACAGGCAACACAACAAACAACAACATAAAACACGAAAGTACATATTTTTATTCTCTTATTACAACTTGTTTGGAATCCATATTCAATTCGTACCAATATACGCGGCGTTTAACGGAGGAGAGGTCCCCTTGGTGGACGACTACGCGGAAAATATCGTGCGGTTTTAAATCAAAAAAGCGTTCCAGGTGGTTGTAATCCATAAACGGATAAGCCGGCACCGTTTTAAACAAGCGGCCATTGCGCACTTGTTGAATGGCGTGTATATTCTCGTCCGGGTACAGGAACCCAATGGGGTGCCCCCATAATTTTAACCGGGTGCCTTGGGGGTGTGTGTTGGCGTTTGCTATTTTACGCACCCAGGTAATGGGGACCGCCTGATTAAAAGAATTAATGGGCGAAGCAAAATGCCGCGCAACCAAGGAATACCAGGCACTGTTTTGGGCTGTTTCGGTAGTGACGACCCCTGTAAAAACGCCAATTACTTTCCCATTATACAAGAGCGGGGAACCGCAATAGCCGCTGCGGATAGGGTAGTCCTGGTAGCGGGTTAAAATGCGGTGTGTGCTGGCAAAAAACACTTGGATTTGGGGAAACCAGCCAAAATTGCCGTGCGAAAACCCGGCCGACTGCAATGAAGCAGATAAACTGGGGAGATCATATTCCGGCAGCAGCGGGGTGAGGTAGGGAAGGGCTTGCGAGGGAATTTCAAACAGAGCAACATCTGCTCCGTGGATGTTCCCTTCGCGGACGGAATTTACTTGAAATTGCACCGGTTTGCCTTGGGGGGTGTGCACCGTCATATAAGGGGAACGCCCGATGTCGTCTAATACATGGCGGGCGGTTACGCCCCATATTTTTCCGTCTAAATTAATGGCGAAAGCGGAGCCTTTGCCGTGGCTGGAGGGAGAAGCCTGCAGGGTAAATACTGCCCGCCGGATAAACAGTGGTGCGGGGCGGAGCGGACGGGGCGAGGCCGGGGTAGTAGGTTGTATAAACAAGGGGGAAGCCACGGCTAATGTATGCTTGTGGGCCAAGCCGGCCGCCGCTGAGGCGGCCAGAAACTTTTGGTTTAGGCGGGTCCAGGTTCCGCCCGAAATGCGGGCGGGAAGCTGTTTGATGGTGGCGATTTTTTGCAAAAATTTTTGGAAATTTTTTTGCGCACAAGCAGGCGTCCAACTTCCGTTGGACGCGAGTAAGCCGGCACAAAGAAGCAAAGCCAAAAATTTATTTTGCATTAACGCAAATCTCCTTTCTTTTCCACTTTCCGTGTGTCTAAGTGTATCAAATAGCCGTATGTTTGGGTACGGTTTTTGTTAATGACAATTTCGGCTTGGGCGGCGCCTTTCATATTAAATAAACCTTCCATCGCCCATAAGTTAATAAAGGGGTTGCGCATCAGGCGGGTATAATGTCCGTCGGCATAGCGCACCGCAACACTTTCTACAAATTCATTAGGCGCCAGCTGCCCGACGCGTATTCCGTCAAACAACATGGTGCGCGGCGCTTCGGACGGATTGTAATACGACCGAAGCAAATCATACGCGCGGGAAATAGGGACAATTTCGCTGATGCGGGATAAATCCGCCCGCGGCAGACGCTGCAAATGTTGGCGCGCGTAGTACCACTGTTGGCCTTCTTCTTTGGGGGAATAGCCGCCCACTTCTATCCCGATAGCCTGCCCTTTGCCGTTTAACACCAAACTGCCGCAAAAACCAGGGCGCGGGACATTGCTGGACGGAAAGTTGGCGACAATTCTTTCACTGCCGGCAAACAATACTTTCCGCAATGTTTTTTTGTATTGTCCGGCGCTAAAGCCAAACGTAAATAAAGAAGTTCCCAGTTCCGGTTCTTGGGTGGCGGCTATTACAGGCAGGGCGACTTGCGCCACCTGCTGCGGCAGTTTAATCAGCGCTGCATTAAGCCCGTATTTGCGGCCGGTCAGCACCACTTCGGCCGGGTAAGTGTATTCGTGCCCGTTGGCATAAAAAGTAACGTTTACGTTGGGCCCCATATGGCGCACAACATGCGCGGCCGACAAGCCCCATAAGATGGTTTTCCCTTCGCGCTGTTCTGCAAAGACAAAGCCGCTCCCTTTAAACGCGTTTTTAACGCCCGCTTCGGACACGGTAAAAATAAAATGGCGGATATGCTGTTCGAACGGGGTTAATTGAGGTTTGCGGAAGAATGAGGTTTTTACTTGGGCCGCCTCAGAAATGGAGCGGGACAGATTTAAGGCTTTTTGGGGCGTCATTCCCGGCACGGCAAACGGCGGCTGATTGGGCACCACCGTCCAGCGGTGCGTTTTTAAAACAATAGTCGGCCGCGGGACGGAAACCAAAATCTTTTTGAGATTAGTGGACCACGCTTTTTCCCCGGCGCGGACCAAACTGTTTTGTGCGTATGCTTGCCCGGCCAAAAGGCAGGCAAGCATAGACACACAAAACACATTCGTAAATTTTTTCATATACATTACCACTGAATATCTTGATAGAAGGAAGTTTTTTCCTCTTTATCATAAATTAAATACCGAAATTTGTTGCGCATATTAAATTCCGTGGGTTTGTTTTTGCGGTCTTCCAGCATAATCCGCACGAAACGCGTTTCCGGCAATTGCAGCAGCGAAACAATGGTGGATTGGGTCAATTTGTTCCCGGTGTCGTACCGCTCCACGGTTTGCCCCCGCGCATTTAGCGCTTCCACCGAGTGAATGTGCTCCGTGGTTTTGATGTCCCCCAGCACTACTTTGCCCGCTACCAGGGGAATATCGGCCGTTCCTTCGTGCTGCGCTTTCAGCAGATATTGCAAAAGTTGCACATTGGCCGCGTAGGTAATATCACGCCCCCATACACTGCCGCAGTGTACTCCGGCCACTTCCCCTTGTGTATTAATTAAAGGGGCGCCGCATAAACCGGGCCGGCTTTTGAGCGGGACGGCATAATCCGTACGCATAAAGCGGGAATTGTCTTTTTGCAGCTGTTGTTTGCCGGTGTAAACAAATTTGTGGGCGGAATAGCCCCCGGAGATAAAAACATCATACAACGGGGCCGGCTTGGCGGCTAAAGGCAACGGTTCAATGTCGGGGGGAAGTTGGTCCGGCAATTTTAACAAAGCAATATCGGACACCATATTAGGCCCATACTGCACTACTTCGGCCGGAACGTCGATGCGTTTGCTGCCGTTATAAAAAACCAAAGACAGGCGGTTCCCCATTCCTTTGGCAATGTGTGCGGCGGTGGCGCCCCACACTTCTTCTTTCCCGTTGTAATGAGTTTTAAACACAAAGGCGGTAGCGGAGGGCTGCTGCTTTTCCGGCCAGCCTTCCAAGAAAGAAGAAAGAACTTTGGCAACGGATTGGCGCATATCTTTGGCTTGGAGAACTTGGGCCTGATGGGTAGCCAGCGAAGCGGCATTGGCCCGGGTGATAACAGCTGGCAAATTGCGCGAAAGAGCTGCCTGGCGCGCTGCGGCGGATACGGCGGTTCCCTGCAGGGCGCGGTCAGTAAGGGCGGATTTTCCAAACGCCGTCTTTGCAGCTTGCGAAAAAGGAATTTTTTGGGCGCAAGCGTCATACGGCGGAACAAAAACCGCCAAAGAAACCAACGCAAGAGAATAAATAATAATATAACGCTTCATATACATAATGTAGCGCTTTGCCTCTGCCAAAACCAGGGCCTTTTGACCCACAAAAACGGTCGTTTTGGACCTAGGGGCCTGTGGGCCTGCAAACAAAAATCCCGCCGTTTGAAACGGCGGGAAGAGCAGAAGCGTGTTGTTTATTGCAAAGACGGATAAAGCGGAAATTTTTTCAAAAATTGCTTTACCTGCCCGGCAATTTGCGCCAGGTAAGCGTCGTCCTGTGCGTGGGAAATGGCATCGTCAATAAACGCGGCGATTTGGGCCATATCGGCTTCTTTCATGCCGCGCGTGGTGACGGCCGGCGTCCCTAAACGCAGCCCACTGGTGACAAACGGTTTTTCCGGGTCAAACGGAATGGTGTTTTTGTTGGCGGTGATGCCGGCTTTGTCCAACGCGGCTTCGGCCGCCTTGCCGGTGAGCCCTTTGGAGCGCAAATCAATGCACATCACATGGCAGTCCGTCCCGCCGGCCACCAAGCGGTAGCCGCGGGCAAGGAGCTGTTTGGCCAGTTCCTGCGCGTTTAATTTAATTTGATGTTGGTAGGCTTTAAATTCCGGTTTTAACGCTTCCCCAAAGCAAACGGCTTTGCCCGCGATAACGTGCATCAGCGGGCCGCCCTGCGTGCCGGGAAATACGGCCGAGTTGATGGCTTTGGCCAGCTTTTCTTTGCACAAAATAAGCCCGCCGCGCGGCCCGCGCAAGGTTTTGTGCGTGGTGGTGGTGACGACGTCTGCATACGGGAACGGATTGGGATATTCACCCGCCGCAATCAGCCCGGCGTAGTGCGCTACGTCGCACGCTAGGTATGCCCCGCACGAGTCGGCAATTTCGCGCAGGCGTTTCCAGTCAAACACGCGCGAATAGTTGGAGGCTCCCGCCATAATGAGTTTGGGTTTGTGTTCCAAGGCCAGCTTGGCGGCTTCGTCGTAGTCGATTTCTTCCGTATCGGGGCGGACGTTCATGGCAATAATGTTGTAGAGTTTGCCCGAAAAGTTCATTGGGTGCCCGTGTGTTAAGTGCCCGCCGTGGGACAAGTTTAACCCCAGCACGGTGTCTCCCGGCTGCAAAAGGGCAAAATACACCGCCATATTGGCCTGCGCGCCGGAGTGGGGCTGCACGTTGGCGTGTTCGGCGTGAAAAAGCTGTTTGGCGCGGTCGATGGCCAGTTGTTCCACTTCGTCTACAAATTCGCAGCCGCCGTAGTAACGTTTGGCAGGATATCCTTCGGCGTATTTGTTGGTAAGGATAGAGCCTTGGGCTTGCATGACCGCTAAAGAGGTGAAATTTTCCGAAGCAATCAGTTCCAATTTTTCGCGTTGGCGGGCCAGTTCTTTAGCTACGGAAGCAAACACGGCCGGGTCGGTTTTTTGAAGATCAGGATACATACGGGGCACTCCTTGGGCGGGAGCACAGAAAAAGAACCTTTGTGCCATAATTTTCCGCCGCGAATTTTTTATAATTTTTCTATGAAAATCTGTTGTTATTTAATATAATTTACTAAATAGAAGTAAATAAATCCAGCAGAGGTGTAAAAGAAATGGCAAAACTTACCAAAAAAGACTTTCTCAAAGACACCATCAAACACATTGACTTGAAAAAATACAATGTGGTTCCTATGGTGGAAGCCTTTGGGAGCATGGCCTATGCGTCCCGCGAAGTGGCCAGAGCGAGCAAAATCTATAACATGATGCTTTCCGACAAGAAATGCTCCGTCATTTTGTGCATCGCGGGGTCGCTCGTATCCGCCGGCCTGAAAAAAGTAGTGGTGGATATGATTCAAAACAACATGGTAGACGCGATTGTTTCCAACGGCGCCAACATCGTAGACCAGGACTTCTTTGAAGCATTAGGCTACAAACATTACATCGGCACTCCCTATAACGCCGACGACAATTTGCTGCGCGACTTGCACATTGACCGCATCTACGACACCTATATCGACGAAGACCAGCTCAAAGAATGCGACGAAACGATCCACAAAATCTGCAACTATTTGGAACCCCGCCCCTATTCTTCCCGCGAATTTATTTGGGAAATGGGCAAATGGCTGGAGAAAAAAGGCAAAGGCAAAGATTCTATCGTTTATAACGCGTACAAATACGGCGTGCCCGTGTTCGTGCCGGCGTTTTCCGACTGCTCGGCCGGTTTCGGCTTTGTAGCCCACCAGACCGAACACCCGGAAGCCCATGTGTCTATCGACAGCGCCAAAGACTTCTTGGAACTGACCAAAATCAAAATCAAAGCCAAAGAAACCGGCCTTATGATGTTCTCCGGCGGCGTACCGAAAAACTTTGCGCAGGATACCGTTGTGGCGGCCGAAATTTTGGGCGCCGACGCTCCGATGCACAAATACGCTGTACAGATTACCGTAGCCGACGTGCGCGACGGTGCGCTCTCCGGCTCCACCCTCAAAGAAGCTTCTTCTTGGGGTAAAGTTTCCACCGCGCTGGAACAGATGGTTTACGGCGAATGCACCACGCTGATTCCGCTCATCATCGGTTACGGCTACCACAAAGGCGCGTGGAAAAAACGCAAAGCAGCCAACTACGTCAAGTTCCTCCAGGACGAAGACGCCAAAGTGGCTGCGCTGAAAGCCAAAAAAGCGAAAAAATAACTTGTAATGCGACTGAAAACCGCGTTTATCAGTTTAATCCTGCTGATCTGCCCGTGTGCGTTATGCTACGGGCAGCTCAGTTTTTCGGGGGTAAACGGGGAGCGCGGTTACGCCGCTTTGCGGGCGCATTACCGGTTGGATTTGGATAATGGATTTGTTTTTACCCCGATGTACGGCTATTACCGTATGACGGACAAAGAAATTGACGAAGCCGGCTCTACGTCCCGCTACGGGCTGGAAGCTTCGTATGAATTAAACGATGCGTGGAATGTGCTGGCGGAAGGATTTTGGCAGCCGCAGGCCGTGGGGTATCAGGCGGTAGGGTATGCCGCCGGAATAGGGTGGAAACCGTTTTATCGGTGGGGGATTTTGTCCCGTCCGCTTTTGCTGGGGTATGTAGGGCAAACGCGGTACCGTACTTATGTAGATAAGCAAGGCAACGATTTGCCCGGCGGCGCGTTTGGCGAAGTGGAAACCGCCGCATATGTGCAGGCCGCAGCCGATGCCGGAAACTTTAATTTGAAAGCCGCCTGGCAGAAAGTGATAGAATATAGTAGCAAGCCGCCGGCCCATGTAACATTCAGCTGGGCCAATATCCCTTTTATGACGGCGGTTGTGCAAGGTTTTGTAAAAGAAGCCGCTGCCGTGCGGATTAGCTACCGTACGGAATATATTACGCCGTATGCATCGTTGGCGCGCTACCGCTACAACGAACTGAGCGATACGGCGGCGGCAGTAAGCGCGGGGCTTCATTTACATTTGGGGGAAATGTCCCTCTCCGGCGGGGTGGAAGTGTTTGAGCCCCGGCGGGAAGCCAACCGCAAGACGTATTTTTCGATGTCTGCCGAAGTAGAATTTTAACCGGAGGTCCTTGTGCCCATAACCAATTTGCGTTGCAATATAGACGAAGATGTTTTCTCGCTGACGGTATTTATCACCCGCCTGCTGACGGGCGGCGTATTGCTGTATGTATCGGTGGGGTGTTTGCTTTTTTACCGGGAATACCTATACAACGCTACCGCCATTGGGCTGCCGTTGCCGGTGCCGGTGGGATTGGCGGTGTTGGTGGCGGAGCTCTTTTTAGGGTTATTTTTGATTTTAGGTTGGTTCACCCGTCCGGCGGCGGCGCTTTCCATTTTATGCACGGCGGCGATGGGCGTCATTTTCTTTGCGGCGGATATTAATAAATTATATGTGGCCTTATTGGTGTTGCTGGCGGCTTCCCTTTTGCCGGCGGCTATGCTGGGACCCGGGAAAATAAGTTTGGATTATAAGCACGCGGTGCGCCGCGCACAGAAAATATACAGAGGTTAGTTTATGGAAATGTTCGACGAAAAAAATCAATATGTCAGTTTAGCCAACAAGTACCGCCCCCAAAAATTTGAAGATATGGTGGGTCAGGAAAGCATTTCCAAAACGCTTCAAAACGCGCTGAAGCTGGGCCGTATTGCGCACGCTTATTTGTTTTACGGTCCGCGCGGCTGCGGCAAAACCACCACGGCGCGTATTTTGGCCAAAGCGCTGAACTGCACCGGGAATGGAAACGGCAAACCCACCGCAGAACCGTGCGGGCAGTGCCCGCAGTGTTTGGAAATTGCCCAAAGCGCCGATATGGACGTGCTGGAGCTGGACGCCGCCAGCAATACGCAGGTGGAAAAAGTGCGCGAAGCTATTATTGATACCGTAGCGCTGGCTGCCTCGCGCGACCGCTTTAAAGTGTTTATCTTGGACGAAGTCCATATGCTTTCGGCCAGTTCTTTTAATGCCCTTTTAAAAACCATCGAGGAACCGCCTGCCCATGTGGTGTTTATCTTGGCCACCACGGAAAAGCACAAAGTGCCCGCCACTATCGTCAGCCGCTGCCAAACTTTCCGCTTCCGCCCGATTACGGTGGACGAAATCAGCAGCCATTTATTGGATCTGGCCGGCGCGGAAAATATTGATTTGACGCCCGGTGCGGCCAAAATTATTGCCAAAAACGCCGGCGGCGCTATGCGCGATGCGCTGACACTGTTGGACCGCGCCATTGCCTATTCCGGCGACAGAATCGACGAAAAACTGGTAGGCGAAATGCTGGGGCTTACCCCGGACGAACTGTTAAAACAGGCGGTGGAAGCGTTGGTCAAAAAAGACGGCGCCGCACTGCACCGCGTGTTTGAAACCTTGCAGGAAGAAGGGTTTGACGCCAATTCGTTTTTGAAAGATTTAAAAAACACATTAGGCGATTTGTTCTATTTTTCGCTGGGGCAAGGCAGCGAACCGTTTGAAGGCGCCTCGGCGGTACTTTCGGGGGTTTCTTCCGGTTTTCTGGCCCAGCTTTCGCGCAAGATTAACAAAATTATTGAAGAAGTAAAATTTTCGGATAATGCCTTAGTCAGCGCGGAAGTAGGTATGTTTACGGTGATGGACAGCTGTTTGGATATTGACGCGTTTGTCCGCCGCTTGGAAGCCCTGGAGCGCGGGGAAGCGCTTGCGCCTGCGGGCCCGGCGGCAGGAAGCCGTCCGGCCTCGTCTGCCGCACCTAAACCAGCTGTTCAAAAGCCAGCTTCGTCCGCGCGCACGTCTGCTGCTCCGCGCACGCAAGTCCAAACAACCCCGGCTGAGGCAAAACCGGCGGTTTCCCGCCCGGCGCCTGTTGCCGCACCCTCCTTGAACGAGATTTTGGCCGAAGAGGAGGCCGAGGAAGATTTGTCCGCCCCGGCGGCCCCGGTTGTCAGCCGGGCTGTCAGCAACCGCCAGATTTGGGACAAAATGCTCAAACAATTTGAGAAAAGCCCCTTTGTGTACGATGTAATGACCAATTGCACGGTTACGTTTGGCGAAAACGAATGGACGCTGTGTTTTGCCCCCGGGAAAGAGTTCTATCAAATCCCGGCGCAAAACAAATTGCCGGATTTGGAACAAGCCGCCCAAAAAATCAGCGGCCGTGTGATTAAAATCAAACTGGCCGCCGCGGCGGAAGCTGCCCCGGCGCCCGCTGTGCCGGCTGCCAAGCCGGCGGCTAAGAAAGGGGCGTCCCGCCCCGCCGCCAAATCGGCCGCTGCCCCAGCGGCTGCTTCGGGCGTAAGTGCCGCCAAGCCGACGGCGATTTCGGACGAGGAACCGTTTGTAAACGCTAATTTCGAGGCGGACGCCGCAGGCGGAGTAATATCGGCGGAAAATACGCCGGAAGAAGTGAAAGAAATTTTGGATATTTTCCCTGGGGAGTTGCTTGCCTAGTTTATGAAAAGTTTGGACCGTTTTATCCGTGCGTTAAGGCGTCTGCCCGGCGTAGGCCCGCGGCAGGCGGAGCGTTTTGCCGCGTATTTTTTGCGTGCGTCGCAGGGAGAAACGGAAGAATTCGTCAATGCGCTTTTGTCTATTAAACAGGACATTAAACTCTGCCCGGTGTGTTTTAACTATTGCGAAGACGGCCTGTGTGATATCTGCCGCGACCCGGACCGCGACCAAGGCCTTATCTGCGTGGTGGAAGACCCGCAGGACGTGGAATCGCTGGAAAAAACCGGCGCGTATAAAGGGCTGTACCATGTGTTGCACGGGGCTATTTCGCCTATGGACGGACGCGGGGCAGAACAAGTAAAAGTGCGCGAACTATTGCAGCGGGTACAGCAAGCCAAAACCCCGGTGCGGGAAGTGATTATCGCCACCGACCCCGACAGCGAAGGCGAAACGACGGCTTTGTATTTGGCGGATTTATTGCGCGGCTTGGTCGGACAGGTGACGCGCATCGGCTACGGCGTGCCGCTGGGCGGCGACATTGATTATATAGACGAAATGACGTTGGGATACTCTTTAAAAGGCCGTACCAAACTCTAATGCACCCCGATATTTATAAACGGCCGCTGTTGTGGTGTTTGGCGGCGTTAATTGTTCTTTTGTTGTGTTTTTACAGTCCCGCTCCTTCCAAGCGGGACGTTTTCCATTCCCTTCCGCTAAAAAATGTCACGCTTACAGGCCGTGTAGAAAGCTTTGCCGTAAGCAAGAAAAATTCCAAAAACGTAAAAGTAAAAGTATTCTCCGTCAACGGTCAGCCCGCGGACGGCTATGTGTATGCACGTTTGACGCAATTTGCCCCCCAGTGGAAAGATACCCTGCAAATAACCGGCCGCCTGCAAGCCCCGTACGGGATAGATTTATTGGGCAATTTTGATTGGCGCCGCTACCTAGCCTACCAACATATCTTTACGGAAATTAAAAGCGAGGAGGTCGTTTTAGTACGCCGGGCCGCTTGGCCGTACCGCGCCGTGCGGGCGCTGCGGGCGGATATTTTGGACGTGTTCAATACGTCTTTCCCAAAGGAACTGGCCGCCATTGCCGGCGGCGTACTGCTGGGAGAGCGCGGGGAAATTTCGGACGCGCTGTATACGGATTTTCAAGACAGCGGAGCCATTCACTTGTTGGTGGCTTCGGGCGGGAATGTGGGGTTTGTTACGCTGGTGACGGTGGCTTTTTGCGGGCTTTTTGGTTTAGGCCGCAAAAAAACGTTGCTGTGCGCCCTGGCGGTGGCGGGTGTTTACACGCTGGCCGCCGGAGCAGATGCCCCGTTGGTGCGGGCGTATTTTATGGCCGCGTGTGCGTGCGGCGGTTATTTTTTAGGGCGGAACAGTGGGGTATTCCAGGGGTTGCTTGTTTCCTGCTTTTTGATTTTATGCTTCCAGCCGGCTTCCGTTTTTGAAACGGGCTTTCAAATGTCTTTTTTGGCCACGCTGGCTATTATTGTTTGTTTAAATAATTATACTCCGCCAGCTAAATGGCCCGCTTGGGTGCGCTTTTTTGCGCAGATTTTTTTAGCCACGCTTTCCACCCAGCTGGCCTTGCTGCCGATTTTTACCAATGTGTTTTATAAAGTGTCCGTAACGGGGCTTTTGTCCAATATGATTTTGGTGCCGTGGGCGTCGGTATTAATGGGGCTCAGTTTTGCTTATTATGTGTTGGCCAAGTTGCATTTAGGGGTTTTGCTGTATACGCCTGTGTTGTGGTGTTTGGACGGGTTTAAAATTTTGGTTGAATTTTTTGCCTCGTTTCGCTTGTCTAGCCTGCCTGTCAGCGCGTGGAGCGCTGGGGCGGTGGTGTCGTTTTATGCAGTTTTGTTTTGGTTATTGCATCTGCCGCAAAAAGCATTTGCACGCAAACTATTTTGGCCGTGCGTTGGGGCAGCTGTGTTGGTTCCGGTGGTGCAGGCGGGGTTTTTCTCTACGGGGGAAGTGTATTTGCTAAACGAGTGGAACAAAAGCGCGGCTTTGGTCCGTATGCCGAACGGCGAAACCTTTGTGTTTGGCACGGCCATCGCCCCGGATAAAATGGCGGCGGCCTTGGCAAAAGCGGGGGCCGTGCGGGCAACGGGGATTTTTTCGTTTGTGGCTGAAGAACCCGCCAGCCAGTGGGCGGCTTTATCCCGCCAAGGGGAAGTAGTGCGCCCCTTTGAACAAGGGCCCTGGCCCGGGGACGAACTGGCTGTAGGCAAAACGCGTATTCAAGTAGCCTGGGGGCTGCACCGCACGCGTGCTGGCCGGTTTTGGGTAAATGCCGGTTACTCCGGCACTAAACAAGACGATGTTTCGTATTGCCTTTCACAAGGGAAGGCCCGCGTTTGCCTGGGGGCCGGAGCGCGGTTTGCACAAACGGAACGGGGGACGGTTCCCCAGCAAAGAAACAGAACCGTCCGGCTCAAAATTTAGCTATAATAAAAAGGCACCCGGGAGGAATAATTATGGAACAAACGGAACTTAAACAACATCAAAGATTTTTAAAAGAGGCTGTAAAAATGGCCCAGAAAGGCATGCAGCAAGGAAAGGGCGGCCCGTTTGGTGCGGTGATTGTAAAAGACGGGAAAATTATTGCTCGGGGCTGCAACCAGGTAACCTCGTCCAACGACCCTACCCGCCACGCGGAAGTGGACGCTATCCGCAAAGCGTGCAAAAAGCTGGGAACTTTTGAACTGAAAGACTGTGTGATTTATTCGTCCTGCGAGCCGTGCCCGATGTGCTTGGGCGCCATTTATTGGGCGCGCCCCAAAGCCTTGTTTTTTGCGGCGGACCGGTTTACCGCGGCTAAGTATGGTTTTGATGACGAGTTTATTTATAAAGAGGTTCCCCTGCCGGTGGAACAACGTTCCTTAAAAACTTATTGCATCGACTTGGAAAACAAAAACAAGCCCTTTGAGGAATGGAACGAAAAAGCCGACAAAATTGCTTATTAACTATTTAAAGCCCCGCTTTGGCGGGGTTTTTTATGCACGCAAGGCCTATCCTCCCCTAGGCCTAATGGCCCTGGCGGGTGCGGAAAAAAAGTTTTACAATAAATAATGATGAAAAAATTTTTATGTGTTTTATTGTTTTGCCCGCTGACGCTTTCTGCACAAACTTGGCAGAAAGTTTTTCAAAGCGCCCAAAAAGCCGTTGCCAGCCATCCGCAGCTGACGCTGGCAGCCAGCCGCCGTTCCCTCCTGCTGGCGCGTAAGAATTTGCAAGCGCCCACCCCCAGTATGCAATTATGGCTTGACGAGCGCCATTCCCCATTAACGCCGGCCCTTTCTAACCGTTTGAACGGCTGGGCCGCCCTTAGCAACCGGGTGATGCTGCAAGAACGAACCCTGCGGAAAAAACAACTGGATTTTTTTGCCCGCCAAGCCACGCTGCCCCCGGAACAATGGCAGAATTTGTTCTCCCGTACGGACGCGCTGGCCGAACACATGGGCGAGGAAACCCCGTATGTGCTAGTAGGCGGGAAAGAACAGGATTTCCAATCTTTTACGGTATTTAAAAAAATAGTGACGGAGTACCGCTCCTGCTTTCCCCATAAAAAAGTAATTGTGTTTTTAGAAATGTTGCCGGATAAAGGCTTGCGTTTTGCTTCGCCGCTGTATACCCCCGACAAATACAAACGCTTTGTACAAGCTTTTGCCGGGGAACGCATCAATGTAGCAGGCCTTGGGGATCCTTCGGTACAGTCGGCCGGCTATCTGGTGCAGGAAAATTCCAATTTGGTTGTTTCTTCGGTAGAGGCGCCGGCGTCTTTGCTGGCCCGCAATGCCCATATGTCCCGCCGTTTAAAACAGTGGCGGCGTGAATACCCGGATGCGGTATTTTTTGTCTACACAAGCCCCTATGCGGCCGCGTATGACGGGCGCTTTTCGTTGGCAAACCGCCTGCCGCAGGACGAAGTGTTTGTAGTAAGCATTTCGGCCGTGCGGGACACGCGGGACTTTTTATTCCACCGCTGGAATGGCTTTAAACAAGCACACGAGGGCGTGTTTGCTTGGAAGGACAAAGAATGGGCCCGTATGAGCGGGTTTGACGCACAAGTCCTTTTACCTTAAAAGCCGGCTATAGCGAAATAGGCAGTTTACCGGGGGCCGTGCGGTGCCCCAGCAGCACTTCCGCCGCCGCCTGTTGGAACACGGCTGACGGGCTGAAGGTGAACAGTTGGCTGTCGCTGTTTAACCCGCGCACTGTCCAAGGGTTCGCAAAACTAATCACTACATTTTCTTGGCTGGAAGAAAGCGCTTTTTTGATTAAAGACGTTTCTCCCTCTTCTAACCCAATTTTTCCTTTATAGGCTTGATAACGCCGCCAACAAAGCACGGCTAATTTTTCGGCTGGCTGGCCGTGGAAAGATTCCGCCACAATGCCATTGGCTTCCAGGGTGCGCAAAAAGGGCGCCGCGGAAAGGCCTTCGTCATTCCCTACCGAAAGATAGTGCAGGGTTTCGCCGGGGCTGAGGGTAAACGGAGCCCCGCGCCAGGTAAGGGCGCGGTGAGCGGTGCGGGTGGAAAAGTCGGTCGGGGCGAAAGCCGCCGCCTGTGTTTGGGGGAGCACTTCGTCGGCCCGGGCGCATAGCAAGTTTTGCATTTGTTCGGCGCGGGTAATTAATTTCGGCGGAAGCGTTTGCGAATTTAAAAATTTAAGCAGTTCAAACGGCTTTTCCGGCACCAGCAATACATGCGCACCGGCAAAAAGAGCCGCCAAGGCGGCTTGTTTTTCGTTCCCGAGGGCTTTCATACACAGCGCATCGGTGGAAATACAGCCCGTAAAACCCATTTCTTTTTGCAGTAAATCTTGCAAAACAGCCTGCGAAACGGAAGCCGGATTTTGCTCGTCTAAAGCCGGCACCAGCAAGTGCCCTGCCATTACACAGTCGGCCCGGTCCAATAACCGCCGAAACGGCACCAGCTCGTGCTCCCAAATGTGTTGCTTGGTGGAAAGCAAAACCGGCAAGGCTAGGTGGGAGTCCGTCCCCGTGTTGCCGTGACCGGGGAAATGCTTCAAACTGTTTAAGGCGCCCCCTTTGGATAATCCGTCCATAAAGGCTCCGGCCAAGCGGGTTACCCGCTCGGGGTCCGCCCCGAAAGAACGCGTATTTACGATGGGGTTGTCGGCGCGGTCGGCCAAGTCCACCACCGGCGCAAAGACCCAATCCACCCCGATGCTTTTGGCTTGGCGGGCCGTGAGGAGGCCTTTTTCAAAAGCCAAATTTTCGTCGTCTGCGGCACCCAATGCTAGATTGGAAGGCAATAACTCCGCATCGGGCAGCCAGCGGCCGAGGCCGTCCTCATAATCAGCCGAAATCAAAATCCGTTTATGCGGCGAGGCGGCCCGCAGCGCTTGTGTTAGCGAGGCAACCTCGGTGCGGGTTCCGCCGTAAAGGCAAAATCCGCCTACGCCCAAGCGGGCCAGCTGCAGGGCTTCTTCTTTATCGGTTTTTCCAAACCAGAAACCCGGGTGTACCAAACGGTTGATGTTCATAGTGTGATTTTCCCTAATATCGTTGCGCGAGAAGCACCCGTGGCGCGGGGGCAATGGTTGGTGCGTTTTTTAAGCGCCAGCCACGCAAACAGCGCAAAAGCCGCGCTTTCTTTGGCTTGCGGGTCTATCCCATAGGAAAGCGTGGTGGTTATTTTGACAGAAGGCAATAATTCCTGCAGATAGCCCAGCAAGGTGTGGTTGTAACACCCGCCGCCCGATACAACCAGCTCTTTTTGGCAGGTTTTCGGAACAAAATTTATGACAGCTTGCGTCACGGCCGCCGCTGTAAAATAAGTTAGCGTGGCCAAGCAATCGGCCGCGTGGGCAAAGTGTTCGGGCGGGAAGTGTTTTTGCAGGTAATCTGTGCCAAAAGCATTTTTGTCTAGGCTTTTGGGTGGTTTCTGCAGGAAATACTTTTGCCGCAGCAGGCGGTGTACAAGCGGTTTGTCCGGCGTGCCTTTGGCGGCAGTTTGGCCGTTTTTGTCAAAGGGTTTATGCAGCAATTTTTGGGCGGCTAAATCGATTAGCGTATTGCCGGGGCCCACGTCGAACCCAAAGGTTTGAATGTTTTTGCCTACTACGGAAAAATTGGAAATACCGCCTACATTTAGCAAAATCTTGGGGGCGGAACGGCCCCAAATATATTCGTCAAAAAAAGGAATCAGGGGGGCGCCTTCGCCTCCTAAGGCAATATCGGCGGGGCGGAAATCCGACACGACCGGTTTGCCAAAGGCCGCCGCCAGAAAAGCAGGTTCCCCAATTTGCAGCGTATTCGGGATTTTGTCATGCGGCCCGTGATAAATGGTCTGCCCGTGTGAACCAATAACCAGCAAATGGTTGGGGGAAAGGTTGAATTCCTTTAAAAACCGCCGGACCGTTTGCGCATACAGGCGGCCTAATTCAAAATGCAGGGACGAAAGCTCCGGTGCACGCAGGGAAAACGCTTGCAGCAATTTTTGTTGCAGGGCCGCCGGATACACATAGTTTTGGAAGTGAAGCACTTTAAACGGGCGCACGGACACCGCACAGACGGTTAAGCCGTCTGCACTGGTGCCGCTCATGAGTCCTAATGCAAATTTAGGCATCAATCACCTTGGTTAAAAACCCTTTTTGTTTTTTTAACAACTGTTGGGCTTGGGCCCGGGATACATTTTTTTTGTACATCACTACTGCGGTTTTGACGTTCTTGCCGGAAGAAGCCAGCAATTTGGCGGCAGTTTTTTCGTCGGCCCCGGACACGGTGCAAATGAGCCGAATGGCCCGCGCCACCAATTTTTGGTTGGTGGGTTGGACGTCAATCATCAAATTTCCATAGGTTTTGCCGCATAGCGTCATGGCACCGGTGGTAATGGCGTTTAACGCCATTTTGGTAGCGGTGCCCGCTTTCATGCGCGTGGACCCGCATAACGCTTCCGGCCCGGTGGGCAGGCAAATGTGTACTTCCGCCTGGGGGCAGGCTGCTTGCGGGTTACAGGAAATAAGCGCCGTGCGCGCGCCCAGCCGCCGGGCTTCCGCCAGGGCGCCCATTACATAAGGCGTGCGCCCGCTGGCGGTTAATCCGATTACCAAATCTTCCTTTTTGGCCGCGCGGCGGATTTCCTGCGCGCCCTGTTTATCGTTGTCTTCGGCACCTTCCTGCGAACGAAACACCGCTTTTTTGCCGCCCGCAATCAAACCGATAATTTGCGACGGCTTGGTGCCAAAAGTGGGCACACATTCCACCGCTTCCAAGATACCCAGCCGCCCGCTGGTGCCGGCGCCGATAAAAATAATTTTATGTTGGCGGGCATATGCTTGTGCGGCCATCACCATTACGGCGGCGATTTCTTTGTTGGCCGCTTTTACGGCGCGGGCGGCGTTGAAATCTTCGGCATTGATTTTGCGGGCAATTTGGCGCGGGGTGGATTTATCCAAATCCAGCGTGTGCGGATTGCGTGTTTCGGTAGCTAAAGCGTTTAAATTAACGGGTTTCATTGGGCGTCCTCCAACGAATGTTTATGCGCGCGGAAAGCGGCTTCGGTTTCTTCGATGGATTTTATTTTAAACGAAAGCGGCACCACGGCTACCGTTACCAAACTAACGACGCTGGCCAGCAGGAAAAACCCCTCATAACCCAGCTGGGCTTGCAGCCAGCCGGAAGCCATAGAAGGCACCATCATACCCAGCGCCATGATGCCGGTGGAAATAGCGTAGTGAGAAGTTTTGAATACTCCTTGCGAAATGTACATAATAAACACCGTAAACGCCATTAACGCCAAGCCGTTGCCTAAGTGTTCTAGGGTAATCAGGGCCGCCACCATAGCCGTTGACGGCTGTGCCCAGGCCATATAGGCGTAGAAAAAGTTGGGTAAAATTAAAATGACGGCAAACGGCCAGATGCATTTTTTAAATCCGTACTTGGCCAGCAGCCACCCGCCTGCCAGGTTGCCCACGATAACCGCGCCCAGGCCCAGCGTCCCTTTGATAAGCCCATACGACTGCACGCTTAAGCCCAGCGCTCCTTCGGCCTGCGGTTTAAGCAAAAAGAGCGGAACGATTTTTTCCAAAAAAGCATCGCCCAAGCGGTACAGCAGGATAAAGGCCAAAATATACAAAATGTTTTTTTGCGTAAAATAGGTTTTAAACGATTCTCCCCAGGCCGTTCCGTGTGCGGTGTGGACGGGGCCGTCCTCCGCCGGTTTAGGAAGAGTATGGTTGTGCCACAGCGCGCAGGCGCCAAACAAGGCCGCCAAAAATAAAAACAGCGCAGCCCAGTTGTAGGGCCAAGGAAGTATCCCTTGGGAAGATTCTGCCGCCGGCTTGGACAAGGCGCCGGTGGCGGCCACCAAAATTCCGCTGCCCAAAATCATGGCCAGCCGGTAAAAAATGGTGCGGATACCCACAAATTTGGATTGTTCCACCGGCGATAAAGCCAGCAGATAGTAGCCGTCGGTGGCGATGTCCAGCGTGGCGGAGACAAACGCCCCTGCCAAAAAGCCAAACAGCGAAAGGGAAAAGAATGTTAAATTATTGGCCGCCTGCGCGTGGGAAAAAGCGTTCCACGCGTTGAGGGCCGCCAATACCAGAAACACGGCAGCCATAGCCGTTTGCGCTCCCAGCAACCAGCGCCGCTTGGTGGAACGTGCGTCCACCCACGGGCTCCAAAACATTTTTAGCGTCCAGGGTAGGTACAGCCACCCGGTCCAAAAGGCAATTTGCTCGTTGGAAAAGCCCAAATCGGCATACAACACGGTGGAAACCGTGTTGATAACGATGTACGGAAATCCTTCCGCCAAGTATAAGGTGGGAATATAGTACCAGGGATTTTTTTTCATTTATTTAAACGCGTATTTTCCGCCCAACAAGTCTGCCAGCGGTTTGGTGGTTTCGTTGCGTTCCAGCACCATTTTTACAATAGCCGTCATTGGCACGGCTAACAGCGCGCCCATAATGCCCCAAACCAGCGCCCAAAAGATTAAGCAGGCAATTACGACGAGCGGATCCAAATCCATTCCTTTTCCGAGCCATTTGGTTTCTAAAATATTGCCAATGATAAAGTGAATTGTCGTCAGCAAAATAAGCGCCAGCAAAATATGCCAATCCAGCCCGTATTGCAGAAACAACACCGGCATAGGCAGCATGGTGGAAATAAATGGCCCAATGTTGGGAATAAAGTTTAATACAAACGTCAACACAGCTAGCATAGAGGCCAGTTCCGTTTTTACGGAAGCCAGCACAATCCAAGTGAAGCCGGCCGCCAGCAAAGAAACGAAAATTTTAATCAGCAGGTAAAATGAAATTTGTTTTTGGATATTTCCCACGAAAGACGGTTTTTCCGCGGAAGCTTTGCCCATGAAAATAAAGATTACAAACAACGTAATAAGCATTAAGTTGGTCAAGATAGAAACCAACGTGCTGCCTACGCTTTTAACCATATTAAAAACGGGCAATTTGTCTACCGTATCCGCCAGGAATTGGGCATTCATATTAATTCCGTATTTCTGGGCCTCCAAGAGGAGCCAATCCAGCGTGTCGTTTAAACGCTCGGCGTAAATATCCGCCCCCGCCACAAAACTTTCAATCGAGCCGGAAATAAAAAGCACAGACAAGGCAATTATGGCCAAAAAAGCAATAAAGCTAAGCACTAAACCTAACCCGTAGGGCACTTTCCATTTTTGCTTGAGCCAACCGGCCAAGGTGCCGGCTACCATAGAAATAAAAAGGGCGATTACAAACGGCATCAGCACCGTTTTGGTGTAAACCAGAACCCAAGTGGCCGCGGAGGCGGCCAAAATCATTAAGCAAGCCGTATTGATAGGGGCTAATTTTTCTAGTGAATTTTTAGGAAACATAATACCTCTCTTGTATTTAGTATAGCATAGGTTCGGGCGGTGCGTGCACGGGGTTTTGACGGAGAAAAAGAAAAACTTTCCAAAGCGCACCGGAAATTGATATAATAAACGTACACGATTTATGGGCAGTTGGCGCAGCGGTAGCGCGTCCGCCTCACACGCGGAAGGTCACAGGTTCAAATCCTGTACTGCCCACCATTTATAAAAATCCCCGCTTTACGGCGGGGATTTTGTTTTAAACTAGGGCAGTAAGCGCACCAACTGCTTGGTGCGCGGCAGGATTTGAAAACCGCAGCGATGTGCGAGTTTGCCAGGGGCAAGGCGAGCACCGCGAGGTGGGCCGGCAAGCGGCGAGGGTCAACGAGCCGACTTGAGGGCAAACTCTGTACTGCCCACCATTTATAAAAATCCCCGCTTTACGGCGGGGATTTTGTTTTTGTGGGCGCGCGGGTTGTTATTTTATATACTATCTATATGGCTTAAAACTGTCTGCTTTTTGGCAGGCAATTTCTATTTTAGGAGCAACTGGCAAAATATGGATTGGGGTCTGTTGGTAAACTCGTTTATTGGTATGTTGTCCATTTTAAACCCTATCGGCAACGTGCCGATATTTTTGGAACATGTGGAAAATGAACCGCCCAAAGTGCAGCGCGCCGTAGCGCTGATGATGGCTTTGGCTATTTTCCTGCTGCTGACGGCTTTTTTTGTGTTTGGTAACCGAATTTTAACGTTATTTGGTATCACCATTCCGGCCTTCCGTTTAGCGGGGTCCATTATTATTTTGATTGTCGGGCTGCGCATGTTGCAAGGTAAAAGCAAATTTGAAAGCCACGGCATTGAAACCGCCGCCGCCCAAGGAAATACCTTCGACCAAGCCCGCAACCGCTTAAGCCATATTTTGGTGCCGGTAGCTATGCCGCTTTTTATCGGGCCCGGGTCTATCACCACGGCCATTTTGTATGCCGAAAAGACGACCACTTTTTCTATGGCGATGATGATGATTGGCGTGTTGTTTTTAAGCTCGGCCATCGTGGGTGTGTGTTTGGTGGGTTCGCGGTATATTTTTAATAAAATTGGCCCGAACGGGACGCAGATTGTCATTCGTTTTATGGGTATGATTTTGTGCGCCATTGCTATGCAATTTATGATTGACGGCATAGCGCAATTGTTGCCGGGGGTGCTGGATTCCACTTTCACCCACGCGGGCACCAGTGTAAAATAAGCATTTTTGCATAGGGCGGCTTCGGCCGCCCTTTTTTTATGTACGGGATATAAGTAGAATAAACGTATGGACCATTTTAAACTTGTTTCTCCCTTTAAACCCGCTGGAGACCAGCCCAAAGCCATTGCCGCACTGACGGCCGGCGTGCAGGCTGGCGTGGCGCGCCAAACGCTGCTGGGGGTGACGGGCTCCGGAAAAACGTTTACGATGGCCAACGTGATTGCCAACCTCAACCGGCCGACGCTTATTTTGTCGCCCAACAAGGTGCTGGCGGCCCAGCTGTATGCGGAATTTAAACAATTTTTCCCTGAAAACGCCGTAGAGTATTTTATTTCCTATTACGATTATTACCAGCCCGAAGCCTACATTCCGCAAACGGATACATATATCGAAAAAGATTCCGCCGTCAACGAACACATTGATAAGCTCCGCTTGAAAGCCACTACCTCGCTTTTAACGCGTAAAGATGTGGTGGTGGTGGCGTCGGTTTCGTGCATTTACAACATTGGTTCACCCGACAGTTTCCGCGAGATGCGCATTTATGTTAAAAAGGGCGCGGAAATGACGCGGTCTTCTTTATCGGGCCAGCTGATTAAAATCCAATATCACCGCGACGAAATGGAATTTTCTTCCGGCAAGTTCCGCATGCGCGGCCCTTTTACGGACGTAATGACGCCTTACAGCCAAAACGCCATACGCGTGGAAATTGCAGGCAAAACCATTGCGCATATTTACGAAATCCACCCAATAACGGGCAACGTGCTGGCCGAGTTGGAAGAAGCGTGGATTTATCCCGCCAAGCACTTTGTGGCAACAGACGAGGATACCCAAAACGCCATTGACCAAATCCGCCGCGATTTAGATGTGCGCCACGCGGAGCTTTTGCGGCAGGGAAAAGAATTGGAAGCCTACCGCTTAAAACAGCGCACGGAATACGATTTGGAAATGCTCCAGCAGGCCGGGTTCTGCCCGGGGATTGAAAACTATTCCCGCTATATGGACGGCCGCAAACCGGGGGAAAGGCCCTCTTGTTTGCTGGATTATTTTAAGCGCTACGACGATTTTTTGATGATGGTGGACGAATCCCACGTTGCTTTGCCGCAGGTGCGCGGTATGTTTAACGGGGACCGCGCCCGCAAGCAAATGCTGGTGGATTTCGGCTTCCGTCTGCCTTCGGCCCTGGACAACCGTCCGCTTAAATTTGACGAATTTGAAAGCTTGCTCCCCTCCACTGTTTTTGTGTCGGCCACGCCCGGCCCGTACGAGCTGACCGTTTGCGGGAACCATATTGTGGAGCAAGTAATCCGCCCCACCGGGTTGGTGGACCCGAAAGTCTATATCCACCCCACGGCCGGGCAGATTGACCATTTGGTGGAAAAAATCACCGAGCATAAAAACCGCGGCGAACGTACGTTGGTGCTGGCATTAACCAAAAAAACGGCCGAAGATTTAAGCGCTTTCTTCACGGAAAAAAACATCAAAACCCGGTATTTGCACTCGGATATAGAAGCGTTGGACCGCGTGGAAATTTTAAAGGAATTCCGCCAAGGGAAATTTGACGTCTTGGTGGGCATTAACCTCCTGCGCGAAGGGATTGATATCCCGCAAGTGGGGCTGGTGGCCATTTTGGGCGCCGATAACGAAGGTTTCCTGCGCAATACGACAACCCTTATCCAAATTTCCGGCCGCGCCGCGCGCAACGCGGGAGGGGAAGTGATCTTGTATGCGGACCGGAAAACGGACTCCATCAATTATGCGCTTAACGAAATGAACCGCCGCCGCGAACTGCAGGAAGCTTACAACAAAGAGCACCATATCACGCCCAAAACCATTCAAAAAACGGAAGTGGAGCTGAAAGAATTTGAACAGCAAGCCAAAACCAGCGCGTTTGGTATTTTAAGCCAGGCGCTGCCGGAACCGACGTTAAAAAACATCAAATCCGTAGAGAAGGATTTGGAACAGCAAATGCTCCAGGCCGCCGACGCGCTGAACTTCGAATTGGCGGCTGAACTGCGCGACAGGTTGTTTGAGCTGCGCCAAATGAGTGTGAAAGGAACCGGCAAGAAAAAATAACCCGCCGCGGGGGACGGCTTGAAATTGGTAAAATATAAGTATGGAAGAAATAACACTCCCTTTGCAATGTGTCAAAAAAGTAATCGGCCTGGAAAAGCTGGATAGCACGCAAAACCTGGCCTTTGTGCTTGCCCAACAAGGCGAGCCGGACGGTACCTTGGTGCTGGCGTGTGAACAAACAGCCGCCCGCTGCCAAAACGGCGGTACATTCAGCGCGGGCGAAGGCGGCGTGTATTTTACGCTGATTTTGCGCCCGGAAAGAGCGGATTTGTGCGCCCTTTCTCTTAGCAAGCAGGCCCTGCAGGCGGCGGCGGATATGCTGGCGGAAGTATGCGGCGTAAAAACCAAAATAAAAGGGTCCAATGCTGTGCTGGCGTGGGAGCCCAAAAGCCGCAAATGGAAAAAAATCGCCGGTGTGTTGGTGGAAACTTTTTTTGAAGGGAACAACCGTTTTGCGTTGGTAGGAATGGGGGTGAACGTAAATAATCGTTTGCCGGCCTCTTTAAAAGAAACAGCCGTCAGTTTAAAACAACTGATTGGGGCGGAAACCAGCAAAGAACTTTTTTTGGACGAATTGCTTAATACTTTTTGGAAGCATTACGCTCATTGGAATGTTTCCGCTCGATAATATACAGCAATAAAAAATACCCGCGGGCTGCGGGTATTTTTTTGTCCGTCAAAAGAGGGAACTAATCGCCCAGCGCTTGTTTGGCTTTGGCAATAAAATCCGCCAAAGCAAACGGCTTGGAGCAGAAACCTTTCACTTGCGGGTAAGTTAAAAATAACTTTTCCGACTCTACCAACGCCGATGTGACAATGACCGGGGTGGAAGCGAGGGTTTCGTCTTCGTTCATAATTTTGATAATGCTCGCGCCGTCCAAACCAGGGAGCATCACGTCCAAAATAACCAAATGGGGATGAACTTTTTTCATCATAGCGACGGCGTCGCGGCCCGTTTGGCAGGAATACACTTCGTATCCTTCGCGGGTCAGTACCAGCGTCAGCAATTCAATAATGCTGGCTTCATCTTCTACGATTAAAATTCTTTTTTTCATACGCGTTTTCCAATGCCTCTATTTAATTTATTATACTTTTTTATATGACAAAAAAAAGTTTTAATGCGTCCGTTTTGCCTCGTATGCGGGCGTTTGCTTCCCGGCTGGTAGGGCGCGGCGACAGCGTTTTGGTAGGCCTGAGCGGCGGGGCGGATTCCGTTTGTTTGCTCCATTTTTTGCGGTATTTATCGGCCGAAAAACATTTTGCGCTGGCGGCGGCTCACATCAACCACGGTTTGCGCGGAAAAGCAGCCGCGGCGGACCAACGTTTTTGCCGGGAATTATGCAAAGAACTGAATGTGGAATTTTTAACCCTTAAAACCAATGCCAAAAAAACGGCCGAAAAATTTGATTTAAGCCCGGAGCACGGCGCCCGAAAAGCCCGTTACGAGGCGTATGTAAAGCTGGCCCGCCAATGGGGCGCCAATAAGGTGGCCCTGGGGCACCAGCTAGACGACCAGGCCGAAACCGTTTTATTAAATTTATTGCGCGGCACCAAGGCCAAGGGCCTTGCGGGCATTCCCGTGCGCCGGCCGCTTGCTGCGGGGGTGGAAATTGTCCGCCCGCTTTTGTGCATTACGCGCGCCGAAACGGAAGCCTATTTGCAAAACAACGGCTTATCCCATGTGACAGACCAAACCAATTTTGACGATGCCTTCACCCGCAACTGGGTGCGCGGCAAACTGCTGCCGCTGTTGGAAACCAAACAGCCGCAAATTAAACAGCATTTGGCGCTTATGGCGGAGGATATGGAAAAATTGCTGTCCGGGGAAAAAGAAAATGCTGGCGCCTGATTATTTTGACGGAGAAACTTTTTCCGGTCTTTGCCGTTTTGTGGCGGCAGCGCCGGACGCCGTTTTTGACGGGTGCCGTTTTGAACAGTGCCGCGTAGCAGGGGCGGATTTGTCTTCTTGTTGTTTGGAGGACTGCACTTTTGTAGAGTGCGATTTGTCTTTGGCTGTTGTGAAAGGAACCGCTTTTAAGACCGTACATTTTGAACGGTGCAAACTGGAAGGCGTAAATTTTTTTGAGTGTTGCCAAACAGCACTTTCCGTTTCGTTTACCGAATGTAATTTACGGTATGCTTCGTTTTCGGGGCTGCCTTTGCGAAAGACGAATTTCCAAAACTGCTGTTTGCGGGGGGCCGTATTTACGCGGGCGGATTTAGCAGGCTCCCACTTTGATCAATGCGATTTGGCCCGCGCTGTTTTTTTGCATACCCACCTGGAAAAAGCCGATTTTTCCACTGCTTATCATTTTGTCTTGGACCCGGACGCCAATTTTGTGCGGCAGGCGAAATTTTCCGTATATGGCTTGCCGGGATTATTGGAAAAGTACAACCTGGAAATCGAATAGGCATTAGGCCGTTTGCAAAAAACGGTAAAAGTCTTCGTGCGCGTACGTTTCCGCAAACGGCGAGTGACCGCATTTTTCCCATACAATAATTTGTTGAGGTTGAATCCCGCACGCTTGGAGCGGTTCCAATACGCCCTGCACGGGATGCGGGTCCTGTGCTCCGTGCAGGAGGCTTACTGGACAGCGTAGTTGGCGGGCGTAAGCGAGTAACTTGCCGCTGGAGCGCAAATGTGCGGCCTGCGGCCAAACGGCGGCGTATTGCTGTTCGTCCAGTTCCAGGCCGCGGTCGTCATAATTGCACGGGCAGAAAAAATCCGTTTGCTGGGTGAGGCTTTGCAATGTTTCCAGTGCGTGTTGTGGGTTGCCTGCTGCGTGGTGTTCCAAAACGGCTTGGGCGTGTTTGTATTGCGCGGCTTCGGCGGGCGGCAGGAGCGCCAGGCGGCGTTGTAAAATCTGCGGGACAAATTTATCTTCCAGCGGCGGGCAGGAAATCAGCACCAAGTGTTTGACGTGCTGAGGAAATAAAGAGGCGTATAGAATCCCCAGCCACGCACCCCACGAATGCCCGGCCAGCGTAAGCGGTTCGGACGCCCCGGCCAGCTGTTTGTGCAGTTCTTCCAGCAATTCGGGTATGCTGTGGCGGGTTTGCAGGGGTTCCCACACACCGCGGTGCCGGCCCAGCTCGCGCGCAGCCCCCGCCAGGCTGCCCCGTGCCCCGGGGCCGCCGTGCAACAAAACAAGCCCATAGGGGGCTTTTCCGTATACGCGCAGAGACTTCATACCTATTTTAAAAACGGGACCTTTTTCCCGTTTCCTACATTCTACCAATTTGATACCATATTCCTATGTCCTCCAGTATCGTGCTAAAAAAAGCATTTCAAAACGGCCTGCAGATTAATGGGCTTACTTTCCGTTCGCAAGAGGTGCGCCCGGGATTTGTGTTTTTTGCCCTGCAAGGGGCGAACGTGGACGGGAACCGTTTTATCCCGGATGCGTTGGCCCGCGGAGCGGTGATGGTGGTTTCGTCCGTGCCGGCCCGCCAGCCGTGCCCGGTATTATATTACCAATCCAACGATATTGACCGCGATATGGCCGACGCCGCTTATGCGTTTTACGGCCGCCCGTCCGACGCTATGAAAATGATCGGCATCACCGGGACCAAAGGCAAAACCTCTATTGCGTATTTATTGGAGTCCATTTTAGCTTCGGCGGGGCATACGGTAGGGGCATTGGGCACGATTAATTACCGTATCGCGGGCCGCGTGGTGAGCGCCGCGCCTAATACCACACCGGCGGCGCTGGTGTTATTTGATTTGTTGGCGCAAATGCGGCGGGAAAACTGCGACAGCGTTGTGATGGAAGTATCTTCCCACGCGCTGGAACTCCAGCGGGTGCGCCATATCTGGTATGACACAGCTGTTTTTACCAATTTGCAGCGGGATCATTTGGACTTTCACCACACTTTTGAAAATTATTTTAAAGCCAAACACAAATTGTTTGAAAATTTAACAGATCCCCTAAACCCCAAGGCCAACCGTACTGCCGTGATTAATGTGGACGACCCGTACGGCCGGCGTTTGTTGGAAGAGTTTCGCTGGCGCGTAAACACGCTTACATTTTCGTTGGAGGCCCCGTCCGATTTACAGGCGGCCCATATTCAAGAAACGCTGGAAGGAACTTCGTTTGAAGTAAAAGGGGTTCCGATGCATATTCGGTTATTGGGGCGGCATAATGTATACAATGCTTTGGGGGCGTGTGCCGCTGCGCAGGCAAGCGGTGTTTCGCTGGAGCAGGCCGCACAGGGGTTGGCCCAGCTGCCCGGCGTGCCGGGGCGTATGGAACGCATAGACGAAGGGCAGGATTTTTTTGCATTTGTGGATTTTGCCTATACAGACGAGTCCCTCCAACGGGCCTTTGCCACGCTGGCCCCTTTTAAAAAAGGGCGTTTGCTGGTGGTGTTTGGCTGCGGCGGCCAACGGGACCGCACCAAACGGCCGCTGATGGGAAAGACGGCTTGTTCCCATGCGGACCGGGTGTTTTTGACCAACGACAACCCGCGCTGTGAGGACCCAAAACAGATTTTTGACGATATTTTACAAGGAATGAAAGGCTTTTCCAATTACGAAATTGTGCCGGACCGGGCGCAGGCCATAGGCCGCGCTTTGCAGGACGCCCACCCGGGCGACATTGTGCTGGTGACGGGGAAAGGCCACGAGGAATGGCAGATTGTCGGGACGGAAAAACGTCATTTTTCTGATCAAGAAACAATCCGCAAATTTTTACGCAAGGAAAAATAAGTATGTTTAACCAAAATAAGTTAAAAGGCCTAAAAGCTTGTGTGTTGGGTTTAGGTAAAAGCGGCCGGGCGGCGGCTTCGCTGCTGGCGGCAAACGGATTTGAGGTGCTTATCAGCGAGGAATCCGCCATGTCCCACGCGGGGTCGTTTGCCTTCCCGGCGGGAGTTACGGTGGAAACCGGCGGACATACGGATAAAATTTACGAGTGTGGTTTTTGGATTAAAAGCCCGGGGATTTTCCCGCAGAATCCGGTATTGCTGGAAGCCAAAAAACGCGGTATTCCCGTGTTTAGCGAACTGGAAGTGGCACTTGCTTTTATGCCTAAACCCGTCCGGGTATTTGCGGTGACGGGCACCAACGGCAAAACCACTACCACGGCACTGTTGGGCGCTATTTTGCAGGAACACGCCGCGCGCGAAAACAAAGGCCGTCGCGTGCACATTTGCGGCAATATCGGAAGCCCCGTTTCGCAATGTGTAGCTGCTGTGAAACCCGGGGACGATATTGTGATTGAAGTGTCCAGCTACCAATTAGAGGACAGCACTTATTTCCACCCGCAGGTGGCTTGCATTTTAAACATTACACCCGATCATTTGGACCACCACGGCGGTATGAAAGGATACATTAAAGCCAAAGCCAAAGTGTTTAAAAACCAGCGGGAAAACGATGTGCTGGTCGTAAACGGGGCGGACGCCGTGTGTGCCCAATTGGTGGAAAAGGCCAAAAGCCGGGTGTTGGCGTTTTCCACACACCCCAAGCACTTGCTGAAGACGGACGTGTTTTTTGACGGAGACGAATTGATTTTTAGCGAAGGGCACCAAATCCGCCCCCCGCAGTTAAAGGGCATCCATAATATCGAAAACGCTATGGCGGCTGCTTTGATGGCGCTTTCCAGCGGGGTGGATGCGGCGGCCATCCAGGACGCTTTTTCCCGCTTTGAGGCAATGGAACACCGCATTGAACAATTTGCGTATCACCGCGGGGTAACATATGTGAATGATTCCAAAGCGACCAATTTGGATTCCACCATTACCGCGCTAAAAAGCTTTGAAAAAAGCAAAAACCTGTGGCTTATTTTAGGCGGGCGTGACAAAGGCGCCTCGTACGAAGTGCTTATCCCGTATTTAAAGGACTATTGCAAGCGGATACTGACCATTGGCGAAGCTATGGACAAAATAGAAGCCGAACTGCACGGCGCGGTAGATTTGGTGCGCTGTGGGACGTTGGAACAAGCCGTTAAGACGGCTATGGACGGAGCCACCCGCGGAGAGGTGGTGTTGTTGTCGCCAGCGTGTTCCAGCTTTGACCAGTTTAAAGATTTTGAACACCGCGGCAAAATTTTTAAGCAATTGGTCAACGCGCGTATTTTTAAAGAACGTATGGACGGAGATAAATAAACAGCCGGATATTTAAAAAGCCCCGCTTTGGCGGGGCTTTTTTGTGGGGAGATTTTTGCTAAGGGCAGTAAAAAACCTCCGGCAAAACCGGAGGTTTACGTTGCACAAAACTATTTGGTGTAGTGCAAGCAACAGTTGCCCAACATACAGTTTTTGCAGCCGGAAACGGCTTGGCGTTCTTTGAGCGAAGCCAGCAATTTGCGGGCAAAATCCGTCAGGGTCGGGTCGCGCGCGCCCAACACCAAGAGAATATCCCCGGGCTGAGCGGCGCCGGCCATTTCGGCCAAGATGCGTTCGCGGCAGTCGTCGTAGCTGACGTTGACGCCGCGGGCTTTTAGCCCTTCATACACAGTGCGGCAGGATACCCCTTGCGGAATGGTTCCGCCCGGATAATATACTTCCGTCAGCCACAGGTGGTCCTGCGGCCCGATGTGCTTAGCGAAGCTTTCCACAAATTCCGGCGCCAAGAGTTTAATAGACGTAAACGCGTGCGGTTGGTAGAAGGCCAGCACCCGTTTGCCGCGCAAGTGGGCGGCGGCAATGGTGGCGCCCAGTTTATGGGGGTTGTGGGCAAAGTCGTCAATCACTTCAATTTTGTCGTAACTGCCCACACTGGCAAAGCGCCGGGCAATGCCTTGGAATTTGTTTAAGGCTTTGGCGCAGGTTTCCAAATCCACGCCCATTTGCAGGGCCGCCGCTACGGCTGCTACGGCATTGGCCACATTGTGCAGCCCCGGCACATGCAGGCGGAAAGGCTGGCCTTGGATAATGAAATCCGACCCGAATCCGTCCACTTTAATTTCGGTCGGGTGTACGTCCCCCAGCGAAAGGCCGAAGGTTTTCGCTTCCGGCGCAATCTGGCGCAAGTTTTCTTCTTCAGCATTGACGATGGCCGTTTTGCAGTGGGAAATAAATTCTTTAAAGTATCCTTGCAAGATAGCAATTTCTTTATGGTCTTTCTGCAAGTTTAAGCATAGGCCTAAATGCGGGTGGTATTTGACGATGGAACCGTCGCTTTCGTCGGCTTCAATTACCAAAATATCGGAGTCGCCTTTGTAGACGTTTCCAAACACGCCTTGTTCCTTTTGTAAAGACAAAATGGCCGCCCCCGTAATGACAGACGGGCTCAGCCCGGCAAACGCCAAAATGTCGTATACCATAGCCGTGGTGGTGCTTTTGCCGCTCGTGCCGGATACGGCAATCGTGCGGTGTGCGGCCACATGTTTGGCTAGCAGTTCCGAGCGGTGCATAGTGGGAATGCCCAGCGCTTTGGCTTTTACCAGTTCGGGGTTGTCTTCTTCGATGGCGGAGGACAAAATAACCAGTTCGGTGTCTTTGGTCAGGCCGCTTCCGTCCTGCGGGAAAAGTTCCACCCCTAATTTTTTGAGGTATCCCCACAGGGCCATATCGGTATACCCTTTGCTGATTAAGCGGTCGGACCCGGTTACCCGGTCCCCGCCCATAGCGTGCAGCTGCGCCAGGGCGCTCATGCCCACGCCTCCAATGCCTACAAAGTGAATTTTCATTTTTTCTTTTCCTTCAATTTAAATTTTGCGTAGTCCGACATGGTGTAAAAACCGCTCTCGCGCTTCATTAGCCACAGGGCGATATGGATGGCCGAGTCCGCAAATAAATCGCGGTTTTTGGCTTCGTGCGTGAGGGTAATTTCATCAAAGGAAGATGCAAAAGACGCCGTGTGCGTACCTACCACCTCGCCGGTGCGTTCGTAAGTCACGTCGCCGTAGGACAGGGCCATTACGTCCGCCAATTTTTTGGCGGTTCCGCTGGGGGCGTCCTTTTTATGCACATGGTGAATTTCGTGCAGTTTGGAGCAGTAGCCGGCGTACATTTGCGCCGCCTGACGCACCAGTTCCGTAAAAAAATACACGCTTAAACTGACGTTAGGCGCGTAAAAAACGGGGATTTTTTCTTCCTCCTGCATTTGGAATAAAAAAGTTTCCGGCAGGTTGGTAGTGCCGGTTAAAAAAGGCCGGCGGTGTTTGCGCGCGATGGAAAACGCTTCCTGCGCGCCTTGCGGGGTGGAAAAATCGATTACGACGTCAAAATCGCCCACGACGGGTTGCGCCCCGTCGCGCTTAATGGAAACTTCCAGCCCTAGTTCCGGGTGGGTTTCTATCAGGCGGGCAATGGCTTTGCCCATTTTTCCTTCAGCGCCGTTGATAAAAACTTTTTTCATACAAATTTCTCCAGCAGCAGTTCCACAATCTGCCGGCCGTTCATAGCCGCGCCTTTGAGCAGGTTGTCAAACGTTACAAAGTAGTGAATGATGTTCAGCTCTTCCACGTCGCGGCGCAGACGGCAGATAAAGGTGTCTTCCAAACCGCTGACTTCTTTGGGCGTGACGACTTTTTCGCTGTATACCAAATTGGGAAAAGCGTTCCATAATTTTTTGACTTGGTCCAAATCAAAATTTTCTTTTGCTTTCAGCGTTACCCCCAGGGAGTGGGAATTTTCCACCGCTACGCGCACCGTATGGCAGTAGACTTTAATGTCCGGCAATTCCATAATTTTGCGCGTTTCGTACAAGCCTTTTAATTCTTCGCTGGTGTGGCCGTTGGGCTGAATGGAGCCAATAAGCGGCACGCAGTTGTTTTCGTAATACGAACCGGGGGTGTGGAAATCGTCCAGCAGTTTTTTGCCGCCGCCGCTGATAGCCTGGTAGGAGCAGAAAAAGGCTTCCGTAAAATGATAATGCGGCGCCAACGGCGCAAGGCTCATGACCAGGCCCGTCGTAGTGCAGTTGGGGCTGGCAATCAGGTGCGTATCGGCGGTGATGGCGTGGGGGTTTATTTCCGGAATGACAAGCGGTACGCCCGGCGTCATACGGAATTCGGAGGACATATCCACCGTAAATTTTACCCGGTCCTTGATTTTGGGCGCCAGTTCCGCGCTGACGGGGTTATCCGTACACAAAACGGCAATGTCGAGCGGGGTGATTTCGTCGTTGCGGCCAAATGTTTTTACTTCAAAAGGCGTATTAATTTTTTTTAGTTCGGCCAGCATATTTTGGCCAACCATACCGTTAATGCCAATAATCCCTACGGTTTTCATGTGTACTCCTTAATGGATAAATAAAGATTTGTCCGCCGTTTGCAGCAAGGCGTCTATTTTTTGTTTATTTTCAGCAGATATTTTGCCTAACGGCAAGCGTACGGTTTCCCCGCCAAATCCAATTTTGGACATCATGTATTTTACACAGGTGGGGTTAGTTTCCAGATAACAGGCTTTAATCAGCGGATAGGCCTTGGCAAACAAATCGAACGACTGTTTGGTTTTGCCTTGTGCAAACAATTTGTAAATTTGTACAAAAGCCGGCGCCAATACATTGGCGGCCGCGCTGATAATGCCCGAAGCATTTAGCGCCAGGTATTGGGGGAACAAGTCGTCGTTTCCGCAGAGGTAGCTCAGGCGGTCTGCATATTTGACGGCCGTATCCGTAACGTGCGCCATATCATAGTCCGATTCTTTAATCCCTGCCAATTGCGGCACTTCGTTTACCAACCGGTCCAACACGGCCGCCGGCACTTTTAAACCGGTCCGCCCCGGGATATGGTACATAATCACCGGTGTACCCAGTGCGGCTACTTGGCGGTAGTGTTCCACCAAGCCGTCCGGGTTGGGTTTGTTGTAATAAGGGGTAACCACCAATACGCCGTCCGGGCCGAAAGCTTGGGCGGCGCGGGTGTTTTCCAGCGTGGTGGCGGTGGCATTGGTGCCGGTGCCGATAATGACTTTCACGCGGTTGCGGATTTTGTTCATGCAAAATTTTAAAATTTCTTGTTTTTCTTCGGCCGATAAAGTGGCGGCTTCGGCCGTGGTGCCCAACAGCACCAGTCCGTTTACGCCAGCGGCAATTTGCGCTTGAAGCAGCTTTTCCAGGGCCACATAGTCCACGGTGCCGGAGGGGCACATGGGCGTGGCTAAAGCAGTAAATACTCCTTGAAACATAAGTCCTCCCCTTGGGTTTTCCGGCGGTGGCGCATGGGGAGTTTGGCCCTGTGACGCACAACCGTCCATAGCCCATATTCTACCAATTTAATTTGTATAATTAAGTAACAATTTTAAACTTGAGGTTTGTTATGGCTGAAAACGAAAAAAAGGATATTCCTTCCCAAACGGATTCTTCTTTGCCGAAAGATCAGTGGGAGAAAAAATTATTGGAAAATGAAAAGGCGGCGTTGCTCCCTCCCGCCGAAGAAAAACCCCAGCAGAAAAAAACATTCAAAAAACCTGCTGCCTCGGCGGTATGGGCGTTTTTGTTGCTATTGACGTTTAGCGTGTCGGCGCTGTGCGGTATTTATCTGACGGTGCGCCCCGTACCGTCTTGCAAACCTGCCCCCAAAGCGGATACCGACGAAATGCTGGCGGCCTTTTCTACTAAAAAGAATCAAAAAGAGGGCGTGGCGTGGATTAAAATCCGCGGGGTGATTGCGCAAGATAACAACACGTCGCCTTTTTCCCGCCCGTCGGGCGCTTCCGTGATTGCCAAAAAAATCCGGGAAGCAGGCGAAGACAAAAACGTAAAAGCCATTGTGTTGGACATCAATTCCCCCGGCGGGACGGTGGCTTCCGTGCAGAATATTTACAGCGAAATTCAGCGCGCAAAGAAAAATAAAAAAGTGGTGGCCTTGTTCCGCGATGTAGCTGCAAGCGGCGGTTTTTATGTGGCCATGGCGGCGGACAAAATCGTGGCGGAACCCGGCACAATTACCGGTTCTGTGGGCGTAATTATGCAAACGGGCAATGTGGAAGGCCTGTTTGAAAAAATCGGGGTAAAAGTGATGCCGATTACCTCTGGGAAATATAAAGATATGGGGTCGGCTTACCGCCCAATGACGGATGCGGAAAAAGCTATTTTGCAGGATATGGTAGACGACACCTATGGGCAATTTTTGGCCGCGGTAAAAGCCGGCAGACCCAATGTAAAACCCGAAGATATGACCGAATACACCGACGGGCGTATTTTTACCGGGCAGCGCGCGTTTAACCTGGGCTTTATTGACAAGCTGGGCGGCGAAGAGGAAGCCCTCCAGCTGGCCGGAGAATTGGCCGGATTGAAAGACCCGCAAATTATCAACCAGCGCCCGGAAAGCCTGCGGGAGTTGATTTTTTCGTTTGGGCCGTCCGCCGAGAGCAAAACATTGGTGCAGCAGCTCCAAACGTTGGCTACCCCCAGCGTAGCGTATTTGTGGGTGCATTAATATGAATTTGTTAAAAGCCTATTTCCAGTATATGGAGAACCCCGCCTCGACCCTAAAAGCTGTGGTGGGGGAAAAATCTTTCTCCCGCGCGTGCGCCGGTTATTTGGCGGCGGCGTTAAGCTGGGTGTTGTTTTTTAACATAGGGGACGGCTTGTCGGCGGCGGCGTTGCTTGCCAAGTGGGCGGTGCTGTTTGCGGCAGGCCTGACGGCTGGATATTTGCTGGCGGCCGTATGCGGGCTGTACTTGGATTTTGCCCGGGTGAAAGCCTCCCCTGCCGAAGTGTTTGGGCTAGTGGGAACAGCCGGATTTATCAACGGATTGTTGATTGCAATGGCCCTTATCTCTGCGGCGTGGCCGGCGGCCCGGCTGGGGGCTTTGGCCCCTGTTGCCGTGTTGCTGGTGTGGGGATTAAAATTAGGGTATTTAACCCGCGGCTTGATGCGGTTGTATGATATCCCCGCCGCTAAAGCGTTGGGTGCGTGGCTGGTAACCTTGGTCCCGGCGGCAGCGGTGGTGCTGTTGGGGGGGATATTTTTGGTATGGGGGATAGCCTTGTTGTTTTAGCCCCTGAATTTTTGTTACCCCGCTTCGGCGGGGTTTTTTATAAGGAATGCCTGTATGTACAAAATAAGGCAGATTATGTTAAAATATACCTACCGGTAGGTAAAGAGGCCTTATGAAAAAAGACGAAACCGAAAAGCAAGACAAAACCCAACGGGAAACCCGTATGAGAGCTGCCATTAAAAATGCCGCATTTGAACTGATGGCGGAAAAAGGGTTGGATAAAGTATCCATGCGCGAAATTGCCGAAAAAGTGCATGTAACCAAACCCGTGTTGTATTATTATTTTAAAAACAAAGAAGATTTGTGCTCCAGTATTATTGAGGATCATGAAAAAACTTTTTGCGAAAAACTCCAAAATGTGCAGAATAGCGCCAAAGGGCCGGAAGAAATTTTGTACGAAGGGCTTAAATCGCACTTAGATTTTTTTATGAAAGATCCTATTCATTCCAAGTTTGTTATTCAGATGATTTCCTACACCTTGGATATGGATCCTAAACATGTGCCGCAAGGCGGAGAAGACCGGCATATTCACGGAATGTTGGAACACTTCCTGCGGCAGGAAGAAAAAAACGGTAAAATTCCGGCGGGATCATTACCCGATATTGTGCGGCTGGTTTCCGGGTTGGCAACAGAAATTATGTTCTGCGCTTATTTGGAACAGCATGTGTGCCCCAAACACATTAAAGGGGGATTGTATAACAACGAAGTAATCTCCCGGTTGGTGAAGATCATTTTACTAGGAATAAAAGAATACTATAAGGAACAAAAATAAGGTATGAAAAAGTGGATAATACTCGCGCTGATTGCTGTATATGCGCCCATATGCCTGGGGGCTGCCTCAGAAAATAACACCGCAAATAGTCTGTTTGCGGTGCATGAAGAGGTAGAGGGGGAAAAGATCACCATTGCGGATGCTATCCGTATGGCGCTTTCGGACAGCTACCAAATCATTGACGCCCAAAAGACGAAGGAAATTTACGAAGAACAACTGGCGGAAGCCAATTCCTATTTCTATCCGTCGTTGTCCTTGGACGGCTCTTACAGCCGGGCTTTAAAGAAAGGGCAAATTATCATGGGCTCCAACCGGATTGAAATCGGCCAAAACAACACTTATACGGCTGGATTAAATGGGTCGTATGTGTTGTGGTCCGGCGGGCAAATCCGTAACACGGCCCGTGCGGCTAAAGTAGGCGCAGAAACGGGTTTTTATAACCTGCGCCATGTGCAGGATTTGGTTACCCAACAGGTAGTAAAATTCTGCTACGACATCATTTACGCTGCGGCGCTGATCCGGGTGCAGGAAGAATACCTGGATATTGCTAAGCAGCATTTAGAGGAAGCCCAAGCCAAATATAAACAGGGTTTGGCCAGCAACTTGGACGTGTTAACCCAAAAAGTAAAAGTGGAAAACATCGAACCCTTGGTGCTGCAGGCCAAGAAAAACTTTGAGCTGGGCAACCTGTATTTGCGGCAAATTTTAAACCGCGATCCGGAAGACAACATCTACTTAACGTGGACGGAAAAAGACTTGAAACTTCCGCCTACGCCTTCGCTGGATGAATTATACCGTATTGCAATGGAACGCCGCCCGGAGCTGATGCTTTCTAAACTGGAAGTAGACGCTGCCCACTACAACATCAACATTGCCAAAGCGGGGCATATGCCTATCTTGGCTTTAAATGCCGATTATACTTATAACGGCGTGACGGATAACGGTTTCCCGCAGCACAAGCAGGATTATTATTGGTCCTCTTCGGCGGGGGTTAGTTTGAGTATTCCGTTGTTCGAGGGTGGGAAAGTCAGCTCTCAAGTGGCCCAAAAAGAGCTTGCCTACGAACAAGCTGTGGCCGCTTACCAAAACAAAATGAAAAACGTGCGCATCGAAGTAAAAGAAGCGTGGCTGAATTTGGACGAAGCCCGCTCGCGCATTGAAGCCACCAAAGGCGTAGTGGACCAGGCGCGCGAAAACCTAAAAGCGCAAATGAAACGCTATCGCGCCGGTTTGACGAGCCAGTTGGAAGTAAACGACGCCATTTCTAACGTAAATGATTCCGACTTGCAGTTTGTGCAGGCCGTGTATGACGGGGCCATTGCTCTGTCTGATTTAAAATTTGCCGTAGGGGCGGAGGTTGAGCTGTATGAAAAAAAGAACTAAAAAACGAATGATATGGGGGGGCGTAGCGCTGGCTTTTATTATAGCGCTGATATTTATTTTCAAGCCGAAAACCGCCGGCCCGTTGGACAGCGTTGCGCGTGATGTGTTTTTGGTGCGTCAAGAAACCGTGCAAAAACGCGATTTGAAGCACGAACTCTTGATGTCCGGCAGCATTAAAGCGCTGGAAGAAGCCACACTGTTCCCGCGCGTAGAAGGCAAACTGCTTAAGAACTTGCTGCGCGAAGGGGATTCCGTTAAAAAGAACCAAACGGTATCGTTGATTGAACGCGACGAAGTGGGTGCGGTTTATGAACCGGTGGTGGTTCCTTCCACCATTACGGGTTTGATTGGCCGCGTGTATTTGGACCCGGGGGCCAACGTAACGCTTTCCACCCCGATTGCTTTGGTGGTGAACCAGGAAAAAGTGCGTATCGCGGTGGACATTCCGGAACGCTATATCGGCGAAATTTACAAAGGCCAGCCCGCCACCTTGCGCGTGGACGCGCTGCCCGGGCAGGAATTTGAAGCCAAACTGAGCATCATCAGCCCGGTGGTGGACTCCACCAGCCGCGCCGTAGCAGTGGAATTTTATGCCGACAACCCCAAGGGGTTGCTTAAATCGGGTATGTTTGCCAAGGTGGATATCACACTGGCGGAAAAGAAAAACGCCGTGTCCGTTTCCAAGCAGAGCGTGTACACGGACGAAGAAACCGGCGAGACGTATGTGTTTGTGCCGTCTGCCGATGGCAAAACGGCCCAGCGCAAAACCGTCAAAACGGGTTTTGTAAACAGCAACTTCCTGGAAGTAACCGACGGCCTTTCCAACGGGGAGCAGATTCTCTCCTTTGTCTATGGGCTTAAAGACGGAAGCAAAATCGTATTGGAAAAATAAGTATGGCTGAAAACAACAACAATTTATCCCAGTCCCGCGAACTGGAAAAGGAGAAGATGAAACGCGGCGGTTTTACCGCTGTGTTTATCCGCCGTCCGGTAGCCACCATTATGTTGTGTTTGGCGGTGGTGGTGCTGGGGCTGATGTCTTACTCCTCCATGGGGGTTGGTATGTTCCCCAACGTGGACGTGCCCTATGTGTTCGTGCAGACGACGCTGGCCGGTGCCAGCCCGGAAGAAGTGGAAACGTCCATTACCAAGGTGATTGAAGAATCCGTCAACCAGGTGGAAGGGATTGATGAAATCAAATCCCAGAGTATGGAAGGCGTATCCTTGGTCAGCATTAAATTTATGATGGATAAGGACCGCGATGTCGCCGCGCAGGAAGTGCGCGACAAAGTGGAACTCATCAAAAACGATTTGCCCGACGGGACCGAAGCCCCCGTGGTGCAGAAAATTGATATGGATTCCATCGCCGTATTAAACGTCATCGTTTCCGGCGACCGCGATATTGTGGAGCTGACGGAAATCGCCAAAAAGAAAGTAAAAGAAAACATCGAAAACATCCGCGGCGTAGGCGCCGTGACGATTGTAGGCGGGCGCGAACGCGAAATCCATATCACGGTCAACCCGCTTAAATTGTTTTCGCTGAATTTGCCCATTGGCGATGTATCCAGCGCGCTGGCGGACCAGAACGTGGAAATCCCCGGCGGGCGCGTGGAACAGCAGCACCAGGAATACACCTTGCGTATTTTAGGCCGTATTCCTACGGTAGCGGCGTTTAACGACGTATTCATCGCCAACCGCAACGGAACTTCTATTAAAATTTCCGATATCGGTTATGCGGAAGACTCCGGCGAATACGAACGCGAATCCACTTATTTAAACGGCCGCCGCTCGGTAACGCTGGAAGTGACCAAACAGTCCGGCACGAACACGCTGGCCGTGGTGCAAGGTGTAAAAGACAAGTTGGAAAAAATTAAACCCACCCTGCCGCGCGATATTTCCATTTCGCTGATGATGGACCAGTCCGGCAACATTAAAGCCTCCGTGCACAGCGTGTTGGAACACTTGGTGCTGGGCGGATTGCTGGCGGGCGTAATGGTGCTGCTCTTTATGGGTTCTTTGCGCTCCACCTTTATCGCCTTCTTGGCTATGCCGATTTCGATCATTGGTTCCTTCATTTTTATGAAGATGTGCGGGTTTACCATTGATACGATGACGCTCTTAGGCTTGACGGTGGCCGTAGGTATCGTAATCGACGACGCTATCGTAATGCTGGAAAACATCTTCCGCCATATGGAAAAATACGGCAAAAGCCCCAAGGTGGCCGCGGTGGATGGTTCACGCGAAATTACCTCTACGGTAGTCGCTACGACGCTGTCCATCTTGGTTATCTTCCTGCCGCTGGCGTATATGAGCGGTATCGTGGGGCGCATTGTAAACAGCTATGGGATGACGGTAGTGTTTGCTATTGCGCTGTCCGGTGTGGTTGCTTTGACGCTGACGCCAATGCTGTGCGCCAAAATGCTCAAACAGGGCGAAAAGAAAACCAAACTGGATTTGATGGTGGATAACGTTAACAAAAAGTTGGTGGATTGGTATATCCCCTTGTTGGATTGGGCTATTCACCACCGCAAAACGATGGTAGGGTTGGCTTTTTTGTGTATGGCCTTGCTGGTGCCGATGTTGGCGCGTGTGGGCGGGGAATTCATCCCGACCGACGACAGCGGCAAAGTGCAGGTATCGGTGGAGGCCCCGGTGGGGACCAGCTATACGGATACATTGGATATCTTAAAACAGCTGGAAAAAGACATCCGCCGCTTGCCGCACGTAAAAGACACGTTGGTAGTGGCGGGGGTAGGCAATAGCTTTGAAGCGTCCAACCCGTCTAACAAAGGCTATATCCGCATAGAATTTGAAGACCGTGATCAGCGCGAAGGCATTACCACCCAGGAATACCTCAACGCTGTACGCGATTTGATGAAAAAATATACCGGCTTGCAAACCAACTCTTACGTGGTCAGCGATACGCCTTCCGCCGGTTCGTATGATTTGCAATTCGTTATTTCCGGGCCGGACATCAACAAGCTCGGCGACTACGGCAACGCCATGATTGAACAGTTGGCCAAAGACCCGCGGTTTATTGACTTAGACCTGTCGCTGGACTTGTCCAAACCGGAATACCGCGTAATTATCAACCGCGAAAAAGCGCAGAATATGGGCGTGAAAATTTCGTCCATTGCTTCCGCGCTGCGCACGATGGTCGGCGGGGAAGACGACATCACCAAGTTTAAAGAAAACGATGAACTCTACGATGTGCGCGTCCGCGTGGCCGAAGAATACCGCGACACCAAAGAAGCTATCTCGGCTTTGATGGTGCCCGGCAGCATTGACGGCGAAGACCAAATCCTGCGTTTGGACAGCGTGGCCACGATCGAAGAAGGCACCGGCCCCAGCCAGATTGACCGCCATAACCGCCAGCGCCAAGTGACCGTGCAGGCCAACTTGAACGGGTTGGATACGCGCTCCGCCTTGAACATTATGGAAAAAGTGTTTGCCCAGCTGGATGCCGGCGCCGAATATACCGGCGGCGTAACGGGTATGAGTGAAGAAATGAACAAAATGTTTCTGTCCTTCATCGTAGCGTTTATCTTGGCGTTCCTGTTCAAATATATGATTTTGGCCGCTCAGTTTGAAAGCTACACCCACCCGGTGGCGATTATCGTATCCCTGCCGCTGACGCTGCCGTTTGCGGTGCTGTCCTTGTTCTTAACGGGCCAATCCTTGAACTTGTACAGCTTGCTGGGTATCTTTATGTTGGTAGGCGTAGTCAGTAAAAACGCTATTTTGCAGACGGACTATACCAACCAGCTGCGCGCCCGCGGCTATGGCCGTACGGACGCTATTTTGCAGGCCAACCGTGTGCGCTTGCGCCCGATTTTGATGACCACGCTGACGCTGATTATGGGCGTGGCGCCGATGATCTTCTCCAATGCGACGGGCGCTGAACAGCGCCGCAGCTTGGCGATTGTCATCGTGGGCGGGCAGGCGCTCTCGCTGCTCGTTACGCTGTTGATGACGCCTGTTACGTATATTTTGATGGACGAATTGGGCGACTGGCTCAATTACAAGTTTAAAGGGATTCCTTATCCGGAAGATAAGAGCAAGGATACCATCTTGTCTGAAGTGCCGGAAGAAGATTAATCCTTAGACAGGGAAAACAGAAAACGCCGGGGCGATGTGGCTCCGGCGTTTTTGTATATAGGTGAGGAAAACATAAAAAAACCGCGCGGCTGCGCGGCAAAAGGGAAAAGAAAAAGGTGCGGGCGGGAATCGAACCCACGAATATCAGTTTTGCAGACTGACGCCTTACCACTTGGCCACCGCACCGTATACAGCAAATTGTTAGGACCTAATTATTATAGCAAAAAAATCTGGTTTTAGGAAGAAAGAAAAAAAATTTTAAAATAGGCCTTGATTTTTTATACACCCTGCCTATACTAGCAATATGGGAGTGCCACCATCACCCGGTTTAGGGTACGCCTCTTGTAGGGGACCAGGCCTCCCATCTTTTTTGCTTTCCCGGCGCGGCATACTGGCGCCGGGTTTTTGTTGGATAAAAAGTCCCCTTTTGTATCGGTTTTTTGCTATAATAAATAAAAGGCTCCCAAAACGGGGGCCGTTTTTAACGGCTCTGTACGGCCCGGCCCAGGCAAAAGGCTTTCGCCTTTGGTTGTTTTTTGATATAATAAAGTATATTGCCTGGCGCGGGCGTAGTTCAATGGTAGAACACTAGCCTTCCAAGCTTGATACGTGGGTTCGATTCCCATCGCCCGCTTGGCAACAATTTTGCAGCAAATGCTGGGGTAGCTCAGTAGGTAGAGCATCTCCATGGTAAGGAGAAGGTCGTGGGTTCGATTCCCACTCCCAGCTTGTTTTGAAATAACTAAACAATAGACGTACAGATTAAAAACAGGAGAACTAAACAAATGGCAAAGGAAAAATTTTCCCGCAGCAAACCGCACGTAAACGTCGGTACGATTGGTCACGTAGACCACGGCAAGACGACGCTGACGACGGCTATTACGAAAGTATTGTCTAAAGAAGGCAAAGCCAAAGC
>CASEWB010000007.1 GCA_949291545.1 uncultured bacterium
AGCTGTTTCCGGTGCGCTGGACGAAGCGACGGTGACGAAAGAAATCGTCAAAATGGTAGCGGAAAAGACCGGTTACCCCGAAGACATGTTGGACCTGGACTTGGATATGGAAGCCGACTTGGGCATCGATACGGTTAAACAAGCCGAACTGTTTGCCGCGATGCGCGAACACTATGGCATTGCCCAGCAGGAAGGCATCCAGCTTAAAGACTATCCGACGATCCGCCACTGCATCAACTTTGCATTAGCCAACGCGGGCAAACCCGCGGCGGCCGCGCCGGTTGCCCCGGCGGCTCCTGCGGCTCAACCGGCCGTTGCGAGCGCGCCCGTAACGCCTGCTCCGGCTCCGGCGGTGCAAACCCCGGTTGCTCAGCCTGCGGCTCCGGTACAAGCGCCGGTGGCTCCTGCTCCGAAATTGGCCAAAAAGCCTGAACACGTTGTGGCGGAACACATTGGTGCGCCGCAAGCCGACGCGTTGATTACAAACCCGACGGCTCCGATTGAAAAGCACTTCTCTTTGGCGGAACGCCCCGAACGGGAAGGCTACCAGGGCGAGCACTGCCACGAGAAAAAGCTGCGCTACGTTACCACGGTAGCCGACGCGCCGCTGACGGAACGCGAAAACAGACGCTTGTCCAAAGACCGCACCGTATTGTTGTTTGCGGACAACTCGCAGCTGATTAAAGCGTACCAGGAAGAATTTAAAGAATTGGGTGTGAAGTACCATGTGTTTACCACGCTCAAAACCCGCAGCAAAAACACGACGATCGTGAACTGGGAATCTTACGAGGAAACCGAAGCCGCGTTGAAAGATTACGCCGCCGAAGACCCGAATATCCAGGGTATCGTGTACTTGCTGGGCGCTACAATTAAGAAGTTTGACAAGAAAGCCAGCCCGCACGCCGAGCTGACCAAATACGTCATGCCGCTGTTTATTGCACTGCGCGTATTTGAAAAAGGCCTCGCTAACCGCCAGGACGCCGATACGTTCTTTGCGGTGAACACCAAGATTGACGGTAACTTTGGTTATACCACCAAAGACGAGTTCAACCCCATTGTGGGCGCGCTGACCGGCGGCACCACCTGCTACCGCAAAGACGTGTACGAACGCACGGGCGCAATTTCCAAATTAATGGACTTTGAACCCACCGCCACTCCGGACGAAATGGCCCAAAAAACGATGGACGAAGTGCTCCACGGCGATATGCGCTTGATGATTGGTACGCGCGACAATGTCCGCTCTACCATTCTCTCGCTGCCGACCCGCCTGGACAGAAGCGTCAAGCACTTTGACTTGGCCGGCAAGACGATTATCTTCACCGGTTCCGGCCGCGGTATTGGTGCGATGCTCTCGCAGAAAATTGCCGCGCAGTACCACAGCAAGATTATCGTCTTGGATATTATTGAAATCCAAGAAAAGACGCCGCTGTGGGCTTCTATGAACGAAGCGGAACTGGCCGCGCTTAAAAAACAAATCTGGGAAGACCTCAAAGCCGATAAGACCCAAAAGGCCACCCCGGTATTGTTGGAACGCGCCTTCGGCCGCGTGAAAGATTCCATTACGCTCTACAACAACCTGCAGAAACTGCGCGACTTGGGCAGCGAAGTGGAATACTACCACTGCGACGTGATGAATTCCTCGATGATGAAAGAAGTCTGCACCAAAATCAAAGCCAAGAACGGCCGTGTGGACGGGCTTATTCACTTCGCGGGGTTGGAACGCTCCAAGCTGATTTACGACAAAGACCCGGCGGAATACTACCGCATCTTTGACGTAAAAGCCACCAGCTTTGCCACGTTCCTGGCCAACAACATCGTGCGTGACGACGGCTTCTTCGCTTTTGCGTCCTCCATTGCCGGCAAATACGGCAACTTGGGCCAGAGCGACTACGCCAGCGCCAACGATTACCTGGCCAAATCGGCCCTGTCCTTGTCCAACCAAGGTTACCGCGCCATCAGCATTGCCATGAGTGCTTACAAGAACGTAGGTATGGGCGTGCGCGCCGGGGTGGAAACCTTCCTGCGCTCCAACGGCGTGGACTTTGTGGACCCCGAAGACGGTATGCAGATCTTCCTGGACGAAATCGTCTACGGACAAGTACCGGAAATCGTATTGACGGGTTCCTTGGGCAGACTGGATTGGGACCATCAGTTAAAGTTTGAATGGGACGAAATCGGAGCCGACGAAGCCGGCTCCGACGGTTCCTCCAACACGCCCCAAGGCGGTTCCGCCGCTCCGGCTGCTCCGAAAGCGGCCGCGGGGGTGGATGCCTCTAAAGCCACGCACTTTTTAGGCAACGTCACTTCCTTGCAAAAGGGTTCGGAAATCCACTTGGAAAAAGAATTCAACTTAAACTCCGATCCGTACCTGGCCGACCACGCTATTGAAGGCACGCCGTATGTGCCGGGCGTAATGGGCATTGAAACCTTTATGGAAACGGCCACCGCTTTGACGGGCAATGTGCCGCAGGGCCTCAAAGACGTGCACTTTTACCTGCCGATTAAACTGTTAAGAAACCGCCCGCAGGCGGTGCGCGTTATCGGAAAGGCGGCCGGCAATGGCGCGTCGATGGAAATTGAATCCGACTTTATCAACAGCAAAGGCGTAAAAATGGGTAACACCCGCAGACATTTTACCGCCAAAACGCTGGACGGATTTACCTCCAACTGGGCTTCTGTAAAAGCCGAAGCTATGACTGGCCTCACCGCTCCTATGAGCGTAAGCAAAGAGGAAATTTACCAAAAGTATTTCCACGGACCTTCCTTCCAGGTGCTCGCGGGGATTATCCGCGTGGACAAACACGCCTCGCTGGCGGTTTATAACACCACTCCGCGCCCGCAATGGAACGACGGCCCCCGCACGCTCTTGGCCAACCCGATGTTAATTGAAGCGGCCTTCCAGTGCTGCGGTTTCCAGGATATGAGCATTGAACACAAAATGACGCTGCCCGACGGCATCGCCGAAGTGGCCGTGCTCAACAACCATGTTCCGCCTGCCCAACTGTACTTGTACGGCGTAAACCGCGGCAACACGGCCGACGGCAAAACCTTGCACGACGCCTATGTGTTTGACGCGCAGGGCAATGTGTGGGTGGAAATCCACGGTTACCAGGCCATTGGCCAGTAACACAGGGCGCAATGTCCTGCCAAATTAAAGTAGTTGATTTAAACCGTCTGCCCCCGGCCGACGAAATCCTGAGCCAACGGGAAGCGGCGTTTTTCCAAACGCTGCGTTTCCCCAAGCGCAGGGTGGAGTGGCTCGGGGGCAGATTTGCGTTAAAAGAGCTGGTGCGGGCCTGCTGTGGTGCCTCGTACCGGGAAATTGAAGCCCTGCCGCAGCCTTCCGGCAAGCCGCTTTTATCGGTGGGGGGAAAGGACGCTCCGCTGGCGTTTAGCATTACACACAGCCACGGTTGGGCGGCGGCGGCCGTCAGCCAAGACGAGCGGTTTATTGGTATTGATTTGGAAAAAATTGAACACCGCTTGGACGCGTGGGCGAAAGATTTTTTCCACCCATCGGAACTCACCGGCACGGGCGATCGATTTTTAACCGCGTTGTGGACGCAAAAAGAAGCCGTGGTAAAAGTGCTGGGGACGGGCCTTTCTTTAAACAGCTACGACGTGCGTTGCATTGACGGAAAACCATTCTTTTTTGGCCCTGCACTGGAAGCCTACGCCCGCTTAGGCCGGCCGGAAATTTTACTGCAGACGGACGAGCAGATACCCGGCTTTATGTTTACGCTTGCGCACGGGCATTGAACCTTATTATTTAGTAAAATATAAGGTATATAGATTTCGGAGGGACTATGATTGAACTCTTTGAGGACCCCAAACACGATAAGCCGTCGGACCAACCCGCTCCGGCCAGCTTGGTAAAATTTCGGCAAGTTTCCCAAGACGCCTTAAAAGGCGCCGGCGAGGCCCGCATCAAAGCCCAAAAAGACAAAGGCAAGATGACCGCCCGCGAACGTATTTCCTACCTGTTAGATAAAGACAGCTTTATTGAAATCAAAAGTTTGATGGAAAGCTCCTGCAGCGATTTTGGCATCAAAGATAAACATATCAAAGGCGACGGTGTTATCACCGGTTTTGGCCGCATTAACGGCCGCGAAGTGGCGCTTTTTGCACAGGATTTTACGCAGCTGGGCGGCTCGCTCGGCTTGGCGCACGCCAAAAAAATTGCCGCATTGATGGACCGCGCCATCGAAGCCAAAATCCCCGTTATCGGGTTGTATGATTCCGGCGGGGCGCGTATTCAGGAAGGGGTGGACAGCTTAAACGGCTACGGCGAAATTTTTTACCGCAACGTAAAAGCTTCCGGCGTCATTCCTCAGATTTCTGTTATTTTAGGCCCCTGCGCGGGCGGTGCGGCGTATTCGCCGGCGTTGACGGACTTTATTTTTATGGTGGAAGGCATTAGCCATATGTTTATTACCGGTCCGGGTGCCGTGAAGGCCGCCACCGGCGAAGAAGTGGATTTTGACACCTTGGGCGGTTCCCGCCCCCACAGCGAAAAGAGCGGCGTATGCCAGTTTGTGGCCAAGTCCGAGCAGGACTGCTTCCGCCAGGTGCGCGAACTGCTTTCTTTCCTGCCTCAAAACTGCGAAGAAAAACCGCCGCTGGACACCACCAGCGACTTGGTGGAACGCAGCGTGCCGGTGTTGGAACGCGTGTGCGAAATGGACCCGAAAAAAGCGTTTCGTATTCACCACGTCATTTGGCGCTTGGCGGACGATTACGGATTTTTTGAAATCCACCAAAATTTTGCCAAAAATATTGTTACCGGGTTTATCCGCCTGGGCGGCCATGTGGTAGGCGTAGTGGCCAATAACCCCGCGTGTTTGGGCGGTGCCTTGGATAGTGACGCCAGCGACAAAGCTGCGCGCTTTATCCGCTTTTTAAACGCGTTTAATATCCCGCTTTTAACCCTGGTGGACACGGGCGGCTATCTGCCCGGCGTACAGCAGGAACACGGCGGCATTATCCGCCACGGGGCGAAACTTTTGTATGCGTATTCCGAGGCGTCTATCCCCAAGGTAACGCTCGTGTTGCGCAAAGCGTACGGCGGTGCCTATATTGCGATGGGTTCCAAATACCTGCGCGGGGATTTCAACTTTGCGTTCCCTAGTGCGGAAATTGCCGTTATGGGCCCGCGCGGCGCGGTGGAAATTTTGTACTCGCGCGATTTGAAGGCCGAGCCCGACGCCGCCAAAAAGGAAGAACTGAAGCAAAAAATGACGAAGGAATATTCCGATAAGTTTGCTTCTCCTTACCAAGCGGCTACCAACGGTTCTATCGACGAAATCATTGAACCGGCCGAAACGCGTGCCAAAATTATCCGTGCGTTTGAAGTCCTAAAAAACAAACGTGACCCGCGCAAAAACCCGCGTAAGGGCAATATTCCGCTGTAAGCAGGCGGACTTTTTAAAACTCCCGCGTGGCAAGTGCCAGCGGGAGTTTTTTGTTATACAAGCAGTTTCGAAGTTTTCCTTACGGGTAGGTTTTGCCGCGGCAATCTCGCGCTAGTTGGCCGGACGGGGGGATGCTACTAAAAACTGCGGCAGGAGCTTAGCCTAGAGCCATCAAAAGAGCAGCAAACCACCTGTGTACGATAAATTGTTAAAAGCCGCCCCGGATTATTCCGGGGCAGCTTTGCATACAAGCGGGGAGGTTTACCGTGCGGAATGGGCAATCATTTGGTTGATTTTTTGGTTAAAAGAGTGTTCATTTAACAATTTTTCCAAAGAAAGCGGCATCCGGTAGCGCCAATAATGGTGCGGGTTTGCTGGCACGTTGATACGTTCGGATTGGGGGTCGGGCGCGCGGAGTTTTTCGTCCATGGAGGACCAATCCTGCCACGAAATAAGCGCCAGCATAGACGGGCTTTGCAGATGCAGACGCAGAATTTGTTCGCAGGTAGCGGCGTCTGCTTCTGCCGGGGCCTGCCCGGGGCGCTGGAGCACTTCGTTCCAAAACCGTTGGGTAAGGGCCGGGCTTTCCCGCCACCAGCCGCGCAGGACGGACATATCATGCGTAGAAGGCGTGGCTACGGATAGATACGGATAGTGTTGTGTGTCGGCAAAGGCTTCTCCCAAACGTTTGGGCATACGCTGTATTTCCAGCGACAGCATTTGCAATTTTTCCATCACGCCGGGCACGCAGTCGGGCACCATTCCCAAGTCTTCCGCGCAGGCGAGCATTCGGGTGGCTTGTGTAAGAGCGGGGAGTTTTTTCATGGCTTCGTCTTGCCAAAATTGATTGTGCCGCCGGTAGAAGTAATCGTTATACAAACGGGTATAGGCTTCTTTGTCCCGGGTGTTTAAGGCACGGAAAGCAGAGTCCGTCAAGGCCGCAATCCGCGGGTGATATTGGGTCGGGTCTGTGCGGTCCGGCACAAACAGTACATTGGCAACAAGCGCATATAAGCCGTTTTTTAGGCGGGCGGAGTCTTCGTCCGTTTTGCCGGCAAAGGCGGCCTCTATCTTGCGTTGGGTGTTGTAATCCGGGCGTAAGTCGTATGAGCCGTCCGCGGCGCGGGAAAGATATTTTTTCTTAGCGGCGGGGGCTAAGTCGCCCAGTTTTTCGAACAACACCTGCTCGGTAATATACGGGCGTACAAAATCCGGATTAAACGGGAGGCCGTAGCTTTCAATTTCCGCCGTGTCCAACGGCCGTGCCGGGGAAAACTGCCCCAACAAGCCTTGTACGCTGTGGGACGGAATTTCCCAAATGCGGAAGAAGCCCAGCACATGGTCGATACGGTAGGCGTCAAAATAGTTGGCTATATGCGTAAAACGCCGCTCCCACCAGCGGTAACCGTCGCGGGCCATTACGTCCCAATTGTAAGTGGGGAAACCCCAATTTTGCCCGGTGGCGGAAAAATCGTCCGGCGGGGCGCCGGCTTGCGCATTGAGGCAAAACAATTCCGGTTCCGTCCAGGCTTCTACGCTGTGGGGGGAAATGCCAATCGGAATATCGCCTTTTAAAATAATGCCTTTTTCCCGTGCGCGGGCCGAAGCGTGCACCAACTGGGTGTGCAGTAAATATTGCACATAATACCAAAAAGATACCTGGGGGTAATTTTCGGACCTGGGTGCGCAAAAGGCGTTCAATTCCACTGGCGAAAAACGGGAGTGTTGCGGCCAAGCGGAAAAGTCCGCCGTGTGGTACTGATCGCGCAGCACGCAGAACATCGCATAGGCCGGCAGCCAATGCTTGTTGGCGTTGTAAAAACGTAAAAAGTCCGCCGTGGATAACACGCTTTTTCCCTCTTGCGCAAAAGCCGCTTTTAGGCGTTCGGTTTTTAATTGGAGGGCGCTTTCGTAATCGATTTGGGGCAATGCGTTTAGCTGTTGGCGGCGGGTTTCAAATTGCTTTTCGGTTTTTTTATCTAACGGCGGTAAACGACGCATATCGGCATAAATTGGGTGCAGGGCATACACGGAAAGGGCGTTGTAGGGGTAGGAGTCCTGCCAGGTGCGGGTGAGGGTCGTATCGTTGACGGGCAGCAATTGCAAGACGCGTTGCCCTGTTTGCAGGGCCCAGTCGGACAATTTTTCCAAATCGCCAAAATCGCCCACGCCCCAGTCGTCCTCGCTGCGCAGCGCAAAGACGGGAAGGACCGTCCCCGCCGCCCGCAAAAAATGCATATGGCCAAAGCGCGGGCGCAAGTCATTTTCCACCCACACTTCCGCATTTTTTAAGTGAGGTTTCTCCAGCCGGCGGTTTGGGCCTTCTTCCCATAAAACCTGCTTATCCGTTTTAATAATAAATTTGTATTCCCGGGGATATTCGGCCTGGGCATTTAAGGACAAGCTCCATTCGTTGTATTCGCCTTCCGTCATTTTTATTGCGTGTTCCGGGTTCCAGTTTCCCAGTTCGCTGCCCGCGCCGCAAACGTATAGTTTCCCAGCGGGCAGAACGGGCGTTTGGGCGCGTAAAATAACCGTGCGTGCAAACAAAGGGGCCGGTGCCGCCGGGAAATGCGCCCGACGCAAAAAAACATCTGTTGCGGCGGAAGAGTACAACCAAGAAGCCGCCGGCAGGTCCCGCCAAAAATCTTTCAAAAAGTAGCCGCTGGCGGCAGGGTCTGCATACAATACGCGCGGTACCGCGTGCCATTCCGTGCGCAAGGTGTGTGCGCCGCGGCGCACTTCGTAGTGATAGGAAAGCAACGCCGGTTGCTTGAGCAGTAACTGGATTTCGCCGGACCAAGTTTTTCCGTCCTGTGTGCTGAGGGGAATATTAATTTTTCGTTCGTTGGGGGCCGCATTAGCGCGGTAGAGCAAGGCATGCAGCGTTTCGCCCCAAACAGTTTGATACGGCAAGGAAAAAGAAATTTTCATACATTACTCCTGCACGGGTTTATGGTCGCGCACCCAAAACGTAAACGCGGCCGCCGCCAGCAGGCTTAATCCGCCTACGCCTACGGCTGCAATGGCACTGCCGCCCAAAAGGTGCTTCATGATCGGGCCGAAAAACAGGTTCACACAAATTTGGGGGATTACGATAGAAAAATTAAATACACCCATATAGAACCCCATTTTTTCCGCGGGGAGAGCATTAGAAAGCATGGCATAGGGCATCGAAAGAATGCTGCTCCACGCAATGCCGATGCACACCATGGGTATAATTAATCCCATTTTGCTAAATTCTACGCCTACTAATGTTAATCCCAGCGAACCCAACCCTAAGCCGCCTACGGCCAAACAAACGATGTGAATGGCTTTGGCGGAAAATTTAGTCGTCAGCCACAGCAGGGCAAACGCAAACACAAACGCCACCCCATTATAAATACCAAAACAGGAACTGCCCCAGTTGGCGGCTGTTTCGTATTGCGGCGTACCGGGCACCGCGTGGAAAACGCCCGAAGCAATCCCGGGCGTAAAATACACCCACATTACCATAAACGCCGCCCAGGTGAAAAATTGCACCACCGCCAGGCGGCGCATGGTGGAAGGCATCGTCACCAAAGCGCTGTACATTTCGGACAATGTTTTTTTGAAGCTGACCGTTTGTTTTTGTAACTGTTTAAACGCGTCCATATCGGCCGGGGGATATTCCGGCGTAGTTTTGATGGTTGCCAAAATGGCTGCCAGCAGCACCCCCGCACCAATGTAAAACGAGTAGCGTACCGTAGCCGGAATGTGGCCCAGCGGTGCTTCGGTGCTGACGCCTAGCGACGTTAAAATTTGCGGCAGGAAAGACGCAATTACCGCACCCGCGCCAATCATTACGCTTTGCATAGCGTAACCGGTTTTGCGCTGTTCTTCGGGAAGAATGTCGCCCACGAAGGCGCGGAACGGTTCCATACTTACATTGACGGACGTGTCCAACACCCACAAGGCAATGACGGCCATCCACACGGCCGAGGCTTGAGGCATCAAAATAAGCGCTATGACGGAAAAAATCGCCCCGCCTAAAAAGTAGGGGCGTCTTCTGCCCAGGCGGCACCAGGTGCGGTCGCTGAAATATCCCACCAAGGGCTGTACCAATAAGCCCGTCACCGGGGCGGCCAGCCACAGCAGCGGAATTTGGTCCTCCCGCGCGCCCAGGCGGGAGTAAATAGCGCTCATGTTGCCCATTTGCAGGGCCCAGCCAAACTGAATGCCAAAAAAGCCCAGGCACATATACATAATTTGCAAAAATGTTTTTTGCGGACGGTCCGTAGTCATAGCTCCTCCTGAAATAAATAAAAGCTTACTTCCATTATAACACTATTTTCAGGCGGCATACGCGGCCGATTTAAACAAACAAAACGGGCTGGAGCCAAAACAAAAAGTTTGATATTATGTATATATGGAAAACGATTCCTTAGATAGTGTAAACGAATATTTTAAACACTTGGGCAAAATCACGCAAGAAATTGACCGTGAAGAAATGTCCCGCCTGTGGAAACTGGCTAAAAAAGGGGACAAAGATGCCAAAAATAAAATTATGGAAATGAATTTGCGGTTGGTGATTCCGACGGCAAAACGTTTCCAGCGCCCCGGTATGGAGCTGATGGATTTAATCGAAGAAGGCAACCTCGGGCTTTTGCAGGCTGTCGATAAATTTGAACCCGAAAAAGGATACCGCTTTTCCACCTATGCCGTTTACTGGATTGAACAATACATTCGCAAATATATTGAAGAACAGTCCGGCTCCATTAAAATCCCGTCGCACGCGTGGGGGAATTTAAAGAGATGGTTCCGCGCGTGGAACGAATTGAAAGAAGCCAACGGGCGGGACCCTTCTTTAAATGAAATGGCGGCGGAACTGAATTTGACGGCGCGGCAAGTAAAGTCCATCATGGATACGCTAAGCGCCGCCAAAGGGGTGGATTCTTTGACCACCTTGGTATACGAAGAAGACGAAACCACGCTGGAAGATTTAATCAGCGACGACGGCAAAGGCAACCCGCATGATGTTTTCCTAAAAAACGAAAACCAAAACAGCATTAAAAAAAGCATGGAAGATTTAAACGACCGCGACCGCCAAGTAGTGATTATGCGCTATGGGTTGGACGATAATGAACCCAAAACGCTGGGCGAAGTGGCCGAAATTTTAGGGCTTTCGCGCGAGCGCGTCCGCCAGATTGAAGAACGTGCGGTAAACACCCTTCGCAAAGAAGCCCAAAAAGCGGGGATTTTAGAAGTGACGGATATGGACTTGCGCACTCGCAAGCTCCATAGCGCTATGCGCCCCCGCTTAAAAACGAATATTTTGGGCCAAACGGTGGACAACAGCCCCTTGGCCCGCTTGCTTAAAAAACGCCTGGCTTTGGACGAAGCACCCCAAAAAGCTTCTGCCAAAAAGGCCAAACCCGCAGCAAAGAAGGCCAAAACAACGGCTCCAAAAGCGCCTTCTAAAGGCGCTCATAAAGCTGCCAAAAAGGCTCCTGCCAAAACCAGCAAAAAAGCTGCTTCTAAAACAAAAACCAAAAAGGCCCGTTCCCGCAAGTAATTTTTATTGCCCCCGTAGCTCAAATGGATAGAGCGGCTCCGTCCTAAGGAGAAGGTTGCGAGTTCAACTCCCGCCGGGGGTAATGTTTGCTTTTCCCCAAAAAGCCTGCGTCTTTTTTTCTAATCCAAAAAATCTTTTGCTTTTGCCGTGCAAACAAATTAAGGTAATAGAAAGGGGGAAAATATGGAAACAAACCACTGTTTTTTAAGTGCCTTCATTCAACGCCGGACCCGCTACGCGCTGACGGCCCACAGCCCCGTGCCGGACGAAGAAATTATCCGCACGGTGCAAACGGCTGTAAAATATGCACCCAGTGCTTTTAATTCGCAAGGCACACGGGTTTTGGTGTTGTTGGGGGGGAGGCACGGCGAATTTTGGCATTTGGTGCGGGAGGAGCTGCACCGTGTGGTGCCAGCGGATAAATTTAAACCCACGGAAGATAAAATCGCGTCGTTTGCCGCAGCATACGGTACGATTTTGTTTTTTGAGGATTGGCATACCGTACAAGAACTGCAGCAGAAATTCCCGGCCTATAAAGACAATTTCCCGCTGTGGGCTTATCAGTCCAATGCAATGGTGGAATTAACCGTGTGGACGGCTTTTAGCACGTTGGGGCTGGGGGCCAGTTTGCAGCATTATAACCCGTTGGTGGACGAAGCGGTGCAGAAAGCTTTTGGGGTGCCGGCCGGGTGGAAACTAATCGCCCAAATGCCATTTGGCACGCCGTCTGCCCCTGCCGAGGAAAAAAGCTTTTTGCCGCTGGAGCCGCGTGTAAAAGTGTTGGATAAATAGTTCCGTATTATTTTAAAAACGCCCCGCGGGGCGTTTTCTTTTGGGGGAGTTATAAATACCAGAGCTAAAAAACAATAAAAAAGGCGCTTTTTAAAAGCGCCTTTTGTAAGTTATACTCGGTTTACAAGAGTTTCCGGACTAGGACTCGAACCTAGAATGACTGGACCAAAACCAGTAGTGATACCATTTCACCATCCGGAAGTAAATTGTTTCATCACAGCTAGAGCGAGATGAATAACGGAAAATCTGTGCTGAACCCTTATTGTGCGTCTTTGCCGCTTTCGGTGGCGGCGTTAAAGTCATAGTTGGAAGCTTCGGCTGTTTTCGCTGTGCCCATCGGATTATTTTTAAGTTCTTCCTCGTAGGCTTTCAAAACATTGGTTTCCAAATATTCCCGAAATTCCTGATTGATTGGGTGGACCATATCTTTATGAGTCCCGTCGGGTAATTTTCGGGAAGGCATACAGAGAAAAACGCCTTTGGTTCCTTCCACAACTTTCATATTCCGAACTACGAAAGAATCGTCAAACGTTACGCTCGCAAACGCTTTGAGCCGATCCTCCCCCATAAGATGTATCCTTATTTCCGTTATTTTCATCCTTTAAGCTCCTATGAAATGTCGTAAAGAAAACTATCCGTTCCTCGTTGTGTAATTTATTTACCAAATTTTTTGCATCCTTTTCAGTTTCAACTAAAGCAAAAACCGTGGAGCCGGAACCGGACATTAAAACTGCGTCTGTATTTGTTTTCAAATCGAGCAGCACATTTCGTACAGAGTTTGTAAAAGGAACAACACACTCCTCCAGCCGGTTGAATAACAAATGTTTCCATCCGGCCAGCGGACTGGCACATCTTATGTATGTTATTAATTTATCTAAATTAGAGACGTTTGTCAAGGATGTTTCTTTAGAAGGCAATTTTAACCGTGCAAAAACATCCTTGGTGGGAATGACCGTTTTGGGGTATACCAACACCAGCCACGGCAGGGGCCCCTGGGCGGGAACGGGGGTTAATTTCTCGCCGATGCCTTCCCCTTTTAAGAACGTATCTTCATACATAAAAAGCGGTACATCCGCCCCCAGCTTGGCCGCTGCGGGCAGCAGTCCGGATTTATCTTTTTTAAAAATTTCGCACAAGGCCAGCAGCACCCCGGCTGCGTCAGAAGAACCACCGCCTAAACCCGCGCCGGTGGGGGTGTGTTTGTCCAGCGTCATATGCACGCGGGCGGTCAGATTAAAATGTTCCAAAAAAATCCGCGCGGCCCGGCAAGCCAAGTTGGTTTGGTCGGCCTGGAGCATAGGGCCGATAGGGCCTGTAAGCGTGAGGGAAATTTCCGTTTGAGGCTGTGGCTCGGCGTCTACGGTCAGCGTATCGCCTATATTGATTTTGGCAAACAGCGTGGCTAATTCGTGGTAGCCGTTGGGGCGCTTGCCCGTTACCTCCAAAAACAAGTTTACTTTAGCCGGGCAAAAACGTGTTACTTTCATTTTGTCTTCCTGTCTGTATTATGGACCAAAGAACCCCAGTGGTATTCTTCGGCAGAAAGGAGCTCGCCGTTTTCTGCATAGACATTGCGGCGGCCTTCCAACATTCCTTCCGTATAAAATTCTTCCAGGCGTATTTTGCCCGAAGCAAAATATCCCGTGCGGTCCCCGTCCAAACGGCCGTTGCTGTAATTCTCCCGGTACCACAGTTCCCCTGTCGGGAAATAAAGCAGCCGCTCGCCGTTTAATTTGCCGTTTGCAAAATTGGCCTCGCTTTCTTTGCAGCCGTTGGGGTAGTAAATGGTACGTTTGCCTTCCAGCCGGCCGTGCTTGTAGGTTTCTTCTTGGCGGAGGGTGCCGTTTTTTTGCGAGACGGTTCTTCTTCCTTCCAGCAGCGAATTTTTATAAGTGCACTGGGCGTGCAGCGTGTCGTGTTTTAGCGTGGTAAAATATTCCGCCGGCCCGTGCAAAATGCCGTTTACATATTCTTCGCGGGAAAGCAGTACCCCGTTGTCGTCATAGCGTAAAACCGGCCCGTTTAACTTGTTGCCTTTATAATGGGCCTCCGTTTTTACAAGGCCGTTTTCACTAAATTCTTTTACTTCCCCGTCCGGAATGTTGCCCAATAATTCCAAGGTCACCCCGTTGGAAGATAAAGTTTCCTCGGCCACTTCTTTTCCGTTTATATAGAAAGAGTTGGTGTTTTTGTTGCTTTTTAAAATTGTGCCCGGGTAGAGGCGGACGGCTTTTTCTTCTTTATGTTCTTTGTCCGCCGGTTTGATCACATTGCGTTCCGTAATGCTGACCAGGTGCCCGTTTTCGTACTGTTCGCTGTAGGTAACGGTGTTGTTGGTAAGGTTGATTACTTCAAATTTGCCATTTAGTTTGCCGCCTTTTAAATTTTTGATAGTCGCGGAGGAAACGTTTAATTCTGTAATTTCTCCATCCGGCAGTTGCCCGGTAGTGTTGACGATGTTTTGTTCTCTGTCCAAAAATTCTTTCGCCAAGGGAATGGCCCGGTAATAGGTACGGCCGGAAGGAGTGGAAATGCAGATAAATTTTTCTTTCATGCTGAGTCTCCTGTATTTGAAGTCATTGTACAATACTTTTTTGTGCGTGTGTGATAAAGTGTATTGCGCCAGAGGGTTGTTTAAAGAAAGAAAAACGCCCCGCGCCTGTGCTTGACAATCGGGTTTTTGTTTATAGTATACTGTGAATATACACAAGATTTCTTTTTTAAGGGAGTATTCAAATGAGCGAAGTAATTTTGAACGATGCCAATTTTGAAGCGGAAGTGCTGAAATGCGACAGCCCGGTAATGGTGGATTTTTGGGCTACTTGGTGCGGTCCGTGCCGCATGCTGGCCCCGGTGGTGGAAGAACTCGCCGGCGAATATGCGGGGAAAGTGAAAGTCTGCAAATTGAACGTGGACGAAGCCCCCGACACCAGCTCCAAATACCGCATTACCTCCATTCCTACGATTATTTTCTTTAAAGGCGGGCAAGTGGCCGGCCAAACCGTAGGTTTGCAGTCTAAATCGGCGTTACAGGAAAAATTAAACGCCTTGTTATAAGGTGCCTTATGAAAAAACTTATTTTTGCAATCGCCCTGTTGGCAGGTGTATGTTTTGCCTTGCAGCCGGCTTTTGCCCAGCAGGCGGCAGACGTGCCGGATTTAACCAGCAAGGCCTATGCGTCCATGAAAAAGGACGATGTGTATGTGGTTATGTTTACGGCCGCATACTGCGGGCCTTGCCGGATTGCCAAAAAAGAAATGCTGCCTGTGCTGATGGAAAAATATGCATCGGCGGAAAATGTCCACTTTTATGAACTGGACGTAGAAAAAGACCAGCCGGCCCCGGACGGAACTTTTTTAAAAGACCGCTGGGTCGTGGACAGCTTGCCAACCTTTGTAGTGGTATATAACGATGCGGTAATGTTCTCCGCCAAGGGGTATTCCCGCAAAACCAGCCAAAGCTTGCAGCAATCCATTATCAACAAAATAAATGCTTTAAAATAGTTGTTCACTCCCGCCCTGTTTTGGGGCGGGAGGAATTTTCCTTTCCTGGTTAACCTATGACCCAACTGACCCCGCAATTCTTTTTGATTGACGCCCACAATTTTTTACACCGCAACTACCATGCCCTGCCTAAACTTTCCACTTCGTCCGGGCAGGAAGTAGGGGCCCTGTTTGGGTTTGCCCGGTGGCTGATTAAAATGCTGCGTGAAAAAAACCCGGCCTATGTGGCGGTGTGTTTCGATTCGCCCGGCGGGTGTGCCCGGCGCAAGGCGTTATTCCCGGCTTATAAAGCGACACGCAAAAAGCCGGACGACGCCCTAATTAGCCAGCTGAATTTAGCGCGGGAACTGGTAGACACTTTGGGCTTGCGGGTGGTGGCCCAGCCCGGTATCGAGGCGGACGATTTAATGGCTTTTTTGGCCAAGCGTGCAGCCAGCCAGCACGTTCCCAGTGCACTGGTGACGACGGATAAAGACGTATATCAATTTTTAAACGAATATATTTCCATTTGGCCGGCCGGCGGCAAGGACGGGTTTAAAGGACCCGAAGCCGCCAAAGAAAAATTCGGCGTGGATGTGCCGTTTTTGCCGGATTATTTTTCCATCGTGGGCGACGCGGCCGACAATGTGCCCGGTGTGATGGGGGTAGGACCTAAAAGCGCGGTGGATTTGATTACCAAGTTTGGCCATTTGGAAGACATTATCCGCGCCGCCCAAAACGACAGCCCGGACATCAAACCGGCAGTGGCCAAAAAAATTCTCACGCACGAGGGGGAGGCGCTCCTTTCCAAGCAACTGGTAGTGCTGGACCCTAATTTACAAATGCCTTTTTCGATGGATGATTACCGCGTACGCACGCCGGAAAAAGCAAGGTTGACAGAACTGTTTGAACGGTACGAATTTAAAAACTTGTTGGATTTTTCCCAGGCGCCCCGCCCGGCGGTGGTTGCTCCCGGGCAGGAGGCCGCCCAGCCGGAGCTGACGGTGCAGCAAGTGTTGGAACGTGCCTTGCAAAATGGCAAAATTTTCCTCCACGCGCAGGAAGAACTTTTAACACTGGGCCTAAACGAAAAAGAATTCGCCATTACGCCGCTGGCCGAGGTGCAGCCGTGGGAGCTGGACGCGCTTAAAAAATTGGTGGAGAACGACGGCGTGGAAAAAATCGGTTACGATTTAAAATTAACGCTGCGCGAGTTGGACATTAATGTACACGGGCAGTTTATTAACTGTTTTGACGGACGGCTGGCACGGTATTTGCTGGACCCGTCGGGCGATTTAAGTTTTGTGGGCGCGTGTTTGGATTATTTTTCAGTTACCGTCAGTGAAGAAGATCCCCGCGTTTTAATGACCGAATACAACCGTTTTATCTGGCCGCTGAAAGAACAATTAGTCCAACGATTGCGTGAAAGCGGACAATACGATTTGCTGTACAGCCTGGAATTGCCGCTAATGATGGTTTTGTCCGATATGGAATTTGCGGGTTTTCGCATAGACCCGGGCTGGCTGGAAAGTTTTAAAGCCTTGCTGGAACAAGAAATTGCGCGTTTGCAAAAAGACATCGACGCCCGCGCCGGTTACCCGGTCAATATTAATTCCACCAAACAGCTGGGCGTATTGCTGTTTGAAGAAATGAAAATTCCGCCCGTCAAAAAAACCAAAACCGGCTATTCTACGGACGAAGAAGTGTTGGAGCAAATTGCCCAAACGCACCCCATTGCGCGTGCCATTTTGGAATACCGCGCCAGCAACAAACTGAAAGCTACTTATGTAGATAACTTGCTGCTGATGGCGGACGAAAACGACAAAGTCCATTCCTATTTGGACCAAACCGGTACGGTTACGGGGCGTTTGTCCAGTTCCACGCCGAACCTGCAAAACATTCCCGTCCGGACCGAAAAAGGCCGCCTGCTGCGCAAAGCCTTTTGCGCCGCGCCGGGCAATGTGCTCTTAAGTGTGGACTATTCTCAGATAGACTTGCGCGTGCTCGCGCACGAAAGCCAGGACCCGGTGCTTGTGCAGGCGTTTTTGGACGGGGGGGATATCCACACGCAAACCGCCGCGCAGATTTTTGGCGTAATGCCTTTGATGGTGACCGACCAAATGCGCTCTAGTGCAAAGGCAATTAATTTTGGTATCATTTATGGACAGGGCCCCATGGGGCTTTCCCAATCGCTCGGCATTTCCATGCGCGAGGCAAAAGAATACATAGACAATTATTTTAAGAATTTCCGCGTCGTGCGCGAATGGATCGATCAAAACATCGCGCAGGCCCGCCAAAACGGATACGTTAAAACGATGTTGGGCCATGTGCGTTACTTGCCCGAATTTAATATGGGCGTAGGGGCTATGGCTTCCTTTGCCCAGCGGGCCGCCATTAATACTATTGTGCAGGGCGGCTCGGCCGATATCATTAAAAAAGCAATGATAAACGTGTTCCGCGTGTACCGCGGTACACCCGTGCAAATGACGATGCAGGTGCACGACGAACTGATTTTTGAACTTCCGCAGGACCGTTTGGGCGAAACTGCCGCCCGCATTAAAGACTTAATGCAAAATGCGGTGCGCCTGCGGGTGCCGCTTTTGGCCAGTGCAAAAGCCGGCAAAAACTGGTACGAACTGGAAAAACTGCCTTTATGATTCTACGCGCTAAAGATAAGTTGGTAGTGGGTCTTACCGGAAGTATGCTCAGCGGCAAGAGTACGGCCTTGGCCTATTTTGCCAAAAACGGGGCCGAGGTCCTGTCGGCGGACGAGCTGGTGCGCCAACTGTACCAAGTGCCAACTGTGCAAAAGCGGTTGTTGTCCTGGTTCGGCTCCTGGGAGCCGGCCCAAGTGGCCCGGTGTATATTCGCCCGGCCGCAGGACCGCCAAAAACTGGAAAAATACCTCCACCCGCAAGTGCTCAAACGGGCGGCGGAATATATCAAGCAATCTCCCCACAAACTGGTTGTGTTTGAAGTACCTCTTTTGTTCGAGGCCGGGTGGGATAAATTAACCGATTTGAATATTGTTGTTTTGGGGGACAGCAAAACGCTTTCCGCCCGCCTAAAAGCCCGCGGCGTTACCGCGGCGGAATACAAGCGGCGTGTGGTCGGGCAGCTGCCCGAGGCGGAAAAAGCCCGCCGCGCCGATATTGTGCTGTCCAACCGCGGCAGCAAAACCGATTTGGGGTTAAAAATAAAACGCCTCTGCCGGGCGTTTGAAACTATTTACGAAGTAAAGTAAGGAGAAACAATGGAAGAAATTATCCCGCAGGAAAAAACCGTAAAACCTGCCAAAGAAACCAAGCCGGCCAAAACGGCTTTAGAAGAAACCAAAAACCAGCGGCCTGTCCGCACCATGCGCCCTGCGCCGAAAGCGGCTTCTCAGCCTGCCCCGCGCCAACCTAACGGTGCCAAACCGATGGACGCCCGCGCACTCAATAAACTGAGTATGCCGGAGCTTACCAAACTGGCCGTTAACTATAACCTGGAAGACATTTCCGGCTTGCGCAAACAGGAACTGATTGGCCGCATTATTGCCGTGCAGGCCAAACAAAACGGCTCCGTATACGGCGGCGGCGTGTTGGAAATTTTGCCCGACGGTTTTGGCTTTTTGCGCTCGGAGGAAAACAATTACCTCGCCGGAGCGGAAGATATTTACGTTTCTCCTTCCCAAATCAAACGCTTTGGCTTGCGCAAAGGCGACACGATTGAAGGCCTTATCCGCCCGCCCAAAGACAACGAACGTTTTTTTGCCATGCTGCAAGTGCAAAAAGTGAATGGCCTGGACTCGGATAAAGTCTACAACCGTCCGTTGTTTGAAAACCTTACCCCGCTGCACCCCAATGAACGCTTTACGCTGGAGCTGGATAAATCCTCGCTCACGCAGCGCGTGATTGACTTGATCGCGCCTATCGGCAAAGGCCAGCGCGCGCTGATCGTGGCTCCGCCCAAAAGCGGTAAAACCATGATTTTGCAGGCGATTGCCCATTCTATTGCCGAAAATTATAAAGACGCCGTTTTGATGGTGTTGTTAATTGACGAACGCCCCGAAGAAGTAACCGATATGAGCCGCAGTGTAAAGGGCGAAGTGGTGGCCTCTACGTTTGACGAGCCGGCCGACCGCCACGTCCAAGTGGCCGAAATGGTGCTGGAAAAAGCCAAACGCTTGGCCGAGCAAGGCAAAGACGTGGTGATTTTGCTGGACTCCATCACCCGCTTGGCCCGCGCGTACAACACGGTGGCGCCTTCTTCCGGCCGCGTGCTGACCGGCGGCTTGGAAGCCACTTCCTTGCAAAAACCTAAACGCTTTTTGGGCGCTGCCCGCAATATAGAAGAAGGCGGCTCGCTGACGATTATTGCCACGGCTATGATTGAAACGGGCAGCCGTATGGACGAAGTCATTTTCGAAGAGTTCAAAGGCACCGGCAACAGCGAACTGTGCCTGGACCGCAAGCTTTCCGAACGGCGCATTTTCCCGGCGGTGGACATCAACCGCAGCTCTACCCGCAAGGAAAACCTCCTGCTTAGCGAAGACGAACTGAACAAGGTTTGGATTATGCGCAAAGTGTTGGCGCCCTTAAGCTCGGTGGACGCTATGACGCTTTTGTTGGAAAAGCTGTCTTCCACCAAGTCGAACAAGGACTTTTTTAAACAAATGGAAGTAAACGCTTTCTAGCTTAGGCGGGGAAAGAAATTGATTTCCCAAAACCCGCAATATATGGTAAAATAAAATATAAGATTTTCAAAGGAAGACTAAAATGAAAGAAAAAATACACCCTACTTACGAATTCGTAGAAGCCGTCTGCGCGTGCGGTAATAAATTTATGACCCGCTCCACGGCCAAAACTTTAAAGCTCGACATTTGCTCCGCCTGCCACCCCTTCTTTACCGGCAAACAAAAATTACTGGACACCGAAGGTATGGTGGAAAAATTCAACAAACGCTTTGCTAAGACCGAAGGCAAAACCATGGTCCGCAAACCGAAAACCGAAGTAAAAGCCAAGGCTAAATTGGTCAAAAAACCGGTTGTCGCCAAAAAAGCGGCAGTAAAAAAACCGGCCAAAAAAGCCGCGGCCAAAAAAACCGAAGCGGAAGCCAAATAGCAGCCGTTTTACCAAAGAGCAGACTGTCCGAAAGGGGGTCTGCTCTTTTTCTTTGTAGACAAAATTTTGCAGTAAGGACGTTTTATGGACACTTCTAAATATGTAGCCGAATACAAACAATTGGAAGAAGAACTTTCTTCCGGCAATTTATCCAGCCAGGAACTCGCCCAAAAAGCCAAACGCCATGCGTTTTTAAAACCGATTATTGATAAGGAAATGGAAATCAACGCTACGGAAAAGGCCATCGCCGACGACCGTGCCATGATTGAAGCCGGCGAGGACAAGGAACTTGTCAAAATGGCGGCGGACGAACTGGCGGAACTGGAAGCCAAACTGCCCCAACTGCAAAAAGAACTGCGTATTTTGGTTATTCCGCCTGATCCAAACGATTCCAAAAACATCTACCTGGAAATCCGCCCCGGCGCAGGGGGGGACGAATCGGCCCTGTTTGCGGCGGAACTTTTGCGTGTGTACCAGCATTTTGCCCAAACCAAAGGCTGGACCACCGAAATTTTGGAATATACGCCCACCGGCTTAAAAGGCTGCAAATACGTCAGTATGTTCATTAAAGGCGATGGGGCCTACTCGTGGCTTCGCAACGAGGCAGGCACGCACCGCGTGCAGCGCGTACCGGATACCGAAACCGCCGGCCGCGTGCATACCTCTACTGTAACCGTAGCCATTATGCCCGAAGCCGAAGAAATTGACATTGAAATCCGCCCCGAAGATTTGGAAATGGAAACCTGCCGTTCCGGCGGCGCGGGCGGCCAAAACGTAAACAAGGTGGAAACGGCCGTGCGCATTATCCATAAACCCACCGGCATTGTTGTTTCCTGCCGCGAAGAACGCCACCAGGGCAAAAACCGCGAAAAAGCGATGGCTATGCTGCGCGCCAAACTGTACCAGATTGAAGAAGAAAAGCGCAATAAAGAAATTTACGACGAACGCAAAGCGCAGGTGGGCACGGGGGACCGGTCGGAAAAAATCCGCACCTACAACTTTCCGCAAAGCCGTGTGACCGACCACCGCACCGATAAGTCGTATCATAACTTAATGGAAATTATGGAAGGCAACATCGAGCCTATCTTGGAAGATTTGCGTGCCTACCGTGTGGAGCAAAAACTAAAAAACCTGCAAATCTAACCATGCAACAGTTACCTGCGGTACAAGAACTTAAAAATATCCTCGTTGTGCGGGGGGAAGGTTCGCTGGGGGACGCGGTATTATCCTCTGTTTGTTACCGTGCGTTAAAAAAATCCAATCCGCATTTGCGTATTACCGTCGTGGCGTTTGCCTCGGCGGTAACTTATTTGCAGGCGCTCCCAACGGTGGACGAAGTATACCGCCTGCCCATTACAAATGTGCTCCGTCCCAACCAGCGCTGGCCTAGCCTGTTGTGGCACGCTTTTAAATTGCGCCGCCGCCGGTTTGATTTGGTGATGGATTCTTCTTGTAAAGATTTTTACAACTGGCGTTTATTTAAATGGATTATCGGTTCGGACCGGGTGTTTGATCCGCTCACCCGCCCCGGCGATTTTACGCCCAATGTGCACGCCAGCCAGCGTGAAAAAGAAATGGCCTGCCGCCTGGGCGCTCAGGACGCGGACGATTCGTACGATTTGCCTATCCTCCCGCCCGCCCAAGCCAAATGGAATGCTTTTGCTAAACGCCATTTGTCTGGCGAATATATTTTGCTTAATCCATTTGGTTCCGTGCAGGAGCGCTGTTTGAATAAAGAAGCTTTCCAGGCCGTGCTAAGGGCGCTTGGGGCTTATGGCATTGCCTGCCCGGTGGTAGTGCCGTTTGTGCCTGCCCGCCGCACCCAGGCGGAAGCCTTGTGGGCCGGCGCTTCCTACCCGGTTATTGGTTACGAAACGACGTCCCTTTTTGACTTATTTGCCGCGGTGCAATCGGCGCGCCTGGTGCTTACGCCGGACACGGCGGCTGTGCATATTGCAGCCGGCTTCCGGCGCAAAACCATTGCGTTTTACAATAACTATACGGTGTATTACGGGCCGAATAATCCGTTGGCGGTGCCGGTTTTTACCGCGCGCGAAACCGTCAGCCGGTTTAACAGGCAGGACGTGTCGGCCGCTTTAAGGAAACTATGGTAAAAAATAATTCGGTTCAGCAAGTGTTGGCGGCGGCGCAAAAACGGCTGGAAGCTGCCGGTTCCGACGAGCCCGAAGCCAATGCACAGTGGCTTTTGGCGTATGCCTTGGGGGTAAGCCGTACTTGGGTGTTGGCAAACGGGGGGGAGGACGTTCCGGCGGAAAAATACGAAGTTTTCCTCCGTATGTTAGCCCGCAAAGAAGAAGGCGCCCCCCTTTCGCACATTGTAGGCACGCAGCCGTTTTGCGGGTTGGATATCCGCGTAACGCCCGATGTGTTGACCCCGCGCCCGGAAACCGAAGAACTGGTGGCGCTCGCCGCGTCGGCGTTTGACCGCCGCGGAAAGTACGAATTTTTGGATATGTGCACTGGCAGCGGCTGTATTGCGGTGGCGCTGGCGCATCAATTTCCTAATGCGGTGGTGCTGGCGGCAGACAAGTCCGAAGCGGCTTTAAAGGTAGCGCAGGAAAATGTCCACGCATACCGGTTGGAAAATCGTATCCAACTTTTGCAAAGTGACATTTGGGAAAACGTAATGGGAACGTTTGACTTAATTATTTCCAACCCGCCTTATATTCCCACGGCCGATTTGGCCGGCCTCACGCGCGAAGTACAGCACGAACCCCGCTTGGCGCTGGACGGCGGGGAAGACGGATACGCCGTTACCCGCCCGCTGTGTGCGGCGGCAGACGGCTATTTAAAGCCGGGCGGACTGCTGGCGCTGGAATTATGCAAAGGGCAGCCTTGGCCGCTGGCCCGGGGCCTGGCGGAAATTGGGTGGAAGGCTGAAGTAAAAAAAGATATATTTAACATAGAACGGTTTGTATTGGCCCGGAAAGATTGATTTTTTATTTTAGGAGCATTGTTATGGACAGATTTATTATTCACGGCGGAAAAAAATTGAACGGTACGGTTCACATCAGCGGCAGCAAAAATGCCGCCTTGCCCATTTTGGTAGCTACTTTATTGACGGACGAACCGTGCGTGTTGCACCGCGTGCCTAATTTGCGCGATGTACGCACCACGCTTAAAATTTTGGAATATTTGGGCAAAAAAGTGGAATATAAGGATAACACCGTCACCATCACCGCCGACGGAGTGTTGAAAAATAATCTGCCTTATGAATTGGTTAAACAAATGCGCGCCAGTTTTTGGGTGGCAGGGCCGCTTTTGGCGCGTTTTAAAACGGCCGAAATTCCGCTGCCCGGCGGGTGCGCTATTGGCGTGCGCCCGGTGGACATTCATTTAAAAGGATTTGAAAAACTCGGCGCTCAGTGCGAAACGAAGGCCGGCAACGTCATTATCCACGCGCAAGAATTAGTGCCGGCTAAAATTGTGCTGCGCTTTCCCAGTGTGGGGGCGACGCAGAACCTGTTGATGTGCGCGTGCCTGATTCCCGGCGAAACCGTGCTGGAAAACGTGGCCAAAGAACCGGAAGTGGACGACGTAATTGCTTTCTTGCAAAAAATGGGGGCGGATATCCGCGTGGGCGATAAAGGGCAAATTATCGTGCACGGCAAAACTTCGCTGCACGGCGCGGCGCACACGGTAGTGGCCGACCGCATTGAAACAGGGTCCTACATTTTGGCCGCCTGCGCCACCCGCGGGGACGTAACCGTCACCGGGTGCGTGCCGGAACATAATTCCATTTTGTTGGAAGATTTGCAGGAAGCCGGCTTTACCTTGGACGTAACGCAGGACTCGGTGCGCGTGCACGCCTACGAAGGCGCCATTAAACCCGTGCGCGTGCGCACAGCGCCTTACCCGGGTTTTGCAACCGATTTGCAGGCCCCGTGGATGACGCTGATGACTTTGTGCGAGGGCACGGCGGAAGTGGACGAAGATATTTTTGAAAACCGCTTTATGCACGCGCCCGAGCTCGTGCGTATGGGGGCTAATATCGTAACCGAAAAAAGCGTGGCGCGTGTGACGGGCGTAAAAGAACTGTCTGCCGCGCATGTGCAGGCTTCCGATTTGCGCGGCGGTATGGCGCTTGTGATTGCCGGCCTGTGCGCCAAAGGCGAAACCGAAGTAGAACGCGTGTATCACATTGACCGCGGGTATGAAAATTTGGAACAAAAACTGACCGCTCTGGGTGCGGATATCCGTCGGTATAACCCCGAAAAACAATGAGTTTTGACATCGTATTTAATTACATTTTAAAACGTTCCGGCATTGGCTGTGGTGCCGGCCCGGACGGCTTCCGTGAACTGCTGGCGCGGTTGGGAAACCCACAGGACCAATACAAAATTATTCATGTAGCCGGCACCAACGGAAAAGGCTCTGTCTGTACATTAATGGCGCGCATACTGACGTGCGCCGGATACAAAACGGGGCTGTTTGTGTCGCCGCATTTGGTGTCTCCCACCGAACGAATTCAGATTGACGGAAAATCTATTTCCAAACAACAGTTTTCCCAAGCAGTGCTGGACGTGTTTCAAGAAGAAGAGGAAGAACTGAATTTTTTTGAAATTCTCACCGCTGCCGCTTTGGTGTATTTTGCCCGCCAAAAAGTACAGTACGCCGTGTTAGAAACCGGCTTGGGCGGCCGCAAGGACCCCACCAACGCCTGCACCCCTGTACTCAGCTTGATTACGTCCATCGGTTTGGACCATATGCAGTATCTGGGCTCCAGCCTGACGCAAATCGCGCGGGAAAAAGCCGGCATTATTAAGCCGGGCGTTCCGGTAATCAGCGGGACGGTGAACCCCGCCGCGCGCGACGTCATTCGCCAAACGGCCAAAAAGCAGCAGGCCCCTTTGCGTTTTGTAGGGGAGGGGGAACCTTTTTTTGAATATGCTTACGATTTCGTAAACAATCAAACCGTTTTGCATACGCGCGACGGAGGGGAATTTGTATTGCACGCGCTGGGCCGGCGGCAAACCATCAATGCGTGTGTGGCCTATCAGGCGGCACGCCAGCTGGGCCTGCCCGAAAGTGCCGTAGAAAAAGCGTTTGAAACTGTTTCCCTCCCTGGCCGGTTTGAAGTGGCCCGCGTGGGGAAACATACGTTTGTTTTGGACGGCGCCCACAACCCGCAGGCGGTGGAACTGCTGATGGAGTTTTGGGAGAAAACGCCTTTTGCGCAAGACACCACACTGTTGTGCGGGTTTATGCGGGATAAGGATTATAAAAAAATGCTGGCGCTTTTGTGCCCGCATTTTGAGCGGATTATTTTAACGGTTCCTCCCTCGTCCCGCGGGGCAACGGAGGACGATTTGCACGGCGCACTGCCCAAAAAAGCAAATATTACCTTTGAGCCCGATTGGAAAAAAGCCCTTTTGCTGGCTAAAAAATCGCCGCGCGTATTGTGCACAGGCTCGTTTTATTTGGTGGGGGCGGTGCGCGGAAAATTGCGTTTGTAAATACGGCGCTTTTCCGTCAGAAAACGGGGTTGACAGTAACGGGGCGATTGTGGTTAAATTAAATGTAAGCATCTTGAGGACGGGGAACAGCCATGGCGTTAGATAACAATCAATTTGATGGACACGGGGATATAGCCCAATTTTTGGAAAAATTTAAAGAACAGTCTTTTTCGGAAAATAATACTTCCGACAAGGCCTATTCTCCCCGTGAAGGCACCGTCCCTGCAAAATCTTCCCAATACGAACGTTCCTTAGAAAAGTTGGAACAGAAAATTTTGGAATTGGAAGAACGCTTTGAAGCCTCTTCCAGCCAAAACCAAATGATCCTTTCCGAGCTGGCCCGCACGCGCGAGGCTATGGAACGCCAAAAAGATAAAGACGCTTTCTTGGAGCATTTATCCCGCACCATTGCCAACTTAAAAGCCAGTGTGGAAAACCTTTCCCGCGCGCAGCAAGCTTATCGGGAGCCCGATGTACAGCGCAGTTTCGACCCGGTTCCGTCGGCTTTTAAAGCCAATGCCTCGGAACATACGGCAATTTATCATTATCAGGCAGGGGCGTCTTCTTTTGCCCAGCCTGACCGGGAAGAAAAAGAACGCATTATCACCAGCTTGCGCCAGAAAGCTTCTCAGCTTAAAGCCGTCAACAGTGCGTTGGACCGCGAAATTAAAAAAGTGCAGCAGGAAAAAATGGAAGCGCTTAAAAAATCCGCCGAACAGGCAAAAGAAATCCTGTCTTTGCGCGACCAACTGACTGCCGCCGAAGAACGCTTTAAATCCTTTAACTTTGAAGGCCGCATTATTTCCATTAAGCAGGAATACCAGCAGAAAGTTTCCAGCCTGGAAAGCCAACTGCAGGAAATTTCGGATACTTGTATGAAACAAGTGGAGGAAATTGAATCCCTCAAGGCTGAAAATTTAAAACTGCACAAAGCGGCCGCCGAAAAAGAAGAAGCCCTTTTCCGCTTGGAAGCCAAAGAACGCGAATTGCTTGCTTTGAAGGCGGAAATGGCCTCCCTGCAGGACAGCCACACCAAAGACGCCAAAAAACAATTGGCGGAATTTTCGCAGCGGCTGCACACTTTGGAAGGCGAACGCGACGGCTTGGCGGTAGAGCTGGAACAGGCCCAAGCTTCGTTGGACGCGGTACGCCAAGAAAAAGAAATGCTGGAGAAAAATTTTAAAGAATTGCTGGAAAAAATTAACAATAACGACGTGGTTATTGAGCAGCTTAAGCGCAAAATTGAAGTACTCGGCCAGCAAAATAGCGAACTTACCCAGCATAATGCGGTGCTGCAAACCGCTAACGACGCCCTTTCGCGCGAAAAGGCGGAACTGGCGGCCCATACGGAACATTTAACACAGCAAAACAGTGCGCTTTCTGCCCGTGCGGAAACATTATCGCAGGAGAAAGAAAACCTCTCCGTCCAAGCCGCTTATTTAAGCCACGAAAAAGCAGAACTTTCGGCCCATTCGGAAAGCTTGGCCCGGGAAAAGGAAGAATGGCTCTCCCGCGCGGAAGATTTAGCCCGCGAAAAAGAAGAACTTTCTGCCAAAGCGGAACATTTGGCTTTGGAAAAAGAAGAAATTTCCGCCCGTGCTGAACATCTGGCGCGGGAAAAGGAATTTTTGGACCAAAAAGCCCGCCAGTTAGGCACAGAAAAAGACGCTTTATCCAAAAATGTAGATGCCCTGCATACGGAAAAAGAAGCTTTGGAACGGGAAAAAGCCGCGCTGTCTGAACAAAGCCGTGAATTGCAGCAGCGCACCGTTCAGTTGGAAAGCGAAACAAAAGCGCTTGCCAAAGAAAACCAACAGCTTCGCAACCAAAGCGCGGCCCTGCTGGCCGCTCGCTTAGTGCAGGAAAAGGAACGCGCCGCCAAGGAACAAACGCTGCATAAAGCGGCGGCTGTTCCGGCTAAGCCGCACAAACCGGCGGTTTTGCCGCCTGCTCCGGTGCCGCCCAAAACCCAACAGCCGGCAGTTCCTGCCTCCGCTTTTGTGGACGGGCCGACGGCGGGGGATAAACCGGTGGAAGTAAAAAAGCCGGCCAACGCCAAAGTAATGACCGAAGCCGACTTGCCTGAAATTAAAGTGGCCGATCCCGTCCCACAGCCTGAACCGCTATTTGACGGGGAAGACTTCTTGGAAAAAACAGACAGTTTTATCGGGCGAATGAAATGGTCCATCTTCCGGGAAGATAAATAAAATTTATTTGGGCCTGATGATTTTCATCAGGCCTTTTAAACAGAAGGAATAAAAATCTATGTCAGTGTTGAAAGTAGTGGTGTTGTACGGCGGTAAATCCACCGAGCATGAAGTGTCTGTCCACAGTGCGCAAACGGTCTGCCAGCTGTTAAGCGCAGCAAAAGACAAATATCAAATTTATCCTATTTTTATCAGCAAAGAAGGCCATTGGTTCCTCCAGCGGCAATGCGGCCCCCAAACCCCGCAGGACGTGCCCGTTACGCCTGTACTGCGCCAGGACGCGCAAGTGGCCGCGCTGGACGGTTCCTGGGCCGTAAAAGCCGATGTGTTTTTCCCGGTGTTGCACGGAACCAACTGTGAAGATGGAACGATGCAAGGCTTTTTGGAAACGTTAGATGTGCCCTATGTGGGGTGCGGGGTGTTGGCTTCGGCTATGGGAATGGACAAAGAAATTTCCAAATTAATTGCGCACGAAGCGGGTGCTCCGGTACTGCCATACCGGGTGGTTTCTAAATTTAAACCATATAATCGCGCCGAGCTGGAAGCTTGGGTGAAAGAAACAGGCCTGCCGGTATTTGTTAAACCGGTGCGGCTGGGGTCTTCGGTGGGGGTGCGCAAAGTCAAAGAATTGGCGCAGCTGCATGAAGCTATTTCCTTTGCGCTTCAGTTTGATACGGACGTAATGATTGAAAAAGGAGTGGACCACGCCCGTGAAATTTTTTGCGCCTTGTATGGCGATGAAACCCAAGTGGTTTCGTCCGCTTGCGGGGAACTGCGCACGCTGGCGGGGGAATTTTTTGATTATAACGCCAAATATATTGTGGCCGGTGGCTGCGAAACTAAAGTCCCGGCCGATATCCCCGCCCAAACCGCCCAGGAAATGCGCCAAGACAGCGAACGCATTTTCCGTGCGTTGCGTGGCAGTGGCCTGGCGCGGGTGGACTTTTTGATGGATAAGGACGGCTCGTATTATTTTTCCGAAATCAATACTTTGCCGGGTATGAGCCAAACCAGCCTTTTCCCGCAGTTGTTTGAAGCCAGCGGCGAAAATTACAGCCAAATTTTGGACCGCTTGATTAAGCTTGCGCAGGAAAGACATACGCGCAAAGCGGGATTATCCCTTTCCAGGTGAGTATGGACAAAATTTTAAACCGCTTTTTTAGCTTGAATATCTGGGTGCAGATTATTTTTGTTTTTTGCCTGTTTGGAGCTGGGGTCAGTACGCTGCTGGTCGCGCGGGACTTGGCTTCTGACGGCATTTTGCTGCGCCTGCATATGGGCTTTTGGGTGTTGTATGTGTCCCAGGTGGTTTTTATTTTGCTAAAGGAACGGTATGTGTGGATATTGGCGGCGCTGCAAGGCGTGCTGGCCCTGCTGACGAATGCGGATTTTACCTTTGTGCCGCTTTTGCGGGTATTGGGGTCCATATATGTAACGGTGGGGCCGGAAATTTCGGTCGAGGCGTTGAAAGTGTATAAATATGTGTTTACTTCGGCCGCGTTTACGTTGCAAATGCTCAGTGCGTATGCCTTATTTTCGCTCTTGCCAAAACCCGATATTAAAAAGAAGTTGCCTCCTGCGCCCGTTGCTGCGGCGGAGGGGGGAGTTCCCCAAAAATAGTTTTAAAATCCCTGCGGTGTGGTGCGGCGCGGGGATTTTCTTTAGTAAATAGGAAGAACGCCAAAGCGGTGTGTTAAAAGGAAGCAGTATAATTTGTTTATAAAAAGCCGGAGCGGTTATCCGCTCCGGCTTTTTATGGATTAAACGGATTTTTCCGGTTATTTGAAATTTTGGTATTTGCGGATAACCTCGTCTTTAAATTCCAAAAAAGTACCGTTGGCAATCGCTTCGCGTGCGCGTTCCATCAGGCGGATTAAAAAGCGAATGTTGTGTATGCTCATTAAGCGGTGGCTGGTCAGCTCGGCCGAGCGGTACAGGTGGCACAAATACGCGCGGGAATAGCGGCGGCAGGTGTAGCAGTCGCATTCCGGGTCCAGCGGAATATCCTGGGTGCGGTATTCGGCGTTTTTGATGTTCACGCGGCCGCCGCTGGTCATAGCCATGCCGTTGCGGGCCACGCGGGTGGGCCATACACAATCAAACATATCTACGCCGCGTTCAATGGAATTTAAAATTTCCACCGGCGTGCCGAGCCCCATAAAATAACGCGGTTTTCCTTCGGGCAGGTTTTCGGTTACGGCCAGTACGGACTGGTTCATTTGCTCCAACGTTTCGCCCAAAGAAAGCCCGCCAATGCAGTAGCCGTGTGTCGGGAGCGAGGCCATATGTAGGGCGGCTTCTTTGCGCAGGTCCGGGAAAATGGCCCCTTGGATAATGCCAAACAACAGGGAATTTCCCACCTGGAAACTTCCGTCCGCGTTTTGTGTAATGTGTTGTTCCGGGACGGTTTTTTCGTACGCTTTGGCGGCGCGTTCCGCCCAGCGTTTAGTAATGTTGAGCGCTTCGCGCGCGTCGTGATTGGAAGGGTCCTTGGCGTGGATACATACGTCCAGCATCGTCCAAATGTCCGAGCCGATTTCGCTTTCAAACTGGATTACATTTTCCGGTGTGAAAAGGTGTTTGCTGCCGTCGTGGTGGGACTGGAAAGTTACCCCTTCTTCCTTGATTTTGCGAAATTTGGACAAACTGTATACCTGAAATCCGCCCGAGTCCGTCAGTACACTGCCGTCCCAATGCATAAATTTATGTATGCCGCCCATTTGCTGCAGGATTTTGGTTGTCGGGCGCAAATACAAGTGGTAAGTGTTGGAAAGCAGGCATTCGGCTCCGGCGTTTTTTAAATCTTCGTCGGTCAGCGCCTTTACGCAGGCCTGCGTGGCAACCGGCATAAATACCGGCGTATGCACTGCACCGTGCTTGGTATACAAAATACCGGTGCGGGCTTTGGAACGAGGGTCTTTCGCTAAAATCTGAAAAGAGGAAATCATAAATATATTTTACCATATCTGTTTTGAGGCTTTGCTCAGGCGCCGGGCGAAAGCGGAAACGGAGCCCAATAAGAGGGGCACCGGTTTTTTGCGGCAGGGGCCGCGGCCGCGGAAAATAGGGGGTTTTTTCTTGATTTAGAACTCTTTTTTTTAGTACATTTAAAATGGTGTATGAGGAGGGGCGGTTCTTACCGCTTAGGTTGTCCTATATTCAAAAAACCTCCTCTAATGTTAGATAGCGTTAGCGCTTTTTTCAATGAGGAGGTTGTATGTATTTTAAAAAGAAAAAAGCCTTCACGCTGACGGAACTGTTGGTTGTTGTCATTGTGATAGGCATATTGGCGGCTGTCGTTCTGCCCAAATTCAACAAAGTGATAGAAACACGCAAAACGACGGAAGCGGAAGAATTGATGGCCGCGGTGCGCACGGAACAAGAAAAACGCTGTGCGCTGGACAAAAATTATCTGACGGATTTAGATAAACTGTCAGAAATTATTCCCGCGTCGGATACTAAAAATTTTACTTATGTAGCTACGGCCACGGGCATTCAGGCCAAGAGCAAGGGGAAATACGGCTATACGCTGCAAATGCCTTCGTACCGGGACGGGCGTTTATGCTGCGAATCGGCCGAAGAATGCACCAAGTTAAATAAAGATTACCCCCTGTGCTCGGAATTAACAGCCTATGCCGACTACCAAAGCGGGGCAGAGTGCGCGGGAACGGTCGCTTCGCAAGGATGCAGCGGCGCAAAGCCTGTATCCAGCCAGGCTTGTTCCAACGGGTGCGGCACGCAGACGCGTTCCGTATCGTGCAATACAACAACGGGCCAGTGGGAAACGGGCATTTGGACGGGGGATTGCACCTGCTCTTGTACCGGAACGAAACCGGAAAGCCAACAGACTTGTAATGGCTGCGGCGTCCAGACCCGTACGGTAGCGTGTGATACGTCAACCGGCGCATGGACAAGCGGCGAGTGGGGCTCCTGCAGCAAAACGGCCGAAGAATGTGGGGAAAAAACTGAGCACTATGAGTGTCATTGGACTCTTGTGGAGTGTTATGATAAGTTCCCTACCCCGAAGGAAAATATGGATTATTTGAGAAATAAGTGGGTGTCTTCTGATGATATATACCATGAAGTGTCCGCTTGGGGCCCGGGACCAGACCTTAACACTTGTGGTTCTTTACAAGAATATGCTGAACAGGCGCAAGCGTCAGCCGATAAAAATGCTGCAGGAATTGAAGATGAAATGCCTACTCACTATTGCCTCTACTATGCCCCAGATGGAAAGGCAACCGTAACTGCTAAGATGGGTTGTATTGAAGAACTCTATTGTAATAGAGTAAAAGATTGAAATCAGTATCAAGGTTTATTTAAAATATTTCTAAAAGAAGAAAGTTTTGCTTGTAAAGGCAGCAATTCTGTTTGTATGGCAATCAAAACGCCCCGGCGAAAGCCGGGGCGTTTTATTTTTGTTCGGCAAAAACTACAAAATCATCATACTGTCGCCAAACGAATAGAAGCGGTACTTTTTCTCCACCGCTTGCAGGTAGGCCTCGTAGATAAAATCCTCTCCGGCAAAAGCCGACGTCATACACAAGGGCGTAGAGTCCGGAAAGTGGAAGTTGGTAATCAGGCAGTCAATGGCTTTAAATTTGTATCCGGGATAGATAAACAAATCGGTCCATTTTTTGCCGGGGTGGGTGATGTGGTTTTCGTAGGTAAAGCTTTCCAGCGTGCGCGTGCTGGTGGTGCCGCAGGAAAACACACGCTTGCCCGCCGCACGCACGGCGTTTAGGGTGTCGGCCGTTTCGGGGGACACTTCCCCCAGTTCGGCCAACATATGGTGCTGTTCCGGCTCGCCGCGCAAGGGCTTAAAGGTTCCCCAACCGACGTGCAAAGTAATGTAACAGATTTTTACGCCTTTGTCTTTCAGCTTTTGCAAGAGTTCGGGTGTAAAGTGGAATCCCGCCGTAGGCGCTGCGATAGACCCCGTATATTTGGCGTACACGGTTTGATAGCGGTCTTTGTCCGTGGCGATGCTGGGGGTCATACCATCGTGTTTGCGGGCTTTTTCGATGTATTGCGGCAGGGGCATTAGGCCGTGGGCATTGCAAAACGGCAAAATATCTTCTTGGTTAAACTCCAAAACAGCTTCGTTATTTTCCGTTTTCCCTTTGATAAGCGCGGCCAGGCCGTCGCCAAAATCCAGCGTAACGCCTTCTTTATAATCGCGTGTTAAAACAGCCCACACGTTCGGTTTTTCCAACGGGCGTACTAACAGCACTTCCACTTTCCCGCCCGTGGGCTTGTGGGCGAAAAGTTTGGCGGGGAATACCTTGGTGTTGTTAATCACCAAAGCGTCCCCGGGGTTGAAATATTCGTGAATATCGCGGAAGATGCGGTGTTCAATGGTGTGGGTGTCGCGGTGGAGCACCATTTGGCGCGAGCTGTCGCGCGGGGTGGCTGGTTGTTTGGCAATCAGCGGGTCTAGATTGAGTTTTTTAAAGCGTTCAAATGCCATATTATTGAATTTTTTGTATTTCCGAACCCGGATAATAATTTTTTAAAATCTTTTTGTAATTTTTACCGTCTTTGGCCATACCGTTTGCGCCGTCCTGGCACATACCAATGCCGTGGCCGTAGCCTTTGCCTTCGAAATGTACGTCTTTTTTGCGCACGGAAAGTTTGGTAATTTTGCAGCTGCGTATGCCGGTGGCCAAGCGGAATTTGCCGCACGGAACGGTTTTGGACCCTTTGGACGTGCGAATGGTCAAATTAGTGGCGCGGCCGGTGTCCGTTTTGCGGGCGATTTTGATGCTTTTTAAAGTGCCCGATAGACCTACGGTTTTGGCATAGTTTTCCACCTTGGCGCGGGGAAGGTTCATTTGCCATTTGTAGCTTTTGGAATGGGAATCCGTTTTGCAGGAAGCGCCCGAAAGCGGCTTAATGGAAGTTAAGCTTGGGTTCCAGCTGCGTACATCGTCCGTACCGCCGCCGCAGTTGGCGTGATAGTAGGTAAAAAACAGTTTATCTTGGTAGGTCAGCACTTCGCCGCGGGTTTGGTCTACCGCTTTTTTGACGGAATCGTATTGTTTGCCGCCGCCTTTATACATTTGGCTGCGTACGTCGGAATACAAGTCAAAATGTTGGTTCTTTACGTTTTCCAGCGATTTGAGCGTGTAGGTGCGCGCGGCCACCGCCTGGGCTTTGAGGGCTTCCAGCGGCCAGGTGTGGCTCATTTCGTACGGAAGTACCCCGTAGAGGTAGGTTTCCAGCGGGACGTATTCCACCAAGTGGAAGGTATTCCCGGCGGGAATAATAAAAATTTTACCGGAGTAGGAATTGTTGTCCCAGCTGAGTAGTGTATTGAGCGCAGGTTCCAATACAATGGTTTTGTTGGATTGCAGTGTACCCACTTGTATTTTCCCGCCGCTTAAGGCTTTTACCGCAAGTGTACCCGGGGCGGAGATTTTGTACTTTTTATCCAAATTTAACGTATAGATATATACTTTGCCCGTATGTTTAATGCGCGCTGATTTTTGTTTTTCGGCCAACAGGACGCGCACGGTAACGTCCTTGGGGCGGGATTTGGATTGCGGGTCCTGTGATTGGGGCATTTCCACCCGGTTGAGGAGTTCCTTGCTGGCTTGGCCTTTGGCGGCTTGGGCCGTCAGCGCGGCACGTTTAGACGGTGCCGCACAAGCGCACAGCAGCACCGCACAGGTAAAAAGTGCAAGCAAGCGGTTGGCGTGTTTCATATTCTCCCCCGGTTAGAAAAGTAAATCGGTATGTTGTTTGCGGCCCATATGGTCGTAGGCTTTGCGGGTGGCCACGCGGCCGCGCGGCGTACGCGCGATAAAACCGGCTTTAATAAGGAACGGTTCTATCACGTCCGTCAAAGTATCCACTGCTTCGGACACGGCAATAGCCAAATTGTCTACGCCCACCGGCCCTCCGTTAAAGCGGTCAATCAGCGCTTCCAAAATCCGTTTGTCCACGCTGTCCAAGCCTTCGCCGTCAATATCCAATGAGTCCATTGCCGTTTGGGCGATGTCGTGCGTAATAATGCCGTTGCCCTTTACTTGGGCAAAATCCCGTGCGCGGCGCAGCAGGCGGTTGGCGATGCGCGGCGTGCCGCGGGAACGTTTGGCCAGCTCCGTAAGGCCCGCGCGGTCCGCCTGAATATTCAGCAGGCGGGCGGAGCGTTCCAAAATATCGGTAATTTCGGGGATTTCATAAAATCCCAAATTAAACACAATGCCAAAACGGTCGCGCAGGGGGCCGGTCAGCAGGCCGGAGCGAGTCGTTGCGCCCACCAGCGTAAAGCGCGGAACGGCCAATTTTAAGGTGGTGGAGCCGGCGCCTTTGCCGGTGTTGATAAAGAAGGTAAAATCTTCCATCGCCGGGTAGAGGGCTTCCTCCACGGCGGGGTTGAGGCGGTGGATTTCGTCAATAAACAAGATATCCCCGTCGGAAAGTTCGGTGGTCAGCATGGCGGCCAAATCGCCGGGGCGGGCCAGCACGGGGCCGGAGGTTACTTTGATGTTTACTCCCATTTCGCGGGCCAAAATGTTGGCCAGCGTAGTTTTGCCCAAGCCGGGCGGTGCGTAAAAAAGGCAGTGGTCCAGGGCTTCCTTGCGGGATTTGGCGGCCGCAATAAAAATGCGCAGGTTTTCTTTCAGCTTTTCCTGACCGACGAATTCGTCCAGCGTGGTAGGCCGCAGCGCGGCTTCCAGCCCGGCGGTTTCGTCGGGCAGTTGGGAAACATTCAAAATTTCGTTTTGGTTGCTCATTTTTTCAGTACCCGCAGGGCCTCTTTAATGATGTTTTCAATTTTATCGTTGGGGTTGATGCCTTCGGCGTAGAGTTTTTCCATCGCGCGGCGCGCTTCCGCGGCCGAATACCCCAGCGCAGATAAAGCTTCCAACACGCCGCTCATATACGGCGCTTCGTCCATCACTTTTATTTTGCTTTCGCCTTGGACGGTAACGGCGTCCATTTTATCTTTTAAGGAATTGATAAGTTTTTCTGCCGTCTTAGCCGTGAAGCCGAAGATCCCCGTCAAAATTTTGGGGTCGCGTTTTAAAATGGCGTTATGAAAATCGGCCACTGAGCGCAGGGCTTTGTTTAAAAACTCCATTGCTTTTTTGGGGCCCGTGTTGGGAATGGCGGTTTTGAACAGGAGCCAGAGGTCCTTCTCCTCTTTGTTTAAAAATCCGTACAGGACGGTTCCGTCGTAGGGGGAAATGGATTCGGCCACATACAGCGCGGCTTCGGTTCCCGCCGTCAGCTCCAAAGCGGAGCTGTGGGCCAGGTTCACTTCATACCCTACCCCGCCGCAGACGATAACGACGCCGTCCTCTTTCACTTCCAGCACTTCGCCTTTTAAATACGCTATCATACCTACATTTTAGCATATTATCCGGTGATGGCCCGGTGCGAAAGAAGCGCATTGGGGGCTGCAGAAAAAACAGCCGGGCGGACCTTCGGTTGGGGCCGTTTTGTAAGGGAGGACTTGTGAAAAGCGTGAAAGCGTTGTCGGTTGCACAACCGGGTATAGAGAGGGGAGTGGCGGCTCGCCCCTTGACTCGTTTTTTTTTTTTGATAAATTTTGCCTATGAGCACAACTTATCAAAAAACCTTTCCGGCAGGGAAAAACGCCGGATTTACGCTTATAGAGCTTCTTGTGGTGGTTTTAATTATCGGTATTCTGTCGGCGATTGCGCTGCCGCAGTATACCAAAGCGGTGGAAAAATCCCGCGCCGTGCAGGCGTTAGCCGTTTTGAAATCCTTTGGACAGGCGTTTCAAGCGTATTATATGGCCAATGGAGATTATCCCACTTCGTTTGATCAGCTGGATTTGGATATGAGTGCTTGGACGGGGAATGAAAAGTGGTATGCTAACGCAACAGATACTCTCTCCAACGGGGAGTGGTCGCTGCAAATTATCGCGGATGATGCCTCTGCTGGGGTGTTTGTCGGCCGACTTACCGGGGAATATAAAGGCGTTGGCTTTGGCTTTTTTGGAAAGACACTGTATGATACGGATACGATTTTGTGCTTGGAGCGGACAGGCAGCGGCGTTGTTTTTGGGAAAACCCCCGGGGATTATTGCACCAAATTATTTAACGCACCGTATTTCCATGCCTATGGCGGAACGCGTGCCTATCGTATGCCGTAATTAGTTTACTTTTTTGATTTGCGCTTTTTGGGCGGCCTTCAGTCTTTCCAGGAAGGCCGTTTTTACGTTTAGCATGGCATTCAGCGGGGCGGTTTTGGCGTGGCAGACGGCAATGGCCACGGCGTCGGCCGTGTCGTCCGGTGAGGGGGCTTTGTCCAGGTGCAGCGTCAGTTGTACCATACGTTGCACTTGTTTTTTGTCCGCGGTGCCCGTGCCGCAAATGATCATTTTCACGCGTTTGGGGGGATAAAAAGAAATGGATTTGCCCGCCAGCTGGCAGGCTAAAATAATCACGCCGCGCGTCATAACCGTGTTGGCCATGGTAACGGCGCGTTTTAAAAAGTAGTTCTGCTCCATCGCCACTTGGTCGGGTTGATAGGCGGCCAGCAGTTTTTGCAGTTCGTGGAAGATGTATTCCAACCGCTTAGGCAATTCCTGCTGGGCGTCCGTATGGATAAGCCCGCACGCCTGTAAAGACAGAACGGAACGGGCGTCCCTTGTAAGGATGGCCCATCCCGTTCTGTCTAAACCAGGGTCTATACCTAAAACGGTGGTTGTTTGTTTGTTCAAGCGTCCTCTGTATTAGGCGTTGAGTTTGGCCGCTACGGCTTCGTCGATGTTGGAGTTGTCGTAGACGTTTTTGGTATCGTCGTGGTCGTCTAAGGCGTCCAACATTTTCATTAAAGTTTCGGCGGTGTGTTCGTCGGTGATGTTCACTTCCGTATCCGGCAGCATCGTCAAATCGGCCGATTCGGGCGTAATGCCTTTGGCTTCAATGGCTTTTTTCACGGCGTCCAATTCCGCCATATCCGGGTTAGTGATTACTTCATACACATCGCCCGCGGTGCGCACGTCTTCGGCGCCGGCTTCCAGGGCCAGGTTCATTAAATCGTCTTCGGAAATGTCTTCTTTCTTCACGACGATAAGCCCTTTGCCTTTAAACATATAAGACACGCAGCCCGCCGTGCCGATAGAACCGCCGTGGCTGGTGAAAATTTTGCGGATTTCCGAGAAAGTGCGGTTTTTGTTGTCCGTCGTGCATTCCACGATAACCGCCACGGAACCGGGGCCGTAGCCTTCGTAGGTGATTTCTTCGTACGAAACACCCGGCAGCTGGCCGGTACCTTTCATAATAGCGCGTTTGACGTTATCGGAAGGCATATTGGCGGCGCGGGCGTCGTCAATGGCTTTGCGCAAGCGGGGGTTTTGGTCCGGGTTGCCGCCGCTCATTTTGGCGGCGATGGTGATTTCTCTTAAAATTTTGGTAAATACTTTACCTTTTTTGGCGTCTACGAGGGCCTTTTTGTGTTTAATACCGGCCCAGTGCGAATGTCCACCCATAGGTATACTCCTTACTGCAAATTTAGATACTTCTATTTTAGCAAATTTTGGCTTCCTCGGCAGGGGGTCTGTCCTGCGGGGGAAAAGAAAATCTGCCCCGTACAGGACTTGAACCTGTACCACCGGTTCCGAAGACCGGGACTCTATCCAATTGAGCTAACGGGGCGATTTTAATTTTAGCGCGCAGGCTTGTTTAGCAAGCGGCGTTTTTATTGTAGCAAACTTTGCCTGGTTTTATTTGGCCAAGATGTGGGCGTGGTCCAAAGAAGCCGGCTCCGGGTGAATGGTAACCAGCGTTTGCGGCCCGAAAGATTGCTGGAGGGCTTGTTCCATTTTGTCCGTAGCATCGTGCACGCGCTTTAGGTTCCACGCGTCCGGCAGATAAACGTGAAATTCCAAGCACGCGTATCCGCCAATTTTGCGGGTTTTAATGTTGTGCGCGCAGGCTTCCGGTTCCGCTTGGCGGCAAATTTGTATGATGGTTTTTTCGGCCTGGGCGCCTAAGGATTTGTCCAAAAGCTCCTGCCCGGCTGTTTTTAAAATATTCCAAGCCACTTCAAAAATAAAAAAGCTTACCACCACAGCGGCCAGCGGGTCCAGCGCGGTCCATTTGTTCCCCAAAAAGTACGCGCCGCCAATACCCAACAGCGTGCCGATGGAGCTCATTGCGTCCGATCGGTGGTGCCAGGAGTTGGCTTCCAAGGCTGAACTGCCAATTTGTTTGGCGGCTTTTAGCGTGTAGCGGTATAACCATTCTTTAATAATAATGGATAGCACCGCCGTCCACAGTGCTATGGCGTGCGGGCGGGCAATCGCGCCGCCTTCGGCCAGCCGGATAATATCCGTCAGCCCGTTGTAAAGGATTTTGGCCCCTACCGCTAACAGCGCCACTGCAATAACCAGGGTGGCCATTGTTTCAAAGCGGCCGTGCCCGTAGGCGTGGTCCTGGTCGGCTGGCCGGGCCGAAAATTTTAAACTGACGAGCACTACAATGTCCGTCAGCGAGTCGGACAGCGAATGTACCGCGTCCGCCACCATGGCGGAACTGCGGCCCCAAATACCGGCTGCGAACTTAACCGCACAAAGCGCCGTGTTGATTAACATTCCTTTTACGGTGATTTCGCGGGCGAAAGTGGAACGTGTTTGTAAATCCATATACTTATTTTATCATTTTCAAATTATCGGGGATAAATCGAAGTAGCCAAACTAATGTTTTTTTGCTATAAATAATACATATGAAATCTATCAAAAACGAAGCGGCTGCCCATTGCCCTAACCATTGTGAACCTTTTGATGTAGAATACTGGTCGTTCATCAGCGCCGAACAAGACCCCGATTTAAAATCCGCCATTTTAGGCGGTGAATTAAATTTAGTACAGTGCCCGGAGTGCCAAACGTTTTTCCACCACGACGGGGATTTAATTTATTTTGACGCGCCTTCAGAGCTTCTTGTCTTTGTGTTCTCGGAGAAAGACCGTCAGCGCGAGCCCGAACTGGTGGCTCGTATGCACAAGGATTACGAATTAATCAAAACCACTTTGCTAAAGCAATTGAATATGGACTATCCGCCCGTATCCGTATTCGGGCTGGAAGCTTTAAAGGGGGTATTGCAGGGGGAGGAAGAAGCCGCGTTTGAATCGGAAGCGGTAGCCGCCGCGGCGGCCGCTGCCGGGCTGCGCGTGGTGCGTTTGAAACCTTCGTATGCCCGGGCACACCATTTCCCTTTTTATGTGCCTGCGCCGGAGAAAGACCAAACGCCCAACGGTTATGCCGTGGCCGCCAGTAAAGTGCTTAAAACAGGTTTGCAGAGCAGCCTGCTGCGCAACTTTCTGGACCAAATGAGCCAAGAAAAAGCCTTGCCCCCGCAAGTGCTATGATATCCAACATACCAAAACAATATAGGGATCAACTCTACGCCATTGGTGCGTATGCCCAAAAGCTGGGTTTAAAAGCCTGGGTGGTGGGCGGCGCCGTGCGCGATTTTTACCTTAAAAAAAATACGCTGGATATTGATTTGACTTTTGACGGAAATCAAGAGTCCGTAGCCGGTTTTTGCATCAAACAGTGGGGGGGCGGAAAGAAAAAGTTTTCCCAATTTGGCACGTTTCGCGTAAACTTGGATAACGGCCTAAAACTGGATATGGTCCGCGCCCGCAAAGAAACCTATCCCTACCCCGGTTCCTTGCCGGTGGTGTCTTTTTCCAAAGAAATGAAGGACGACCTGTTCCGGCGTGATTTTACGACAAACGCCTGGTGTTTTTCCATCTTGCCGCAAAATTTCGGCCAGCCGTATGACCCTTTTGGTGCCCAAAAAGATATTGATGCCGGCATCGTGCGCATTTTACACGATAAAAGCTTTTTGGACGACCCAACCCGTATGTTCCGCGCGGTGCGGTTTGCCGGGCGGTTTGGCTGGCGCCTGGCACCTAAAACCGAGCGGCTTTTGCGGGAAGCGGTGAAAGAGGAATACCCGCTGCTTTTAACCCGTGAGCGTTTTTGCCACGAGTTTTTAAAAGTATTGGAAGAACCTCGTGTAAAAGAAATTTTTGCATTAATGGAAAAGTACGATATGCTCAAATTTGCTTGGCCCGGTGTGCAGTGGAACGAAGCGTTGTTAAAAACTGCTGACCCGTTGGTTCGGGTGGGGATTTTGGTCTGCTTGTTGGGCGCCAGTGGGGAAGACTTTTTGCGTACCCTGCATCTGCCTAAAGAACCGGCACAGGCTATTTTAGGAGCGTGGAAAATTGCGCAGGAACAGATGTGCCCTTTGGCTGCGCTGCTTCCCTTGCAGCGGGAAATTTTGCAAGCGGTTTTACCCAGTTTGCCGGAGGCCGCTTTAGAGCCGTGCTTTGTACGCGGCGGGGAACTGAAGGATTTGGGGTTGGCCGGAAGGCGTATCTCCGGCGCGCTGGACCGGGTGCGCAAAGCGCAGTTCACGGGTAAAATAAAAAACCGTGAAGAAGCGTTGGAGTTTTTAAAGCAATAATGGAGAGCGAAAATTATTATTTTCCCGGGAAACCGGGAATTTTTTGCTTTTAAAACCGACTGAAGTTTGTAAGAATAGGGCGTATAAAATACGGCCGGCTGGTTAAGCCGGCCGTCGGTTCCTCAAGTAAAAAGAAAGGGAAAAGCCCTTTCTTTTTACCCGCTCCGTTTTGGTTTGCTTTAGTTGTAACCCCAATCAATTGTAGTGATTAATTAAGGCTATTTCAGTATAACTAATTTTAATTATTATTTCAAGTCTAATAGTGTATTTTCCTAATTTTCCCGTCTAAAAAATGTTGCCAAGCGGAGAATGAAATTGCAAAAAAAGCACTAGACAAACAGATAAAAAAAGGTAGAATAAAAAAAACGCCCTTGATATTTTATTTTCTCACTTAAGAGTTTTTACGCTGAAATGTTTTATTCCTGTGGCGTTGAGGACTTCAGCAAGGATTAGTTGAACCGAACGAGAGTAGCCTATGAAGAAAATCCTTGTTTTTTTAATAGCTGTTCTGTTTTGCGCCAGTCCAACTGTGTATGCACAAAGTGCCTACCAAGTCCTTCGTACGGTATCGCGGGTTAAATTTAAAGCGGTTCCCTACGGCAAAATTTCCCGCCACCTGCAAGCCCCAATAGCCAGCCAAAAACTGGCCGAACAAGTAGCTTCTCTTACCTACCCCAGTGCCATTAAGTCTTATCCCCAAAACCGTATTAAACTGAAGGGGAGTGGTTTCTTCCTACAGCCGGAAGTCCATATTATTACCCAGTTTGACGCGCCTATTTTATCCCACCCTTCTTCTTTGTGGGGCAGCTACCAATATATGCGCGTGCTGACTAAACTAGCCCAACAGCCGGGCGCTATTAACCCCAAATATGCTAAAGAATGGAAGCGCCTGCATCAGGTAACTTCTTATAATGGGGTGCATCATATTGTGAACCAGCGGACGCTTAAAGCTATTTACGGCGCTATGAAACACCGCGCCGAAGCCAACCAAGAACCTTTCACCTTGCGCCTAGACGAATTGCTGCGCGGGGCACCGGCCTCGCTGCATCCTTTCCACGGGAATCCAGAGTACAAAACCTTTTTTCACAACCCGGAACGCCAAATGCAACTGTACGAAGAAGGCGGTATCCGGGCGATTGTGGTGGATTATTTTATTTCGTTACATAGATTTCACACCAAGCACCCCAACACCGCTCCTTTTATTCCCACAGACGTAAGGAAGAACACCCTGCTGGAAGCCAAGTTGTGGGCGGAAACATTCCATCTAAAATGGAAATAATCCTTGTGTAAGCCCTCCCCAAACCGGGGAGGGCTTTTTTAATAGCAGAACAAAAAACAAAGAGGAGAAATTTTTTTGCCCTGACAAGGTTTTACTGTATGGTTAAAATTTGTTATAAAAATAGTATATAGCCGGTCCATGAAAAAGAAAGAAGCGGGGTGTTGAGCAATATAAAAAGTTGCCAAGCGCTCCATTTGTTTTTTTATTACATTTCCCGGCAGCAAAAGGAGCGCAAATGAAAGTTTTACTGTTGGCGGGCGGATTAGGGTCCCGTTTGAGCGAAGAAACTGTTTTAAAACCCAAGCCGATGGTGGAAATTGGCGGATATCCCATTTTGTGGCATATTATGAAGATTTATTCCGCCTACGGATTTGATGATTTTGTGATTTTGACTGGTTACAAATCCCACTATATCAAGGAATACTTTGTAAATTATTACCAGCGGTATTCCGATATTACGGTGGACATGGTGAACAATACGGTTACGGTGCACAAAACGCGCCACGAACCCTGGAAAGTAACCATGCTCTACACCGGCCAAAACGCTATGACGGGTGCCCGCATTAAAAAAGCTACTCCGTATATTGGGGGGGAACCTTTCTTGCTTACCTATGGAGACGGCGTGAGCGACGTCAACATCAAAGATTTAATTGCTTCCCACCAAAAATCCGGCAAGCTTATTACAATGACGGCCGTCCAACCGATGGGCCGCTTTGGCGCCTTGACGATTAACGACCACGATGACATTACCGCATTTGCCGAAAAACCGCAAGGCGACGGTGCGTGGATTAACGGAGGCTTCTTTGTCTGCCAGCCGGAAGTGATGGATTACATCGCGCCGGGTGATGATGTGGTGTTTGAAAAAAAACCCCTCGAAACATTGGCCGCCCAAGGCCAGTTGCACGCCTATAAACATACCGGTTTTTGGCAGCCGATGGATACGATGAAAGACAAAACCACGCTGACCGCTTTGTGGGAGCAAAACAAAGCCCCGTGGAGAGTGTGGAAGGACTGATTTATGTGGAAAGATACCTATAAAGGAAAACGAGTTTTACTAACGGGGCACACCGGTTTTAAAGGCGCCTGGCTGGCCCTATGGCTCAAGCGTTTGGGGGCGCAGGTGTGCGGGTACTCTTTGGCACCCAAAACCAACCCTTCTATGTTTACGGAATTAGCAATCGGCAATCAGCTGGCAAAAAGCGTGATCGCCGATATTTTAAATCCGCAGACGCTGGAACAGGTTTTTAAGGAATTTCAGCCGGAAATCGTGTTCCACCTGGCGGCGCAGCCGTTGGTGCGTTTATCGTATGCGGAACCGGTATTGACGTATCAAACCAACGTTATTGGCACGTTAAACGTGCTGGAAGCCGCCCGCAAAACGCCTTCCGTAAAAGCTTTTGTAAATATCACCACCGATAAATGTTACGAAAATAAAGAAGTCGCCCGCGGATATACCGAGGACGAGCCTATGGGCGGGTACGATATGTATTCTTCGTCCAAAGGTTGTGTGGAGATTATGTCTTCCTCTTACCGTCGGTCTTTCCTGTCCGAAGGCGGCTTTGCGCTGGCTACGGCCCGTGCGGGCAATGTGATTGGCGGCGGGGATTGGGCGCTGGACCGCTTAATCCCGGATTGTATCCGCAATATAGAAGCCGGCAAAGAAATCGAAATCCGCTCCCCGCATGCTACCCGCCCGTGGCAGCATGTGCTGGAACCTCTTTCGGGCTATTTGCTGTTGGGGCATTTGCTCTATACCAAGGGTAAAGAATATGCCCAAGGGTTCAACTTTGGTCCCAACCCCGACAGCGTGCTGACGGTGGCCGAAGTGGCCAAGCAAGTCGTGGCCGATTATGGGCGCGGCACGGTCAAAGTGCACAAGCGCGATAATTTGCACGAAGCAAACTTGCTGATGTTGGACATCACCAAAGCCAAAACGGTGCTCGGCTGGCAGCCGGTGTATACGGCTAAGCAGGCCATTGAACAGACGGTGGCCTGGTACCAGCGGTTTTACCGGGGTGAGAAAATGTTGGGTTTTACGCTATCACAAATTGAACATTACGAAAAGGACATTGTATGGAAAAAGAATTAAGAGAAACTGTAAAAGAAGCCGCGCGCAACTATTACCGCGGGGTGTACGGAACCAAAAAAGAATTTGCTTATATCCCGCCGTCCGGGAAGCTTTTGGACGAAGAAGACTTGATGGGTATGATTGACGCCAGCTTGGATATGTGGCTGACGGCCGGCCGCTTTAACGACCAGTTTGAAAAAGATTTTGCCGCCTTTTTGGGTGTAAAATTTGCCCTGTCCACCAATTCGGGCTCGTCGGCCAATTTGCTGGCGCTCTCGGCGCTGACGTCTTATAAATTGGGTGAAAGACGCCTTAAAAAAGGCGACGAGGTGATTGCCGTAGCGGCGGGCTTTCCCACCACGGTCAACCCCATTATCCAGCAAGGGTTGGTGCCTGTATTTGTAGATTGCGAAATTGGCACTTATAACATCAATGCCGAACAAATTGAGGCTGCTTTAAGCCCCAAAACCAAAGCTATTTTTGTGGCGCATACGCTGGGCAATATGTTTGATATGGGCCGCATTTTGGACATCTGCAAAAAACACAATTTGTGGCTGATTGAGGACTCCTGCGACGCTCTAGGCGCGCAGTGGAACGGCCAAAAGGCCGGTACGATTGGGCACATTGGCACGTTTAGCTTTTACCCGGCCCACCACCTGACCATGGGCGAAGGCGGTGCCGTGGTAACTAACGACCCGCAGCTCTACCGCATTATTTTGTCCTTCCGCGACTGGGGCCGCGACTGCTGGTGTAAACCCGGCACGGATAACACCTGCAAAAATCGGTTTAATATGCAGTTGGGACACTTGCCTTTCGGTTATGACCATAAATATACTTATTCCCACGTTGGGTTCAATTTAAAAATTACCGACTGGCAGGCCGCCTTGGGCGTTAGTCAGGTTAAAAAGCTGCCCGCGTATATCCAAAAACGCACCGACAACGCGGCTTTCTTAACCCAACACCTGGCCGATTTAAGCCAGTGGCTGATTTTGCCGGAAGTCAAAAAAGAATGCCGCCCCTCGTGGTTCGGCTATTTGATTTCCGTCCGTCCGGACGCTCCTTTCACCAAGCAGCAGCTGGTGGAATACCTGGAGCAAAACGGCATTGGAACCCGCCAGCTGTTTGCCGGCAACCTCTTGCGCCAGCCTATGATGGTGGAGAACGAAATTCCGCTTCGCATCGGCAATTCGGGCGTTTTGAAATCGTGTGATTTGACGGAAAAAGAATACGCCCTCTTACCCAATACGGACTTTATTATGAACCATACTTTTTGGGTGGGCACGTTCCCCGCGCTGGGCGAAAAAGAACTAACCAAAACGTGTGAAGTCATTCACCGTTTTGTACGGGAACACACGAAATAATGCGTAAGAAAATTTTACTGACGGGCGGAAACGGTTTTATCGGCAAAAACATTCAGGAAAGTTTCTTGGCCGAAAAGTACGAAATCACCGCCCCGCGCAGCTACGAGCTTAACCTGGCTGATACGCAGGCAGTGGACGCTTTTTTTGCCACCCGTCAGTTTGATGCTGTTATTCACGCCGCTACCAAACCCGGCCACCGCAACGCCAAAGATCCTACCAACTTGTTTTACACCAATGTGCGTATGTTTGAAAACCTGGCCCGCCATACGGACCGCTTTGGCCGGTTGATTAACTTGGGCAGCGGCGCCGTGTACGATGTATCGGCCGATAACCGCTTGGTGCGGGAAGAAGAAATCGGCCTCCGTATGGGGAAAGACGACCACAGCTTTTGCAAATATGTGGTGCATAAGCGGATTGAAAAAATTCCGCATATGGTGGACTTAAATATTTTTGGCATTTTTGGCAAATATGAAGATTGGGAAATCCGTTTTATTTCCAATGCTATTTGCAAAACAATTTTTGGTTTGCCAATTACTCTTCGGCAGAACCGCCGGTTTAGCTACTTGTATGTAGCGGATTTGATGCCTGTCTTGGATTATTTCCTGGAGCACGACGCGCATTTTTCCAGCTACAATGTAACGCCAAACGAGGAAACGGAACTGTTGGAAGCCGCCCGCTGTATTCAAAGACTCGGCGGGAAGGATACGGAAATACGAATAGCCGCTCCGGGATATGGCCTTAACTATTCCGGGAGCAACGAAAGATTAAAAGCAGAAATCCCAGGGTTAAAATTTACACCGCTGGAAAAAGCAATCCAAGAACTATATCAGTATTATACCCGCCAGCAGGAAAAGCTTGACCCCCAATTGCTGCTTCAAGATAAGTAGAGGATAGTATGAACACTTTAGAACAAAAAATGTTGGAAACGCTGCAGGATTTAAAAGCCAATCACCATGTAATTGGTATCAAAGCAGAATTCGAAGCGGAAGGCACCCGTTTGGAAGAAGCCCTGCGCTTGAAGGAAGTGGTAACGAAAGCGGGCTTGGATTTGATTATTAAAGTAGGCGGCTGTGAAGCCATCAAAGATATGTTTGATGCGCGCGTAATCGGTGTAAAAGGCATTGTGGGCCCTATGATTGAAACCGCCTACGCCATGACGAAATATATCAAAGCCACGGAGTTTGTGTTTCCGGAAGATGAACGGAAAGATACGGAGTTTTTTATCAACGTAGAAACAAAAACCGGGGTGGATAATTTAGACGAAATGATGGCTTGCCCGGAATTTGACCGTCTGGCCGGCGTGGTTTTGGGCCGGGTGGATATGACGGGTTCTATGGGCTTGACGCGGGAAGATATTAATTCGGAAGTGGTGTTTAACATTGCCGAAGCCGTCAGCCGCAAAATGCAGAAAGCGGGCAAAAAGATGGTAATCGGCGGAGGCGTGTCTGCGGCGTCTTTGCCGTTCTTTAAACGCTTGCCGGCCGGCTCTTTAACCAAATTTGAAACGCGCAAAATTATTTTTGACGCACAAGCCGCCTTGCAGGACCCAAATGCCGATAAAGGTATTTTAAAAGCGGTTGGTTTCGAACTGATGTGGCTGAAAAACAAACGCGACTTTTACGGAATGATTTTTAAAGAAGACGCCAAACGCATTGAAATGCTGGAAGCCCGTTATAAAAAACTGATTGAACAGGCCGGCGGGCAGTTATGAAAACTGTGTTATTAACCGGCGGAAGCCGGGGGATTGGAAAAGCTGTTAAAAAGTTGTTTTTTGCCCGCGGATTTAAGGTGCTTGCCCCCAGCCGGGAAGAGATGGATTTGTCGGACTTATCTTCCATTGCGCGGTATACGGCCTCTCTCAAACAGGGAGTAGAGGTGTTGGTTAATTGCGCCGGAATTAACGAGCTGGCGGGTTTGGAAGAAGTAACAGAAGAAAAAATTCAAAAGATGATTTCAGTCAATTTGCTGGCCCAGGTGCAGCTTATCCAATGGGCTTCCAAACATATGAAGGCGAAATCTTACGGCAGAATTGTAAACTTTTCTTCTATTTGGAGTGAATTTTCCAAGCCGAGGCGTGTGTTGTATTCGGTGGCCAAGGCGGCAGTTAATGGGTTGACGACTGCAGCCGCGGTTGAATTGGCCCCGCATAATATATTGGTCAATGCAGTAGCTCCCGGCTTTGTAAATACCGAAATGACTTCCGCTAACAATACCCCCGAACAAATCCGCCAAATTACCGACCAATTGCCCATACGTCGTTTGGCCGAACCAAAGGAAATTGCTGAACTGGTATATTTCTTGGCGTCGGAGCAAAATTCGTTTATGACAGGGCAAACTTTGTTTATAGACGGAGGATTTTCATGCATTTAAACGAGATGGACATCCATTCCCATATTCGCAATTATCAAGTAGTACTGGAAGGGACCGATTCTTTTCTTAAAGAGCTGGCTTCTCTTTCCCCGGCGTTTTATGTAGTGGATAAACGGGTGTGGGAATTATACAAGAGCGCTTTTGCCGGTTTCCCGGACGAAAATGTATATGTTTTGGAAGCACTGGAAGACCACAAAAATTTGGATACCGTGTGTGAACTGTATCAAAAAATACTGGCTCTTTCGCCCAAGAAGAATATGAATTTGGTGTCCATCGGGGGCGGCATTGTCCAGGACATCACGGGCTTTGTGGCGTCCACCCTGTACCGCGGAATAAAATGGACTTTTGTTCCGACTACCTTGCTGGCGCAGGTGGATAGCTGCATCGGGGCTAAAACATCGCTTAATTTCCGCCATTATAAAAATTTAATAGGTTCTTTTTATCCGCCGCATAAAGTGCACATTTGGCCCGGATTTTTAAATACTCTTTCTGAAGTGGATTATTATTCCGGCATTGGAGAAATGGCCAAGCTTCACTTAATGGCGGGGAAAACCCAAACGCAGGATTTTATTGCCCATCTGCCGGCATTGGATAAGCGCGATGGGGCGGTGCTGCTTAAGTTTATTGCGGCCTGTTTGTCCATTAAAAAGGCTTACATAGAACAGGACGAATTTGATACTGGTCTGCGCAACCTGCTTAACTACGGGCATTGTTTCGGGCACGCGTTGGAAACAGCGTCCTCCTTTAAAATTCCGCATGGGCAGGCGGTTGTACTGGGAATGTTGTTGGCTAATGAATACGCCCGACGGGTTGGCGTATTAAGTGCAGCGGAAGAACAATTTATCCGCCGGAAAGTATTACAGCCTATTGTAAAAGTGCCTGCCCAGGATATCCCGGCTGACAAAGAAGCCGTAGTGCAAGCTATGGGAAAGGACAAGAAAAATACAGGCCAAGGCCTGGCGTTGATTTTGCTGGAAGATAAACACCAGTTGAGGAAAATTACAGATCTGCGCCCGGACCAGGCATTGGACGTATTGGGAGAATTAAAAAAATTAGCCTATGATTAAAGTTTCGGATTATTTGGTCAAAAAGTTGGAATCGTACGGTGTGCGCCAAGTGTTTATGGTTACCGGCGGCGGCGCTATGCACCTAGACGACAGTTTTGGCAAAAGTACCAAAATTAAACGTATTTTTAACCACAACGAGCAAGCTGTTTCCATGAGTGCCGAAGGCTATGCACGCACGAACCAGCAGCTGGCGGTGGCGTGTGTGACCACCGGCCCCGGCGGCCTAAACTGCCTAAACGGCGTGTTTGGCTCTTGGACGGACAGCGCCCCGGTGTTATTTGTTTCCGGACAAGTTAAATTTTCGACGACGATGGCCTCCTGCCCGCAGGTGCCCCTGCGCCAGCTGGGCGACCAGGAAGTGGATATCGTTTCCGTGGTGAAACCTTTGACCAAATATGCCCGTATGGTGGTTGATCCATACGAAATAGATGCCGTGTTGGACGAGGCAATCTATCAGGCGGTTTCCGGCCGGCCGGGCCCGGTATGGATAGATATTCCGCTTAATGTGCAGGCCGCGCCGGTAGACCCGAAAAAAATGAAAAAATTCCGCCGCCCGGCTGCCAAAAAAACTTCTTTGGATAAAACCGCCGCCCGGATTATGCGTATGCTGTCTAAGGCTAAGCGGCCGCTCGTTGTGGCGGGAAACGGTATTCATTGCGCTTGCGCTCAAAAGGAGCTGGGCCGCCTGCTGAGCAAAACCCAACTGCCCGTGGTTACCACTTTTAACGGGTTTGATTTGGTTTCTTCTTCGGATCCTTTGTTTGCCGGACGCATTGGTACGGTGGGCCAGCGTGCGGGCAATTTTGCATTGCAAAACGCTGATGTTATTTTGTTTTTAGGCACGCGCAATAACATCCGCCAAGCTAGTTATAACTGGGAAAATTTTGCCAAAAACGCCAAAAAAATTATCGTAGATATTGATCCGGCAGAACTCAAAAAGCCCACTGTTCACCCCGATGTGGCGGTTTGTGCCGATGTAAAAGATTTTCTCCTGGCGCTGCTGCGCCAAAAAGGCGCTTTTCAAGCTCCGGCGCAGTGGCTTTCGTTCTGCCAACAAATGAAAGCCAAATACCCGCCCCTGCGGGAGTTTTCTATCCGTCCGCAAGACAAAGTACACCCCTATTTGTTTATGCAGGAGCTGGGAAAGCAGTTGCCCCAAGGAGCGCAGGTGGTGGCTTCTAACGGAACGGCTTGTGTGGCGTTTTTCCAAGCCCTTGAATCCAAGGCGGGGCAGCGGCTATTGCTAAACTCCGGCGATGCATCTATGGGGTATGGCTTGCCGGCGGCTATTGGTATGTGCGTGGCCAATGGAGCAAAAGATACCGTCTGCCTGGAAGGCGACGGCAGCATTATGATGAACTTGCAAGAGCTCCAGACGGTAAAAACAAACCGCTTGCCAATAAAAATTTTCGTCATTAAAAATGGTGAATATATTTCCATTATCCAAACCCAGCGGAACTTTTTTAACGGACGCTTAACCGGCTGCAACGTGCAGAGCGGGGTGGAAGTGCCGGACTTTGTAAAAGTGGCTCAAGCGTTTGGTTTGCCTGCGGTGCGTATTAGCAAAAATAAAGATTTACAAGCCGGTATTCGCCGCGTGTTGGCTATGCAAGGGCCGGTGGTGTGCGAGCTGGACTGCACGCACGACTATACGTTTGCGCCCAAACTCTCCGCCCGTAAACTGCCGGACGGCACGATGGTCAGCCCGTCTTTGGAAGATATGTTCCCGTTCCTGGACCGCCAGGAAATGGAACAAAACCGGGCGGCTGCCCAGCAAATCGGGGGGAAGGCGCGCAAAAAATATGTGCGTAAACACGATTAAAAACGCTTTTGAGCAGTTGGTATCCCTCCTCAGCCGCCTGACGAAACTGCCTGAGCAGTTTGTGACGTTTTTGTTTGTCGGCGTGCTTAACACCCTGGTCGGATACGGGCTGTATGCGTTTTTTGTGTGGGTGGGGTGCAACTATATTTTTGCACCGTTGTTTTCCACGGTGTTGGGCGTACTGTTTAATTTTAAAACTATCGGTGTGATTGTATTTAAAAGCCACAACAACCGGTTGATTGGCAAATTCTTTGGCGTATATGGCATTGTGTATGTGTGTAATGTGCTGGGACTAAGGGGTTTAGCCGGGTGTGGGGTAACAAATATGTATGCGGCGGGAGCGATACTTGTGTTGCCGCTTGCATTATTAGGATTTATCTTAAATAAAAAATGGGTGTTTAAAGCGTAATATGAAAAAGAAAATTTCTATCGTGTCCAGTGCCTATAATGAAGAAGGAAACGTACGGGAGTTGTACGAGCAGGTAAAAGCGCAAATGACGCTTTTGGCCGATAAATACGATTATGAACAGATTGTGCTGGACAATGCCTCTACCGACGGTACTTTGGCCGTCTTGCGGGAAATTGCCACGCAGGACAAGCGGTTTAAAGTAATAGCCAATGCACGGAATTTTGGGCATATCCGCTCGCCGTATTATGGTATTTTGCAGGGGTCGGGCGATGCGGTTATTTACTTAGCGTCCGACTTGCAGGACCCGCCTTCCTTGATTCCTCAGTTTGTTGCCGCGTGGGAACAAGGCTATAAGGTGGTTTTAGCGCAAAAACAAACCAGTAAAGAATCGCTGGTATTTTTTGCCGTGCGGCGTTTGTATTATCGGCTGCTAAATTGGGTGAACGATTCCGGCGCCAAGCTGGAGCCTAACTGCACGGGGTTTGGCTTATACGATAAATGCGTAATCGAAGAGCTGCGCAAATTACAAGATCCTTACCCGTATTTGCGCGGACTGGTGTGCGAGTTGGGCTATGCGCATAAACTTATCCCGTTTGAACAACCCTTGCGGAAGCGTGGGTTTACCAAAAATAATTTCTATACGCTTTACGATAACGCTATGATTGGTTTTACCAATCACTCCAAAGTGCCGCTTCGCTTGGCGGCGCTGGGTGGGTTTGCGTTGGGGATAATCAGCCTGTTTTTAGCGATGGTGTATTTGGTGCTGAAGCTTCTTTATTGGGAACGATTCCCGATGGGGACGGCGCCTTTGTTGTTGGCTGTGTTATTCTTTTCCAGTGTACAGTTGTTTTTTATTGGTATTATTGGGGAATATATCGGCGCTATTTTAACGCAAGTACTAAAGCGCCCTTTAGTGATAGAAAAAGAACGGATTAACTTTTAATTATGTGGAAAAAATTCAAACGGTTGATTGTTAAACATAAAACGTATTTATTGGGTTTGGCCAGTGTACTGGTGGGAACTTTGTTGTTTGTGGCTTTGTTTTGGAACAAATCTATTACATTGGTGGAAGGTTGGTACAACCTGTATGCCCAGTTTATTTTGCAGGAAGGATTGGTCCCCTATAAAGACTTTCCCTTAATTGTGCCGCCCATTGCGCTTGGTTTGTGGACGGTGGTCCAAGCCGTTTTTGGAAATACCTTGGTGGTGTTTCGGGTTATGGATATTGGAGTTAAGCTCGTTTTGGGCGGGTCGTGCTATCATTTGTTTACCCGTTTCTATTCCGAAAAAATTGCCGCCTTGGGGGCAATTATAGTCAATTTTATTCTTATGTCCGCCATTTACGATAACGGCGTTCCTTCGTATAACATCTATGCGGTTATCTTGTGTGTGTGGCTGATTATTGCGGGGCGGGCGTTTTTGAAACAATTGTTTGTTAAAAATACCATTAGCAACGGAGCGCTTTGGGGAATTGGAACCTTGTTCGCCTTGTCTTTCCTTAACAAACAAACTTCCGGTCCGCTGACGATTATTGCAGTGTGTGCCGTGCTGCATTTGGCGGTATGGCGCCAGAAAGGCTTTAAAGAGATGTGCAAAGTATTTTTGAAGCTCTTGGCGTCTTCCTTAGTAGTTGTGGGGCTGGTGTGGATTGCTTTGGCTGTGTGGGGGTGTTTGCCGGATTATTTGAACCAGATTTTTATGTCGGAATCCAAAGGCAGCGTGGGGGATATTTTCTTCCGGCGGATTGTGGAGATTTTTGTTTCTTACGCTTTTGTGCGGGCACTGTTATTGGGAGGAATAATCAGTTTTATTATACAGGTGTTGGTTTCCAATAAAATTTTGCGCTTGTATAAAACCCCTTCGTTTATGATGAACAAAAAACGCATGGGCCTTTTTGTTCTTTGCGTGCTGGGCGGTATTTTGGCGGCCATTGGCTGCGCCTGGATAAAAACCGCTCATTCGGTACCGCAATACAATTTCCATTTGTCCACTTACAGTGGTAATATAAATGCTTTTATTATAGCGGGGTTGTGCTTATTTGTGTTTTTATGTTTGTACAGTACGCTGATGGTTTTGTTTGTGAAAAAACGGACTTACCGTGTATATGCCGAACTTTTACTGTATATCACTTTCCTGGCGTTAACTTATTCATTAATTTTGAGCTACGGCTATCCCGTGACGTATCCTTTTGTGTTGGCGGTGGTGGTGTGCTTTTTGCTTAAACAAAGAATCCAATGGAATTGGGCTAAAGATATGTTGCTGTTGGGTTTGGTAGGGATAGTGGCGTTCTTCTGCATTTCTATGAAGCTAGAAAGTCCTTCACTCTTTTATGGGTGGCGTGCCGGCAGTGTGGTGCAGCCTTTGGAAAAATCGTTTATCCCGGCATTGCGCGGATTAAAACTCCCGCTGGAAGAAAAGAAAATGCTGGAAGACATCTATACGGAGGTGCAGCACTATACAAATCCGTCCGATCCGATTTTGGCTTTTAATAACAACCAGGTGTTTTATCTGTTGCTCAATCGGCCTCCTTATACACGCTATGTTTCCTATTATTATGACGTGTCGCCGGACAGCCAGTCCTTGCGAACAATTGAGAAAATGAAACAAGGCCTCTTGCCTAAAGCCATTGTATATTTGCGTTTTCCTGAATGGGTTCGTGCTTTTCACGAGCAAGCTTTTAGAGATGGCCAGCGTTCAGGGCAGCGCCAACTGGACGAGTATATCCAACATTTAATTGATTCTGGCGTATATAAAGTGATTCGCCATTATGAAAAGAAATCCGCCAAAAACGGGAAATTTGAAAATTCCTTTTTGGAAGACGGTTTTTCGCTGGAGCTTTTGGTGAAAAATATGCAATCTAGTAAAAGGGGAAAATCTTATGACAAATGATTTAATATCAGTTATTACCCCTTATTATAATGATCAAGAGTTCCTTTATGATAGTATAGAATCTGTTTTAAGTCAGACGTATCAAAATTGGGAACTTATTTTAATTAATCATGCCTCCAGCGATCAAAGCCGCTCGATTGCTCATTCGTTTAAGGACAAACGCATAATACACAGGGATTTATCCATTAATACTGGCGCTTCTGGAAATATGCTAGTACAGGAAGGGTTGGCAGTTGCAAGAGGAAAATATATCAAGCTCTTATCGGCGGACGATATACTTCTTCCAACGGCGTTGGAACAGTTGTTTCGTGCTGCTGAACAACAAAACGCGGCATTAGCTTTTGGCGATATGTCTTTTGTAGATGCAAAGAAAAATCCGTTGGGGATAACTTGGTTTAAAGACCGGGAGCCGGCTAATCAGCCAGAATATGTTTATTTGCAGCGTTTTTTGGAAGGAGCCAGTGTTTTCCCGTTTGCTGGGGGGCTGATTCAGACTGATGCTTTGCGTCGGATTCGTTGGGATTGTGTAAGTGTATCTGTGGCCGATATGAGCCTGTGGATACCGGTGTTGCTCAACAGGGGAAAAGTGGCCTTTGTAAATGAAGTGCTGGCTCTTTATCGTACGCATCAAGGGCAAATGTCCGGGGTAGCGCAGTTAGCAAATATAAAAAAATGTGCAGGGCTGGAAGACATGCAATTGGTGCACAGCTTTTTGCCGGGGCCGCGTTCGGTTGAATTACTTCAGCAAATGTTGCCGCAGTCCTCTTTTGCGGGCCGATTATCAATGGAAGATACGGAATATATTCCGTTTGTTATGGCACATTATTTTGCTACGAAAGGAGTCCGCCCTTCGTACCGTTTGGCGGGGCGGTTGGCGTTAGTTCCGTTACTGTCAGATCCTATCCAACGTGATAAAATCCAGCAGAAATTTGGCTGGGGACTGCAGAATTTGCGTGCTGATATGTTGCGGGAACCTCTCTATATTTACAATAGCGAAGAAGGAAATGCCAAAAATGCCTCTCTGGGCCGTTTATGCTATTTTGTAGTACGCAAATTGCTTTGGCTGATTACGCTGCGGGAGTGGCGGCATCGGCGGCAACTGTAAAGAAAACGTACTTTATAATATAATGATACATATGCCCATATCCCTAAGTGACCAACTGGAACTTATTCTCCCCACTTATAACCGTCGGGAACATTTACAGCGCACGCTTACCCAGCTGACTGCGCCTGAAAGCCCTGTGCGGCATTGCTCTTTGACTGTGTTGGACAATGCTTGTACGGACGGCTCCTCGGACTTGATTGAAGAATTTGCCGCGAAATGCCCCAATATCAAGCACATTCGCCACGAAAAAAACATCGGCGGAAACGGCAATATCGCCCGTGCATTTGAACTGGCGCGCAAGCCGTATGTGTGGGTGGTGTGCGACGACGATTCCTTCCGCTGGGAAGCCTGGCCGGAAGTAGAAGAAGCCCTCTTTTCCAACGAGTACGACATTTTGCTTACCCGCAAGGACGATTTAAAAGGTACCAGCAATTTGGCTAAAATCGTCCGCCAGCTGACGTTTTTACCTGCCGGGATTTACCGCACGGCTAATATCACCAGCGGAGTGTTGATGAATGTGCTTAGCAATATCCCCAATATGTTCCCGCACTTAGCAGTGGTATGCGCGGTGCTGAACAAGAAAGGCCGCATCTTCCTGCCGCAGGGGGAAATTATGGACAAGTGCACGTTTTCCGACCAAAGCGGCGACGAATGGAGCGTAAGTGGTTATGATGTATATCCACATCCGTTTGTAGGCAATATATTTTGGACGGTTGGCTTTTTAAACTCTTTACAAATGATTGAAGATAAAAAACTTCACGCGTATATCTTAGAAAATGTGGGGAACCACGGCTTTTTTGGCTATATTTTAGGTTCTTTCCGTAAAAATTATACGCGTTACGGCGGCAATGAACTAAACATCGCTTTTGTAAAAAGCGGATTAACGGGGGGACAGCGAATTAAATTTTTGTTTGCGCGCATCTTGCTTCGTATCGTTACGTTATTTGCCCGTAAACGGAGATAGTATGAAATTTACACCGCTGCGCCTGCCGGGTGCTTACCTTTTGGAACGAGAAGTTTTTACTGACGAACGCGGTTCTTTTGCACGCCAATTTTGCCGCAAGGAAATGCTGGACCATGGTTTGGATTTTACCCTGTGCCAGTGCAATTTGTCCGGTAATACGCGCCGGGGGACTATCCGCGGCCTGCATTACCAAAAAATGCCGTTCCCGGAGCCTAAAATTGTCAGCTGTTTAAAGGGCAAAGTGTTCGATGTGTTGGTGGACTTGCGGCCCCAATCTCCCTTTTATTTGCAGCATATTGCATTGGAATTAACCGAAGCCGATAATTTCTCTGTTTATGTGCCGCCTTTGGTGGCGCACGGCTTTCAGACCTTGCAGGACGATACAATCGTCTATTACCAACTGGGGGAGTTTTTCCAGCCGCAAGCCTACGACGGTGTCCGCTGGAATGACCCCAAGCTGCATATCTCCTGGCCTATTACCGAAAATATTATCATTAACCAACGGGACAACAATTATGCCTTGCTCTAAAAAAGTATTTGTCACCGGGGCCACCGGACTAATTGGAAAAGAACTCTTGCTCCCGCTTACCCAAGCGGGGTTTGACGTGTTTGCCTTAACAATTGACGAAACCAATCCTTCCGTTCCTGGCATACATTGGGTAAAGGGCAATTTGTTTGACGAGCTTTTTATCGCGCGGACGTTAGCGGAGGTGCAGCCGTCGCACTTATTGAATATGGCTTGGTGCGCTACGGGCGATTATGCTACCGCCAATATCAATTTCGATTTTGTACGCGCCGGGTTGACGCTGCTGAAACATTTTGCCCAAAACGGCGGTAAAAGAGCTGTATTCGCCGGCACTTGTTTTGAATACGCGCTGACGGACCACCCTATCCGGGAAACGGACGCGGTGGAACCGCCCAATCCGTACGCTTGCTGTAAAAACGCTTTGCACCAAATGGCCGAAATGTTTTGCCGTCAAAATCACATTAGTTTCGGTTACGGCCGTATTTTTTATGTATACGGACGGAAAGAGCACCCTTCCCGCTTAACGGCTGGTATTATGAACGCCTTGCGTGAGGGAAAACCGTACGAAATCAAATTTTCACAGCTTCGGCGCGATTATATGTACAGCAAGGATATTGCCGGGGCTTTTGTGAAATTGCTGGACAGTTCTGTGGAAGGAGCAGTGAATATTTGTACCGGCAAGGCTGTTTCGCTGGCGGAATACGCCACGGTGTTAGGGACTTTATTGCACCGGCCGGACCTTTTGGTATTAAAGCAGGAGCCCACCTCACAGCCGCTTACGATTGTGGGGGATAACACCCGCCTTACCCAAGAGGTCGGCTTTGTGCCCCGCTATTGCCTGGAAGAAGGCCTGCGGGAAGTAGTGGAGGAAAACTAGATGAAACACGTTGCGGTAATGTGCGCCTCCAGCCGGTTTTATGCCTTTGCTCTGTATGTAAGTTTATGGAGCTTTTTGAAAAATTCTCCCCGTTTGGCTTCTGCGGCAGATATCTATATTTATGCCTTTGATTGGGACGAACCGCTAAAACAGATTTTTCGTTCCTTGGGCGATTTTACGATTATCGACTACGACCTCCCCGCTAATATAGAACGCACGCAATTTATCCAGCGTTTTACGCCGGCGTTGTACTCCCGGTTTGAAGCTTTTTCTCTATTGGAAAAATACGAACGGGTAATTTGCTTGGATTCGGATATTTTGGTGCAGAAAGAACTTTTTCCGGTGTTGTCCCAATTCCACGGGCCGATAGCCTTGACCGTGGACGATTGCCCTACCGTCCAGCATAATTTTTTAGGTCCTATTCCCGGGTATGATATGAGCGCCCCTTGCTACAATGCGGGATTTATTGTGCTTAACCAGGCGGCGTTTGCCGTATCCGGTTCTCAAATCCGAAAGTGGTTGTATCAAATGCTTCAAAAATATGCCAAGTGTTCGTACTTGGGGGATCAGGGGCTTATTAATTTGATGCTGCAGGAATTTTCCCTGCCGGTGGAAATCTGTTCGTCGTTGTATAATTTGCCGGCTTCGTCGGCTGGTGCAGAACTGAAAAAAGCTTTTGTCGTGCACTCAACGGGCCACCGCAAATTTTGGTGTTATTACTTTTTTAAGCAGTGGGTGGACGGCTATATGCAATGGCGCAAAGCGGGCGGGGGTGCTGTGCCCGTACGCAAAGATTCCGCCCGGTGGAACAAATGGGTGAATAAAAAAATCACGCCGCAAAACCGTATTTTTTGGGAACTTGCCCCGGACGGGTGCAAATACCCGGCCAAGTTTCTTTTGTTTGCTTGGAAATATGCCCGTGCTTATCCGAAAAAACAACCTGCCGTCCAAAAGGCATAGAGCGCAGAGGAGAAACTTTTTAAATAAGCAAGGGCCGCCTGTATGGGCGGCCCTTTTATGGAGCCTATATTTTGCAGCGAATGAGTGTATAGGCAAAGCGGCCCATTTGGTCAAAGATTTTATCTATTTTTAGCCCGGCTTTTTCTATAAATACGGTGCGTGGTTGTTTCTTTAAAATAAGTGGCAGGATTATAAAACGATATTTTGCTTAGTAATTTATAGACGTTTGGAAAGTTTTTGTATACAATATCCGTATTGGGGTTTGATTATTTAATTGTGTAGAGGAAAGCCACATGCAAGACCTTATCGAAGAAATCAAACAGCTGATTTCCGCCCATATTGATTTGGGCGGAGCGGACTTATCTAAATTTGGGCCGGAAGGTAAAATTTTTGGAGAGAGCGGTTTGGGTTTAGACAGCTTGGACGCGGTAGAACTTATTACATTATTGCAAAGAAAATACGGTATTACTATCCAAAATATGCACGAAGGCCGTGCCATTTTTCACAATTTGGGGACACTAGCCCAATATATTGAAGAAAATAGAAAAAAATAACATGCTTTCCTTATTTGAATCTCTGCTGGAGCAAATGCACGGAAAACAGTGCGGTATGTTTTGCCAGTAGCTGGGGCGAAGTTCTAACACTTCTTTTTTGCGCGAAGGCGCCCAATTAAAATGCCCCCGGGAAGAAACCGGGAAGCTAAAACGAAAGGTATGGCGCGTCTATTTCCATTTGATAAATGCTTTTTACTGCAAAACCTGCTCCTCCGACGCAAGTTGGAGCGTCTTCCTGCTAGCTTCTATACGCTGTGCCAAGCCAATTATGGCAAGCCTTAAATGTGTTTTTTCCCTCGGATTAATTTAGGGCATTTTTTTAAAATTATTAATTAACCAGTAAATTATTTACATATCAACTATTTTCTTGCTATAATGTTGCTATGGAAAAACTTTCGGTTTCTCAGTTAATCCAGGCAAACAAGACCTTAAACCGTTCGCATACTTCCGCGGAATTGCTGGTGCGGTCTTCGGCCCTTTTGTATAACAAAGCGGAAAAAATTACAAATAGTTTTTTTCTGGCTCAGGGTATTACGGCGGCCCAATACAACGTGTTGGCGTTGTTGGCCGAGGAAGACGACCGTATCAACCAGCTGACAATCAGCAAACGGATGCTGGTTTCTCCCGGCAATATTACGCGTATTTTGGACAAGCTGATAGCCGCCGGGTGGATTAAGCGGGAGGAGGACCTGCAGGACCGCCGGCATAAACGCGTGCTGATTACGCCCCAAGGGCGTGCGCTGTACCGTAAAATAAAACCCGTTTATCATGCATTTATGCGCCGTTTGACAGGCGGCTTGCCGGAAAAAATCCGCCTGCAAGTAGCCTATGCCATGATAGAGTGGGCACACCAATTGGACGATTTTTCTTATGAAAACTTGTAAATGGACCATACTTTTTTGTTTGCTGCTGGCGGGGCCGCTTGCCGCCAAAGAATATTCTTTCGAGCAAGCTTACAGCCGTGCTTTGCATAGCAGCGAAAAACTGGCTTCCGCCCGGCAGGAAGCCGATATGTATCGCGCACAATTAAGCAGCGCGCGCGGGCTCTATTTCCCGCAGATTGGCGTTAAAGGGAGTTACACCTCCATCAATGACCCTATTTCTATAGATTTAAATGAAATCCGGGACGCCATACAGCCGCTTTATCCGTCCGGCGTAACCTTGCCTCCTTTTGTGCTGGACGTGCAGGACGACCACTTTTTCCAGGCGCAGGCGTATGCGTCTTGGGCTATTTATTCGGGGGGTAAAATATCGGCGGCTAATGCCGCGGCGGGAGCCAATGTGGCGGGAGCACAAGCCAAAGTTAGTATGTTAAGCAATAACTTATTGGTGGAATTGACCAATAAATACTTTGGCGCGTTGTTGGCGGACAAAATGGTGGAAGTGCGGGCGCAGTTTTTGCAAAACGCCCGCCAAAATGCCAAAGACGGGGCGGATATGTTCCGCGTAGGAACCATTGCGCGTGTGGAAAAGATGGCCGTAGATGTGGTGCAGGCTCAGGCCGAGCGGGATTATGCTTCCAGCGTAAATGACGCGCAGATGGCGCAGTCGCTTTTGCAGAGCCTGCTAAGCGAAACGGAAGGGGTTAAACCTAGTTCCGCTTTGTTTGTGCTCCCGATGGAAAAACTCCCTACCTTGGCGGAGCTGCAGCAGACGGCTTTGCACAAAAACCCGTCCCTGGCCTTGCTGGACAGCAAAACCAATTTGTCCCAAGCTAATGCCAAAGCGCAGCGGGCTGGGTTTTTGCCTTCGGTGTATTTGTTTGCCAATCGCGAACTCTATACCAACGATTTGACCGTGTTGGACCCGGATTATGCCTACGGCGTAGGCTTTGCCTGGAATTTGTTTGAAGGGGGGCGCACTTATAACCAAAGCAAGGCTGCGGCCAAACAAACTGAAAGTATTTTGTCCCTTAAAGAACAGCAAACCAAGGATATTTTAACGGGGCTGGAATATTATTACAAAAAAATGCAGAATGCCCAACAGAATTATCAGGCCTTGCAAAAAGAATTGGCTTTTACCGAAGAGTTCTACAAAACGCGCCGCTTGGGGTTTCGCGCAGGGACGAGCACTTCCTTGGAAGTGAATATGGCAATGACCCAATGGCTTAAAACACAATTGGACAGCCTAAAGGCCCAGTATGATTTTGTTACTTCATTAGCTACAGTGCTAAACTTAAGCGGTCAAACGGATTTGTTTGGGCAGTATGCCCAGCAGGCTTTGTAAGGAGATTTTATGAAAATAAAAAAAAGATTGTTGCCGGTGATGGTAGCCGGGATTATTTTGGCGGGGTTGTTTGTTTGGGGAATGTGGCCTAGAAAGGTGTATTTGCAGGGGGAAGTGGTGATCCGCCAGTTAAACATTTCGCCGCGTATTGCGGGGCGGGTAGACCAAATTTTTGCGCGCGAGGGAGATGCGGTAAAAAAAGGAGAAGTAGTGGCCACCTTGTATGCGCCGGATATGCTGGCCAAAGCGGTGCAGGCGAATGCCCCGCGGGAACTGGCCCAAAAAAGCTATGCCCGTATGCAGCAATTGTATGAGGGGGGAGTCGTTTCCGCCCAAAAGTTGGACGAAGCCCGCGCAGGGGCGCAGCGGGCCTTGGGCGCGGTGAACGAAGTGGAGAGCTTTGTAAATGAAATGAAACTGGTTTCGCCGGTGGACGGGGAAATTTCTTCCGTCGTGTTGGAGCAGGGGGAATTGGCGGCACCGGGGATTAGTGTGCTTACGGTGTTGGATTTATCGGATGTATGGGTTTCGTTTAATGTGCGGGAAGATTTACTGTCGCATTTTGCTTTACAGCAGGAAATCCGTTTAACTATCCCCGCTTTAGGGGACGAGCCTTATCCTTTCCGTGTTACTTATATTTCCAAACAGGGAGATTATGCCGTTTGGAGTGCCACCAAAACGCGCGGAGAATTTGATTTGAAAACCTTCGAAGTTCGGGCCAAACCGGTGAACCCGATGCCAGGGCTGCGCCAGGGAATGACGGCTTTGATGCAGATTTCTTTATGAAGCATATTTGGCGGCAAGTTTTTTGCCGGGAATGGGGAATTGTTTTTAAACGCAAAAAGAGCTGTGGCTTTTTTATGTGCGTGTATCCGTTTGTGATTATGGGGTTGTTGCTGGCTATTTTTTCTGCCCAAGTGCTCGATAAAATCCCGCTGGGGGTGGTGGATAACAGCCAAGGATATTATTCCCACGAATTGATGCGCGCTTTAAAGAGCAACCGCTTTTTGGACCCGCGCCCCTTTCCTACGGTGGCCAGTGCCAAAAAAGCCTTGGAGCAAGGCCGTATATACGGGGTGCTCTCGGTGGATAAATCGTACGATAAAGATTTATTAAAACACACAGGGGCACAGCTAAACGCCTGGATTAATAACGAATATCTGCTGGTAGGGGGCAATTTAAGCAAAGGCCTTTTATCGGTGGTGGGGTATTTGCAAAGCAAATACCAACGTTCCACCCTTGCGGCTATGGGGGTTCCTCCGGCGATGTTGGCGTCTTTTACGGCGCCGCTCCAAGTAAGCGAAAATATCCTCTATAATCCCGGTATGAACTATATTTATTTTTTAGGGTTGGGTTTGTTGCCGGCCGTATTGCAATTATTTGTGTGTATGAGTGTTTGCTATGCTTTGTTATGGGACGTTAAAACCCGCCGGGCAAAATGTTTACGCTTTGGTTTTAGGCGCCACCCCTACGCCGTGTCCGGCGGTAGGATTGCTTTCTACACGGCGGTTTATTTTGGGGTATTGGCGGTATGGTTGGGCATTTTGATTGCGTTTTTTAAAACGCCTGTCGAAGGCAGCCTGCTGCGTACCTTGTGCGGAGGGGCGGCGTTTGTATTTTTGACGGCCAGCACAGGCCTGCTGATTGCCGGTTGTACCAACAATTTGCGTTTATCCTTAAGTATGTGTGCCATTTATGCGGCCCCTGCATTTGCCTATTATGGGGTATCGTTTCCGGTGCAGTCCATGCCGGCGCTGGCGCGCTTGTGGGCGGAGGTGCTTTCTGGCACGCATTTAAATCGCATTTTTGTAAACGAATTGCTGCGCGGGGCCAATGCGGTTGGCACCTGGCAGGAAATTGCTTTTATGCTGGCAATGGGGACGCTGTTTTTTGTAGTAGGGACCAAAGGGTATGCCCGCTGGATAAAGCAAGATAAATACTTGGGGCCGCAGCTATGATTATTCCTTTTATTTTAAAAGAATTAAAAGCTTTGCTTAAGGACGGCGGATTTTTACTGTTGGCGGTAGGGGGACCGCTGTTTTATTCTTTCTTTTATCCGTTCCCTTATACGCAAGACGTCGCCCGGAAAATTCCATTGGCGGTGGTAGACGAAGACAATTCTTACCTCTCCCGCCAGTTGGTGCGTATGATGCGCGCGGAAGAAGAAATAGAGCCTGTTTCCTACGCGGCCTTGCCCGAAGCAAAAAAAGCATTAGACCGCCGGGAAGTGTTTGCCATTGTGCGGTTGGATAAGGATTTTGAACGCAATCTGTTAAAGTCTGTTCCGCAGCAAGTGCATATCTATACCGATGCCAGTTATCCCGTTTATTACAAACAAACTACTACGGCTTTGCAGCGTGCCATTAAAACCGTTTCCGCCGGGGCCGAAATTAAAAAATTGCAGGCGTTGGGGGCTGGGCCGGCTGCAGCGGTGTTGCGCAGCCCGGTTCAAATGACGGTGGTAAATTTGTACAGCCCCACCGGTTCTTACCGCAATTATTTGGTTCCGGCCGTTTTTGTAACGGTGGCACACCAAATTATGCTTATTGTTATTGGGCTGCGGGCAGGCACCTTGTATGAGCGGAAAAAACGCTACCCCCGGCGCCTGACTCCGCTAGATGTGTGGCTGGGCAAGACCTTATCTTTCTTGTGCTTGATGGCGGGCTATTTTGTTTATTTGTTTGTATTTATGTTCCGGTTGTACGGCTTTAGCGGGGGGGAAAATTTGGGGGCGTGGTTTGGGTTCTATATGTTGTTTTCCGTTGCTACCATTGGGTTGGGCATTACGCTTTCCAATGTGTTCCGGGAAAGAGAAACCCCCATTTTATTTATTGTGGTTACATCTATTCCGTTGGTGTTTATGTCGGGCGTTATTTGGCCCGTTTGGAAGATGCCGCTGTTGGTGCAAGCGCTGCGGCTGTGTGTGCCTTCCACTTATGGCATTACGGGCGTGGTGCGCCTGTTTGTGATGGATGGCACATGGCTTGATATCTGGCCCTATGTGTGCGGGTGTGCCTTGCTGGCGGTATTGTTCAGTTTTACGGCCTATTATACGGTTAAAAAGCGCTATCCTATCCAATTGTAGGGATTTTAGCCGCTAGGGCCGCCGCACCGGAGGCTTATCCTTTGGAAGAAAACTCCGCCTAAAACGGTTCACTAAACGCCAGAACAATATTGCCGCATTTTGTCCCACCACGCCGCGTTTGAAAAGACGCGCATACGGGAAATGGCTAACGATTTGCCTATCCCGCAGGAGCAAAAAGACGCGCTTTTGCGCATGAGTGAGCGGTTTATGGACACGGAAACCCCGTTCAAGCAGGACTATCTGCACCCGAATATGCATGGCAGTTCGTCTATTAAAAAGGTGTTGCCGTCCCTGGTGCCGGAAATGACCTACGAAGGTATGCCCGTGGCCAACGGGGGGGACGCCATGAACGCATTTGACGAGCTGTATTTCGGTAATTTGTCCGAAGATGCGGCCCGGCAATTGCGCCGGGATTTGCTGGCTTATTGCAAGCAGGATACCTGGGCCATGGTAAAACTGGTGGACGCCTTGCGGGATAGTGTGTAAAACCGCTATTTGTGCCAAATTGCCTCTATCCGCGGCTTTGCCCAAGGCTCAACTGTCCACAATTTGGCAGTTTATAGAGGGGAAAGCGGTGTCCAAAAAGTGTCCATTTTTGGTCAAAATGCGTTAAAATCCATTAAACTGCATTAAAAAAAGACCTCCTAGTCTTAGGAGGTCTTTTTTTATCTTTTTGGTTCTTTTATCATCGGAGGATTAAACTCTATTAAACTCCGTTTAGAAGCATTTTAAATCTGTGCCCAAGGCCGTATTGCAAGGGAACGGCGGACCAGTTGCTCTATTAGCGTGGGCAATGGGGGTACAAAACAGCTTTTAGTTCCAATAAAAAACCACGCTTTCGCGTGGTTTTAAATGGTGCGCCCAACAGGAATCGAACTTGTATCTTCAGCTCCGCAGGACTAGTGTATAGTACGCAAAACAATAAAATTCCTTTTAATTTAGATAGTTTTTATCTCCTCTATATATTGTATTTCTTCTTATTTATTCCTCTATTTTATCAATGCGATAACCTACTCCTTGTTCTGTTTTTATAAATCCTTTCATCTCTTCACAAGTTTCTAATTTTCGACGCAAATTAGCTACATAAATTCGGACATAGTGGGTTTGTTCATTGGCAAAGGCTCCCCAAATATTAGTTAAAATAAAATTTTGAGTAAGAATTTTCCCTTCCCAAGAAATTAATAATTTCAAAAGGTCAAATTCCGTAGCTGTCAATTTTATTTCTTTTCCTTGCACTCTTACTTTTCTTAAATTTACATCTACTTCTAACGGCCCATTTTTATACAAAGGAGTGTCTTTTAAGTTTGCCCCATGACGCAGCGCCACTCTAACCCTGGCGCCCAATTCTGCTACACTAAAAGGCTTGGTTAAAAAATCATCGGCTCCTAAGTCTAAAATTTCTATTTTGTCTTTATCAGAATTTAAAACAGTAAGAACAATAATAGGGGTAGAATGTTCTTTTCTGATTTCTTTTAATACGTCCCCACCAAAGATATCAGGCAAATTCAAATCTAACAAAACAAGGTCTGGATGTTTACTTTTAAAAAGTTGTAACGCCTTTCGGCCATTTTCTGCTAAAAACACTTCATAACCCTGATTTTGCAAGCTGTTTTCTAAAAAGCGCCTAATACCTTTTTCGTCGTCTACAACTAAAATTTTTGCCCCTTGGTTAAGCATAATGTTTTCTCCTAAATCTTAGGTTGTAATTCTAATGGGAACAACATTTTAATTTTTAATCCACCAGAGGGATTATCTTCCGCAACGGCATTTCCTTCATGAAGTAAAGCTACTGATTTCACAATAAATAAGCCTAACCCTGAACCAGATTTTTGTGAGGAGGTACTTTTGGCGCGATAGAATTTATTGAAGACAAGTTTCTTTTCCTCATTGTTTAATCCAGGTCCTTCGTCACTCGTTTCCAATACCACAAACTGATTTTCTACATAGCATTTTACCCAAATATGCCCACCCTGGGGAGTATAATTTACCGCATTAACGATTAAATTGGATAAAGCTGATTCCACCAGAGCAAAGTTTATTCTTACGAAGGGCAAATTCTGTTGAAAAGAAATTTCCAGTTTATGTCTGGCAACATAATGAGCGAGTTTGTCTCTTACAGAATATACTATATCTTGTAAATCAGTCCATTCCCGTTTTACTTCCGAACCCACACTTATTTTGGAAATATCCAATATGTTGTTGATTTCATAAGTTAAATTTTGAACGGCTCCTTCCAGGTCATCCAAGCTGTCTGCTTTACCTTGTCCTGTTTTTAAAATAGCTAAGGCGCCTTTGATTACGGTAATAGGCGTTTTGAGTTCATGAGAAACGGTATTAAGAACTAAATTATAAATTTTTTGAGTTTCTTCCAATCGTTTCATTTCCTCGGTTTTCTTTTTTAGCCTTTCTCTTAGCAAAAAACTAGCCATCTGTCCCGCTACAGACGCTAATAAATTTCTATCTTCAGCAGATAAAGAATGACTGTAATCTTGCGGTAAATAGGATAAAAATCCTACTACTTCTTCCGCTGCAAATAAAGGAATATACAAAGCTTCCGATGAAGATAAGGTGCTTGTGCCCCATCCAGCTTCTAAATTGTTTTTCATACACCAAAAACCAACCGATTTTTCTTTTGGGTTTTCTGTCCAAGCATATCCCATAGGGTGACTGTTTACTGTTTCAAGTTTTTCTGGAATAATTTGATATACAACAGCAAATTCTCCTTTAAAGAAATATTTAAGTTGCGATAAAATATCCTGTAATGCCGGTTTTATTTCTAATGCGGCCGATAAAATACGGGCAATTTTTAATAAAGCCGCATTTCGCTCTTCTCTGGCACGCAGCAATCTGCGGCTAGTTTGAATACGATGGATCAATACACTAACTACTGTAGCAGTAAACAAATACACTACAGACATTATCCAGTCTTCCGCTTTGTTTATTTTGAATGTAAATAGAGGGGGAATAAAAAAGAAGTTCCAGGCTAATGCGCTTGCCAAAGCGCAAAACATGATGGGCACAATAGAAGAAAAAACTCCGACAAACAATACCAATAATAAATATACAAATCCAACGGCAAAATAACCCGTATAATGAGCCAAAACAATATTAAACATAGTTACTAATGCCAGTAATAATAAGATTCGATAGTATTTACTAGGGTTTGTTTCTAAATAAAAGGTCCGCCAAAAAGAATTTTTTTCTTCCACCCCCATCCAGCCCATTTGATGCAAAAGCTGTACATCTACTTTTGTTTCTTTTAATAAGCGGGTAACTAAAGAGCCTCCTAAAAACAGATCACGCCACAGGCTGCTTTGGGATTTTCTTAACAATACACGCGTGATGCCATACTTATTGATTACGCTTTGTATAGCAGAAAATCGATCCGCATCTACACGAGTAATTAACTCCCCATTCATATTGCGAAACAGCTCTTCATTTGTAAGGAGTCTTTCTTTTTCTCTATCAGATAAAAAGCCGTTTTTGTCCATCAATAGTCCATATAATTCCGCATTTGATGCCAAAGCCGCCTTGCGGGCCGCACGAATTACTTTTTTGGTGGCAGCATCCGAATAAATTAAAATTAAAAATTTTTCTTTATGTCCCGCAGGTGTAATGCCGGATTGAAGCGCTTCTAACTCTCCGCCTACCACGTCTCCGGCAAAACGTAAAGATAATTCTCTAAGAGCGGTTAGTTTATCGGTTCTAAAAAAATTTTCGGCAGCGACGACAGAATTTTGTGGAAGATAGACTTTTCCATCTAACAATCTTTCCAGCAATTGTTCGGCGGGCAAGTCAATCAGTTTAATTTGGTTGGCCCGTTCAAAAACAGAATCAGGAACCGTTTCTCTAACAGAAATACCTGTAATTAACGCAACATCTTCTTTTAAACTTTCTACATGTTGTACGTTAATCGTAGTATATACATCGATCCCATTAGATAGAAGTTCTTCTACATCTTGCCAGCGCTTTTTATGACGGCTGGACAATATATTGGTATGCGCCAATTCATCTACTAAAACAACCTGTGGTCGGCGTTCAAGAATCGCCTCTAAGTCCATTTCATTAAATATTTTCCCTTTATATGGGATTTTTTTGGCCGGAATCACTTCTAGGCCGTCCAACAGCGCTGCGGTTTCTTTTCTCCCATGTGTTTCCACTACTCCAACTACAATATCCACCCCGTCTTCTTTCTTTTTTTCGTGAGCGGTTTGTAACATGGCGTAGGTTTTGCCCACCCCTGGACACATGCCTAAAAATACATACAGATGCCCGCCTTTATTTTTGTTTTCGGCGGTTTGTACGGCTTGTAAGATTCTGTTTGGATCAGGTCTATTTTCTTGCATAAGTTTCCATATCGTCTAAAGCTATATTTAATTTTAACACATTAACGCGCATTTCCCCCAGGAAGCCAAAATCTCTGGGTTCAATGGTTTTGTTGATTAATTTCTCCACTTCTTTTTCGGATATATTACGGGCCTTAGCAATACGTTGGACTTGTTCAAACGCTGCTTGCGGACTGATATGGGGGTCAATCCCCGAAGCGGAAGTAAAAAGCATATCATCTGCCACTTTGCCGGAGGGGTTCATATATTTAGCTTTGTTTTCTTGCATTGTTTTTAAAATAGCCGAAGAAGCCGGGGTGATATTGCTAGCACCAGACGGCAGGGTATTATAATTACCTGCAGACGGACGCCCCCAGAAATATTTATCCTGTTCAAAGCGTTGGCCTACAAATACTGCGCCCATATTTTTACCATCTTTGACTATAATATTTCCGGTAGTCTTGTCCGCAAAGAACAAATGACTGGCTCCCGTTATAATTGCAGGATAAATAATACCTGTTACAACACTTAGAATTACCAAGAATTTAAAGGAAATCCATAAATTTTTCATCCTACTTACCTCCAACACCCAATAATACCAACAGCATATCAAGCAGTTTAATGCCGATAAAAGGTGCAATTAATCCTCCAACTCCATAAATAAGCACATTTCTTAATAATAATTGTTTAGCAGTTTGTGCCCGCGTTTTTATACCGCGCAGTGCTAATGGAATCAGTGCCACAATAATTAAGGCGTTGAAAATAACAGCACTTAAGATGGCATTTTGCGGGGTGGACAAATGCATAATATTTAACGCTTCTAACGGGCCTCTGCCGCCGTTAACGGCAAAAATACTTCCAAATAAGGCTGGGATAATAGCAAAGTATTTGGCTACATCGTTTGCAATGCTAAATGTGGTTAAAGCCCCGCGGGTAATAAGCATTTGCTTGCCTGTTTCCACAATTTCGATAATTTTGGTAGGGTTACTTTCCAGATCTACCATATTGCCGGCTTCACGGGCGGCTTGCGTTCCGGTGTTCATACTAACCCCAACATCGGCTTGGGCTAATGCGGGCGCATCGTTAGTTCCGTCTCCGGTCATTGCTACTAAATGTCCTTGTGCCTGTTCTTGGCGGATGCGTTTTAACTTGTCTTCCGGAGTGGCCGAAGCCATAAAATCGTCCACCCCAGCTTCTGCCGCAATAGCAGCGGCGGTTAAAGGGTTGTCCCCGGTAATCATTACGGTTCTAATGCCACGCATACGTAGCTCGGCAAAACGTTCTTTAATGCCGCCTTTTACCACATCTTTGAGATGTACAACCCCCTTCACAATGCCATCGTCTACTACCACAAGAGGAGTACCTCCTTTTCTAGAGATAGCATCTGCATTTTTTTGTACATCTTCGGGAACTTGATGATTGTACTTTTCCTTTACAAACCGTCCAATAGCTGTTACAGATCCTTTACGTATAACACGAATTCCTTGGGGTTGCTTAATATCCAAGCCACTCATTTGAGTTTGTGCCGTAAAAGGAAAAAGATGGATTTTTTCCATATCCAGGTCTTCTGCGCGTAGACCAAAACGATTTTTAGCTAACACCACAATGGATCTTCCTTCCGGGGTTTCATCGGCTAAAGAGCTTAATTGCGCAGCTTGGGCCAAATCTTCTTCTTTTATATTACCAGCAGGAATAAATTCAGAAGCCATCCGGTTGCCTAATGTAATAGTACCGGTTTTATCTAATAACAAAACATCAATGTCTCCAGCTGCTTCAACTGCTCTTCCACTGGTAGCGACTACATTTAATTTGAACAGTCTATTGATTCCGGCAATCCCTATGGCGCTTAATAAACCGCCGATTGTGGTGGGAATCAAACAAACCAATAATCCGGTTAATACGGTTATATTCATAAGATTGGAAGCGGCAGGATCTTGCAGGGCAATATAACCGGAAAAGAATTTTAACGAAATAACAGCGGCTAGAAAGACCAATGTTAACCCGCTGAGTAACAAAGACAAAGCAATTTCGTTTGGGGTTTTTTGTCTGGAAGAAGATTCAATGAGTGAAATCATTCTATCCATAAAACCTTCGCCAGGGGCGCTGGTGATACGTATGGTAATGCAGTCGCTAATGACCCGGGTGCCACCTGTAACAGCGCTGCGGTCTCCGCCCGATTCGCGGATTACTGGAGCGGATTCCCCAGTAATGGCTGATTCGTCAACACTGGCCACTCCTTTTATTACTTCACCATCTGCTGGGATAATGTCTCCCGCCTGGCAAACCACAATGTCTCCCCTTTTCAGTTTGTCCGCTAATGTACGGATAGTTTCATTGCCAGAAAGGACATTTCCGTAGATTTCTTTTCTCCCGGCTTTTAAGCTTTCGGCCTGGGCCTTTCCTTTTCCCTCTGCCAGTGCTTCGGCAAAGTTGGCAAAGAGTACCGTAAACCATAACCAAAGGGATATTTGGCTTTCAAACCATATGGATTGCCCTTTCAGCATACCGCTTATACACACGAAAGTAGTAATAATTGCCCCTAGAAATGTAACAAACATCACGGGGTTTTTTATTTCTTCTTTAGGGTTTAACTTTAAAAAAGCATGCAAAACTGCCCATTTTAATAAATCTCTTTGTACAATTTTATTTTTTTTCATATGTTTTATCCTAACATCAACATTTCAAGCACAGGGCCCAAAGCCAAAGCCGGGAAATAGGTTAATACTCCTACCACTAATATAACCCCTAACAGCAAACCTCCAAATAAGAGACCATCAGTAGGAAAAGTACCTTGGCTTGCGGCCATTGTTTTTTTACTCGCCAAAGAACCAGCCATTACTAAGCAAGGCACAATGATGGCAAAACGACCGATTAACATACTAATGCCAATACCTAGGTTATAAAACACGGTATTTACATTTAATCCCGCAAAAGCGCTCCCGTTATTACCTGCTCCAGAGGTAAAAGCATACAATACTTCCGTTAAACCGTGCGGGCCCGGGTTTAAAATAGAATTTCTAGCACTTTCTAAGAAAACACCTAAGGCCGAGCCAAACAAAATACAAAATGCAGGAGCCAAAATAGCAATCACACACATTTTTACTTCTTTTTGCTCGATTTTTTTACCTAAATATTCGGGCGTTCTGCCCACCATTAAACCAGATAAGAATACAGTCAGCAGTATAAATACCAGCATTCCATACATCCCAGCACCAACCCCGCCGAACACGATTTCTCCTAGCATCATATTAAATAGAGCAATACCACCTGCCATCGGAGATAAACTGGAATGCATACTGTTTACAGCTCCGTTGGAAGCCGATGTCGTAGCGGTAGACCATAGCACGCTGTTAATCATTCCAAAGCGGGTTTCTTTTCCTTCCATAACACTTTCTACTCCTAATTGAGTGGCATTATAATTTTCACTCCATATACTAATGGCTAACCCGCCCACCCAAATAAGTAACATAATTGTAAAAAGTAATACTGCGTGTTTCTTTTCTCCGGTCATAAAACCAAAAAAAAATACGCAACCTGCCGGCAGCATTAATAAAGCAAACATTTCTAAGAAGTTAGAAGTAGGAGTAGGATTTTCCAACGGGTGGCTACTGTTAGTTCCATAAAAACCGCCTCCGTTGCTGCCTAGCTGTTTAATGGCGATTTGAGAAGCAGCCGGCCCCAGAGGAATGGTCTGTTCCTGCCCTTCCAGCGTTTGTACAACGATATTTTTCTTAAATGTCTGGGGTACCCCTTCAGTAGTAAGCCAAAATGCTAATACCATACTAAGGGGTAATAATATATATAGAGTGCTTTTCACCAAATCACTCCAAAAATTACCTAGCATATTGGTCTTTTTACGTATCAAGCCGCGGATGAATGCCACAAGGACGGTCAACCCAGTGGCCGCGCTTAGAAAGTTTTGTACACCCAATCCTAGCATTGTGCTAAAATAACTTAGGGTACTTTCTCCGCTATAAGCTTGCCAGTTGGTATTGGTGACAAAACTTACTGCTGTGTTAAAGGCTAAATCCCACTTTAAACCGGGCAAATGGTTCGGGTTTAAAGGTAAAAATCCTTGGCATATTAACATTAAAAATAGGACCAATAATCCTAATCCATTGAACGCAAGCAGACAGAGTGTGTATTCTTTCCAGCCCATTTCTTTTTGGTGAGCTGTGCCAGCTATGCGATAGATTAACCTTTCCAAAGGACCTAAAATAGGGGAAAGGAGTGTTTCCTCTCCACGGAAAACACGAGCCATATATTTCCCTATAAAAGGGGATAGCGCTATTAATAGAAGAGTGTAAAATAATACTTGAATCCACTGATTTGTATCCATAAATATTCCTCTTAGAATTTTTCAGGGTTAAAAACGGCAAATATTAAATAGCCAAATACCCCGATAACAACTACAAACAACAAGGTTTCTGCCATATAGTCTCCTTTTAGTTACCTCAATATCATAAAATTTTTAATTGTTTAGAAAAGAAAATAAATCTATTAAGTGTGTAAAAAAACCGTAAAAATTTCTTTATTCCGCTTTGATATAAGCAGAAATCTTTAATTTTTAGTAGTAAAGGTTAGGACTGAAAAAGTATACCCAGTTGACCTTGGAGTTTGTCTTTCGACACTAAAGGGCTGTTCTTTACAGTAACACGCTTAAGGGTCGCATTCTTAACATAGAAGTATAAAATACATATAGATTAAGAGAGATAGATGAGTGATTCAAATATATATAGATGGATTCAACTGCCCAGAATGTGGTGGTTTATATAGGGAAAAGAGGTGTCCAAAAAGTGTCCATTTTTGGTCAAAATGCGTTAAAATCCATTAAACTACATTAAAAAAAGACCTCCTAGTTTTAGGAGGTCTTTTTATATCTTTTTGGCTCTTTTATCGTCGGAGGATTAAACTTTGTTAAACTCCGTTTAGAACCATTTTAAATGGTGCGCCCAACAGGAATCGAACTTGTATCTTCAGCTCCGCAGGCTGACACTCTATCCATTGAGCTATGGGCGCTTAAATTGGATTTTCTACACTGCAGTTTTCTGACTACCTTATTATTTTAACATTTTTGTTTTTATATTTCAATCGAACTTTAGGCAGTCTTTTTTCTCGTCGGTAATATACACATATTATACCATTTTGTTCCAGTATTTTCCTGCACATAAACTGCTATAATAACAATATGACAGAAGAAAAAACCGGTACCTATGTGTACGATAAAAAATTAGGGAAAATGGTCAAAGTGTCGGACCGTATCCCGTCGGTCAAAAAATCCGGCGGTTCCTGCTGTGGCGGTTGTTGCGGGCACTGTGGCTGCCATGAAGACTGATTCCCGCCCGGCTGTTTCGCCCACCCCGCAAAACCTATTTTTGTTGGCGTTGGGGGAATTGCTGGTGGTGCTGCGCAAGGCTTTCCTGCCGCATTTGGCGGCTGGTTTGGGCTTGTTTTTGATGACGGCTTATGTAACGTATGCTTTCCTTTTGCAGCCGGCGCATTTGCCGGCGGGAGTAGCGGCGGTAGTGGCCGGCATGTTTTTTGCTCTATACGGGGCATTGGCTTTTGCCTATGCTTTGGCGGCGGCGTGTGTTTTTGCCATACGGGCCGCGTGCATTACCTGGGAATCTTTTATTGAAGACGTATTGGAACTGGTAAAAGCCAAAGTAACAACCAAAATTGACAATATGAACGAAGGCTTGGCCAAGGACCAAGCCAAAGTGGTAGTAGCGGGCAGCGTGGAGGAAGTGCTGAACGTATTTGGCCGGTATAATCCCAAATCGTTTATTCGGGGAATTTCGGCTTTGCTTTTGGGGGCGCTTACGCTGGCGCTTCGCTCGGTATTAATAGCCCGGATTGTGAAAGCGGCCGGGACGACGGTCAACTTAAGCAAGTTATTCGCCGGGCGGGCTACATTGGTGGGGGCCGTATTTTTGAATTTACGGTTTTTCTCTACCCTCCTGTTAAGTTTGTTATATGCGGCGGGAGCAGGGGTGGTAGTGCTTAATTTCTTTTTTGTATTTTGGTTGAAATAATAGTTTAATAGGGAGTACCTATGCGCAAATTATTATTGCTAGTGTGCTGTGTGTGTATGGCTACGGTTGTTTTTGCGGAAACAGCTTCCCAGCTGTTTGCCAAGGCAAAAACGGAAAAAGACCCCAATACGCAAATTAAAATGCTTTCCCGGGTGATTTCCAAATCGCCCCGTATGGCGGACGCTTACCATTACCGGGCGGACGCCTATTTAAGCCTGGGCCGCAACAAACAAGCCCTCGGGGACTATACTAAAACTATTTCGCTGCGCCCGCGGGACGCTTTCCGCTATTATGCGCGCGGGTTGGCTTACCAAAAGATGGGGCGTTATTCGCTGGCGTTGGCGGATTTTTCCAAAGCTATTTCGTTAAAATCTTCTTACCGCAATTTTTATTTGGCCCGCGCTCGGGCGAATGTTTCGCTGGAACGTTACGAAGATGCCCTGCGTGATTATCAAAAATATACAGGGAAACGCAAAATTTCCAATGAATTGGCCAAAGAGATGGTGCCCGTCTATATAAGTGCTTACCGTTACGACGCCGCAAAGAAACAGCTTAAAGCCTTGCAAGCCGCCGGGGATGACTCGGCCGAACTGCACTTTTGGTTGGGGCGCGTGCTGTTTGGGCAGAACCGTCTGGACGAGGCGGTATCCGCTTATAGCAAAGCCATCAACCGCAATGCATCTTACGCCCAAGCCTACCGCTACCGCGCTAGCGCGTTTAAAGATATGGGGGACTATCCTGCCGCACTGGAAGATTATACCGTACTGTTAAAACTGCAGCCGGAAGCTATTTTTTATAACCGCCGCGGTTTGGTGTACGAGGAAATGAAACAATTTAAGGAGGCCGCCCAGGACTATACCCGCGCTATTGAGCTGATGCCCAAATGGGCTATTCCTTACAATAACCGGGGGTTTGCTAAAATGAACCTGAAAGACTGGAAAGGCGCTCAGGCGGATTTGGAAACGGCCATTCGGTTGGACGGTTCCAGCCCTACCCCCTATGTCAATTTGGCGGGGGTGTATTGGTTGTATAAAAAAGACCGCAAGAATGTTTATAATAATTTGGACAAGGCCGTGCGGCGGAATTTTAAAAACTTTGAGTCTCTCTACGACGAGGACCAAAAAGGCTGGATGTTTAAAGGCATTAATAAAACCGCGGAGTTCCGCTCGGTGTTGTACAAATAAATTTTGTGTTCTATCAAAAACCCTTCCGAAGAGGAAGGGTTTTTTGTGCAATAAATAACGTCCTGCCAAACCGTTTGTTATTATACAATGCCTAAATAAAACAACCATACCAATGCATACCGGGCACATTTGGAAAGACCTGCCGTAATAAAATAAAACCCAAAATTAATCCGCAAGGCTCCGGCAACAATGGTGATAGGGTCCCCAATTAGCGGCACGCCCGCCAAAAGCAGGGTGGCCCGGCCGTGGCGGTCAAAAAGCAGCTTGGCTTTATCAATGTATGAAGACCGCACCGGGAACCACTTTTCTTGCTGAAATCGGCTTAAATAGCGGCCTAATATCCAGTTGATGCCTACCCCGGCCAGTGTGCCTGCACAGGCCACCGTAAACAATAGCCAATCCGTGTATTTGCCCGAGGCTAAAAACGCCAGCATAACCAGTTCCCCTTGAGCCGGGATTAAGCTGGCGGAAATTAAGGAAATGAAGAACTGAAAAATAAGAATATGTATTTCCGGCATAAGCTCTCCGCTTACAGCATAGCGTATTGGGTGCCGTTTGGAAAGGGAAAATATGGATTATATGCCGGGATTATTTTTCAATTTGGCGGAAAAAATAGGGGGACAATACAAAACTATTTTCTTTTAATTCTACGCGATGCCACCGGCTGTCCGCCCCGCGTTGGAGCCAAACAAGCGCAGCTTTTATTTGGAGCGGTGCATCGGGTGCCGGGCGTTTTAAGGCAATTAACACACTTACGGTTTGCCCGGGTTTTTTATACGGCAGTGCACGGTGCAGGGCGGCTAGCGGGGTGTGCATTAGGGGGGTTAGTTTTTCCGTTTGACCGCTTTGCAGGAGGCGGCGCAGGGCTATCCCCTGGGAATCCAAATTCCCTGCCCAATAGACATATCCGTCCCGCTCATACCAGGGTAAGGGAGGAACAACGCTGGAGGGGTGTGGCAACAGGTTGGCGAAATGCTTGGCCTCCCAGGCGTATTCTTTCCCTAAAGAAGGATATTTGGCGTAAGGGTGTGTGTAAGCCCCTAACTTTTCCAAATTCAGTACAGCTTTGCGGGGCGTAATGCCGGCACGGGTTTGTATTTTCCATAATACGCGTTTGCATTGTGCCGCAAAATTGGCGTCGCGCAGGAGTTGGCGTTCCTGCTGGGCAAAAGGCGGCAGAGGGCCGGTGCGCCGCAGGGCTTCGTTTTCCATAATAATGCGCGCATACGAAGGGTGCGACTTGGCTTGGAACATCAAAAAGCGGCCCATATTTCTGGGCTGGGCCGATACCGGCGCGGCTAAACCGCTTAACAGAAGCAAACACGCTAAATGGAAAATAACTGTTTTCATAACTCCATTGTAGAAAGAAAACGGTTTTCTGGCAAGCTAGACTAGCTAAAAAAACCTTCTGCCGCGGCCCACAGCACGGCATAGCGGCCGCCTTTTGCCAAAGTGACCCAAAGCAAAAATTCTCCGGCCCGTACGCCCAGTGCTCCCGCCGCCAAGGTGATAGGGTCGCCAATAAACGGAACCCAAGAAAGCAGCAAAGACCACCGACCGTATTTTTGGAAAAATTTTTCCGCCCGGCTGTAGGATTGTTCGTTTACCGGGAACCACTTGCGGTGTTTAAAATGCGCGGCGTATTTGCCCAGCCACCAATTTACCCAGGCTCCCAGCACGTTTCCCGCCGTAGCCGCGGCAAACAGCCATTCCGGCGGATATTGGTGGGTGCTAATCAGCCACACCAAGATACTTTCCGATTGGGCCGGCAGCAAGGTGGCAGCAGCAAAAGCCGCCCCGAAAAGCAGGCTTAGTGCGGCGGCTAAACTCATTGAGGCTCCTTGCACAGGCACGGTTCCAGTGCCGCGCGCCAGCGGGTTTTCTTTTGCTGGTACGAAAGGGCGGCGTGTGCCGGGCTGGTAGAAGGCAGAATGTGGCAGTTTTTATCCGCCGGGAAGCCATAAGCCCGTTTAAAGTGCCGTGCGGCGGCCTGTCCGTTAAATAGCAAGGTGTGTATGTGCGGAAAACGGATAAATAAGGACGGAAAATCATTCGGAACCGGGTGGGTGATGTTCCCGTCTAAACTGCCAGTACGCTCACAGTGTGCCAGTGCGTCCCACAGGCCAATTCCGTGCCGCAGGAGCGTATTTAGTTTGTCGGCGTAATTGCGCGGGGAGCGGCCGCCGGCCAATAGGTCAAACATCAGCCGCCAAAATTGGTTGTAAGCATAGGCGTAATATTCCTGCGCCCGAAGCGAAGCCGCCCCCGGCATACTGCCTATAACCAAAATGCGCGTGTGAGTGTTTACGACGGGCTTAAAACTTTCTAACATATATGATAATTATAGGAAAGTTGTTTAAATGACTACAATTTAAAAAGGACAAAAAATGAAAAAACTGCTTACTGTTATTCTTTTTTTAGTCGCCGCGGGAGCGGGGTGGAGCCAGGAACGGATAGAACACTTTTATTCCACGGTGACGATAGATCAACAAGGCTCTGCTTGGGCCCAAGAAACAATGACTGCGATTGCCGGCCCCGATGGGCAGGGCATTCGGTACCGCAATTTGCCGGTTGGAGGGCAGGTGGAAGTGAAAGATATTTCCCTGCAAATGGACGGGAAGCCCTATCCCTTTGCGGTGGTAAAAGGACCCGGTTTTTTGCGGGTGGAATTTGGGGACGGGCAGCCCGTAGCCCCGGGGAAGCATATCTATCAGCTGCAGTATCGTATTCCGGGGGCGGTGACGTCTGAACCCGACCGAGATTTATTGGATTGGAATGTGACCGGGCATTGGCTTGCCCCGCTGAAAAAAGTTGAGTATGAGCTGTGTTTGCCTCAAAAAACGCTGTGGAAGCACGAACAATTTATCTCGTATGTCGGGCGCCCCAATAATTGGGATAAACCTGTATTTATAGAAGAAGACCCCTCTGCAAAACCCGCCCCCAAAGAAGCTTCCTGCTTCGGGTTAGAAACGGAAACCCCGTTAACGCTTGGCCGCGGGCTGCGGGTAGTTTCGTGGTGGAAGCCGGGCATGGTGAACGCCGCCCCTAAGGTGCAATGGGCCCGTTTTAAATACCGTTATGCGCAAGGCTGGGTGTTGGCCGAAGTTGGGTTAATTCTCTTTTTGCTGGGGGTATTTTATTATATCAGCTGGCGGCGGGTGGGGCGCAAGCCGCTGGCGGAACCGGCCCAATGGCGTCCAACGCCGCCGGAAGGGTTTTCGGCGGGGAAGGTGGGCTATGTCTCCTCCCAGGGAAATTGTTCCATGGCGGTTTATGCAAGCAGTTTGGCGGTTAAAGGTGCGTTGGAAATCGCGCAGGACAAAACGGGACATATATCCTATTCCGTTTTGCATTTGAAAAATAAAGACGCAGCGTTTTTGTCTGCAGATGAACGGGCCGTGTTGATGCATTTATTCCCGCAAGGCGTTAGCGAATTTGTGGTGGGGTTGGATAATCCGTACCGTTGGCGGGGAGCTCAAGCGGCGGCGTGTAAGAGCCTGAAAGAACAAGGCGCAAACCAGCTTTTTAATCGCCATTTCCATTATAATGCGGCCACGCTGTGTGCCTTGGCGTTGCTGGCGGGAGTGGGCGCCCAGTGCGGTGAGTGGCTGGCGGCCGTATTGACGGCGGTGTTTGGCGGTATTTGCTGGATAATTGGAGGTTATTGGTGGGCTGTGCCCTGCCGCTATACAACGGCCAAACGGGTGCTGGTGGGCGCCTTGGTACTAGCCGTTGCCGTATTTTTGGGCTATATGATGTGCCAGGCGCATGGGGTTTACGGGTGGTTGCCCGGTATGTTGGTGGCGGGTTTTGCTGGGGGCGTGTTTAGCTATTGGATTGCAAGCTATACCACCCAGGGGCGCCAGATTATGGAACAGATTGAAAGCTTTAAGGGATATTTGTTGCATATCCGTTCGGACCGACAGCCTTTGTGGGAACAGGCTCACCAAGCGGCGCAGCATTTTTGCGATTATCTGCCCTATGCCTGTGCATTGGGCGTAGCGGAAAAATGGCTGGAGACCTTTTTGCTGAGGATTGATAAATCCGTCCTGCAAGGAGTGATGCGCGAGCGTGGCCTGTCCGTGGAGCCGGAGCAGTTGCTTGGCGTGCTTAAACGCCTAAACAGACTGCCAAAACCGGTTTCTGCGGAACAATGATTTTTCGCAAAATTTTTTCTATCGCAAAGGAAACCGCAGTAGGTAATCCCTTAGCTTTACAGGGAGTTTTGCCTTAGGCGTAGTTTTGTTCATGCCTTCTCCGCGCCTCTGCCCGGCACCGGCCTGGGATAAAAGAATTGTGTCGGTATGTGTTTGGGCTTAATATAGCAAATCGGGCGGGAGAAAGCGTTCTGTTTTATGCAAACCACCCCGGAGGTTTCTCCGGGGTGGTTTTTATATCAAAATTAGCGGGATTGTTCTTGCATATATTCCGCCAAAATCCGCGCGGCCGAGGCTACTTTATCCGGGCAGGGGCGCAACCGGTAATACTGGGCGGTGCGTTCCTGGGGCGTAGGGTCCTGCGGGCCGGGGGGGAGGGATAATAATTCGCGGCAGATAATGGAACCATTTTCTTCTTTGAACCGCTTGGCTAATTCCTGTACGCGTGCATAAAGTTGGGCTTTTGCGTTGCGGTCGGTCGGGTCAGTCGATCCGTACTTTAACCCCAACACCATAAACATGGCGCTTACGGCGCCGCATACTTCGCGCAGGCGGCCCATTCCGCCGCCAAAGCCGGCGCACAGTTTTAAGGCTGTTTCTTCCGGCAGGTCTAGGCTGTTGCTGAAGGCCAAAAATACGGCTTGCGCACAATTATGGCCGGACAAAAAAAGCCGTTTGGCTTCTTCGCCTATTTGCAAAGGAGTTTTTTCCATAAGTAATTATTGGTTCGCCCGTGGGACATATGGCGTAAAGATAAAGGACTCTCCGTCCTTGGCCAGCTGTACCCGGCTCCAAACAGGGGTATTTGTAGGGCCTTTAATCAAGGCGGAAACTTCTACAAAATCCTTGGTGGGGATATCCTGGGATACAACATGGTAAAAATTGTCTTTTCTCCACCCGCGCACCGTTACAACCACCGGAATTTTGCCGTTTTCGAAGCTGTGCATATAGGCAAAATGCAGCGTTTCGTCGGCCCGGGGCGTTAAGTAAATTTGTTTTACGTCCACTTCTTTTAGCATATCTTCTGTGGCGGGCATAGTGCCTAAGTTAATTAAGCGCATTTGTACGCCTACGGCGTTCGCTTCGCTCCCCGAATCCTGCACGCGCAGCCCATTTTTTAATACATTGCGCAAGGCGTTTTCGTCCAATCCCATACCGCGGTACAGATAAATGTTGTTGGTAGGAACGGGCGCGTGGTCGGGCAAATTTTTGGTATATCCGTCCAATGTTAAGCCTTCTAACGAAGGAACGGTTATGGAGTGGGAAATGGTTTTTACCCAGCCTTTATTGGGGCTTTGGCGCAGCTCCGCTACACGGCGCAAAGCTTGTTGGCGGGTTTTGTTGGTAAGTTGTTCATACTTAAGCACGGCACCGGGATATTTACGGGCGATATTGGTTTTCCAATGGGCGGGCGCGGACGTGCTGGCCGGCAGACTGGGAGCAATCACTCCAGAAAAGTTGGCCCACGGGCCTACAACGGCTTTCCCGGCATTTTTGCTCACGGCGCGCGGCAACTGCTGCGCGGCCTGTTTTACCAGCTGCGCTTGCAGCGGAAGCGTATTTCCTACAAGCAATAGCCCCAGCAAACCTGTTACCCAAAATTTTCGCAATATCATAAAAAATCTCCTAGTGAATTCTTATTGATAGTATAGCCGTAAAACTCCCAAAAACCATAGGTCCAAAGACCTAGTGGCCGAGCCACAGGGGCCTAAATTTATTTTTCAACCGGTACATACGGGGTAACTAAGAACCCGTTTTCAGCTAATTCTATTTGGCACCATACCGGTTTGCCTTTAATGGAAAGCAAAGCAGCTACCGCCTGGATTTCCTGCGGGGAGATATCGTGCGGCGTGGTGAGAATAGAATCGTTGTGTACCTTGTCTTTTATCACCACTAACACCAACATCCCCTTGGATTGGTATCTCTCGGCGTAATGCAAGGCCAAGGCAGGAGAACTGGTTAAATTAATCACCCGTTCCGTGGCAATTGCGTGCAGGGCACCCCGCCCCCCTTGTGAAGCATACGATAAACGCAGGGTGTTATGGTCGGGTCCAACGTCTTTGACTAATAAGCCTTTTTCCAAAATATTGCGTACAGCGGCCCCATCTACCGCAAGGCCAAGGCCCCTATACATATAGTGCGGGTGGGGGAAAAAAGGCACCTGCGGGACTAAACCGTCTGGGTAGCCCAAATCGGAAAAATCTTGCACTGTAAATTGCTTGTGCGTTTGCAAGCGGGGAAAGCCCGCCCGTTTGGAGGGGAGAGCCCCTAATCTATATAGATTGGTGGCCGCTTTGCGTGGAGAAATGCCGACTGCCGTTTGCATCTTAAATAAAGGCCTTTTGTATTTGTTAGCAAAACGGGCAACGGCCGTGTTAATGCGTTCGGGGTTATTAAGCGGATTTTGCGGTGCGGAAAGGCTGTTTCCAGCCACTTTTTGCACCTGCCCTACCGAAGCGGACCCGCCGGAGAACTCGGCTGTCACTTTGGCCGCATTTATGCGAAAGCCCTTGGACAGGGTTTGGAGAGTGTTTTTTGTTCCTTGGCCGCAAGCAGGGGTACCGGCGCAGGCCAGTATTCCTAAAAAACCAAATAAAAATAATATTTTCATCGTTTTCATACTTGTATATTATAGATAAAAAAATTCAAAGAAACAGGGGTCAAAAGACCTAATTCTCGGTGGGACTGGACCTAAAATGTGCTACAATGGGAATACAAAATATGTCCGAAACTTTTGTGTATTTTAATAGTCCCATCGGGCGCTTGGCGGTGGCCGCAACGGATAAGGCCGTGACTCGGGTGGCCTTTTGCCCCGCGGAATGGGTGCAAACGCTGGAAGAAAAAAACACCCCGCTTTTGGCGCAGGCCTGCCGGGAACTGGCGGAATATTTCCAAGGGCGTTTGGCGGTATTTACCCTCCCTTTGGCTCCTGTGGGGACGGTATTTCAAAAGCGGGTTTGGCGGGCTTTGTGCCAAGTGCCGTATGGGCACACCTGCAGCTATAAGGATTTGGCCGCGGCGGCAGGTTATCCGCGGGCTGCCCGCGCCGTGGGCGGGGCCAACCACGTCAATCCGATTGCCATTATCATTCCGTGCCACCGGGTGATTGCGGCGGACGGAAGTTGGGGCGGATATGGGGCTGGCGTTTCCAAGAAGATTTTTTTGTTAGAATTAGAGAAGGCGCACCTCCGGGGTGAAGCGCTGAAATAAAAAGCCCGGTCTAGTGACCAGGGTTTTCTACACAGGAGCTCCCCATTTCGCTTGGGGAAGCGGACAGTTAAATTGTCTTATATATATAACCCTAAAATAAAAATTTTATTGCAGGGGTGGAGGAAAAATGAATAAAAAAATATGGATTTTGGCCGTTTTGACCATGTGTATGGCTGCGTGTGGAAAATCGCCGCAGGAAGAAGTATTGTATGAAGAAGAACTCCCGGCTGCACAGCAAAGTGTTTCCCAACCGGAATATGTGGGCGTGTATGAAGGCTTTTTGCCGGCGGCTTCGGGCCCGGGCATTCAGACGCGTATTACCCTGGAAGGGGACGGCACCTTTGTGTGGCGTTCGGAATATGTGGGCGAACAAGACGGCGTGTTTACGGATAAAGGAATGTACACGGTAACCGGAAAAGTAGCCGCGTTGGAAATTCCGGGTGAAGGGGTGCACTATGTCCAATTGGAGGACGGGCATTTGCGCTTGTTGGACCAAGATAAAGCGGTTATTACAGGTGCTTTGGCGGATATGTATGTGCTGGGGAAAGTGAAATAGTTCCAGGAACCTATACCGCACGCTTTTAATCCAACGAAATGTTTATCAATTTATTCCGGCCTGTGAAGGCCGGATTTTTTGGGGAAGCATAGTTGTTTTTAAGTTGGATTATTTAAGGGGCTTAAGTGTAACCTAGAAACACTTTGCCGGCGACTATACGCTGCAATAGGGGTTTAAGGACAACAAAAAAGGCACTTCGCAAAAAGTGCCTTTTAAAATGGTGGACCGGACAGGACTTGAACCTGTGACCTCCTGCGTGTAAAGCAGGCGCTCTACCAACTAAGCTACCGATCCAAAAGCGATACTATATTTTAGCAAAATCCGCGCAGGAACTCAAGGCGGAGTGCAAGATCGCCTATTTTTCCACTTGGGGTGTGGTGCGCGCCCATTCTTCTTCTTCTTCGGGGCCCCATTTGTCTTTTACCGCCTGCGGAATTTTGTATAGGATACTGGTGCATTTAGCGGACACAGTGCCGTCTGGCAAAATAATTTCCCCTTCCACTTGTGCGCGGGAGCCGCCGTCCTTAAGCACACGCCCGACCGCTTTTAAAGGCGTGTGGGTGGGGGTGTTGTGTTTGTAGACGACTTCCATTTTTAAAGTAACCATCAAACGGTTAAAATCGTTCCCTAACAGCACGGCACGGCCGGAGGTTTCGTCCAAAATTGTAGCTAAAATCCCGCCGTGGACAGTGCCCGGGTAAGAGCAATAATTGTCGTCTAAGGTAAAATTCGCCTCCACCTGCTTTTCGTCATAATTGTTGTACCATTCAAGTTTTAGGCCAAAAGGATTTTTGCGCCCGCAGGCAAAACATTGCAAAGATGTGGGCTGACGTAATTTTTTCATAAATTCCCTCCTAAAGCCATTATACTTTTTTGCTAAACTAAACATATGAAACATTTAGAAACAGAATTTAAATGGGACGCCAACACCCCGCGCGCGTTTGTGCGTATGCAACGGGTGTTGGAGAGAACCGAGGGGGTAAAGCACTTAAGCCCCTTGCGGCAGTTAACCATTTGCGATGTGTATTTGGATAATCCCGCGGGTGATTTTTCGCGTGGAAAAATTGCTTTCCGCGTGCGTTGCACGGACGGGGTTTGGGAGGCCACTTTCAAAACGCGCACAGCTGTTTGCAACGGAAAGGCGGTCCGGCGGGAAGAAACCCTCCCGCTGGTTGGTGTAACAAATTTGGCAGGAGCCCTGCGAGTTTTGGACGGCAGAAAAGTTTGGCAAGGTTTGGCCGTGCAAGGCTTAAAGCCAATGTTTGAAATTCATAACCAGCGGAAAACGTTAGATATTTCGTATGCCGGAGCCCGGGCGGAAATGGCTTTTGACTCGTTTGAAATTAGGGTGCTTGGGCGGCGGGTAAAAATGAAGGAAATCGAATTGGAGCACAAACACGGCCGTTTGAAAAGCACGGAGCGTTTGGTGCAGGAACTGACGCAGAAGAGCGGGCTGGCGTATGCAAAAATTTCAAAAGTAAAGACGGCGACGGCCTTGCTGGCGTTGTGGGGGAGGGTATGAGCGCGTTTGTAGCATTGTTATTTAGTTTGGTTGCTCCGGGGGCGGGGCATATTTTTTGCGGGGCTTATGCGGAAGGTGCGGTGTTGGGGGGATTGTTTGCCCTTGGCAAAAGCGCTTTATTGCCTCTTGCTTTGCGCGTGTTTGGCGTGACGGATTTAAAACGTACGTTGCAAATTTTTTATGTCTGTAATTGCTGTTATATGTTAGTTATTTTGTATGCCGCGATAAGCAGTTTGTGGCGCGGATTTTATGCAGACCAAACACATTTTTTGTATGCACTTGTGTTTGCAATTTGTGTAACAGCGGTATACAAAAACACTTTAAACGCGTTTATTTTTACGGCGCTGTGCGGGCGCAGCGGAGTGTGTGGTTTGATGCGCGCAAACAAAAAATCTTCGACGGAGAAAAAATAAAAAATACTTTTTCAGACGGTAAAAATAGGGCTTGATTTTTTTAAAAAAATTATTTTAAGACGAGGAAATGTTTGCATTTTAAAATAATTTGTGCTATTATTTTTATGAGGTTAAAACTAATTGTCTCAGGAGAAAAAAATGGCCGTTAAAAAAACCGTGAAAAAGGCCGCCGCCAAAAAGCCGGCCGCTAAGAAAGTAGCCGTAAAGAAAGCCGCCGTAAAAAAACCGGCGAAGAAAGCCTGTGCTAAAAAAGCTTGCGCTAAAAAAGCCTGTGCTAAAAAAGCCTGTGCTAAAAAAGCTGTGAAAAAAGTGGCCGTAAAAAAAGCCGCAGTAAAAAAGGCTGCCGCTAAAAAACCGGCTAAAAAAGTAACCGTGAAAAAAGCCGCCGCTAAAAAACCGGCTGCTAAAAAAGCTGTAAAAAAAGTTGCGAAGAAAAAATAATTTAGTAAACCAAAACCGCCGGAGCCATTGCTCCGGCGGTTTTTTTATGCCCAAATAATTCCGGGAGGAATTTTGGGGCACATTTATTGTATAAAAAGTGTATTGGGTGGAATCCTGTTCTAAGCCGAGAGTACCTGCCTCCGGCAAGGGGCCGCGGCCAGAAAGGCCGTTACGCAAGGGCGCGACGTATCTAAAACAATGTGGCTCCACTAATCGTGTTGACGGGTGTAAAAAGGGGAGGCCAGGCTTTGGCCCTTGACGCGTTTTTTTTTTTTGATAAATTTTGGCTATGAACAAAATTTATCAAAAGACCCTCTCAGCGAGAAAAAACGCCGGATTTACGCTAATAGAGTTGTTAGTAGTGGTTTTAATTATTGGCGTTTTGGCAGCGGTGGCGCTTCCACAATACCAGTTGGCGGTAGACAAAGCCCGTTTTAGGGAAATACAAACGATAACGGCAAAACTAAAGGATATGATAGAGCTGTATTATGTAGCCAACGGCTCCTATCCTAAATATTGGGCGGATTTGGATATAGAAATTCCTGGATGTACGGAGACGGGTTCCGCATGGTATGATTTAATTTGCCCCAATATGCGCATTGATTTGAATGGTTCTAATTTCAACAGCTGGAATTCCAATACGCGGGATAGTAGTGATTTCCATTATTATTACTATTTTTTGTATGCTGGCAATGGTACGGAAAGTGCAGGTAAATTTTTATGTTTAGGCATGAATACCCGCGGGAAAAAATTGTGCAAAAGCCTTTGTGGTAATGGAAGCTGTTATATGAACGAATAAAATCCGGCGTGCGAATGGCGCGCCGGATTTTTTCACCGTCAGTAAATCAAGTTATTTGATTTTATAGAACTTAGCAATTACGTCCCACGCTTCTTCGGCCGTTTCCACTACGGTGCAGGACTCGGCTTCTTCCGGCGAGATAACGCCGTAAGACGCCAGACCCGGAATATTGACTACTTTATTCCAAAATTCTTTGCCTACCAGCACTATCGGGATATCTTCTTTTTTACCGGTTTTGACGAGTGTTAAAATTTCGAACAGTTCGTCAAACGTGCCGAACCCACCCGGGAATACCACAAACGCACGCGAGCGCATTACCAAGTGCAGTTTGCGAATCGCAAAATAGTGGAATAAAAAGGCCAGGTTTTTCGTAATGTACGGGTTAGGCCGTTGTTCGTGCGGCAGGGTGATGTTCATACCAATGCTGCGGCCGCCGTTTTCAAACGCGCCGCGGTTGGCGGCTTCCATCAGGCCGGGGCCTCCGCCGGTAACGACGGCAAAGCGGTCTCCTGCGTGTTTGACTACCAGCTTGGCAAAGCGGCGGGCTTCTTCGTAATATTTGGATAACTTGGCCAGGCCTTCAGCTTCGTACAGGCGGTTTTTGAGGTTTTGGTCCGACGGTTTTTTGGACAAAGCTTCTTTGGCCGCTTTTACTTTTTGTTGGGATTCTTTATCTTCCCGTACGCGGGCACTGCCAAAGCAGACGATGGTATCGGTTACGTTGAAGTGCTGTAAATAAATTTCCGGCTTCATTACTTCCAGTTCCATACGGACCGGACGCATAACATCTTTTTTCAGCAGGTTGATGTCTTCGTACGCTTTGATGTAGGAATCTTCGTGTTCAATGGCGTCTTGTTCTTTGGTCATATGTGCCTCACTTTTTGTTCCATTTTAAAATATGCTCCGTCATCTGCTCGGCATTAAGCCCCAGTTGATCATACAACTTAGCTACTTTGCCGTGTTCTACAAATTCATCTCCAATACCCAGGCGCAGCAGTTTAAAATCTGCCTGTTTATCGGCCAGGTATTCGGCTACGGCGGAACCAAAACCGCCGGCGAGCATATTGTCTTCCACCGTTACCAACCGGCGGGATAACTTTAATGCTTCCTCTATCAGTTGGGTATCCAGCGGGTGGACAAACCGCATATTAATTACGCCGCAGTCCACGCCTTTTTCGGCCAAAGCCTGGGCGGCTTGCATAGCCGGGTGAACCCGGTTGCCGATGGCCAAAATATTGATGTTTTTGCCTTTTTTAAGCCACACGCCTTTGCCAATTTCCAAACGTTTAGGCTTAGCGTCCATTTCCACATTAAACCCGGCCCCGCGCGGATAGCGCAACACAAACGGCGCATGGGAATCGAAAGCGGTTTTGAGCATATGTTGCAGTTCGTTTTCGTCTGCCGGAGCGGCTACAATCAAATTAGGAATATCGCGCAGGAAGCTCAAGTCAAACACTCCATGGTGGGTGGGGCCGTCTTCTCCCACCAGGCCGGCGCGGTCCAATGCAAACACAACGGGCAGGTTTTGCAGGGCGATATCGTGCAAAATTTGGTCGTAACAGCGCTGGGCAAAAGTGGAATACAGCGCTACAATGGGTTTGGAACCTCCAGCCGCCAAACCAGCTGCAAAGGTGGCGGCGTGTTCTTCGGCAATGCCGACGTCGAAATAACGGGAAGGAAATTTATCGCGGAACGCGTCCAGGCCGGTTCCTTCCGGCATGGCGGCGGTGATGGCGGTGATGGCGGGATCTTTTTCGGCCAGTTTGACCAGCGCGTCCGAAAACGCCTGCGTAAACGTGACACAGTTGGATTTGCCAATCGTATCGCCGGTTTCCACGTCAAACACGCCCACGCCGTGGAATTTGGTCGGTTTTTCTTCGGCGGGTTTATAGCCTTTGCCTTTTTTGGTTACCACATGCAGCATCACGGGGCCTTTTACGTCTTTGAGGCTTTCCAACACTTCCAACATGGCGTTGATGTCATTCCCGTTAACAGGGCCAAAATAGCGGAAACCCATTTCTTCAAACAGGGTGCCTGGAAACAGAATGGAGCGCGCCCGTTTGGCCAGTTTAGCGGCGTTGTTGCCAAACTCGTCAAAGCGTTTTAAAAAGTTGGAGGCTTTTTCTTCGGCCAGTTGGACGTATTTGGTCGTCAGCAGTTTGGTAAGCGCCCGGCCCAGCGCGCCGACGCGTTGGGAAATGAACATCTGGTTGTCGTTTAAAATAACCAGCAAATCCGTACGCAACAGCCCGGCATTTTGCATGGCTTCGTAGGCCATACCGCCGGTCAGGCAGCCGTCGCCCACTACCGCGATAACTTTAGATTTTTCTTTCTTTTGGTCGCGTGCAATGGCCATACCCAGTGCGGCCGAAATAGCGGTGGAAGCATGCCCCACGCCAAACGTATCGTACGGGCTTTCGGGGCGTTTGGGAAACCCGCTGATGCCGTGATGGGTGCGAATGGTGGCAAATTCTTTTTGGCGGCCGGTAAGCAATTTGTGCGCGTAGGCTTGGTGGCCGGTATCAAACACAATTTTATCTTCCGGCGTATTGAACACATAGTGCAAGGCAGTGATAATTTCCACCGCGCCCAAACTAGAGCCCAAATGCCCGCCGTTTTTGCTGGCGGTTTCTATAATAACGGAGCGCAGCTCCTCGCACAGGGTGGGGAGCAGCTCCTTTTTGATAAGACGTAAATCTTTTGGGCTCTGAATACTGGGAAGCACTTTCATAGACAATCCTTAATTAATAAGTTCTGGTTTTGAAAAACTCGGCCATTTCGTACAGGGGGCGCAGGTTTTTCTTCTTGACGTTTTTGAGCGCGTCCAACGCTTTTTGGGCATTGGCAATGAGCAGCTGAGCGTGTTTGCGGCTGCCTTCCAACCCGTACAGGCTTACGAAGGTAAGTTTTCCGTTTTCTTGGTCGCTGTTGGATTTGCCCAATTGTTTGGCTGTGGCGGTAACGTCCAAAATATCGTCCACAATTTGGAACACCAAACCAATGCAGTTGGCGTATTTATTAATCAGCGTTAAATCTTTGCCTTTGGCTCCGGCCAACAGGGCGCCCGATTCCACACTGCCGCGGATTAACGCGCCGGTTTTGTTGGCGTGGATATAGTTCAGAATGGTTTCCGGCGTGGTTTCCTTGACGGAGGACGGCAGCATAAAGTAGTGCAGCGTTTTGTCGGCCAGCGGTTTGGACTGCTGGCGCAGTTTGTCGGCGCGGAGGCTGTGGGCGTCGCTTCTGCCCATACCTTCGGCGTATACGTCGGCCACTTGGCCGCCCACCATGCCGCTGGCGCCGGCACAGTTGGCAAAATTTAAAAGCGCGTTGAGCGTGTTTTCCGGCCCGATGGCTTTTACTTTTCCGTTTTGGGCAAACACTTCAAACACATAGGTCAGCAGCGCGTCGCCCGCCAGGAGGGCCAGGTCTTCCCCAAAAATTTTGTGGTTGGTGGGTTTGCCGCGGCGCAGGGAATCGTTATCCATACAGGGCAAATCGTCGTGAATAAGGGAATAAGTATGCAGCATTTCTACGGCGCAGGCGGCGGGCATAACATCCGTCGCTTTTTTGCCGAAGGCTTCCGCCGTGGCCATCAGCAAAATAGGGCGCACGCGTTTGCCGCCGGCTTGGAGGGAATAGTCCATCGCGTCGGTGAGAATTTTAGGGGCATTGTTAATTTTGGAAATGTACTTAGACAGATTCTTTTCAACCAGTTTGGCGCGTTCTTTTAGATATACGTCAAATGTGTTCATATCAGGTATCCTCGTTTGTACAGTCTTTCCTTTATTATACCTTATTGGGGGGCATAAAAAGGCCCCGCCGTTCAGCGGGGCTTGACATTAATGATTGTTTTTTAAGAGTTGCATCACGCGGTCGGAAGTGGCGGCTTTTTGTTTTATAATGGGGTCCCAGTAGTTAACCCATTCCCCGTAAAGGCTAAATTGGTTAATCCACTTTTTCCATAATATGTTCGCCTGGGAAAAGTCAGCTTCGTCGTCGGGATAATATTGGGTGATAAATTGGCGGATATCCTTATTGGTCCAACCCCAAGAGCGCAGCAGATTGCTGCCGGGAGAATTCAGTTTTTCCTGCAGCGCATAGGCACTATTGACGGCGGAGGCATCCAATTGCAAAATTTTGGATACAGTCTGGCTGGTGAAAGGGAATTTCTCTTGGCCGTGGGCCCAGGCAAGAATTTTGCTGTAGTATTTTGCAATTTGCGCGTCATCAGAAGCGATGGTTTGGATGATGTTCCGGGTTCCAGCGGTATAGCGGAACACCTTTAAGCCAAAGGGCGAAACCCCGGTATAGACGTCAAACAAAAAGGGCGCGACTTCATGCAGAGGCGAAAACGTAGAAGACTGCAGTTTAGGCGTTTTTTGAGTAAAGGCGGATTTAAATTTCTGCCATTCTTTCAAAGAATGTTCCATGCGCACTTCTCTTTGCAGCAAATCCTTGCGTACGCTGTCTGCGGAAATTTGTTGCAGAACGTCGGAGTCTCGTTTCATTTCTTTATACGGTCCGGTCTGTACAATTTTCATGGAATCAATTAATTTAGACCAGAAATTAGTAATGGTAGGCACCAGTCCATAGTCTTTGTGATACAAGCGAAAGGAAGCCGCATCCAATAAGGGATATACTTCCACTTGGTGCTTGACGACCCGTTCGGTAAAAAGGCGGTCCACCTTGGCAGCGGTTTTCAAAGCCTCCGTGCGCCATTGGGGGGAAAGTTTGGGTTTAATAAGCCCCTTAGTTATAGGGGTTTTAACGGAATTTTCCGTCACTGCTTTGAGAATCGCTGGCAAACCTCTCTTTTGGGCAAAAGAGGGGGACGCAAACAAAATGCTAAACATCAATATCAGGTAAATGCATTTGTGATACACTATAAGACTCTTTGGTTTAGTATATACACATATTGTAAATCCTTCATTTTGCCGCTACAAGGGTCCTAAGACCTATATGAATAAGACTAAAAGACCCAGAGCACAGGATAGGCCGGGCCTAGAAACGAAAAGCTAAACGGTTTTTATATATAATTTTACTATGGTAAAACTAAACCGGCCGCATATCGGCATTTTTGGAAAGATGAACGTGGGCAAAAGCTCACTGATTAATGTCTTGACGGGTCAAGACGTATCCGTAGTGGCGGACCAGCCCGGTACCACCACGGACCCTGTCAAAAAAATTATTGAAATTTTAGGGGTGGGCCCCGTAACGATATTGGATACCCCCGGCATTGACGATACCTCCGCCCTGGGTTCCCAGCGGGTGGAACGCACTAACGAAGCGCTGGACCAGGTGGACTTGGCTATTTTGGTTTTCTCCGGGCAGTTCGATTCATACGACCAAACGCTGATGGAAACCTGTGTGGCGCGCAAAGTGCCGTTTTTCTTTGTACACAACAAAAGTGACTTGCAAAAACTGAACGTGGAAATAAAAGGCGCGGACGTGGTGGATTTTTCCTGCAAAACGCCGTCTTTGCTGCCGCGTTTGTTGGATATGATAAAAAAGCACCTGCCCAAAAGTTCCTATTCCCAAAACGTGATTTTGGACGATTTTGTGCAAGGGGGGGACGAAGTGGTGCTCGTCATTCCCATAGATGCATCAGCCCCGGAAGGCCGCCTGATTTTGCCCCAGGTGCAAACGATACGCAACCTGTTGGACATTGGGGCGGTGGCGGTTTGTTTGAAAGATACCGAACTGCGCGAATACCTGCAAAGCCATACCCCCAAATTGGTGGTAACGGATTCCCAGGCTTTTGCGTATGTAGCGTCTGTTGTGCCGCCCACGATTGCCCTGACGAGCTTTAGCATTTTGTTTTCGCGTTTAAAAGGCGATTTTGACGCTTTCCTGCGCGGCACCCGCGCGATTGACCGCCTGCAGGACGGCGATAGGGTGCTGGTGCTGGAGTCCTGCTCCCACAGCGTCAATAAGTGCGACGACATTGGCCGTGTGAAAATTCCAAATTTAATCCGCAAGTATACGGGCAAAAAATTGGAGTTTGACACAGTGGCTAATTTGGATGCTATTCCCGCCGACGCCGAAAAATACAAACTGGCTATTCAATGCGGCGGCTGTATGGTGACGCGTACGCAAATTATGCGCCGTTTGGAAATGCTGAAAGAAAAAAAGGTCCCGCTTTCCAACTATGGCTTGGCCATTGCTTACTGCAACGGTATTTTTGACCGGGTGACGGAGATCTTTCGCAAAAAAGGCATTTAAGCCCCTCTAAATAAACTTGAGCGGGCCGCCCCAATGGGGCGGCCCGCTTTTATGTGAGCAAACTCCACCTGCCTGGGTGGCAAAAAACAATCCCTGTGCCGCAAGCGGTAACAGCCTGGCGAGCGGTTTTACTAGTGTACGGAGCAGCCTCGTGGCGTGGAATATCCGTGCGTTTGGGTGCTACCTGGTGAATTTTAACACCATAAAAAACGCCCCGCTTTGGGCGGGGCGTTTTAGATTGCCAACCAAAATTTATTTGATTCTGCCGGCGGAACCGAATACGTTTTCGTTCTTTTCGGCATACATTTTGATCAGTTCTTCGCGGGCCGGACCCAAGTATTTGCGCGGGTCAAATTCGGCCGGTTTGGTGGCGAATACTTTGCGGATCGTGGCGGTCATTACGAGGCGGCCGTCGGAGTCCACATTGATTTTGCACACGGCGGATTTGGCCGCTTTGCGCAGTTGTTCTTCCGGGATACCGGCGGTATCTTCCAATTTGCCGCCGTATTCGTTGATTTGTTTGACGGCCCATTGCGGAACGCTGGAAGAACCGTGCAATACAATCGGGAAACCGGGCAAGCGTTTGGAAACTTCTTCCAAAATATCAAAGCGCAGTTCGGGCAGTTTTTCGCCGGGTTTTACTTTGAATTTGTACGCGCCGTGAGAAGTGCCGATGGAAATGGCCAACGAATCCACGCCGGTGCGTTTTACGAAATCTTCCACTTGGGCGGGATCGGTGTAGGTGTGGTGTTCGGCGGAAACTTCGTCTTCAATACCGGCCAAAACGCCCAGTTCGCCTTCCACGGTCACATCGTGCTGGTGGGCATAGTCCACCACTTTTTTGGTGAGAGCGACGTTTTCTTCATACGGCAAGTGGGAGCCGTCAATCATTACGGACGAGAAACCGTTGTCGATGCAGTCTTTGCACAGTTCAAAAGAATCGCCGTGGTCCAGGTGCAAGCACAGCGGCACCGGCTTGCCGATTTCTTTCATCATTTCCACCGCACCGCGGGCCATCCAGCGCAGCAAGGTGGCGTTGGCGTATTGGCGGGCGCCTTTGGAAACCTGCAAAATCACTGGGGAACCGGTCTGCACGCAGGCGGTAACGATAGCCTGCAGTTGTTCCATATTGTTGAAGTTGTAAGCCGGAATGGCGTAACCGCCGGCCATAGCGTCTTTGAACATCTGGCGGGTGTTAACCAAACCGAGGTCTTTGTAAGAAACGGTCATTGAACTGCCTCCTAAAATAAATTCTTTCCTTAACATTTTACAATTTTTTCCAGGGCTGTGGCGTATCTGTTGCATGGGCTGTGCGCGCAGGGGGCGCGGCGTTTTGGCCGGACGGTGGGGGAAAGTGCGCGGAAGGTTGCAGAGAGGGGCCGCATAGTATAGTCCGCGCGCGCGTCCGAACATACGACGGAAAAAACTTGCAAAAAAACCCGGTTGTGAGTATAATGTAAATACCTTAACTGTCAAAAAGTGGACTAAAATGGAGCTAAAACTGGATTTTTCTATTCTTAAAACCTTGGCTGAACTGCCAGGCATTTCCGGCCGCGAGACCGCCGTCCGCCGCTATCTGAAAGACACGCTTTCCGCTTATGCCGATTCCGTCCGTACGGACGCTATGGGAAATTTAATTTTTTTCAAAAAAGGTACGTCTGATAAAAATTTGCTTTTCTGCGCCCATATGGACGAAGTCGGGCTGATGGTGCATTACATCGACGAACGCGGCTTCCTACGTTTTGTAACTGTGGGCGGCATTGACCCGCGCACGCTGCTTGCCCAGCGGGTGCGCGTGCAAACTAAAAACGGCCCGCTGTTGGGCGTTATCGGCACGAAACCGGCGCACATCACCACAGAGGCGGACCGCGCCAAAGCGTTGGGCGTAAAAGAGCTGTTTATTGACGTGGGCCTGCCGGGAGCTGAAGTAAAAAAACGGGTGGAAATTGGCGACTTTGCCGTACTGGACCGCCCCTATGAAGAATTTGGGGACGGCTTGATTTGCGCCAAAGCACTGGATAACCGCGCGGGTGTGTTTGTGCTGGCGGAACTTGTGAAAGCACTTAAAAAACCGTTTTACAATGTGTACGCCGTTTTTACCGTGCAGGAAGAAGTGGGCCTGCGCGGGGCGACGACGGCCGCTTTTGGGGTGGAAGCCGACCTGGCTTTGTGTTTGGATACCACCGGGGCGGCGGATATTCCCGGCTGTGCGCCGCAGGATTACATTTGTGCCTTGGGACAGGGGGTGGGCATTACCGCGCTGGACGCCCGCACCATTACGAACCCTGTGTTGTTTGACGCGTTGAAAACCCTTTGCCGTAAAAATAACATCCGCTCCCAGGTGCGTATTGCCCCCCGCGGCGGGAACGACGCCGGGGCCGTGCACTTAGCCAAAACGGGTGTGCCGACGTGCGGGCTTTCTATCCCCACCCGCAATATTCATTCCAATGTGGAGATAGTAAGCAAGAGCGATATTGAAAATACGTTTTGCTTGGCGTACAAAGCTGCGCAAGACGGGCTGGAAGACGTTACTTTATAAAACAGGATACTACTATGAGTCGAACGTTTGAACTAGGTAAGAAAAGAGGCATTTTTTTAGACGTAGCCGATTATTTGGACGACTCCAAATATCAGCTGCCTGCCGCTGATGCAGCCGGGCTGGAACGGTTAGACGTAGCGTACCGGGCGCTGGTGTCGCTTTTGTATAACTATGTGCCGACTTCCGGCCACCCAGGGGGGAGTATTTCCAGCGGGCGCTTTGTGGAACATCTTTTATATAAAGATATGGCTTATGATTTGCACGCCCCGCACAAAAACGAAGCGGATATTGTTTCTTATGCGGCCGGGCATAAGGCATTAGGGTTGTATGCCCTGTGGGCCTTGCGCAATGAATGTGCGCGCATTGCCGCGCCGGATTTATTGCCGGAGGACGAAAAGCAGCAGCTCCGGCTGGAAGATTTGCTGGGGTTCCGGCATAACAGCGTGCAGGGGACGCCGCTTTTTAAGAAATTTCACGTCAAGTCTTTAGGCGGCCACCCCGAACCGCTCGTTCCGTTTGTGCGCACCAGCACAGGCGCCAGCGGCGTGGGGGACGGTTCCGCCGTTGGGCTTGCGTTGGCCGCGGCAGACGCATATGGGGAAAATTGCCCCGTGGTGCATATTGTGGAAGGCGAAGGCGGGCTGACCGCCGGGCGCGTGAGCGAGGCTGCTGCGGTGGCCGCTACGGCGCAGCTTAAAAATGCCGTGTTCCATATCGATTGGAACGAAGCCTCTATTGAAAGCGAACGGGTAACCGCCGACGGTGAACACCCCGGCGATTATGTGCAGTGGAACCCGATGGAGTTTTTCTATATCCACGATTTTAATGTAATCCGCGTACCTGACGGGCACGATTTTAATCAAATTCATATTGCGCACCGCTTGTCGGCGGAAATCACCAACCACCAGCCTACGGCCATTGTGTACCGTACCGTAAAGGGGTGGCATTATGGGATTGAAGGCAAAGCCTCCCACGGCGCGGGGCATAAATTTGCGTCTGAAGGTTTTTATAAATCGTTGGCCGAGTTTGAAAAAGTATTTGGCGTTTCGTTCCCACGTTTTGAAGGGGATAAAACGGACGAAAATATCGAAAAATACTATTGGGACAGCCTGCTTACCGTGCGCCAAGCGCTGGAAGCGGAACAAAAAACAGCCGACTACGCTGCCGCCCGCTTGCTGGAAGCGTCTTGCCGTTTATCTGGCAAGCAGCGCGCCGTCCGGGCGGATTTGGGCAGCAGCAAAGACCTCTATACGAAATTTTCCCCGGCGCAAGTACCGGCGGACTTTGTATTTGAAAAAGGCAAATCCTACACAACCCGCGGTATTTTAGGCAAAGTGCTGGCCTATTTAAATAAACAGACCGGCGGCACCGTGCTTACGGCTTCGGCCGATTTGTACGGTTCCACGGGCGCGGCGGAGATTTCCAAGGATTTCCCGGCGGGCAATTTTAACGCGGTGTCCAATCCGCAATCGCGCCGGTTGAGCGCCGGCGGCATTTGCGAAGACGGTATGGCCGCCGTTTGCACCGGGATTTCGGCCTTTGGCAAACACCTGGGGGTGGCTTCTTCGTACGGGGCGTTTTTGGCGTTTGAACACGTGGCCGCCCGCTTGCACGCCATTGGCGTACAAGCCGCCCGCGAAGCCGGTTTGGACCCGAATACTTTCATTATGTTCAACGGCCACGCCAGCCTGCCCACCGGCGAGGACGGCCCCACCCACGCGGATCCGCAATCGTTGCAGCTGGTGCAGGACAACTTCCCCAAAGGGGCGTGCATTACCATTACGCCCTTGGAAGTGGACGAAATTTGGCCGCTTACGGTGAAGGCCCTTTCGCTTCGGCCGGCGGTGTTTGCGCCGTTTGTGGTGCGCCCGTCGTACGCGTTTATGGACCGCGAAGCCCTGGGGGCGGACCCGGCGGAAAAAGCCGTCAACGGCGTGTACTATTTGCGCCGCGCCAAAGGCAAGGCCGAAGGCACGGTGTTTGTACAGGGGGCCGGCGTGGGCAGAATTGTGGTAGAAAAACTGCTGCCCAAGCTGGACAAAGAAGGCCCGGACGTGAATGTAGTGTATATTACCAGCCGGGAATTGTTTGAGGCCTTGCCCCAAGAACAGCAAGATAAAATCCTGCCGCCGGAGCTGTTTCAAACGGCGATGGGGATTACCGATTTTACCCTGCCCACGATGGACTGTTGGATTAACAGCCTGTCGGGCCGCAGGCATACGCTGTACCCGCATAGGGGCGGCAAATTCTTGGCAAGCGCGTCGGCGGCAAAAGTGTATGCCGAAGCCGGGCTGGACGGGGACGACCTGTTCGCCGCTGTATGCGCTTATGTGCAGGATTTAAAAGGGGCCGACGCTTGACGCTAGTAGCCCCATAGGAGAAATAAAATGGCAGAAGAAAAACCTTACTTGACCGGACGGACATATCTTTTCAGGCTTCCTAAAGGCAAGGATTTGTTGGAGTCGCTCGCCGATTTTTGCCACGATAATCAGGTAAAATGCGGTATCGTTAATGTGGTGGGTTCGGTGTCTAACGCCACGATTGGCTGCTACGACCAAGGCAAAAAGAAATATAACAAAACCGTCATCAACCAGGAGATGGAACTCATCAGCCTGTGCGGCAACATCAGCATCCAGGACAACCGCCCGCAGGTCCACGCCCATGTGGTGATGGCCGGCAAAGACAACCAAGCCATTGGCGGACACTTGTTCCCGGGTACCAAAATATACGTGTGCGAAGCGTATATCCAGGAGCTGGTGGGCGAACCGAAAGTGAGAAGATCGGACAAAGTGACCAAACTTTCGCTCTGGGCTTAAAAGCCAAACTAATCCAAAAATCCCGCGTACAACACGCGGGATTTTTTGTTTAATCGGACAAAAAATGCTTTGTAAGTTAGGGAAAACAAAATTTCATTCTCCGACGGTAAAAATGGAATTTTCCTCATTTTTAAAAAACGGTTTAATTAACGGGGGAAATAGCATACCAGTTCTAAAAACGCCTGTCAAGGATAAGTTTGTTTTGGGCTTGCCAAACGCGCGGGAATAAAGTTCAATGAGGGGGTAGGGTAGTTTAAAATTACACAGGAGGATGCAACTAAATGAAGAAACTACTGGGCTTATTTTTAGTCCTTACGATGGCCTGGCCTGCCAGCGCCGCTATCGTAGATAATGTAGACGCCATTGGCGAAATTGAAGTAATTGGCGCCAACAACAATGCGCAAATGAGCAATGCCAACGGCGCGGCTTCCCGCGTGATGGCCGGCTTGTCTGCCGAACTGACCGAAGACGTCCGGGCCAACGTCCAATTTGTATACAACACGCCGTGGGACGGTGCTGCTCGAGGGAAAGACCTGAACACCTATCAAAACGACATCTACTTAGCGGAAGCCAATATGGTTTTGTCCAACTTAATGGACCGCTTTGAATTGACGCTGGGCCGCCAATTCTATGGGGACGAAGATAGTGTCTTGTTATATTTTGGTCCGCGTCACGGGTATATGGCGGCTTTGGCCAGCCCGGTAACCTCCCTGGACGCTGCCAAGCTGACCTACGCCGATGATGTGAAGGCCTTGACCTTGATTGCCGGTAAAACCCAAAATCTTTGGGAACTTGCCGCGCCGGATGCCGATTTCTATGGTATTGATTTCCGCATGAACTTGACGGATACGGTCAAAGCTCAAGTGTATGGCTATACCTACAGAAACAATGACTGGCAGGATGAATACCAGGGCTTCTACGGGGCCAAATTGTCCATGATGCCGCAAGCCGGTGCGTTGAGTGTGGAATATGCCCGCGCGCATAGCGGCGACCGCTTGATAAAAGAATCCCACAATAATGACTACTTGGTAAAAGTAGACGCTTCGTTAAATATGGATTCTTTTACTCCCAGAGCCGCCTTTATCTACCAAAAAGGTGCTGTGTCTGAATATGGCGCTTATGCCCCGGGTTTGGTCTACGGGAAAACTTTCTTTGGTGGTAACAACTTGATAAATGTATTGGCAGAATCTCGTGTATTCAATGTCGGTGTGGACTACAACTGGGATAAATGGACGTTTGCTTTGGACGGCTTTGCCTTCCAGGACAGAACGGCTCAGCACGCTGCTACGCTGGAAGCGGACTTGACCGCCAACTACCAGCATAACGAAAACGTGGGCTTGTTTGCTGGCGTCGGTTATGCCAAATTGTCCAGAGTAGCGTTTAACAGAGACGACGCTGTTGTCTATCAAGCCGGTGTGAATGTGAAATTCTAATCTGTTTGAATACAGATAAAACCCCGCCTTCGGGCGGGGTTTTTTTATGCCTGGGCCATGCAAAAACGGACCCGCTCCCGTGCCGAAACGGATCCGCTGCCAGAACGGGTGTGCGGGCAGGCACGGAAGGCTGGGGTGCTTTTTCAAAAGGTTGGGTGCGGGCGGGCGCGCGCAGAGAGGTTGTTCCGGAAGGGTGCGGCGGGCTGGAAATGAAGGCACAAAAAACCCGGCGCATTTTACATGCGCCGGGCATAAGCAAAAGCGTTTGCTTAAAAGTACAGGTCCCGTTTGCCTTCTTTAATGGCTTTGAGGTTGTTTTCTATCATTTTGTGGATAGGCGAATCCTGTGGGAAAGCTTCCTTGGCGGTGCTTTCAATCAGCGCATAGCCCTTGGCCTTTAAGGGCGCGGGGGCAAAGTCTTCCAGGTATTCGGCAAACGTAAACATGGCGTTGGGCAGGCAGTGGGTTTTAATCAGGCCCGGTTTGGCCATATCCATAAAATCCTTGCCTACGCGGCCCAAGCGGTAGCAGCCGGTGCAGAAGGACGGCATATGCTTGGCGTCCACCACGGCGTCTATCACTTCGGCCAGGGAGCGGTCGTCGGTTAAGGTGAACTGGCTGCCGTTCTGCTTGTCGTAGGAGTAGCCGCCCGGGTTCACGCGAGACGCGGCCGAAATTTGCGATACGCCCAACTCCAGGCAGGCGTTGCGCATGGCGGGCGATTCGCGCGTGCTTAAAATAATGCCCGTGTACGGCACGGCCAGGCGCAGCACGGCGATGCACTTTTTAAAGTCGTCATCCGTCAGCACGTCGTTGGGGTGCTGGCTGAAGTCGGACCCTTCGGCCGGTTCAATGCGCGGAATGGAAATGGTGTGCGGGCCCACGCCGTAGGTTCTGTCCAGGTACCAGGAATGTTCCAGCGTGGCCAGAATTTCGTACTTGTGGTCGTACAGGCCCAACAGCGGCCCGATGCCCACATCGTTGATACCGGCCTGGAGGGCACGGTCCATAGCGTCCAGGCGGAATTGATAGTCTTTCTTGGCGCCCGCGATATGCAGTTTGGCGTAGGTTTCCTTATGATAGGTTTCCTGGAACAGCTGGTAAGTGCCGATGTTGCACTTTTTGAGTTCTTCAAATTCGGGTTCCGTAAGCGGCGCAATGTTGACGTTGACGCGGCGGATATTTTGCCCGTTCCAGCGGGTGTCGTAAATGGTTTTGATGCTGTCGTACACATATTGCAGGCCGCCGCCGGGGTAGGCTTCGCCCGCCACCATCAAAATGCGTTTGTGGCCCTGCTGCAACAGCGCGGTTACTTCCTGGCGGATTTCGTCCTGCGTGCTGGCGTGGCGTTTTAAGGCCGTGTTGGAGCGGCGGAACGCGCAGTAAATGCATTCATTGGTACAAATGTTGGAAATATATAACGGCGCAAACAGCACAATGCGGTTGCCGTAGATGGCTTCTTTTACATATTTGGCCGTATTAAAAAGGTCGTTTAACAGTTTTTTATCGGTGAGGTTTAACAGCACAGCCGCTTCTTCCAGCGAGATGCCTTTTAGCTCACGGGCTTTTTTCAAAATTTCCGTCACTTCGGAGTCCGAGTGGGACTTGGCTTTTTCCAAAGTTCGTTGCAGTTTTTCGTCATCAATAATCATATCTATATCATAGCACTTTTGGGGCCCGCGTGCGGGGGGCGGCTCGGTCCGCCGCGCAATTTGCTATCATATATCTATGCCGAAGAAAGAATCCATTTTGGTGGTTTGCTCCAACCGCAAAGCCTACCACGATTATTTTATTGAGGACACCTACGAAGCCGGCCTGGAACTTTTGGGCGCGGAAGTGAAATCTATCCGCCAAAAAGAGCTTAGCTTGGAGGGCAGCTTTGTACGGGTGGAAAACGGGCAGGCCCGCGTGTACAATATGCATGTGAAACCCTATAAATTTAACTCCTCTACGGAGCCGGACCCTACGCGCCCGCGGCGGCTGCTGTTGAACAAAAAGGAAATCCGCAAATTGGGCGCCAAGGCGGAAATAAAAGGCTATTCGCTGGTTCCGGTGGAAGTGTATTTTAAAAACGGGTGGGCCAAGCTGAAGCTGGGCGTGGCCAAAGGCAAACACTTGTTTGATAAGCGCGAAGCGTTAAAAAAGCGCGATTTGAACCGGGAAATGGAAAAAAGTTTTAAAAACACCATTCGTTTTTAAGGCTTTTGGACCCTAAAATATGAAGTTTAAAAAAGCGGTTTCCCTATACAAAAAATAAATTTTTAAAAAAACTGGATTTTTTCTTCGCAATTTTCTAAAATATATTTACTTGGGCGGGTGGCGGAATTGGCAGACGCGTACGGCTCAGGACCGTATGGACGAAAGTCCTTAAGGGTTCAACTCCCTTTCCGCCCATTTATTTTGTTGGTTCCACTGTATGAGAAAGAATGACTTTTATCGGCCGTCTTCGTCTTCTTTAGGTAGAAAGAAGCGCGTCGTACGCCGGAAAGGGTCATCCTTTTTTTTTAAGCTATTTTTGGTAGTCGTGGTGCTGGGAGTCGTCGGGTGCGGCGGCTGGCTGGCGCTTTCCAAGGGCTACCGCCTGCTGGTTCACTCCAAATTGACCGACTGGCACGCCAAAACGGTAGAAGTTTCGGGCGTAGAAGGGTTACTTAATAAAGAAATTGCCGCTCTGGCAAAACCGTATGAGGGGAAAGCTTTTTCCGTCAAAGACGCCGCCGCCCTGCGTGCAGCCGTTGTGAAGCGCTACCCTATGCTAAAAGACGTTTCCGTCAGCCGCGGGCTCTTAAGCGGCACGCTTACGGTATCGGCCCGGCACCGCGAACCAATTGCCAAATTTGTCCTGCCGGACGAAACGGTGCGTTATATCGACGGGGACAGCACCATTTATTCAGACCCCAACCCCAATTTGCTTTCGCCTGTGCCGTTTGTGGAATTATCCGGCCCGGTGCCGGAAAAGCTTGGCCCGGAATTTATTGATTTGGTGCAAAGCACGCTGAAGCTCAATAAAGAGCTGGATTTTGCATTCCTGCAAATGAATTTAAAAGAAAATACCGTCAAAATGCATATGCCAGACGGGTGCGTGATTGATTTCGGCCCCGCTGTGCATTTAAAACAAAAAGCCTCCTTGGCGGCGCAAATTTTGGCTTATGCACACGACCGGTATGACCAGGTGGAAAAGCTGGATTTCCACTTTTTTGAATACGGCAAAGTTTTTTTAACACAGAAGTCCCATTAAGTTTTATAATATAGGTATATTTTTTTAGGTGGTTTTATGGCAAAAACGAATCTTATCGCAGGATTGGATATCGGCAGCGGCAAAATGACGTGTATTGCCGCCATGCATGATTTTGAAACCAATACATTAAAAGTAGTGGCGGGGCGCAGCGTCCCGTGCAAAGGGTTAAGGGGGGGAATGGTTTCGGATATACGCGAAACTTCCGCCGCAGTAACCCAGATTTTAAGCAGCATTGAGCGCGAATGCAACCAGGAAATCGGCAGTTTATTCGTCGGCGTGCGCGGCGCGCATTTGGAGTCTTTTTCCAACCACGGTACTTATAACATTTCCCGCTTGGACAAAGAAATTACCCAGGCCGATATGGCCCTGGCAATTGAAAACGCCAAAGCAATGCCGATTAAGAACGATAACGAAATCGTCAACGTCATTACCCAAGGCTATGCCATCGACAAGCAAAAAGGCATCAACAATCCGGAGGGAATGGAAGGCTCGCTCTTGGAAGTAGACGTGCATATCACAACCGGTTCTTCCACCCATTTGAACAACTTAGCCAAAGCCATTCAGCGCCCGGGGTACAAAATTGACGGTACCTTTTACGGCTTGGTGCCCTTGGCCGATACGGTGCTGACCCAGGAAGAAAAAGAAATCGGCGCAATGATTTTGGACTTGGGGGGAGAAACCATGTCCGTCGGTATCTATATTGACGGCATTTTAAAATTCTCCCGCGATATCCCCTACGGGTGCGATTTAATCACCAGCGATTTATCCCGCCTGCTGCACACCAGCCGCCAAAACGCAAAAGAAATTAAAGAAAAATACGGCGTTTCCTTTCCTACTTTTTTGGACGAAGAAGGCGAAATCCCCGTGCCTTCCTTGGACGGGCGCAGCACGCATAATATCAAAAAAAGCTATGTGCTGGACATTATCCAGCCCCGCGTGGAAGAACTGATAGAGCAAGTGGGGCGCTGTGTGGAAAGCTCCGGCTATAAAAACTTCCCAGTAGTAGGGGTGGTGACGGGCGGCGGCTCGCTGATGCCCGGCATTACAGAGCATTGCGTAAACATTTTAGGTTTAAAAGAAGTGCGCCGCGGCGCCGTCCAGCGCGATTTAATCACCAGCGACGACGAATTCTTTGCTCCGCAGTACAGCACGGCCATGGCTCTGGTGATTTACGCGTCCGACAATTCCGGCTACGACGATTATGCCGGCGGCGCGTACGAAAAGGGCGGTTCTTTCTTTAGCAAATTGGGCCGGCTGTTTAAAGGCGTAGATATTTTTGGCGGCTGAGGACACGCAACTATGAAAGATTTATTTATGCCGGCCGACTTGTTTGAAACCAAGAAGGCCAAAATTAAAGTAATCGGTGTGGGCGGAGGCGGCGGCAACGCCATCAACCATATGGTTAGCTCCGGCCTAAAAGACGTGGATTTTATCGCCGTCAATACCGACGCGCAGGACCTGCGCCGCAACCGGGCGCCGTATTTGGTGCAGGTGGGCGAAAAAATTACCAAAGGGCTTGGCGTCGGCGGCGACCCGGAAAAAGGCAAAAAAGCGGCCGCCGAATCCGAAGAAAAACTAAAACTCATTATCGGACAGTGCGATTTGCTGTTTATCACGGCCGGTATGGGCGGCGGTACGGGCACGGGCGTGGCGCCGTATTTAGCCAAGCTGGCCAAAGAAATTTACGGGGACGATTTGCTGGTAGTGGGGGTAGTTACCCGCCCGTTTAATTTTGAAGGCTATGTGCGCGAAAAACAGGCCGATGAAGGCATTAAAGAAATGCAGAAATATGTGGATTCTATGATCATCGTGCCCAACGAAAAACTCTTTGCCAACATCGATCCGGAAACTTCCTCCAAAGACGCTTTTAAAATGGTAGATGAAGTGCTTTTGCAGGCGGTAAAGGGGATTTCCGAAGTGATCACCCAACCGGGCGAAGTAAACATCGATTTTAACGATATCCGCAAAGTGATGTGCCATTCCCATAAGTCGCTTATTGGAATTGGCGAAGCCAGCGGCCCCGGGCGGCATTTGCAGGCGGTAAAGAAAGCTATTTCTTCCCCGCTTTTGGAAAATGCCGATATCCGCGGGGCGAAAGGGTTTATCGTGCATTTTTCCGCCGAGGAAAACCTGACGCTTTTGGAACAGGGCGAAGTAATGAATTTGATTCGCCAATATGCCAGCAATGATTCCATCATTATGTTTGGCTATTCGTACGATTCGTCCCTGAATGGAATGTTTAAAGTAACGGTTATTGCCACAGGGTTTAGCGCCGAAAAGGCCAATGTGTTCAATGCGCGCCGGCCGCTTCCGGCGGAAGGGTTGGGCGCCATACCCGGGAAGAAGCCGTTGGCGCAAGAAGTGTTCGCATCCTTTGAGCCGTCCAAATCTCCGGAGCCGGAGGACGCGATGATGATACCGGCGTACTTACGCCGCAAAAAAAACCGGTCGTAAAAGGAGCAAAATATGGCGGTAGGACTGCAAAGTTTGTTAAGGACGGTAGTGGACAATAAAGCCAGCGGGCTGCATATCCGCGGCAACTCCAATGCGTATGTGCGTTTGAACGGACAAATTAAACCCATCGACGACAGCTTCGTTTCCAACGAAGAAGCCAAAAAAATGGCGTATGCGTGTATGGGGGAACGTGAACGCAAAATTTTTGAACAGTACAGCACGGTGGACTTTTCGTTGGACGCCAAATCTTACGGGCGTTTCCGCTTTAACGTATTTCGCCAAATGGGCAAGATTTGTATGGCGGTGCGCCATATTCCGCTTAAAATCCCTACGTTTGAAGAACTCCACCTCCCCGGCGAAATCCTGCGTAAAATTTCCGAAAACCGCCGCGGGCTGATTTTGGTAACGGGTATGACCGGTTCCGGTAAAACCTCCACCTTGGCGGCGATGCTGGACCATATCAATAAAACTCGCCCGGGCCACATTTTAACGATTGAAGACCCTATCGAATTTATCCATTCGGATAACCGTTGTATCGTCAGCCAGTTGGAACTGGGGGTGGATACACCCTCCTACACCGGCGCTTTGCGCGCCGCCATGCGCCAGGACCCGGACGTGGTGTTGATTGGCGAGTTGCGCGACGGCGAAGTAATGAAAGCCGCCATCAGCGCGGCGGAAACCGGCCAGCTGGTATTGGGCACCATGCACACCGTCAACGTCACGCAGACGTTGGCCCGCTTGGTGGACGCTTTCCCGGTGGAACAGCACGACCAGGTGCGTTTGCAGCTTTCCGAATTGGTGCGCGGTATTGTGTGCCAGCGCTTGCTGCCGACGGTTAAACCCGGTATGCGCCCCGCTTTGGAAATTTTGGTTTCCACCCCGCAGGTGCGCAAACTGATTTTGGAAAATAAACCCAGCGATTTGTACAAAATGATGCAAGGGGGCGAATTCTACGGAATGAACACGTTTGACCAGTCCCTGGCGCGTTTGTATAAGGAAGGCTTTATCGATTTGGAAACAGCGCAATCCGCCGCCACCAGCCCGGACGCCATTATGTTGGCTATCCGCGGGGTAACGGGCAGCTTGGAGGCCGTGACGGAATGACGCGGGTGAATGGAAAATTAATCGCTATTGACGGAACCGCTGGGACGGGCAAATCCTCCGTCGGCAAAGCGGTTGCCGCCAAGTTGGGTTACGGCTTTTTAAGCACGGGGGAAATGTACCGGGCGTTGGCCTATAAGGTGTTTGAAAAACAAATCAATCCCGAAGACCACGATGCCGTTTTGGAAGCGGCCCGCCAGTTGCATTTTACGTTTGCCCGCCAGCCGGATGCATCGCTTAAGATGTATGTGGACGGGGAGTATTTGGGCGGAAAACTCCACTTGGAAGAAGTGGGCAATGTGGCCAGCCGTGTTTCCACCAACGGGGAAGCCCGTCGGGTACTGACCGAAAAAATGCGCGACGTGGGCGAAGACGGCGGTATTGTGATGGAAGGCCGCGATGTAGGAACGGTGGTGTTTCCTGATGCGGATATGAAGTTTTATTTGGATGCTTCCGCCGAGGAACGCGCCAAGCGCCGCGTCAAACAGCTTAAAGAAGCGGGCGAACACGCCAATTACGACCAAATTCTAAAAATGATTCAGGAGCGTGACTACCGCGACTCCCACCGGGCCGTCAGCCCGCTTAAACCGGCCGAAGACGCCGTGATTATAGATACCTCCCTGCTTAATTTGCAGCAGGTGGTAGATGCCGTCTGGGAGAAAATCCAGCATTATGCTTCTTAATTTGATAAAATTAATAGCACGGGTATACTTTAGAGTTTGTTACGATTTTAAAGTAGAAGGTTTGGAAAATATCCCCAAAACCGGCTCTTTGATTATTGCTGGGAACCACCTTTCGAATGCAGACCCGCCCGCTATCGGCAGTTTTGCCGGTTTAGTGCGCGACTCGCGCTTTGTAGCCAAAAAGGAACTCTTTTCTGTGCCCTTACTGGGGTGGTTTTTCCGCCGCAGCGGCTATATCCCGGTGGACCGCAAACGTATGATTGGCGATTTTGGCGCTTTGCAAGAAGTATTGCACGCCTTGGAAAGGGGCGAAAGCGTGGTGATGTTCCCGGAAGGGACGCGCAGCCGCACGGGCTTGCCGCAAAAGCCTAAAAGCGGAATTGGCTTTTTAGTATACAAAACGGGCGTTTCCGTATTGCCGGTAAAAGTGCAGGGCACTTTCGGCTGGCCGTGGGTGCGCAAAATACGGGTGAAGTTCGGCACGGTGATGCACTTGGAAAAAAACCCGGAGCTGGAACCAAAAGCCCAGTATAAACAATTTGCAAATCAAATAATGGATGCAATAAATTCTATAAATATCTAACGGAGGTTACGCAGTCTTCCCGCCTTGGGAAAGACTGTAATAAGGACTTATGACGACAAACGAAGAAATCAAAAACACCGAAGACACAATTAACGAACAAGAAATGACGATGGACCAGTTAATTGCGCAGCAAGAGTCTTTATCGGAGAAACTGTACAAAAAAGAAATTGTGGAAGTGCCCGTTGTACAGATTAATCAAGATTACATTTTAGTGGATACCGGCGCGAAAAAAGAGGGGGCCATTGCCGTATCCGAATTTGAAGGCAAAACGCTGCCTGCCGTGGGCGATACGATTTCCGCCGTGCTCGTAAAACGCGGTTCTGACGAAAGACCGGCTATCCTGTCCCACAAAAAAGCGTTGGAATCGTTGGGCTGGGATATTTGCAAAAAAGCCTACGAAGAAAAAGAACGCGTCAAAGGCACCATTGTACAGTGCGTAAAAGGCGGTTATATCGTAGAAGTTTTTGGCGTAAATGGTTTTATGCCGCTCTCTCTTTCCGAACTCCACACCGCCTACAAACACTACCTGCCGGTAGGGGCCAAAATCAAAGCGCAGATTGTTGAATTTGCTAAAGAAAGACAGAAACTCATTATCTCCCGCAAACAAGTACTGGAAGAAGACGAAGCCGTCCGCCGCGAGCAAGTGCTTGGCGAAATTAAAGAAGGCGATGTGCTGCGTGTGGTCGTGTCCAAAGTGGACAAAGAAAAACTTTTCTTGCGCTTCCACGGTATTGAAGGCGTGGTGAATTTGGATAATATCGCTTGGAAAGAACCGGAAACCGCTTTGACCAATTACAGAAGAGGCCAGCGCTTGAAAGCCAAGCTCTTGGCGTTGGATAAAGAAACCCCGAAATTGGAATTCGGTTTGAAACAACTGTTCTTGAACCCGGCCGACGCTTTGAAACGCCGCTACCCGTACAAGAGCTCCGTCAAAGCGACTGTTACGAAAGTGGACGCGGAAAACGGGGTGGAATGCACCATTGGCAAGAACAACACGAAAGGTTTCATTAGCCCCTTTGAAATGGGCCGCGATTTTACCGCTAAAGAAGGCGATACGATTACCGCTTTGGTAGTGGGTGTAAATCCGGAAACTTTCACGGTTAACTTGTCTGTCAAGAAATACGACCAAGTGCAAAACCGCAAAGTCGTTGCTCAGTATTTAAAGCAAGCTCCTCGCCCGACCTTAGGTCAGTTGTTGCAGGACTCGTTTAAAACGGAAAACGACGAAGAAACCAAATAAGTTAGCTATTTATAGAATCACACAGCCCGGTGCATTTTAGCACCGGGCTGTTTTGGTATATTGCTTCCTATGCGGAAGTTTGCCAGCCGGTTGTTGCCCCTTATGGAACACCCGGCCGATGGCCCAGCGGTTAGCGCAGGGGAGAAATAAAGGGAACCATAAAAAAGGCCCGTCCGGTTTGGACGGGCCTTTTTTAGTTCAAAACAGGCTATTCCCGGTGTCTTTCCGTGGAATGCTGGCAGTTGACGCAGTAACGCGCAAAAGGAAGCGCTTTAATGCGTTTTTTGGGGATAGGTTGGCGGCAGTATTCGCAAAAGCCGTAAATGCCTTTGTCTATTTTGCGCAGAGCGGCCTCAATTTGTTCAATGGTGCTGTGGGCGTTGCCGGAGAGTTCAAACAGGATTTCTTTATCCAAGCTTTTGCTGGCATCGTCAATCGGGTCACCCACTTCGGCTTCGGGCATATCCATATTTTTTTTGTCTTTCAAGCGCGCGGCGGCATCTTCTTTCAGTTCCAGTAGATGCTTTTTAATTTCTTTTAGTTCCGCGGCGGTGAGCGCTTCTTTGTTTGTTTTCTTAATAACCATAAAAAATACCCCTGCTGGGAAAATTATGCGTCGGGAAAAAGAGGGTCTTTTTCCGGGCACTGTTTGATTAGTTTAGCAAAGTAAATTGTCTTTTTCAACCCCCGGTCCGTTTCTGGCAAGCAAAGGGGTTTTGGGACAATACGCTTGCTAATTGTTATAATAAAAAATAGGCAAATTCTCGGAGAAGCCAAATACTATGAAAAATTTCTTTACCCGCCCGATGGGCGAGCTGATAACTAAAAACCCTTTTGTAGATAATTATAAAAAGATGTGGCCGTTTGTAAAGCCTTACTGGTTCCGCGCGTTGCTGGGGCTTTTATTGGCGTTGCCCGTGGGGGCATTGGACGCAACTGTGGCAATGTTTATGAAGTCTTACACCGACGATGTGTTGGTGGCTAAAAACGCTACTTTTGCGGCTTATATTCCGCTGCTAATTATTGCGTTTGTGCTGGTGCAGAGCGTGCTGACGTATCTGGTGAAATATTTAAACTCTTGGGTGGGGAACAAAATCACGCAGGACGTACGCAAAAAACTGTTTTATAAATTATTAAGTATGCACAGCGGGTATTTTGATAGCACCGACTCCGGTTTTATCATGCTGCGCTACAATAATGATGCGGATACCGCCTGTAACGGGCTGATTAATAACTTGCGTATGCTGGTGACGCGTGTATTTTCCAGCGTTACGCTTATTTTTGTGCTGTTTTATAACTCCTGGCAGCTGACGTTAATTGCCGTGGGGGCTTTTTCGGCGGCGGGTGCGCTTATTTTTATTGTGCGCCGCAAATTGGAAGAACTGGTGCGTAACACGGTAGTAATTAACTCGATTGCGATGCGTGCTTACAACGAAATGTTCAACGGGAACCGCACCGTGGCGGCCTATAACTTGCAGGACGACCAAGAAAGACGTTTTAACCAATTGATGGACGATGTGTTCAACTTGAATATGGGTATGGTAAAGCATACGGGTTGGCTGTCGCCGGTTATGCATTTTATTGTTTCGTTAGGGCTGGCGCTGGTGTTCTGGCAGAGCAGCTCTATGATTGTAAACGGTACGATTACCAGCGGTAACTTTACCTCGTTTGTAGCGGCGCTTTTGATGCTTTACACCCCGGTAAAAACGATGGGGGACAATTATGTGGACATCAAAAAAGCTTTCCTGGCCATTGACCGTATATTTGAAATTTTCGCCTTAAAAACGGAAATATCCGATAAACCCGGTGCTGTTACGCTTACAGCGGTTCGCAATGAAATCCGCTTCAACAATGTGTCTTTTGCTTATAAACCCGGAGTGTATGTGCTGAAGGACATTAATCTGACGGCGCCCGTCGGCAAGACGATTGCTTTGGTGGGGAATTCGGGCGGAGGTAAATCCACCATCGTCAGCTTGTTGCCGCGCTTTTATAACGTGACGAAAGGTTCTATTTCCATCGACGGGGTAAATATCGAAAACTTTACGCTTAAATCCCTGCGCGATCATATTTCCGTGGTCTTCCAGGACAATTTCCTGTTCACGGGCACCATTCGTGAAAATATTATGATTGGCCGCCCCGGCGCTACGGAAAAAGATTTGCAGGACGCCGTGAAAAACGCCCATTTGGACGATTTTATCCGCACCTTGAAAAAGGGTTTGGATACGGAACTGGGCGAACGCGGCCTGACGCTTTCCGGCGGGCAGCGCCAGCGTGTGGCGATTGCGCGGGCATTTATCCGCCAAGCACCCATTGTTATTTTGGACGAGGCCACCAGCGCGTTGGACAATAAGTCCGAAGCAATTGTGCAAAAAGCGTTGGATAATTTAACTAAAAACCGCACGGTATTTGTAATTGCGCACCGGTTGTCTACGGTGGTAAATGCCGATAAAATTGTGGTGCTTAACGAAGGCCATATCGTGGAAGAAGGCACGCACGAACAGCTGCTGCAAATCCCCAACGGGGCGTATGCCTCGCTGTATAATGCACAGTTTAAAAGCCGGGCTTCCCACGCCTAGTACTATCCAATTTAAAACGCCCCGCCTAGCCACAGGCGGGGCGTTTTTTATAGGGAATTTTGCTTGCGCGGTTGGTATGCCTGTAAATATCAATTGGCGGAAAATCCACGGCAATCCAAACAATAAAAAAGAGCCCTCCGCATTTATTCAACGCAGAGGACTCATCTAGTCGACTCTTCCATGATTGCTCACTTATCCCCAATTTTGGGTTTCGTTGCCAGTTAAGAGGTTTGAGGTACCGCCCGACACCTGAAGCCGGTTGCTCCGTCCCATATCCTCAGCGAACCCCCGCTGCCCTCAAGCAGCAGGCCTGAAGCTTGTGAAACGGCCCTTGCATCCCGGGCACTCCTGCCCCGCACGGCTTGCTTCCTCAAAGAACTCTTATTTTCTGCACTTTCGGTCTAAAGGCCGCCACGCTCTTCGCGCCCGCGCACCTCTCAACTCGCAGCAGTTAGCATCCGCATGCGCCGCCCAACATCTTCAGGAGAGGCTGACGCACCGGGGGAGTTTTCTGCACAACCACCCACCGGGGATATTGATAGTATAATGGAATTTCGTCGAAAATCAAGCCCGTCATTCCAGGTCTACCAGTTTTTGCACCGCTGTACCAAGCGGGCGCAGCTGGTGCGGCAAAAACGTTCCAACTAATACATTTTGCTCGGTATATAGGAAAACCTGCCCGTTTTCCTGTTTAATTCTCTTGACGGTATAGCCGTCCGGAGTTTGAATAAGCATTAGTTTTCCTTCTACAAAATCTTTTTCCGGCCGGATAAAATAAAGGTTATTTTCTCCGGTGGTTTGGTTCTCTTTTACCAAATATTTCGCCCCTTTGGCATAGCGTAAAGGAACGGTCCACCATTCGGCCACGCTGCTTTCCTGGTAGGCGGGGTATTGTTCCGGAAACTGCGTCAAAAGCGGCAGCGAAACACTGTTGCTTAAAGCAGGTGCTTTCCCGGTAAAAGAGGGGGAGGAACTGTCAGCACTGTAAGTATTTTCCGGTATTTGCGCATCGCGCAAGGAGCGGGTGGGGCGCTGTGGTTGTAAGTCCGGATAAGTGGTATTTGCCGGAAACAGGCGTATTACATCGTAAGCGTCCAATCCGAATAATTGAGCCATTTGGGCTACATAACCTTTGGAGGGGCGCCTTTTCCCAGTAGTCCACAGGGCTACGGTGGCGGTGGATACCCGGAGGAGCCTTGCTAACTTGGCCTGTGCTCCGCGCAGTATGCCGCCGTTCCATTTTTCTAATTGTTTTTCAAACTTATTCATAGTCGGCTCCTCCTTGTAAAAAATAGGTCCTTTTGGGCCCACAAAACACTTGACAAATACTTACAATACTTACTATACTAGCAATTGTAAGAGGGGCGCTATCCCTCTTATCTTGCAGACGTACTTGGTTTTACTTCCACCTAATGAAGAAATTCCAAACACGGAGCGGTTTATCCTTGTAAACCTGCGCCGCGCTCGCGGCGTGCTGGCTCCGTTACGTCCAGATTTGCGCAATTCTGCCAGGAAGGCGCAAATCTATTGTAGCAAATAAAGAGCCGTTTGGGTTAGCAAAGTTAAGGTTCTCCCGTGTCCGCCCCATGTGAAAAGGGTTTCCCGGGCGGGGGCTTGGCTTTGCGGCCCGACGGTTTGGAGCAGGTATGGGGATTATTTTGCTAAAAGTGTTAGTAAGCGTAGTGGTAGCGGCGGGCCTGTGGGGGTTTGTGGGGGATATTATGGCGTTTTTATTTCCGCAGGAAGATTGGGTTAGCAGAGGAAAAGGGAAATAATTTATAATATATAAATGAAATCCGGATTTTCCATTAACATTTACGGCCTTATTTTTTCGATTATGATTGTAATGGCCGTACTGACGTACCTCCTTCCCGCCGGGCAATACGACACCGTCCAAAAAGATGGGCGTTCCTATACAGTAGCCGGTTCTTACCACCGGGTGGACGCCAATCCGCAGGGATTGGGTGCCGTGTTGACCGCGCCCGCCAAAGCTTTTGGCGATTGTGCCGACATTATCGTATTTATTTTTATTACCGGTGCTATTTTTACTATTTTGGAACGCACCGGGACGGTGAATGCTGTAATTTTGGGCACAAGCTATTTGTTCTCCCGACGGGACGGCCTAAAAAAGTTTTTTATTCCGGCCAGTATGATTTTGTTTTCGCTGGGAGGGGCCGTCTTTGGTATGGAAGAAGAAACGCTGATTTTTATCCCGCTGTTTATCCCGCTGGCGCGTTCGTTGGGGTATGACACCGCCGTAGGCGTGAGTATCCCGTTTTTAGGCGCGTGGGTGGGGTTTGGCTCTGCCTTTATGAACCCGTTTACGGTGGGGATTTCGCAGGGAATTGCCGAACTGCCCCTTTATTCCGGTTTAGGATACCGGTTGTTGGTGTGGGCAATTTGTACGGCGGTGGTAATTACGTTTGTTACCCTTTACGGCGAACGCGTGCGCAAAGACCCCACTAAAAGCATTACCTACGAAGCCGACCGCGAAAAGCGCAAACATTTGCATTTAAATGTATTGCAAAAGCCCGAGTTTAAGCGGTCTCATATTTTAATTTCCATTGTATTTGCCTTGGGTATGGCTGGGCTGGTATATGGGGTGGCCGTTTACCATTGGTACATTATTGAAATTTCCGGTTTGTTTTTGGGCGTAGGCTTGGTGTCGGCGGTTATCGGCCGGCTGAGCCTGAACCAAACGACAGACGCTATTATTGACGGGGCGCGCAGTATGGTGAGCGTGTCCATTATGCTGGCTTTGGCACGGGCAATTGTGGTGATTGCCTCGGACGGGCGCATTTTGGATACTGTACTGCATTCCATTGCCCAAGCCATTGGGCAGCTGCACCCGCTGGCCGCGGTAGAGGGAATGTTTTGGGCGCATACATTTATCAATTTCTTTGTGGCGTCCGGTTCCGGGCAGGCTGTGTTGACGATGCCGGTAATGATTCCGCTGTCGGATTTGTTGGGCATCAGCCCGCAGCTGTCCATTTTGGCCTATCAATTTGGCGAGGGGTGGACAAACGCTATCATTCCCACGGCTCCGGTTACGATGGCCGCCATTGGTATGGCGGGTATTCCGTGGCTTAAATGGGCCCGGTGGAATATCCCGCTGCAAATTGTGTTGGCGGTGCTTTCTATGCTGCTTTTAATACCGGCGTTTTTAATGCACTGGTAATTCTTTTCCTACCGTACGAAAAGGCCCCGTGCAAGGGGCCTTTTTTATTCCTTCCTTTTTGTATGAACGGGCAAATTGCAAGTGCTCTAGGGGCCGTTTTGTGCCAAGAGCCGCAGGGGTATATTGGGCTATTTTATGGCCGCCCGTTCGCCCGCTATATGGCACATTCCTATAATAGAATTGACTTGGAAAATTTAATTTTTGCCCGCGCGGCCCAAGTGCATGCGTCGGTAGACGGCGTGCGGGGGGAGTGGATTAGCTCTTCGGGGGATATTGTTTTGCAAGTATTAATCAGCGTGTACAATGCCTTTTTTGCCGAGGAAAACAAGCGTTTCTTGGCCGAAAGTCAAGATGGGGCGGAAACCGTTTTTTGGCTGAATTTTGCGGCGGAATATAGGGCTCCGGCTCCGTTGGTACGGGCCTATGGCGTGCCGTTTTTTAAAAAAGACTTTCAGTCAGAACTTTTTTGGCTTTCTTTTTTGTAAAGTTTTTCCAGCCTTTAGGGGCCGGCGGAGCGGGTGCCCTAAATGGGTGCGGGGAGTTAGTTGCCGGGGTACTGCAGCAGTTTTTTAATAATATTTTCGTGAATGCGCAGCAATGCTTCGTTTTTGGAAGCCAAATTATTAGCCATTAACGCAAAGGCAATCGGGTGGCCGTTGCGGTCTTTTACATAGCCTGCCACCGTTTTTACGCCGTCCACCGTACCGCCTTTTACGCGCACGTCCTGCACTTGGTGGCGCGGTTTTAAAAAGTACCGCAGCAGGAGCAAGTCTCCCCGGTCGTTCGGGGTGGCCAACGAATTATAATAGTACTGGAAATAAGGGCTTTTGGTCATAAACGTAAGCGTGTTTACCAGCACGCGCGGGGTGAGTAAATTATCACGCGCCAGGCCGCTTCCGTCGTAGAGCACGGTATCGTCTGGGCCGGCCAATTTGTTTTTGCGTACAAATTTTTGCAGTTCTTGCAGCCCGTTTTGAACACTTCCTTTTTTCCCGGTGTGCAGCGCCAGCTGCCTAAGCAGGGCATCGGCGTACAGATTGAAGCTGCGTTTATTAACGATAAGCACAATGTCTTTTAGCTTAGGGGAATAATAAGTGTGAAGCAGGGGCATGGTTGCATAGTCGGGGGATTGCGTGGTGGTTTGCCCACGGCCGCCAACGGCAATGCCGGCTTCGCGCAGGGCATTGTGCAGGGCCTGCGCCGCAAATAAGGCCGAGTCCGGCAACGCGGCTTGAATGGAAAACCCGGTAAAATTGGTAGGAATCGTGCCATAGATTTCCATTTCATACTGGCCGGGGGCGCCATAGGCGTAGGCATTATCGCGTTTGTTTTTTGCGTCGGCGGTTACGAAACTGGTTAGGCGCAGCTCTGGTATTTTCGGGTCGGTGTGGGATACTTGGGCCGGTTTTGCGTCAAAGGGTTGGGGTTTAAAATAAATTTTGAACAGATTGTCGTTAAAATATAAGGGGCTGGCGGGGGCGGCATAATAGTTGCCGATATTTTCCCAATTTACTTTAGGCGCGATAGACGGCCCTTCAAAGGCGGAAACGTCCGCATAGATATTGCCTTCTACCCGGGTAATCCCCGCTTTTTTGACGGCTTCGGCCCATTTAGCGGCCACTTGCCGCCAGGTTTCCCCGCCGGTTACGCGGGTGGAACCCAGGGTGGGGTCTCCGCCGCCGCGCAGGTATAGATCCCCTTTTAAAATGCCTTTTTCGTCGGGGGTGGAGGAAGCGTATAGCCGGGTTTGGAACTGGTGGTCCGGCCCGAACGTTTCCAAGGCGGCTGCAGTGGTTAATAGCTTAAGGGTGGAAGCCGGGGTGAGGCGAGTGTCTGCATTTACGGCAAAAATTTCCTGGCGGGTGCCGTCCGTATAAGCGGCCAAACCGCCCCAAAGAGCCCCGTTTAATACAGGGTTTTGAAGTTGCTCCTCTACATATGGCTGTAAATTTTGGGCGTAAGCGGCACTGCAAAAACACAGTGCGGCAAGGGCAAACAGTTGTTTCATAGTAATAGAATATCAAAAATAAAGCCGGTGCGGGGCCTTTTTTAGGGAGAGGTATCGCAAAATAAAACCCCGCCAAGGCGGGGTAAAATTAATTAAACCAGGGGTACCATTTGTCTTTATCGCGGATATTAATCAGCAGTGTGGCGGCCAGTAAGTCGCGTGCGTTTAAGGCTTGGGGTTTATCTATGTTGCAGATAAACTGGTTGAAAGGTTCGTGGGTGTTTTCAATGGCACCTTTGCAGTCCATCTGCCCGTCGATGTCATAGTCCGCGCGTAAGAGGCCCCATAAGTGCCCGCAGATTTTGCGCAGCAAGGCGCGCCAAGTGCTGCGTTCTGTAATGGCGGCCAGGGGGTTCCCTTCGCGGGTGAACAACTGCCAAGTGCGCCGCAGGGCAAAGCGTTTGCGGGTAACAACCAGCATGTCTTTGGACCGGGCAAAATAAATTTCATACCGTTCGTGGGAGAAGCCAAACCCTTTTTGCAAGATAATAGCCGCTTTTTTGCCTTTGCGGTCGAAAAGGGTGATTTCGCGCAAAATCAGTTGGGACCACACAATCCCGCAGAAAAATACCACCGCTCCCAAGGGGATAACCAGCGAACAGGCGGAATAAACCGTGCTGTATACAAACCCGGAAACCGGCAATAATTTGGAAGCTTCTCCCAAGCCCGCCGCCGCCATAACCAATACGGACAGCACAATTAACATAATCCCCGAAAATAAGAATACGCTGTCCCACCGGGCCGACAAAGAAGTAAGGATATTGCCCTGGTTGTCTTTGGCGCGGAAAATAAGGGAGGGCGTTCCGTATAGACGTTTAAATTTAATGGGGTAGAGCGAATTGGGGTTAGCTTGGGGGGCGGCCTTTGTAAGGCGAATAAAAGGCCTCACGCAGCCCGTGGCTCCCACCAGCGCCACAAAGAGCGCCAGCAAAAGCACCAACGCGTCAAAACCGTGCCCTAACCGGCGTACATACGGGGGCATATGTTTGGACAGAAGCGTATTTACTTTTAGTTTGGCCAATTTCCTTTTGGCGGAGGCAAAAAGTTTGGATTTTTGGGGGGCCTGCGTCGGCTGAACTTCGGCAGACGGGGCTGTAACTTCCAGGGTTTCTTCTTGCACGGCGGGCAGAGCGGCAATATCGTATGCCCGCGGGTCTTTTAAGTCCATCTCCAAAGTTACGGGCTCGGCCTTTTTAACCGGAGAAATAAACGAAAAAATCAAATCCGTTTCGGCATACGTTAAATCTTTAGCTAAAATGGAATAAGCTTTCTTGTCAATTAAAAAATAACCGGCGCTGAAATCATTTTTCGGAGTAAAAAAACTGATGTAAAAGAACGGATCCCCGGTGGAAAATTCGATACGTTTTACTTCTTCCCCGGTGTAGGAGTTGCCGATAACCTGCATTTTTTTGCTTTTTACTTCCGCTAAATCGGAGGTGATTTTTTGTTCGATGCAGGTTTCCGTGGAGCAATTTACGGATTTGATGTCTATCCGGGAAGAGCCTTTCTGCAGGGTAAGCACACTGTCTTTATCGGTTTGTTTGGCTTGCGCCCAGCCGGCGGGCATATCCAGCGTAAAAGCCCCATCTTGCGACGTAAAAACACCCGCCCACCCAAAAGGGGCGGCCACCAACGCCAACAGCAATCCAGCGGTTTTAAAAAACGTACTGTGTGCCATACTTAATTTATTATATTATATTCCGGCTTGTTTTGAACGCATTTCTCCCCTACGCGCGCGAAAACTTATATTGTGTGCAGGGAGTTAAAATTGTATCATATCTGTATAGACGTTTTGCAAGGCGGTAATAAAAATGGCTCAAAAAAATTATACAACTGAACGTTTTTCTGCGCTTAGAAAGTTGCTGCGCAAAAACAAACTGGACGGGTTTATCGTTACCAACAACCTGGACCAGTTTTATTTGTCCGGATTTTATTTTTACCCGAACGAAGCCGTATTTTTAGTGCATAAAAAAGGCGTTACCTGCTTTACGCGGGAACTGTATGTGGAACCGTTTAGCAAGTTTGCTCCGTATATGGAAGTAATCGGCGACGAAAACCGCATTGTTTCCGCTATTGAAAAAGCCCGCAAGCTGGGTTTGGCCCGCCCGGGGTTTGACGCGGCCAAGGAATCTTACATTTCCGGCGGCTTGCTGCGCGCCAGCGGGTTTGTGGAAGCCAGCAGCTTTATTACTACATTGCGCGAAAATAAGGACGCGGCCGAATTAAAACTCCTGCGCGAGGCGAACCGCATTGCTTATTTGACGTACGAATACATTAAGCCTCTTGTTAAAACCGGTATGACCGAATGCGAAGTGGCTGCCGAAATGGAACGTTTTATGCGTGCCCACGGTGCAACGACTACTTCGTTCTACACCATTGTTGCCTTTGGCGAAAACGCCGCCAACCCGCACCACGAAACCAGCGACCGCAAATTAAAGGCCGAAGACGCCGTGCTCATGGATTTTGGCTGCATCTACAAAGGCTACTGCTCTGACATTACCCGCAGCTGGTGGCACGGCAAAAAAGAACCGGCCGAATATACCAAGATTTGGAACATTGTGGATAAAGCCCGCAAGCAGGGTATTAAGGCGGTGGGCATTGGAGTCCCGTGCAAAAAAGTGGACGCTACCGCTCGCGGCATTATCAGTGCGGCCGGTTATGGCGAATATTACACCCACGGCACCGGCCACGGGGTGGGGATTGAAATCCACGAAGACCCCTACAACAGCCAGCAGTCTGCGGCTGTTTTGTCCGAAGGCAACATTGTAACGGTGGAACCCGGCATTTACCTGCCCGGCAAATTCGGGGTGCGCTTGGAAGATACCGTTGCCGTTGCTAAAACGGGCGCTAAAATTTTAACGAAAAAATAATATGGCTATTAAAAGTTTAGCTTCTCAACGAATGTCCGATTTCCGCCGTGTATTAAAACACGCTGGATTGGACGGCTATTTAACGGCGGCCCACTTGGAACAGCGCTACTTGTCCGGCATTGACTTATATGACGGCGAGGCTGTTTTTTTAATTACGCCAGCCAAAGGCTATTGCTTGACCAAACGCCTGATTGCCAGCAAAATGACGCCGTCGGCCAAATTCCTTAAAACGGAAATTGTCCCCTATGGCGGAATGCTGGAGGGAGCATTGGCTAAAATCAAAACATTGGGCCTTAAACGCGTGGCGTTTGACCCGGCTTTGATTGATTTGGAGCGCGGGCAAGCGTTGCTTAAAGCCGGTTTGTGCAAGGCTTCGGGCCTGATTGGCGAAATGCGTATGGCCAAATATGCTGACGAAGTGGCCAAACTGCGCAAAGCTTGCCAAATTGCCTGGCACTCGTTTGAAGAAGTAAAGCCGCAGATTAAAACCGGTATGACCGAAGAAGACGTGCGCGTTTTGATGGCCCTTGCCATGCACAAGCGCGGGGCGGATTCCATTCCGTTTAACATTGTTTGCTTCGGCGAAAACACGGCTGACGCACACCATACGCCTTCCAAAACCCGCAAACTCAAAGCAGAGGAAGCGGTATTGATGGATTTTGGCTGCTATTACGAAGGATATACTTCGGATATGACGCGCAGCTGGTGGCACGGCAAAAAAGAGCCGGCCGAATATACCAAGATTTGGAACATTGTGGACCAAGCCCGCAAGGCAGGCATAAAAGCTTTGCGCGCGGGTGTAAGCGCAGGCGCGGTGGACGCCGCGGCGCGCGACGTAATTGAAAAAGCCGGTTATGGGAAAGAATTTTTCCACACCACCGGCCACGGCATCGGTTTGCAGGAACACGACCGCCCGATTTTGCGTGCGGGCGGGCCGGATGTGCTGGAAGAAAATTATGTGGTCACTATTGAACCTGGCATCTATTTCGACGGACGCTGGGGGATACGCTTGGAGGACAGCTTTTTAGTCACCCAAAAAGGTTCCAAAAAATTAACGCAGAAATAATTCCGGGCTTCGGCCCAAAAAGAGGTAAAAAATGCTTAGCACGACAGAATTTCGCGAAGGACTTATTTTTGAAGACGAAAACGGCCAGCTGGTAGAAATTATCGAATTCCAGCACCACCGCAAAAGCCAAGCCCGCGCCGTAGTGCGCGTGAAATTGCGCAACATCAACACCGGTTCCGTAATCGAAACGGCCTACCGCCCCGAAGATAAATTTAAAGAAGTGGAAGTGGAAAAACGCCCGTTCCAGTATCTCTATACCAACGGCGATATGGCCACTTTTATGAATACCGAAACCTACGACCAGGTGGAAGTGGAAGTAAAAAAATTGGGCGATTTGACCAAATACTTAAAAGACAATATGGACGCTATCGGCATCTATATCAACGATAAACTGTTTAACGTGGAACTGCCGATTAAGGTCCCGCTCAAAATCGCCTCCACCGTGCCCGGCGTGAAAGGCGATACGGTAGCCAACACCACCAAAGAAGCCACGCTGGAAACCGGCGCGGTTATCAAAGTGCCGCTGTTTATCAACGAAGGCGATACCGTGTTGGTAGACACCCGCACCGGCAGCTATGTGGAACGCGTGGCTGCGTAACAGCTGGATTTGGCGCACGGCCCTGGCGGCGGTGTTGTGGTCCGTTCCGTACGGGCTGTGCGCTTTTGATTTGCAGTACGGTTCTTTTTTTAAAGTTTCGCAGATAGTTTTGGAAGACGGGCGGCCGGTATTGCCGCTGGCGCGCGGGAAATATGCTAATCTGCGCGTGTTGGATAAAGAAACTTTTTCGTTTTTAAAAACCTGCTCCGCCGCTTGCCGGCAGGAGGGGGAAGCGCCCAATCCCCGCGTGTACGAAATACGCGCCGCGCTGACGCGCAAAGGTATGTGGATTGCAGATGTATCTTTTGGGGATAAATGGCTGGTGACGTTTTTGATTTTTAAAAATCCGGAAGGGTATGGCATTGTGCCCCCGGATAATTTTACTTTTTTGGACAGCCGTTTAGAGGCAACCGTGCGTGAATTGTTGTCTCAAGCGGCCGCTACGGTGGGGGAAGAACCCGCCCCCGCGCAGGATATTAAATGAAGTGTACGCTAAAACGCACGGGTGAAGTATTGGCCCAGCAGGTGGAAGTAGCCAATACTTTTTACACTCGGTTAAAGGGCTTGATGTTTCGCCGGGAATTAAAACCGGGCAATGGCTTGCTGTTGGACCCTTGTCCTCAAATTCATACCTGTTTTATGCGCTTTAGCATAGATGCAATTTTTTTTGACAAAAATGGGTTGGTATTATATATAGCCGAACAAATGAAACCGTGGCGTTTTGGGCGGTTTGTACGCGGTTCGCGCTATACACTGGAGCTGCCCGGCGGCAGTTTGGCCGGGCGGGTGCGCCCCGGTGATGAAATTATTTTATCGTAATTCCGGGCAGGACCGGATAAAATAGAATTTGAGGTCAATGATGAAAATAAAACAAGCAATTTGGGCACTGGCTGTTTTGATGCTATGCGCCACGGGAGCGTCCGCCCGTAATATTTGGGACGATTTTGGCGCCAATGTCACGCGCGACAACGTCCGCGCTTTTACCAAGGATTTGGGTGGCTTGATTGGTTCGGGCACTTATACTACAGGCCGCGTGTTGGGCTGGGGCGGTTTTCAGATTGGGCCGCGCGGGAGTATGGTGTTTCGTATGAGCCAAGGCAATGGGGCGGATTACGCCACCAAACAGCACACCGCATTGGGCGACCGCGACGAAGTAGGGGAAGTATTTTATCCGTGGTTGCAGGCCGATATTGGTATGCCTTTCCGCATTGACGGTTTTATCCGTGCCAGCAGCTACCAAGGGCTTACGATTGCCGGCGGCGGCTTGCGCTGGGGGATTACACGCCCGAACGAAATGTTGGGGTCTTTTCAGCCGATGTTGGTGGTAGCGGCGCACAGCGCCAGCGCGCGGGATTTTTCCGCCACGCACTACAATGCCAGTTTGGTGCTTTCTATGAAGTTTAAATACTTTGTGCCTTATATCGGCGGCGGGGTGGATTATACCACGCTTAATATCAATAAAGCCCAGTCGGACCCGTCTATGGAAGGGGAAAGCGAACACGCCGCCACAGCGCGCGCTACGGCCGGGTTTAACTTTAAACTGCCGTCTTATATGGACTTGAGTTTGGCCGCCAACTACGCTTATTACGGGTTGGGGGCGGAAGCTTCACTCACGTTGCGCTTTTAAGCAAAATTTACAAGTTTAGACGGGCTGGAATTTTGTTCCAGCCCGTTTTTTTATGTTTATAAGCACCGTGTTTTTTGGGGGTACTATATTCGTTTTACACTTCCAAAGGCTGGCACGCGGTTAGCCTCCCGTACGCACCGGGTGGTGTAGAACGGGCACACTTGGGCGGCGTTATTCCAGCCCCAAAAGCAATTTATGGTCCGTTTTGGCGGGGCCTCCATGCCCTAAAGGACCGGAACGGAAGGTTGGCTTGATGGCGTACAATAAAAAGCCCCGGCTGTATGAGCCGGGGCTTTTAAAAGGGCAAAAATTTAATTGCCTTTGTAGTAGATTTCTTTTTTGGTTTTGTCGGCCACTTCCTTGCCGGCGGCGTCTTCCAGCACGAGGAAAGCAAAGTCAATCGTAGCGGCGGCCGATTTGCCGGAAATGATGTTGCCGTCCTTTACGGCGTAATCTTCGCAATAGGTGCCGCCAAAGTCTTCATTCATTGCGGTAAAGCAGGTGTAGCGGCGGCCTTTTAGATAGCCGGCGTGGCCCAAAATCGTCGGGCCGGCGCAAATGGCGGCTACGGTTTTGCCCGCGTCCATAAACTGTTTAATCAGCGCTTGCACGGCGGGGTTAGCTTCCATTGCCTTGTACTGCGGTCCGCCAGGCATTACCAGTAAGTCGTATTTGTTGCCGTCCAAAGCGGAAAACGGCCGCAGTTTAGTGCAGGTTAAGCCAAAGCGGCCGGTGGCGTCTTTATCCAACAAGGAGTATATATTCACGTTCGCGCCGCCGCGGCGCAAAATGGCAAAAGTGCCTACGGCTTCAATTTCTTCAAATCCGTCTGTTACGAGCATACATATTTTTTTCATTATTCTTCCTCCGCGTGTCTTTCTTCGTACGGTTCAAACTGCCCCGGGAAAAGGACGTCTTCCACAATGCGTGCACAGTCGGCCACGCAGCCGCGGCAGGAGCGGATACGGTCGGTTTTCCCGTCTGTTCCGCGCAAAAGCGCGCAACAACAAGTGGTGTTCCAGTCTTCAAACTTGCGGGTTAATTTTTGGCCCAGCTCAAAGGTGGAAAATTTGGACGCAGGGTTTTGCATATTGCCGTCGCTGTTTTTAAGCCCGGCCAGCATCATCATAGCGCACACGGAACCGCAGGTTTCGTAGCGTTTGGCAATGCCCAGGCCGTAGGCTTCCACGGCGCGGAAAGCGGTTTTTTCGTCCATACCCAAGAGGTCGCAGTAGGTGCAGGCTACGGCTTGGGCGCAGTTGTAACCATTTTTGTGTCTGTTCTTGGCTTCTAGAACTCTGGATTTCATCATAATTTAAAAAAGAGCTCCGCGCTTGCGGGCGGAGCTTTGAAATTACTTGGCGGCTTTTTGAAGCGCGCTTACCTTGTCGGTCGCTTCCCAGGGGAATTCTTTGCGGCCGAAATGCCCGAAAGAAGCGGTGGCAAGATAGATGGGATTTCTGAGTTTAAAATACTCAATAATCCCCCGCGGTGTAAGCGGGAAAATCTTTTGCGCAATCTGCGCGAGTTTTTCGTCCGGCAGGACGCCTGTCCCGTCCGTATCCACATAGAAACCGACAGGCTCTTCGCGCCCGATGGCGTAGGCGATTTGCACGGTGCACTCTTTGGCCAGCTTGGCGGCCACAATGTTTTTGGCAATGTAGCGGGCCATATAGGCGGCGGAGCGGTCCACTTTGGTCGGGTCCTTGCCGGAGAATGCGCCCCCGCCGTGCGGGCAGCGGCCGCCGTAGGTGTCCACAATAATTTTGCGGCCGGTGAGGCCGGTGTCGGACTGCGGGCCGCCGATGACAAATTTGCCCGTCGGGTTGATGTAAATTTTGGTGTCTTTATCCATCCATTTTTTGACGGCCGGGATAATGGCCGCGGCTTCAATTTCGCGTTTGGATTTTTCGGTAATTTTGTTGCCGGAGCGGTCCAAAATGTCTTCGGTATGTTGGGTGGAAACGACAATCGTGTCCACGCGCACGGGTTTGCCGTCCTGGTATTCCACGGTTACCTGGCTTTTGGCGTCGGGGCCGAGGTAAGGCAGCATTTTGGTGCGGCGGGCTTTTTCCAAATTCTTTAAGATTTCGTGCGACAGCACCAGCGACAGCGGCATATATTCCAGCGTTTCGTCCACCGCGTAGCCGACCATTAACCCTTGGTCGCCCGCGCCGCCCACGTCCACGCCTTGGCTGATGTCGGGCGATTGTTTGCCGATAACGTTAATTACCGCACAGGTTTTGTAGTTAAAGCCGTATTTGGCATCGTCATAGCCGATGTTTTTAATTACGTCGCGCGCGATTTGTTCCACATCTACCCAAGTGCGGGTGGTGATTTCGCCCCCGACGATAACGAGCCCCCTCGTAATATACGTTTCGCAGGCGACGCGGGCGGTTTTGTCTTTCTTTAAAATTTCGTCTAAAATCGCGTCGGAAATTTGATCGCAGACTTTGTCCGGGTGCCCTTTGGAAACGGATTCGGAAGTAAAGAAACATTTTCCTTGTTTAATCATAAGTACCTGCTCCTGGCGCCGGGTTGAGGGGAAAGCGGCGCATTTAATTTATAATATATTATACCATTTGCCAAAGGGGGGAAAATGAACCAAAAATTTATTTCGTGGAATGTAAACGGTATTCGCGCGGTAGAGAAGAAAGGGTTTTTGGAGTTTTTAGCCTCCTGCGGGGCGGACATTTTGGCCGTGCAGGAAACGAAAGCCTGCCCGCAGCAGCTGTCGGACGCGTTGCAAAATCCGCCGGGGTACCACGCGTTTTATTGCTGCGCCACGCGCAAAGGCTACAGCGGGGTGGCGTGCTTTTGCAAGCAAAAGCCGCTTTCGGTAACCGAAGGCCTGGGGGTGGAAGAATTCGACCGCGAAGGCCGCACGCTTATTCTGGAGTACCCGAATTTTTATTTCTTAAACCTTTACTTCCCCAACGGCGGGCAGGGCGAAGAACGCATTGCGTTTAAACTGCGTTTTTACGAACGTTTTTTGGAGAAAAGCCAAGAGCTTTTTAAAACGGGCAAAACAGTGATAGCCTGCGGGGACGTGAACACCGCCCACCGGGAAATCGACTTAGCCCGCCCCAAAGAAAATGCGGACGTGACGGGCTTCCTGCCCGAAGAACGCGCCTGGCTGGACCGCTTTTTTGCGCAAGGCTACGCCGATGTGTACCGCGCATTTGAAAAAGAAGGCGGCCACTACACTTGGTGGGATTACAAAACCCGCGCGCGGGAACGCAACGTGGGCTGGCGGATTGATTACTTTATGGTGGATGAAAAATCTTTGCCCAAAGTGGCTCGCGCGGATATTTTAACGGATGTGATGGGTTCGGACCATTGCCCGATTGAAATGGAAATTGATTTGTAAAGCCGAAAAAAAGACCGACAAAAACAGCCGCTTCGGAAAAATCCGAAGCGGCTTTTAATTGCGCAAAATGGGCGGTAAGTGCAATAGATTTTTGTGGGAATCTTAAAAAGGCTTGACTCGTTTTTTTTTTTTGATACAGTGGGGTTACGGCCCGGGAAAGGTTATATAAAAACTCCTACAGTTCCCTTTCCCAGGCCGCACTCAAAAAAAGGAGAAAGGCTTATGAATAATAAGAAGGGTTTCACCCTGATTGAACTGCTGGTGGTGGTGCTCATCATCGGCATTTTGGCTGCTATGGCCATGCCGCAGTATTTTAAAGCGGTAGAACGCTCCCGCATGACGGAAGCCGACCAGTTGCTGAGCTCCATTGCTCAAGCTCAACAGCGCAAATATTTGCAAGTGAACCAATACGCGACGGACTTTGGCGTGTTGGACGTTGCTCCGCAAGGTGCCACTGGCTCTACTTTCTACACCAAAGGCGACCCGGTGAATGGGGGCGGCAACGGTTTTGTGGTATCTTTAGCCGAAACGACCTATGATGCTGGTATAGCTACTGCTAAACGCGTAGGGAAAGACAAGAACCCGGAGAGCACTTCCTTGCAGTACCAATATAGTTTGTCCCGCAAATATGCCAGCGACAAGACGACCTGCACGGCTGGAAATGCCAACGGCGCTTCCTTGTGCTCTGACTTCTGCGGTATTGCCGACCCCATTACGGCTTCTGGCTCTTGCTGCAACGACGGAAGCAGCACTGCATGTGATGCCTCCACCACTCAGAATCCCTAGTCAATACCTTGATTAGGTTAAGTTTTGCCCCGCCCTTAGGGCGGGGTTTTTTATGGCAAAAAAATCCCCCGGCATTGCCGGAGGATATACAAAGCGGACTTGGTTAGGATTCAATCCCTGTGAAGGTTTTGAGCGCAAACCCGATTAAAAAGCTCACCGCCGCCACGCCAAAGCTCAGGCACGTCATTTCAATAAAGCGGTGTTTGAAGTTTTCGCCCCGCGCCACGGAATAGTAAAACATAAAGCCCGCAATCAGCAGGAGCGCAAAAAACAACATCAGCCCCAGCGCGGCAAAAACGTTGTTTAAGCACGCAAACGGCGCCACCAACAACGCCACCGTAATCACATACGCGCCGCCCGTGTACACCGCGGCTTTGACCGGGTGCTTGCCGGAGTCTTGCTCCGTTTTGGAGGATAAATATTCCGACGACGCCATCGAAAGCGCTGCCGCAATGCCCGTAATGGCGCCCGTCAGCGCGATAAGCTTGCTGTTGGACAGTGCCAGCGTAAACCCGGCCAGTGCGCCCGTAAATTCCACCAGCGCGTCCGAAAGCCCCAAAATGACCGAGCTCATATACGCCAGGCGTTCTTCGTTAATCAGCGCAATCAGTTTGGCTTCGTGGGCGTCTTCTTCTTCGGCCAGTTGGGCAATGTGCGGGTACTGCGTAAACGCACGGTAGGTGCCGGAGGCGTGGTGCTCGCCCGATTCCATAAGTTTAATGGCAAACGTCAGCCCTAATGTTTTGGCCAAAAAAGAGTACCAAAAAATTTTAAAGCGGTCGGGCTTGGCCGCCACGCCGGATTCTTCTTTAATTAAATCGTAGTGGCGTTTTTCGTCGGTAGAAAGTGTTTCCAGTACGGTGCGGTTTTGGGGGTTTTTTTCGCACGCGGCCAGGTGTTTGTAAATATAGTGTTCCGTAATTTCATTGCGGGAAAAAACCTCTAGACTTTGTTGTGTGTTGCTTGACATAGCTATCCTCTTGGTTTTGTTCCGGATAAACCGGAAAAATAAAACGGTTTATTTTTTGGCGGCTTTGGCAGACGGATTTTTGGCCGGTTCCGCCTTGGCGGTGGAGCCGGTTTTGGTGTCGGCCGCGGCCTGAGGGGCCGTTTCGGGCGAAAGCGGCAGCAGGTCCTTCCCGTAGGCAAAATCAAACACCACGCCGGACAAAAATTGCAGTTGGTTAAACAAATCTTTTTCGCTGATGAACTCGTCGGGCGAGTGGGTGGTGTTTTCGGCCAGCGGGTCCATATCCGGGCCCAGGCCGTAGGTAATTACGCCCAGCTTGCGCAAAAATTCGTTATCGCCCGACGCGGGGCTCATACCCGGCACCGTGATAGCGCCCGGAATGAGTTTTTGGGCCGTTTTGGAAATGGACGCAAACAGTTCGTCGGTGCCGTCCATCGGCTGCGGGAAGGGCGTCTGCGGGCGTTCCAAAATTTCCAGCGAGACGTTTTCTTCTTCCGTAAACAAACTTTTTAAATCGTCAAAAAAATCGTCCGGGTCCGAGCCGGGCAGCAAGCGCACGTTTAAAATGGCGCTGGCTTCGCCGCTGGCAGAGCCGGTGTCCTTGCTGGCGGAAAGAACGGTGGGGTTGATGGTATCTTTTAACTGGGTTCTAAAAAACGGATCCAACGCCATAATTTCGGCGGCGGACTGGCTGTTTTGCGGGGTTCCCGTCAGCAAAAAGCGAATGGTGGTTTGTCCGTCTTCGTCTTGCAATGGGGCGATGGCTTTAAAGAAAGTGCGGGCCGTAGGCGTCAATTTGGCAGGCGGATTGTAGCCGGCAATTTTGGCCAGCGCCTGCGATAAAAGGTATACGGCGTTGTCGTTTACCGGCATAGAGGAGTGCACCCCCGTGCCGTAAGCGGTTACTTTAATGTCCATATACATTTTGGTAGAGGCTTCGGCAAACACAATATCCACGCCGTCTTTATTTTTAATAATTCCGCCGCCTTCGTTTAAAGCGTAACCGGGGTTGATTTTGTCCCAATGGGCGCCGCCTAGCCACAAAAGGCCGGTTTCACTGCCGGACTCTTCGCCGGACGTAGCCAAGAAAATAATGTCGCGCTTGGGGGTGATGTTTTGGTCTTTAAGCCAGGTAAATAAAGCCAAGTATACGGCCGTATAGTTTTTGGCGTCTGTTGCGCCTAAGCCGTAGATGTTGCCGTTTTCCACGGTGGCTTTAAAGGGCGGATAGCTCCAGCCCTCGGCGGCGGGGGCTGTGTCCAGATGGGAAATTAATAAAAGGGGTTTTTGTTCCGGGTCGCTGCCTTTGATGCGCGCCAGCAAATTGGCCCGGCCTTGCTCGGGGATAAAAATGTCCCAATCGATGCCGTGTTTGTTTAGTTCTTTGTAAATGTAGCGCGCGGCGGAAAGCTCATCGGGTTCCGGCAGGGAGGTATCGATATTTAACAAATTGATTAAGTGGCGTTTGGCTTCGGCATTCAGCGCGTCCCAACCGGCCTCCTTGGCGGGGGCTGGCAGTGCGAGCAATAATAATAATAACGCAAAAGCCAAGAGCTGTTTCATTTGTTATCCGATAACTGAAATTTGATTTCCGCCCCTTGCACCACGCCGTGTTTGGCGGCGGTTTTGGAGGCCAGCTCCAGCACGTATTGGCCGTAGCCTAAGGCGTAGGCAATCTGGTCGTCCGGCGTATAGGTATAAGAGTGGGGCATTTCTTCCGCCACAAAAGTAACTTTTTTATCCGACCCGATAAATACCATATCCAAATCTATCAGCGTATTTTTCATCCAAAAGGCCTGGTCTTCGTCTTGTTCAAAAACGAACAACATCCCTTCGTTTTCCGGCAGTTCCGTTTCAAACATTAATCCCTTTTCCTGCTTTTCGGGCGTATCGGCAATGCGGGCCTGTACGGCAAAGCCGTCGGGCAAGGTAACGGTTACCGTTTCGTAACCGCCACACGCGCATAAGAACAGCGGAAGTAAAAACAACGCAAGTTTTTTCATATATATAAGTGTAGCAAATTCCCTGGCAGCGGAGTAATGGCTGTGGGGGACGTTTTTGGGGAGCGGTTCTAAATTGCTATAATAAAAGAAATGATGCGTTCCGACGAACCTATTTTAGAAGTGCGCAATTTGCACATAGAATTTGCCGGCGAGGACGGCCCGGTGCCGGTCCTGCATGGGCTTTCTTATGCGCTGCCCAAAGGGCGCGTGCTGGGCGTAGTGGGGGAGTCGGGCAGCGGAAAAACCGTGCACGCTTTATCCATTTTGCGTTTATTGCCCCCTACGGCGCATATTACCGGAGGGGAAATCCGCTATCAAGGCAAAAATTTGGCGGCGCTGGGGCGCGAGGAATTGCGCCAAATCCGCGGCAATAAAATTTCTATGATTTTCCAGGATCCGGCCGCCAGTTTAAACCCGGTGCTTACCGTGGGGGAACAACTGACCGAAACGCTTTTGGCGCACCGGAAAATGTCCAAGGCGCAGGCGCGTGCCAAAGCGGCACAATTATTGGAAAAAGTAGGTATTTCCGAGGCCGAAAAACGATTAAACGAATATCCTTTTCAATTTTCGGGCGGAATGTGCCAGCGGGTAATGATTGCGATGGCGCTGGCGCTGGAGCCTGACGTGCTGGTGGCCGACGAACCCACCACGGCGCTGGACGTAACTGTGCAGGCGCAGATTTTAAATTTAATTAAACAATTGCAAAAAGAAAGCGGCATGTCGGCCGTGTTTATTACGCACAATTTGGCGGTGGTAGCCGGCATTGCCGACGATGTGCTGGTGCTGTATGCCGGTATGTGTATGGAAAACGCTCCCGCCGCAGACCTGTTTGCCCACCCGCTCCACCCTTATACGCAGGGGCTTTTAAATTCTCTTGCGCCCGTGCACGAAAAAGTGGATTTGCTGCCCGTTATTACGGGGCACCCGCCGGTTCCGGGCAAATTGCCGGCCGGCTGTCCGTTTGCGCCGCGCTGTCCGTTTGTAATGGATAAATGCCGCCAGGTCTGCCCGCCTTTGTTTGAAGAAAACGGCCGCCGCACCCGCTGCTGGCTGAGGGAGGGAAAATGACCGTCCCTGCGCGTATAGAACATTTGTTTAAAACTTATACCCGGCGGCGTTTGCTGGGCAAAAATGTGGAAAAACCCGTCCTAAAAGATGTTTCCCTTACGCTGGAGGAGAACCACGTTTTGGGCCTTGTGGGCGAGTCCGGCTGCGGCAAAAGCACTTTGTGCAAAGTTTTACTGGGGATTGAAAAACCCACTTCCGGCACCGTACAAGTAAACGGCCAAAATGTGCCCTCCCTTTCCAAAAGCGAGTTTAAAAAGCTGCGCCGCGTGTTGCAGGTGGTGTACCAGGACCCCTACTCCAGCCTCGACCCGCGTATGAATGTGCGCCAACTGCTCAGCGAGCCGTTGGACATACACGGGCTGAAAAAAAATAAACAGGAACGCAAAGAATTTTTAAAGGAACTTCTGACGGCCGTAGGCCTTTCGGAAAGCCAGCTGGAGCGTTTCCCGCACGAATTTTCCGGCGGGCAGCGCCAACGCATTTGTATTGCGCGCGCGCTGGCGTTGAACCCTCAAATTTTGGTGGCGGACGAACCCGTTTCCGCTTTGGACGTATCGGTGCAGGCCCAGATTTTGAATTTATTAAAAGAAATCAAAAAGACGCGGCAGCTTTCTATGCTGTTTGTTACGCACGATTTTGCCGTCGCCCGTTTTTTGTGCGACGATATCGCCGTAATGTACCGCGGGCGCATTGTAGAGCGCGCCCCCGCCGAAGAATTATTCACTAATCCGCAGCACCCGTATACCGAGGCGCTTCTTTCCGCCGTTCCTTCTGCCCACGCGCCGCGCCAGGCGGTGTTTGCCGGGGCGGAAGCCTCCACCGAACATGCCGAACGGGAAGTGTGGCCCTGCCCGTTTGCCGCCCGTTGCCGCTATGCACAGGCAGCGTGCCAAACGCGTCCGTTTGCTTTGCAGGAAGTGAAACCGCGCCACGCCTGCGCGTGCTGCGTATTGCCGTTTAAAAATCAAAAAAGTAAATCCGCCGTATAGGAGAATGTGGTATGAAAGACCAAGAACAGCGTTTAGTTGACACTTTTTTATCCTTAATTAAAATTGACAGCGAATCGTTTAATGAAAAAACGATACAGGAATTTTTAGCCAACCGTTTAAAAGAATTAGGCTGCAAAGTGTATGTGGATAATGCCGGCAAAAAATATAATACCACCGCCAAAGGCAACGTGATGGGTTTCTTTCCGGGTACGACCAAAAGCCAGCCGGTGGTGCTTAGCGCCCATATGGATACGGTATCCCCGGGCAAAAATATTAAACCTATTGTCAAAAAAACGCGCATTACGTCGGACGGAACCACCATTTTGGGGGCGGACGACAAAGCCGGTATAGCGATTATTTTGGAAGTTTTGCGCACCCTAAAAGACAAAAACCAGCTGTATCCGCCGGTGGAGGTTGTCTTTACGCTGACGGAAGAAAGCGGCATGCAGGGAGCAAAAAATTTGGATTATAAAAAGTTAAAAGGCCGCGAAGGGCTGATTTTAGACAACGAAGAAGTCGGCGAACTGCTGGTGCAGGGCCCGGCTGTCAATACGATAGAAGTGTGGGTCAAAGGTTTGGCGGCGCACGCGGGCGTCTGCCCGGAAAAAGGCATTTCCGCTTTGGAAGTGGCGGCCTATGCCCTTTCGCAAATGAAATTGGGCCGTATCGATAAAGAAACGGTGGCCAACTTTGGTGTGGTACAGGGCGGCCGGGTGACCAATGTGGTGATGGACGAACTGTATTTAAAAGGCGAAGCCCGCAGCTTAAATAATGCCAAACTGGACAAGCAAACCGCCCACATGAAAGCCTGCTTTGAAAAAGCGGTAAAACACTTTACCAAAAAAATAGACGGAAAAATCCGCAAACCTCAAGTAAAATTTGTTGCCGTCCAGCGGTATCCGGCCGTGCATGTGCCCAAAGGGCACCCCATGGTAAAAGCCGTGCTGGCCGCTGGGAAAAAGCAAGGCTTGGATATCCGTGCCGTGGCCTCCGGCGGCGGGTGCGACGCCAACATTTTAAGCGGCTTTGGTTTTACGCTGCCAAACTTGGGCGTAGGGTGCCGCAATTGCCATACCCCGGCGGAAACGTTGGAATTAAACGAGTTTTTTAAAGCGTTTCAAATTACGCTTTCTGCCGTGTTGGCGTACCGGAAATAACGCCTGAATAAGGGAAGGACCGCATGCTAAATTATATTGTAAGAAGGCTTTTAATGTTGCCCCTGGTGGTGCTGGGGGTGACGTTTTTGCTGTTCTTTTTAACCCAGCGCCTAAGCCCCGAAATGCGCGCTTCCCTGTATGTAAAAGACCCGCGCCAAATGGGCGCGCTGGAAGAAGTAATCCGCGAATACGGTCTGCGCGACAACGTGTTTAAGCAATACGGCCGCTGGTTGAAAAATGTAGCCCATGGCGACCTTGGCTACAGCCCCAGCGCCAATATGCCCGTTTCGCAGGCGATTAAAGAATATTTGCCCGCTACTATCCAGCTGGCGTTTGTTACCATTTTGTTTGTGGTGTTTTTTGGCGTATGGTTTGGCTGCGGCTCGGCCATACACAAGGACGAATGGAAAGACATTGTAGCCAGGTTGATTTCGGTGGGAGGGTTTTCGCTGCCGATATTTGTGCTGGGGCTTATTTTGCTGATGGTTTTCTACGGGCAGCTGGGGTGGTTTGCGCCCGGCGGATATTCCGTACAGACGGACGTGCTCATTCACAGCGGGCTGTTTAAAACCTATACGGGCTTCTTGCTCATAGACTCCCTGCTAAACGGCAATTTGCGCGTGTTTTGGGACGTTTTATCCCACCTGGTGCTGCCGGCGGTTACGCTGTGCATTGGGTCTTTTGCTTTGATGGTGCGCGTGATGCGTTCGAGTATGCTGGAAGAATTAAATAAAGACTACGTCCGCACCGCCCGCGCCAAAGGGCTCAACAAGTTTCAGGTAGTGTACAAACACGCCGGCAAAAACGCCATTATCCCCGTCATTACGCTGGCCAGCATACAGTTTATCCGTCTGCTGGGCGGCACGGTGATTGTGGAAACTATTTTTGACTATCCCGGCATCGGACGCTTCGGCGTGATTGCCGCCCAGCAACTGGACATTGCGGGGATATTGGGCTTCTCGCTGATGGTGGCGGTGCTGTTTGTGCTGGGTAATCTACTTTCGGACATTTTGTATACCGCGGTGGACCCGCGTATCCGTTTGGAATAATATGATAAACGACCGTATTTTAAAACGTATCTATACCAACAAAACCTCCCTTTTTGGGCTGGTGATTGTGGCCTTTTTCCTGTTGGTGGCGTTGTTTGCCCCGGTGCTGGCACCGGTGGAAAACCCCAACAATGCTTACCAACTGCCGCAGAAAAGCTACCAAATTGCGCCGCAGCCGCCATCGGCCGAAAATTGGTTCGGCACCACCGAGCAACAGTACGATTTGTACTACGGTGTGGTATGGGGGACGCGGCTGGCGTTTAAAATCGGGCTGACGGTGACGTTTTTTGCGTTTTTAATCGGGTTGTTCGTAGGGGGAACGGCGGCGTATTTTGGCGGCAAGACGGACGAAATTTTAATGCGCCTGACGGACGTAGTGTTTGCGGTTCCTTCGCTGGTGCTGGCAATGGTGATTGCCGCGATGCTGGGGCCGGATATCAAAAATATGATGATTGCGCTGACGGCAGTGGCGTGGCCTTCCTATGCACGGTTGGTGCGTGGGGATATATTATCGGTCAAACAGCGCGACTATGTAACCGCCGCGCGCACGTTGGGCGCACGCGGGCCGCGCATTTTGCTGCGCCATATTTTGCCTAATGCCATTTATCCGTCTGTCGTAGTGGCCAGCCTGGACATTGGTTATGTGGTGTTGACCGCTGCTTCGCTTTCGTTTCTGGGGTTGGGCGCGCAGCCCGGCACGGCCGATTGGGGCCAGCTGATTGCTATGGCGCGCAACTGGGTGTTGGGCACGCCGGGGCACCCGTTTGCCTATTGGTATACGGTGGTGGCGCCGGGCGGAGCAATTTTTATGTTTGTGCTGGGCTGGAACTTGCTGGGGGACGCTTTTAGAGATATTTTGGACCCCAGACAAGCCTAAATTTTACTACAATACAAAAAACGACCATATAGTAAAGGGGTGCTTATGATTCGCCGCAAAGATTTGTATACCGCTTTATCCGACAGTGCTTTCCGTTTTCCCGATAAAATCGCTTTAGTGGAAGCCGGTACCGAAAAGAAAGTTTCCTATCACGAACTTTTAATGCAGGTGGACCGCGCTGCCGATATGTTTTTTGAACACGGCATCCGCAAAGGGGACCGCGTAGCCGTTGCCCACCGCAACGCCATCGATACCGTGGTGGCTAATTTCGGGTTGTACAAATTGGGGGCGGTGTGCATTCCCATGAACTTTATGGTCACCAAGCCCGAAGAAATTGAATACATTTTAAATAATTCGGGCGCCAAAGCGGTGGTTACGCAGGCCGAATTTATCCGCCACTATGTAAACTGCCTGCCCAATTTGCCGGCCGTGCAGTATATTTTTTCTACGGACGAAATTCCGGCATCGGTGGCGGCGGAGCCCAAAATTCAGCTTTTTTGGCAAGAAATTGAAAAATCCACCGTGCACGAGGAAACGTCTTCCGCCTGCGCCGGGCTGGAAGATTTGGCCTTTATTCTCTACACTTCTGGTACCACCGGCCTGCCCAAAGGCGCGATGCTTACGCACGGGAACTTGGCGTCCAACGTAATTTCCTGCGCGCAAATTTTTAAAATTACCGACGAGGATTGTTTCCTCTGCCTGTTGCCGATGTTCCATTCCTTTGCGTGGACGACGTGCGTGGTCATTCCGCTGTATTTAAATTTAAAAGTAGTTATTGTGGCCAATGTAATGCCGGCCAGCAAATGGCTGGGGGCGATGGGCTCGGAAAAAGTGACGGTCATTTTGGCTGTTCCGCAGATTTATGCCGTACTGTCCAAAGAAGCCAAAGGTTTAAAGCGGCTCTACCTGCGCTTTTGGCCGTTTAAAAACGTGCGCTTTGGCGTTTCCGGCGCCGCTCCGCTGACGCAGGAAATTAAAGACCGGTTTGAACAAAAAATCGGCGTGCCGATATTGGAAGGCTACGGGCTGACCGAAACCAGCCCGGTGGTAAGTGTTAATACCGAAGAATTGCAAAAAATCAAATCGGTGGGGCCGGCTATCCCGGCAGTTAATACCATTGTGCTGGACGACGACGGAAACGAAGTGCCCCGCAACCACGAAGGCGAACTGTGCATCAAAGGCCCGAATGTGTTCCGCGGTTACTGGGGAAACGAAACCGCCACGCGCGATGCGTTTACCGAAGACGGCTGGTTCAAAACCGGCGACATCGTGGAAGTGGACGACGACGGGTTTATTTTTATCAAAGACCGCAAGAAAGATATGATTATTATCAAAGGGCTGAAAGTGTTTTCCGCCCAAGTGGAAGCGGTCATTTGCGAGCACCCCGGCATTGAAGAATGCGCCATTATCGGCGTGCCGGACGGCCGCGGCGGCGAATTTGTAAAACTTTACGCCGTTAAAAAAGAAGGGGCGGAAATTGACCCGAACGAATTTAGAAAATTTTTGAAAAACCACCTGGACAATTACAAACGCCCGCGTGATTTTGAGTTTGTGGACGAGCTGCCCAAAAACGCCTTGCGCAAAGTATTAAAACGCGAACTGCGCAAAGACGCCGTGGCCAAGCTGGCGGCGCGCGGCGGGGCCGCCCCGGAGGAAAACCTTGCTTGATTTAGCACGCGTACTGCGGGACGTTATTCCGCAGGGCCATTATGTGGGGGGAATTGTACGCAACAGTTTGCTGCGCAGGCAGTCGGCCGATATTGACATTACCTTGCCGCTCTCGGACGTGCGTGCTGCCGCCCAAGAATTAGGCCGCCGCTTAAAAGCCGCCGTGTTTGAAATGGACCCTGAACTGGGGGTATGGCGGTTGGTTACCCACAAAGAAAAAATACAAATAGATTTGACTGCCTACCAAGGCAAAGATTTAAAAGCCGATTTAATGCGGCGTGATTTTACCGTCAATGCGCTGGCTTATCCCGTGTCGGCTTTGCCGCAAATTATCATTACGCCGCGCAAAGAAGGCACGGCGCATATTGTACTAAAAAGACTTCAAAAAAAGCATTTGGTGGATTATACCGGCGGACTAACGGATCTATCCGCCAAAGTGATTGACCGCACCGGCCCGCGCGTGTTTACGGACGATCCCCTGCGTATGCTGCGGGCGTTTCGCTCGGCGGCGGAGTTGGGCTTTGCCATTTCCGCGCGCACGCTTACGCAAATAAAAAAGGATCATGCCCTTATTGTGCAGTCCGCCGGCGAGCGCGTGCACGAAGAATTGGACCGGTTGTTTGCTACCTCCAAAGCCTATGAAAACCTCGTTTTAATGGATAAGTGCGGCTTGCTTATGGCGTTGTTCCCGGAACTGGAGCCCCAGCGTGCCTGCGCCGAGGTGTATTACGGCAAAGGCGGTGTGTTTTCCCACACGCTGGCGGTGTTTAAGCGTATGGAGTACCTGCTGGACCACCTGCCCAAAGCATTTGCCAAATACGCCAAAAAATTGGCTCCGTACGCCAAAAATAAACCCCTTTATAAAATGACGGCTTTGCTGCACGATGTGGCCAAGCCCGCCACCGCCAAAAAGGTGGGGGACCGGCTGCGGTTTTTTTATCACGAAGAAAAAGGCGCCAAAATGGCCAAAACCATTTTGGAGCGCTTGCATTACAGCCGGGCCGATATCCGCCTGATTTGCGCCATGATTGGCGAACATTTGCGCCCTTCCAACTTGGCCAGCAACGATGTAATTACCGACCGCGGGGCCTATCACTTTTTCCGCGATTTGGGCGATGCCGCCGTGCCCATGCTTTTGTTGTGCTGGGCCGATTACGCAAGCTATGTTTCCGACGCCCAGCTAAAGCGCATTATGCCCAAAAGCGGGCTGCGTATGATGACGCTGGCCCAGGCACAAAAAACAGCCAACATCGGCAAGACCTTGCGTCATATGCAGGTGCTGAATTTGCTGCTTAAAAAATTTTTTGATACGCCCAAAAAAGTCCAGCCGGTCCGCTTGATTACCGGGCGGGACGTGATGGACGCTTTATCCCTGCCGCCCAGCCCCAAAATAGGCGAGATTTTGGAAGCGGTTGCCGTGGCGCAGGTGGAGGGGAAAGTTTCTTCTAAAGAAGATGCCTTGGCGTTTATCAAAACCCTGCCGATTGCAAAATAATTTTGGCAAAACTATGTACAGCCGGAAAAAACTTTGCTAAAATAATATCAGCAAACCGTTTATGCGGGCGTGGTTCAATGGTAGAATGGAAGCTTCCCAAGCTTTAGACGAGGGTTCGATTCCCTTCGCCCGCTTTTTTTAATCAGGAACAACTATGGAAAACGAAAACCTGGATTTGGATATTAAACCGGCCGGCAATAAAGATTTGTGGCTGTTTTTAATTATTGTAGATATCATTTTCCTGTGTGTTTTTGGGTTTTTTATCTACAAACATTTTTCCGCGCGTTTGTTTGAAGCGCCCTCTCCGGCCGTGTCCGAACAGACCGAAACCGTAGAAGTTCCCGAAATTACGGAAACGGATATTGTCGTAACCGACGAGCCCATTGTGGTGGACTCGGTGGCGGCAGCGCCGGTTTCTAATACCGAAGCGGCAGCCGTGGTGCAGCAAGCTCCTAAACCGCAGGAAGCAAAACCGGCCGAAACGGTTCCTGCCGTGGTTGGCCAGCCGGAAAAGAAAGAAAGCGTAATTATTAAAGTAAACCCCAAGAGCAAATACCGCCGGGTAACGTTCCGCTGGTTTGGCGAAGGCAAAAAAGTCTCTATCGTCAGCGGTTTTACGATGGCCAAACCCCAAGCGCTTAAAAAACGCGGCGATTATTGGGAAACCACCCTTTCCATTGCTCCGGGTACCTATAAATTCCTCTATATTATAGACGGTAAAAACACGCTGGACCCGTACAGCGAGGAAAAGGACGGACGCTCCTTGCTGGTAATTGAATAATTTTTAAGCGATAAAAAAATCCCCCGGTTTGAGCCGGGGGATTTTTTATGCCTAGATTGCAATCGGTCATATAAACAGGAACAGAATACCCTAATGAACATATGTTGACAGGTTTTTTTGCTAGAGTTTAAGGCGGCAAACCGCCGCTTGCGGCCGTTTGTGCTCCAGTCGGGTTTGTGGTCGGCTGGGCTAATGCTTGTAAGGAGCGTGAGCCCTTTGAGCGCGGAAAAATGGCCCTTTTGCGGTTGGAAAGAACGACACAAAAACCCGGGGCCGCGTCAATCGGCCCCGGTGAGGTTACGACTAATCGCCCCAGGTTTCGGCGCCCGAGGCGGCAGGAAATTAACAGCTTACACTGCGCTTGATAATACTGCGCACAATGCCTTCCACGCGGAAAGAGTCTTTATCGGCAATAATCGGGTTGTATTGCGGGTTTTCGGACTGTAAAATGACGTTTTGCCCGTCTTGCGTAAAGCGTTTTACCATCACTTCCCCGTTGTTTACGCACACTACCACATCTTTGTTTTTGGGGTGATTGTTTTGTTCCACAATCAGCCAATCGTGCGGGGCAATGAGGTGCTGCATCGAGTCCCCTTTTGCTTCCACCATAAAGCCTTTGCACGCAGGGAAAAAAATCATACTCGGGTCCACCGGCACGATGCGCGTGGGGGTGCCGTCCAAAAGGGTCCCTTCCGGGCCGCATTTGGCCATACCGTACATTTTTAGATAAATCACGTTGCGTTCCGGGTCCTTTAAAATAATGTAATCGCGCGGGTTAGCCGGATTGCGTTTTAAATAGCCTTTCTTTTCCAGCTGCTTAATGTGGTGGAACACCACGCTCTTGCCGCTTACGTTCAAGCGGTCGGCCAGTTCTTCCATTGTCAGCGGGTCGGAGATGTTCGCTTTCAGAATATCCAACAGTTCGGCTTGTTTTGGGTGAAGGGCTTTCATAGGCTCCTCCTGTAACTTTTTGTTTCGTTCTATATTTTGTTCTATAAATTTTAGGGAAACGTGTCAAGCCGAATTTGGAAATGTTGGTAGCCCGCCGCCGGTGAGGGGTATTTTCCCCGGCGGGAAAAAGTACCCCAAAAGGGGGCCTAAGAGCCACAAAAAGCACTATATTATACAGCCCTTTTTCTAGCACCAGAAAAAGGGCGAAAAAGAGCGCCGGCCCAGGGCCCCATAAAAATCACTTCCAAGAGGGAAATTTTATAACTCGCGCGGGCTATGCCCCGCGCTCAAACAATAAAATTTCTTCTCCGCTCGGAAGGCTTTTTATAGACGGGGCTAAAGGGCCGGATAAACGCTAACAACCACGGCAACAGCGCAAAAGGAAACAGCTTCCTTATTTAAAGGGCGCGACATTGCCAAAACAGTGCGGCTCCACAAGTCGCGCTAACGGGCATAGAGTAGGGTGGCCAGCCTCTGGGCCTTGCGGAAGCATCCACAAATTGTTCTTCCCTTTTGCAGTAGCACCGTACCCAACGAAACCCTGTTCAAGGCAGAGCTCCGTGGCCTGGAAGGCCTTGACGCGTTTTTTTTTTTTGATAAATTGGGGGTATGCATAAAAAATATCAAAAAACCCTTACGGACGGAAAACGCCGTGCCAAACGCCGATTAGGCGGGTTTACGCTCATTGAATTATTGGTGGTGGTGCTGATTATCGGCATATTGGCAGCGGTGGCGTGGCCGAAGTATGAACTGGCGATTATGAAGGCCCGCATGGTGGAAATTTATAAATGGGGCGACTATGCTTCCCGCGAAGCGGAACTCTTTTATTTGGCCAATGGCCGCTATCCTTCCACTTTTTTGGAACTGGGCGTTGTGGTCCCGGGGTGCAACCAATCCGAAAATTATTTCAACGGCTGTCCGGGCAATAAAGATATTTCCATCGTGGAAATTTCCAACGGCGGGATTCTGATAGAAAGCCGCAGATACCCGATGCGCTATTTTCATGTTTTTGAACAACAATGGAGCCGACCGGAGAAGAAGTATTGTTGGGCGCTGACTTCTTATCCAAAAGGAAGAGAAACTTGCCAAAAATTAAGCGGCAATAAACCTCCAGTAGCTGATTGGTTTCCGATATATCCATTAGAATAAGAACAACAAAAACCCCGCCTGGTTTAGGCGGGGTTTTTTAGACAGGGCAAATGCTATTGCAGTTTTTTAATAAACCGGTCAAACGCGGCCTGCCCTTCGGGCGTGCGTTTGTACACGCCGGCATATTCCAGCACGCGGGCGAACACTTTGCCCACTTCCGCGCGCAGGATTTCCGCCGCGTTTTGGGCGGTAAACGTGTATTTTTTAAGCAGTTCTTCTGCCCACGGTGCGTGCTTGGCCAGGGCTTCGTCCTTTTTAATGGCGGCGAGGTCCTTTTTAATAAGCGGCGCTTCCAGCCCTTTTAATTCCTTGGCCAATCGCGCCGGCAGTACCGCCAGTCCCATTACTTCAATAAGGCCGATGTTTTCCTTTTTGATGTGGTGCACTTCTTGGTGCGGGTGGAAAATGCCCATCGGGAATTCTTCCGTCGTGCGGTTATTGCGCAGAACGATGTCTAATTCAAAGGCTTTGCCGCGGCGGCGGGCGATAGGCGTAACCGTATTATGCGGCGTATCGCCGGTTTTGGCTAAAATATCGGCCTTGGGGTCGCTGTAAGTACGCCATTTTTTTAGGATGTAATCGGCCGCTTCTATTAGGTCCTTTTTGGAACCGTTTAAGCGGATTACGCTCATTGGCCATTTGACTACGCCCGCTTTTACGCGCGGGAATTTAGCCATTTTAAACGTGCGTTCCACGGGGGCTTTTGCCATGGCAAAGGTGTAACGCCCGCCCTGGAAATGGTCGTGCGTTAAAATGGACCCGCCGACGATGGGCAAATCCGCATTGGAGCCGATAAAATAGTGCGGCAGAAAGTCCACAAAGTTCAGCAGTCGCGCAAAGCTTTTTTTGGTCAGCTTCATTGGCTCGTGCTTGTCGGACAGGAAAATGCAATGCTCGTTGTAGTACACATACGGCGAGTATTGCAAATACCACGGTTCGCCGTCCTTCAATAAATCCAGGGGCACCAGGCGCAGGTTTTGGCGGGCCGGGTGATTGACGCGCCCGGCGTAGCCTTCGTTTTCCTTGCACAAAAGGCAGGGGGGGTAAGACGAGGCTTTCACCTTCAGCGCGGCGGCGATGTCCTTGGGGTCCTTTTCCGGCTTGGACATATTGATGGTGATGTCTAAATTGCCGTAAGCGGTGCGGGCCTTCCAGGCCAGGTTTTTGGCCACGCGTTCGGTGCGGATGTAGTCCAGCGCGCGGGCGTCGTGGTAGAACTTGTCCGTGGCGGCCTTGGGGCTTTTTTTGTGCAGGGCGTAAAATTCGTCCGTCACCGCCGAGGGCTGGCGGGCAAAGACGCCCATAAGTTTGGTGTCAAACAAGTCGCGCATAGTGACGGTGTCCGGCTCTATGAGGCCTTGTTTGGCGGCCCAGTCGCAGATGTTTTTTAAAATTTCGCACGGGTACGCGGGCGTTTTGCCTTTAAAATCGCTGGGGGTATAGTCGGACAAATGCAACAGGTCCAGCAGTTGGTTTACCGCCCAAGCGCGGTCCCGCGCGGGCAGGAGTTTTTCGTTAATGGCAAAGGCTACCAGTTGGTCAATCAGTACATTGATGTCCATAGTTTCTCCTAAAACTTGCGGTGCTGTTCCCAGTTCCACGCGGTTTCAATAATGCGCGTGAGGTTGTATTCGGGCTTCCAGCCCAAGACGCGTTGAGATTTGGCGCTGTCCGCCACCAGTACGGCCGGGTCGCCCGCGCGGCGGGGGGCCACTTCCACTTTAAAGTCAATCCCGGTAATGCGTTTGGCTTCTTTGACGAGTTCCGCCACCGAAAACCCGTTCCCGCTGCCCAGGTTAAAGCGCTCGCTGACGTTGTCTTTAAACATTTTTTCCAACGCCAAAATGTGCGCGCGGGCCAGGTCGTTGACGTGCACATAATCGCGGATGCAGGTGCCGTCGGGGGTGGGGTAGTCGTTGCCGAACATTTTGATGGACGGACGTTTGCCGGCGGCGGCTTGCAAGACGATGGGAATTAAATGCGTTTCCGGGTCGTGCGATTCGCCGATTTCGCCCGAATCGTCGGCGCCGCTGGCGTTGAAATAGCGTAGGGCCGTGGCTTTCAGGCCGTAGGCGGTGTCAAAATCCGAGAGCATTTTTTCCACCATCAGTTTGGTGTTGCCGTAGGGGTTAATCGGATTTTGGGGGTGGGTTTCGTCAATTTTTTCTTTGACGGGTTCGCCAAACGTGGCGGCCGTGGAAGAAAATACAAAGTATTTGATGTTGTTTTCCACCATGGCGTCCAATAAATTAAGTACTTTGGCCACGTTGTTGTGGTAATATTTGGAGGGTTCTTTGACGCTTTCTCCCACTTCAATAAACGCGGCAAAGTGCATCACGGCGTCTATTTGGTGTTTTTTGAACACTTCCGCCAGGCGGGCTTTGTCGCCCAGGTCGCCCAGTTCAAAGGGGTATTTTTCCACGGCTTCGCGGTGCCCTTTGGATAAATTGTCAAACACGACGGGATTGTAACCCTTTTCCGCCAGCATTTTAACGGTATGCGAGCCGATGTACCCGGCTCCGCCGATAACTAGAATGTTTTTCATATGTTCTCCCTTGTAAAATGAACCCGCCGCCCGTTGGAGCGGCGGGGAAAAATCAGTACATCTTGGGTTCCGGGCGTGCCGGTCCGCCGACGGAAGCGATATAAAAGTCCGCCGTCAGGCCCGTTTTTTCGCGGTAAATTTTACCTACGTTATCTATAAAGTTTTTGACGTCTTCGTCCTTCACCAGTGCAATGGCGCAGCCGCCAAAGCCCGCGCCGGTCATACGCGCGCCCAGCACGCCTTTTTGCTGCCAGGCGGCTTCGGCCAGCGTGTCGAGTTCTTTGCCGGTTACTTCGTAATCGTCACGCAAAGAAACGTGCGACGCGTTCATTAGTTTGCCGAAGGTTTCCAAATCGCCCTCTTTTAATTTTTTAACGGCTTCCAACGTGCGTTGGTTTTCGTACACGGCGTGTTTGGCGCGTTTGCGCTCCACCGGGTCGGTGATAAGGTCTTTATTCCGTTCAAAATCTTCAATGCTTAGTTCCCCCAAGGATTTAATGGGCAGGCGTGTTTGCAGCGCTTTTAAAGCGCGTTCGCATTCGCCGCGGCGTTCGTTGTATTTCGAGTCCGCCAGTTCACGGCGTTTGTTGGTGTTCATAATCACAATGGAAATGCCTTTTAGGTCCAGTGGGGCGTATTCGTAATCCAGCGTGTTGCAGTCCAGCAGCACGGCACAGCCTTCTTTGCCCATGCCAATAGCAAATTGGTCCATAATGCCGCAGTTCATACCTACGAATTTATTTTCGGCTTCCTGGCAGATTTTTACCAGTTCCACCGGCGGAATGTAAAGCTTAAAAACGGTATTCATAGCTACCGCGGTGGCCAGTTCAATAGACGCGGAGGAAGAAAGCCCCGCCCCGTTGGGAATATCGCCCCAGAACATCAGTTCAAACCCTTGGTCTATTTTGTAGCCGCGGTTTTGAAGCGTTTTAATAACGCCCAGCGGATAGTTGGCCCAATCTTGTTTTTTATTGTAGGAGATGTTGTCCAAATCGGCATCTATAATGCCCTGCTGCGGGAAATTGAGCGAATAGAGGCGTATTTTGCGGTCGTCCCGCTTGCAGAATACGCAATGCGTGCCGAAAGACAAGGCGCACGGAAATACATGCCCGCCGTTGTAATCGGTATGTTCGCCAATCAGGTTCACGCGGCCGGGCGCAAAAAAATATAGTTTTTCCTTTTTGAACACTTCGTTGAATTTGCTTCTTAGTGACAGTTGGTTCATAGAATTATCCCCTTTGGGGCGCAGGGCGCCCTCTAAATTTATTGTACGGTCATTTTTAACGACCATTCATACCGGCCTTTTGGCCCGATGATGGCCGCCCGACGGATTTTGTTTGCTACATACAAATCGTCATACACGCCGGTGCAAGGCTCCAGGGCAATATTGTAATCACCGCGGTAGCCGCCTTGGGTTTTCCAAACGCCGAGGTAGGGCACCTTGTCCGGGTCGTAGGAGTAGATTAGTTTTTCACCCGTGTCGGTGTGTTCAATGCCGCACCAACCGGCGAGGTTCTTTTCGGTAAAATAGAATTTTTCGCAGTTGCCTGCGCTGACGGGCTCGGTGGCGGCAAGATCCATTTCCTGGCCGTTTACGTCCGTAGTCCGCGGGTAAGTGTGGCGGGTACCCCAGGGGCCTAAGCGTTTGGTGCCGTGTTCCACCGTCATTACTTGGGTCAGGTTTTCCGGGACGAGCAGACGCGTAGCGGGGGAACAAGCTAACAAGCAGTGGGGCGTCCAGATAAATTTAAATTCTTCGGAGGCGGTGTTTTCCACGCAGTATTCCAGTAAAATTTCATTATCTTTTAACGAAATGTTTTTGGAAAAAATATACGGCAACGTTTGGCTTTTTACAAAGGCTTTGGCGGAGCGGTCGTTGGGCGCGCAGATGCCTTCCCAGGGCAGGGCCCATACTTCGCCATGGTCGGGGATGGGCATGCCGGCCCAAGGCCCGTCCGGGTAGGGGCAGGCGTCTATGGAGGGGAAGACTTCGTCAAACCCGCTGGAGTCATATTCCGCAAACGACGCGCCATATTCCGGCACGCGAAGTGCTTCGGCCGTGGATTGGAACAAAAATTCCCGTCCGGTTTTTTTGCTGACGAGGCTGGCTATTTTCCAGGCGTATCCCGGCAGCAGCGTTAGGCGCAGCAAGTCATTTTCCAGCGCCAAGGCCGCAAGGCCTTTATAGGTGGTTTGTATCATACGTCCCCCAAAAAAACGCGGCAAAAGCCGCGCATTATTTTTCCGAAAATTTATCAAACGGAAACGGCATTAAATCGCGCAGGGTTTTGCGGTAGACAATGCGTTTTTGTTTATCCAACACGGCAATTAAAATAGGCGTATCCGGCGGCATAAATTCGCTCATTACTTGCCGGCACGCTCCGCAAGGGGAGTTAAAAGCCATTCCCGGCAGTTTTTGCGTAACGAGCGCCAGTGCACGCAGGCGGCGTTCGCCGGCCCCCACAGCGGCAAAAATGGCATTGCGTTCGGCGCAGACGGTCAGCCCGTAGGAAGCATTTTCGATATTGGTTCCCTGGAAAATCCGTCCATCTTGCGCCAATACGGCGGCGCCTACTTCAAACTTAGAGTAGGGCGAATAGGAGTTCTCGCGCACTTGCTGCGCGGCGTCCAGCAAGGCTTTTTCTTCGTCTTTGGTTAACGTTTTGTTCATACCCTTATTTTTATAATAAAGGAGCGAAAAGTCAACCCTCTTTTTCGCACGCGCGTACGGGCAGACGGCAACCCGCTTTTTGTTATAATAAAACAAATATGAAAAACTGGATATTAGTACTGCTGGTGGCGGTGTGCGCCTATTATTTTATGCGGGATACGGCGGAAATAAAAAACGTGCATAATCCCGGCACGGCTATTGTGGCCTTTGGGGATAGTTTAACCGCCGGATACGGTGCGCCGAAAGGCTCGGCTTACCCGGACTTTTTGGCCCAATTGCTGGGGCGTGAAGTGGTAAACTTGGGCTTATCCGGCGAGACGGCCGAACAGGCCCCTGCCCGCTTGCCGGAGGTGCTGGCCCAAAACCCCTATATGGTGCTGATTGAATTTGGCGGCAACGATTATATGCGCAATATGCGTATGGAAGACGCTGTGGCAGCCGTGGGGCAGATAGTGGACGCCGTACAGCAGGCCGGCGCGATTGCCGTGGTGGTGGACATTGGCGGCCCTGGGATGGGCCACTACACGCGGGCTTATAAGCAGCTGGCGCAGGAAAAACAAGCGGTATTTGTACCCGGTATTTTGAAAGGAATTTTTAATAAAAAGAAATACAAAGCCGATATGGTGCACCCCAACGCCGCCGGATATAAAATAGTGGCCGAGCGGGTGCATAAGGCAATTAAGCCGTATGTAAAATAAGTGTTTGCCTTTGCCAAGCTTACGCTCCAGGCGTGGCGCAACCCGTATTCCGGGGAAAACGCGTCTTGTCCCTCCGTTTAGATTTGCTACAATAGCCCTATGACGAAACTTCGCCTACTGATTTGTTTTTGTTTGGCTTTTCTTTTGTGCGCGTGTGCGCATTCTTCCCAAAAGCAAAATGCTTTGCGGCGGGTGGCTTCCCATCAAGTGGAGCCGGCCGGAGCCTTTTTGGTGTCGGATACCTTGTATATCCAATACGATTATCAAGGGGAATCTTTTTTCTTTACGGCGGATTTGGATCATGTCCAACCGGAAGGAAACGTACAAATTGTGCCCTTGATGCCCCAACGCATTAAAAACCCAGAACGGCTGGACCACCGCCGCCGGGTGGTAGTAGTCGGGCGGGAATGGACCGAAGTGCTTAAACGCACCATCGCTCCGCTGGTGCCGCCGCATACGGGGCAGGGGGTGTTGCTGTTTATCCAAAATTACGAAACCGTCCTTTTGCGCCGTTCCGACGGGACCCCCGATTTGGTACAGCTTAAAGACGCTCCCGGGGATATTCAAATTGTGGGGCATATTGAAGCGGCACAGTTTGACTTAATGGTAAACGAACAGCTTAAAAAAATGGTGGCCGCGGCCGGAGAGCCCTATACGCGCTTTTTGCTGCAGCTGGACGGGGTGCCCGCGTCGCCGTATATTTATGTGGATACGGAAAAACGCCAAAATATTCAGCTTCAGCTGCCGGATTATTACGAAGTAAAAAAAGAAATGACTTCGCTGGGTTTTTCGGCTTCGTTTATTTATTCGTTTTTTGTAAAAAGCCATTTATTCAGCCTTGTTAAAGCTCCTTTTACTACGGCCCACCGCCTGGCGGCTTTTGGCACGGCTACCGTGTATACCACTTTCCCGCCCCATACGGCGGATTTAAAGGAAATTCCGCCGCTTAACACTTCAGGCGACGAAATGGATTTAACCGATTTTAACCGTTGGTTGGATAAAAAAATCAGCAAGCAAAACTATAAAGCCTTTGTTACCTTGCTTATAGACGGGGAAGAATTCTTCCCGCATTTTATGTTGGCAATGCAGCGCGCGCAAGAAAGCATTTTTACCACTGTGTATATTTTTATGGCGGACCCGTACGGCTTGTCTATTGCAGACGTAATGAAAGCCCGCGCCAATGAAGGCATAGACGTGCGCGTAGTGGTGGACGAACTAAACACCGTGCTCAATTCCGGCAAAAATCCGGAATTAAAAACTTCCGAAACGTTCATTATGCCCAAGTACATAACGTCGTACCTGCGCAAAAATTCCAAAGCCAAAGCCCGCACCCATTTAAACCCGTGGGGCACGTTTGACCACAGCAAAGTATATATTGTGGACCGCAAAATCGCCTATACGGGCGGAATGAACATCGGCCAGGAATACCGCTATACCTGGCACGATATGATGGTGGCACTGGAAGGGCCGGTGGTGGGGCGGCTGGTAAAAAACTTTTATGAAAACTGGTCGTTTACCGGCTGGGGCGGCGATTATGCAGCCGCTTACCGCAAATTGTTCAGCAAGCGCCAGCGCGAGGGAAACCGTGAAGTGCCGGGAATGATAGACGTGCGGCTGATGTATACCAAGCCCAACGACTCCGAAATTTTTGACGCCCAGCGCGAAGCTATCCGCCGCGCTAAAAAACGCGTATATATCCAGAACGCCTATTTTTCGGACGACCGCATTATCAAGGAACTGATTGACGCCCGCGGCCGCGGGGTGGACGTACGCGTAATTTTGCCCGGTAAAAACGATGTGGGAATTATGGACCTGAACAACCGGGTGATGGCTAACAAACTCTTAAAAAACGGCGTGCGCGTGTATTTTTATAAGGGTATGAGCCATGTGAAAGCCGCCTTGTATGACGGCTGGGCGGTGGTGGGGTCTTCCAATTTCGACAAAATGAGCCTCTACATCAATAAAGAAATGAGCTTAGGTATTTCCGACCCGGCCTTCGTGCACGAATTGGAAACGCGGCTGTTTGAAACGGATTTTGAAAATTCAGAAGAACTGACCGAACCGCTGGAATTGGCGTGGACGGCCTCCATTGTGACGGCTTTGACGAACCAAATGTAAATCCGTTTAGCCCTGCTAAATAAACGGATTGTAGGCCCATTGCAAAAGCGCTTGGCGCTGGCGCGGGCGGCAGGTTAAATCGCCTGGGTGGCAGTTTTTAAGCACCTGGGCACGGTGGCGGGTGAAGGCGGCCCAGCGTTTGATTTGGCGTGTGTCGGTTTCCGGGCTGCGCCGTCCCGGCCAATAGCGGCAATACCATTGGAACCAGCCGCGCGGATCTGGGTCAAAGGGCAAAATCCAGCCGCGGCTGAGCCACTGGCTTCTGGGCTGGCGCGATTTGACGCCAAAGCAGTTTTTCGTTTCGTCTGGGCCTTTGGGCGATAATTTTTCGCTGGCTTGCAAAAACCATTCTGCGGGAAACTCTTCCCGGCAATCGTTTAGATAATGCCCTTCAAATACGCCCAAGCACAGCATATGCGCGGGGGATAGCTCCGGCTTAAATTCCGGTGCAAAATCCAGCCCGGGTGCACTCGTCAGCCGGTAAGTATAGTTTGTTTGCATTTTATCGTTTACGGTAATCAGCCGGCCCGGCTGGTACCACTGTAAATTGTGCGGCATAAACCCTCCTTCTTTTTAGTTTAATGCAGTAGTTGCTTTTTTGCGCGTCTTAAAAAAGGTTAGTTGAATGGGGCAGGAGAGTTTGACGCCGTTGGGTAGGGTGCAGCATATCTAAGCGGTGTAGCGCCAGCTGTAAGCTTGCGCGTATAGCGCAGGGAGCCCCGGCTCGGGGCTGTTTTGCAAGAGTGCGGCATTGCGGGAGCAGTGTGGCTCCACTAGTCGTGTTAGTGGGTATAGAGTAGGGAGGGGCGGTTCGCCCCTTGACTCGTTTTTTTTTTTTGATAAATTTTGGCTATGAACGAAATTTATCCAAAAAACCTTCTGGCGGGGAAAAACGCCGGATTTACGCTAATAGAGCTATTAGTCGTCGTTTTAATCCTCGCTATTTTGGCGGCGATAGCGCTGCCGCAGTATCAAAAAGCCGTTTTAAAGTCCCGTATGCCGCAAGTGTATGTTTGGATGCACAATGCGGCCCGCGAAGCGGAACTGTTTTATTTGGCTAATGGCCGTTACCCAAAGTCCTTTTTGGAAATGGGGGTAGAAATCCCCAATTGCGAGCATACGGAGCATTATATGAGTTGGTGTTTTAAAAATCCAGAAGTTACTTTTGTGGAAATTTCGAACGGGACAATCAATTTTAATCTTAGAAGAAGCGATAAAGGCGCGAGGCTTGTTTATTTTTTTAAGGCTTCTAATCAAAACTTTGGCGAGGGATTATTTTGCAATCCGTCTGGGGTGGAGTCGCTCGTCAAATTTTGCCGGGATATCGGGGCCGTACGGCCGGCGGCCAATCAGTGGTTAGGCCACGAAATTTATCATATAGATTAGCTGTTGTACCGGCGCACTTTGCAAAACACCCGCCTGTTTCTGGCGGGTATTTTTATATAGTTATTTTTCCAGCGGTTCCAGCTCGCGTTCGTAGCCTTCGGCCGCCACCACGCGCGCTTTAAAAATGCTTCCCGTTTCCACCGGGCGCGTGAAGGTCACCTTCCCGTCAATGTCCGGTGCGTCTTTATAGGTGCGGCCGAAGTCCGGCCCGTCGGCAATGGCTTCCAGCACGGTACCCACCAGGCGTTTATTAATTTTGTCTATCACGCGGCTTTGTACTTCTTCCAGTTCGCGCGCGCGTTCGTGCTTGACGGCCGCCGGGATTTGCTTCATTTCGTAGGCGGCGGTTCCTTTTTCGCGGAAATATTCAAACACGCCCATATTGTCAAATTCGTATTCTTTGACAAATTTTTTGAGTTCGTTAAAATCTTTTTTGGTTTCGCCCGGGAAGCCTACAATAAAGTTCGTGCGCAGCGAGATATCCGGCACCTCGGTTTTAAGCATATCCAGCGTGCGGCGGATTTGGGCCGCATCGCAATGGCGGTTCATACGCGTAAGCACCGGGTCGGCTATATGCTGGAGGGGGATATCAATATAGTGGAAAATCTTGTCGGTGGAGGCCATCAGCCGCGCGATTTCTTTTGTTACGCGGTGCGGGTAGCCGTACATAATGCGCAGGCGGCCCAAACCTTTGAGTGGCAGCAATTTTTCCAGCAGTTCCAACAGCTGCGGCTTGCCGTACAAATCCATTCCATAAGAAGTGGTGTCCTGGGCGATAAGGGAAATTTCTTTTATGCCGTTTTCAATCATTAGTTTGGCTTCGCGCACGATGTCTTGCATCGGTTTGGAGCGGTAATTGCCGCGGATAAATGGAATGGTGCAGTAAGCACAGCGGTTGTTGCAGCCGTCGGCCACCTTCAGGTAGGCGGTGTGCGGGGCGGTCAGGCTCATTTTGTATTCCGGCAAGTAGAGCGTTTTGGGTAAGGGCTCTAGCAGTGTGCCGCGGCGTTTTAACACGTCTTCTATATGTTCCTGCGCCGTAATGGAAAAGACGGTATCCAGCTCCGGGAATTCCTTTTCCACCTGTTCTTTAAATCGTTCCACCAAACAGCCGGTGACGGCCACTTTTTTTACGGCGCCTTGCTTTTTCAGCTCCAGCGCGTAGCGGATTTCGTCCTTGGCTTCTTTCACGGCAGAGGCGATAAACCCGCAGGTGTTGATAATAATTTCGTCCGCTTTTTCGGGTTCAAACACCATTTTATGCCCTTTGGCCAGCAGGCGGGCGGTAAATTCCTCGCTGTTGGTTAAATTTTTGGGGCAGCCTAAACTAATCAAATAAAATTTCATACGGGTTCTCCTGTGTCAGACGGCTACATCCTCGCGCTCGGCGGGTTTTTCTTCCTGTTCTTCGTTATCATCTTCGTCCGTGCCTAAAAGGGCCATTCCAAACGTTACCACCCCGATACGTCCAATCAGCATAGTGGCAATGATAATCAATTTGCCCAGTGCGGAAAGTTCCATCGTAATCCCGGTGGAAAGCCCGACCGTTCCCAAGGCAGAGGCCGCTTCAAACAACAAGCTTAAAAAGGGCAGGTTTTCCGTCCAGGTTAATAGGAAAATACTAGTAAAAAGCGACAAAATGTAAATCATCAGCGTCGATGTGGCCGCATACAGCCGTACCAGCGGAATGCGCCGCCCCAAAAATTCCACGCGCGTGTTTAATCTCAGCCGGTTGTACATAATGGCCAACACGCTGGCAAAAGCCGTGGTTTTTATACCGCCTGCCGTGCCAGAGGGGGAACCGCCAATACTCATTAGCAGAATCAAAATAAGCAGCGAACAGGAGGAAAGCTGCCCAATGCTTACGGTGTTAAACCCGGCCGTGCTCATTGCGGTGGCGGACTGAAAGAATGCTTCCAGCAGCGTAATGCCCGGGGAAGTGACAAATAGCGTAAACGTGCCAAACGCCAGCATACACAGAGTGATAACCACAATTATTTTAGAGGTAAAAGAAATTTGCTGCGTTTTGCGGCGCAGGAAATTAAAAATATCCGCCGCAATAATAAAGCCCATCGCTCCGGCTAAAGAAAGGAAAGAAATAACAAGATTGATGGTTTTGCTGTCGGCAAAACCTTCAAAACTGTTGTTCCACAGGGCAAACCCTGCTGTACAGAAAGCCGATACACTGTGGAAAATGCTATACCACGCAGCATCGAAAATACCGAAATTGTGATGGCAGAAATAGTTAAACAAAAATACCGCGCCAATGCTTTCTGCAATGATTGTAAACACTAAGGCGGCCCACAAAAAATCGGACAGTTTGAGGGTGTTGGGCAGGGATACTTCGGCGGACAAGGCCTCCTGCTGGCTTTTGCGCAGGCGGTGGCGTTGGGAAAAAGATAAAAAGACAAAGGACGTAAACGTCATATATCCTACCCCGCCAATTTGAATAAGCAACAGCACTACCAGCTTGCCTAAAAAAGTATAAGAATCGGCAAAGTTTACGCTGCTTAGCCCCGTGGTGGATACGGCCGAAGCCGAGGTGAATAAATTGTCAATAAACGATACGTCGGTCGTGTTCATAAACGGGAGTGAAAGCAAAATCCAGCCTAACAATGTATATACTAACACCGCTTGCGCAATGTTTTGGTGCGGGGTAAGGCGCAAGAGAAAAATGGAATAATTCTTCAGCGAGGTTTTGATAAATTCTTTGGCGCGCGTGTACGCCTGATGCCAATTAATGGGTTCCATAATTTTATTATAGTAAATAAGCGGTTTAAACAAAAAACGACCGGGAGGCAATCGGACCGTGCAGTCCAAGCGTTGAGCCAGACTCGTTGGCGTACCAGGCCGGGCAAAAACGAAATAAATATGTCGGCTAATTAGGGACCGTTTTGTATTCGGAACAAGGACCTAATTTCAGGGAAGAATAATACGAGCAGGAAGTGGAATAAGAGCCGTCCTTGTTTTGAATGGTTCTATATTCGTGGCAGGGGCCTAACTCCAGCGAAGAGTGATATGAACAGGACGTAGAGTAGGAACCGTCTGTATTTTTAATGGTTTTGTATTCCGAGCAAGGACCTAATGCCAGTGAGGAGTAATACGCACAGGAAGTAGAATAGGAGCCATCCGTGTTTTTGATGGTTTTATATTCAGAACAAGACCCTAATTCCAGGGAAGAATAATAGGAGCACGAAGTAAAATAGGCACCGCCAGGGTTTTGAATAGTTTTGTATTCAGAGCAGGGCCCTAATTCTAGCGAGGAGTGATAAGAGCAGGACGTCGTATAGCTTTCCGCACTGAACGAAAGGCATGGGAGTAAAAGACAAAAAACGATAAAAATTGTTTTTTTCATAAGTAAAAAGACAAATTGATTTTCTTTAAATCCGTTATTTGGCGTTTTTTTGCATTGCAGGCAACGTATCTGCAGTGGCAAACCGGGTACAAGTTACCTTGTAGGAGCCTTGTTTTTTGTCCATTTTGGAACCCGTATATTCCTGGCAGGGATATTGCTTGTCCAAGGCCACCGAGTCCGCAATAGACGCTACCGGCTTTAAATCACTGTCTGGGCCGATGTAATCCGTCCATTGGAAAACGGGCCGTCCCGCCTCATCTTCCGGCTGGTAGTGGCTGCAGCGGCTGATGATAGTACCGTCCGGGCGGTACTCATGTTTCCAAAGCAGACAGAATTTACCGTTTTCTTCCGTCTTAAATTGGGAACATTCGCTTTCCCACGCCCGCTTTTGTTTTTTTACGAGCGTTTCCTCGAGCGGCGTGGATACAAATTCTTGGCAGACAATCCGACGGTTGCCGGGCTGGCTCGGATACATCCATTCGGCGCAGTGGGATTGACGGCTGCCGTTTTTTAGCACAGCCGTTTTCCAAATTTTGCAGGTGTACAGGCTGCCCTGTTCGTTGGCGGAGGAAAGAGGTTGGCTTTTTTCTGCCGCGGAGGATTGCTTTTTAGAAGCGCTTGGAGCCGGGTTTGCGGCTGGCGGCAAAGCGGTGGGGTCCTTAAACTCGCGCCAACTCCGGCAGGTGATGGATTTTTCTTCGTTGAAGCGTGTTTGAGTCACCCATTCTTCGCAGACATGTTCCGCCTGGGCGCACAGCGAACAGCTCAATAAAAATAAAAAAATCAGAATATGTTTTTGCATAAGACCCCCTATGTTCATTATAACCCCATTGTGAAAATTTTATTACAAAAATTTTACATGGGGTTGTTCGTTGGCTGACATTTTGCTGACACGCGTCTTGCTCGTGTTCGCTTTTTCCGCGCGTGTCGCGTGTTCAATTCTCCGGCGGGGAAATGGTGGAAAACTGGGCTTTTAGACGAAAAAAGGACGCCTTTCGGCGTCCTTTCAAATGGCTCCCCGAGTAGGACTCGAACCTACAACCTACCGGTTAACAGCCGGTCGCTCCACCATTGAGCTATCGGGGAAAAATCTGTTTTTAAAACATCGTTTTCTTACTACACAATTATTGTAGTAAATCTGTTTTATTTTGTAAATAGTTTTTTGTTTTCCGTCGATAAAGTTGCCCAAAAATCTTCTTTTCTTTTGGCACAAATGCTTGCTATCACCAGCCCGCCAAACACGCAGCTCACCGTCAGCAAAGTGTTTTGTAATCCGCAAAATTGAATCAGTGCCGCTATAGCCAGCACACAAACGCTTTCTACCGTGTAGGTGGCGGTGGCATATAGGCCCAGTGTTTTGCTGCGGTATTCCAATGGCGTGCGCAGCAAAATAATGCTGATAATCATTGCTCCAAAAGCGCCAAACGGCAGCCCGCACAGGGCGGTGGCCGCCAGCACAACCGCTGTTGGCAAGTTAAAGTACAACACAAGTACGGAGATAAGGTACCCCGTATAGTTCAGCGTCAGCAGGGTAAAAAAAGTAAACTTTTTTGCTCTTCCGGCAAAAAACAGCGCGCCGACAAACGCCCCCAACCCAAATGCTGCGCCCAAAAAGCCCAAGTAAACGGAATTAAACCCGTGCTCGTAAATGTAAGAGGGCAGCAGGACCAATTCCCACGATTGGCCCAAAATAAACGTGGGCACCGTAAAGAAAATAGGTTCCCAAAGGGTACGGTCCGCCGTTAGGTTTTGCCAAACTTCGCGGTAGCTGGCCGCAGGGCGCAGCTGGCGCGGGCGGCGGTTGGTAAACACGACGGTGCACAGCGTAACAATCACCAAGCAAAAAAGCACGCACACAATCCAGGCGGCCAACAGCCCATACAACGCGATAATGGCTCCGCCTAAGAGCGGGCCGGCTACAGACATAATGCCGTCAAACGCTTCGATAATGCCGGAAGTTTTGGAAAGAGGCACGTCCGCATAGCGCGAAAACGTAGGTGACAGCGCCGTGCGCGCTAACTGGCCGGGAGCATCAAAAAACGAACTTAAAAAAATAATCAGCCCAATCAGCCACGGCCAATCGTGCCCGGAGGCAATCAGCACGGGGATCATACCCAAAAGCACCAGCTGGATTACTTCGCACGAGAGCATCGTTTTGGAGCGGCCCAGTCTATCAATAATCGGTGCCCCAAAAAGCGAAGAAAAAATGTTTGGCAGGAGCGCACAAAAGCCGACGAACCCCGTCCACAATACGCTGCCGGTGGTGGAAAGAATGTACCACGGCAGCAAAATTTGCATAAATTGGTTGGTAAGCGACGAAAAAGCCTCCGTCGTTAAAATCAATTGCAAGGGGGTTTTGTTTGTTTTTCTAGTTAGTAATAGCATAGTGCGGACCTTAAAAAATTATATAAAATGGTAACTAGAAAGGGGGAGTTATGGCTGAGTATAAAGATTATTATAAAATTCTTGGCGTAAACAAAAACGCTACGGACGCCGAAATTAAAAAGGCGTTTAAAACGATGGCCCGCAAATACCACCCGGATATGCACCCGGAGTCGGAAAAGGCCAAAATGACCGAAAAGTTCAAAGACATCAACGAAGCCTACACCGTTCTGTCCGATAAACAAAAACGCACTATCTACGACCAGGTAGGAGAGCAGGGCTACCAAGATTATGCTCGCGGCGGCGGGGCTTCGTCCCGGGCGCGTTCGTCTGCGTACGGCGGCGGAAACCCCTACCAACAATATCAGCAATATACTTATGGCGGCAATGGCGGCGGCTTTTCGGGCTTTGCCGGCAATAGCGGCGCGGAAGCTTTTTCCGGCGGAGATTTTAGCGATTTCTTCCAAAGCATTTTTGGCGGAATGGGCGGCGGATTTAGCGGTTTTGGCCAGAATTTTGGCCGCAGTGCGGCTTCCGGCCAGGCCGCGGGTGACGTAGAAGCCGAACTGGCGCTGAATTTGGAAGACGCCCACCGCGGCGGCAATATGCAAATGACGCTGCCCAACGGGCGTACCGTTACCGTCAAATTGCCGGCCGGCGTAAGCGAAGGCAAAAAAATCAAACTTAAAGGTATGGGGAACCCCACGCGCAAGGGAAACGGCGATTTGTATTTAATCGTTAAAATCCGCCCGCATGCAATGTACCGCCTGGAAGGGGAAGATTTGCATGTGCCCGTGATTATTATGCCGTGGACGGCGGCTCTGGGCGGAACGATTTTTGTGCCCACGCTGGACGGCCCGGTGAAAGTAAAAGTGCCGGCGGGGACCCACAACGGCAAAAAATTAAAATTAAGCGGCAAAGGCTTAAGCGCCAAAGGGAGCTTGTATGTGACCTTGACGATTGACGTGCCCCGCACGCTTACTAAGGAACAAAAAGATTTGTTTACCAAGTTAGCGCAAATCAGTTAGTTTATTTGTCCGCGGGTTTAGCCCGCGGGCTTTTTGTATAGAGGAGATTTTATGACCGCAATTACTTGCACTTATACGGGGGACGGAGAAACCGAACTGGTCCACGGCCCTACGGGAAGCATTATTCAGACGGATTTACCGCCGGATAATGGCGGGAAAGGCCGGCGCTTTTCGCCCACGGATTTGTTGGCTTCGGCTTTTGCGTCGTGCGTGCTGACGATTATGGGCAAAATGGCCGCGGCGCGCAAAGAAAATTTTGCCGGTGCACGCGTAGAGATTGAAAAAATTATGGCGCAAAATCCGCGCCGGGTGGGGGAATTTGTGCTGAACATCACGTTCCCGGCGCATTTTACGCCGGAGCAAAAGAAGTTTTACCAAACGGCCGTTAACGCCTGCCCTGTGCATCAAACACTGCGTGAAGATGTTAAAATAACGGTCAATGTACACTAAAATATGGCCCAATAAAAGGAGAAAAACTTATGGCAATTAAAACGGTATTAGAAGCAAATTTGCAAACCAAAAGCATCTTGGAAGGGAAAAAAGGCGAAGTGCATACCGCCTATTTGGACCCGCGCGAAGATATGAACCCCGGCGAAATGTTGGCCGCGGCCTTGGGGGCTTGTATGCTGACGATGGTGGGCTTTATGGCCTCCAAACGCGGGGAAGACGTGACGGGTACGGAAGTTTTAGTGGAACCCGGCTTTGACGACAAACACAGCCGCGTAGTGTCCATGGGGCTCACGTTTGTATTCCCGAAAGTGCTGAACGAGGACCAAAAGAAATTTTACGCCCGTGCGGCGCAAACTTGCCCGGTGCATAACAGCCTGCGCGAAGATATTGCCTACACGGTAACGATTAAATAAACTGAACAAAAAATCCCGGCGGGGTTAACCGCTGGGATTTTTTATATTCGTAAGAAATATTATTCTTCCTCTCGTTCTTCATCTTCTTCCACCATTTGGGTTTTTTTAGGTTTTTGGGTTAAAAGTTGGCGGATTTTTTGAACAGAAGCGCCTTTTTTCCCTTTCAATAATTTTCGGATTTCCTGTTTTTCCTGTTCCGTGGGGGCCGCCCCATATTCATGCAGTATTTGGGCGGCGTCTGCCTTTTGCAGCGCGGCTGCATAGTAAAACGCCGAATGGCCAAATGCGTCTGTTAAATTGGGGTTTGCCCCGCGTTTAAGCAGATAGGTAAGCAGGTCTTGGCGGTCTTTTTCGGTCGGAAATTTTTGCGTAGCTGCCATCATTAGCGCGGTGGCGCCGAGGTCTGTTTGGGCATTTAGGTCTGCTTTATAGTAAATCAGTGCTTTAGCGGCTGTGGTTTGCCCGTCGCGCACGGCGATAATAAGCGGGGTCCAGCCCTGCGGCGTGGGCGCGTCGATATCCATACCTTGTTTTAGCAGATAGCTGATAATTTTTTCGTTCCCGCCGGAAGCCGCCGCCTGCAGCGCATTAAAATAGGTGCCGCCGTAATCGCGCGCTTCATCAGAAAAATAGAACACATAGTCCAGCGGGGCGCCTTCCTCCACGCTGTTTTTGAGGGAAAGCAAATCCCCCTGATACGCGTAAGTGACGAGGTTTTCCCCTAATTGCTGTATTGTTAAAGTATGGTAATCCAGCCCCAACCACACAACAGCCAACGCTGCCACCAAGACGGCGTATTTTTTCATAAAGAAACTTCCCTGTTTTCCTGGGCCGACCGGTACATAGCGTCCAACACGCTTTGTACATACAAGCCGTCCTGCAGCGAGGGGCTGGCGGGGCGGTTTTCGTGCACGGCACGCAAAAATTCGTACAGCGCGTCCGCATGGCCGCGTATCCAGCCCAAGGGGTGGCGTGCCGGCGGAAAGTTCTTTTCGCCGCCGTACTGTTGCACGGTTTCTATGCGGGTGTAGCCTTTGTAGGGGGCGGAAGCATCGTAATAATACAGCCAGTTGGCGTCCATAAAATCAATTTTAAGGGCACCTTTGTCTCCGTGGATTTCAATAAACAAATCGGTATTGGTGCCGGTGGCCAGCTTGCTGGCTTCGGCGGTGCCTACGGCCCCGTTAGCCAGCGTGACGATGGAGTAGGAAGCGTCGTCCGTATCCACAGGGGCAAAGCCTCCTTTTCCGTCGGGGCGTTGGGCGTAAGCCGTTTGGTTTTTGGTATAGACGGATTTTACCGGCCCGGCCAACCAGGTGAGCATATCCATTACGTGGGCGCCTAAATCGTACAGCACGCCGCCGCCCGCGGCCGCACGCGTGTTGCGCCAGCGGATAGGAGAAGAAGGGTTAATGTTGGAAGGCATAATCATGTGGGCGCGGAAAGACAGAATTTTGCCCAACTTGCCTTCTTTCATCAGTTGTTTAGCCAGCTTGGCCGAAGGCATAAAGCGGTTGTTAAATACGGTTTGGGTGACTACTTTATCCAAATTGGGGTGCGCCAAAATGCGGCGGGTTTCTTCCGGGCCGCAGGCGACGGGTTTTTCGCAATAAATGTGTTTTTTGGCGTCTAACGCTTTTAGGATAGCCTGTGCATGGAGGGCGTTAGGCGTGCAGATGTCTATTACGTCTATATTAGGCAGGGAAAGGATTTCGTCCAAGTCGTGCGCCGCATGTGCAAAACCGTAGCGTTCTTTGGCTGCCAGGGCGTGTTCGTAGGTGCTGGCGCAGACTGCCGCCAACTGAATGTTGAAATCCGGTTCGTAAAAAAGCGGAATGGTTTTGTAGCCATAGGTATGGGTCTTGCCCATAAAGCCAAAACCGATAACGGCCGCATGAATGGTTTTCATAAAAATCCCCTTATCAGTAAACTATTTTAATTCTAGCAAAAACAACAAGACCACATCTTATGGACTAACAAATAACGGGGAAAATGACGGAGGAGGTTGACTCGTTTTTTTTTTTGATAAACTTTCACTATGAATAAAGTTTATCAAAATCCATTATTTATTAAAAAAAACGTTGGATTTACGCTAATAGAGCTGTTGGTGGTTGTTTTAATTATTGGCATTTTGTCGGCAGTAGCCCTGCCCCAGTATACTAAAGCGGTAGAAAAATCCCGCGCCGCACAGGCCTTGGCAGTTTTGAAATCGTTTGGACAAGCTAATCTGGCATATTACATGGCAAACGGCCAATATCCCGTTTCGTTTGATCAGTTGGATATAGATATGCGTAATTGGACGGGGCACGAAGATTGGTATAGGGGAGCAACAGATACTCGTTCTAATGGGGATTGGTCTTTGCAGATTATTAATGAGGGCGAAAGTAAAAATCAGGGGGTATATGTCGGGCGTTTGACGGGGCCATATAAGGGGGGCGGTTTTGCTATCTATAAGGTGCGGTTAAATAATGGAAAAACAGATAATATCGTCTGCCTAGAACGGACGAGTGAAGGTGTTGTATTTGAAAAAGCGGCTGGGGATTATTGTCAAAAACTCTTCCAAGCGACGTTGGCCCCTTCTCAGGAAGGTTTCGTACGCACCTATAATATGCCTTAATGTAAAGGAAATTGAACAAAGGTGGTAAAAATAGCCTTCCGTAATAGCGGAGGGCTATTTTATTTTGGCTTCAGTTCACGCGGGCGGTTTGGGGCGGAACTTTTGTAAGGAAATAGCAAAAGAAAATTTTTAACACTTTGAATGAGGATAGTGCGAGTAATATTCCACGAAGATTTAACGCGTGGAGGGCCAAAAATTATTGCTTAACCAGGACTAATTTACGGTTCCTTGTGTGACCCTTGGTCTTGGAGAGAAAGCTGGCGCAAAAACTGAAAAATAGTTATTCTAACTTGAGGAGCAATAAGTATATGGATATAATAAAAAACCCCGGCTTTTGGGCCGGGGTTTTTGGTGTTGCTTCAAACTATTTTTCAACCTTTTCCGCCGGTTGCATCGCGGCCAGTTGTTTGTACAGGTCGCGCCGCCAGGCATACTCGGATTCCGCGCGTTTAATGAGTTCTTTCGCGAGTTCCGGGTTGTCCCGCATCAAGCCTTTAAAGCGGTTTTCGCCGCTCATATAATCGGCCAGCGGGAGCGTGGGTTCCGTCAACGGGCTATCCACGTGCAAGGGGTTTTTGCCTTCGTAGCGGGCTTCGGGGTTGAAGCGGTACAGGATCCAGCGGCCGGCTTGTACGGCGCGTTTGGCTTCACCCATACCTTTGGACATATCAATCCCGTGCGCAATGCAGTGCGAGTAGGCAATCACCAACGCCGGACCGTCATACGCATCGGCTTCCGCCAAGGCTTGAATGGTCTGGTTCATGTTGGCACCCATAGCTACCTGGGCCACATAGATGTTGCCGTAGGTCATGGCAATCATACCGAGGTCTTTCTTCGGCATGGTTTTGCCGCCCGCGGCGAACAAGGCTTTGGCGCCTAAAGGCGTAGCTTTGGACATCTGACCGCCGGTGTTGGAGTACACTTCCGTATCCAGCACCAAGATTTTGATGTTCTTGCCGCTGGCCAGGACGTGATCCAAACCGCCGTAGCCGATATCGTAGGCCCAGCCGTCACCACCCAAAATCCAGACGGATTTTTTGACGAGGTAATCAGCCAAGCTTAAGAGGCGTTTGCATTCTTCGCAGCCTTTTTCGGCGCCTTTTTCCAAGATGGCTTTGAGGTCGGCCACGTTCTTGCGCTGGGCTTCTACACCCGCGTCGGTGGACTGGTCGGCGTTCAAAATCGCGTCAATCAAAGCGGCGTGTTCTTTCAGACCGCCTTCTTTGGCGCTGGTCAACAAGGCTTTGGCGTCGTGGTTGAGCTGGTCAAAGGCCAAGCGCATACCCAAACCGAATTCGGCGTTGTCTTCGAACAAGGAGTTAGACCAAGCCGGGCCTTTGCCGTCGTCGCGTTTGCAATAAGGCGTGGTGGGCAGGTTGCCGCCGTAAATGGACGAGCAGCCCGTAGCGTTGGCGATAGCCAAGCGGTCGCCGAACAGCTGCGTTAAAAGTTTAACGTAAGGCGTTTCGCCGCAGCCCGCGCAGGCGCCGGAGAATTCAAACAAGGGTTTTCTCATTTGGGAACCTTTGACGGATTCCTTTTTGGTTTTTACGTCGGCTTGTTTGAGGCCCAAGAAGAAAGCGTAGTTGTCGATTTCGTTTTCGCGAACGTCCAACTGGTGTACCATATTGATGGCTTTCTTTTCCGGGTTTTCTTTGTTTTTGGCCGGGCAGTTGTACACGCAGGCGCCGCAGCCGGTGCAGTCTTCCACCGCTACTTGTACGGTAAATTTCAAACCGGCCAAATCGGCTTTGCCGTCGGCGGATTTAAAGGTTTTCGGAGCGTCTTTAAGCGCCGCGCCGTCGTAGGCTTTGATGCGGATAGCCGCATGCGGGCAGACCAAAGAGCAGAAACCGCACTGGATACAAGTGTTGGGATCCCACTGCGGAACCATGATGGCGATGTTGCGTTTTTCGTACTGGGTGGTGCCGGTAGGATACACGCCGCCTTCAGGCATGGCAGAGGTGGGCAGTTCGTCGCCGCGGCCGGCAATCATTTCGCCCAAAACGTCTTTTACAAACGCCGGGGCTTCCGCCGGGACCGGGGCTTTGGTGTGCAGTTTGGAGGTCACTTCGGCCGGGTATTTTACTTCTTGCAAGCCCGCCAAAGCGGCGTCTACGGCTTTGTAGTTTTTCTGCACGACTTCTTCGCCTTTTTTAGAATAGGTTTTCTTGATGGCTTCTTTAATGTCGGCGATGGCTTTTTCGGTCGGGATTACGCCCGCAATACCGAAGAAGGCCGTCTGCATAATGGTGTTGGTGCGGCTGCCCATGCCGGTTTTGAGCGCAATTTCGGAAGCGTCAATCACATACACTTTGAGTTTGCGGTCAATGATGATTTTTTGTACTTCGGCGGTCAGGTGGTTCCAAACTTCTTCGGCGTTGTAGGGCGAGTTAATAAGCACGGTGGCGCCTTCTTTGGCTTTGCCCAAAACGTCGTATTTGTCCAAGAAGTCAAACATATGCACGCCGATAAAGTCCGCAGACTGAATGAGGTACGGGGCGCGGATATAGTTTTTGCCGAAGCGGATGTGGGACGTCGTCATAGAACCGGATTTCTTGGAGTCGTAGACGAAGTACCCCTGCGCAAAGAAACCGTTGGCGCTGATGATTTTCATCGTGTTTTTGTTGGCGCCTACGGTGCCGTCGGAACCCAAACCGTAGAACAAGGCGGCAAAGATATCGGCCGCGGCTTTGTTTTCCAGTTTGGTTTCGGGCAGGGAGAGGTTCGTCAAATCGTCTTTGATGCCGACGGTGAACACTTTTTTGGGTTCGTTGGCGGCCAGGTTGTCAAACACGGCTTTGACGTGAGAAGGCGTAAAGTCTTTAGAACCAATCCCGTAGCGGCCGCCAATGATGAGCGGGGTGGCCGGGAATTTGGCTTTGGCTTCGTCGGTCAGGAACGCGGCGCAAACGTCTTGGAACAACGGTTCGCCCAAGGCGCCGGGTTCTTTGGTGCGGTCCATTACCGCTACTTTTTTGACGCTGGCCGGAATGACTTTGATGAAATCTTCAATAGAGAAGGGGCGGAACAGTTTTACTTTAAGTACGCCCACTTTTTGGCCTTTCATAGCTTCCACAGCGTTTTGCGCCACATCCGCGCCGGAACCCATAATAACAACTAAGCGTTCGGCATCGGCGTCGCCCACGTATTGGAACAGTTCGTAGTGGCGGCCGGAGATTTTTTCAAATTTGGCCATTTCTTCTTTCACAATGCCGGGCACGGCGTTGTAGAATTTGTTGACGGCTTCGCGGGATTGGAAGTACACGTCCGGGTTGGCGGCGGTGCCGCGCACGGTGGGGTGTTCCGGGTTTAAACCGCGGGATTTGTGTTCGGCGACGAGTTTGTCGTCAATCATTTCGTGCATTTGTTCTTTGGTTAAGGGTTCCACCATGTTCAGTTCGTGGCTGGTGCGGAAACCGTCAAAGAAGTGCACAAACGGCACGCGGGCACGCAAAGTGGAGGCTTGGGCAATCAGGGCCATATCCATGGCTTCCTGCGGGTTGTCGGAGCAGAGCATTGCCCAGCCGGTTTGGCGTACAGCCATTACGTCGGAATGGTCACCGAAAATGGACAAAGCCGTCGTGGCGATGGCGCGCGCAGAAACGTGGAACACGGTCGGCGTCAGTTCGCCCGCGATTTTGTACATATTCGGGATCATCAAGAGTAACCCCTGCGAAGCGGTAAAGGTGGTGGTCAGCGCGCCGGCGGTCAGGGAGCCGTGCACCGCGCCGGAAGCGCCGCCTTCGGACTGCAGCTCGCTCACGGACGGGACGTTGCCCCAGATGTTGGTTTCGCCTTTGGCGCTTTTGGCGTCACAGATTTCGCCCATCGTGGAGGACGGGGTAATCGGGTAAATAGCGATTACTTCGTTGGTAGCATGGGCGACGTGGGATACTGCGCCGTTGCCGTCCATAGCAACTAGTTTAGCCATAATAGAGAAGTCTCCTTTTGCGTAAATTAAAACGGTCTTGTTGCGTGCCTAAAAACACGCCAGCCCGGAGGGATACTCCGGCCTGTATATATTGTATAACTTTGGGGTATGTTTGGCAAACCGTTTTTTACCGAGCGGTAAATAAAAATCCATAGCTAAAACAAGCCGCCGGGCCAAGGGGATAAAGCGGCCGGGCTCACCAGCAGAAAAGGGTTGATTTGTTTTTTTTTTTGTTAAACTGGACCCGACGGGCAGACAATTGCTTCCCCGGTATCATTTGCGCGCTTAAATCGGCCCGCCGTGGAGGGTAACATGAAAAAAGGTTTTACGTTGATAGAACTGTTGGTGGTGGTACTAATCATTGGTATCTTGGCGGCGGTAGCGTTGCCTGAATATACAAAAGCAGTGGAAAAAGCATATACGGCGGAAGCTCGAACTTTATTGAAAGACTTATTAGTGGCCGAAAAAGCGTATAAACTGGGTAATGGGGATTATACGTCCGATTTGACACAGTTAGATTTAACAATGCCTGGCTTGAGTGAGAGCGCCCCCAGTACATTTTCCACAAAGCATTGGAAAGTTTCTGTTCGCACCGATAATTGGGAAAATAATGCCTTGACCGCGTGGGCTGTACGCATAAAAAACGATGGAACAACTTTAGATTTAAATAAAGGCGGATACACTATTTTGCTGCGGGTGCCTGTATCTGGTGCAGATACTACGTTGCATTGCCGAAACGGATTGGGGGATTCACATGTGCCTGCCATCTGCAAAAGTTTGACTGGGCGGAGCGATGGATATTTTAATTAGCAGTTGTTAAAAATAAAAAATACCCTCGAATAAATCAGGGTATTTTTTATTTATAGAAAAACCGCTTGACTTGGAGTCCGCTCCAGCTGGTACAATACTTATATATATTCAAATAAGGAGTACACCATGAAACACTTAAAATTGGCACTTTTTGCCAGCTTGGGCCTTTGTGTGGCGGCGTGTTCCGCCCACAAAGAAGAAGCCGCCCCAGCACAGCAACCGGCTAAATCCGTGGTCTATTTTACTACGGACATCAGCCCCGAAGGGTTAGTGAAGATTTACGATAAAATCGCCCAAGATGTGCAGGGCAAAGTGGCCATCAAAGTGCACACCGGCGAACCGCATGGCCCCAACATTATCCCGCGGGATATGGTAAAAGCGCTCCAGCAGCATATTCCCAACAGCAACATCGTGGAAACCAACACCCTCTACGAAGGCGGCCGCCACACCACCGAATTGCACCGCCAAACCCTTAAAACCAACGGGTGGGATTTCTGCAAAGTGGATATTATGGACGAAGACGGCGCCGTAATGCTGCCCATTAAAGGCGGCAAGCACTTTAAAGAAATGTCCGTGGGCAAAAATTTGCTGAACTACGATTCCATGGTTGTGTTGACCCACTTTAAAGGGCACACGATGGGCGGCTTTGGCGGCTCGCTTAAAAACATCGCCATCGGCTGTGCGGACGCCAAAGTAGGCAAGGCTATGCAGCACGGCAGCAACGGGGCGGACTTGTGGCGCGCCAATAAGGAACTGTTTATGGAACATATGGTGGAAGGCGGCAAAGCCGTGACGGACCATTTCGGCAAAAACATTGTCTATATCAATGTGCTGCGCAATATGTCCGTGGACTGCGACTGCGCCGGCACTTCCGCCGCCGAACCCAAAACGCGCAACATCGGCATTTTGGCTTCCACCGATATCTTGGCGGTGGACCAGGCGTCTATCGATATGGTGTACGCCCTGCCGGACGAAGAAGCGCACGATTTGAAAGAACGCATCGAATCGCGCAAAGGGCTTAGGCAGCTTTCGTATATGAAAGAAATGGGTATGGGAAACGACGAATACGAATTAGTGAACCTGGACTAACCGATAGCTCCTTTAGAACCCCGCAGGCCCGAGGGCCCGCGGGGTTTTGTTTTGGAACGCGGCGGAATATGCGGAATATATGGCGGCAAAAAGCCCGCCTGTGCACTCTCGTATCCGGTCCGCCAACAACGTAAATGGCTTTGCTTTGCACTAATTTATATAATCTATCTATGCACCTAAACCATTGGATTTATTCTTCCCGCCCCTTTTGCGTAGCCTACGAAACGCTGCGCTGGCTGTGGCATAAAATTTTCTTTTTTATTCACACCCATACCCCCGTTTGGTACCGTTTTGACAAAAAGCACCAACCGGGCGAACCCGTATGCGAAACCTTGCCGCTGGATAAAAACTGGTATCGTATTTCCCGCCCGCTTTACCGCCACGAGCACGTCTATTACGATTTGGAAAAAGCCCTCCAAGCCAACCCGCAGGTAAAGGGTGTAGCGCTTATCTTTTTTATGGGTATTGGCGATTATTTGTACACCACGCCGATGCTGGCCGCGCTTAAACAAAAATACAAAGATTTGCCGTTTTATGCCTACGTCGGCGCTCAGTTCGACCGTAACAATTCGCCTTTGGTGGGCAAACTGCTGGCCGAAAACCCGCACTTTGAAAAAGTGTTTTACTTTAACGGCACCCGCCACCCGCTGATTTGGAAGAATTACGACTATTCGGACGCTTTTAAAAACATTCCCGAAGGTTTTTTGGCGGTGCCCGTGTATTACGATTACGGTGTGCATGTAAAGCACCGCGTGACGAGCTTGTTTGAAACATTCTCCCTGCCGGTGCCGGACGAAATCCCTGCGCCGGTAATGTATTTCCCAAAGGAAATTTCTCCGGTAGTATCCGATTACCTGGCGCGTGCGCGCCAAGGGGCCCAGGGCAAAAAAGGAATTGTCTTTTTGCAACTGGATTCGCGCGGTTCCAATTATGTGTATCCGCATATGAAGGCGCTTAGCGAAGGGCTGATAAAAGAAGGCTACTTTGTAATGAGCGTTACCAAAGGCGGCCCCGTGGAAAACCCGGATTATTTGGAAATTGACATCAAAAAACTATCCATTAACCAAACGTGGCAGTTTTTGTCTGTTTTAAAGGGGGAGTTCCCGCTGTATGTGATTGCCGTTAACTCTGTTTTTTGGGCGGCTTCGGCGGGGCTGCACCTGCCCAACTTGGGCCTGCAGCATTGGATTGACAAAAAAGTGCACAACCTGTGGTACCCCAATATAGAGGTGGTAACGGATTATATTTATCCGCTCCTGCCGCGGGAAAAGCAAATCCACGCGCCGGCCGAAAGCTATACGCGCCACAACAAAAAGATTATCGATTATAAGCCCGATTGGGTGATTAAATGGTTTAAAGAAAAGTTTGGCAAATAAAAAAGGCTCCGTAAAACGGAGCCTTTTGGCAGATTATTTGTATTCGTTGTAGCTTACCATTTTTTCCAGCGTTTGCCGCGGGCGCGGCTCGGGGTTTTCGGCCGGGTAGCCCAGCGCAATTAGATGTTCTATTTTTTTGCTTTTGGGCAGGTGAAAAAATTTTTCGGCCTTATCCGAATTTAACCACCCAATCCAGCAAGAGCCAAGGCCTAAATCGTGTGCGCGCAGCACCAAGTGTTCACCGGAAATGCCTTGGTCCACCAGGTAAAATTCCGTCCGGCGGAAGAAATTGCCAATACGGCTGGTAAAATTACCCCGGTCCGACACGGCGGCAATCAGCACGGGGGCTTTTTCGGCAAATTTGGTCATATTGTATACGCCGGAAAAAGCCTCTTTGCAGAAGGCCTCCTTTACTTTCGGGTCGTCAATCACAATGTAGTGCCACGGCTGCGAATTGCAGGCCGAAGGCGCCAGGCGCGCCGCTTCCAGGCAGGCGTTTATTTTTTCCCGTTCTACCGGTTTATCCTGGTATTTGCGAATGCTGCGGCGGGATTTAATTACGTCCATTAATTCCATAAAATATACCCCTAAAGATTGAAGATAAAAATATCTTACCAAATTGGCCGTTTGTTTTTATAAAATAACTGTATTATGCAATTTACAAAATACACAGGACTCGGAAACGATTTCGTCATATTGGACGGAAAAACCGCGCACAACGTGCAGGACCCGTGTGCGCTGGCACCCAAAATTTGCGACCGCCACTTTGGGGTGGGGGCAGATGGCTTGGTGTTGTTGCTCCCCTCGGAAAAAGCCGATATGCGTATGCAAATCATTAATTCCGACGGAAGCGAAGCCGAAATGTGCGGCAACGCCACCCGCTGCGTAGCTTTGCACTTGTATAGGAAAGGAATTGTATTAAAAAAACAAATTTCTCTGGAAACGCTGGCCGGCATTATCCATACCGATATCATAGACGATGTAACCGGAACGGTGCGGGTGGATATGGGGGCACCTCGCCTGACAAGGGGGGAAATCCCTATGAAGGGCATTTCCAGCGAGCGGGCCGTAAACGTGCCGCTGCGGGCCTGCGGAACCGAATTTTGCGGGACGGCGGTTTCTATGGGGAACCCGCATTTTGTGATTTTTGTGCCCAATGCCGATAAAGCCCCGGTGGAAACCTGGGGCCCCGCCTTGGAGAACCACGAAGCCTTCCCGCGCAAAACCAATGTGGAGTTTGTGCACGTCATTAACGAACGCACCGTCCGTATGCGCGTGTGGGAACGCGGGGCCGGCATAACTAAGGCTTGCGGTACGGGGGCGTGCGCTACGGCGGTGGCTTGCATTTTAAACCGCAAAACGATTGAACAAGTAACCGTCAAATTAGACGGCGGGGATTTGTTGATTGAATGGCCGGTGGGAAAGCAAAATATTTTTATGACCGGCCCGGCACACGAAGTGTTCACCGGTGATTATAAGGGGGGCTAATGACTATTTTGAATGAAAATTATTTGAAACTTCCGGGAAGTTACTTGTTTTCCACTATTGCCAAACGGGTGGCCGCTTATAAAGAAAGCCACCCCGGCGCGCAGGTGATCAGCTTGGGGATTGGGGACGTGTCCCGCCCGCTGGTGCCGGCTGTAGTGGCGGCTTTGCATCAAGCTTCCGACGAAATGGGCCGCGCGGAAACTTTCCGCGGTTACGGCCCGGAACAGGGATATGCTTTTTTGCGCGAAGCCATTTTAAAACACGATTATCTGGACCGCGGCATTACGCTGGCCGCAGACGAAATTTTCGTAAGTGACGGCGCCAAGAGCGACGTGGCCAACTTCCAGGAACTTTTTGATGCCTCCAGCACCGTTGCCTTGCAGGACCCGGTGTATCCTGTGTATTTGGATACCAATGTAATGGCGGGCCGCACGGGCGCGTTCGAAAACGGGCGTTTTAGCGGAATTGTCTATTTGCCTTGCACGCAAGAAAACAATTTTACACCCCAGCTCCCGGCCGAGCGGGCGGATTTGGTGTATTTGTGCTCCCCCAATAATCCTACGGGCGCCGCTATGACCCGGGAAGAGCTTAAAAAGTGGGTGGACTGGGCCGCCGCTAACGACAGCATTCTCTTATATGACTCTGCCTACGAAGCCTTTATCACCCAGCCGAATGTGCCTCATTCTATTTATGAAATTCCCGGAGCCGAAAAAGTTGCGGTGGAATTCCGTTCTTTTTCCAAAACAGCCGGTTTTACCGGCACGCGCTGCGCCTATACGGTGGTGCCTAAAGCGGTGCAGGTAACGGATAAAGCGGGGCAACGCCACTCGCTTAATGCGCTGTGGCTGCGCCGCCAAACTACCAAATTTAACGGGGTTCCCTATGTGGTGCAGCGGGCGGCGGAGGCGGTATTTTCGCCCGAAGGGCAGGCCCAAATTCGTGAAGTGATTGCCGGCTACCAGCAAAATGCGCAAGTTGTTTTAAAAGCGCTCCAAGCGGCCGGTTTAACCGCTTTTGGCGGTGTAAACGCCCCGTATATTTGGCTTAAAACGCCTCAGGGCGTGGATTCGTGGGCGTTTTTCGACCAACTGCTTACCCGTGCCCAAGTGGTGGGTACGCCGGGCGTGGGGTTTGGTTCGTGCGGGGAGGGGTTCTTCCGCCTGACGGCTTTTAATACGCCGGAACTGACGCAGGAAGCCGCTCGCCGGATTGCCGCAATGACGTTTTAAGCGGATTTTGCTACAATACTTCCAACGGAGGGTATATGAACAAACAAAAGTTTTTATGCTCAAAAAGCGGTTTTACCTTAATAGAAGTACTGACGGTGGTGTTAATTATCGGGGTGCTTACGTCCATTGCATTGCCGAATTATACCCGTTCGATTGAACGCGCCCGTGCCGTAGAGGCTATGACGGGCCTTAAATCGTTAAATGATGCAGTTTATGCTTATGCGGCGGGGCGCAGCGGAAGCAATACTTGCCCGGATTCTTTTACAAAGCTGGTGGTTTCTTACCCGGGCACGTTAAGCGCTGATAAACGCAAAATCACTACCAAAGATTTTGAGTTTACCCTTAACGCCGCTACCAACGCGTATATTCCTGGTACGGATTGCCCGGGAGTAACGGCAAAGCGTTTGGGCGGAACAAAATACGACTATGTATTGTGGAACCCGTATGTGCGGGGAACCGGCGGGAAAGGCGCCTCGTTGGCGTGCACCAGCACGCAGGAAGCCAGCATTGCTATTTGTGAATCGCTGGATCTATACACCCCGGGTTCTACTCCCAATTAAAAACGCTTAGGTTATATAAAAATTCCGGTTTTAACAACCGGAATTTTTATACTTTTAACCTAAAGCAAGCCATAGAGTGGGATTGATTTTTCGTTTTTTTGTTATATAATAACTTAAGACGTAAATTGTGAGATTTTGCAGTAATTTGCCATTAGGAGAATTTATGAAACGATTATGGACCGTAAGTCTTGCTGTGCTTTTTGCGGCCAGCATCGCCGGGGCGGAGGAAATGCGTTTTATTACCACGCTTTCTTCCCCGGTGGGAACATTTGCCCAGCTGGAAACGGCTAACCCCGAAGTAAACACGGAGGTGCCGGTTGTCAATTTTTGCAATACGGGGGTTAACTCCGGGAAAATGACTCTTTCCGGCGCGAATGCTTATGTGCAAAAATTATCGTTGCAGCCGGGTACCGTTTTAGGCGGGGACGTGAAAGAATACCGCTTGGCGGGTACGCTGGCTGTCTATAATGCCGGGCAGGTAACGGGCGGCCGTTTAATAGCCAACCGGGTGCAGGTTTTTTCTTCCACGTCGGACGCGTACAGCCAGGTGTCGGATACCTTGTATGGGAGCGGAATCGATTTGGAGGGGGCTAAAACGACCAATTTAACCATTCCTGGCAAAGTACAGACGGTGAACCAGGGCGATGGTGAAGAATTGGAATGGAGCAATATCTATACCAAAGATTATACCTGCGATTCCAAGGGCAACTGCAAGGAGTCTGGCGGGTCGTATACTTCGTATTTGTTAAAATCCAAAGGAGGCAGCGTGGGAGATTGTACACCTCCTAAAGGCCAACAATATACGGAAGACTGCCCGTCAGGACAAATAGGCAGTATTACTTATACGTGGAATCAAACCGACTGTAAGTATGACGAAACCTCTAATACTTGTAGAGATGGAAGCAATCATTTGTCCCCTATTATGGATTGTAAACTAATGTGCGCTTGGTCTTATTCGGGTGGATTTGGTATTGATTACACTTGCCCTTCTCCGATTCCCGATACAGGGACTGCAACTTCGGTAAGTTCGGTACCTTCCTTGGTCCAAAGTTACTATCTGGGTTTAGGCTACAAAACGGTACCTAGTGGCTGTTCTCCGGGAGGCGTGTGCGAATCGTGCACTCCGGGCCAGCAGTACATTGCCAGTATCTATGTTGCCCAATTTCAAGCGACATCCGGGTTGGTGGCCAATGTAGCGTACAACGCTGCTATTACTACGTGTTACAGCCCGTCAGATAACGCGTCTTGGGCCGCGAAGCAGTGTGCCGGAATGGTAGCTGGCGGGTCATTGTAGTTTTTATAGAGAAGTTTCCCCTATTATATACAAAAATCCCCGGTCTTAAGGACCGGGGATTTTTATGGGTCATATACAAGCCGTGTTATTTGCTGGCCGTGGGAACACCGCCGGTTAAGTCCTTAATGGCGGCTACCGCGCCCAATACATTGCTGGCTTCGTAGGGCATATAGATAATTTTGTTATCTTTTCCTTCGGTCATTTTGGTCAGTGCTTCAATGTATTTAAGCGAAATCATATAGCTGGCCGGATTGGACGATTGCGATACCGTAGATGCTACAATTTTGACAGCTTCCGCTTCGGCCTGAGCTACTTTGATTTTCGCTTCCGAAATACCTTCCGCCTGCAAAATGGCCGCTTGCTTCATACCTTCGGCTTTTTTGATTTCCGATTCGCGCACGGCTTCGGCTTTCAAAATTTGGGCCGTTTTGGTACCTTCGGCTTCCGTTACCATAGCGCGGCGGTCGCGCTCGGCTTTCATTTGTTTTTCCATCGCTTCGCGAATGGCGGCGGGGGGAATAATGTCCTGCAATTCCACGCGGTTTACTTTTACGCCCCACTTGTTGGTGGCTTCGTCCAAAATTACCTGCAGTTTGCTTTTGATAATTTCGCGCGAAGTAAGCGTTTGGTCCAGGTCCATTTCGCCGATAATGTTTCTTAACGTGGTTTGCGTCAGTTTTTCAATAGCGGTTGGCAAAGATTCCACTTTATAAGCCGCGTTAACCGGGTCCGTAATTTGAAAGTACAACAGGGCGTTAATTTCGATGCCGACGTTATCCTTGGTGATAACGCTCTGGCGCGGCAGGTCGTACACGGTTTCGCGCATATCAATCACGTCGCGCATTTCCGTGTACGGTACGGAGCGCACACGGCCGGCCCCGTCCATATATTCGCGGTTGTCGCGCCATTCCATCAGGTGCGGTTTATCCATAATGGGGATAATCCAGTTGATGCCCGGGGTAAGCGTTTCGACATATTTCCCAAAGCGTTCGATAATCACCACCTGGGCTTGCTTGACGATTACAATCCCTTTGGCAATGATAACAATTACAAAAAAGACAAAAGCTACCAAAAATGTAATGCTTAGTTCAGTCATTTTTTTCTCCTTTAGTTTGTTTCTTATTTGGCGCGAACCGTTAAGGTTACTCCTTCTAGCTTTTCCACCACGCATTCCGTTCCTGCCGGCAAGGGCGTTCTAGAAGTAGCTTTCCAGCTTTCTCCTTCCACCTTCACCCGGCCGTTGTTTTCCAACGGGCCGAGGGCCGTTTCCGCCACGGCGGTTTTGCCGATAACTTCTTCCGCCGGTGTTTTGACGTGTTTGGCTTTGGCGTACAAGAGGCGTTTGGCAAAAGGACGTATGCCTATCCAAGCCGCTGCGGCTACCACGGCAAAAGCCAGTACTTGCAGCCACAGGTTCAAACCCAACCAAGACACTACCGAGGCCCCCAGCAAGCCAAGCCCTAAGCACGCCAGCGAGAATTCCATACTAAACAATTCTCCCACAAAACAGCATATGGCGATAATCAGCCAAATATAATAATTCATATTTCCTCCAATGGGGATTACCCTTTGATGATTTCCAGATAGTGGCGCAAATAGCTTAACCGGCGTTCATCGCGCACTTTATTAAGCACATAAATCATATTGGCAATGAAGCGCCGCACAATCGCGCGGGAGGACAAGGGGGCCAAAAAATCGTCATTCCATTCAATATGACGGTTGTGAATATAGCGCAGGCAATCTTCTTGGGTTAAAATTTTGCCATTGTCCAACGGGTCAATAAACAGCGATTCCGCCGGGCTATATCCCCGCAGGTGCACCAAAACCCGCCCGGCCAAATCCACCAAAGAAACGTCCAGCCCGTAGCGTTGCCCCAGGCAAACATACAGGCAGGCCACGCACAGGCTTGAACCGCGCTTTTTGTGCAGAAAACGGGCAAAAGAAATGTCTTTGATATCCAAATTGGTTTGCAGCGCCGTGATGTGCTGCAGGTGGAAAAAATAATGCCCCAGCACGGCAGCGATTTCGCTGTAATTTTTGGCATTTATCAATACCGGGCGTAAATCGGCGGCCATTTGGTCCAACGGAGCGGCTACATCGCCCCGGGCAGTGATAGGGCTGGTAAATTTGGAAAGGAGCGTGAGGCCTTCTTCCAAATCAGGGTTTATTTTAGCGGAAAAACGCGCCAAGGCGGCGGCTAAATCTTCCCAGCAGATTTCTTCCAACGTGTTTAATACGGCCCGCGGTGCAGAGGTTTTGAATTCTTCCTCCATCACTCTCTGTACTTGGTCGGGGTTGGTTTTGATAGCGGCGGCCAAGGCGCTTTTAAGCACGGGGCCGTAAGCGTCCGATTCGGTTTCCAAAAGTTTGATTAATGCTTTTAATCCGTTGTTACCAAGAGTCTGCATATATACAAGATAGCAAATTGAACTGTTTTTTGCCACCGGTTTTTAAAGGAGGTTTTTTGACGGTAAAAAGGACTAGATTTTTAAAAAAAAGAGGCCCGTTTTTCGGGCCTCTTTTTTGCATGGGAAAAAGGTTTATTGCAAGTCTTTTTCGTTAGCGGTGATTTGCAGCACTACACGGCGGTTTTGCGCGCGGCCTTCAGCCGTGGAGTTGCTGGCAATCGGGTTGGAAGAACCATACCCAACATAGGTGATGCTCATGGTTTTTAAACCGCTGCCCAACAGAAAGTCGTACACGGCTTTGGCGCGTTGGGTAGAGAGCTTGTTGTTGATGGCATCAGAGCCGGTAGAGTCGGTATAGCCCTGTACCACGATGCGGTTTTTAGGATATTTTTTAAGTACTTTGTTCAGGTCGGACAAAGTTTGCATAGAAGCAGCGGTCAGTTCCGAGCTGCCGGTAGCAAACAAAATATCGTTTTTGAGGAAAACCTGAATGCCGCTGTCGGATTTTACCACTTCGGCAATGGCGGCCAGTTCCTTGGCTTGTTTGTCGTAGTAGTTGCCCAAAAGGCCGCCTGCGGCTAAACCAGCCAGCGCGCCGTAAATGGCGCCGGTTTCGCTTTTGCCGCCCGTGTTGTTGGCAATGATAGCCCCAGCGGCCGCGCCTACGGCAGCCCCGCCGGCGGCACCCCAAGCGGTTCTTTTACCGGGGGTGGTGCAAGCCGTACCCAACAACGATACAGCCATACAAAGCAGAATTACTTTTTTCATTCGGTAAGCATCTCCTTGTTTGAAAAAATAGATATTTACATTCTACTTTTTTCCCGTTCAAAAAGGAAATTCTTTTTTTGCAAAAACCCCGCCAGCGGCGGGGAAAATGAAAGTGAGTATTTATAAAATCCGGCAATCCGGTTTGCCTTTCTTTTTCATTAGTTCGCGATACAGCCGGTAGACCGGTTTGCCCAGTTTGGGGTGCACATATTCGGGTAGGATATACGAAAGCGGCTTTAGCACAAATTCCCGCTCGTGCAGGCGCGGGTGCGGAATAAAAAGAGGGTATTGGTCGTCGTCTTCAAACAGGACTTGGTCGTCATAAAACAAAATATCCAAATCAATCACGCGCGGTCCGTTTCTAAACGTAGGCGTGCGGCCCAGGCGGGTTTCCAGTGCTTTTAATTTTTTTAAAAGCGGCATGGGTTCGTACGGCGTGCTTAAAATGAGTACCGTGTTTACAAAATCCGGCTGGGCGGAAAAACCCTCCGGTTTGGAAACAATGTATGGCGCCACTTCTTTTACGGTGCCTAAGTCCGACAGGGCGGCAATGGCGCGGTCTATATTTTCTTTTTCGGGGGATATATTGCTCCCCAGGGCAAGCACGGCTTGGGGCATTATTCTTCTCCGCGGTATTCTATCCAGCGGTCGGGTTCTTCGGCCACTTTTACGGCATACAAGTACGGCAAGCGCTCTTTAATGCGTTGGTACATCCATACGCACAGCGCTTCGGTGGTCGGCTGAGGCAGGAAAGAACCTAAATCGCTTCCTTCCAGGCGGGTTTCCAGCTCTTGCTTAAAAGTATCGGCCAGTTGGCGGAAATCAATCAAATAGCCTTCGGCATTGATGGGCCCGTGGAAGGTGACTTCATAGTGAAAGGTATGTTCGTGCACGGCTTCGCTTAAGGTGCCGTCGTGTCCGTGGCGTGCGGTAAAACTGCCGCATTGCGTTAAATAAACTTGGGTCATTGGGCGGCCTCCAGTTCTTGGTAGAAATCCATTATTTTGCGGGTTTCTTTTACGTCGTGTACGCGTAAAATGTCCGCCCCGTTTTGCAGGGCCACTAGATGGGCGGCCAACGTTTGCGCTTTGCGTTTGGGGGGCAGCTCGCGCTTTTGCGCCAAAAAACTTTTGCGCGAAAGCCCCGCCAGCAGGCGTACACCCAAATCTGTAAAGAAAGAAAGATGTTTTAACAATTCATAATTTTGTTCGCGTGTTTTGGCAAAGCCAAAACCAACGTCTATAATCACGTTTTCTTTCGGTACGCCGCAGGAAACGGCTTCGTCTATTTTGCGGGCCAAAAAGTCTTTTACTTCCTGCAGTAAATTGTCGTAATGGGTCAGTTCCTGCATCGTTTGCGGGGTGCCGCGCGAATGGGTAATGACGATTTGCGCCTTAAAATCCCGCACGAGGCGGAACATTTCCGGGTCCGGCGTGCCGCTTACGTCGTTGATAATAGCTGCGCCCGCTTTCAACCCTTCCTGCGCCACCGGAATTTTAACGGTGTCGAGCGACACGGGAACTTGCGGCCATTTTTGGCGTACCGCCTGGATAAGCGGCAGTACGCGGGCCGTTTCTTCTTCCGCCGGTACCGGGGTTGCGTGGGGGCGGGTGGACTCGCCGCCAATGTCAAAAATATCTACACCGCCGGCCGCGTACTCCTGGCATTTGGCTAGGAGGGCCGGCAGATTGTTTTGCGGGTTCCCGTCGTAGAAAGAATCCGGCGTGGCATTTATAATACCCATTAAAAGCGGTTTTGACATAGCGGTTCGTGCCCCGGGAGTTTATTTAATCATTTCCAAAAATTCGTTGCGCACTTCCATCTTTTTAAATGCTCCGCGGATAGCGCTGGTAACCATCACGGCGTTGTGTTTTTCAATTCCGCGTGAGCTGATGCACATATGTTTGGCTTTGCATACCACCATCACGCCGTGGGGCTGGAGCGTTTCCATTAAACTGTCGGCAATTTGGGCCACCAGCTTTTCCTGGATTTGCAAACGGCGGGCGAATACTTCCACCAAGCGCGCCAGTTTGGAAATGCCCAGCACGCGCCCTTTGGGCAGGTAGCCGATGCTAATGGTGCCAAAGAACGGCTGGAGGTGGTGCTCACAGGTGGAATAGAACTCGATGTCTTTTAAAACAACCATTTCTTCACAGGAACCTTCGGTGAAGGTTTTTAAAACGTCCTGCGGTTTCATTTGGTATCCGCCAAAGAGCTTTTTCCAGCTGCGCACAATGCGGGAGGGTGTTTCCAGCAGGCCCTCGCGGGACGGATCGTCCCCGATATAAGCCAGAATTTCGCGCAGATTATTTAAAATTTTTTCTTCGCTTAGCGTATGTTTGCCAGCTTGTGCATTTGCAGGCTTAGCCGTGCGGAGGGGTGATTTTTTAGCAGTTTTACGCATAGGTCAATATTCTCCTGTTTGTTGCTTTCGGGTTGCAGGTAAATTTGCGTTTTGGCGTTTTCGTACGCATAATATTTTTGCAAATCTTCCAAATCGGTTTCTTGCCCGACGACGATTTTTATCACGTCGGCTTTTTTTAGCATTTGCGCGCTGACGTATCTTTTGGGGGAAACGCACACAAAATCCGCGCGGCTGACGTCGGTATCTTTTGCACCGTTTGTTTCCAGGTGCACTTGATAGCCGGCATTTTTAAAAACGGCAATAAGGGCGGGCAAATCCTGCTCGGTGGGTTCGCCGCCGGTGATAATGACCGCTTTGGCCGGCCAGGCCGAAAGCGCTTTGAGCAATTCGGCGGCAGACATTGTTTGGCCTTCACGGGCGGCGTATTTTGTGTCACAGAAAGGGCAATTCATAGAACACCCGGCCAAACGCACAAACACCGCCGGCATACCGGTGTGGCGGCCTTCGCCCTGGATAGAATAGAAAATTTCGTTAACCTTCCACGATGGCTGCGGCATTGTCGCTCTCCCAAATTTCCAGTGTTTTTAGGGCAAGCCCCTGTTCTTTTAGCGCCCGGCCCGTTTTTTGGAACAGAAACTGGGCCAAATTTTCAGCGGTGGGGTTTTCCACCTGGTCGTTTAAAAATTGATGGTCGGGCAGTTGCTCGTCCAGTAATTTTTTGATTACTTTAAAATCGCATACCATACCGTCTGGGCGCACCGGGCCTTCTATTATAAAAACCGCTTTCCAGGTGTGTCCGTGCAGGTTGTGGCAGGGGCCGTCGTAATGCGGCAAGCGGTGTGCGGAACTAAAAGAGCGAATCAGTTTAATAAGCATTTATTTTACCTCTGGGAGTGTGTTAAAAATTTGCTGCATATAGATAATGCACAAAATAAGCTGGGCAAACGTAAAAAGCGGAATAGGGTACCATAAGCGGATATACCACAGCGCCGTCAGCGGGCCCAGCATAAAAAAGGCCCACTTAAACACGGCCCCGCGCGGAACGGCCGAGCGGAAAAGCAATTTAAAAAATAATCCGGCCGCCGCCGCCAGGCAGAAGCCGAAAGCCAGCATAAAGGGAATAACCATTAAAGCCGTTAAAAAGGCTACCGCCGCCAAGGCGGTGGAAAAGGCTTCCTGCTGTTTTTGCAGGTTTTCCTGTGAGGTGACGAACGAAAAAGTTTCCGGCAATTGTTGCGTTTGTACGCCGCCGCTGCCGGCCATATAGAGCTTGTTGCCGCTTACCAACAATAGGGTGTTGGTGCGCAATAGTTCGTCGGCGGACGGGGGTGTTTTTAAAGAAGCGTCAAAGGTAATTTTAAAATCGCTTTGCGGTATGGATACGGATACGGGCGTTTGCGGTTGGACGAGCACGCCCTTTTCAAACGTAACTTGCGGGAAATTTTTTAAAAGAACCGGCAGGTTGTTTTGAATGTACCCACTTGTGAAAAAATAAAACACAATGGCCGATAGAAAAAACAAATACACGCCAAATCCAACCATAAACCGGCGCGAGGCAAATGTCAGCAAATGGTAAACACGGAAAGAAAAAATTGTTTTTAGATGGGTCCAAATCATATATTCATTATACCAATTTGGGCCGTGCTACGCGGGCGGCCTTAATGGGCGGCGGAGGTTTTGTCTTGGCAGGTAAGTTCTGTGCCCAAAAAGAAAATTTGATTTTTCTTAAACACGCAAGAAAGTTTTTCGGAGCGGGGGGAGCCGTCCGGCGCGGGCGCAAGCGGCCGCAAACAGGCAATACGCGTGCAGGAATAGGTTTCCCCGCATTGGGGAAACGACGAAGAAGGAAAATTAGCAATAAACCAGGAAAAGTCCAAATTGTAGTTCAGCGCTGTTAAAAAATTGTCACAAGTCAGTTCGTCGGTAAAGGTGCAGCGGGGTTCGGCGGAGGAACTTTCGATGGTGATGGTTTGCTCCAGCAGGGTATAGCGTTCCGCGGCAATGGGGTCCCCTTGCACCATATACACGTCGTAGCAGGAATAGCCGGGCTTTTGGGCTTTGGTGCAAGTAAAACGTTTTAAAATATCGTGCCCCGGGCAGGTGTCTTCCACCAGGGCCGGGTCTGTGGACAAATATTGGGGCGTTTGGCGTACCGTTTGGGGTTTGTAGGCTGCGTCCGCCGCGTGCAAAGCGGCCAGCGCGCCAGCCAAAAGAACCACCGCCAACGGCAAGTAAATTTGTTTCATTAGCTGTTCCTCTGTTTTTTTATCGTAGCAAATTTTTGGGGCTTTGCTGCCTTTTTTGCGCTTTAAAAAAAAGTTAGACGGCTTTTCCGTACGCACGCGGTCGTGCGCGCGTACATTGTATGTTGCAACAGCGAGAGGAATTTATTAAGATATATCCGTGCTGTTCTATTTTACGTCAACAGAGGGCTTATGTCCAATAACATTTTTTCGTTTTTTTCCAAAAAAGATTCTCCCGCTCCGCAGGTAATCAAAACCCTTACGCCGGAAATGCTGGCTTTTTTGCAGCAATTTCCTACGGCTTTGTTACTGTTGGACGCTACCGGAAAAATTCTTTTTGCCAACGCCAGTGCGGCCGCCGTGCTGCATACGGAAGTTTCCTCTTTGACGGGAACGCATGTGGACCGCTTGGGCCTTACTATGCCCCAGGTGCGTGCCATGGCGGACGATCAGGCTGCCCGCAAAACCGTAATTCAGTTAGTTAACCGCAACGCAGACGAAGTATACGTCAGCGCCGGGGCGGGGGCATTGGCGTCCACCCCGTTTATTATGCTTACGCTGGAGCCGGTGCCGTTGTTTAAGCAAATGAATGCCGAAAAAACTTTTTTGCGGTCTGTGTTTGACGGCTATCCCGTACCGGTGACGGTGCAGAATTTAGCCGGCATTTGTACCCTGTGGAACACCCAGGCCGAGCAGATGTTTGGCTTTAAATCGGCCGATACACAAGGCAAAAGCGTATACGAATTTTTGCCCAAAGAAATTGTCCCGTCCGTCCAACGCTTGGACGGGGACGTGCGCGCCAAACAGCATGCACGGGAAAATGTCCTTTTATCCTATAAAGACGCCAAAGGCGAAGAACGCACGCTTAACGTTACCAAAGTGCTTACTCCTAACGAAAATGGCAAAGGTCAAGCTATTTTAACGGTGTATGTAGATGTGACGGCCCGCCAGCAATACGAGCAGGATTTATTGCAAAACCGCACTTTGCTGCGTGCAGTGTTGGATAACGTGCCGCTGGGGTTGTATACGCGCGATTGCGATAATAAAATGACGTTTTTTAACCGGCAAAGTATGGCGGTGCTGGGGGAAACCGATGTGAAATGCGTCAATACGCCGCACCCCCACCAAGATCCCAATATTGTGGAACAAAACCGCCTGCGCGAAGAACAGGTTTTAAAAGAAGGGAAAATCAAAGATTATCCCGAAGAAGTGTATACGGACCACAACGGAAACGAGAAAATTTTGCATTTAATCAAAGTCCCGCTGATGGACGCCGGGCCCAAACCGTTGGTCTTGTCTATTGTGGAAGACATCACCAGCCGCCGCATGCAGGAAAAAGAAATAGCCCGGGCCAACAGCTTTTTAACAGCTATTGTACAGAATGCGCCAATTGGGCTGTATGCCCGCGCGGCGGACGGGCGCATGTTGCTGCGCAATAAACAATGCGAGGAAATCTTTGGCGAAGTGTCCGACGAAGCCTTTGACTCTACCGGTGCGCTCCCGCACGAAACGCCGGAACAAGTGCACGATTATATCATGCGCGAACGCTCCCTGTTGGAAAGTGGCCAAACGCTGGATATTCCGGTAGAAGAATACATTACCGGCGGCGGGCAAAAGAAACTGCTGCATATGGTCAAGGTGCCGGTGCGTGGGGAAAACGGCGAACCGCAGTTTGTGGTGACGTTGGTGGAAGATATTACCGAGAAAAAAGCCCAGGAACGCGCCCTAATTGAAACCAAAAATTTCCTGCAGACGCTGCTTGACCAGGTGCCGGTGGCCATTTATGCCCGCGGGCAAGATGATAAATTGTCGTTTGTCAACCGCCGCGCGCACGAGCTGTTCCCGGACGAACGGGAATACCAAGCCAAAGACGATTTCTACGGCCAGCGCGAAAAGGCCATCTTCCGCGACGGGAAAATGGTGGAATTCCCGGAAGAATGGTACACCACCTTGCGGGGGGAGAAAATCCTGCTCCACTTAATTAAAGCCCCTGTTTTTGATAAGGAAGGCAAACCTTTTATGGTGTTGACGGTGGCCGAGGATATTACCCAAAAGAAAGTCCAGGAAAAAGCCATTATCGATGCGAAAAACTTCCTCCAAACGGTTATCAATAACTTGCCGGTTTCGCTTTCGGTAAAAGATTACGACGGCAAATATATCTTGTGGAATAAAAAGAGCGAAGAAGTCTTTGGCGTAATGGCGGATTCTGTCATTGGGCGGACTTCTTACCGGGCGGATATCAATAAGGACCAGGCGGAATTCCTGCGTGAATCGGACCTGCGTGTTTTTGAAAGCAAAAAAGAGCAGGATATCCCGCAGGAGCTTATTTCTACCGCCGGCGAAGGCGTTAAAATTATGCATACGGTTAAAACGCCTGTGTTTAATGAAGACGGCACCCCCAACTGCTTGTTGATGGTGTCGGAAGATATTACCGCCAAAACAAAGATGGAAAAGCAAATCCGCGAAGCGAGCGACAAAAACACCCTGCTGGTGGAAAACGCCCGTGAAGGGATTGTGATCTTTGAAGACGAAAAAGTTATCTATGCCAACCGCGCTTTGTGCCAAATTTTAGGGTATGAAGATGTGAAAGAAGTAAAAGGAAAGACCTTGTCCGACCTGGCGGCGGAAGACCACCGTATGTTCTTGAAAGATAAATATGATGCCGTGCTGTCCGGTGCCGATGACGCTTCCAGCGCGATAGATGTGCGCTTCTTAAAGAAAAACGGACAAGAAGTGGAAACGGAATTTGCCGCTGTGGCGTCGCGTTATTTGGGGCGGCGCATAGTGCTGTGCTTCGTGCGGGACGTAACGGTTTCCAACCGTATGCTGCGCGACGTAAAAACCGAACGCGAGTGTTTCCGCGCCGCGTTTGAAAAAAGCGTTACGCCGGCGTTTATTATGACGCATAAAGGCTATATCAGCGTGATGAACGAAGCCTGCCGGGCGATGTTCCACTTTACCGAAGCGGATAAAAACTTCTACCGCAATGTGTATATGAAGCCCGCCGTATCGCTGGCGGCCCGCCGGCAGCTGAAAGCGGGTAACCCGGCGCATATGGAGTATGTGTTTGATTTTGACCGCGCCGCCAGAATGTTCCCCGGCCGCATTGAAGGAAGCGGCAAAATACCGCTTTCCGTCAGTTTTGTGCCGATTAACAAGCGCGACGCCAAGGACGGCACCGTGGAAGCGGATTATGTGGTGTTTTTGGAACGCAAGAACACCCAATGCCCGCCCCCGCCGCCTCCGGCCGCTCGCACCGCTCCGCAGCCAGCGGCTCCCGCAGCGCAGCCTGCGGCGGCACCCGGTTGGGTGATCAGCAAAACCTCCGAGGAAATGCTGGTGCTTCCCAATAGCGAACCATATGTACTGTGCGGCAAAAACTGGGAAATTGAGGTCTGCAACGATTTGTTCTGTTCGCTGTGTCAGCTGTCGGAACAGGAACTGCACGGGCAAGATTTGCGCCGCTTGTTTGAAGCGGAGTCCCTGTCCCGCTTGGAAGAAGATTTAAAATCTTTGGAAAAAGACGGTTCTTTGGCCAACCGGGAATACCGCATCAATTTAGCCAGCGGCTTAGAAAATACAGCCGTCCGCGTTACGGCGGTGAAAGAAGCCGACGGGCGGTATTTGTTCGTTATGCGCAATATGGCTTTCCACCGCCAGATCATGAAAATTTTGGAGGAACGTTCGGCCCGGTTAAATGCCTTGCTGGAAGCAACGGACGGAATTGTGTTTGGGGTCTTGTTTGAAAACGGCCGCTTTGGCCATATTGAACAATCCAATAAATTCCTGTCCCACATGTTAGGCTTTTCGCATGATGAATTGGTGCATATGCCGTTTAAGGACTTGTTTTTTGACAAAGACCACAATTCCGAGCATTGCAAAGAAGTATTGGCCCGCGCCGAAGAAGAAACCGCCACACACGGAAAGGCCACGTTTAAACTGGCCGTGCGCAAGAAAGACGGTACTTCTTTTGAAGCGCAACTGGTGGTAACGGCGATGGATCTGCCTACCAAAGACGAAGTGCTGGTGGTAATGCGCGATGTGACGAATGAAATGAAAGAAGTGTCAAAAGATTCGCAAGAAGCGCAAGAACTCCAAAGCGTACGCCAAGCGCTGCCGGGCTTGTATTTAAAAACGGATAGTGACGGGCGTGTGTTGGAGGTGTATTCCAATTTAACATATTTAGACAATAACCAGGCTTCCCAAACCTTCTTGAACAAAAAACCTGCTGCCTATTGGCCGGAGGAAGCGTCTTCCCGGGCGCTTTTTGCCATCAAGGAAGCACTCTCCATCAATGTCAGCACACGGTTTGAATTTGAGTGGACCGTCGCGGGAACGGTGCGGTATTTTGAAGCAATGGTCACCCCCATTGCGGGCCGTGCAGAAGCGGTCTTGTGGGTAAAAGACGTTTCCGACAAGCACGCCTACGACGAAAAAATCCACCAACTCTACCGCGTCGCCAGCGAACCAGGGTTGTCTATTACCGAACAAGTGGACAAAATCCTGGCGTTTGGTTTAAAGCATTTTGCCGCGGATATCGGGTTGGTAATTCGCTTTGACCAAGGCAAATTGGGGTTGGAAAGCCATGTAGTGTATACCACTCCCAACGAATTAAATGTCGAGCGGTATATGACGTTCCCGGTTGAAGAATGCCTGGTGGACGTGCCGGACGGCAATGTGGTGTTGTTCCCAGATTTGGAAAACACGGCTTGTTCGCACTGCTTGCACAAGGAAAAAGGCTTTGGTTCTATGTTGGCTGCCCCGCTGTACGTCAGCGGTAAAGCGCAGGGGGCGTTGTGTTTTGCCTCGCGCCAGCCGCGGCGCAGCTTTGGGCAAGGGGCCGAAGAATTGATGGGCATTATGGCCCGCTTGCTGAGTTTGCGCATTGAACTGCGCCAAACGGGCAAAATGCTTAGCGAGGCTTCCCGTTCGCTCGCTCGTACGCTGGAATATGTGGAAATGCCTGCCGTAATGATGGATTTGGATTACCAGGTCACTTTCGCCAACCGGCCCTTTTTAGATGTGACGGGCTTGCGCACCAACAATATTTTGGGGCGTGATTTCTTTACCGAAGTCATTCGCAACGAAGACCTTTCCAAGCGTATGTTTAAAGCGGCCGAAAATTCTGCCGCCGGGAATGCTTTCCAAGTGCGTATGGACTTGCTGCACGAAAACGGCTTGTATGAAGATACGGGCTGGGACGTATTTGCCTGCAAAGACGCCGATGGAAAAGTGGACGGCTATGCATTGATTGCGTCGGAAGGGTAAAGAAACCGCTGTTTTATCTCCCCGCGCTTGCCGCGTACGGGGGAAAATAGCAGGGCGGCGGTTAGTAACCGCTTGTTGTACAAGTTGCAAAAGATTTTTAAAGGAGGAAAAAATGAAACAAGGTTTTACCTTAATTGAACTATTGGTTGTGGTATTAATTATTGGGATATTATCGGCAGTGGCATTGCCCCAGTACGAAACGGCGGTGGAAAAGAGCCGTGCCTCGGAAGCCTTTATGAACGGCAAAACTATTTTAGACGCTATGAACCGCGCCTTGACGGAACGCCCCAATGAAGCGCCCAATTCCCGTGCGTCGTTGGACGTGCGCCCCAATGGCGGGACTTGGAACAGTGCGGGCACCCAATTTACGACGGAATGGTTTATGTATGATTTGTCCAAAGGGGACAGATTGGAAGTAACCCGGGATTTTGGTTCCGGTGATAAATATGTGCTGACCTTTTACAATAATTTAAGTTCGTCCCCGGATGCTAAAACCTGCACCGGAAGCGGTACCAAAGGGGCTAAGCTGTGCAAGTTGTTTTTGGCTTCCGGCTTTTCTTCTAACTAAAAGAATTCAAAAAAATACCGGGCCGAACAGCCCGGTATTTTTTTTGGATAAATCAGTGGCTGCCGGTACTGCCAAAGCCGCCGCTTCCCCGGGAAGTATCGGATAACTCCTCCGCTTCTTCAAAAAGGGGGTAAAGGGTGGGCAGCACTACCAGCTGGGCTACTTTTTGCCCGGCTTCAAACGCAAAGGCTGCATCCGTTAAATTGTGCATACACACCAGCAGTTCCCCGCGGTACGGAGCATCTACCAAGCCGGCCATCGCCTTAATGCCTTTGCTTTCTACGGAACTTTTTCCCCAAATAATGCCCGAGGTGTTGGGGGGTAATTCCACGGCAATACCGGTGCGCACTTTTACCGTTGCATGCGGGGGCAGCACCGTATGTTCCAGGGCAAACAAGTCCGCACCCGAGTCCGTCGGGTGGGCGCGCAGCGGCAATTTGGCGCGCGGGTCCAGCTTTTTTACTTTCATTACAAGATCTGTCATATTAAACCATTAATTTTTCAATTTGCCGCAAGGCATTTTCGGCATATACTTTTACGGAATCGTTTCCGGTCAGCGCCAGCGTTTTCAAAGGAGCAATTAAGCTTTTTAAGAGGCTGCTGTCAAAAGCCCTGTCCGAAGAAAAATGGAAAGCGTCCGGGTTAGCCAATACGCCCGCCATATAGGCAGCGGCGCGGGAAGCATTGATTTGCTCGTTTTGATTGGAGCTGGCCAGCGCTTGGCGCAGGGTTTCCACTGCGTTGCCTGTCATAAACCCTAAGGCCAGCGCATAGGTGTTGGCCGCAGGGGTTTGATAATTTTGCCGTAAACCTTTTGTAACGGTTTGCAGTGTATAGGTTCGGTTGGCGGCCAGGGCAGTGGCCAAGGCGGCTTGTACATCGGCATTATCTTCCGTTTTGGCCATTTTTAAAAGCTGTTTGGCGGCGGCTTCACTATGCAGGGTGCCCAGCCACGAAGCTGCCGCGGCGCGCGTTTGGGCGTCTTGCGCGGCGGAGGCTTGTTTTAAATATTTTAACTGGGTTTTTGCGCCGTCTGCCAACAGGTTCATAGCGCGGACGGCAAAATCCGGGTCGTAGATATACAGCAACACTACATCCTGGACGTAGGTATTGTCTTTAGGGTTAATAATGCCGTAAGCGCCGGCGGCGTACGCCCGCAGGACGTTGTTTTTCCCGGTCAGCGCTTCTTGCAAAACGGGAATTAATTCCTCGTGAGACGACCCCATAGCCGTTACGATAACGGCGGAAAAAGTTTGCTTTAACGGATCGTCGCTTTTTAAAATCAAATTAAACAAGGCCGGTTCCATCGTTTTGGCCGGCGGAATTTTTACCAAACTCGCTCCGGTGGCAAAGACGGTGTCCGGGTCTTTGGCCGAACGGAACAGCTGTAAAACTTGTTGGTTTTCGGCGGCGGTGCGGGTATTTTTTTGCAAAAGGGTCAGCGCATTCTGCAAAGAGGTCTGCGCCGAAGCGGGCCAAGCGGCCAGTAAAGCGGCTATAAGTAAAAAAGTTGTTTTTTTCATACTAAAATCCTCTTTCTACATTATACCATTAATGGGTTAAACGCTATAAATAGCATAAAAAACCCCGCCAAGCATCAGCGGGGGATAAAAAAAGAAAAGGGAAATTTAGTGAACGGAAAGGGCTTCAGTCAGGCGTTCCGGAGCGACGGCGTTTTTTAAGCGTTTATCCGGGTTGTTTGCATAAATGTGCAAATCGTTTTGTTCTTTTAGCACCACCATTTTGGTGTTGCCTAGGGCTAGCAAAAAGCGCAGATTGGTTTTGTTCTTCATAATACGGCTCCTGATAAAGTTTTTCTTTAATCATACTTTAGCTGTTTGGGGGGTAAACTGCAAGGGTCTTTGGACCCAGGGGTTTGCTAGGCCCTTTTTGGACGGTGGCAATACGGATATGATACAATACCCGTATGAAAAAATTACACCTTTTATTTGTGTTTTTGCTGCTGGCGTGCAGCGGTTTTGCCCAGGAAGAAAGTGTTATGATTATTAATCCCGGCCGGGAAACGTTTATCCACTTTCCTTCTTCGGTCTTGGGGAATAAATATACCTTGACGGTCTTCCTGCCGGAAGAAGCCGTTCCTTTGTCCCGCCGATATCCGGTAGTTTATTTGTTGGGGGCGGGCCCGCAGCAGGCCCAGCAAGCCAAACAATTTTTGGAACAATATAGAGCTTTGGTAGTGGGAGTGAACTTCCAGGAAGAGGACTATCAAAACCAAGCCAAAATTGTGGAGTTTATTTCCCGTGAGTTGATGCCCTACATTGACACAAATTACCTTATCTTTACCGATCCTTCCCAACGCACCATCGCCGCCCGCGGCAAGAGTGCGGCGCTGACGGCCCTGGAGCTATTTGCCAAACCCAATTTATTTGGGCGTCTGGCGTTGGCTTTCCCGGCGGACGCGATGGAACAATTTAAGTTGCCTCCGTCCGGCGCGCCGCGGGTGTATGTAACAGGGACACAGGCGGAATTGGCGCATGCCCAGCAGAAGCTGGAAGAGGCGGGGCTTGCCTATGGAACGGATTTTGCGCTGTCTTATGCAAAGCTGAGTGCGGGATTGTTTGAAGGGGTAGATTATGACTATTTATCCGCCCCGGACAAAAAGGCCGCCCTCAAGCGCTTAAAAGGCCGCTTAAATACCCGGGTTTTACCCTTGGAAAGCAAAACCCCGGTGCGGTTGACGGTTGTGGCGCGGCTACAAAACGGACGGGACTATGCTTATGTACCCGTTTCCTTGCGCGTAAGCCCGCCTTATTTTGATTGGAACCCCGCGCGGGGGGAATTAACCTTGCGGGCTGGTGCGGAAGCAGGAAAGGCCAAAATCAGCGGGGGTGTGGATAAAATGGACTTTAGCGTAAAAATAAAGCTTAAAAAACAATAAAAATACGCTAAAAAACCCGTTTTATGCAAAAAAAATGCAACTTGTCAACAGTTTTTTTAAAAATCTTCAAAAAAACTCTTTAGCGGGAAAAGTTTAAAATCTCCGACGGAAAAGAGAGTAAAAAAAGACTTATCCCCCTATACACAAAGGCAAGTTATCCACAGAAAAACGGGGTTATCCACAGGTTGATAAAAAAATCCGTTTTTTTGCTGTATCAAAAAACCTTTTTCTGTGAGTAAGTGTAGAGTGAAAGGGAAATTATCCACAGGTTATCCACAGCGTGTGGATAAATGGCAAAAGAGGAAATTTTGACTGCTTTCTTTGCTCTTTTGCTATAATGGGAACAGGAGGATTGTTATGAACTTTAAAACCGTTTTGTTGTTTATTTGTGCCGCAGGATTGTTTGCCTGTTCTTCCGCGCAGGAAAAGGATTATGAGGAAATCCCCCGTCCGGCCAAGCGTGACCCTATTATCGAAGAACAAGCCAAAAAGAATGCCAAACTGTATAACCAGAGTGAAGCCCGTATGGCCAAAACGCTGCGTTTGCCGGCCATTACCTACGAGTTCGACTCTATCCGCCCGCCGGAATACGCCTACCCGTTTTTGGACAAAGTGGCCAATGTCATGAAGAGCCACCCGTCCCTGCACCTGATTATTGAAGGCCACACGGACCTGTTGGGCTCTAAAGAATACAACTATTGGCTGGGGGCCTCGCGTGCGGCCGCAATGAAATCTTATTTGGTCAGCCGCGGCATCAACGCCGAACGTATTCGCATCCACTCTTACGGGAAAGACCGCCCGCTGACGTTGGATAATTCCAGCGACGGCCGCCGCACCAACCGCCGGGTGGAGTTTTCGTTCACCACACGCGAGTGGCCGGCTATTTATTAATTGCCTTTTAAACCGACAAACCCCGGAGCTGATGCCCCGGGGTTTTTTGTTGTGTTGAAAAAGGACAATAGAGGGGTTGACTCGTTTTTTTTTTTGATAAATTTTCCTTAGTCTTTTTGGAAGGGGGAAAGTCTAAAAAACGCTTGAATCCCTTCTAATAGCTAATTTTAGGAGGATTTATGAAGCCAGGCTTTACATTGATGGAATTATTGGTTGTGATATTAATTATCGGAATTTTGGCCGCCATTGCGGTGCCGCAATATAGTAAGGCTATTGAAAAATCCCGCGCGGTGGAAGCCATCAATTGGTTAAATACGGCGCTTAAAGCGGAACAGGTGTATCATGAAGCGAACGATGTTTATGCTACACACTTAGATCAGTTGGATATTGAAATGCCCGGGATCCCGTGGAATCCGGCCAATGGAAATAATACCACCCGGGGAAAGAAATTTTTATTTACGATTCAGGCCCTGCCGGCTGCCCAATATAAAACGCTGTTGTTAACGGCCCAGCGCGGTACATCGGCGGATAATCCCTTATTTACCGTGGGTTCAGGCAAGTATACACAATATACGCTTAGTATTTCTGTAGACGAAAACGGCACCGTCCGCCGCTGGTGCCAAACTGCCAAGCCGACGGCTCCTTTAACGGCGGATATTACGTCCGGCGCTTCGGAAATTTGCCGTGCGTTGGCCAACGGGCACCCGGGCGGTATGATGCAGTAGTTTTTGTGTAACGGTTTAGCAGACGATACAAAAATCCCCGAAAATAAACTTTCGGGGATTTTTGATGGCGGAATAAATTATTCCCCTATAATTTGGCGGGCTTTTTTGTCGTAGGCTTGGACGGTCCCGTCCTCCAGGCTAACCCGCCAAGTGCCGCACGAAAAGGTGGAGGCTTTTAGGTTTTTAATGTCTACCCCGGTGCGCGCTTGGGCGTGGCAGGTGACGGAATAGTCCCCTTGTGTATTAAGGGGGTCTGCCAACAAAATGCGTTCACTGAGCAGAAAGATAGCGCCCTGTTTTTTGTAGGTTTTATTCATTTGATAGAAGTAAGCGTCAATCTGGGTGCCGGCGCGGCGCAGCAACAGCGCGCGCGCTGCCCCTTCTTGGGCGGCTTTTTGGCGTGCGGCTTGTTTGGCGCGTTCGGCGGCGGCTTGGCGCTGTTGTTGCTCGGCCAAATAAGCGTTGCGCCGGGTTTGCAGCTGGCGGGAGGCGGCTTCTATTTGGGCTAAGCGGGCCGGATTTTCGTATTCTTTGTAGGAAAGTTTAACCAACCCTTTGTTATTGACGGCCCCCTTAGGGGACACGGCTACTTTGGTGGTATTTACCAAATTGGAATGTGATACCTTAAACGTTATTTTGCCGGGGGAATACTTGCGTGCCCGGCCGTAAAAGGCAAGGTCAGCGTCAAAATTTTTATTAAAGTCCAGGGTTACTTCGTCCTTATCACTGCGCCAACAGCAGTCCGATATACACGCCTGCGCCAAATTAATTTGCTCTGCCGCTTCCGGCGGCCAAAAACGAATGTTGAACTGGTAACACGAGTCGTACTGTTTGCCGTCATAGTCCAATTTTTTGGCAGGAATTTCCAGCCACGGCTTGGTGGTGGCTACGCCGGAGTTGTTGAGGGGAGTGTAACACGCCCCTAAAAGCAAAGTAAGAATTGCGCCGCAGAGTATTTTTTTCATACACTTATTATAATAACTTTTTGAGTAAAGGGGAGCGCGTATGAACTTTATTTTATCCTATGTGGAAAAAATGCCCTTAATCCCGGACCAATACAATGTGGTGGTGGCGCAAATTATTTCGGCCGTCGTTTTTTTGATTATTTTGTATGTGCTGGCCCGTGCTTCTTCGTGGTTTTTTAACCGCTATTTGGGCCGGTTGGTAGCCCGTATTAATTCGGACCGGTGGTTTACGGCCATGTCGGAACATCATTTCTTTACGGCGGTGGGCGTATTTGTAGCGGCATTGGCCGCCATTAACCTGCACCCCATTTTTATTACCAAAGATGTGGTGTGGGTAACCAAGGTAATGGGCAAAATAACCGGGTTATTTGTGGTCTTTAGCTTTTCGTGGCTGATTAATTCGCTGCTTAACACCGTAGGCCGGCTGTATGGGCGCAACCCCAATATTCCTATTAAAGGGCTGGTGCAAGCGCTTAAAATTATTTTGTTTTTGGTTACGGCGCTGCTGGTTATGTCTTTGCTGTTAGGGCGTAAACCTACTTACATCATTACCGGGTTGTCGGCTTTGGCGGCGGTGTTTTCTTTAATATTCAAAGACCCCATTTTAGGCTTTGCCGCCAGTATCCAACTGACCACCAACAAACTCATTAAAATTGGCGACTGGATTACCGTAGATTCCGCCGGTGCCGACGGGAACATTATTGATATTTCCCTTACCAGCGTGCGGGTGCAAAACTTCGATATGACTATCATCAGCGTACCCACCTATGATATGATTTCCAAACCTTTTAAAAACTGGAACGGTATGTATGCGGCCAAAGCGCGGCGTATCCAGCGCAGTATTTTGTTAGATGTGGACACCGTTAAATTTTTGGACCGCCCTATGTTGGAGCGGCTTAAAAAAATTGCCTTGCTCAAAGACTATCTGGAGCAAAAAGAAAAGGAAATCAAAGAATTTAACGCCGAACGCAACGTGAAGGAAAACTTTTTAAACGGACGTCATTTGACCAATATCGGGACGTTTCGCCACTATGCGGAGCTTTACTTAGCTTCCCGCCCGTATGTCGTGTCCAACGACCCGAACTTTACGCTTATGGTGCGCCAGCTGCCGCAAAACGCGCAGGGGCTGCCGCTGGAGATTTACTGCTTTTTAAACACTACCGTATGGACCGATTACGAAGCGCTGCAAAGTGATATTTTCGACCACCTTTTCTCGGTGCTGCCGGAATTTGGCCTTTATGCCTACCAGCAGCCCAGCGGACGCAACATTGCCAAAGGTATAGAAATATTCACCCGCCCGGACACACGGCCCCAAGCTTAAAACTGCACTATAACAAAAACCCCCGGTTCGGCCGGGGGTTTTTGTTATAGATAAATCAAATCCCCCGCCGAAGCGGGGGAAAAGATTAGGAATTGGACTGCGTTTTTGCTTGTTTTCCTACAATGTTTTTGATGTTTTTGCGGGTTGTTTTCACAATTACTTTGCGGAAACACCACAGAGCCCAAATGTTGGGAACCGTCATCATCGTCATCGTAAAAATAGCCAAAGCCCACATAAAACGGGTAGAATTGTTGGCTTCAGCCGTGCGCAGCAAGGAATCGGCAATCGTAAAATCCCACGAGAAACTCGTTCCAATCCAACCGCCAATAAACACCAGCAAAATAAACAGAATGCGCGACGGTTTAATTAAGGCATTGGAGCCTTTGCAAAGGAATTGGAGGGATTTTTCCATATAATATCCCCAGCCGATAATCGTAGTAAACGAGAAGATTACCAGCGAGAAAATCAAAATAGGCGTTCCGATATACGGCACCGTTTTAAAGGCACTGTTGCACAGGTTGGCGGCATATACGTTGGGGTTTTGCCAATCGCCGGCCAGTACAATCACCAGCCCCGACAGCGTGCAGATAAAGATAGCCCAAAACACGGAAGTAGCCGAAATAATGGCCATTTGCGTAGCGCTGCGGGTTTTGGCCGCGGCCGCCGCAATGGATGCACTGCCCAGGCCGGCTTCGGTGGCCAATACGGCACGCGTCACCCCGGCGCTGACGGCGGGAATCATGGCTTGCAGAATGCCCATAATTCCTATGCCAATCGCCCCGCCGGCCGCCGCTTTGCCGGTGAAAGCACTTTTAACCACAATTAACGCGGCGGACGGAATTTCCGTAAAGTGCATACATAACACGATTAAGGCAATCAGCAAATACAAGCTGCCCATAATCGGCACCAGCCATTCGGAATACGCCGCAATGCGTTTTACGCCGCCAATCACCACCACGGCGGTAGCGACAGCTACAAAAAGGCCCACATACCAGGGGTTCAAGTTGTAACCCTCGCGCAGCGCGTCGGCAATAGAGTTGGACTGCAAGGCGCTCCCGGCGGTAAGCCCCATCAACAGGGTTCCTACTGCAAAGATAATGCCCAACCATTTAAATTTAAGAATGTTGGAAAGGTAATACATCGGGCCGCCCACATATTCTCCGTCGGGCAGTTTTACGCGGTATTTAAACGCCACCATACATTCGCAGTATTTAATGGCAAAGTTGAAAAACCCGGCCACAATCATCCAAAACAACGCCCCGGGGCCTCCTTCCGCCACGGCCGTTGTTACGCCGATAATGCTGCCGGTGCCCACCGTGGCGCCAATCATCACCGCCAGGGAGCCAAAGCTGCTTACCATACCTTCCGATTCTACTTTTGTAACCGAAAGCTTCATTGCCGGCCAAGTATATTTTTGGATAAAGTGCAGCCGTACCGTAAAGTATATTCCTAAAAAGAGCAAGATGATAATCATAGGCGGGCCCCACACCAAGGTATTGAACCCGTTCATCAAGTCATATGCGCTTTGCACGGAAGGCCCCGTTACAAACGCAACAAGCGCAAGCCATAACTGTTGGATAGTTTGCATGAATATTTTTGATTCCTCCTAAACGGTACAACCTTTTTATTTTACTAAAAATAGATAAAAAACGGTGCGAAAAATTTTAAAATTTCATAGGGGAAAAATCTTTCCAAGTACGTCCAATATGATATATAATGAAATAACACGCGGGCCAGGCCCGCAAATATAAGGAGACGGGTTATGAAAAAACTTTTACTCGCGGCCTTTGTGGCTGCTTTGGGCGTATCTGCTTGTTCGTCGGGCAATTCCAACACCAAAACCGCTGACGGAACCAACTATTCTTCCAGCGAAGCCAAATACCAAATCATTGACCAAGAATTTGACAATATGCTCGCGCCTGAGGCCGATTACGATTCTATCCCCGCGTACGAGCTGCAAGCCTGCGGCGATTCTTACCTGCCGCCTGCTACCACCGTGTTAAAAGGGGCTACTAAACCCGCCGCTAAAAAACCGGCTAAAAAGGCGTCCTCGTCCTCGGCCGCGTCCGAAAAATCTTCTTCGGAAGTGAACACGACCAAAAAAGTCGTCAACAATACCAACATTTATTACATTAATGGCGACGCGCCGGCTTCTTCCACCACCACGACTACCACCTATTCCAGCGAAGAAGCCCTGCCGGATACCCTGTAATTTTTTATGCTTCAGACGTTAACTAAAGAAGCTCAGCTTACCGAAGAAGCCCATAGACTCTATGGGCTTCTTAAATCTGTGTCCAAAGAGGACGGCTCCCGCTGGACGTATGAAGACTGCTTGGCCGCCGCTCCCTATACCCTTTCCATTAATCAGTTTAAAAAAGAAAAAAACGCCGTTATTTTGGCCCATTCCTATACCACGCCGGACCTGGTGTACGGCGTAGCGGATTACCGGGGGGACTCCTACGAACTGGCCCTAAAAGCGCGTGATTCGTCGGCGGATATGATTGTTTTTGCCGGGGTATGGTTTATGGCGGAAACCGCCAAAATTTTAAACCCGCATAAAAAAGTGCTTATCCCGGCGGGGCATGCGGGCTGTTCTTTGGCGGACGCAATTACTGGGGCCGAAATGCAGCAGCTGCGGGCGCAGTATCCCGGTGTGCCAGCCTTGTGCTACATTAACAGCGTGGCGGAAGTAAAAGCCCATTGCGACGCGTGCGTAACTTCCGGCAATGTGTTTGACATTGCCCAAAAGCTGCCGGGAAAGGAATTGATTTTTGTGCCTGATTTGCTGATGGCAAAAAATCTGGAAGCGGAACTTGTCCGCCGCGGCACACCTAAAAAAATTATTGCGGCCGGCGGTTCGTGCTGTGTGCACGACAAATACCAGCCGCACGACGTGGAAAAACTCCGTGCCCAATACCCTGGCATTAAAGTAGTGGCCCACCCGGAATGCCCGATAGAGGTTTGCCGCTTGTGCGATTATGTAGGCAGTACCAAGGGTATGACGGCGTATGTGGCCGGGTCGGACGCCGAAACATTTGGCATGCTGACCGAATTTGGCTTGGTGAACCGGCTGGAAGCGGAATTCCCGCAGAAAAAATTTGTCTGGCCTTTTGGCGTGTGCCGCTCCATGAAGCGCAACACGCTGCAAAATACTTTGGAAGCCTTGATTGACCCACGCCCCGAACAGGTGGTGGAAGTGGCCCCCGCCGTGGCGGCCGAGGCCAAAAAAGCAATTGATAAAATGTTTGAGTTAGCCCAATGATACTGGATAAAATTATAGAACTTGCTCTCTTGGAAGATTTGAGCCTGGGGGATATTACCTCCGATACTATTTTCACACCCGAAAACCGCGCCAAAGCGGCTATTTTCGCCAAAGAGGATTTGGTCCTGTGCGGTATGGAAACGGCCCGCGAGGTTTTCCGCGCGGTGGACGAAGAAATCGTTTTTACGCCCCTTAAAAAAGACGGGGACGATGTAAAAAAAGGCGAAAAAGTGTTGGAGCTGGAAGGCCGCACCCTTTCCATTTTAAAGGCCGAACGCACCGCGCTTAATTTTATGCAGCGCCAAAGCGGTATTGCCACCGCGGCGCGTGAATATGCGGCAGTGGGCAAAAAATACGGCGTAATGATTGTGGATACACGCAAAACCCAGCCCGGTTTGCGGCGGTTGGATAAATATGCCGTCCGAGTAGGGGGGGCCCGCAACCACCGCATCAGTTTAGCCGACAGCGTAATGATTAAAGACAACCATATCGCGGCGGCGGGTTCCATTACGGCGGCCGTCAAAAAGATTAAAGACGTTATCGGCCATACACCTAAAGTGGAAGTGGAAACCACCACATTGGAAGAAGCAAAAGAAGCCTTGGCCGCGGGCGCGGATATTATTATGCTGGACAATATGACGCCCCAACAGGTGGCGGCTTGCAAAAAGGAAATCGCCGGCCGCGCAGTGATAGAAGTTTCCGGCGGAGTAAACAAAAACAATTTGGAGGCTTATTGCCAAGCTGCGCCGGACGTGATTTCCATGGGGGCGCTGACGCATTCCGTTCCCGCCAAAGATTTGAGCTTAAAAATTGTACAATATATCAGTTAAGGTAAATTGAAGAATTGTGGAGCTGTAAATGAATTATAATAAGTTGTTTTCCCAGGTAGTCAGCCGCTCCAAAGCGTCCGCTATCAGAGAACTTTTAAAAGTTATCTCCCGCCCCGAAATTATTTCTTTTGCGGGGGGGTTGCCGGATCCGGATTTGTTTCCGACGAAAGAAGTGTCCGATATTATGGGCAAAGTCGTGGCTAATTCGCCTAAAGAAGCGCTCCAGTATGGAACGACGGAAGGGCAGGATTGCCTAAAGAAAGAATTAATTAAATTGCTTAAGCAAACGGAACAAATTGATGTCACCCCGGAACAGTTGTTGGTGGTTTCTGCCTCGCAGCAGGCGCTGGATATGACGGCGCGTTTGTTTGTAAACCCCGGCGATGCCATCATTACCGCGTGCCCAACCTATTTGGGGGCTTTGCAGGCTTTCCATGTGGCGGGGGCGGATATTTTAGGCGCCGAAAGCGACGAATACGGCGTATTGCCGGAAGATTTGGAAGCTAAGTTAAAAATCTTGCAGGCCCAGGGCCGCCCGTGCAAATTTGTGTATTTAGTGCCGGATTTCCAAAACCCGACGGGTACTACTATCCCGGAAGAACGCCGCTTGAAAATTTTGGAAATTGCTAAAAAATACGATACTTTTATTTTGGAGGACTCCCCTTACCGCCAAGTCCGTTTCGAAGGGACCTCCCCGCGCACTTTTTACGCGCTGGACGAAAGCCGCAGCCATGTGGTAACGTTGTTTACGTTTTCCAAAGTATTTGTGCCCGGTTTCCGCTTGGGATACATTATCGGGCCGGAAGAAGTGATCCGCAAATACGTTATTTTAAAGCAAGCTATGGATTTGTGCACCTCGCCTATTTTGCAGTTGGCCACGGCGGAATATTTGCGCCGGGGGCTGCTGTTGGCACATGTGGACCAGATTATTGCCGCCTACCGCGAAAAACGCGATTTAATGCTTAAAACGCTGGAAGAAATTATGCCTAAATCCGTTTCGTGGACGCGCCCGGAAGGCGGGTTGTTCTTGTGGCTGACTTTGCCCAAACATATGGACGCTACAAAACTGCTTGCCAAAGCCATTGAAAACAAAGTGGCGTATGTGGCCGGGGTGGATTTTTACCCCGCGGGGGATGTGTTTAACGATATGCGCTTGAATTTTTCTTATTCGTCCAAAGAACAAATTGTGGAAGGGCTAAAGCGCCTGGCACAGACGATTAAGGATAATTTATAACCGTATAGAATTCCGGGTGTTAAGCCCGGAATTTTTATTTGTAGTTTGTCTGCCCGGCGGAAAGCCGTTCCGCTTGCGGAAAATAACTTAAACAGCTTTTTGGGGTTGGTGGAGGAGCCTGGTGGCCCATAAAAACGCCCGCTTGCGCGGGCGCTAAAACGGGCGGCGGCTGTCAGTTCCCGTCCCGCACGACGGAAATTTCGTGCGTTATTTTTACATGCCGCGCCACCAAACAGCGTTTGGCTACTTCCACCAAGGCGTTTTCGTATTTTTCCGGAAAGTCCGGCGGCAGGTGGATAAAAACTTTTATTTTATCAATGACGTACTCATTGATATTCCATTCGGGTTCCAACGTCAGATAAACCGTTTCGGGCAGGTTATGCTGTTTTAAAAAATTCAGCACAAATACGCCGCTGCAACTGCCTAGCGAAGCCAAAAACAAATCAATAGGCGTAGGAGCGCTGGACTCCCCGCCGTGTTCCTTGCTTTGGTCGGTTAGAATGTCAAAATTTTTGACGTGAACATTTACTTTTTTGTTTCCCGCAAAGGTGATTTTCATACCCCCGGCTCCTTGCTTATAAGATAAAGGTGTGTAATAAGTATAATTGCCGACGGGAAAAAATCAAGCCCCCCGGGGCGCAGGCCAGAGGGACCAAGAGACCTGGTCGAGAATGGGTCTAAAGACCCTGGCGCCGTGCGCGGAGATTTTTCAAAATTATAATAAGGGATAATTATGAAAAAAATTATTATTTTGTTTATTGTCGCTGTATTGCTGCCCCAAGGCGTTTGTGCCCAGAAACAGTGGGAACAGGTTTTTCGGGCGGCTACTTGTTCCGCCGGGGCCAAGATGTTCCGGCCGCTTTCCAATGCCTCTATTGAACGGCTGGTGGCACGCGGCCACAGCGGGTTAGTGCTGCGCCGGGCATTGGGGGTAACGGTTCAACGCAATTATCCGGCTGCGTCTATTTTAAAAGACGGCGAATTAAACCGCGTGCTTTTGCGCCAAGCGTGGAAAGAAATGGCTGTAAATAAGTACCGCTGGGAAGAAGGCAATACCTTGGGTTTAAATACTTGGCTGATTGTGCTGGCGCACCGGATTCGGGAAGGGATAAAAGTAAACCCCGATATTCTAAAAATTATGGAACAAGAGCTGAACCTGGCCCAACAGGACGCTGAGCGAGAGTTTATCAAGCGCTACCAATATGTTCGTTTTGCGCCGGATTACCAGGATAATCCCGCGTTTTTGGACCTGCTGGGAGAGTCGGTGGCTCAACGTTTGGAAACGCGCGTTTTGCCCCGGTTAAGTACGGCGGACCGCGTCCGTTTTTTGCAAGTATTGATGCGGGGGGTCTTTGCCAGCCCGGTAAACTGGCAGGAAGTGCATATCGCTTTTTTAGGCCAAGAAATCCGTGAAGCTCTAAGCGCTTGTGGCAAAAATATGCAGCAAGTGGAGTGGTACGGCGAAATGAAAAAAGCTATGCGGGAATGTTCCCGCCACACAGCCTACGAAGCGGCTAAATTCAATATTACATCGGTTAATAAATTGCGCGAAATGTTTATCGAGGATTTACGGGAGGCTTCCCCTCGTTTTACGGCGGATCCAAACGTATACAAGGAGTGGAATATGCTGATAAAGTTCCTGGAAAATAAACAAAAAAACCGCATTTATACACCGTAAATCTTGTTTATTTTTAAAAGCCCCGCCTGGCGACAGGCGGGGCTTTTTTGCAAACCGGCTTTAGCAGCCTGGCCGGCGGCGGCGCAAAAAGGGGGGAATTTTCCGCCGTACTGTGTTGGACAATAAGGCCATAAAAAAGCCCGGGCTAAGCCCGGGCTTTGGTTTAAAGTGCTTTAGAACAGGCTTGTTTTTAACCAATAGCTGAGTGCCGATATTACCGCCGCGGCGGGAATGGTGATAAACCAAGCCCACACAATGCGGTTGGCTACCCCCCAGCGCACGCAGGACAAGCGGCGCAGGGAGCCAATCCCTACAATAGCACCGGTGATGGTGTGGGTGGTGCTTACGGGCACGCCCATAACCGAGGCAATAAAGAGCGAAATAGCCGAGCCCGATTCGGCGCAGAAGCCGTCCACCGGGCGCAGACGGGTGATTTTTTGGCCCATCGTTTTGACAATTCTCCATCCGCCCGACAAAGTGCCCAAGGCAATCGCTCCGTGGCACAAAAGCACCACGGAAAGAGGCACAATGAACGCCCCTTGCGCTACGGCGTGCATTTCTTCGTGGGTAAGCAGAAAATTGCGTATCGGGGCGACTTCGCTCCCAGCCAGGCCGCCCAACAGGAGCATACTGATAATACCCATCGTTTTTTGCGCGTCATTTCCGCCGTGTCCCAACGAATAGGCCGCCGCCGATAAAAGCTGCCCTTTGCGGAACCAATGGTCCACTTTGTAGGGGTTAAACGGACGGCAAATGTTAAACACGATAATTCCTATAATCGTGCTCAGCAGGAAGCCTAATAACGGAGAGAGAAAAATAAACAAGACCGTTTTCAGAATACCGCCTGCCATCAGCGCGTTTACGCCGCCTTTTACAAAGCCGGCGCCAATCAGCCCGCCGATTAGGGCGTGGGACGAGCTGGACGGAAGCCCCCACCACCAGGTGAGGATATTCCACACGCAAGCGCCCATCAGCGCACCAAATACCAGGTTGGAGTCTACAATATGGATATCCACAATGCCCGCTCCAATGGTTTTGGCCACGCCGGTATGGAACACTAAAAACGCGACGAAGTTGAAAAACGCCGCCCACGCTACTGCTACTTTAGGCGATAATACCCGTGTGGAAACCACGGTGGCTACCGAGTTGGCGGCATCGTGGAACCCGTTTAAATAATCAAAAAACAACGCTAAAATGATTAAGAATAATATCCAAAGCATATTTGGGCCCTGCCTTAGTTGTTCTTAACCAGAATAGATTCCACCATATTGGCGGCGTGCTCGCAATTGTCCGTCACTTGTTCGGCCAGCTCATAAAGTTCTTTTTGTTTGATAACCATCAACGGGTCTTTTTCGTTTTCGAACAAGGAGGAAATCGCCTCGTCGCGCAGGACATCGCCTTCGTTTTCCAAACGGTTGATTTCTACGCATTGCAGGAGGGTTTCTTTCATGTTTTTATTGCTGCGCAGCGAGGCTAAGGCCTTTTGCAGCGCTTTGGCCGTGGATTCAATGGTGGCGGCCATCTTGCGGCTGAATTCCGTCGGTTTTTGGATTTTGTATAAGCAGAACCGATTGGTGATTAAATAAATCCCGTCTATAATATCGTCCAAGCGGTTGGCCAGGGCTAAAATATCTTCCCGGTCGAAGGGGGTGATAAATGTTTCGTTTAAGGTGTTAATAGTGGTGTGGGTCAGTTCATCGCCGTAGTGTTCCAGCTCGTGCATCTCGCGGACGTTTTCGGGCGTAAATTCCCCTTTGTCCACGAGTTTTTTGTAAAACTCGGCGGCACGGACGATGTTTTCGGTTTGTTTGTCAAACAAGTCAAAGAATTTTACTTCTTTCGGTAAGAACATAGGTTATTACTCCATTTAGTATTAATTTTATTTTTCATCTTACTTCTTGCGGGCCCGGCGCGCCGTAGCGGCCGGGAGGGTACGGCATTTACTGCGAAATCGTATTAAAAACGCCCGTTTGCAAATGGCAAACGGGCGTAAACAAAAACTAGTTTTTCAACTCCTGCTTAAGCTGCTCGGGCAAGTTAATAGCGGCTTTTAATAAGAAAGGACGCTTTTTAACTTCTTCTATAAAGGCTGCATCGCGCAGTTTGTTGCGGTAGTCTTTCTCCTGGAAGATGTAGCGGAACTTGGTATACACGTCGTATGTCCCGGCCAGGAGGGCCACAATATCTTGCACGCCCACGATTTCTTCGTCCGTGGGAATGACAAAGATTTTTACTTTAGAGTTGTCCGCCGAGATGCAGCATTCGGCTTTGTTGGTATCGGCGGCGTTGTTGCGTTCTTCGTCTAACACGATGCCGAAGTTTTCCAACCCTTTTAAAATCATTTCGCGGATATTGGTGGCGCGTTCGCCTACGCCGGCGGTAAAAACGATGCTGTCCAGCCGGCCCAGGGCGGCCATGTAGGCGCCGATGTATTTTTTCACGCGGTAGCATTCCACTTCCAGCGCCAGTTTGCACAGTTCGTCGCCGTTGGCGGCGCCTTTGCGCACGTCACGCTGGTCGGCAAAGCGGTCGCCGGTGAGGGCATACATACCACTTTTTTTGTTCAAAATTTTGTACATTTCGTCCGGGCTCATATTCAGCTTTTTCATCATATGGAAGCAGATGGACGGGTCCATATCGCCGGAGCGGGTGCCCATTACAAGCCCTTCTAACGGGGTGAGGCCCATGCTGGTGTCCAGGCACTGGCCGTTTTTCACGGCCGTCACGCTGGCGCCGGCGCCAATGTGGCAGACGATGGTGTTTACTTCGTCCACATTTTTGCCCAAAAGCACCGCGGCGCGGCGGGAGGTGTACAAAACGGAAGAACCGTGGAACCCGTAGCGGCGGATTTGATAATCGGTATACCATTTGCGCGGCAACGCATACATATAAGAAGAAGCCGGCATGGTTTGGTGGAAAGCGGTGTCCATTACGCACACATGGGTGACGTTCGGTAGCAGCGCGCGGGCGGCTTCAATGCCCATAATATGGGCGGGGTTGTGCAGGGGGGCCAAGTCGGAAATATTTTTGAGTTCTTCCACGACTTTATCGTCCACGATAACAGATTTGGCAAATTTCCCGCCGTGCACGATGCGGTGGCCTACGGCGCTTATGACGTTGATGTTTTCAATGACGCCGTGTTCCTTGTCGGTCAAGGTTTCAATCACCAAGTTGATGGCGTCTTTATGGTCTTTGCAATTGCGTTTTAGTTCAAAGGTGGGGTACCCGTTGCGGTCCTGTGAAATGAAGGACCCTTCAATGCCGATGCGTTCCACCGCGCCGGCGCAGAGGCTTTTCTTCTGGTCCCAGTCGTATACGCTGTATTTGACCGAAGAACTGCCGCAGTTTAAAAATAATATAATCATATGGATAAATTCCTTTTTGCTCCCAGGCGGGAGCGGAAAATTTGCGGAGGAAAACCCTCCCTCATTATTATTGTAGCAAAAAGCCAGCCAGGCGTGAACCGGATTTTTGGGCTTGCGTGCGCGGCGGCAGTTTGTTAGTATGGCTGTAAGGAGATTTTATGAAGAGAAAACTGGGACTGGTTTGTATTTTGCTTTGCGCCAGTTTGGCGGCGTGGGCGGCTGGATTTTCGCGCCCTGGGCAAATTGACGACGTGGCCGGCATTCCCGGCAAGCGCGGATATTCCGGCGACGGTGGGGACGCTTTAAAAGCCCGGTTGGGCAATCCTATGGGGGTGGCGGTGGATAGCCACGGCAATTTGTATTTTTCCGATACGGCCAACCACCGTGTGCGCCGCATAGACGCGCGCACCGGCGAGGTGGAAACCATTGCCGGCACTGGCAAACGCGGCTTTGACAACGACGGCGGTAACGCCAATATGGCGGCTTTGAACGGCCCTACGGGTTTGGCCTTTGATACGTTGGGCAATTTGTACATTGCCGATACGGGCAACCACCGCGTGCGCATCGTAACCCCCAAAGGGTACATGTATACGGTGGCGGGGGACGGGCGCAAAGACTATAATGGCAACGGCCTGCGGCCAGTATCCTCCAGTTTAAACAACCCTACGGGGGTGGCTGTCAGCCCGCAAGGGGAACTCTATATCGCCGATACGGGAAATCATTTAATCCGCAAGATAGACCGCCACAGCGGTTTTTTGGTCAATGTGGTGGGGACGGGCGACGCGGGGGCCAGCGGCGATTTTGAGCTGGCCATCAATGCAGAACTTAATAAACCGTCGGCTATTGTGTTTGACGATAAAGGCAATTTGTTTATTGCCGATACGGGCAACCACCGCGTGCGCTGGGTAGAACCGCGGAAACACTTGATTTTTACCATTGCCGGTACGGGCAAGCGCGGTTTTTCGGGAGAGGGCGACCGCAAATGTACCGACAGCGCTTTTAGCAACCCTACCGGCTTGGCTGTGGATAAACAAGGCCGCTTGTATATTGCCGATACGGACAACCAGCGTATCCGCCGTTTGACCGTGGAAAGCCAAATGGACAGCAAGGTGGTAACAGTGGTCGGCACCGGCGAACGCGGCTATAACGGCGACGGCATAGACGCTTGGGACGCTAAATTGGCTTACCCGGGGGCGATGGTTATTACGCGGTTTGACCAGTTGTTCTTTGTGGATACGGGCAATAATGTAATTCGCCGGGTGTCGGGGATTTCTCGGGTGGAGCCGCCCGTCAAATATACGGGCTATGGCAAAGAGGCACCCAAACAACCCGACGAGCGGAATTTTATCCAAGTGCTCTTTGGCGGCAAAAAGTAACGTCTTTACGCAAACGGTTTTGTGGCGGCGCTCCTGCCGAATTGGCGGGAGCGCTTTTTGGGTACTTTTTGTGCCCCCAAAAGACAGCAAACTTCTGTCGTGTGAACGAACATGAAGAGGGTCGGATGACCCTTGGGGAGGGCGGCCGCAACTGGTTGTTCCCTTTTGCATCAGTATTGTATTTGTATTTTGTAAAACCCTGGCGGAAGCAGGGCTCCTCGGCCTGGAATGCCTTGACCCGTTTTTTTTTTTTTGATAAATTTTGACTATGATGAAAATTTATCAAAATTCCCCTACGATGAGCAAAAACGCCGGATTTACGTTAATAGAGCTGTTAGTGGCGGTTTTAATTATTGGTATCTTGGCGGCCATTGCGCTGCCTCAATATCAGGTGGCGGTTGCCAAAAGCCGCACGGCGGAGGCCGTAGCTGTCTTGACAACTATTACGGAGGCGCAGGAAGTTTATTATATGGCTAACGGGCAGTATACAGATAATTTAGACGATTTAGATATTGATGTAAAGCCCATTTCAAAAGCGTGGGTATTTGCCTGTAGCTTCAACCGAACCTGTTATGCTACTGCGCGTGAAGCGAATCTTCCGTCTTCCATAGAATTCCATTTGCTGAATGTGCCGCCTTCCATGCCGGCTTCTTACAGCGGCAAGCATTGGTGCCGGGTTTTGCCTGGGAATGATATGGGAACCCAAATTTGCAAAACATATGGGGCGCACGATCCAACTGTTAGCGCGGTTTCAGGCGCACAGTATTACTTGATGAACTGATTGGAAGAATATAAAAATACCCCGGAGCGCCCGCGCCGGGGTGCTTGTTATATAGCCGAATTATTTTGCTTTCAGTTTTTCCGCCGCCGCTAGTACGGCTTTTTTCAGCCGCTCGGCGGATTTTTCAAACGCGCGGCCCGAAAGGGAAATGGGGTCCTCCAAGTCTTCTTCTTTGCCAAAGGCATAGTCGTTTAGCAGCCACATTTTGTCTAGATACTGGGCGTAGCGGTCGGATATTTTATCCAAGTGTGCCTGTTCCATAAAAAAAATGATGTCGGCTTTTTCCAAATCCTCTTTTGTCAGCTGGGTGGACGTGTGGGGGGAAGATATAATTCCGTTTTTTTGCAAAAAATCCGTCACTTTGGCGGGCACGCGGTAGGAAGCGTCCGCATACAGCCCGCGCGAAAATACCGTTCCTTGCGGCATCATCGGGCGCAATAATTCCTCCGCCATAAAGCTGCGGCAAATGTTGGCGTGGCAGATAAACAGGATATTCATCTATATCACTATACCAAATTTTATACAATACTCAGGTATGACTGTTTTTCTAAAAGCACTCTTGGGGGTTCTCCTTTTTTTTGCGCCTTTCAGTTTCGCCGCGGCGGAGCCGTGGGCGTTTTCCGTGTTGCAAGGCGGCATTTTTGTAGGTTTTTTGCTGTTGCTGTTCTCCCGCCGCCAGCTTATTTATACCAAGCCGCTTAAATGGCTGTTTTTTACCTTCGCTTTCTTGATTGGCTATACTCTTTTGCAGTCCCTTTTTACCCAAACTTTATTAGATACTCCTGCTTGGCATCCGGCTACATTTGTGCGGCTGTATTCGCTGGAGCACGCGTCTTGGTTTGTAACTTATTTGGTCTTGCTCGTGTGGGTGCCCAATGTGTGGGAATCGTTTAAATCCAACCGGATTTTGTTGTTTTTGATTGTGCTGTGCGGCTTTGCAGTAGGTTTGTGCGCCCTGGGACTGCAAAAAGGGCAGTATATCCAATTTTTCACCGGGTTAAAGGCTGGTTTCGGACCGTTTTTAAACCGAAACCACGCGGGCGTGTTTTTGGGAATGTGCGCACTGATTACCTTGGGGTATGCCGTTTCGTCCTGGACGGATTATGCCCATTTCCGCGCTAACCGCCGCGGAAATGAATTTATCTTGCGCCAAAGCTTTTTAGGACTGGTGTTTTTGGGGTTGAGCGCGCTGGTGATTGCCACACGCTCCCGCGGGGGAATGTTATCCTTGGGGACGGGGATTTTCTTTTATAGTTTTTTGTGCTGTTTCTTCGTGCCCGAAAACACCAAAACGCGGGTAAAAGGCGTATTGATTGCAGCCGGCTTGCTGGCAGCCGCGGCGGCCATCGTATGGTGGCAGGCGGACGCTATCAACGCATTTGCCCAGCGGGCAACAGGTACCTCCGAAGAAACCCGCAAAATGCTTTACCGCGCCGCGTGGGATATGATTCAGATATACCCTTGGTGGGGCATTGGCGTGGGCGCAATGCCGGTGGCCCTTACGTCGTTTATGGAGTATCCCCTTAATGCCTATGTGGAACGCTTGCACAGCGACTGGCTGGAAATGCTGTTGGGGATGGGATTTATCGGATATATTTTGGTGATTGTGGGCGCCGGAACGGCGGCGTGGATACTGATTAAACGCCTTACCCATTTGGAACGTAAAAAACAGCTGTTGTATGCCGCTTTGTTAAGTGCCGTGGTGGTAATGTGTGTAGGAAGTACGGTTGATTTCCACTTTTTTATCCCGGCCAATGCCTTTTTGTTTTTTGTTATTTTGGGGCTGGCGTGCAGTCCATCGTATTATAAAGGGCACGTCCATACGCTTTCCTGCGGCCCGGTGCTGACGGGGGTTATCTGCGTGGTGTTGGCGGCCGCCTGCTATCTCCCAACCCAACGTACGATAGCGTGGAGGTTGTTCGTGTTTGGCAAGGGGCTGAAGCATGAGTCCCAAATCACCCTATACCAGCAAGGCCTCCAGCACTATTCTTCACCCCGTTTTGCGCTGCGGCTGGGGAATGCTTACTTTAACTACAGCCTGCGGACCAAAGACCCTGCCCGCTCCGCCCAATTGCGCAGCCAAGCCCACCAGTTGGCGGAAACCTATTTGAAAAAATACCCGAAAGAAAAAGAACTTTCCAAACTGTATATGATATCCCTCCCACAATAAAAACTATTTCAATAGGGTTAGATTTTGTAAAATATATGCGTATGAATAAAACCGTTTTGCTGTTTCTGTTGGGCGCGGTGATTGCGCCCTTTTTAGCGGCTTGTTCCCAGGCGCCCGTACGGGTGCAGAACGGGCCTGATGCTTCCGTCTCGCAGGAAGTTGTGCAGGGCTTGGCGCAGGTGCGCGCGCCCAGCGCTTATCACTTGCAGCCCGGCGATTTATTGGAAATCCAAGTTTTTATGGAAGACGATATGCAGCGCACCCTGCGTGTAAGCGGCGGGGGGAGTGTGACTTTCCCGCTGGTGGGCAATGTACCCGTGGCCGGCTATACTGTGGCCGAGGCCGAAGACCAACTGGCCAATGCTTTAAAAACCTATTTAAAAAACCCCCAAGTATCTATTTTAATCAAAGAATACGGCAACAAAACGGTTTATGTACTGGGGCAGGTGTCCAAGCCGGCAGCTATCCAAATCCCGCCGGAAAAGGAACTGACGGTGTTGGAAGCTATTACGTCCGTAGGCGGGTTTACCGATGTGGCCGCTACGTCTAAAGTGCGTGTACTGCGTATGGAAGGCGGCCGCCAAAAAGCGCTGGACGTAGATGTGACCCAAATCACCAAGCAGGGCAATAAAGCAATGGATATCCCGCTGCAGCCCGGTGATGTGGTGTTTGTACCGCAAAGTATGTTCTAAGGGGAATTTATGGAAAACGTGACCAACAAAGAATTGGATTTTAGTTATTATTTAAACATTATTTTTAAACGTTTTTGGCTGATTGTAGGAATGGTAGCCGTTGGATTAGTGGCGGCGGTATTGGTGAACCTTTTTATGCGCCCGGCTTACAAAGCCACGGCCTTAATGATGATTAACCAGGAAGATGCCGGCAAAATTGATGCTACCCCTTATGGCTCTTTTACCAGCGAAGAAGATTACTACCGTACCCAATACCAGCTGCTCACCAGCCGCTCCCTGTTGGAAAAAATCTACCGCAATATGGACCTGGGCCAATACGAACAATTTGCTAATCCTTCTGGCGTAAAAAAGTTGGAAAAAGCTCTTTCGGTAGAGCCTATCACCCGCAGCCGTTTGGTAAATGTTTCCGCTACCACTTACGACCCGAAATTATCGGCTGAAATTGCCAATACGCTGGTAAATACTTTTGTGGCCGAAAACGTAAGCAACCGTATTTTTATGGGGCAGGACGTGATTGCCGCGTTGGAAAATACGGAACGCAGCCCGGAAGAACAGGAACTGTTAAATTCGATGCCGCAGGTGGTAAACAGCGATTTTATCAAATCCCTTAAACAACAGGCCGCCCAGCTGGCGGGGCAGGAAGCCCAGCTTTCGGCCAAATACACGTCCAAGCACCCGGAGTTAATATCGGTGCACAACCAGCTGGAAGCTATCAACCAGCAAATTAACACCGAAACGCGCCGCTTGGTGCAGAGTATTAAGATTGAACTTTCGGGGCAGTTTTCCGGCAACAATATCCGCGTGGTGGACCCGGCCGTAACACCCGAAAAACCCGTCCGCCCGCGCAAATTGCTCAATCTGGCGATTGGCCTGATGGCCGGGGGCCTATTGGGGCTGCTGATTGTGTTTGTGTTGGAATTTTTGGACCAGAGTGTAAAGTCTTCCGAAGATTTGGAAGAAAAACTCGGCCTGCCGTTCTTGGGGTTTGTCCCGTACGAAAAGAAAGGCAAAAAAAAAGAAGCCGAGTACGCCACGATGCTCAAAGAAGGCAATTACCTGATGGCCGAAAACGTGCGCAACGTGCGTACGATGCTGGATTTTGCGTTATCTGATAACCACAACGCACCGATTTTGATTTCCAGCTCCTTGCAGGGCGAAGGCAAAAGCCACTTGTCCTCCAACTTGCTGGTGGCCATGGCCCAAGCCGGTAAAAAAGTGTTGCTCGTTGACGGCGATTTGCGCCGCGCACGCGTGCATAAAGTGTTCCGCCTGTCCACCGAAAAGGGCTTAAGCAACATTTGGGACGCAGACCCGCAGAAAGCCGACTATGCTTATAATGTTCAGCCGGTGAAAGACGTGCCGAATTTGTTTGTAATGACGGCCGGACAGCGTCCGCCAAATCCGGCGGAGTTGTTAAATACGCCCAAACTGGCGGATTTTATTGAATGGGCTAAAAAGAATTACGACCAGGTGGTTATTGACTGCCCGGCTATTCTTCCCGTGTCCGACACGCTTTTGTGGGGGAAATACATTCCGCGTTCCGTGTTTGTGATTAAATACGGCAAAACCAACGCTAAATTGGCCAAAATTGCCCTTGATAAGCTGCAAAAGGCCGGTATTAAGGTGCTGGGGGCGGTGATAGGCCATTACAAGCCCGAAGGCCTTTCTTACGGCAAATACGGCTATTACAAAAGTTACAGCTATTACAGCGAAGATAAAGAAAAGAAGTAAAGAAAGTACGGTTTTATCCGACAATCAAAATCCCGGGTTTGTAAACCCGGGATTTTAGTTTTACAGCAACTCTATATGGCCAAGCGGCTCAACAGCTCTGTTTACTTATTCCAATAAGGTAACAATGAGCGTTTGAACAGGCTCTTGCTGATAGCGTGCAAAGAAAATTTCTCGGTTGAAGTGTGGCTGTGGGCTTGTTTTTAACGGCAAGTTAAAAGTGGTTACTTTTTCCAACGGAACGGAAACATATTGCACCGTTGAGAGTTGTTTAAAGAAAGAACGGCCCTTTTCCGACGAAATAATTAAAACGGAAATCCCTAGTTTTTGATCCTGCTTGGATAGGATGGAACGAGGCCAGGCGCCCCATAAATCTCCCATTGTAAAATCGCTCCAATGCTGGTTGTTTTTAAAAGCGCAAGCGTGACAGGCGGGCCGCAAAATAAGGTCCTTTAAAAAGGCCTTTAAAAAAGCATTTTCGTAAGTGGTATGCGAAAACTTACGAAAGAGTGAACGAAACACTTCGTTTAAACTGCGTTTATCTCCGTGGATGCGGGGACCTTTATTCGTTTGAAAACTTAAATAAAATTTATTCCAGGCAAAGAATTTGTTTCTAAAATTAATGGCTTTAATTTTTGTATGAATAAAATTTTCATCTAAAAACTTCCGCCACACTGCTGGCGAGGGAACCCCGTGGCAAATGATATCCGCCGTGAGCAGGTTTTCGTATTCTTTGCCCAGATAATTTTTTAGTCCGGCTATCTGGCAGGGCGTACCAGTAAAGAGTACAGGACGGCCTTGGTCTAAGAAGTTTTTAGCTTGCTGGAAGGTATTTCCAATGTTGCTTTGTACATATTTAGAACGGCGGAGTTTATCCAAATCTTCCAGCGTTTCGGCGGATTGGTGGCAGACGTTCCAATCTTTATCAAATCCGGCACCAAATACCACGCCTCCCTTTTCCAAAACGGGCTGTGCCAGCGCCGTAAACATTCCGCCGGAAGAACTTGCCTTGCGCACTTTTTTGGAGGTATGTTTGGCCGCGTAGATGGCCAGTGCAGCATGCGGCTCCGGCGGGTGTAAAACGGGACAGACTTTTTCGCATAACCCGCAGTCGACGCATGAGGTTTGGTCTACTGTAGGATATAAAAAGCCCTCTGCATCCGATTGCATGGTAATACAAGCTTTTGGGCACACATTCAAGCATGCGCTGCATCCGCAGCAGTTCTGCTGTGGAGTTAAAGAAAGGATAGAATTCGTATGGGGCATAGAAAACATCTCCTATGATAGGCAACAATGACTGTTAGGTGTGGGTTGATTTAAAATCATACGCAAAAAATCAAATGATTTTTTGCGTGAGTCTTCGAGCCGTTTATTAACGGCAGGCCAGTCGATGGTAGCGTCAAGCTCGGTAAGATTATCTATCCAGCGGTCTTCCAACTGCACCGTGGCCAAAAGCTGCTCCAAACGTGAATTGGCCGGCCAAGATGGGGGGAGCCTATCTACAAAGAAAGTCTTGTTGAGATTAATGGAAAAAGAAAGACCATGGAAGGAATTGGTTACTACATAAGCTGCCTTTTGAAAATATCCTATAAATTCTTGCGGAGTACACATTAAATAAGGAATATCTTTCAGCGGAGTTGCGGAAATGGCAAGCAACGGCAGCGATTTTAAGCGGGCTAAGTTTTTAGCAAAAGAAATGATTTTGTCGTTGTCGTCCATTAAGTACATAAGAATATACCGGCTGCGCGTAGTTGGTTTGGCAAAAGACAACCATTGCGACTTAGTTAACAAAAGAGTTGGGTCCAATACGACGGGCACTTCTTTTCCAGTCAATTCCCGCACTATATCGGCTCCCGTTTGCTCCCTGACAGAAATGTGCGGGATTTGCTGTAATAAGCGGGCACAGATCGGTTTGAATTCTTCTTCTATATATGAAAAACCAAAACTGGCGGAATAAGATGCTTTTTGTTGGGAATCAGTTACAAAATCCAGCAAAAATGCGGTGTCTCCCTTGGTAATGGCTGCATTCCAAACTTGGTCGCTTCCTGTAATAAATAAATCGAAGTGACCGTTTAATCGGGGCAAATCTTTTTTTAAAAGTTTAGGGGTATCCTGCAGGTATTGTTTGATAAAACTATAAAAATACAGTGGTGCAAAAGGATAACCCGAAAAAGTTTTTTTCCAACTTTTCCATAAAAAACGTAGTTTCCGCCGGAAGCGCGTGTCAGGGTAAAATCCAGCGTGATAATCTATACAAAAGGCTTGTTTTCCCATGGATTGAATAGTGCGTTTAAGGGCATATGCCTGGAGCACCGCTCCATAATTTAAAGCTTTTGAAAAAGTGCAGATTGCAATTCTTTTCATAAACCAAGCGCGTGACCGTAGCAAATATTTTTCAGGCACTGGGTGGACTCGGTCGGTATCTCTACCCAAGGCGTTTATAATAAATCAGTATCATTATAACAAAAAATGATGTGACGGAAGGGAAATCCGCTAGCTGTTTGTGCGTCTAGAAATGGTTGAACCGAAAAGGATATTAAGACCGGTGCAGCACACAAAACAGCCTGCGGTAAATGTGTTGCAAAATTTGTATAGGCAGTATTTTTTCACTAAGTAAAGCGGGTATCAGCTTGTTGAGCGGTTCTTTTTGGTACCGTGCGAAAAATTCCGCCCGCTTGGGATGTTCCGATACAGAAGTTGCATAGTACGGGTTGTACTTGACTAATAGTTCTAATGGAACGGATTCGTATAGCAGAGAATTTTGTATTTGTTCAAAAAAGCATTTTCCTTTGGGGGTGTTAATGAGCAAGGCGCTGACGCCTTTTTTATCATAAAAATGCGGACAGATGTACTGGATGCCCCATAAATCGCCTATGGTAAAATCCGCCGCCCGGCTACTTCCTTTAAAGTGACATTTGTGGCAAGAGGGCCTTTCATAGAGGTTGGAAATGAAAAAAGAAAGGCAAAATAAGGAGCGAAATAAGTATCCTTTCCGAGCAAAAAACAGTTTTTTAAAAGGGCGTAAGTATAGGGGGAGCATTGGAACCTCTTTGCCATGAACGGTTATAGACAGATAGGACGCGTCCCACCCGATGGTTTTATCCCGGAAGTCTATGGCGGTAATAGGTTTATTGGAAAAGTTTTCTTCTAAAAATTTTTGCCACACTCCTGGCGAGGGAACCCCGTGGCAAATGATGTCCACCGTTAATAAATTTTCGTAGTCTTTCCCTAAATAATTTTTCAGTCCGACTATTTGACATGGGGTGCCGGTAAAGAGCACCTGGCGGCCTTTGTCCAAGAACTGTTTGGCCTGTTGGAAAGTCTTTCCAATATCGCTTTGTACATATTTGGATCGGCGGAGTTTATCCAAATCTTTTAAAGTTTCAGCGTATTGATGACAGACGTTCCAATCTTTATCAAATCCGGCGCCAAACACGACGCCGCCCTTTTCCAAAATGGGTTGTGCCAACGCCGTAAACATACCTCCAGAAGAACTTTTGGAAAGAGAAACAGTATCTTTCAGTTTGGCGGCATAGGCGGCCGGCATATCCGGCAAAAAGGGGGGATGTAAAACCGGGCAGACTTTTTCGCACAAGCCGCAGTTGACGCAGGAGGCCGAATCTACGTGTGGATAGAGGAATCCTTCCTCGTCGGGTTGCATAGAAATGGCACCCTTGGGGCACGCATTGGCACAGGCGGCACAGCCGCAACAGAGAGATTTATTTTGTATATGTATCATTTGCGTATGAGATATTTGTTAAGTGGTGTTAAAATAAGATTTTTTTCGTAAGTGTTAAAAGCAAGAGCCCAGAGACAAATGAAATACAAAACCGTGAAAAAGATAATTTCTCCGCCCAATGTCCATACCGTATTTCCAAAGTGCAAGTGACTTTTTACGACTAGGAAAAGACATACAGGCAAGCACATGATTATGAAAATCCGTAACAGTTGCTTAAAAAAAGCGGGAATATCTAACTTGATAATTTTATAATAATACATATTTAAAATGATTCCCTGCCCCAATAACAGACAGCTTGTCGTTACCCATGCACAGGCCAGTGCTCCATATTTTTTTGCAAGAGGAATAGATATCATTACGTTCATAGCCGCAATGATAACAAAAATGATAGAGCGGAATGCGTGTTTGTTTTTAGCTTGCAAAATCAAAATACCCGTGTTTTGTACAAGCGGAATAATTAATCCGAACATTAAAATCAGGGCATAAGTATATGCCGGAAGGAAATCTTTCCCTACCCAGAGTACGAGGAATTGTTTCCCAAATAAAAAGAAACCGAAAAATATCAACATGACTACATAAAACTGCAGCCGCCCGACTTTTGTAAAAATAGCATTGATTTGGGGTAAAGACTCCTCCGTAGTTGCAAGGGCGGACAGTTTGGGTAAAAAAACCGAACTGACGGTGGAGGAAAAGCTCATAAATGCGGTACTTAATTGAACCGATACAGCATACACCGCTACAGCCACCGTACCCGCAACAGCGCCCAAGATTAACTGTCCCGTCCGCCAATATACTTGGTCCATAATGACATTTAAAAATATAAAAAACGAGAAAAACAAAATTTCCTTTATAAACTTGATGTCTTTGCGGTGCAGTTTAAAGCGGACTTGTAAGCGTTTAATGGCATACCAAGCATTTGTGCTTAGTAAGGCAAAATTGCACAATGTTTGTACGATTACTACACACAGCACGCTGGCTTTAATGTGTAATGCTAACAATACCAGCAAAGGCTGCAAAATAATATTTAGCAAATTCATGCTCTTTAAAAAGACGAACCTTTCATGCGCTTGAATAATTGCCGAAAAAATATTACCGGGTATCACAAATGTTAAATTGAAGAGCATGATGAGGTAGATTTGTTTTGCCGTATGCAATTCGGCAGGGGAAAGTGTGTTGGTATAGAATGGCAATAAACAAAACAGTGCGGCCAGGCCTACCACAAAAAGACAACCGGCAATGATTCCATATAAGCGCAGGACAGTAGCCAACAGATTTTCTTGCCCTTGGATGTCCTTGGTGGCTAATAAACGGGAATAGTAGCGAATTGTAGTGTTGGCCAGCCCGAAATCCATGATGGTAAGGTATGCAATCATGGACCCGACGAGCTGATAAAGGCCGTATTGTTCTTTGCTTAAAAAAGCTAACAAAAGCGGGATATAGATAAACCCTATGACGGCGTTTAAACCCATAGAAATATAGGATAAAATCACTCCCGCTTTGCGTTGGTTCATAGTACTATAATAGCTTTTTTACTTCTTCCGCGGCTTGGTATGCTTTGGCGATATATCCGGGCATAAACTCTTTGTAATGGGCGCAGATTTTTGCTTCATTGGCCATCAAATTGACAAATGCCCGGGTAACTTCATCTTGCTCTTTGAGCCCTTGCACCGGCAGCACATAGCCTTCTTCCGTGCCGAAAATATCCCGGGCAATGCCGCGCGCTTTTACAGAGTATCCAATAACCAGCGTGGGCACCTGGGTGGAATAGGCCGCAATAGAGGCATGAGTGCGTGCCGCCACCATAAAGCGACATTGGGAAATAATTCCTTTCAATTCCATCGCATTATACAGTTTGTCTATTAAACAGACCCGGCCTGTATGTTTAAATTGGCGATATAGCTTTGTTAAAGGCTCTAAATCGTTGTTGTTTTCCCAAATGACATGGGGAATTAGAGCAATATTCATTGGCGTGTTTTGTAGGATGTAGCGCATTAGCGTTTCAAAATTTTTAAATGCAATGTTACCGCTATGTTCTAACCGTTGTACCAGGGGGCTTAAATTCAGGCCTACGGTGTTACCGGGAAGGAAATTGCTCGGTAAATCCGTTGGCAGAACTTTATCCATTACAAAGGCCGGATCGGGAAATAGGTGGGTGTTTTTGTTAATGCCGTTTTGAATTAAGGCATTATAGGTTAGTGATTCCCTGGCTGTAATGAGGGAATAGCGGTTTAAATCTTCACGTAATGTCTTGTCATTCTTAATATCTTTTGGTTCAATGGAGCATCCCCAAAGGGTGGTTTTCTTGCCGTTGTTGCAAATGGTTTGGTTCAGGAGTGGAAGTCTGCCTAAAGATCCATAACAATAATTATCGCCTCCAATAGAAAGAAAGACATCAGCCGCAGAAATAAGTTCTTCTATAGGTAAAAGCTTAAATTCTTTTCTTGCTTTTAAATTGCGCAGTCTGCTTAAGATAAAAGACGGCAAATGTTGTTTAAGTATCGGCAAGACACTGTGTCCTTGTGCTGTATCAGATGCCAAGGTACCAAATTGATATATAGGGAGATATTTATCCAAACCAAAAAGTTCATCCTGTTGTTTGTTGAAAGAAAATAGCACTGTGGATGCCCCAGATACAATAGCTCTTGTTCCGCGCACAATGGCTTCGCAGCCATGATTCTTGCTGCCATTATGGTAGTATAGAACTAACTCTTTTTTGTTTTGTGAATATTTTATTTGCATGAGTGTTAATCTTCTATTATAATTTTGTTTTTACTTATTATTAAAGATAACAAAAATCATTGTAGCGTCATATTTAAAAGCAAAATTTAAACGGCAAAATATAGTTCCATTCGGGTCGATAAATAAATACAATGCTTGCATATAAGACAAAACAGCAAAAAAGGATACTAATCAGTAGTATACGTATGGTCTTAGGATAGGCGCCTATACAAACAGGAATAGATACTAAATTGAAACTAGAAAAGTACAATACTAAACGTTCCAAAACAGTGCCTCTAATTGAAACGAATTGTACACAAAAAGCAATGACTGCGCACCACAATAAAAATGGAATAGGCAAGGCGGATTTAGTGATTACATGGGCGCGTTGAGAAAATTGGTAAGAAAAAAAACAAAAGAGCATAATGGCTAATTGAATTAAAGCTTTCGCAATAGAAGCAATTTTGGTTTCTTCCCCGAGCAGGATATTTCCTCTATATCCACCATAACGACCCGTTATTGCAATGATTTGACCAATAATAGGAGATAACAGAATAAAAACCAGCCCAGAAATTAGGATGCATCCACAAAGATATCGTACCTTTAATGGTAAATTATAGAGAAAATATAGACTAATAGCTATTAGTGCTGATACATGAAAAGTCGATGCTAAGCAACAACTTATTACAAATGGAATAAATTGGCGATGCGTAACAAATGGCAGAGCTACTAATACGATAGATACTGCGAGATACTGGCGCATGATGTTTAGTGTCCCCCCGAAAAAAAGGACAAGAAACAACAAGATTGAAAATAAAACCCTTGGGCTGTATTTATAGATAAATATACAAATTGTTGAAGTAATTATAATTGCATTAGATAGTAGAATTGATTGCGGGTTTTTCCACAGAAAAGCTACAAGTTGGTTATACCACAGATAACCTTTTTCCATATGCGAGATCAATAATTCAGGATAATGAGAAGACAAAATAAATGTATTGATGTAATTTAATGTGTCATTACCTATGTTCCAAGCCCGAAACCCAGCGATAAAAACAAGTTCCGCACAAACAACGCTTAAAAATAAAATTTTTCCACGTTTAGTTTGGATCGGGAAACATAAACCTTGTAAAAAAACAAGAATTAATAAAAGATAAAATTGCCATAGGTGTTGCATATTAATCACTTATTTCCCTATAGAAACGTTCCAATTGCAATGTATTTTGCAAAATGTCAAAGTTAACGGTTTGAAATGTTTGTTTTATTAACGCTAAATCAGTATTTCTTTCCCCTTGCAAAACGTGTTGAGCCCACACCTCAGGTGAATATTTAAGAGGAAGTTGTTGTGCATTTATTATTCGTGCTTGCTTAGGAACGCCATCCGATATTAATACGGGCAAACCAGTTGCTTCGGCTTCAATGGCTGCAAGTCCCAATCCTTCAAACAAAGAAGGGAAAAGAAAAAAATCCATGGCATATAACCATTTTCTGACATCATTGCTTACTCCTAAAAAGAAGACAGATTGATGTAAGTGCTTTTTGTGAACATATTGTTGTACTGATTTTAAAAGAGGCCCGGCTCCAATAAGCAACAATGCAGAATTAGGTCTCATTTTATGAATTCGTTCAAAAATATCTATTAAGAAAAAATGGTTTTTCTGAGGAACAAAACGACCAATATGCCCTACTACAAATTTATCTTGTAAATTTAATTTGGCTCTTGTCTGTTCCCGAATGGTGGGATTGAAACGGAATTTTTCCAAATCTATCCCATTATTAACAACTAAATAATTTTTTTTAAAATATACTTTACCCGCCAAATCGGAACATGCCAATTTATAATCTATTAGAGGCCAAACGGCATGTAGCAATACATAATTGCGGATAGCACTCCATTTTTTGTCACTCCAAGCTGTTAGATGGGCATGTTGTATAATTGTTTTAACGCCATAGAATTTAGCGATGGAAAAACATATTGCATTCAAATGTGTTATATGTGAATGAACAATATCATAGTGATTATTTTGAAAAAACCTTTTTATTCCACGAGCGAAACTAACACTGTCTCGTAAGCCCGAGCAAGGAATGCAAAAAATCCGACCGCCAAGTTTGCGAACTTCATCAGTAAAACAGTTTGTCCCAACAGGAGAACTATGTATTAAATAGTCAAACTGTATTTTGGATCGGTCTATGTGCCTATGCCAATTCAATACAACGTGAGCAACACCGCTTGAGCAGTTTAAACTAGATAAAATTTGCAGTATTCTGAATGGGCCCTTCATAATTTCCTCTTATGTAACAAATATCGAAAATATTTATATACAAAAACCGGCAGTAACGCTTTCACTGTTTCGCGTATGTGCTGATTAGTCGGGGTATAGCTTTTTGCTTTTTTTAAGACAAAAGCAAGGGGTTCCCTTTTTTTCAAGGCTCTCATTATTTCTTTCCGCCCTAGGGGGATATGTCTGCCGGATCTAAAAGCAGATTGAAAGGGTATGAGCTTTTCTTGTGATACGAGTTTTGCCACTATCCTTTTTTCTTCAATGCAATTTGTAAATATTTGTTTTCCACGTTCAGAACAGATAACTGCGGCCGAGACTCCTTTTTCATTTAAATCAAATAAATTACCCCAAAAATCTCCCAAGCGAATATCAGCGAAAGAAAAAATTTTTTTAGCTTGGCAGGCATAACAAGAAGAATTCATACATAAATCGGAAAAAAATAACTGATAAAATGGATTTTTATGTTCTTTAACTGACAAAATCTTGTTCTCGCCCTTATGTAACGTCATTAAAAAATTGTGCCAGCCGCCACTTTTATCTCTAAAAACCACTTTATCCCATGTTTCTCGAGCAGGGAAATACTCCTTACACACCAATTGCCATACTAAATAAGAAGGAACTCCATGGCAAAAGCAATCAACCAGTATTAAATTGTTTCTCCGTCCGAATAAGACCGCCGCCTTATGCATTCCGGCTATTTGGCATGGAGTGCCAAACACAATATATTTCTCTTGGCTTTTTAAAACCTCTTTAAAAGCATCTACCGTGTAACTCTGTAAATATTTAGAACCTTTAAACGCGGTCGTTTCTTCCACAGACGAGGCAAGTACCGTGCGTGCCTGGCCTAAAGTTTCATCATATATAACTCCCGCCACTTTATACCCGTTCTTGATGCCCCACTTGGCAATAACAGAAGCCAGTCCCCCGGATGCACTACTTTTTCTTTCAACGGTATCCTTGCTCCAAGCTGCATATAATTCATATGGCTGAGAAAGAGAAGAAGTTTCTTGCTGAATCATTTTGGGGCAAGCCACAAGACATTTACCGCAAGAAACGCACTGCTGCTCATTGACAACTGCCTCAAAAAAGCCGTCTTGATTTATGCTTACCGTCAAAGCGTTTTGAGGACATACTGCTGCACACACTCCACAGCCACTGCATTCTTGTGTTAAATGCACACAATTATTTACCATCCAGGACCTTCCTTAGGAAATTTTCACCTTTGGTTCTGTTCTCTAAAATGCATCTATTGATTGTTTCCCAATCCAAAGGAACAGAAAAATGTTGTTTTAACTGCTCAAAGTCTGTAATCTGGGCTTGCTGCGCGTCAAACATGTCCAACAAGGCCGTCATTTTATTGGTATTAATTGGTCTCATTAGACAAGCAAACGAGGTATTGGTTATTAACGACAAAACACTTCCGTGGAAAGTATCGGTTATCACACTTGTTGCTTTTTTGAAAACCCCCAGCAATTCTAGAGGATCTACATTTAAATTAATATCTGCCCACTTATGATAGTATCCGGCAGATACAATCGGAAGGCCCATTTCCTTCGCGTATTTTTTAATTTTAGTTACTTCATCAGGAGCGTTCATATTCCTATCATATGCATACACTACCAGATAGTTCGGGGGAAGAATGGGAAGGCGGGTCTCGGCAATTTCTTTCTTAAATCCATAAAGTAAAACGGGGTCACACACCACTTCCGCTTCCAATCCGGTCAATTCTTTTACTGTTTGAAAAGAAAAAACATCACGAACGGATAAATAATGAAATCGCTTTAATCCCGATGCAATTAGTTCCCGACAAGCCCGTTTATCAATCAAATTGGCATTGGTCTGCCCAAAGCTGGGCGCATAAGAAAACAACAGCGGTGCCGTTAGCGTATGGCTGTACATCCAAGGAGAACATCCTACCTCTAAGGAAAACGCTTCATCGCTTCCAATGCAAATTGCATCTAAATTCTTGTGTTCTGGATAAAGAGCTTGAAAGGTAAAATTTCTTTTTTTAAAACGATTTAATTGATTGTGTTTTTTGAAATTAAATAAAGTTTTTTTAATGCCATTTTCCCTGAAATATTGCTTATATATAGAAAAAGATTTTAAAGATAAATTATATTTATTACGTAAAGAGGATTCTATGAAATCATAATTTCTGTTATAAGTAAGTTCCACTATTTGATGACCCATTTGTTTTAATACTGCCGCGAGGGCAAACATTTGTAACATTCCCCCGTGGTTGTGAATTTGAAAGAGTGTTAAAATCCCGATTTTCATATTTTATCTCAAAATCCTTTTATAAAATTTGGCTCTTAGCTGATTAGGCATCAATACCTGTACGGTAAACCGCACTGCAGTATTAAAGGCATATCTAAACGGGGAAATCATTCCATATTGCAGTAATTCATTTTGCAGGGCCAAATTGCTCTTAAAATACTTCCAACCGCCCCGGCGGGCAAACATATGCTCATCTACCCGCATTTTGACTAACGCATCCGGTAAATTGGCCATTTTTGCTCCATTGTGGGCCATACGCACCCATAAATCATAATCTTCAAACAAGTGAAATGCCCGGTATCCTCCCGCTTTCTCTACTGCCGATTTTTTGAACATAACGGTTTGTTGGTTAAATGGCGAGCGGGATTTTACATAGTGCTTAATTTCTTCGTCCGTCAAAGGTACGCGGCGAAACGAGAGCGTTTGCAAGGTTTGGGCGTCTACTTCTTCGTTTTGGCCACCGCAGATATCCGTTTTCGGGTATTGTTGAAAATAGTGAAGCAATTTTTCAAAACGATTTGGCAGGCAAATATCGTCTGCATCCATTAAAGCCACTAATTCATAGGCACATTTGGGCACAGCCTCTTGCAAAGCTGCTCCGCGGCCTCGGTTCTGGGGGAAATACCAGTTAATAACTCCTTGCTTTTGCGCGTATTCTTCCAATACCTTATGCAATTCTTCCGGCACGGGGCCGTCCACCGCCACCGCTACTTCTGCCGGGCGTACGGTGTTAGTCAAAACGCTGTCTAGCGCCTGGGCCACCCATACAGGGTTGTCCTTGGCGTATACGGACATCAACACAGAAAAAGGCGGAAATGATAGGTTCATATGCATTTTAATCCTTTTAAATTATACTATTTTAAGTTTTTTTATCCAATGAAAGATTGCTAAAAAAATCCAACATTTCCTTGTTGGAATTCTTCCAAAACGGTATAATGGAAATAGTAATTTGTTTACATTAATTCCATTTTCCCTATTTTTATGCCGACAGAAAAATTTACTTGGGTAATTACCGGCGGAGCCGGGTTTATTGGCTCGCATTTGGCGCGGGAGTTAGTCCGCAGTGGCCAGCGCGTGCGGGTGTTTGATAATTTTTCGGGCGGATTTCGTTCCAATTTGGCTGATATCGTAGATAAAATCGAGATACTGGAAGGGGATATCCGCGATTGGCGCGCCGTACAGCAGGCATTTGCCGGGGCGGATTATGTGCTGCACCACGCAGCGTTGGTATCGGTGGCGGAATCGGTTGAAAAGCCCTTAATAGCCGAAGAAATAAACGTCCGCGGCACTGGAAATGTATTGGAGGCGGCCCGACGGCAGGGGGTGCGCCGGGTGGTGTTTGCCTCGTCCAGCGCTGTATATGGCAACCGGCCAGAGTTGCCTTACCGTGAAGACACGCCGGAAGATTGTCAATCCCCCTATGCTTGGTCCAAACAGGCGGGCGCGCGGCTGTGCAACCTCTACACGCAAAACTATAAATTGGAAACGGTTGTTTTGCGGTATTTTAATGTGTTTGGGCCGGGGCAAAACCCTAATTCCGCATATGCGGCGGTGATTGCTAAGTTTATGCAATTAGCCGCGCAGAACCGACCGCTGGGGATTGATTGGGACGGCCAACAAAGCCGTGATTTTGTAAACGTGCGTGATGTGGTGCAGGCCAATTTATTGGCGGCTTTAAAGGCACAGCCGGGGGAAACCTATAATGTGGCCAGCGGGAGGACTACCTCTCTGTTGGAACTGGCGGATTTGATAGAAGAAATTTCCGGGCGTACACTGGGGCGGGTATTTCGGCCCAAACGCCCGGGAGATGTAAAATTATCGTCGGCAGATATTTCTAAAATTCAAAGATTGGGGTTTGTGCCGCGGGTGACGCTGAAAGAAGGATTGCTAGAGATGTGGCGCGAAAGAAGGGAGTCTAAATGAGATCGAAGGCCTGGTTTGTATTGTTAGATTTTTGTGCCTTTTTTGCCATTTTGTTTATTGTAATTGCCTTGCGTACGGCGCATATTGATATAGCTCATTACTTGCATAATGTAGAAGTCTTCCTGCCTATTTTTATTTTATGCGTATTTTTCCTATGGATTTTTTCTTTTTATGATGCCCAATCTTTGCGCAAGCGGGCCGTCCCTTATAAAATGTTGGCGGTGGCGTTTGTGTTAAGCGTGCTGGCTTCGGCGGCGGTTATTTATTTTGTCACGCCTATTTATGCTATTGCCACGCCCAAAACGGTGTTGGTGGCAGTTTTATTCTTATTTTTTTGTTATATCTACTGGCAACGTAAAAACTACTTTAAGCTGGATTTTGCCAAAACCACCCTGCTGCTGTTTGGGGAAAGCCCCACATTGACGGAAATTTTGGAAGAAGTAAAACATTCGGCCGGATTTAAATTGCGTGCGCACGATCCGGAGCCGCTAGCGGATAAAAATTATTCTTTACGCAATTTGGACCAAGTTATCGTAAGCAGCCGTTTGTTAGATGGCAATTCAAGTGCGTGGGAGCGGATTTCGCGCGATTTTATTGGCAAAGGCGCCAGTGTGGACTCGGATTTTAACGCGTTTGAACGGATTTTCCGCCGTGTATCGCGCGAAAGTATTTCTAATGGAGTGTGGCTGTTATTAGGGGTAGGAAACCGGCGTGGAAGTTCTGTTTATGCCATGCTCAAAAGAACAATGGATTTAGTGCTTTCTTGCTTACTATTGCCCTTTTTGTTGCCTTTAGGTTTGTTTATTTACCTTTGTATCCGTTTGATAGATAAATATCCGCCCTTTTTTGTACAAAAAAGGGTTGGATATTTAGAAAAACCTATCTACATCTATAAATTCCGTACGATTAAACCGGGCGGAACCGAAGCCGATATTACGCGCAGCGGCAAAATTTTACGTCGGTTTCGTTTGGACGAAATTCCACAAATTATCAATGTGCTAAAGGGGGAAATTTCGTTTGTGGGGCCTCGTCCGATTTGGAGCAATGAATATGAATTTTTAAAGAAATATATTCCCAATCACAATTTGCGTACGATTGTAAAGCCGGGTATTACGGGTTGGGCGCAGCTTAATTTTAAGGCTCCGCCGACGTATTTTAATTTCCGTAATGACCAGCCGGACAAAATAGAAAGTAATGCTTTTGATGCGGCGTTTACGCGCTTTTCCTACGACGTGTGGTACATCAAAAACCGTTCGTTGTGGCTGGATATAGAAATTATGATTAAAACGGGCATTCGCGCGTTTATCAAGGATTCTTATGTGGGCTAAAACAACATTCTTCAGCTTGCTGCTGGCTTGCTCGGCCGCGGGATACGCGGGCGAATTTCCGATTTGTATGTACGGGGTGAACAACCCTCAAGACGTGCCGACCTTAAAAAAGGCTGGTTTTTCGTGTTTTCAAACGTACCGCCGCGAGCCGGAGTTGTTAAACCAGCTGGCTCAAGCCGCCCAAAAAGAAGGTATGAAAACGCTTTTTTATCCGTGGCTTATGTTGGACGAAAATAAATTTGTCCAAGAAGCGCAGCATTGGCCGGTATTGGCGTGGTATTTGGTGGACGAGCCGGACGTTGCGCGCTGGAGCCGCGAGCGCGTAGCCAAGAGCCATACGCGTTCCAAAGAGGCGTTCCCCAATCATCCGACGGCGATAGTCGTCGGGCAGGGCAAAACGGCGGTGCCGTTTTACGATTTATCTGATGTGTTTATGGTGGATTGGTACCCCGTACCGCATTTGCCGCTTACGTCGCTGGGGGACCAAGTAGCCCTAGCACGAGCGGAAATCCAAAAAACAGACTGCCCGGATAAACCGCTATGGGCGGTGGTGCAATTATTCGACTGGAAAGAATATAAACAATATCGCCCGGATAATGACCGTATTGGGCGGTTCCCTACGCAGGAAGAATTGCGGTTTATGTCATATGACGCGATTATGAACGGGGCAACGGGGCTTTTTTATTTTATTTTTACGACTAACGGCAAACCGCTTCCGTCCGCCAGGCCGGAATACTGGGCGCGTATTGTGCCTGTTACGCAGGAAATTTCTTCTTTTCGGCCGGTGTTAGAGGGGGGAAAAGTGGTTAAAAACCCCGTGTCGGCGGCTAAAGCCGGCGTGTTGGAACTAAAAACCTGGAAATACGCCGGGGATAAATATACGCTTGTGTTAAACCCAATGGATTCTGCCCAGCCGGTTCCGGAAAAACTCCTCAAAAAGAAATATCAGCCGTTGTTTGGAGCCCACAAAACGGCGCAAATTCCGCCTTATGGCGTGTGGATATTGCAGTATTAACCGCACTCATTCGATTTGCTGCAAAAGCCGCCTTCGGGCGGCTTTTTTATGTCCCTTTTATGGCGGATAGATGTTTATTAATAGAAGCTGCCGCTCCAGTGGGTCCGTGCGGTGCGGATAGTTGGGGAAATTCCTCCATTGCGGCCATGAAATCTGCCCAACGGCTGTGGAACGGACGCGTGGGGCTTTTTATGGCAGTTATCCGGGGAATAATAATTTGGCCGTTGGTGAATTTGGGCGGGCTGCGGGCTTTGCGCACGGTACTTGTGCGCATGTTCAGCCGGGCATAAAAAACCCCGCCCGAAGGCGGGGTTTTAGGCAATTGGTTGATTAGAACAACGCTTTGGCGTAGATACCCGCTTGGTTGCGGTTATAGTCAAAGGGGTTCGTGTTGGACTGGCGGGTGCGGAACTGATACCACACACCGGCAGAGAGCCAATCTTTGAACTGATAATCCAGCGCGGGGCGGATCGTGTACAGATCGTCATTTCTCTTGGTGTTGCCCTCATAGCGGTCGTAGGCCATGTTTTCCCAACCCAAGGTCAAAGAAGCGGTCCATTTGTCAAAGATTTTCTGGGAAGCATACAACGAAACCAGCGTGTCGGCATAGTAACGGTTGGAACCATACATAGATTCCTGCATGCTGCGTTCACCGGACAAGCGGATCGTGTTGCGGTCGGTCGGCTGCCACTGCAAAGCTACATAATAACCAAAAAGGTCGTTGTAGTTGTTTACGCCGGGCACGTCGTTTTCATAGTCGCGCATGGCGTAAGTCACTTTGGCAATACCGTTTACGGTCGCGGCGATGTCACCTTCCACACCCAAACCGACGGTGTTGCCGGTGGAGTTGTTGTCTTTGTTGGTTTCATACGCGATATCCGAGTACATGTATTCCGCAAAGAAGTTGGTCTTCGGGGAAACATTGTAGAACAGTTTGGCGCCCACGTTCACGCGGTTGCGGTTCAAGTCGTCGCCGTATTCAGCTTGGAAATAGCGGTCGTAGGAATCGTCCGCAAACAAACCGAAGCCCAGGGTTTTTTCAGTAGAGGTTTTGAAGCTGATATAACCCGTGTTGTTGATGCGTTCGGCACGTTCCGTGAGTTCGCTGTTGGCCGGGTCGGAGGTATACAGGAAGTTATCCCCGATGTTGAACATATCGTTTTTCAGGTCCACATTGGCCAAAGCGTTCCAATAGTTGTTTTTGGAGCTGTCTTCGGTATAGGCGTTGTAGCCTACCAAACCGGTGGCCGAAAGTTCCAAACCGGAACCGGGCACATTGGCTTTGTAGTTGGCACCCACCTGGGTGGAGCTGATGAACGAATCTTTGGTGTTTTCGTCGGTCAAATAGATGTTGTCATCGTAGCTGACGTCTTCCGACACCATAAATTTAAGCGGCGTCTGGGCGGCGGCAGGCCACGCCATCAGCACGGTTAAAAATACGATTGCGATTTTTTTCATATCGTGTGTTTTCTCCTAAAACTTAGCGCGGAGCCGACGGGCTGAGCGTTTCGGCTACGTCTTGGGTGGCCTGTTCAGAGGCGGTGCTGCTTACAGCCGTAGCGGCTACGAAAGCAGGTATTTCTTCCGAAGAAGCGGCAGCAGCGGAACCTTGTACCACGTTTTTGGCGGATACAGAAGCCCCTTTGGCCACGCCAGCGGTTTTGCCGTTGGCATCAGTTACCGTGATATAACCCTGATTAACGGTGATGACTTGCGTGTTGGGATTTACGGAGAACGAAGCATTGCCGGTAGCATTGACGGTGGCGTTGTTGATTTTTACGCCAGCGAAGTTGCTGCCTTCCACCGTTACGTCGCCGTTGGCGGCTTGTTTAACGGTTACTTTTACGCCTTTGGGAATAAAAACTTTTACCCCATTGTACGTTACAGTAGTATCCATATTGCCCGTAGCGGATACAACACTGCCGTTGTTGTAATTGGTTACTTTGCCGTTAGCTTCCACGGTTACAGCGGCTTGCGCCGTGGCAACCATCAAAAGCGCGCCAAAGACCAAAGCAAGATTTCTTTTCATACTATGGCGAACTCCTTGTGTTATTTTGTACTTCTAATAAAGAATAGCATATTTGGATAAGGAATGCTTTCAAAAAATGTGCAGAAAAGGATTAGTTTTACTATCGTGCTTAGGTGGGGTATTGCTGTGGGTACAAATAATGCTACAATGGTGATATCTTGCAGGGAGGAATAATTATGCAATCCAATCGTTTGGTGGTGCGCGCAGGCGCGGTGGCCGCTTCGTTTTTGTTGGCGGCCGGTAGCTTGTTGGCTGCACCCGCACTGAAAGTTTTATCCGCTACGCCCAAAGGCCAGCTGACCTATACCGGGCGCCAGGCTGTAAACATCACTTTTAACCAGCCGGTGGTAGCTTTGGGGGAAGAGAGCGAGTTTGCTTCTTCGGACTGCCCCATTTCTATCACGCCCGTGGTAAAAGGCACCTGCCGCTACAGCGGTACGCAAACCCTGGTGTTTGAGCCGGCCTCCGACTGGCCGGACTCCACGGCTTTTACGGTAAAGCTCAAAGCCGGTTTTAAGTCGGCCGTATCGGGCCAAAAATTGGCACAGGCGTATAGCTTTGAGTTTACTACGCCCCGCCCGCATGTGAGTATGGTCCGCCCCGGGCATAATGAACATTGGATTAACTTATATCCCACCTTATATATAGTATTTAATATGCCGGTGAATTTGGAAACCATTAACGATTATGCCGAGCTTTCCTATATGGTGGCGCCGGAGCCGACGTTAAGCGAAAAAATTGGCCTTTCCAAAAACAAACGTCCCGACGTTAAAAAAACCGTTCCGTTAATTATCCGCCCCATCAGCCCGCTGGAATGGGAAAAGGATTTTTCTTATTACCAAAAGGAATGCATTATCGCGGTGAATGCCTTGGATACCCTGCAAAAAGGCACCCGCTATACGCTTACGCTCAAAGAAGGATTGCAAGGCACCCGCGGCCCGCTGGGTATGGCCAAAGCGTATGAAACCAGTTTCTACACCTATCCGGAGCTTTCTGTATTGGACGTGGTGAAAGAAGGTTGCTTGCCTCTTGTTCCGTCAGTGGATTTTTCTTCCCCGGTCCGTATGCGCGAACTGTATGCCGCCGCCACGGTGGAACCGGCCTCTGCCAAACGCCAAATGACCGAGCAGGAACTAAATGCCTTGGGGGCGGATATTGTCGACCCGAAGACCGGCGCGGCGTATTTCCGCACGGCGCTTTCTTTTTTGGATTTGAAACCCAACCAGGACATCACGGTTACCTTAAACAAAAGCCTGCAGGATATTTATGGCAACGCTTTAGGGCAAGATTATACGTTTACCATTACGAACAACGGCTATTGCCCGGCGGTGGATTTTTCGGGCGGATTAGGCGTGCTGGAAAGCTATTTGAGCCCGCGTTTGCCCATTGACTTGATGAATACCCCTTCCCTGCCGGTGCGCGGTGCGCGGTTTAATAAGGATAACTTTATCCCGTTTGATAAAGCTTCCAGCGGGTATTGTGCCCAAAAACCGCTTACGGACCCGACTTTCTCCGGGAACTATACGTTTAAAGACGTCAAAGACCGCACTTATAAAACCTTTATTGATTTGACTAAATTCAACCCAACGGCCAAAGACAGCATTGTCTTTAGCCAAGTGAAGCTGACAGGTAAAAAATACGGCGATAAAGGCTGCTGGGTTTCTTCTACGGATAATATTACGGATGTAGGGGTGACGTTTAAAACGTCGCCGGAAGATATCCTCATTTGGGCCACTTCCCTGCAGACGGGCGACCCGATGGCCAACTTGGCGGTGGAACTGCGCGACAAAACCAATAAAATTTTGTGGACGGGCAGCACCGATATGAACGGTCTGGCCCGCGCACCCGGTTGGAAAAAACTGGATACGGAACTGCCGTCTTGGGGGCAGCCCGAAATTTATGCATTTGTTTCCAGCGCGGGGGGTGATGCGGTTGTTAGCAGTTTGTGGAACCAAGGGTTGGAACCGTGGCGTTTTAATTTAAGCTACGATTATGACCCGCAGCAAGAATATGTCCGCTCCATTTTGTTTGCCGACCGCGGCATCTACCGCCCCGGCGAAACGATGTATATTAAAGGGGTATCTCGTATGATGCAGGACGGCGCTTGGCGCCTGCCGGATATCGTGCGGGGTACGGTCACCATCAGCGACGCCCGCGGCGAAGAAGTGTTTAAACAGGACGTTACGGTTTCTTCCGCGATGGGCACTTTTAATTTGCAGTACAATATCCCCAAAAACGCTTTTACCGGCCGCTGGGGCGTGCGTTTTACGCCGACGGTCAAAACTGCGCAAAACGTAGATTATGCCTACTATTCGTTTGACGTGGAAGCCGTCAAACAGGCGGATTTTAAAGTAAATCTGCGTGCGGAAGGGGAAAATTATTTGTCCGGGCAGGAAGCTTCTTTTGCGGCGTCGGCCCAATACAACTTTGGTTCGCCGCTGGCGGAGGCCAAAGCCCAGTGGACGCTGCGCCGCGAAATGGCGTGGTTTGAACCTAAAGGGTTTGAAGGGTATACCTTTACGCCGTATTTCCTGCGCGAGAATGAATATAAAGATAACGGCAAACTGCTGTTAAATTCGTCCGGCACATTGGACGCGAAAGGGGCGATTTCTTTCTCGGCTCGTATGCCGTCCGTATCGTTCCCCACCAATGTATATGCCGAGCTGGGCGTACAATCGCCCGCGCGGCAGGAACTGTTTGCCCGCACGTCCGTGACGGTGCACCCGGCCTCTTTCTATTTGGGCTCCAAACTGCTTTCCGAGCGGGTGGAGTTGGGCGAGCCCGTCCGGGCTGAAATTGTGGCTGTCACGCCGGAAGGCAAACGCACACAAGCCGCTGTTACGGCGCAAATCCGCAAGGAACAATGGTTCAGCATTCGCAAGACGGGGCTTTCGGGCCGCTTGGAATGGGTGAGCGAAAAGAAAGTAACCGAGCTGCCTGCCCAAACGCTGAAAGTGGGCGAAAAAGGCGCCGTCCTTTCGTTTGACCCGCAAGAATCCGGCAGCTATTATGTGACGCTTACCTCCCAGGACGAACAAGGCCGCAAAGTAGTGGGCGGATTTGATGTGTTTGTCTATGGCGAAGGCCAAGCCTACTGGAAGAAAACCGACGACGATTTGCTCGTCCTTACGGCCGACAAGAACGAATACAAACCCGGCAAAACGGCGCGCATTTCGGTTCAGTCCCCGTATGAAAAAGCCCTCGCCTTGGTGACGGTAGAGCGCGAAGGCATTTTGGACGCGTGGGTAACGCCTATTAAAGGCGGGGCCGATTATGTAGAAGTGCCGGTCAAGCCTTCTTATTTGCCTAACGTCTACGTCAGCGTAACGCTGGTGCGCGGCCGCACGGCCGACCCGGTGGACGAAAAAGGACTGGATTTGGGCAAACCCCAAGGCAAAGTGGGGTATGTCAATTTGAACATTGTGCCTGATTCCAAAAAAATGGAACCGGTCATAAAGCCCAATAAAGAAAAATACCAACCGGGCGAAGAAGTAACCCTTAAAATTACGGCTAAGCCCAACGCCAAGAACACCCCGGCCGAAGTGGTGGTAATGGTGGTGGACGAAGGCGTGCTGGCGTTGAGCGATTACAAAACGCCGGATTTGTTTAGCGCATTTTACGGTTCGCGCCCCGTGTCCGTATTTACGATGGATAACCGCGTGTATGTGGTGGGGCAGCGCAACTTTGGCGAAAAAGGCGAAAACCGCGGCGGCGGCGGCTCGGCCGACGCAAAACTGGGTGGGGTGGATTTACGCTCCAACTTTGTATTTACGCCGTACTTCAACGCGGCTGTAACGACCGATAAAAAAGGCCGCGCCGAAGTGAAATTTAAACTGCCCGACAACCTGACCAAATTCCGCATTATGGCCGTAGCTATGACGGCGGACGAATTTGGCTCGGCGGAAACGTTTGTACAGGTTTCCAAACCGGTGATGGTTACCTCCAACCTGCCGCGCTTTGCGCGCAAAGGGGATAAATTCTCCTGCGGGGCGGTGGTGTACAATTACGAAGACAAAAAAGGCGATATGGAAGTAACCGCCCGTGCGGAAGGAGCTGTAAAGCTGTCCGGCCCGCAGACTCAAACGGTGAATGTGCCCTTGGGCGCGGCGCGGGAAGTGACGTGGGCGTGCGAAGCCGTGCAGGACGGTACGGCGCGCGTAGCGTTTAGCGTAAAAGGCAAAAAAGATTCCGACGGCGTACAAACCGAGCTGACGGTATCGCCGGTGGAAAAACCGCAGACGCTTGCACTGTATGCGGCTACGGACGGCACGCAGGAAGAACTGCTGGATAAACCCGGCAATTTGAATCATTCTGCCGATAACCGCATTACGCTTTCGCTGGCTTCTACGGCACTGTTAAACCTCAAAGGCTCTATGGTGTATTTAATGACGTATCCGTACGACTGCCTGGAACAGAAAATGTCCAAAATTCTGCCGGTGGTAACGGGTGCGCAGCTGGTGGAAGATTTTAAACTGGGCGATATGGCCGAGTTGAAACCCCAAGTGCAGGAAATTTTGGACTTAATAACGGATTACCAATCCGCCGCCGGCGGGTTTGGGTATTGGAAAAATTCCCAGCCCGACCCGTATGTAACGGCCTACGCGCTGGAAGTGAATTATCTGGCCAAGCAGGCGGGTTATACGGTGCAGGATAAAGCGCTCGAAAAAGCCGCCCAATGGCTGGAAGGTGCATTTTCTAACAAAGTTCAAAAGGCCTATGCGTATTCGTCGTTGGAAACGGACACGGCCCGCGCGTATGCGGTGTATGTGCTGTCGCTCTACGGCAAGAATATGCAAAGTGCGTTTAACAACCTCTATGGCAAAGTAGGTTCTCTGCCGCTTCCGGCCCAAACTTATTTGTTAAAGGCGGCCCAAGCGGGGGGAAACACGGCGCAAGTAAAAGCAAAAATTGCGCAAGGTATTTTAAACCACATTGCCTATACGCCCCAAGCGGCCTATTTTGATACGCCCGCCCAAATGCCTTGGCTGCATATGGACAATATAAAAGGGACCGCCTTGGCGTTGGACGCTTTGTTGTACGCTGGGCAGCCGTTTGCGGACGGTTTCAAAACGGCTTCGTGGCTGCTTTCCCAGTTAAATGCCGAAGGGCACTGGAACAACACCAGTGTCAATGCGGCGGTGTTTACGGCGTTAAATACCTACTATCGCACGGCCGAAAGTACCGAGCCGGATTATGCGGCTTCCGCCAAACTGGGTGCGAAAGACCTGCTGTCGGCCTCGTTCAAAGGCAGAACGGTGGATAATCCGTCCGCCTCTGTCCCGTTTGCCGACGTGTATGGCGATGGTACCGAAGCGCGCGTGACGTTTGCCAAAGAAGGCGCCGGTACGCTGTATTATACGTTGGGCCAGGTGTATGAGCCGCGCTCGTACGAAAAACCGGTGGACGCCGGATTTACGGTGTCGCGCGAAATTACCACGCTGGACGGAAAACCGGTAACGGAGATTGTGGCGGGCGAACGTTACAAAGTGACGCTGCACGTCAAAAATGCGGCCTCCCGGTACTTTGTAGTGGTGGAAGATTTCATTCCTGCCGGGTTTGAAATTATTAACACGTCCCTGGCCACCGAATCGCAGGAACAAGCTGCTGCCTTGAATAAAGACGGCTACAACGGCTTTGAACGCGACGAAAAATACGACGACCGCATTGCCGCATTTGCCGATTATCTGCCCGCGGGGGAACACACCTATTCCTACTTGGTGTCGGCCTCGGTGGCGGGTACGTTTGCTTACCCGAGCTTGTGGGCCAGCCAGATGTATGAACCGGCGGTGTTTGGCCGCAACGCGACGGAAACACTCGTTATCAAATAATGAAAAAAGTTTGGACGGTGCTTTTTACTCTGCTTCTTCCCTGCCTGTTACTAGGCGGGGAAGAAGCGTTTTTATTGTCGCCTTCCAAACAAATTTACGACCGTTCCGGCGTGCCTATGCGGGGGTTCTTATCGGAAAATAACACCTACTATTTGCCGGTGCCGTTGGGGGAAATTTCCCCCTGGCTGATTGCCGCCACCTTGGCGGCGGAGGACAAGCGGTTTTTCTCGCACCCGGGGGTGGACGTAAAAGCCATTTTGCGCGCCGCTTGGCAGAATGCCTCGGGCGGGGAGATTGTATCCGGTGCGTCCACCATCACCCAACAGTTGGCCCGCGCGCTGGAGCCGCGCCCGCGCACGTTGTGGGGCAAAGCCAAAGAAGCCTATAATGCGCTGGCTTTGGAACGGAAATTGACAAAGGAAGAAATCCTGGAGGATTATTTTAACCTGCTGGAGCTAGGCAATTTGACGCAGGGAGTGGAGGCGGCCAGCCGGTTTTATTTTAATGTGCCGGCGGCGGAACTTTCGTTGTCCCAGGCGGCTTTTTTGGCGGGGCTGATTAAATCGCCCACTTACTACAATCCGCTTAAACACTTTTCGCGTGCCCTTAAACGGCGCGATTGGGTGCTAAAGCGTATGTTGGAAAATGAATTTATCGACCAAGAAATGTACCAAATGGCGCTGGCTGAAAAGTTGGAACTCAAATCCGCTTCCCGCCCGTTTGATGCGCCCCATTTTACACGTTTTCTTTATCCTTTGCTGCCCAAAGACGCCAAAGACGTCTATTCCACCCTGGACCGCGATTTGCAGCTGTATGCCGAACAGCTGGTAAAAAATTACATTTCCCACTTGCAGGAAGAAAACGTCACTAATGCGGCGGTGGTAGTAGTAGACAATGCCACCGGGGGAATTTTGGCCTATGTCGGCTCGGCCGATTTTTATAACGAAAAAACAAACGGACAGGTGGACGGCGCGCGCGCCCTGCGCCAGCCGGGTTCGGCCTTAAAACCGTTTGTGTACGGCCTAGCGTTTGAAAGCGGCCTCTTAACGCCAGCTTCGCTCCTGTCGGACGAAGACACCTTTTTTGAAGGCGGCTTCCGCCCCCGCAACTATGACGAAAATTATCACGGTTTTGTGTCGGCCCGCTCCGCCCTTGCGTGTTCCTACAATATTCCCGCCGTCAAAGCGGCCGAAAAAACAGGCGCCACCGATTTGCTGGCGCTGTTGCGCCGTGCCGGGCTGACAAGTTTGGAAAAACCGGCCGATTTTTATGGCCTGGGGCTGGCCTTGGGCAATGGCGAAGTGCGCCTGTTGGATTTAACCAATGCGTATGCCGCGCTGGCGCGGGGGGGAATTTATAAACCGCTTTTGGTAGCGCGAGACCCGGTGATACAGCTGCCGGGGCGCGAAACGCGGGTATTTTCCGAGCAAACGGCTTATTTGGTGACGGATATCCTGGCGGATAATAACGCACGAGCCCCGGCGTTTGGGCTCAATTCGCCCCTTTCCGTGCCTTTTGCTTTGGCGGCTAAGACGGGTACGTCTAAAGATTATAAAGATAATTTTACGATGGCTTATACGCCGCGCTGGACCATTGGCGTATGGGTGGGCAATTTTGACGCTACCCCTATGCAAAAAATTTCCGGGGTAACGGGCGCCGGCCCCATTATGCACGATTTGGCGGTTTATTTGGAGCGTAAATATCCGTCCACTCCTTTTTCTGTACCCGAAGGCGTGCAACGCGCGTTGGTGTGCACCCAAAGCGGGCTTTTGGCCGGGGAACGGTGCACGCATACGAAGGAAGAAGTTTTTGATAAGCGCCATCTGCCCGCTGTGTGCGATGGAACCCATACCGCGGCCCCGCAGGCATTAAAAATTCTTTCCCCTGAACCCGGGGACGTATATAAGATAGACCCTTCTGTTCCGTTGGCCTCGCAAGCAGCCAAGTTTACGGCGCTCTGCCCGGAAGCTAAGTGCACTTGGAAGTTGGACGGGAAAAAGCGCCCCTCCGTCGGCTGTGAAGATTGGTGGACCCTTACGCCGGGCAAACACCACTTGAGCGTATCTTGCGCCGGCCAAACGGACGAGGTTTATTTCGAAGTGCTGCCCTAGCCGGTTTCTTTAGTAACCCTAAAAAAACCCGGTTTTCCGTTTGGAAAACCGGGTTAAATTGTTTATGGCTGTCCATCAGACGGCGGCCTTTTGGGGCGCGGGCCGCTTGCTAAAAAAGAAGTTCTGCCCGTGCTTGTGGAAAAAGTCCGAAATCATTTTGACGGCGATGGACGTGGAAATAGCATCGGCAAACACCGGCGCCAAAAACACTCCCGTAAGCCCCCAAAAAAGAGGCAAAATCAGTACCAGCGGAATGACCAGCAGTACTTGGCGGGACAAACTTAAAAACGCCGCCTTTAAAGGCTTGTTGATGGCCTGGAAAAAGCTGGTAGTCAGTACTTGGATGGGGATAATAGGCAACAAGATGTTAAACAAGCGTATGACGCGGGAAGCTAAATCCACCAAAGCGGTATCGTTGGCGCTGAAAGCCGAAGCAATCGGGCGGGCAAACACTTCCAGCAGGATAAACCCAATGGTTGTAATAATTCCGCCCCAGCGCATGGCCATTTTAAGCGTTTGGATAGCGGTGGAGTATTTGCGCGCTCCGTGGTTGTAGCCAATAAGCGGCTGGGCCCCCTGCGAAATGCCGATAAGCGGCATCATGACCAGGGTGTTGACGCTGACGGCAATTCCTACCGCCGATATAGCGATATTGCCGCCGTATTTTAACAAGGAATGGTTTAAAATAATGTTTAGCGTGCTGGAGGCCAACTGAAACGCAAATTGCGAAAAGCCAATGGCCATACTGTTTAGGGCAATATGCCATTTGAGGCGGAAATATTTCCAGCGCAGGCGGTAAAAACTGCGTTGCCCCGTAAAGAAAAGCATAATCCAGGTGAACGAAATTACCTGCCCCGTAACCGTGGCCGCCGCCGCCCCTTGAATGCCCCAGTGAAAGACAAAAATGTAAATCGGGCCTAAGGCAATGTTGATAAACGCCCCGATAAATTGCGTGCCCATGGCGGTTTTGGGGTGGCCAGAGGAGCGGATAAAGTTGTTCATACCTACGCCAATGGCAAACAAAAAGTAGCCCGGCAGTACCACGGTGGCATAAGCGCGCGCGTATGGGAGCACTTCACTATCGGCACCCAGAAAGCCTAAAAACGGGTCCAAAAACAGGTAACTCAGCAGGGTAATCAGGCCGGACGTAAGGGCCAGCAACACAAAGGCGTTCCCCAAAATCAGTTGGGCTTCTTCTTCCTTCTTTTCGCCCAAGCGGATAGAAAACAAAGCATTTGCCCCCACGCCGATTAAAGCGCTAAAACCCATATAGATAAGCCCCAGCGGAAACAAAATCGTAATACCTGCCAGGCCATTTGCGCCCACGTCCTGCCCTACATAAATACGGGAAATAATGTTATATATTGCGTTGACGAACATGCCTGCCACGGCAGGAGCGGAAAATTTAATAAGCAATTGGGAAATAGTTTTTGCTTTAAACGGATTTTTTTCAGCAATAGATACAGCCGTTGCCATAAACAGATAACCTCTCACCTTATAAAGCCGCCCTCAAAAAAGGGCGACTCTTATATTTTACAAAATACCGCACCTTTCCCGAGGAAATAAAAATTTCACTTAGGCAAAAAAATCCCGGCGGGGTTTCCGCCGGGTATATCGTCAGAAAAGATATTTTAGTGCACTTTTTTAAGTGTTAAAATACCGTCTTCAAAGAACCATTCTTCAATCAGTTCGCCCGTTTCACTGAATTTTTTGGTTACGCCGTGGGGCTTGCCGTCTTTGTGGGGGGAAATAAGCGCAATGGTGCCGTTGGGGTGATAGATAATTTTATCGCCTACGATTTTGTCGTTTTTATAGGTGCATTCGGAGCGCAAATCCCCGTCGGGCGTATAGACTTTGCACACCCCGTTTAAATAGCCTTTTTTAAATTCGGCCGTTTCAAGCACTTTGCCGTCCGGGTAGTATTTTACTTGTTTGCCGTCTTGGATATCGTCCACATACGAAAATTCTTTATACAGCCGGCCCGTCGGGTGGAACACGCGCGCCTTGCCTTGAAGCATGCCGTTTTCGTAATATTTTTCAATACTTACTTTGCCGTTGTCAAAATAAATCTTGCACGCACCGTTGCGCTGGCCGTTTTTGAATTCGCATTGAAAATACACTTTGCCGTTTTCAAAAAATTCTTTAACCGTGCCGTCCGGCATAGTACCGGAGTGCTTTTCAATATCCAGGTTTTTATCAAGCGTTTCGGAATAGACTTCTTTCCCGTCGATATAATAGGTGCGGACGAACCCTATGTGGAGCGGATCATTCAAGCTGGTTGTTTTTCTGACGATGTCTGCCATACGTTTATTTCTCCTCCGGCATTCCCTGTGCTGCGGCAAAGCCCGAAGCCCAGGCAAAATGCAAATTAAATCCGCCGCTTTTGCCGTCTACATCCAACAATTCCCCCGTCAGATACAGGCCCGGACATTTAAGCGACTCAAATGTATTATAGTTTATTTCTTGCGTATTTACACCCCCTGTTGCCGCCATGGCTTCGTTCCACGGGCGCACGCCGGTGGCCGTAAGCGGCCAGGCGCAAGGCGTTTGCACCAGTCTTTGGCGCGTGTTGGGGGTTTGGTCTTGCATAGGAATATTTTTGCGCAAACCAATAAAATCAATCAGCAAATTGGATACGCTTTCGTGCAGAATGCCGGCTAAAAAGTCCTTCGGCCGGCGGGTAGCGTAGGCCTTTAAGCGTTGTTCCAAAAACGCTTGGGGGTTTGGTAATTGCGGGAAAAAATTCATTGTCAAAGCCACATTCCCCTTAGTCAAAGCGCGCGATACGGCGGAACTAATGTTTAAAGCCGCCGGCCCGTTTAAGCCGTAATGGGTAAATAAGACTTCTCCTTCGGCTTGGTCTAGCCGTGTGTCGTTTTGGCGGGCTTCCAAGCGCACTTGGCAGCGTACACCCGTAAGGCGCGCCAGGGAAGTTTCTTTAATGCAAAGGGCGCTTAAGGCCGGGTGCGGCGTGATAAGCGTATGCCCAAGCGCGCGGGCCAGCTCGTAACCGCTTTGTGTGCCGCCAATTTGCGGGTAGGCGCACGAGCCGCAGGCCAATACCAGTTTTTTGGCTTGAAAGGAGCGCCCGTCGGCGGTAGTTACGGTGAAAGTTTTGCCGCGTTTGACGCGCACGGCCGGGCAGGAACAGAGCAGTTCCGCGCCGGCTTCGGCCACGGCCAATTTCAGCGGCTCGGCCACGGCGGTAGACTTGCCGGTGGAGGGAAACACCCGCCCCAGTTCTTCTTCGGTGGTTAGCACACCCAACCGGGAAAAATAATCCAAGCAGTGGCGAAAAGAAAATTTATCCAAAGTTTTGGCAATCAGTTCTGCCGGTGCATGATAATAGGCCGGCGCCACATAAGCATTTGTCAAGTTGCAGCGGCCATTGCCGCTTGCCAAAATTTTGCGTGCAGGCTGGGGTTCCTTTTCCAAGACCAATGTTTTGCGTCTGGCGCGCGCACATTCCAGCGCGCATACCAGCCCGCTGGCTCCGGCACCAATGATAATTACGTCGTAAAGAGGGGAAGTCATCGATTACAGTGTAGCAAAAAAAATCAGTTTTTGTCTTGACAGGTTTTTCCTTGCGGATATACTATAATAGTAAGAAATAGGAGGTTCTATGCGGATTTTAAGTATTCTTTTGTTTTTATGTTTATGTATTCCCGCGGCCGATGCCCAAACGTATCGCGCGGGAGAAGTGAACCGGGCTAATTTTGGCAGTTCGGCCCAGCAGGAAGCGTCCTCTTCTAGTGCGCCGGGGGCGAAATCTTCCATTCAAACGCGCACTTTTAGCAATTACAGCTCCCGCCAGCGCGAATGGGATAAAGGAGTGCAAACGCAAGGCGTCCGTACCGAAACGGTAACCCCGAAAACTTTTCAAGAGCAGGTTGCCCAAACCGACAAAGCCGTAGACGCTATTGTATCGGGCGGTGCGCGCCCGGCGGCTGCCGCCAATACGGCGGCAGATGGCAAAAAAACCGCAGCGGCTGCCCCAGCACCGGAGAAACCTGCTGCTGCCAGCACGGATACAGCCTCCGGGGTGGAGGCGGCTAATGCGGCCGCGGCCAATGCGGCGGCTATGTCCCAAGTACAGAATTTGATGCAAAGCCTGCAGTCTTTGCAACAAGCGGCCGGAGCGGTTGGGGCAGGTGCGGCTTCTGCCGGCGGGAATGCGGCGGCGGCCAAGGCCAGCCAACAAGCAAATAATGCGGTGAGCGCCCATTCGGCGGATATTTCGGCTTTTATGAATGCGGGCAAATAACCTCAAAGGGGCTGGCGGCAAGGGGGATAACGTAATATGAAACATTGTTTTTACGTCTTAATAGGGGTAAGCACCATGTGCCTATATGGCAACCCGGCGGCTGCCGCCCAGCCGGCTGCTACACAGGTGCAAGTATCCCGTCCTACTACCCAAGTGACGGTCAATCGCCCCCGCACCCAAGTAACGGTTTCCCGTCCGGCTACGAGTACTGCCGTTAGTCGGCCGGTAACGGCTGTCCCTGTTAATCGGCCGGAAACCCAAGTAAAGGTTTCCCGCCCGACAACAGAAGTGGCGGTAAATCGCCCGGTTACAGAAGCAGGGGTTTTCCGCCCGGTTACAGCGGGTTCCGTGGTGGCATCTTCGTCCAACCCTGGCAAAACGGTGGCTCCTGCGGAGGGAAGTTCTTCCTCGGCGAAGACTTCCATGAGTGGCTATAAACCCCCTGTGGCAAAAGATTTTAAAGCTCCCGCGGCAGCAGCCCAGCTGGGGGGCGGAAACAGCGGACTAGGAAATAAGACCAACGAAGCTGAAAAAGATTCCGCCGCTGCAGCCCGTCAAACCGCCGCGGCCCAAAACCCGAGTGCCTTGTCCGCTGATAAAGTGTTGGCTAATAGCCAGGCTCTTTCCAGCGGGGGGGTAAATAAGCTGCAAAAGACCTTGGAAGAACAGCAAAAAAGCGCCCAAAAGAAATAGTTTTATGTCTAAAACCCCGCATATGATATGGCGGGGTTTTTTATGCCCAAGTGGGGGGATAAAATCCTATTAATATAGGCTAGATAAGACCATAAAACGGGGGGAATTCCCTTAGCAAACGGGATTTCCCCTTTTTGTTTTATGGCAGAAATATCAAAAAGTGGGAGAATTCTTTGGCTAAAAATTGCTTCTTATGCCTTATGGCGAGGAAATATACCCTAAAAATGCCATATATAAGAGGCGCCTTTACAAAGAAAAATTCTTTCTTTTGGAATTTGGGCGGTTCGGTTTCTTACAGTTCCCTGTTGGTATCTACTGGGGAAATGTTGTGAAACTTCATTGTAAACAGTTTATAGACCTCTCAAGGACCAGGCTCAGGCTCAGGCTCAGGCTCAGGCTCAGGCTCAGGCTCAGTAGACCTTTGTTTGATTGGTTATCCTGTCCCTGCTGTACATATTGGGGCCGAGGGGGAACCCTCTTTTTAAATTCCTTGTTTCCCTCTAACGTAAAAATAATCGAATTTCCCCCTTAAAACCCCATTTATAAAGCAATCTCCGCTTCTTTCCCTCCCTTGTTTTGCCGGTGCTTAGGGCCATTTTGAGGGAAATATCCTGTTTTTTGCAGATTTCGAGATAGAAACCCCCTCATGGAAGCTTGTTATCTATATTAAAGAACGAAAGGCTTCTTATAATTCTGCAAGGAGTTTGATAGGGCAGAGCCCCATGGGGTGATAAAAAAGAAAGAATCCCAGCCAAGCCCCCCTTTTCCCGGTTAGCGGCGTTTTCCTCCTTATTCCTCAAATACCTCAAATACTGCGGACTATGTTATGGGTTTTACAGGGATTGCCTCTAATGCCCGCGCCTCGTGCTTAAATAACCGATAAGACCAGCTGATCAAAATCAGCAAAGGACTGTACTTGGAACTATGCCCTTATCGGTTCTAGGAGGTTTTTTGTTTGTTAAGGATTTCCAGCTGCAGGCGTTAGCGGCCTTGCGTGTGAGGGGGCCTCTACCCCTATGAGTTTAAAAGCCCTTTTAGAGTTACAGAAACATTGGAGTAGGGGAATGTGGCAAATATCCAATATAATGACCCTCTTTATTTCGTTTTGGCCCATACCCTAGGTACCCCTAAATCGTTCTGGGGCGTTTTTGGCGATTTGTGATGTTATTTTAATTTATATTAAAATTTAAGGATAATTTATTTTATATGTTGTTTTGTGTTTTTAAAGAAAAAAAGGGGGAGAAATAAAAAATAAAAAACAGATAAGTAGAGCGATATATAAAAAGTCAATTTTTTGTAAAAATAATGCGTAAGAAAATGTTAGTGCTGATAGCAATTTTGCGGTAAAATTTAATTTTTTAAAATCAAATTTTGTACTAAAAATGAATTTTAAATTGTATCAAAAACAAGTATTCTTCGCTCAAAAAAAGGCGTATTTTTGTGAGATCTTAAAAAATTTTTTCTGCTAAAAAACAATATCTATAATATTTATTATTTTTGATAGAAAAAATGTTAAAAAACAAATAAAATACAAATAAATCTAATAATTTATTTATATAATCAAAAAGTGTTTTTTTAGATGTTTTAATTAACATAATAAAAATTATCATTAGTTATGAGAGCCGGACAAAAACCCCCCTTTTTCAAAAAAGGAAACCTAATTTATGCCAAGCTGATGCGAATGTTTATAAACAGGTTATTCCGGTTTTTGTAAGCGCGGATTTTGATACTAGATTGTAAGTTTTCTATGATTATACTATTTATATCTTCAATCGGATATATTTCTTCTTTCTCTGTGTTTTTCAATTTCAATTGGTTGTTTTTAACACTTATATGTGCCTCACTGCCGACAAAAAGGTTGTAAAAT
>CASEWB010000008.1 GCA_949291545.1 uncultured bacterium
AAAAGTTTTAAATACTATGTTATACGCGATGGGGCGCATTTGTCCGTGGGGCAGCTGGACGGTTTGGTGTTGCAGACAATTCAAAATGCGGATTATGTGGATATTTGTCCGCGCACAACGGCATTGGAATTAGGTAAAAACGAGGCTAAAACCTATTTGAAAAGGGTTGTTTGCCAAAAGATAGGTAAAGAGTGCTATGTGGCCATATATTTGAAAAAACAAGCGTTTGAAGCGTTTTTGGAGAAGCACATCGCGGAGAATCCACCTGGCGGTGGGGTGCGGGCGCAGATAAAGGGGGATAGTATTATCCTAAAAGACACATTCTACATAGATAATGTAACTAGTACCCGCTTACAGAACGGCACTTCCAATAATATTTTGACGGTACGGCAACTAAATGAAAGTTTGGTGCGTGGGCTCGCGCGAGCGTGGCAGTGCAAGAAGATGATAGAAAGCGGCATGACTTCCCGCGAATGGGAAAAGGCAAGTGGAATGAATAAGCGCACTTTTGCCCGGTATTTGAATTTGTGCTATTTGTCTCCGCGTATAGTGGCGGATATTTTGGAGTACAGAAACCCGCGAAAAATGAGTTTGAAAGAATTGATGAATTTAGCAGAGGGAAACGTGGATTTTGAAAAGCAGGAAAAAATATGGCGTACCGAATAGAAGTTGCGATCCTGCAATTTTTCCCACCAGAGAAAAAGGGCCCAAAAGGGCCTTTTTTGCGGCCTATAAATACTGCTCTAAAACCCGAATGGATAAAAATCAGACTAAAATGCCGACGAGAGAGGGGAAAATTAGAAAACAAAAAAGCCGCTTACTTAAAAGCGGCTTTTCAAATGGTCGGGGCGGCGGGATTCGAACCCACGACCTCACGGTCCCGAACCGTGCGCGCTACCATCTGCGCTACGCCCCGATAAATAGTTTTAAATGGTCGGGAAGGCGGGAATCGAACCCGCGATCTCTCGCACCCCAAGCGAGCGCTCTACCTCTGAGCCACTCCCCGAAAAATATGTGCCACTTACTGGCCACACATATATTTTATCATTCTTTTAACAAATCTTCCAGCGTTTCTTTAATTTCCGTCAGAAGTTTGATGTCCGTGCGGGGCTTTTCTTGGGCGCCCGCCGCGGGGAATTGATACTTGGAGAGCTGCTTTTTGGCGCCTTCCAGCGTCAGCTTGTGCTTGTAAATCAAATCTTTAATTTTAAGGATGGTGTAGACGTCTTCCTTGGTGTAGCGGCGGTGGCCGCTTTCCAGGCGGATGGGGCGGATGAGGCCGAATTCGGCTTCCCAGTAGCGCACGGAATACTCCGGCACGCCGGTAATGCGTTTGACGTCCCCAATGGAAAAATAGTCTTTTTCCTCAATTTCTTCCAATCCCATACCAGTATTATACCAAATTCATTTTTGAGCCGTGGCGGCAGAAGCACTGAACAGACTCACCGCAATAGAAGTATCAGCAATAAGCGGCGGTGGGGCGCCAAAAAATGCATAAAATTTTTCAGTTGCTTGTTTGTCCCTCATTCTGCTAGGGAAAATACCAACGGCCTTTTGGCGAAAAATTGCGCTATGCCAACAAAAGGAAAAGTATGTTGCGCAATAAATAAAACCCCCGGTTTGTGGCCGGGGGTTTTGTTGGCAATATCAGCAAAGCTTATTTGGCTTTGTGTTTGACCGGTTCTCCGTAGTAGGCTTTCAAGTACAAGTCCTTGATTTCGCTGATTAACGGATAGCGGGCGTTGCCGCCGGTGCACTGGTCGTCGAAGGCGAGTTCGGAAAGTTTATCCAGGTTGTCCAGGAATTCTTTTTCCGGAATGCCGTATTCTTTGATAGAGCGGGGGATATTGAGTTTGTGTTTCAAATCTTCCACCATATCAATGAGTTTTTGCACTTTGGCGTCTTTATCGTCGCCCAGGTTGTTGTGCGGCAGCAGGAAGTCCACAATCTTGCCGTAGCGGCCTTTTACAAACGGATATTTGTACTGCGGGAACAAGCCTTGCTTGGTCGGTTTATCCGTGGCGTTGAACTCAATCACATACGAAAGGAGCAACGCGTTGGCCAAGCCGTGCGGAACGTGGTACATCGCGCCCAGTTTGTGCGCCATCGAGTGCGACAAGCCCAAGAACGCGTTGGCAAACGCCATACCGGCGATAGTGGCCGCGTAGTGCATTTTTTCGCGGGCGTTGATGTCCTTGGCGCCGTTGGTGTAGGATTTTTCCAGGTATTTAAATACCAGGCGCATCGCTTCCAATGCCTGTCCGTCCGTAAAGTTGGTGGCGTATACAGAGGTGTAGGCTTCAATGGCGTGGGTCAGTACGTCCAAGCCGGAGAAAGCCGTCAGGGATTTTGGCATATTGAGCACGAATTCCGGGTCGATAATAGCCATATCGGGCGTTAAGGCGTAGTCCGTAATGGCGTATTTGGTGCCGGTTTTTTCGTCCGTAATAATGGTGAACGGCGTGACTTCAGAGCCGGTGCCGGACGTGGTGGGGATAGCCACCATCACGGCTTTTTTGCCCAAAGGCGGAGCCGCGTAAATGCGTTTGCGGATATCCATAAAGCGCATGGCGATATCTTCAAAGCTGGTGTCCGGGTTTTCGTACATCAGCCACACCATTTTGCCTTCGTCAATGGCCGAGCCGCCGCCCAAGGCGATAATCATATCCGGCTGCCAGGAGTTGGCAATGTTCAAGGCTTCCTGCACGTTAGAGATGTTCGGGTCCGGCAGCACGTTGGAGAACACGCGGAATTTAATATTCAGGCTTTCCAGCACATCCGCTACCGCGCGGACGTGGCCCAGCTGTTCCATCGTTTTATCGGTAATGACGTAGGCGCGGTGCTTGTCGGAAAGTTCCGCCAGCGCCTGCGAAAGCGCGCCGCGTTTGAAGTAGATTTTGGACGGTACTTTGTACCAATACATATTTTCGCGGCGTTCCGCGACGGATTTCACGTTCATAAGATGTTTCACCCCAATGTTTTCGCTGACGGAGTTGCCGCCCCAAGAACCGCAGCCCAGCGTCAAAGACGGCGCAAGTTTGAAGTTGTACACGTCGCCGATAGCGCCCTGGGAAGAAGGCATATTAATCAGCGTGCGGGCGGTGGGCATATCTTTAAAATAGTCGATATGGTCTTCGTTGGCTTCGTCCGTATAGAGCACGGAGGTATGGCCGGCGCCGCCGTAGAGGATTAAGTCTTTGGCCAAGTCCGCGGCGGATTTGAAATCTTTCGCGCGGTAAAAGCCCAAGACGGGGGAAAGTTTTTCGCGGGCGAAGGGTTCTTCGTCGCTTACCTCTTTGGCTTCGGCAATGAGGATTTTGGTTCCCGCGGGGACTTTAATACCTGCCATTTCGGCAATTTTTTCCGCGCTTTGGCCCACAATGCCGGAGTTGAGCTTGCCGTTTACCACAATGGTTTCGGCCAGTTTTTTGCGGTCTTTACCCGTCACAAAATAGCAGCCGCGGTTGATAAATTCTGCTTTTACAGCATCATACACCGGGTCTTCCACAATGACGGACTGTTCGCTGGCGCAAATCATACCGTTATCAAAGGTTTTGCTCATAATAACGGAGCTGACGGCCATTTTGATGTTGGCAGTGGCGTCAATCACCACAGGCGTATTGCCCGCGCCTACGCCAATGGCCGGCTTGCCGGAAGAGTAGGCCGCTTTTACCATACCGGGGCCGCCGGTGGCTAAAATGAGGTTAATATCTTTGTGGTGCATGAGCGCATTGGAAAGGGGCATGGTCGGGTTGTCAATCCAGCCGATAATGCCTTCCGGTGCGCCGGCTTCCACAGCGGCGTTTAAGACGATTTTGGCCGCTTCGATGGTGCATTTTTTGGCGCGCGGGTGCGGAGAAAACACAATCCCGTTGCGAGTTTTCAAAGCCAGCAAGCTTTTAAAAATAGCCGTAGAGGTGGGGTTGGTGGTCGGAATGATACCGGCGATAAGGCCGATAGGCTCGGCCACTTGGCGGAAACCAAAAGCGTCGTCGTCCGACAGGACGCCGCAGGTTTTGGTGTCTTTATATTGGTTATAAATGTATTCGGAAGCAAATTGGTTTTTGATTACTTTGTCTTCCATTACCCCCATACCCGTTTCTTCCACCGCCATTTTGGAAAGCGGGATACGGTTTTGCGCAGCGGCGATAGCGGCCGCGCGGAAAATTTTGTCTACCTGTTCTTGGGTATATGTGGCATAAATGCGCTGGGCGTCTTTGACCTTGGAAACAATCTGGTCCAAATGGGCCAATTCTTCCGCGGTGGCGACGGCCGGCGCAGCTGTTTTCTTTTCCGCCATAAATAATCTCCTTTAAGTATGCAAAATTATCTTATAGATATTTTGATATCCATATTTTATATTTTGCATAAAATAATGTCAATAATACCTCGTAACCAGAGTTTTTGAACGCCTTGACAATGCCCCGGCAAAAATATATCATAGATATTGAAATATCCAGTATTTTCAGACGGAGAATTTTATTATATGAGCCTATTTCACCGCAAAAAAGAGATCAGCGCGCAGACTATCCGCCGTTTGCCCCAATACCTGCGCATTTTTTACAATTTGCACGCCTACGGGCGCGAATTGGTTTCTTCTACTACCCTGGCGGAAGAAACGCAGCTTTTGCCCATTGTTATAAAAAAAGATTTGCAGGCTGTGGGCGCCCCCAGCAAGTTGCGTGCCGGGTTTAAGGTAGCGGGCACGATTGCGGTGATAGAAAAGTTTTTAGGTTGGAATAATTTAAACAAAGCTTTTTTGGTGGGGGTGGGGCATTTGGGCGCGGCCTTGCTGGGTTTTGACGGGTTTAAAAACCACGGGCTGGAGATTGTGGCCGCGTTTGACACACACCCCGAAAAAGTAGGGAGCGAATTCCACGGTGTACAGGTGTATCACACGGCCCAGCTGGCCAGCATTATTGAAAAACAAAACTTAAAAATTGCTATTTTAACGGTTCCTGCCGCGGCGGCACAAGGCATTACGGATACGCTGGTAGCGGCCGGGATAAAGGCGATATGGAATTTTGCGCCCGTCAATTTAACGGTTCCTGCCGGGCTGATTGTACAGAAAGAGGATATTTCTTCCGGCTTGGCCGAACTTTGCGCCAAACTAAAAAGCCGCTAAAAAAGGACTTCTGTCGCGTTTGTTTTTAAGCCCCCGCTAGGGGGCTTTTTATTTGTGCTTTTGAAAGCACCCAAAAGCACTCTCAAAAGGGCGGCCAGGCGCTGACCCCAGGGCTCCACAAAAATCACTTTCAAGCAGGAAATGTGATAACACGCGCGGGTCCTTTATTTAATTGACAGCAACTAAAATTTATTTCGTCCACAAAAATACCCCGGGTATTTGCCCGGGGTATTTTTGGTGGAAATGTTTTCGTGCGGGAGGAAAACCGGTCCGTTGGTCACGAAGTAAAACCGTTTTTTATCTGTTCCCCGTTTAAGAAAACTTGCACCGGCTCAAAGCGGCTGTTTAACAGCACGATGTCCGCCCGGGCGCCTTCTTTCAATCGGCCTTGCTGCGTAAGGCCCGACAGGCGCGCCGCATTGGCGCTGGTGGCCTGCACGGCTTGCGGCAGGGTAAAGCCATAATCCACCAAATTTTTAAAAGCGCGGGCCATCGTCAGCGCCGAACCGGCAATCACGCGGTCCGTTTTGCGCTTCCACACGCCGCCGTCAAAAATCACTTCTTCTCCATTGGCGATAAACGGCCCTTTTTCCTGCCCAGTGGGCAACAGGGCGTCCGTTACCGCTACAATGTTTTCCACCGGTTTAACCGTACGCAGGAAAGCCACTACATCTGGGTGGACGTGCACGCCGTCGGCAATAATTTCGCACGAAATGCCCGGGTGCATTAAAGCGGCTCCGGCGGCGCCGGGTTCACGGTGCGTAAAGGGGCTCATAGCGTTAAACAAATGCGTCACATGCGTTACGCCGCGTGCCGCACCTAATAAAAATTCGTCATAAGTAGCATGGGTGTGCCCCGCTTGCAGGCGGATGGCGTGTTGGTTGGCAAAAGCAACAATGGGTTCTATGCCGGGCACTTCCGGCGCCAGCGTTACGGCGGCCATATGCCCCTCTGCCGCATCGTAAAGGCGGGTGAAAGCGGACAAATCGGCCGGGGCAATATCCTGCGGTTTCATTACGCCCGGTTTTTTAGGCGAGATAAACGGCCCTTCCAAATGGAACCCTAAAATGCGGGCGCCGGTTTCCTTTCCTACGGCGGGCACCAGTTTTTTAAGTAACCTTTCCATTTCGGCCGGTTTGGCACAGTAAAGCGTAGGGCAAAAAGCCGTTACCCCGGTTTGCAGCAGCGCGACTGACATATTGAGCAAGGCCTGCGGGTCTGCCAATTCCGGGCCAAAGCCAGCATAACCGTGGATGTGCAAATCTATAAATCCGGGTACGGCAAAATATTCTTTCCCGTCTATACGGGGCAAGTGCGCCGTTTCGGCTGGGAGTTCCCCTTCGGCAAAGCAACCGGCGATTTGGCCGCCTTTAATCCATAAAGCCGCATTTGGCAACGTATCTTCCGCCGTTACGGCGCATACGGGAGTAAGCAAAAATTCAGTAATCATTTTTCGGTCCACTCCAAGGTCCAATGTTCGGCGTGGGGGGCGGCTTGCATCAGCGCGTCCAGCCGTTCTTTGGGCAGGCCTGTTAGGTGTGAGCAGGCCGCCGGATCCGCCAGCAAAGTGGCGTGCGGGTGCAGTTTTAAAGCAGTCAACGGGCAAGCCGGCGTAATACCTGGGCTTGCCAGCCGGGCCACGGCCGCCGATTTGGCGGTGCCGGAGGCTAAAAAGAGCAGTTCTTGCGCGTCTAAAATCGTGCCGATGCCTACCGTCAACGCCTGCTTGGGGACGCGGCTTTCGTCATTTAAAAAGAAACGGGCGTTGGCTTGAATGGTGCTGGGGGTTAAATCCACCGGGCGGGTGCGGCTGTCCAGCGCGGAGCCGGGCTCGTTGAACGCGATGTGCCCGTTGTTGCCTACGCCGCCCAAGAAAAGCGTAATTCCGCCCACCCGGCGGATAGCTTCTTCGTAGCGGGTGCATTCTTGGCATAAATCCGGTGCTTGGGCGTTTAACAAGTGGCAGTTGGCGGGGCGGATATCCACTTCATTAAACAGGTGGTGCTTCATATAGCTGTGGTAACTTTGCGGGTGGTCTTTAGGCAAGCCGACGTATTCGTCCATATTAAACGTGACCACATTTTTAAAGCTTAGCACGCCCGCTTTATAAAACAGGCGCAAGTTGGCATACAAGTCCACCACGGTTCCGCCTGTGGGGAGGCCTAAAACAAATGGTTTTTCGGGTGTTGGCCGGAAAGCGTTTATTTTTTCTTTTACATACGCCGCGGCCCACAGCCCTAAATTTAATTTTGTAACGACAAGACGCATTTTCCCGCCCCTTGCCGGGCCTACGGCCCAGCTTGCCCAATGGGCTATTGGTTTATGATACTTTGTGCCAAGACACGCACCTGCTGTGCGGTTGCCATGGACAACGCTTTTTGCGCCAAGGTTTTGCACTCTTGGGTGTCAAGCGTGCGCACCAAGGCTTTAATTTCCGCTATGGCTCCGGCCCCTACCGCCAGCTCCCGTACGCCTAGGCCGATTAAGAACGGTACGGCCAGTAAATCGCCCGCCATAGACCCGCAAACTCCCACGGGTTTTTGATAAGCTGCGGCCCCTTGGCAAGTAAGTGCAATTAAGTTCAGCACCGCCGGGTGGAGGTGGTCGGAATGGGGGGCCAGTTCCGGGTGGCCGCGGTCTATGGCCAGGGTGTATTGGGTCAAATCGTTGGTGCCGATGGAAAGGAAATCCACCCGGGCCGCCATTTGCTGGCTAATGAGCGCGGCAGAGGGAACTTCTACCATAATTCCCAATTGTACGGGGGACGTTAATCCAAGGGCTTCTTGCTCCTGGGAAAGGATTTTTTTAAAGAAATCCACTTCTTCGGCCAGGGTTACCATGGGAAGCATAATGCGCAGTGCCCCCGGCTGCTGCAGGCGCAGCAGGGCGCGCAGCTGGGAACGGAAAAAAGCCTCGTTATTTTTAAAAGCGCGTATTCCGCGAACCCCTACAATGGGGTTAGCTTCTGGCGGAAAGTGCAAAAAAGGAAGCGGTTTATCGCCCCCGGCGTCCAAGGTACGCAAGGTGACGGGACGGCCGTTGGCGGCGTTTACAATGGCTTGATAGGCAGTTTGTTGTTCTTCTTCCGAGGGAGTCTGGCGGCTCTTTTGAAACAAAAATTCTGTCCGCACCAGGCCCAAGCCGTCTGCCCCGTTGGCTACGGCCAAAGCAGCCTCTTTGGCGTTGGATACATTCCCTTCCACGCGGATTTCCACCCCGTCTAGGGTGAGGGCTTTCCCCTGGGCGTCCGCTTGGTGGCGGATGTGTTCCCGCCGGGTTTGCTCTTGGCGGGATAAGAAAGTTTCCAGCTCGGCGTCTGTTGGATTTACGGTAAAACGTGTCCGGGTGGCGTCCAAACAGATGGTGGCGCCGGACGGCGTGTCCAGCACGTCTTTTCCCGCACGGACAATGCAAGGAATGTTCATATTACGCAGCAGGATACTGGCGTGAGCCGTAGGGGAGCCGTAAGCCAACAATACGCCAGCCGCCCGCCCTTCTAGGGCGGCCGCTTCCGAGGGAAGCAAATCTTCGGCTATCCAAATGCAGCCCACCGGCGGCACCGGGGCCGGGGCGGCGTGTGCGCCCAGGCGTATTAAAAGAGTGCGGCGCAAATCTTTTAGGTCGGCGGCGCGTTCCATTAAAAACGTGTTTTGTGTTTTTTGCAACAGCCCAATGCCGGCCCGTAACGCCAAGCCCAGCGCATAAGCGGCCGATTTGCCTTTTGCCACGGATTCCCGTGCCGTCTGCAGTAGCAACGGGTCTTGCAAAATGCGCAGATGTGCGTTTAAAATGGCATGCATTTCTGTATTTTTTTCATTCGCTATTTTAAGCTCCGTTTCCAAAATTACAGTTTGCAAGGTATCTTCCAAACGCTTTTTTTCGACCTTGGGGTTTGCGGCGGTTTCCTCTACGGATATATCGGCCGGTTGGTACAGAAAGGCTTCCCCGCAGGCCATACCCGGGCAGGCGGACAGCGCCCCTGCGGCGGGAGACTGAACGGACGGCGGCAAAATTTTGGCGGGGGAGGATATGTCTTTTTCTCCAAAGCCGGCTTTAAAAGCCGCTTCTACTTGCGCCAAAAAAGCTTGGGCTTGTTTTTGAGGCCCTTCCGCACGGACGGTTACTTGGTCGTGGCAGGCCAAGGCCAACGCCATGATGGATACAACGCTTTTGGCATTTACTGAAGCGCCGTTTTTGGTAAGCTGTACCGCATATGGATATTGCATGGCCAACTGGGCCAGCACCCCGGCCGGGCGTGCATGCAAACCGTTTGGATTAAGTACGGTAAGGGGGGCGGATTCTACAAAGGCGCCTTGGCCTTGGGCTTTTTCCGCCGCGTTAGGGATAGGAACTTCAAAAAGGGGAGAGTTGTTTTGCAGCACGCCTTGGGCTTTATTTAATACGGGGCTGTTGGCTGGAGCAGTTAGAAGAACCACCACTAAAGGGCACAGCCCTTTTTGGGCCAGTACCATCGGGTCAAAACGCAACAGCGGCTGCCCTTGGCGGACGCTTTCCCCGGTGTGTACCAACGGGGTAAAGCCTTCCCCTTTTAAACCCACTGTTTCCAGCCCGACGTGAATGAGTATTTCCGCTTGCCCGCGCCGGATTACAAGGGCGTGGCGGGCGGGGGACAAATTGATAATTTCGCCGTCAAAAGGGGCTTTTACTGTATCGGAAGCAGGGTCGATGGCTAAACCGTCGCCCAACATATGTTCGCTAAATACCGGGTCCGGTACTTGTTCCAGCGGTATAGCTGCGCCTTCAATAGGTGAAAATACAGTAAAAGTTTGGGGCATAGAAACTCCTTGTAAGCTATCTCCATTATAGTATATTATCGACTGATTTTTAAGAAAAATCTGGACGGCAAACAGACCCGAAAAAAAGCCCCGGCTGGGCCGGGGCTTAAAAAGTGCGGAGGTTTATTTGGTTACTTTAATTGTATCTGCCGCGGTATGCGCGCCATATTCGGGCGCATACATGGACTGCGTTTGCGCCGGCAGCGCGTGGAAGCGCCCTTCCAACGTGGGGCGCAGTACATAGCGCAGGGTGACGGTGCCCGCCGGCAAGCGCTGGATAAAGAAGCGGGTGGCTTCGTCGCGGTTTTCGCGGTAGAGGTAAAGCGGGTCGTAGGTCCAGCCGCTTAACAATTCGTCCGATTCAAACCCGGCAGGCTTCGGGTCCGAAAGCAACACATATTCAAATGCGCTGTCGGCGGTTACTGTCAGGTGGACTTCCACTTCGTCTCCTACGGCTACTTCGCCCAAGTCCTGCACGGGGCGGATTTTTCGCACTCCGTCCTGCGTAAAGCGGGTGAAGTATTCGCGCGTAACGTTCAGCACGCCCTTGGGCGAGGCCTTGGCCTCGGCCGATTGATACACTACATTAAGCGAGGCGAAATCCGTCAGCACGCCTTTCTTTTCAATTTGAGCGCGGAACGCGGAAGAATTAATCTCTTTGCCTTGGCGGACTAATTGCAGGTCTTCCGTCCAGTCCATCGGGTCAAAAGAAAATTCCTTTTCTTCGCCGGCCCACTTTACGGTATATTCCACCGGCAAGGAGAGTGCCCCTTTGGACTTCATTACGTCCAGCAAAGTAAATACAGCTTGGGCGGCGGCTTTCGGGTCGGACCAGCTGTTGACCTGGCGGTTGAAAAGCAGCCACTGGGTCATAGCGTCAATTTTGTCGGACTCGGGGCGCAGTTCCAAAAGGGTGCGCAGGGTGACCGTTTGGGTGGAAAGGGTGTCGCGGTACCATACCCAGCTTTGGGGTTCCGGTGCAAAGTATGCGCCGGTCAGGTCGTTTTGTTTCATACGGGAAAGCACCAAGTCCAGGTAGCGGTTGGCTTTTATATCGTCCCCTAAACGGTGGTAGACAGCCGCCGCATAGGTTTGCCCCAGCGCCGTCATAAAGCGGGACTGTTGGTCCGCATAATCGGCCCAGCGTTTGATATAGGGTTTGGCTTGCGCCATTTGCACCCAGTTTTGCGGGAAAGACGAAAGCGTATAAGCGGCATACAGGGCATACGCTACGGCTCCTTCCGAGCCGGATTTGTCTTCCTGCAGGCGTTTTTCAATACGGGGGACGATGTAGGAAAACGCTTTTTGGGCGGATTGCTGCGGAATGTCGGCCCCGTAGGCCAATGCCTGGGCAAACGAGTGGAGCGCATAGAGGGTTAAATAGTCGTCGTCCTGCCCACCCGGGAACCACGAAAACGCGCCATTTTTGTTTTGGAATTTGACAATTTGCGCCAGTTCTTTCTTTTGGGTTTTGGCCACAATCTGCGGATTAAACAAATCCACAATATCCGCCGTATGGGCAGCTTGTCCTTGCGCTTGGCGCAGCCACGGGGTTTGTTCCAGCATTGTCAGGCGCAGCGGGTCGGACTCGTTCCACGAGGCCGTTGCCCCGGTGCGTTTGGGAAGTTTGGACACGGCTTTCTTAAGCTGCGGGTACTGCAAATAGAATTTGTTTACCACCGCCAGCGGTACATAGCGGTTGAGGGTGGAGACCAAATCTTTGTATTGTACCGACAGTACATTGGGCATCGTGTTTAAGATAGAAAGCGCCAGGCTGGGGTTCAAAGTCAGCGCGGCTGTTTGCAAGTCTGCATCGGAGACCCATTTCAGTTCCGTCAGTTCCAGTTCGTTCAATCCGTTTTTAAGCGCAAGATGGGCCGAAGCCAACAGGCGCTCCTTGCCGGGGTAGACGGGTAAAGTTTTTTGTTCTCCGTCGCTGGCTTTGCCGCTGCGGGCGGTGACCGTTACATTGTAAAGCGCCGGTCCGGACGGAGCGGTAATCTCCCACGATACAAATTCCGTCGCATTGGCGCCTACGGAGACCGTCTTTTTGGCTTTGGAAATGCCAAAAGCTTCGTTGGCGGAGGCATTATCCTGCGTGAGGGTAATTTCCACCTCGGCAGACAGTTTCTTATTGGTTAAATTGGTTACCGCCGCCTGCAGCACGCCTTTATCGCCTTCCCGGTAAAACCGTGGCAGCTGGGCGCGGACCATAAAGTCCTTGCGGGTGATGGTTTGAGCGGTAAAGGTTCCAAAATCGGCGTTTTTGGTTAAAACAAAGCCTAACACATTCCACGCCGTTACGCTTTGCGGCAGGGTAAAGCGCACGGAAGCATTGCCGTTTACCACCGGCAGCGCGGCGTTGAAATAGGCCGTTTCCGAAAAGTCCGTCCGGATATCGGACGTGTTGCCGTCCGCTTCGGCGGTGGCGGCTTCTTCTTCCGTCAATACGAGGCTGTTGTCGGCCGTTGCGGCTGTATCCATTGCGGCGGCTTCCGGCAAGGCGGCTGCGCCTGCACTTGCATAAGCCGCTTTCATTTGCGGCATAGCCGAGGAACGGGCATTCATAGTATAGTACAGCCGGGGGTACATCGTTAAGTTGAGCGTGGGCAATACCGGCGGCTGAATGTAGCGGTTGGGGGCTACTTGGCTATACTGCGTGGCATAGCCGGATTGTTCACTGGAGGAACGGTCCCCTTGTTGTGCATTTTGCGGGAACAACGTGGCAAAAGTGAAAGGGTTTTCTTTGGCGGCATAGTAATCGAGCGATTTATCGTATACCGTGACGCTGGCCTGCCCGTTGACAGGGGCGCCGGAAACATCTTTCACCGTCAGCTTCCAGTTGGCTTCTTCGCCGGGGCGCAGCGCATTGGGCACTTCCATCATCACGCCTAATTGTTTGTTGTCGAACGGAATATTCAGCGTGGCGTTTCCGCTATGGAACGTATAGTCGCTGGCGCCGAACCAAGTAACGGCCAGGCCGCCGCGCGCTTCCTGCTCCACGGGGAACGTGTAGATAGTCACGCCGCCGGGCAGTAAATCTTTGCGGGTAAGGAAGGTGTCGCCCCAGAATACCTCGGCCCGTTTGGAGCCTTTAAGCGCCCCGGACCCTAACAGAATACGGGCGGTTTCCCCGGGGTAGTATTGAGCCCGCTGGACAAGTGTTACGTCCGGCAGTTGCAGGGCCGATTGTTCTTGGGCCACCACAAAAACCATTTGCTGCGGGGTGGCTTTGCTTTCTTTGAGCGTCAGGCGGTAGACGCCTTCTTCAAGTGCCGGCAGGGATAAGGTCTGCTCCCCGGGGGTTTTGAAATTTAACTCTTTTGTAAACACCGTTTCTTCGGCTTTGGCGTTTTGGTACCATACGTCCAACGAGCGGTTGTAGATAAGGGCGTCTTCGGCAGGTTGCGGCAGTTCGTTGGCCAAGCGTTCGGCCCGCACGGTGACTTTGCCGGAAACGGATTTACCGTCTGCATCGGTAAGGTCTATTTTTGCAAAATCGGCGGTTTCGGTTTGCGCGTCATAGAAACCCTGGGAGAATGTTACCTTAAACAATTTAGGTTCTGCGCTTACCGTATAAGTGCGGGAGGCCGTTATTGCGCGGCCGCTTTCGTCATACACTTCCGCTTTTACCACATACTTGGCAAACGCTTCGTCTTTTTCCGCCTGTTGGGGGGTAAAACTCAGGCGGAAGTTGCCGTTTTCGTCCGTTTGGGTTTCCCCTTGGGCAATTTGTTCCGCCGGTTGGGCGGGCAGGTAGCGCCACCAGTAAAACGGCGGCAAATATTGCTGGCGGGAAACCGTATATTTTACCGTAGCCTGTTGCAGCGGAGCCCCAACATAATACTGGGCGTGCCCGCCAATGGAAGCGGCTTTGCCGTATTCCAAGGTTTTTTCCGGTTCGGAGAGCGTCAGTTCGTAATCCGGGCGTTTGAAATCTTCCACGCGGAAATTCCCGTAGGTGCGGAAGGTGCGGCCGTTGGCGGTGAGCAAAACGCGTACTTGAAAGTAGCCCAACATAGCTTCGTCAGACAGCGTAAACTGCGCCTGGGCGGTGCCCATGGCGTTTAACTGCGGGTTGGCGGAAAATACTTTTTCGCCGGAGGCGTTGGTTACTTCTATTTGCACGCGCTTATTGGGCAGTACCCGCAGGCCGCGCGGCAAAGTTTCAAAAGCGTTTACCGCCAACTGCACTTTTTGGCCGGGCCGATAGATGGCACGGTCCGTTTGCGTGTAGAGGCGGACGGGCGCACGGTTATAAAAACGGGTATAGACGGCGTTGCGTGTAAAGGCGGTGTCGTTTCCTTTTTTGGCTAATACGTTTACAAAATACGAGGTGGATTTGTCCTGCGCGGCGGATACTACAATATCCCGCGCTAAAGTGGACGAACCGTCTGCCAGTGTAAAACCGTGCTGGCGCGCGCCGTTCCACGCGGTGATAATGTCCAAATCCGCGTTTCCTTCCGGTTCGCCCGTCTTTAAATTGACGGTGTAAAAGCGGAAAACGTCCGGGCGGTAGGTGCGCGTTTTAGAAGAAAGGCTGACGGCATATTTATCCGGGTTATCTTCAATACCGGAGCTGACAAACAGCGCCAAATCCGTCAGGTTGGCTACCGTCCCCAAAACGGGGGCTTGCTGCGGGTTAAACGATTCATCCCAGCTGGCAAGCAGAACATAGAAACCTTTTTCCAAGGACGGCAAGGAGAGCACTACCTCTTTGGAGCGGTAGGGCTTTTCGTAAGAAACGGCCGTATGTGCGGTTTGGAGAGGGGTGCGGTCCAAAAAGAGCGGAATGTTCTTGTTATTGAGCTGGGAGAGAAAATCCCAGGAATTGATGGTTTTGCTAAGGTAATTTTTGCGATACAGCTCTTGCAATTCGTCCAAGGACGTTTTATAAACACGGACGTATACCCCTTCGGCATTGCGTACGGAAAAAGATAAGCGCGGCGCCTGCGGATTAAGGGCGTGCGGCAGGGGGTGGAAGGTTAATTCCTTTTGGGTGATTTGCCGGGCCAATTCCTGGCATTTCGAAACATAGTACGATTCGCCCAGTTTCTCGTCGGCGTATTGGCAGATTTTGAGGGCTTGTTCCGGGTCGTCGTGGTTATCCAGCAACACTGCCGCCCGGTACGCCGCATACGCGCGGCCGTATTCCGCACCGTCGGGGGTGACGTATTTTTTCAGTTTATTCCAAAAACCCATTTTCTGCGGCGTATATCCGCTGATTAAGGAAAGCTGCTCCACCGCTTTTTGGCGGGCTTTTTCCGGGTTTTCTAGGGTAAAAAGGGAGGGGTTGTCAAACGGGAGTAAAATGTAATCCGTCCGCCAAAAGATTTTGGCGTCTTTGCGGGCTTTGCCGTCTAATAAGTAGGCTGTTTCCAGCAAGGTGGCCAGCTGGTCGGCCTGGGCTTGCTTGTTAGGAAGGGGGGTGGCTTGGCCGTCCAAATAGACGGCAGCTTTTTCGCGCGCCAGGGGAACAGGCGCGTTTTGCGTTTGCAGCCGGCTGACCCAATTTTGTACTACAACGTCAAACAAGGTGGGGATACGGCGCGTGTCCGTATCTTCTACGTTTAAAATAAGGGTTTCCCTTTCCACCGGGTCGTTAATCAAAGCGGCGCGCAAGGCCCAAAGCGTTTGGTAATCCTTGTCTATTTGTGCGTTCCATTGGGCCCGCGTCCATTCTTCCGGGGTGGTGCCCTCCTGAGAGGCTACTTCGCTTGTGTTCATTAAAGCCGGATACATCTGCGCTACGCGTTCGGCCATTTGCACCCGATACAGCAAAAAACGGGCTTTCCACAAATCATTTTCGGGCAGTTCATAGGAAAGCATACTTTTGGCGGCGTTCATATATTCGCCTAACCCATACTGGCAGGCCGCTTGGCGCAGCTGCGCCTGCAGCCGGTCGGTACCGGTGGCCGTTTGGAGAATTTGCTCGTACTGCGTAAGCGCTTGGGCAAAGTTGCCTTGCGCGTAGGCTTGTTCCGCCTTAGGCAGGCTTTGGGCGCCGGCCGCCAGCGGAAAGAATAAAAACGCCAACATCAAGCGGATAAGTTTTTTCATATACTTCCCCTTTATAAGACTCCCTAGAATAAAAATCTCCGTCCGCCTGGGAGGGGATAGAGATTTTTATGTTTAATTGTTAAATGCAACCTCGGGCTACATAACTTCCGGCGCGCTTACGCCGATAAATTCCAGCCCTTTCTTGATACGTTCCGCTACGCGCTGGCAAATAAACAAGCGGGATTGGGTAAGCTCCGGGTTGTTTTCGTCCAGCACGCGGCAAGTGTCGTAGAACGCATGAAAGAGGCCCGCCAGCTCCACCAAGTAGGTGGTTAAATGGTGGGGGCTCAAGTCGGCCACGCAATTGCGCAATACTTGCTTGAACCAAACCAGTTTTAACAGCAAGGCGCGTTCCTGCGCGGCAAGCGGCGTGATAATACCGGTATATTCGGTAAATCCTTTTTCGGCCGCGGCTTTAAAAATGGAGTGAATGCGCGCATGCACATACTGCACATAGAAAACGGGGTTTTCGTTGGTGCGTTTTTTGGCCAAGTCCATATCAAACAACATATGGGCGTTGGGCGTGCGGCTGGCAAAAAAGAAGCGGCATACGTCCGTTCCCACTTCGTCCATCAATTCGCGCAGCGTAATAAACCGCCCGGCGCGTTTGGACATTTTTACCTGTTCGCCGTGTTCCATTAAGTGCACCAGTTGGTGGATAATCGGTACAAAAGAGCTTTCCTCTTTCCCCAAGGCGTGCACTGCCGCTTTCATGCGCGGTACATAGCCGTGGTGGTCCGCCCCTAAAATATCGATTAAGGTGTCGTACCCGCGGTCGTATTTATTTTTATGATAAGAAATATCGGCCAAAAAATAGGTCGGGCGGCCGTCTTTGCGCACGAGCACGCGGTCTTTGTCGTCTTGGGCTTCGGCGTCCTTGGTGGAACCGAACCAAACGGCGCCTTCTTTTTCGTAGGTGTAGCCTTCTTCGGTCAGTTTTTCAAGGGCTTTTTGGGGGGCGTGTTCTTTATGCAGGTCCGATTCGCGGAACCAGCGGGTAAAGTCCACATGGAAATCTTTCATATCCTGCTGCTGGGTTTTAATCAGCTCTTCCATTGCCCAGCGGCCGTATTCTTCTTCTTTCAAGTCGGCCGGCATACGTTTGGCCAGGTCAATTAAATATGAACCGTGGTATCCGTTTTCGGGCGGTTCTTTGCCTTCCTTGCGCGCTTTGATAGAAAGCGCCAGCATTTCGGCCTGGTTTCCGGCGTCGTTGACGTAATATTCGCTGTCGCACGAGTAGCCCAGGGCACGGTGGATTTTAACCAAACTGTCGCCCAAGCTGGCACCGCGGCCGCTGGCTACATGCAGCGGGCCGGTGGGATTGGCCGATACAAATTCAATCAAAATATTGTGTTTGGAAGTTTCGGCATCGCGGTCTTTGATGCGGCGGTCCGAAGCGGTTTTGATAATAAAATCGTCTTCCAATTTCAGGTTGATAAATCCGGGCGGCAGGGCGGAAGCGTCGGCAATGGCCGTTATCTCGCGCAGCACCACGCAGGCTTCTTTGGCAATTTCCAGCGGGTTTTTGTGCATTTTTTTGGCGGCAGCCATGGCCCATACCAGCGAAATATCCGCCCCGGTGTGGGCGGGCGCGGCGGAAAATTCTACTTCCGGCAGTTCAAAGCCTTTAAAGTAGTCCGCGTTGGATAGTTTTAAGGTGATGTCTTGTTTAAGTTTTTCTAGCATGTTCAATTATTTTTTCTTGGCGGTTTTTTTAGCAGTTGCCGTTTTTTTGGCGGCGGGCTTTTTGGCCGCCGCGGCTTTTTTAGGGGCGGACGCCTTTTTTACGGCCGCCTTTTTGGCAGGAGCCGCTTTTTTGGCGGCTGTTTTTTTGACTGTGGTTTTTTTGGCGGACGCTGCTTTTTTGGCAGCGGGCTTTTTAGCGGCGGATTTTTTGGCCGCTGTTTTTTTAACCGCCTTTTTGACGGGTTCTTGAAAATCTATTTCTTTGCCAAAGCTGAAAATCTTGTCCAGCGCGTAAAAATCACGCGCTTCTTGGGTCATAATATGGGCCAAAAAGCCGCCATAGTCGCTCACGCGCCAGAGGTTGCTGTCGCCCCCGTCGCGGTTGAGTTTATAGAAGCCTTGTTCCTTGAGCTTTTTGCTGATTTCTTCTTCTACGGCATCCAAATGCGGTTTGGAGGTGGCGGTAACAATTAAAATGTAATCGCACAGGGAAGAAAGCCCGCACAAATCAATTACTTTAATGTTTTCGGCCTTTTTGCTGTCGGCCAGCCGGGCCGCCAAGCATACAAGTTCTTTCATGTTCATAAACCACCTCAATAAACGGTTTTATAGCAATAAAATTAGTCTAGCATTTTAAAGCGGCATTTCAAAGTCTTTCCCCAGGACGATGCGTGTATCGCAGATGGCGTTGGGGGAAGATTCCGATTTGACTTCGCTGTTAAGGCCCAGGGCGTGGCTGAGCTGCTTTACTTGCACCAGCCGGCCGCTATAGTCCACAATAAACGAGTTATCTTGATAAGAAGGATAATTATCGTATTGCAAAACGTCCACGCGCAGGAGGCCTTTTTCGTTCTGTTCCCGCAAGTATTGCGTAAGGGCTAGCGCCAACCCCCGCTTGCCCGAAGCGTTGTAAATTTCTACTACGATGGGGCGGTCTTTTACTGCCAGGGGGGCCATATCTTCAATCGGGTCCGCCTGCTGGGCGGTTTTGTGGGCCCTGCGGCTGCGGGAAGAAGCCGGAAAGCGCACGGCAAAGTCGGCCGCGTCTAGCTTGGAAAGCTCCATACACAGCAAGGCAAATTCCGCCGGGGTTAAATTAGTCCGCCGGTCGTGCCACGCGGTTAGATACGCCCATACCGGCCGCAGCACGAGCAGCGGGTTATAGCGCCAGGACGTTAAAATGTGTTTAAATTCATTCCAATAGTCTTCCCGTTCCGGGTTTTTGGGTACATAGTAACGGCCATTATTTTGGGGCAGCTTTTTGAAACGGTTTTTCAATGTTATTTTTTCCGGGCTGATTTGCACCACGGCTTTTTGGGAGGAAGGGTTATAAGTAAACTCCATGGCCGGCGCCGTTAGTACGGAAAGGCGGATATCCGCGGCTTGGCGGCTGGACAGCGCTTTTGCCAAGGGCGAAGTAAACTGCGCCAAAGCCGCCAACGCCAAAACCGCCAGCAGCGCCCACAGCAAAAAACGCTCTATTATTTTTTTTGTTTGATAAGATGGTTCCATAAGTCAATCCCCACGGGGCAGAGCCATTTTTGCGAGTCAATGGTAAAAAGCAGTTTGCGGTTGGCCGCGTACAGGAGGGCGGAGTCCAAATCCTGTAAGGCCAAGTTGCGTATAACAAACGCATCCTTATATTTGCGGTCTTTGGAGGAAATATCCGCCACAAACAGAATTTTGGACAGCGTGCTCATATGCAAACTGCCCAAGGTGTGTTCGGCAATGGCGGAAAGGATTTCTTTGTCGCGCACGTCAAACAGGTGTTGGGCCAGCCAGGCCGAAGCGTAGCTGTGCAACAGGCTGGGTTCTAACCGGCAAATATCTTCAAAAAATGGGACCTTGATTTTATGCTCTTTGCAAAAGCGTATCAGTTCCGGGCCGGTAAATCCTTTCCCGGCGTCGTGCAAAATGCCTGCTTTCACGGCCGATTCCACATTCACGTCATAAATATCGCTTAATGCGGCGGCCATTTCGGCCACGTTTTTGGAATGCAGGTAGCGGTTGGTTTTTAAGTGTGCCTTAAGCCAATCGTGCACCGCCAATCCATAGAGTTTATTTTCGCGTATGGTGGGGGCGATTTGCGGGGGGACGGTGTCGGGTATTCCGCCGCAAGCTAAAATATGCGCCCGCACGCGGCTGGAAGACAGCTTGGGGAAAAACCCCGGCAAAAACAAGTGTTTAAAAGCGGCCGGGTTTTCGTTATAGCCCTTGCGCTTGCCGGCCACTACGATGGCATTTTTAAAAATATACTCGGGGTTTTTCCAATTATGTAAATCGTTCAGACAGTCGGTACCTACCAGTAAATAAATTTCCGGGTTGTCGTAGCGCTTTTTAAGGTATTGCACCAATTGGTAGGTATAGGTTTTGCCGCCTTGCTTGAGCTCGTAATCGTCAAACACAATATGGCCGGAAAAACCGGCAAAGGCTTGTTTGAGCATTTTCATACGCAGGCGGAAAGGCGTGGGCGATTTGGCTTTAAAAGGGGAATGATAAGCCGGCACAATGTGCGCGACGTCCGGCGCAATTACTTTCATTGCGCGCCGGAATAAAGAAACGTGCCCTTTGTGGACCGGGTCAAAACTGCCGCCAAAAACGAGAACTTTCATAACACCTCATTATACAAGTTTTTCCGCCAGCTCCTTGCCTTCCAGCAGGGAAGCTTCCATAAACGAATACTCCCACTTGCCATATCTGCCCGCGCAAAAACACCCGCGCTTGGCCAAAGCCTCCAGGGCTTGGCGCACGGCGCGTAAGCGGTGCTTATCGTAAACGGCGTAGGCATAGGGCAGGGGCTGCCAACAGGAAAGCAAGACTTCGTCGTTCTCCTTTATTATACCTTTTTGGACGAGTGCGTTCCAAATACGCCGGCGGCTTTTGGGGGCGCCGGGCGGGAGCTCTATATAGAAGAGCGAAGTGCCTTTGGGCGCATTAGCGGGGGAAAACCCGCTTTGCAGGCCTACACGGTAGAAGGGGTCTGTTTCGTCCGGGAAATAAATCCAGCTGAAAGGCTTTACGGCCCGAGCAACCGCCAAATGATATACCAGCACCGGGCGGTTATGCAGCAGGTTTGCCAAGGCAGTCAGCTGGGGTTCGCCTTTTAATAAACGCAAAAAAGCCGGCAGGGGGAGGGTGTTAATCAGCCTATCGTACGAGAATGTTTTCCCTCCCGCCCGCACAGTTTTGTTTTTTAAATCTACTTGGGTTACCCGGGTACGGGTGCGCAGGTGCGTAAGGCCGCCCGCCAAAGCCCGGACCAAGGCTTCGCACCCGCCGTGTTTGGGATAATAAAACGAAGTGTTATACCCATAGGCTTTTTGGGGAGGGCGCTGGGCGCTTTGCAAAATTTCGGGCGGGGTGGGGCGCGGCACAAACGGGCCGCACCAATCGCAGGTAAGTTCTTCGGGCGGAAGCCCCCACAATTTGGTATTGTAAGGGCGCATAAATTGGTCGTACACGCCGCGGCCGAAAGCCTGTAAACACCACTGTTTAAAGGTGCGGGGGGCGGCTGGTATTTTTGGGGCAGCTTCCAACAGGCCTTGCACACAGGCTTGGCGGGCCTTTTCGGGCAGGGCGTAGAGGTTGGCTTGGAACGGGAAAGGGACACGGCTGGAGCCCGTGTAGATAAATGCGCGGCGGGTGCGGCGCAGCAGGTTGCCTTTAAGCAGATGTTTGACCAATTGGCGCCCGTAGGCCGAATGTAAATGAAGCAGGTGGCCGCCGCAGTCCAGCGTGAAGCCGCGTATTGTGCGGCTGGAGCACAAGCCGCCCGGTTTTGCTTTGGCTTCCAAAAGCAGGTAATCGGTTTCTTGGCGCTGTTCCAAATGATAAGCGGCGCTTAGGCCCGTCAGCCCTGCGCCCAAAATCAAAATTTTGGTATGCATACTACTCCGTTTTAAGATGCAATAACCACAAGGTGGCCGCTCCCAGCGCTACCGCCGAAAACACAAACAAGGCCAAGGCAATCTGCCCGCAGCAATGCGTTAAGGTGTAGGCCAGTATGTTAAAAAACAAGCCGGCTCCCGCAAACAACAGTAAAATGGTTCCCAGCGGCCAGTTGAGCTTTTTTAGGCGCAGGGCAATATGGTCGTTGCTGCCTTTGAGCGGGTTTTTGCCTTTTAACAAGCGCGCCAGCACAACAAAGGCGGTATCAAACAGCGGTACGGCTAAAATAAACAAGGGCGCTAAAAACCCCCAGTTCGTCCGCTCGCTGTATCCTGTGCCAATGGACAGGGCGGCAATCATAAAACCTAAAAAAGTGGAACCGCTGTCTCCCAAGAAAATTTTCCGTTTGGCGTGGTTAAACGGCCAAAACGCCAGGCAGGCCCCCAGCAAGGCCAAAGCTGCAAAATTGACGTAAATATATTCGGACGGGAGCGCAATTACCGCCAGCCCCAGCGTGCAAACCAGGGCTTGGCTGACGCATAAACCGTCCATAATGTCTAGTAGGTTAAATGCGTTGGTCAACCCCACTATCCACAGAAAGGTCAGCGGCCAGGAAACCCATGGCGAGGTGAATACATGTATCGCTACTCCGTAGTAAATCAACGCGCCCGCCGCAATGGCTTGCACCAAGAGCTTGACGGGAATGCTGATGCCTTTTGGCTTTTTTAAATCGTCGGCCAGCCCCAGCAGAAAAATCAGTGTGCCACCAATAAAAATACCGCGCAGGTTGTGCAGGGTGCCGCTGGGGAAGGCGGTGGTAAAGCGGATTAGTGTCAAACTAGCCAATGTGCCTACAAAAATTCCCATGCCTCCCAATACTGGTACCGCGCCGGAATGGGTTTTTAGTCCGCCGGGTTTATCCAAAAAGAACCGTTTGGCAAAATGACGCAAACAAGGCAGGCTGGCTGCCGTAATAATTCCCGCCGCAAGGGCCGCTGTGAGGTAAAGGACAAATGGTTTCATAATATCTATAATATACTATAAGGAGATCAAAGTATGTTTAAAAGAATTTTAACATTTTCCCTGGCTATTTGGCTGGCGGCGTGCGCGGGGGGACGCGTAAAAGAAATTCCGGCCGATGTGCGGGACTATAAACGGGTGGATTTTTTTACCCAAGGGCGCACACAGGCTGCTTTTAAAGTAATGGGCCAACTAAACGAAGATTATATGGAAGGGGTGCTGCGGATTAAAAAAATTGGTGCGCAGGATTACGACGTAGTGCTGATGTCCGGCGCGGCTTACCGGTTGTTGCACGCTACCGTCAGCCCCGAGGGAATTGCTTACCGCTATTTGTTTAAAGACGCCGACACCGCCGCGGTGCGCGCCCGGATTGAACAGTTTTTAAATTTGCTTGTGGCGGACCCGGGGCTCTACCGCAGCCGCCGCATTAAGCCGCAAGAAGTGACCATTTCTTACCAAGGGACGGACGCCAAAACAAAATACTTCTACCACCAGGGGGAATTCTACCCGTATGCGGCGCAAACGGTCACCTTGTTAAATACGGCCGATTTGTCCTACAACGAATATGCCCCTTTTGATGCCGACGGAACGGAAAATGTGCCGCATCTATTGGTGTATAAGGACGGAAATATTACATTGGATTTAACGCTAATTAGTTTGCGGTAAAAACATTTACAAAAAAAGAGCTCAGTTTATGAGCTCTTTTTTTATGGGGAATTTATCAGCTGCGGCGGGGACGCAAAATTAGCCACATCCACAAGGGGTACAGCGTCAGCAGGAGAATTTTTGCCCCCAGCAGGGCGGTTGCCCCCCAGCCTCCCACGGCTTTGCACGCAAGCGCCGTAGCTATGCATACGCCCGCCATCGCGGCCAGCTTGGGGTATTCATAGCGGATAGGATACACTTTTTGCGTAAATACAAACAGGGCCGTTGCCATCGCCCCGTAGCTAAGCGCCACACCCCAGCCGGCGCCCACAATGCCCAAGTGCGGTACTAATGTGAGGTTGGTGGTAATGCTTACGGCCGCCCCCAATAGCGTAATCCACACGAGGACACGGGTTTTTTTAGTCAAAACCGGCGCTACCATAAAATTGATGTAGAGCCCATAGAAAAAATATCCCGTCAGTACCAGCGGTATCACATGCAGGCCGCCCCAATAGGACGGGCTGATTAGGTGGAAATCCCCAAACAAGTTGCTTTGGATAATGGGCGGCATAAGCAGGGAAAGCCCCAGCAAAAACCAACTGCCTAGCGCAAAAAAAGCGGAAAATACGCTGGCAAATGTTTCTTTGGCGTCGGCGTCTTTGGCGTGTGCCAGGAAAAAGGGCCGCCAGGCTTGGTCAAACATAGAAACCAAAAGCATCATAAATACGCCTATTTTAAAATTGGCCTGATATACGCCCACTTGTTCCAGCCCGGCCAAGTGCACCAAAATCGGTTTATCAATTACACTTACCAGCAGGCTGGCCAGCCCCGCCGGTACAAACGGCCAAGCAAAGCGCAGCATTTCTCTATACAGGGTGCGGTTTAACGGATAGGTTTTGCCGTGCAGTTCTTTCCAAACAACGGGCGATAATAACAACAACGACGTAAGTGAAGCAAAAATGTTGGCCCACAAAATAGAGGCTATGCCTTTGTGCAGTACGGCAATAAATACAATGTTGCCAATTACATTTACCACAATGGAGGCCGTGCGCACCCCCGCAAAATACCAGGGCCGCCGCTCTAAGCGCAGCTTGGTGAATGGGATCATATTCAGCACATCTAACAACAATACCCACACCGCCAAGTGCACAATTTGCGTTTGCTGGGGGCCGATGCCAATCAAAGCGGCAAACGGCTTGGCAAATACCCACAGCAATACCGACGATACCACCCCGTTTGCCAATACTCCGTAAAAACAATGCTGGAACACCTCCGTCTTGTTTTCGCGTTCGCTGGCAAAGCGCAGGTAGCTTTGGTCCATACCAAACAGAAAAATGACATTTAGCAGGGCAACCACGGCAAAAGTAGTGGCAATGACGCCGTATTCGCCGGGGATTAGATAGTAAGTATAGAAAGGAACCAGACAAAAATTAAGTAACCGTGCCAGTACGGTGGAAGTACCGTATACCAGCGTTTCTTTGCCCAGCCGTTTGAGGTTTGCCATAATTACAAAAATCCGCGCGGCGCCCTATACAGCCAGCCGCCGCGCGGAAAACAATCCTTATAATTTTACGAACAGAATTTCCAACAATTTTTTGAATTTTCCTTCAATTTTTTTCGTTTCGCTGATGGTTTGCGCGTGGGAGAGGGGTTTTTTCTCTATCCCGCAGCCCATATTGCTTACCCACGCCAACCCCAATACGGCAATACCGCACTGGCGTGCAACCAATACTTCCGGCACGACCGACATTCCCACCACTGTGGCGCCCCATTTTTTGAACATCTGTATTTCGGCGGGCGTTTCAAAGTTCGGGCCGGTGGCGGCCAAATAGACGCCTTCCCCCGCTTTTACCCCCGCTTTTTTGGCGGCTGCCAGGGCGGTTTTGCGCATGGTTTTGTCGTACGCTTCGGACAAATCAAAGAACATCGGGCCGAAGGCCGGGTCGTGGTTGCCGATTAACGGGTTGTTGCACATAAAGTTGATATGGTCTTTCAATACGCACAAAGAGCCCGGTTTTAATTTCAAATCCATAGACCCTACCGCCGCCGATACCAGCAATTTTTCCACCCCCAACAATTTTAAGGTGCGGATAGAAATGGCCAAATCTTTCATTGGGTGGCCTTCGTAATAATGAAAACGGCCCTGCATTACTACAATACGGCGGCCTTTGTATACGCCAAAAATTAAATTGCCGCTGTGCCCCGGCACCGTGCTTTGCAAAAAACCGGGAATGGACGTATACGGAATTTTAATCTCTTTTTCCAAAGGCGGAATAGAGCCGGCCAGCCCGGACCCTGTGATAAGGGCAATTTCGGGTTTAAAATTTTTCGTCTTTTTATTTAAAAAAGCAGCTGCTTTTTTAACTTGCGCCAGTTGGGTCATAATAACCTCCGTTGGATTATAACGTTGTCCGCGCCGGGGTGAACGCATTGGGAATATGTTCTATCCGCTCCGGCAGGACGCACAGCACATCAAATCTTATACTATCAAATTTTAAGCCGTTTTCTTGTATGTATATGGCTGCCGTTTGCGCAATGCGTTTTTGCTTGGCGGGGGTAACTGCCCCTAACGGACCGCCAAAGGCCTCGTAGGAGCGGGTTTTTACTTCGGCAAAAACCAAGGTCTTGCCTAGAGAGGCAATGATGTCAATCTCTCCGCCGCGCCGGGCAAAATTGCGCATTAAAATGCGGTATCCGGTTTTTTGCAAAAAATGGACGGCGCGTTCTTCGCCGGCTCTCCCCGCGGAGGTGCTGGTCATGGCAAAATATGCGGGGATATAAGTTTGCGTACGGGGCCAAACGTTCGGCGGTGTTCGCGGCAAGGGCCCAGCGTGCGCAAAGCTTGCAAATGTTTGGCGGTGCCGTAGCCTTTGTGTCCGGCAAAACCATATCCGGGGTAGAGTTTGTCCAAGGTGTTCATGTATCTATCCCGCGTGACCTTGGCAATAATGCTGGCGGCGGCAATCGCTAGGGACTTAGCGTCCCCGTCAATAATAGGCACTTGGCGCAGAGCTAGGCCGGCCGCCGGATAGGGGCCGTCCACCAAAGCAACCGAGTGCGGTAAATTTAAAAATTTTTGTGCGGCGCGGCGCATAGCTAAAAAAGTGGCTTGCAGAATGTTTAATTGGTCTATTTCCGCCGCGGAGGCAAAACCCAGGCCGTAGGCCACTCCGGCTTGAATGAGGCGGTTGTAGATGGCTTCCCGCCTTTTTTCGGTCAGTTTTTTGCTGTCGTTTACGTCGGTAAAATCCGAGGCCAAGGCGGGTGGAATAAAACAGGCACACGCCACCACCGGGCCCGCCAAGGGGCCGCGCCCGGCTTCGTCTATGCCAATTATAAAATTGGCTTCCTGGCGGATAGCTTGTTGTTTGTCAAAATCCTGTAATGGGGTAGACATAATTTTATTATAAATTATTTTCTCGCCGCCGTACTAGAAAATAGGGCGCTCCAATACCGTCACAAATTTTTTCGTCTTAAAATATTGCAGGGGTTGGAGCACCATTTTTTGGTACAGGTATTTTTCTTGGGTTTGCGCGGGTATATTTTGCGGCCGCGCCAGCGGAATGGCCAAATTGAGGGCAACCATTTCCGCGAAAGGGTAACCAAAGCCGTTTGTAATATTCGCAAGGCGCTTTTCGTTTAAGTGCAGGTGGAGCTTATCGGCGGAGGCATATTCGTGCGGTGTAATGCGCAGCCACACGGAGCGGTCTTTGTTGTAAATAAGCATAGAGCGGGAGTCCTTATCAAAAATGACCACTAGTTCTCGCTGGGGGCCGTTGCCGTAAATTAAAAATTCGTACAGTTGGGGCATTAATTCTAAGGGGCCGTCATAGCGATAGACGGGATAGGACTTGGATAGGCCGGCATCAAAGCGGCTTTTTATGCTTATATGCCGTATGGCGGAAGTGGGTTGCCCCGGGCTCATCTGGCGTTCAAAAGAAAGCACTAAATCATGGGGGGAAAATGTCTGCGGCGTCAGTTGGGCAACGTCTTTTAGATAACGCAGCCGCAGCCCCGATTCCCGGGTGTTGGGGGAAATGGCGGCGTGGAGGCGTTCTTTGTTTTCTGCCAAGAATACTACTCTTTTCATTACTTGATATTCTAAATTTTGGTTCTGAAAGCGCCCTACCTTTTTAAAAAATTCCATCAAATGGGGGGTAAAAGACGCAAAGTGCTGTTTGTAATAAGCACTGGCTAAAAACGAAAATAAAAAACGGTAATAGCGGTAATTGCGGAGTTGCCAAAGCGTATGGAGCGCTTTTAGCGGGTGGCCGGTGGCCTGCAGCAGGTGTTGGGCCCTGGCGTGTGCAAACCAAAAAGTAGCGTTTTGGTTGGTAAGTGCAGAAGAAGCGGATTGGCTTTTTTTGATAATTTTTTCTATCTGAGCGGGACTTAAAGTTAATTCGGATAAAACCGCCGGCGGAAGTTTGGAGCGGACCGGCCGGACAGCCGACGGCATAGAAGGAGTGGTAGGCGGAGCAAAGCGGAGAACCTTGGCGGCGTTGCTCTGGGTAGCAGAGGAAACGGCACGGGCCGATTTCCCCGTCAGCGGACGAATGATTTTAGGAAGCGATTTCTGCGCGTAAACAGCAGAGGGAAACGCCAATGTACCAACGAACGCCAACAAAATAATATAGGCAAAATGACGTAGCTGCATATACATATAGTAGAAAGAATTTCCGTCATAAAAAAGGGCCAAAAGGCCTAGTTCCCTTTAGGCCTGTGCCTAGACGCGCTAAACTAGCGGACGCTGAAATAAATGCAGACCTATTACTAAAGCGCTATATGCGGCGGCCCCAGCAAGGTATTTGCCGGGGCCGCGCAGCAGTTGCCAATATATTAGAAAATAGGGCGCTCTATAATGGTGACGTGTGCATTGCCTCGGAAATAGCGTATAGGCCGCAGAATCATCATTTCATACAGGTAATCCTGCTGGTTATGAGATGGCAGGGCCTGCGGTTTTTCCAGCGGGATAAATAAATTAAAGTTAACCGTTTCCTCGATAGTGCGCCCCAGGATGCCTTCCAGCTGGGCGGTGCGGGTTTCGTTCAAATGCAGGTGGAGGTTGTCCGCCGCGGCGTATTCGTGCGGGGTGATGCGCAGCCAAAGGGAGCGGTCTTCGTTATAAATGGCCATAGAGCGGGAATCTCTATCAAAAATAACCGTCATATGGTTTTTGGGGTGCGTGCCGTTCACCAAAAAAGTATATAAGTTGGGCATAAATTCCAACGGACCATTATAGCGGTAGACGGGGTAGGAATCCGTTTTGCCCACTTGAAAGCGGCTTTTTACTTTTACATGCCGGATAGATGCATTGGACTGGCCGGGGTTCATTTTCCGTTCAAACGAAAGGACCAAACTCCGGGGGCTATAATTTTCCGGCGTCAGGCGGGCGATGTCTTTGGTGTAGCGCAAACGCATACCGAATTTGGGAATATTCGGGGCAAAATAGGCGCGGAATTTGTCTTGGTTTTTAATAATAAAGCTCATTCGCTTCAGTACGCGGTATTGCAGTTTGTAGTCGTCGGTACGTTCCACTTTTTTGAAAAATTCTCTCAGGTGGGGAGTGAGCGAATTGAAATTTTGCTTATAGTAAGCCGTGGCTAAAAACGAGAAAAAGGAACGGTTTTGATAATATTTTTTTAACCGCCACAACGATTGAAGCGCCGTGATAGGGTTCCCGGTTTGGTTTAAAAGCTGTTCCGCTTTGTCACGCGGGTTGATGGTCATCCATTTTTTGTTCTTGCGGTGAGAGACCAGGCTGCGGCTGGCGGCCGATTGCACTTGTTCGGCGCTGATTACCGGCACGCCCGAAGCGGGTGTTTGGCCTGCAGCGGCTTGTGGGGAAAGTAAAGACGGTGTAAATGGACGCAAAACCCCTACGCGGGTGGCCGCTTGCCCTGCTTGAGGGGGAACATAGCGAATAGCTTTGGAAGTTATAGACGGCAAAACTTTGGAAACATTCTTCTGCGCAAGGGCGGCAGAAGAGATTGCCCCAGAAAGGAAACAGCTAAGCAAAGTCAGTACAACAAGGCGCCGTGTTTTCATACCCATATATTAAAAATAATTGAAACAATAAAAAAGGGCCAAAAGACCTACCCCCCTTTAGGCCCTTTCCTTGCCTTAACAGCATAACGGGGCGTAAAATGCCGCCTAGCCTCCGGCTGCTGTTTAGCCCAGGGGAGAAATAGATAGGCGGTTTTTTAAAGGAAATCCATTCCCCCAGGGAAAGCCCTTTAACAAAAACCCCTGCAGCACTAGTAACCGCAGGGGTATGTTCGGAGTTCGTTATTCCGCTTGAATTATTTCGCCTCTTGCGCGGCTTCGGCGGCCGGAGCTTCAGCTTCACCCGTGGCAGGCACTACTTTTTTGAGTTCCTGCAAGCGGGCGGCTTTACCGGAGAGTTTGGTCAAGTAGTTCAGCTTAGCTCTTCTGACCTTGCCGATTTTCAATACTTCAATGCTGTCCACACGGGGGGAGTGAATCGGGAAAATGCGTTCCACGCCGACGCCAAAAGAAATTTTGCGCACGGTGAAGGTTTCGCTGATGCCGCTCCCTCTGCGGGCAATGACTACGCCGTCAAAAGCTTGGAGTCTTTCGTTGTCGCCTTCTACGACTTTTACTTTGACTCTGACGGTGTCCCCGGCCTTAAAAACCGGAACATTGGTTTTGAGATTGTGTTTAATTTCGTTGATATTCATAAAACTTACTTCCTCCGAATCTTTTTCTGTTGGACCTTTTTTGGCTTTTGAGAGGCGTTTTCAAGCAAATCGGGTCTTAATTGTTTTGTTAATTCTAAAGCTTGTTCGCGTTTCCACGCTTCTATTTCTTTATGATTGCCGTTTAACAGCACCGCCGGAACCCTGCGCCCGCGCCATACTTCCGGGCGCGTATACTGCGGGGCTTCCAGCAAATTGCCCTCAAACGATTCCGAAGACGTTACGTCTTCTTTCTTGAAAGTGCCCGGGCGCAGCCTGGTAATAGCGTCTATCATTACGCAAGCGGCCAATTCCCCGCCGGTTAGGATAAAATCCCCCAGCGACACTTCCAAATCCACCTCGGGATATATCCGGGCGTCTATCCCTTCGTAATGCCCGCACACAAAAATCAGGTGGCGTTTTTTGGCCAGTTTCTTTGCCAATTCCTGGCTGAATACTTGGCCCCGCGGGCTGGTAAGTATTACATACGAACCCCTTTTGCGCAGCTGGGTAATGGCTTGGTAAAGCGGTTCGGCTTTCATCAGCATTCCCGGCCCGCCGCCGTAGGGGCGGTCGTCAATCGTTTTGTGCTTATCCTCGGCAAATTGCCGCGGGCTAAGCGTGCCCAGTTTTATTATCCCCGCTTTGCGCGCCCGGCCCACAATGCTGTGGCTGAGCGTCTGGTCTACCATTTCTTCAAAAGCGGTGATAACGTCTATTTTCATTAATCTTCCAACTTTAAGGTAACTTTTTTGTCCTGTTTGGCGGCTGCGGCGTTTAAAACAGTGCGAACTGCTTTAATAATGCACCCGTCTTTCCCAATTACTTTACCTTTGTCGGCGGCGTCCACTTTCGTGGACAGATAAACTTTGTTCTGCTCGGTCTTTTCTTCCACCACTACATTTTCCGGCGAGGAAGAAAGCGACTTTAACAGCAGCGTGGCAAGTTCTTTCATAAACGCCCCGCGGAATTATTTGGCGCTGGCTTTTTTAATCAAGCTCGCGACGGTTTCGGAAGGTTTTGCACCAACCTTCATCCAATATTCCACTCTGGGCATATTCAGTTTGACTTGTTCGGCTACATTCGGGTTGCAGGGGTGATACTGGCCCAACACTTCTTTGGCTTCTTTGCCCACCGCAGCGGATTTTTCAATCGCCACTACTCTGTACTGGGGTTGGGTTTTTTTGCCGACTCTTTGTAATCTGATAACTACTGCCATTATGACTCTCCTTGTATGCTTTTACGCTTTGCGGTAAAAGACTGATAATTAAATGTCCGGGGCCGCCTGTCTGATTTGCTTGAGGGCCAATACAGGGTCCGCGGCTTTAAAAATTGCACTGCCGGCCACCAATGCGTCCGCCCCTGCCGTTAGGGCAAGCGGGGCTGTTTTGGCATTGATGCCGCCATCTACTTCCAGCCAAATGCTGCGGCCGGATTGCGTAATGAGCTGGCGCACTTGCCGGATTTGGCTTTGGCTTTCAGGCAGAAAAGCCTGCCCGCCAAACCCTGGGTGTACGCTCATTACCAACACTAAGTCCACCAGATCCAGCAGCGGTTCAAGGCGTGCCGGGTCGGTGTTGGGTTTAATGGAAACGCCCGTTTTAATTCCTAAATTTTTGATGCTCTTAAGCGTGTTTACAATTTCGTCCTTTGCTTCTATATGTACCGTCAGCAAATCGGCTCCTGCCTGGGCGAAAGGTTCCACAAACAGCATGGGCTTTTCCACCATTAAATGTACATCTAAAGGTAAAATCGTTTTCCCGTTCAAAGAACTTACAACAGACGGACCAAAACTTAAATTCGGTACAAAGTGCCCGTCCATAATATCCACATGCAGCCAGTCTGCGCCGGCTTGCTCTACGGTGTGGACTTCTTCTCCCAAACGCCACAAATCGGCCGACAGAATGGAAGGCGCAACACATATTTTACCATTTGCGGCGGGCATTTTGGAAGAGGTCTTCATTCTATTTCTCTCTCTCTCACCAAGATTCCGTCCACAAACACACGCACCGCGGCACGGCCGGTATAGGGGATTTCCAGGTCAATCTTGGAACCGGGTTGCTTGGTTTCGTTCATCATTTCCATTTCGCCGGTGGCGTCTTCCACCGTTACGCGTACGCGGCTGGCATTTTTGCCTTGCGGCATTTCGTAATGCAAGTGGTAGCTCTTTTCGTCGTCGGACGTTTCACGCCGGCTGACGATAACTTCCAGGTTCGTGCCAGGGGCGATTTGGCTGTCCGCCGCCGGGCGTTGCTCCGCAATGGTTCCATTGGGGAAGATCGAACCCGCGTCTTCTTTAATGATTAAATTGATGTTCTGCGCACTGGCCCACAGCGTGGCTTCGGCCAGTTTTTTGCTCTTGAAGTTGGGCACCAGCACTACGCTTGCCGGCGGTGCACCGTTGGATAAAATAAGGGACACTTTTTCGCCTTTTTGCACCATGCTGTCCGGCTTGGGCGTTTGGGCCACAATGAGGCCTTTTTCGTAGGTTAAGGAATAGGCATTGTCCACTTTGTCTACCAGTAAACCGGCTTGGCGGACGGCCAATTGGGCGCTTCTTAAATCGGAACCAATGGTATTGGGGACAAACACCATTTCGTCCCCTTGGCTAATCCATACGCGAATGACGCGCCCTTCCCGCACGGTGGAACCAGCCGACGGAATTTGGCGCAGCACGGAGCCTGGGGCAACGTCTTGCGCAAATTCCACCCCGGCTTGCTTGAGCGCCAGGTTATTGGCAGCCAGCATATCCAACGCTTGGGTAATGGGTTTTTTGGTGATGTCCGGCACGGTTACTTCTTTGCGGGTGTGCACCAACGCGCCGAATACCCAGTCAATAGACACAAAAATCAGCGCGGCAAAAAACAATACAATTAGCCCAATCACCACCCATTGGTTGTTGGCGTGGGATTTGGCTTTGTTTAAGAAATCTTCAAAATTTTGGTCGTTGTTAGCAGACATTATTCTTTAAACACGCCGTCGCCCGGTTTTAGCCCGCGGCCGTTGGCAAACGCTTCGGCCGGCATGGCTTTTTTGCCGGCGGGGTGTACCTCATTAAACCATAAACTTCCTTCTTTACATTTTACTAAAATTCCACGGTTTCTTTCAATGCAAAGCAGGGTGCCGGCCGGGGTTGTTTGGGGGGAGTTTTCGGCCAGTTCCGTGCGCACCAGTTGGAGCCATTCTGTTTTGCCGTTATGGGTAAACGGCACTTTGGGCTTGGGCCCGCAGGCCAACCCGCGCACCCGATTGTGCAGTTCCTGTGCCGATAAAACCTCCGGGCGCAGGAGGGCGTCTTCTTTTTGCAGCATAGGCGCCAGGGTGGGGTTGCCTTGTTGGGGCGTTTGGGTTAAGTGCCCCGCTTGGATTTGCTCTAAGGCTTCTTTTAGCCCTTCCAGCCCCAGCGGGATTAGTTTTTCAAATAAGGTTTGGGCGTTATCCTGCGGCAGGATAGGAGCCTCTTTTTGCAAAAACAGCGGGCCGTCGTCCATTCCGGGGCGAATCCAAAAAACGGAAATGCCCGTTTGCGTGTAGCCTTGGATAAGGGCTTGCTGTACGGGGGCGGCGCCGCGCAAATGCGGCAAAAGCGAAAAGTGCACATTTAAAATGCCCAGTTTGGGCAAAGCTAAAAAATTAGGACGGAAAATTTTCCCATACGCTACCGCGACGCCCAAATCAAACGGGACGGCGGCGATTTTATCGAAATCGTCTTTCAGCTTTTCCGGGGAGAGGACCGGCAGGTGCAATTCCAGGGCGCGTTGTTTGACGGCGCAGGGGGAAACTTCCATACCGCGTCCGCGGGGCTTATCGGCCTGGGTGACGACGAGCTGGACATCGCTCAATTGATGGAGCAAATCTAAATACGGAACGGATAGAGCGGGCGTTCCAAAAAAAACGGTTTTAAGTTTCGTCATATACTATAATGATAACAAATTTGGTTTGGACAAAGGGGGCGTATGAACTGGCAAAGTATCTGGGTGGGAGCGTTGGCGTTTTTGATTATTGGAGTGTTTCACCCAATTGTAATTAAAGCAGAGTATTATTTTTACAAAAAAATTTGGCCTGTCTTTTTGGTTGCAGGCTGTATTTGTTTGGGAATGGCTTTGGTGGTTCCGGGGCAGGTTTTATCCTGCGCGCTTAGCGTGACAGGGTTTACTTGCTGGTGGAGCATTTTGGAATTGTTTGAACAAGAAGAACGGGTTAAAAAGGGGTGGTTCCCCCATAATCCAAAACGTAAAAATAAATAAACTTCCCCATTTTGCGTGCGCGGCACAAAGCAGTTTGTGCCGCTCCCACAAGCCAATAAAAAAAGCACCCTTGCGGATGCTTTGTAACTGGCGGAGAGGGAGGGATTTGCCTTCCGGTAAAATTCCTGACGGAATTTTCCTGCAGGCCGGGCTCGCGGTTTTGGCCTTGCCCTTGCTGGGCAAACCAAAACATCGCTGCGCCTTTCAAATCCCTACGCGGCACAAAGCAGTTTGTGCCGCTCCCACAAGCCAATAAAAAAGCACCCTTGCGGGTGCCTTGTAACTGGCGGAGAGGGAGGGATTTGAACCCTCGAAACCTTGCGGTTTACAGGTTTTCGAGACCTGCTGTTTCAACCACTCACACACCTCTCCAATTACGCCATCGCCGAGTGGCGGGCCTCAGGCGTCTAAAAATATTATACAAAACTTCCGGCTTTCGTGCCGGGTGCAGTTTGGGGTTGGGCTGTTTTGCACGGGGTTAAGAGGCCTTTGCCGGCAGAGCGGGGGTGCCTAATCCTTCTAAAAATTGCAGGGCGGTTTTTTTGAACCACTCCGGGCTGTCGTGTATGCCGGTGGGCGAGAAAAACTGTTGGGTGCCTTCGGGTGCCTGGGCCGCCAGGGCGCGGCTCATTGTCCAGGGAACCGTGCGGTCCATACGGGAAAAACCAATTAGCATCGGCGCACGGACTTGGCCAATCAACTGGGTGTTATCAAAATTTTTATTCCATAAGATGGGTTTTAACAACAGCGTCATTAGGCGTGCCGTCCAGCTTTCGTTGTCTTTTTGGGCCAATAGATAGAAGCCCATATCGGCCGTGTTGGTAAAGGGGCTTTGCAAAATGACCGCTTTGAAAGGCAGTTTGTTGTATACCGCCGCTATATGCAAAGCGGGCGAACTGCCCAAGGCAAACCCCCACAGCACAATGTCTTTTGGCAAAATATGTTTTTTTAGCATCAAGGCAAATAAGGCGGTTTGGGCGTCTTCGTACATGTTTTTTTGCGAGGGGGTTCCTCCGCTTTTGCCGTATCCGCGGTAATCGAACAGAAAAATACCATATCCACGTTTGGCATAGGGCAAAATAAAATCCTGGAAAGTATATATATTGTATTTACTCCCGTGAAAAAACAACAGGGTGGGCTTCCCGGGGGTGGCCGGGTGATAGAGCGCGTAAAGGGGGCGGCCGTCTTTGGCGGGGAAAGAAAATTCTTGGAACGGCTCCTGTATGGAATAAATCTGGCGGGAAGGCCTGAACACAAAATAATCGGTGGCGCGGTCCAAAAATACCGCCCAGCATACGAGCAGGATAAATAATACTACGGTAGGAATATATTTGTTCATAGGCCCTATCCCTACGGTTATCCTAGCAAAAAAACAATTTTTACGAAAGATTTTTAAGGAAGGCGTTTACCGCTTGGGCGGCCCAGGCAAATTCGTCGTGCCCGCCGGCAGGAGCCAAAAAGCGTTTGGCGTGGGGAATGTAATCCGCCAGGCGTGCGCTCATACGCCAAGGAATGGTGGCGTCCGTGCGGCTCATACAGGCCAGCACCGGCAGCTGCAGGTGTTGGGCCGGGGTGGTGTTTTCAAACCGGTTGAAATACAAAAACGGTGTTACAAACGCGGCGGAAGCCCGGTAGAACCAGGAGGATGGATCGTAGGCGTGCGTCCACAGGCACACGGCCATATCGGGCGTGCTTAAAAAAGGGCTTTGCAAAATGAGCGCTTTAAATGGAATTTTCCCTAATGTGCTGGCGGCATACAGGGCCGGGGCGTTGCCCAGCGAGTGGCCGTAGAGTACAATATCCTGCGGGCGGATTTTTTTACCGTTCATTAAATAGCGCGCCACGGCTAAAGCGTCTTCAAATACGGTTTTTTGCGAGGGGGTTCCCCGGGTAAGGCCAAAGCCGCGGTAGTCAAACATAAAAATACCATAGCCCAACGGGGCGTAAGCTTCGGCAAATTGTTCAAAGTGCGATACATTCCCGCCGCGCCCGTGGAAAAACAACAATGTCGGCTGGCCGGGTTGCGCGGGAAGATAGACACCGGTAATTTTTTTGCCGTCCGGTGCGTCAAAGGCGGCGTTTTCAAAAGGCAGTTTAAGCGGCCAGCGTTTCTTTTGCGGGCGAAACACAATATGCGCTCCAATACGCGCTAACACATACCAAATGAAGGCCGCGGCGGCCAAAATAATCAGCCAAATCATACTTATATTATAGCTTTTCCCCTGCCTGGAAGGCATTTAGTATAATAAACATATGACCAAAAAACAATGGGTTTTTCGTACCCTTCTAACCAATTTGTTTGCTTCTACTCCCGCCTGGGTGGGCCCGCTGTGCGGCTTGACCGGCGCGGCATTATTTTTGGCGGGCACGGTATGCTTTGTGGCATACAACTGGGCCGCGTGGGGCGCGCTTTATAAATTTGCCCTGCCGCTGATCGGGTTGTTGGCCTGTGCGGCGGGTGTGTACCGCACCGGGCTGGAAAGCAACGCCGGGCGCGTGCTGTCGTTTGCGTGCGGGTTGTTTATAGGGTTGTTTTGGGTAGTATACGGCCAAGTGTACCAGACGGGGGCTTTTGTATATGAATTTTGCCTGGCTTGGGCAATCAGCCTGCTGCCGCTTGCCATGCTGGCGGGGAACCGCTGGCTGTGGCTGTTGTGGGCGGTGGTATGCAACGGGTATCTTGTTTCGTACAGAAGCGGCTGGCCCGATATGCGGGTGTTGCTCATTTTCAACGCGGGCTGTTTTGCCGTAAACGAATGGGCGGCCCTGCGTCCCGGCGGAAAAGGCGGTTGGATTTCGCTGTTCTTTTTGGCTGCGGTGCTGGGCTGTTGTTTGGCGGAAGCCTTTTTCCACGGGTGGGGCGTTTACTTTTGGATGAATACTGGATGGGTAATTCTTTTGGGCCTGTATGCGTGGCGGTTTAAACGCGGGGCGGTGCAGCTGGGGTTTTGTGCGCTTGTGTTGGATATCTTGCTGGCGGCCCGGATGCTTGAACTCTTATCCCAGGGGCTGCTATCCCTGCTGGCAGGGCCCGCGGTGATTGTGCTGTTTGTGTGCAGTGCGGCGGCGGTGTATTTTTTGAGCCGGGAGGAGAAAACAAATGACCGTTAATACCGAACCTAAAACTCCTTTTATTGTATCTGCCTTGCTGGCGGTGGGTGCCTGGCAGGCCTGCGTGATTACCCTGGCACTGATTGGGTGGGTAAATACACTCGGAACGGGCGTGGCGGCGGTTGTGCTGGCGGTGGTGTTTACGCATTTGTCCGGGCGTATGGGCGGCGTAGCCGGTGCGTTTTGGGCGCAGGCGGCACTGGCGTTTTCGCTCTGCGGCAAATGGATGGTGATTGCGTGGGCGATTGAAAAGTGGTCGTTAAACGCGGTGCAGATTTGCGGGCTGGTGTGGGGAATCACGGCCTTGGGGTATCCGATTTTTACGCAAAAAATGGACCGCGCCCTTATGGTTTGTGCCAGTGCGATGGCGTTGTTCTTTTGGGTGTTTGAAGATCATCCGTCACTCGCCCTCTATATGGAAACGGCGGCTGTTTTGCTGTTTGTGGTAGCTTATGTATTGTTTTTCGTGCCAAACGAAAATGTCCGCCCGGTTGCATGGGGGATATTGCCGGCGTGTGCAATGCCGTTTGTGGCGTTGTTGCTGGGTGAAGTGGAAACCAGTCTGCCGCTCAATTCCTTAATACTGGGGCTGGGGTTGGTCGGTGTATACTTGTGGCGCGCACGGAAGCATTTTAATGTGTGTCTGGCGGTGCTGATTTTGGTGCTTGCGTATTTGACGAACGTGGGGGTGGTGATGGGCGTAGCGCTTTTGGCGCTGGCGTTTAGCCAGAACCGGCTGAGCTTAAAAATAGCCGGGGTAGCAGTGTTTGCGCTGTCGCTGGTGTGGCTGTACTATCATATGCAAACGACGCTGCTGGTAAAAAGTTTTTACCTGTGGGCGGCGGGGATTATACTGCTGGCCGTATATGCTTGGCAGAAAAGGGGGACGTATGCGCACTAAAATCTTTTTGGGAGTATCGCTGGGGCTGGCTGTTGTGTTGGGCGGCTACGCGTGGTACATGCAGGCGGCCTTGCAGGGGGCGCCCGTCATGTATTTTAAAATGGCGCCGGTGGACCCGCGGGCGATGTTAAGCGGGGACTATATGGAACTTGCTTACGATGTGGAAAGGGCGTTTTCGGATGAAAACGACCGCAAAACCGTTACGTTCTATGCACTGCCAAACGGCGTGGTGCAAACGGAAAAAACGGACCGCCCGGTGGTGGTTGCGTGTTTTGAAAGGCAGTTCCGCCTGCCGCACCAATTTTATTTTCAGGAAGGCACCGGCCGCAAGTACGAAACGGCCGTTTATGCCAAAATGCGCCGCCTGCCCGGCGGGCGTTTTGTGCTGAACGCGCTGACGGACGAAAATTTAAAAGAAATTAATTAGAGGTTTTATTATGAGCGAAAATTGCAACCACGATTGCAGCTCCTGCAGCGCCAACTGCTCCAGCCGCAACCCGGGCGAAATGCCCAAAGACAAACCGCATTTGAGAAGCCGCATCAAGCACGTTATCGGCGTAGTGAGCGGCAAAGGCGGGGTGGGTAAATCCTTCGTGACCGCTTTGCTCGCGTCGGAAATGACCCGCCGCGGCTACTCCTGCGGCGTGCTGGACGCGGACATTACCGGCCCGTCCATTCCCAAAATGTTTGGTATCCACGAACGCGCCACCGGCGACCAAGACGGTATTTACCCCGTCAAGAGCCAAGAGGGCGTGCAGGTAATGTCCTTAAACTTGCTCTTGGAAAAAGAGACCGACCCCGTTATCTGGCGCGGCGCGCTGATTACGGGCACCGTGCGCCAGTTTTGGACGGACGTGATTTGGGAAGATGTGGACTATTTGTTTATTGATATGCCGCCCGGCACGGGGGACGTGACGCTGACGGTGTTCCAAAGTTTGCCGGTGGACGGGATTGTGATTGTGTCTTCCCCGCAGGAACTCGTGCAGATGATTGTGGGCAAGGCCGTCAAAATGGCGCAGATGATGAAGGTGCCGGTGTTGGGGTTGGTGGAAAATATGAGCTATTTAAAATGCCCCGACTGCGGAAAAGAAATTGAACTTTTCGGCAAAAGCCACGCGGAAGAAATGGGCAAAGAATTCAACCTCTCTCCCGTGATGCGCGTGCCGCTAAACCCTGCCGTAGCCCGCGCCGCCGACGAAGGGCGCATCGCTTTCGTGCGCGAGGACGCAATCTCCCCGCTGGCCGATAAGCTGGCCTCTTTATAAAAGGCCTATTTTTACACTAGGACCATTAGCCCCCGTTGCTAGGGCTAATGGCCCTTGTTTGTAAGAGCGGTTTTTTTCATAATTAAAATAAGACTTTTTATGAGGATACTATAATGAGAAGAACCCTTTTGTATGTGTTAGCCGGAATTTTTATTTGTCACAGTGCGTCGGCCCAGATGCCGGCAAAAACAGCCGCTTCGGCCGCTAAGGCGCTGGGGGCGGCTGCTGGAAAAAATGCCGCCGCTTCGACGGAAGCTGTCGCCGGAGCCAAAACGGCGCTGGCTGTGGGCAGTGCCGCTTCCCGGCAAATAACGGCCGCCCGTGTTCCGGCCGCTTCGCACCAAATGCCGGCACGAGCGGGGGCTGTGTCTTCGGAGGGGGTGGTTAATGCTTCCGTGCTGGAAAGAACCATTGCCCGGCAAACCGCCGCCGCCAAAAGTGCACGCCTTTCTTCCGTTAAATCAATCCGCCAGCAAGTGGCTGATGGAAAAAACAGCCCGGCGTTAATAGAGCAAATTTTACAGGTTCCCGCGGCTGCGGTGCGGGCGGATTTACTGCAAGATGAATTTTTGACGCTTACGCTGCTGAAAGGGGTACGCCCTTCGTCCAGCCAAGCCGGCCGGGCGTTGGTTACTTTTCGGTTGGACTTGATGGGGCGTATTCAAACGCTTAAGAAATCTGCAGAAATTTCCCAAAAAAACTTGGCGGCTTTTTCCGCGCAGGCACAGATAGAAGCCGCCCGTGCGGTGGCGGATATCAGTGCTGTTGGCTTTTACGGAACCGCTAAGGACGCCCCTTTAATTTTGGATTTTTATCAAGCCTGTGCCGCTGGAGCGCTGGAGCCGGTGGCGTTTACGGCGTCGGCCCGTGCGCTGTTGGCTTTGAAGGCCTATAGACCGCTGCAAGAACTCCTGCAGGCCGCCCGCCCCAGCTATGCACAGCAGCAGTTTGCCGCCTTTGCCGCCAGCCAGCAAGTGCCCGTTGCCGTGCCGCTGGCAAAACAGCCTGCCGTGAAAAATGATTTTTCTGCTTGGCAAAAAAACTTCACCCAAACCAGCCGGGCAGCGGCTATGCATTTGGACGCGTCGGCCGAAGCTACCCAAAAATGGCTGGCTTTAAAACCGCAGGCAGCCCCAGAAGCCCAAAAGCTGAAACAAGGCGCTCCCGCGCGTGCGGCGGCTGCCCAAAAATCGTTGCAGCAGGCAGTCCCGGCCAAGCCGGAAGTTGCCCCTGTGCGTGCCCCAGTAGAGGCGGAAGTGGCCCCTACCCGCCCCGTTTCCGAACGGACGGAAGCTGTTTCCCCGCAAGATAATTCCGGGGTGTTGTATGCCGGGCTGCCGGTAATGGAATGGGGAAAGCGGATAAAGAATTTCTTTTCTTCTTCTAAAAATCAATCAGCTCAAACCGTGGTAAAACCGGAAAACGGCGAATACAACCCGGTGGTGCCGGTGCTGGAAACGATGCCGCGCACGGGGCTGATCAGCAAAGAATATCCTTCCGGTTTGAAAGACGAAGAAGGTATCATTCGCGATTGGCTGGAATATTTCAAAAACGGTTATTTCCGCCCGCGCGACCAGGTGGAAGCCATTGAAGGTATGTCCGCCGCTAAGGCCAATAACGTAATGGAATACCTGTATTATATGCCGCTGGAAGAAGCGGAACGCGTTATTTTGAACCCGATTCGCGAAACGGGCCGCCTGCCTGATTTTATGTATGACGACCGCTTAATTGCAGGTACCAAACGCCTGCCGGCCGGATATTATAAAAACAAGTTTAATGAAAACGTAAAACGTTTTGTGCAATTGGCCGAGGAAGATGGCTCCATCTACACCCACAATGTGGAACTGAAAGATTTGGCCAGCACGATGGCGGATTATAGTTTTAAGCAAGGGTTCCGCTATCAAAACGACCCGCATATGACGGCCGGCCTGCGCCATAATTGGAGAGAATTGGTGAACGAAATCCGCAAGCCGGGGCTGAAAGCAGACCGTACCTTGATTAACCAGCTGTGGCGTAAACCGGTGGAATTAATGGACGGAACGTCTGTGAGCTTGAAAGATTATTTTACTCAAACGCGCCCTACGGCTTTCTTTAAAGAAGGGCGTATGCCGGAATTCTTTTTAAACAGTGCCAAATGGGTGGCGTTGGAAAACGAACGGCGCAATTTGGCCGCCGCGGAATATTTTGACCAGGCGGCTGCCAAAGGCGGTTCGTGGTGGGAAAAATGGCAGGATTGGCTGGTGCTGGGCAAGAGAAATGCCTACTTGACGTTGGACCAATTCGGCGAAGTAATGACCACCCAGTATAGACAATCGTTTGGTATGCCGGTGCGTACGAACGAGGCCGAATATGTGGCGGGGGTGTCGCCTTCCCTGCTGGAGGACGCAACGCCGTCTTCGCTGAAAGTAAAAATAAACAACTTTGATAAAATCGGCGGGGTGTGCCAGATGTCGTTTACCGACGGGGGCTACGCCGGCCGCGTGCGGGAAGGGTATGACGGGACCTCGGTTATGAACCGTTTTGAACCAGTGGATTTTGACCATGTAAAAGCGGTTACGTTTGATGTAAAAACGCTGGCTCCGGAAGTGGTAACCTTAAAATCCGTACCGTACTTGAAAGATTTAAAAGACCCGGATTTGGACCAAGTCCGTGCCGGTACGATGGTGAGCGACGGCCTGGACCCTACACGCGATTTGATTGGCGTGCAGCAGGCCGAAGCGGCGCTGAATAAAATCCCGCATTTAAAAGCAACCATCTATCCGCATGCTCGTTTGGCCGGGTATGAAAGCACTCGCCCCGCATATTTGGACGGCGGTGGTTTGGGCGGCTATTTGGCGTTGTTTACGCCGCCTTTCTATCCGATAAAAACGGTGTATCGCTTGCGCTTTAAAGGAATGAAGCCGTATGTGGAAAAAGAATATTTTATCCGCAAAGAAGTGTCCGCTTTGGCGGGATTGGTTCACCGCGACCGCCTGACGTTTACGCAGCAGGTGGAAGAACGAATTGAGAAAAAAGAAGCGGCCCCCGGGCAAACCCCTTCCACAACCCAGCCGCAGCAGCCGAAAGCGGAACCGGAAAAGTAATTGTTTTTGGGCATTACAATCCCCGTGATTTTTTATCGCGGGGATTTTTTATGCCCCGTTTGCCTAAATTAAATGTTAGAATGTGCGTAGGGGGAAAATATGTCTATTTCTTTAAGCAACCTAGCTAACACGATTGGTGATTCGCCAACTTTAAAAATAAACGCCAAAGCCCGTGCGCTAAAAGCCGCAGGGGAACCTGTTATCCATTTGGGCGGAGGCGAGCCCACTTATCCGGCCCCGCAGGCGGCGGTGGACGCGATTATTCAAAAAGCGCAAAGCCGTAAAATTAAATACACCCCTTCTGCCGGTACGCCGGAATTAAAAGCGGCCGTGCTCGATTATACGCACCTGCACTATGGCCGCCGTTATGAGCCGGCTAACGTTATCATTTCGGCCGGCGCAAAACAGGCGTTGTATAACTTTTTGCTTTCCGTAGTAAATCCGGGAGACGAAGTAATCTTTCCGGCCCCCTACTGGGTGAGTTACCCGGAAATGGTGCGTATGGCGGGGGGAGCGCCCGTCATTGTGCGCGGGGAGGGAAAACAACTGGGGGTAACGGCCGACCAAATTTTAAAAGCCGTAACACCTAAAACCAAGGCTATTTTAATTAACAGCCCCTGCAATCCTTCCGGCCAGATTTACAGCGAAGATTTTATTAAAACGATTGTAGAATTTGCAGAACAAAAGCAAATCTTTTTGGCGATGGACGATATTTACCATCAACTTGTTTTTGACGGTAAAAAAACACCCAATCCCTGCGCCTATGCAAAGGACGGCAACAACTTGGTTATTATTAACGGCGTGTCCAAGCTCTATGGCCTAACCGGCCTGCGCATTGGGTGGGCTGTGTGTGCAAACAAAGCGCTTATCGCCGCGATGGGCCGTATGCAGGCCCAAAGCACGTCTTGCAACTGCGATTTGTCCGAAACGGCCGCGGCCGCCGCTTTAAAAGGCGACCAAAGCTGCGTGCAGGATTTGTGCCGCATCTTGCAGGAAAACCGCGATGTTCTGCTGCGCGAAGCCGCGCAAATCCCCCAGGTGCGGGTAGAAAAACCCGCGGGGACGTTCTATTCGTTTATGGATTTTAGCCACTACAATGCCGATTCCAACGCTTTAGCGCAGTACTTGTTGGAAAAGGCTTTGGTGGCCGTGGTGCCCGGTGTCTCCTTCGGGGCGGAAGGGTACTTGCGCATTAGCTACTGTGCGGACCAGGCTTCTATTATAGAAGGTATGCGCCGCATACGCTGGGCGCTTGATAAAAATGCTCCGAAAGAGTTGAAAATCGGGGATAAATTACTTACGAGGGATTAAAATGAAAACATTAAATGCTCAACCAGATTTTTTTAAACCGGATTACGGACTTGAACACGCTGGTATCAGCACTGCTAAAACCGTCTACTGGAACTATTCCACTCCGGCTTTGTACCAAGAGTCGCTTTCCCGCGGCGAGTCCAACATTGTGTATGGGGGGCCCTTGTGCGTGAGCACCGGCAAACACACTGGCCGCAGCCCGAACGACCGCTATTTTGTGGAAACTAAAGATATTGAAGGCAAACTTTTCTACAACAAAAGCAACAAAGGCATTAAACCTGAATACTTTGACAAAATCTTTGCCAAAGTGCAGGAATATGTAAAAGACAAAGACCTCTTTGTGCGCGATGCCTATGTGGGCTCCAGCGAGGCTTCCCGCCTAAAAGTGCGCGCTATTACCGAATGCGCCTGGACCAACCTGTTTGTAAAAAATATGTTCATTGAACCCAAACAGGAAGAACTGAAAGCCTTTGTGCCGGAATTTACCTTAATCTGCCTGCCCAAAATGAAAGTGGATCCCGCCACTGACGGCACCTTAAGCGAAACCGCTATTTTGATTAACTTCGAAAAAAAGATGATTCTCGTCATCGGTTCCGAATACGGCGGCGAAAACAAAAAAGCCTTGTTTACGGTGATGAACTTCCTCTTGCCGCAAAAAGGCATTATGACGATGCACTGCTCCGCCAACGTGGGCGACAAGCAGGACAGCGCCATTTTCTTCGGTTTGTCCGGCACCGGCAAAACCACGCTGTCTGCCGATATTACCCGCGGCCTTATCGGCGACGATGAACACGGCTGGGACGAAGACGGCGTGTTCAACTTTGAAGGCGGCTGCTATGCCAAAGTAATTAAACTGAGCCAAGAAGCCGAACCGCAAATCTATTCCACCACGCACCGCTTCGGCACCGTGTTGGAAAACGTGGTATTTAACCCCGAAACCGGCAAGCTGGATTTGGACGACGATACCCTGACCGAAAATACCCGCGCCTGCTATCCGCTTAACTTTATTGAAAACGCGGTAGAATCCAAACGCGCTACGCACCCCAAGAACATCATTTTCTTGACTTGCGACGCTTTTGGCGTAATGCCGCCTATCTCCAAGCTGACGCCCGACCAGGCCCTGTATCACTTTATCAGCGGCTACACGGCCAAAGTGGCCGGTACGGAAAAAGGCGTAAAAGAACCCACCAGCACCTTCTCTACCTGCTTTGGCGGGCCGTTTATGCCCTTGCACCCGTCCGTGTATGCGGAGCTCTTGAAAAAGAAAATTAAAGAACACAACGTGGATTGCTGGTTGGTCAACACTGGCTGGATTGGCGGCCCCTATGGCGTAGGCCACCGCATCAGCATCAAATACACCCGCGCGCTCTTGAACGCCGCCTTGGACGGAAAACTGGCCAAAGTGCACTTTATTACAGACCCGGTTTTCGGTTTCCAGATCCCGACGGAGTGCGAAGGCGTTCCTTCCGAAATTTTGAACCCGATGAACTCTTGGTCCAACAAAGACGAATATATGGTAAAATATGAGTCCTTGGCCAAGTCGTTTATTGAAAACTTCAAAAAATACGAAGACGGCTGTTCTAAGGAAGTGCTGGCTGCCGCGCCGAAAGTAAAATAGGCTCAGCCAGAGCAAAATTTAACGGAGCCCCGCTGTGCGGGAAAACCCTTACAATGGGGCTCTAAATATAATAGAATCTAAGAAACGATATTTTTCGTGTTAGTAACAGGAGAATTAGCAATATGGCAAAAGCAAATGCAAAATTTATGGCCCCTTTAACCCCCAGCGCTGAATTGGCGGTGATCGTAGGTTCCGCCGCGCTGCCGCGCACCGAAGTCGTTAAAAAAATGTGGGACTACATCAAGAAAAACGGCTTGCAGGACGCCAAAAACAAACGCATGATCAACGCTGACGACAAATTGGCCGCTATTTTTGAAGGCAAAAAACAAATCAGCATGTTTGATATGAGCAAATATCTTTCCAAACACCTCTCCAAATAGTGGTGCTGAAAGTTTTCAAAACCCCGCTCGTTGGAGCGGGGTTTTTGTTTAATGTCCTCCCGTGAACGGGCCGCCCCGGGCGGCTGTGCCGCTAGGGGCTGAGATATACCGCAACGCTTTGCAAACTGCTACAATAAGAATATGAACCAAATAACATACCCCAATGACGGTTTGCGTCAATTGGTGGAAGGATACCGCCATTTCTTTAAAGGCAATCCGCCGCGCAAGGGCTTTTGCGCCCTGCACGCGGAGCAAATCGCTCATACGCAAAACCCGCACTCTATGGTTATTAGTTGCTTTGACAGCCGCGTTTGCCCGGAGGCGATTTTTGCCACCAACGACGGGCATATTTGCGTGCACCGCAATATGCTCAACCAGGTGGACCCCAAAGACGCTTCTATGATGGCGTCTGTGCGCTTTGCGGTGGAAAGCCTGCAAGTGCAGAATATCGTAGTGTTAGGGCACAGCAATTGCAACGCGGTGGCTAAACTAAAAGATTTGCAGCACTTGCCGCAGCAGATTGCCGCCTGGCTGGGCGGCTGCGGCGCGCAGTACCGCGGCGACAGCTACGAGCAAGCCATCAAAAATAATGTGCTGGACCAGCTGGAACGTTTGCACAACATTGATTTTGTAGCACAGGCCATGCTGGAAAGAAAATTGCATTTAGAGGGAATGTTGTTCCATATTCATTCGGGCCGGTTGGAACGGTATAGCGCCGAAGAGGGCCGGTGGAATTTGGTTGAAACGGAGGAATAATGCCAGCTGATTTAAAAGCGATGTATGAAGGTATTTTGGCGGCTTGCGGCGGAGCGGATAATATCACTACGCTGGGCTGTTGTATGACGCGCCTGCGCTTTACGGTAAAAGACGAGGCGTTGGTGTCCCCGGACGCTCTGCGCCGGGTGAAAGATGTGGCGGGGTATTTTTATTCTGGTTCCCAGCACCAACTGATTGTGGGCCCCTCTACGGCGGGGAAGTTAGCGGCCTATTTTAACGAGCGCCACGCTTTTGCACCGCTGAATGTGTCTGGCATCTATATACCGCCAGCTCCAGCCCCGGCCCCGGCCGAACCTGAACCGGGGGTGGGAGAAGTGAAAACTAACAAAACGGCTGTGCGCAAAAAATACTCCAGCCGTGTCAGCCGCGCCTGTGCGGTGATTGGGAACATCTTCCTACCGCTGATTCCGGCCTATATTGGCTGCGGGCTCATTTTGGGGATTACGAATATTCTGTCTAAAACCCTCCTGGCAAACGACCCGAACCTGACGGCGCTATTGGGCGTATTTGGCAATGGGATTTTCTTTTATTTAAATGCTATTGTCGGCTACAACGCCAATAAAGAATTCGGCGGTACGCCGGCGCTGGGCGTGGCGTTTGCAGGTATTCTGAATATGCCGGCTCTTTCCAACGTGACGTTGTTTGGGCAAACCTTGGTGCCGGGGAAAGGCGGGGTAATTGCCGTTTTGCTCGTGTGCTGGGCCGGAAGCTGGTTTGAAAAACGCCTGCGCGCGCGCGTAAAAGGCAGTGCAGAAATGTTTCTTACGCCAACGCTTACGGTGTTAGGGGTGGGGTTGGTTTCGTTGGCGCTTATCCAGCCGGTAGCGGGTTGGCTGTCGGACCAGTTGGCTTTGCAAACGCAGAATGCTTTAAAACACGGGGGAGTGATTGCCGGCGCTTTGTTGGGCGGTTCTTTCTTGCCGCTGGTTATGATGGGCATTCACCAAAGCTTGGTACCCATTCACCAACAGTTGGTGGATACATTGGGTTCCAACCCGTTGTTCCCTATTTTGTGTATGGCGGGAGCGGGGCAGGTGGGGGCCAGCTTGGCCGTACTGCTGAAAACCAAAAATAATCGGTTAAAAACCATTGTCAAAAATGCGCTTCCCGTTGGTATTTTGGGGGTGGGCGAGCCGTTAATTTACGGTGTTACCTTGCCGCTTTTTAAACCGTTTATCGGGGCGTGTTTGGGTGCCGCCTGCGGCGGCGCCGTAATTGCCGCTTTCCACGTTACGTCTGCTATTCCGTTTGGCGTATCGGGGGTGGTGTTGTTTTTGGCCCTTTCCAATTTGCACAGCGTAATTTTTTACGGGGTGGGCTTTTTGGTGTCGCTGGTGGCGGGGTTTGCCATTACTTGGAAAATGGGGTTTGACGATCCGCCCGCCGAAGATGAAAATTAATTTAAAAACCCCGCTTAAAAAGCGGGGTTTTTTGTGGGCTTCTAGGCAAAATCAGCCGCCGGAATAGGAACGGGAGGAACCGAAGTAAATTTCAGCCCGGATATTTTCCTGCGCGCAATAGCTTTGGATTTCCTGCCCGAGTTTGGGCCAATAATCGGAGGGTGTTTCCTGCAAAAAAATGTCGCTGTATAACGGCACCCATTGCGGATAATGCTGGGCAATAAACGCCAGCACTTTGCGTTGGTAGGCGGGGCGCATATTTAAACTGTCAAAACCGTAGCGGTCCGTGTAGGCGCGGGTTTGCGTGATAAGGGCTTTCCAGTCGCTGATGCCCGGGAACAAGGGGGCTCCCATAACGGCGGTTTTGATGCCCGCTTCGTGCAAGGTTTTTAAGGCGTTTATTTTGTCTGCCACGCTTCCGGCGCCTGGTTCGGCCAATTGGCGGAAGGCTTCGTCCACGGTAGAAAACGAAAAAGCCACCTCGCAGCTTGGAAATTGTTTAAATAAGTCTATATCGCGCAAGACTAACGGAGACTTAGTCAAAATATATACCTGTGCTTGGCAGACGAGCAATTGTTTAAGCAGGCGGCGGGTTAGTTCGTATTGCTTTTCGTATGGATTATACGGGTCCGTGACGGAGCTAAGCATTACGCGCGTTCTGAATAGTTTAGCCGGGCGGAGGGGAACGTCGCACAATTTAACGTCTAAAAAATCGCCCCATTCTTCTGCGTGGCCGGTAAATTTGCGCATATACTCGGCGTAACAGTACACGCATTTATGCGGGCAGCCGATATAGGGGTTAATGACGTAATCAAACCCCGGAATTTTAGATTTTGACAGGTAGGTTTTGACGGGTGCAGTAGCAATGTTGATCATAACAGTGTTTCCCTAGCGAAATATATTCATATAGTGTACAATATCTAAAAAAGGAGGACAAAATGCTTGCGTCGCGTTGGGCTGAGTGGTGGAACAGCATTAAAAATTTTTTTGATTTTGCCGCCCGCCGCCGTGCCATGTACCAGCGTTGGGACGAAATGGCAACCAATGGCGACCCCGAAGCCCGCTACCGCCTGCTTATGCTGTACCGTGAAGAGGGCCCGGAATATTATCCGCTGGCGTTTAAATGGACGGTAGCGGTGGCCAACCAAGGCGAAGACTGCGGCGTGATGCTTCAGGCGGCCGAAATGTACGCCGAGGGGCATGGCGTCCCTAAGAATGACGAAAAAGCCTTGCTTTGGTTTGAAAGGGCGCTTTCGCTGCATATTATGCAGGGGAAGGATTCTCCTTTTTCTATCGATGCTGCCAATTATATCCAGGAACAAATCCAATTGCTCCGCGAAAAACTGGGTAAAAATAACTTCTAGCGCTTCTTTGCCCCTTGCTTGTGGGCGGGGGCTTTCCAACTAACCTAATTCTGGCTGTACGCGGGGGCGTCAGTTCGTGTACAATAAAAATAGCGCATCCGTTTGCGGAAAGTGTGGCGTTCGTGTGGGTGTTTCTTTTTCCGTACTGCGCAGGAGTCTATATATGGAAGAAAAACCTCAAAGCCGTTCCGTGTGGTGGGAAGTTTCCGCCGCGGGGCCGTGTATGCTGCTTAAAAGGCTTATCAACCGCCATAACCAGGCGGCGTTTGACCCGTTTTCTTGGTTGGCGGTGTGCTATTGCAGCCCGGAGTTCGACCGGGCCGACATTATCCCGCCGCCCGTGGACCCAAACCGCGAAACATTAAACTATTTGGTAACCGGGTTGGTGGACCCACCCGATTTGGAAGACGAACAAATGGCGCAGCCGGCCAATTCGCGCTGGGTAACGGTGTTGGGCGGGCTGAAACAGCTTTCGCCTACACAAAGCGTGTATGTGCTGAATATGGAACTGTGGATGCGTGTACTGCCCGGCACAGAAGGCGGCGGCCGGCGTTGGGAATTGGAAAGCGAACAAGTCCCTTTGGTCCGCACTTCCGGCGCGGAAGTGCGTGTGCTGTGTGGGCAGTACCAACATCGGGAGGGCATTATCTCCCAGCACCCGTTGGGAACCACGATTTTTGATATTACCCTTCTGCCGGGCGGTTCTTTTGAGTATACCGTCCCCCAGGGAAACACGTCGCTTCTGTATGTGTTTGGGGGTAAGGTGCTGTTTGGCGAGGACGAACAAATTTGCTGTGGAAAAGATTCGCTGCTGCGCAGCTGCGGGGGAAAAATTTATGCGTCTTCCCTTTCCTCCGGCGGACGGTTTTTGCTGTTTACGGCCCGCCCTATCGCGCGCAAAAAGCCGGTTGCCTGCCCGGCCAACAGTGAGGTTTGCCAGGTAAAGCGTTAAATCCGGTTGCGTTAGACTTGATTTTTTTGCAAAAGACAGTTAGAGTAAGCATATATATTGCCATAGGGAGTGCTTATGCAAAAGTGGACCGTGTTGGCTGTTTTGCTGCTGGCGGTGATGCCGTTGCAGGCACAAATCCAGCGGACGTATCATTATGGCGTTGTACCGACGGAAAATATAACGACGTTTGAGGTAAACCCTTCCACTACAGTGACGGACGACAGCGCGGGGATTTCCACCACGCAGCTGACGCTGAAAACCTACCGCGTGATTAATGAACGTTTCAACTGGGGGGTGGAAGTGCCGTTGGCCAGGTACGAATCGCCAGAGAAATCCGTAAATGGGTTGGGCGATATTTTGGCCAATATTACTTGGACCCTCCCCGCGGAAAACCTGTTCGGTTTCGGCGCCAAAATGGAGTTTTTCCTGCCGACCGCTACGGATAAACGCTTGGGCAGCGGCCAACTGCAGGTAAGCCCTTCGGCGTTTGTGCTGCTTGCGTTTCCGGGCGGCTTTTACGGCGCGGTGGGATACAAGCATTATGCGTCGGTAGTGGGGGATCACTCCCGCGACGATATTAATATGGGCCGCTTACGCGCCAACATTGGGTACACTTCGCCAAACCAATGGTGGGTGCTGACCAACTTGTATTACTATATGGATTATGAACACAGCGGTATGGCGGAATTTATCCCGGAGGTGGAAGTCGGCACATTGGTAAACGACGGGACGGCCTTTTATGCCAATGCCAGTACGCACGCCGCCGGCAATTGGAAAACGAAAGATTGGAGTTTTGGCGTTGGATTTAAATTGCTGTACTTATAAAACAAAAAGCCCGCTGTAAAGCGGGCCTTTTGTAGCACTTAAACTAAAACCCTTGCCTGGCGGCAGGGGTTAAAAAATGCGCTCGGCGGGAGTCGAACCCACATTTCCAGCTTCGGAGGCTGACGCTCTATCCATTGAACTACGAGCGCGCAAATTGGTTTCTTCTATTTTATCAAAATTATACCGCGCAGGAAACTAGGCTCCCGTTGCGGCGTCTGTTTTCTGAGCAGCGTAACGGCGCGGAAACCCCAGCCATATGGCCAACAGGGCGCCAATGCCCAACAAATAAGGGTAATACAGGTATTTCATAATCTGCACCGGGGAAACACCCGATAAACTGGCCGCCATTAACAATTGCGCCCCGTACGGGATAATGCCTTGTATAAAGCAGGAAAAAATGTCCAACAAGCTGGCCGCGCGGTTGGGCGCAATGTGAAAACGCTGTGCGATTTCTTTGGCAATGGGGCCCGCCATAATAAGAGCAATCGTGTTGTTGGCCGTGCAGAGATTGGCAAAACTGACTACCCCGGAAATGCTGAGTTCGGCCCCTTTGCGCGAGCGGATTTTGGCCGTCATTTTTTGGATAATCCACGCCAAGCCGCCATTGTAGCGGATCATTTCCAGCATACCGCCTGCCAAAATGGTTACGATAATCAGTTCCCCCATACCGTTGATGCCGGCCCCCATAGAAGTCGTCCAGCCCCACACGTCAAACGCTCCGGTTAAAAGGCCAATCAGCCCGCAAAGCACCGTTCCGCCCAGCAGCACCACCATCACATTTACGCCCATCACGGCTGCGGCTAATACGATAAAATAGGGAAGCACTTTTATCCACGAAATATCCCCAATTACAAACGAAGTTTTTGCCCCGCTGCCTAATAAAATATACACGATGGTGGCCAAAACGGCAAAAGGCATTACAATGTGAAAGTTCGTTTTAAATTTGTCCGCCATTTTGCACCCTTGGGTGCGGGTTGCTACGATGGTGGTATCGGAAATGAAGGAAAGGTTGTCCCCAAACATAGCCCCGCTGACGACCACTGCACTCATTAACGCCGGCGAAATACCCGTCTGTGCCGAAAGGCCTGCCGCTACCGGCGTCAGCGCAACAATCGTGCCCACGGAAGTCCCTATGGAAACGGATATCACGCACGCGGCCAAAAACACACCTGCCGCCAGCACATTGCCAGGCAGGATGAAAAGGGTTAAATTGACGGTTGCGTCCACCGCGCCCATGGCTTTGGCCGTTTGGGCAAACGCGCCGGCCAAAATAAAAATCATTACCATTAGCATAATGTTGGAGTTGGCCGCCCCTTTGCAGAACAATTCAATGCGGTTGTGCAGCGTAGCCCCTTTGCTCATCCAAACCGCCACTACCGAAGATAATACAAAAGCCACTGTGATAGGCATTTTGTAAAAATCTCCGGCCGCCAACGATACAGCCAGGTACGACACTAAAAATACCGCCAGCGGAATAAGCGCAAACGGATTGGGGGTAATGGGTTCTTGTTTCATAAAACTCCTGCGCCTGGCAAAATAAATCCGCCGGGGTAATGCGGCCGGCGGACGGCACAAGTAAAATTATACTTATATTATATAATTTTTTTGAGTCGGCTGGATAGCATCTCCCGCGCCAAATATTCTTTGGGGCAATACTATTGGTTAGCGGCGGTGTAGATGCGCAGCAAGTCCGCTTTTGCCAACGGTTTTAACCGGCTGATGGTGCGCGTACCGCCGCGGCTGCATTTATCCGCCAGTTCGCTTAGCTCTTGCGGGTTGAGCGTGCGCCCCAACAATTGCGGCAGGCTGACCGGCATTCCCAGCGAAGCAAAAAACTGTACGGTAGCTTCTATCCCTTCCCGGGCGGCAGTATCAATGTCGGTTATTGTATCCAAACGCCAAACATTGCACGCATACCGGGCAAAACGGGCAGGGTCTTCTTTGTATACATACAAGGCCCACGCTTTCCACACGGCGGACAAGCTTTCCCCGTGGGGCACGCCAAAACGCCCGCTTAGTTCGTGCCCCAGCTGGTGGACGGCAAATTCTTTTACGGCGCCCAACCCTGTCAAATTATTATGCGAAAGGCTGCCCGCCCACATCAGTTCGCTTTGGGCCTGGTAATCGGTCGGTGTTTGCACTGCCAAGGGCCCGTAATGAATGACGGTGCGCATAAGGGCTTCGGCCAAGGCGTCGGTTAATTCGTTGCCTTGCATGGGGGTAAAATACCGGTCCAGCGTGTGCATTAAAATATCTGTTACGCCGCAGGCAATTTGTTTGGGCGAGAGGGTGAAAGTCAGCTCCGGGTTCATAAGGGCAAACCGCGGGCGGTTAAAAGGCGTGTTGATGCCCCGCTTATCTTGGCGGGAATCGTCGGTTAGGACGGCGGAGTCGCTTGTTTCGCTGCCGGCGGCGGAAAGGGTCAGCACGCACCCTACGGGCAACGCTTGGGTGACGGAGGCTTTTCCCAACCAGTAATCCCATATATCGGTGTGGGGGTCCGCCGCGCCGATGGCTACGGCTTTGGCGGTGTCAATTACGCTGCCGCCGCCTACGGCCAAAATAAAATCGGCTTGTTGGGCAATTGCGCATAAAACCCCCTTGCGGGCAAACGACAGGGTGGGGTTGGGCTGTACGCCGCCCAAAGTTTTTACCGCTAGGCCTGCTTGTGTGAGGGATTTTTCCACCCGCTCCAACAGACCGCTTTTTACGGCGCTTTGCCCGCCGTATAGCACCAGTACGCGTGTGCCGCCGTATTTTTTGACGGAGGCTCCGGCTTGTTCCTCGGCGTGTGCGCCAAAAATAATTTCTGTCGGGGCGTAAAACGTAAAATCTCTCATAAATTCTCCTTAAACCAATTAACAAAAAATTATTATATAACACTTTTACCGGCTTGAACATAAAAGTGATAGAATATCCCTACCAAGGCCCGTCGCCGTTTCCAGGCGGATTTCCCGGGCGCTGCCGGAGGGAACTATGAAAGCTGTTATTTTGACGATAGGGGACGAAATTTTACTCGGACAAATATTAGACACCAATTCCCGCTTTATCGCGCGTGAACTGGCGCGGTTGGGAGCCCAAACGGTGGAAATGCGCTCCGTGGCCGACCAAAAAGACGCCATTTGGCACGGCGTGGACGAGGCTATGCGGCAAGCGGACGCCGTGTTTGTGACGGGGGGATTGGGCCCTACGAAAGACGATGTAACTAAAAAAGTGCTGGCGGAATATTTTGGTACGGAATTGGCGTTTAATCCACAGGTGTACGGGTGGCTGGAAGAAATTTTTTCCGCTAATCCCCAACGGCTAAACGATTATAATAAAACCCAGGCTTGGCTGCCCAAAACGTGTGTGCCGCTGCGTAATTTAAAAGGGACGGCCAGCGGCATGTGGTTTGAAAAAGGCGGCAAAGTGCTTGTTTCCCTGCCGGGCGTTCCGTTTGAAACAGAATACTTGTTCCCGGCGGAAGTGTTGCCGCGGTTGAAAGAAAAATTCCACGATTTGCTGTTGCGGTACCGTATGGTAACGGTGTATGACATTCCGGAAGCGGAATTGGCTATGAAGCTGGCCCGGTTTGAAGAAAGCCTTGCGGCCGGGATATCATTGGCGTATTTGCCGTCGCCGGGGTTTGTGCGCCTGCGGCTGACGGCTAAAGGCGCGGCGGTGGACGAATTGGACACGCACTTTGAAAAACTGCAGCAGGAATTAAACGGCCTTTCGTATGAAGAACAATGCGGACAAACCACCGAGGAAGAAATCGCCCAACGCTTACGCCAGGCCGGGCAAACCGTGGCTTGTGCGGAAAGCTGCACGGGGGGAAATATTGCCCATTTAATTACGTCCGTAGCGGGCGCATCGGCCTATTTTTTAGGCGGGGTGGTGGCATATTCCAATGAAGTTAAAAAAAGCGTGCTGGGCGTGCGTGCGGAAGATTTGGAAAAATACGGCGCGGTAAGCGAACCCGTGGCGGTGCAAATGGCGCAGGGGGTGCGGCGCATCACGGGGGCGCAGTGGGCGGTGTCCACCACCGGTGTAGCCGGGCCGGACGGCGGCACGCCCGAAAAACCCGTCGGCACCGTATGGATTGGCGTAGCCGGGCCGCTAGGGGCCAAAGCACAGAAGTTTGTTTTTTCGCACACGCGGGAGCGCAACATCGGGCGGGCCTCTGTAAAAGCCTTGCAGCTGTTGCTTGGAGAAATGGAGCGAAATAAGTAATTTTACAGGCAGGAACAAAACAATTAAAACCGGATTTTTATTAAAATCCGGTTTTGTTTTTATATTACCCATTCGAGCCGATGGCTTATAACAGAGTGTCCAAGTGTTTGCGTAAATCCGCCTCGGCAAATACGCCCGCCATTCGGTGCACAACTTGCCCTTCCTTCACAAACACAAAAGACGGCACTCCGCTTACGCCAAATTTGCGTGCCACGACGGGCGCTTGCTCCACATCCACGACTAAAAAGGCCACTTTGTCCCGGTAGTTTTTGGCAAGCTTGTCTATCAGCGTGTTCATGTGGTGGCAGTGCGGGCACCAGGAAGCAACAAATTCCACCACTTCTGCTTGTTCGAATTTTTTGTAGGCCGCTTCAAAGGAAGCGGCGGTAACGGTTAATTTGGCGTCCATATATTAAAGTATAGTTTAACACAGGGCGTTTGTCTGGGTGTTTTTTGGGTTAGCTGAAGAGAAGTGAAAGGCGCTTGACAAAATAACTATACGCTCGTATAATTATTATACAAGTGTATAACAAGGAGTTAGATATGGGAAGGACTGCTGCCGGAAATGACGTAAAACTTTTGCGAGCGGGCATACAGCTGGCGCGTGCCAAGGGCCTGGGCGGGTTTACCGTGCGGGAAGTGTGCGCTTTAAGCCGGGTAAATTTGGGAATGTTTCATTATTACTTTACCAATAAAGAAAATTTCGACCGGGCGTTACTCCGCTCGCTGTATGAAAATTTAATGAAAAATATCCGTTTGGAAGTGTCGGACAAACGTTCCCCGCGGGAAAATGTATTAAATATCTTGTTGGCTATACAGCGTTTTGTGCGGGAAAACCGGAGGATGTTGTCTTCCTTGGCCGGGGACGTATTTAGCGGAAACGCTAAAATTATAGATTTTATCGGCCGAAATTTTACGCACCATATTACCTTGCTTTTGGGCCAGTTGGAACGAGCGGAAAAAGAGGGGTCCCTGGTTCTTAAAGACGCTGCCAATGCGGCCTTGGTCCTGGCGATGCCAGTAGTATTTCCGCAGATTGTAGCCGGGTTGGACGAGCGCGTGCCTTTGCCGTGGAAGGGCAAAGTCCGCCCGTCGGTAGCGGCATTATTTTCGGATAAAGGGGCTGAGGAGCGCATTAAACTGCTGGTGAATGCTGTTTTTAAGGGGGAAAAATGAAAAAACTGCTAGGGGTAGTAGGTTGTGTGGGGCTTTGCGTAAGCGGGTGGGCCCTGGAAGTGAACAATTTATCGCTGGAAAAATGCGAATCTTCCGCGTTGGAATTTGCTCCCTCGGTAAAAGCGGCGCAGGCGCAGGCCGCGGCGGCCAAAGCCGCGTACGAAAGCAAACGGGGGAACTTGTACCCGTCCTTATACTTGGACGCCGCCGGAAGCTGGACCTCGGAAGTACCGCAAATGCAGGTGGGGCCGCAGACGTTTGAGTTTGGCAGCGAATGGGGCTACTCCGTCGGACCGACGATGGAATATGTGCTGTTTGACAACGGGGCCCGTGCGGCGGCCGCCAAAAGCGCGCAGGAGGCTTACCAAAGCAAATTGGCCGAGTACGAGTTGGCCCGCAAGCAAGTGATTTTGCAAGTCCGCCAGGCGTATTTTTCCGTCCAGCGCGATTTGGAAAATTTGTTTTTGATGTCGGAACAGTTAAAAGTCGCGCGCAAACAGCTGGCGGACGTGCAATCTGCGTATCAAGCGGGCGCGAAGAGCCGCCGTGACGTGCTGCTGGCGGAAAAACAATCGCTTCGGACGGCCGTGGACGCCAGTTCCGCCCGCGCCGAACTAGCGCGGGATTTGCGCGAACTGTTTAAACTAACGGGGACGGACTTTGGCATTGACCCGCACTACCCGCTGGACTGGCGCGTGCGCGCAAAATTAGACGGCGAAACTTCCGCCGTTATCCGCGCCGACGACCCCGCCCAAACCGTACAGCAATTTGCTTCGTTTGCACAACTGGAATTTGACGAAGATACCCCGCGTTTGGCGGCATATGACGGGGTGGTTAAATCGTATGAATATGCCGCGCGCGGCTATGCGGCCTCCGTATGGCCGCGGGTGGGGTTAAGCGCTGGAGCTTACGCCCAATACCCCAATGGCCCTATCCAGGAGGACGTGTTCTTGGGCAAAGCGGGTCTTTCCCTGCGTCTGCCGCTGTTTGAAGGGAAAAAGAACCGCAGCCAGGCCCAGGCGCAAGAACTTGCTGCCGACGCCGCGCGTGAACAAAAGCGCGACACGCAGGAAGCACTAAAAGCACTGTTTCTTTCGGCCAAAGATTCGCTGGGGGCGCTGGATATAGAAAGCAACTTGGCCGCACAGCTGGCTGATAAAGCCTCCCAATCGGCCGCGCTTACTTATCAGGCATACAATGCGGGGGCGGTAACATTTTTGGAAGTGGACGACGCAAATTTGTCTGCGCTGCAAAGCCGGATTATGTTAAACGAACTCAATATCCGCCGTCTAAACGGCCTGGCCGTACTGGACAGTTTGGGAAAAATAGGTGATTTATGAAAAAACTAATTATTAGTGCAGTAGTGATTTTGGTTGTGTTGGTGGCGGCGGGATTGCTGTTTCTGCGGCATACCCCGTTTGCATACAGCGGCGTGGTGGAAGCGGTAGAGGTGGACGTTCCCAGCCGTCTTTCCGACACGATTAGCGAAATAAACGTACAGGAAGGAAGCCCGGTGGAAAAAGGCCAAGTGCTGGCCCGGCTGGACTGCCGCGATACGCGCCTGAAAGCCGCCATCGCCCAAAAAGAATTTAAGCGTGCTGATACGCTTTTAAAAACGACGGCCGGTTCGCGCGAAAATTACGATCTGAAAAAGCACCAAAACGATCAGGCCGCCCTATATGAAAGCTGGTGCGGTATCACTAGCCCCATTTCGGGCAAGGTGCTTTATAAGTATTATGAACCCGGGGAGTTTATTGCCGCGGGGCGTAAAATTGTAACGGTGGCCGATTTGTCCGAAGTGGACGTGTGGGTGTATGTGGAGCACAACTTGCTGGCCCGGCTGGCGGTGGGGGGTGCGGTGCGCGCTTTGCTGCCCGAAACGGGGCAAGAATTTGAAGGAACTATTTTAAGCATTAACGACGAGGCCGAATTTACCCCCAAAAACGTACAAACCCGCCGCGAGCGCGAACGGTTAGTCTATGGGATAAAAACACGTTTTAAAAACGACGCCGCACACACCCTTAAATCAGGTATGACGGTGGAAGTGCGCTTTTTGGAGGGGAAATAATATGCCTGCGCTGCGCGCCCAAGTGCACGGCGTAAGCAAAAAAATGGGCCGCGCCCAGGCACTTAAGCAGGTAGACGATGGGTTTGGCGCAGGACAGGTGCACGGCATTATTGGCCCCAATGGTGCGGGCAAAACCACGTTAATCCGTGTGCTGGCCGGGCTTTTACACCCGGACGAAGGACGCGTGGAGTATGACGAAGCTGAAAAATTGATTTCCGCTGCGGACGTCAAACGGGTGACGGGGTATTTCCCGCAGGAACCCAGCCTGTACCCCGATTTAACGTGCCGGGAACATTTGGAATTTTTCCGCGATTTGTATGATTTGCCGCAAGCCCCTTTTGAACACCGCGCCGAGGAGCTGCTGCACGCTACGGGCATGGCGCCGTTTGCGGACCGGCCGGCGGGAAAACTTTCCGGCGGAATGTACAAAAAGTTAGGGTTGATGTGTGTGCTGTTAAACCGACCCAAGCTGCTGTTATTGGACGAGCCGACCGTTGGGGTGGACCCGGTCAGCCGGCAGGAACTGTGGGATTTGGTGTACAGCTTTGCCGGGGAAGAAATGACGGTGATTGTCAGCACGTCGTATATGGACGAAGCCGGCCGCTGCAGCCAGGTGCATGTACTGAGCGATGGGAAAATGCTGTCTTCGGGCATGCCAAATGACGTAATGCGGCATTTTGGCGTGACGGATTTTGCCGAGATATTTTTAAAAAATGAATAAAAACGATATTGTAATTAGTGTGAAAAATTTGGTGGTGGCGTTTGGCTCCTTTCACGCGGTGGATGGAGTGAGCTTTGACGTGCATCGGGGGGAAATCTTTGGTTTTTTGGGGGCCAACGGTGCCGGCAAGACCACCACCATACGCACCATTTGCGGTATTTTAAATCCGTCGGCGGGAACCGTGACGGTGGACGGGGCGGACGTATCCCGCTCTACGGCTGTACTGAAGCCACGTATCGGGTATATGTCCCAAAAATTTACGCTCTACCCCGATTTGACGGTGCGCGAAAATATGTATTTTGCCGGCAGCCTTTATGGTATGAGCCCCCAACAAATTGACGAGCGTTCCCGCAAACTGATGGATTTTATCGGCTTGCCCCAACGCATACCGGACCCGGTCAGCCACCTTTCGGGCGGCGTAAAGCAGATGGTGGCGCTGGCTTCCTCGCTGCTGCACGACCCGGAACTGGTGTTTTTGGACGAGCCGACGGCCGGCACCTCGCCGCAGACGCGGGTGGCGTTTTGGGCTTTAATCCGCCGCTTGGCCGAAATGGGAAAAACCGTATTTGTAACCACCCACTATATGGACGAAGCCGAATACTGCGGCCGAATTGCTTTGATGGAGCGAGGAAAAATTGTGGCGTTGGGGACGCCGGCGGAACTGAAGCAACAATTTTTCCCCGTCAAACCGCTGGAGATATCTTTTAGCGCACCCGTGCAGAACCAAATGCGCGAAGCGCTTAAACAAGCGGGTATTTCCTCGGCCGTGTTTGGCAACAGTTTGCGCGTGCGCGCCGCAAACCGCGCCGCATTGGAACGCGTTTGCGCACCGTTTGCAGGGCAATTTGCCGTGCATGAAACGGAACCCACTTTGGAAGACGTATTTTTGCAGGCGGTAAGCAGGAGGGAAAACAAATGAATTTTTCGTGGCGGCGCGCCCGCAGCGTGGCCTATAAAGAATACAAACATATCCTGCGCGACCCGTTTACGCTGGCCGTAACGCTTATTTTGCCGTTGGTGTTTGTGGGAATGTTTGGGTTTGTGATTGATTTGGACTATAAACATATGCGCGTATATGTGCGGGATAACGACCAAACCAGCGTGTCGCGCCGGTTCTTGCAGGAAATGAGCTCTTCCGGCTATTTTGATTTAAAGCCCGTCCACTCCCCGTCCGAGGCGGACCAAGCCCTGGACAAAAACAACAGTCCGGCACTGCTGATTATCAAACGCGGCTTTGGGCGCAATATCCGCGCCGGAAACCCGGAAAATCCAGGCCAAATCCAGCTGCTGGCGGACGGAACCGATAATGTACAGGCCAGCATTATGGGCACCTATTTGCAGGGAGTGGTGCAAAAAGCCAATGCGGTTTTTGCTAAAGACAACCCAGAATTATCCGGCGGGGCGGAGGAAGCCGCCCTTTCGGCGGGCGGACAAATCCGCAGCCGGTTTTTGTTTAACCCCGAACTGAACAGCCGGTGGTTTATTGTGCCGGCGCTCAGCACGATTATTATCGGATTTTTGGCTATTGTCCTGACGGCGCTTACGGTAGCCAAAGAGTGGGAAAACGGTTCTATGGAACTGCTTTTGTCCACTCCGGTTCGCCCGGCGGAAATTGTGTTGGGCAAGCTGGTGCCGTATTTTTTGCTGACCTTTTTTGACGTACTGGTGGTATTTGTACTGGCGTTGTATGTGTTTCGCATTCCGTTTTTGGGGAGTTTTTTGTTCTATATGGCGGCGTGTTGGGTGTACATCACGGGCGCGCTGGCGCTGGGGTTGGTGATTTCCGTCGTCACCCGGCAGCAGCAGGCCGCCATTCAGTTTGCGTTTGCGGTGGGGTTGCTGCCGTCGTTTATTTTTTCCGGGTTTATTTTCCCTATTGAAAATATGCCCGCCTTTTTCCAGTATTTTACGGCGCTGTTTCCGCAGCGGTGGTTTTTACACATCAGCCGGACGGTGTTTTTAAGCGATGCCGCCCCTTTGACATTGGCCACAGCCTTTGGCGCTATTTTATTGTTTGCAACCGCTATGATTTTGCTTGCCGTACATAAATTTAAAACGGATGTGGAGCCATGAAGTTACGCATGCGAACCTTAAAAGGGTTTTTTGTAAAAGAAATTATTCAGATCCTGCGGGACCCGAAAATGATTTTTGCCATTTTCTTTATCCCCGTGATGCAGACCATTATGTTTGGCCTGGCGCTGACCAGCGAAGTGAAAAATATTAAATTTGTAGTAGCTGCCAAGCCCGGCAAACTGGTGCAGGAAATTGAAAGCCGTGCGCTGGCTTCGGGCTGGTTTACAAAAGTGCCGGGCATAAACGGCGCGCAAGTGGCGGACCCGGAAGCCTTAATCGCTTCCCACCAAGCCGAAGCCGTGCTGGTGGCTCCGCCCGAAGGGCTTGAAAAAGCTTTGGAACGCGGTTCTAATTCTGTTCAGCTGCTTTTAAACGCTACCAACGCGCAGCGCGCCCAACAGGTAAACGGGTACGTTCAGCAAATCGTAGCCGAAGTGGCCCGCTCCAATGGCTATAATGTAGGCGGCGGGCTGATTGATTTGGATATGCGCGTGCTGTTTAACCACTATATGGACACCACCTCGTATATGGTGCCGGCACTGTTGGTGATGGCCACGTTTATTGTGCTTTTGGTGGTGGGGGGAATGGCGCTGGCTAAAGAAAAAGAAACCGGTACGATGGAAAAATTAATTGTTTCCCCGTGCAGTGTGGAAGAAATTATGGTCGGCAAAACCTTGCCCTATTTTGTAATTGGGCTGTGTATTGTGGCCTTGATTTTATTTATTGGGGTGGCGGGTTTTGGAATCCCATTTCGAGGAAATTTGTGGCAAATTGCCGTAAATGCGGTTTTGTTTGCCCTGTCCGCCATTGCGTGTGCCTTGTTGATTAGTACGGTGGTGCGTACCCAACAGCAGGCTATGATGGCCAGTGTGCTGTATTTAATGCCGGCTATATTGCTTTCGGGGGTATTCTTTCCGGTGGCCAATATTCCTTCCGCTTTCCGCTGGCTGTGCTATTTGAACCCTATGATGTACTCGGTCGTTAACTTCCGCTCCATCATTCTAAAAGGGGGCGATGCTCCCTTCTTTTGGCAAAATTGCCTGTGTTTGGCGGTTATTTCCGTGGGGCTGTGTGCGGCGGCGTACAAGAACTTCAAATCCAAACTGAATTAAATACCCCTTGCGCGCGTGTGCAGGAACGGGGATAAATTAGTAAAATGAAAGGGTATGGAAGTAATTGTACTGATACCCATTTTATTTTTCTCTATTGTGCTGCACGAATTTGCACACGGCTTGGCCGCGTACCGCTTGGGCGACGATACCGCTTACCTAAGCGGGCGGCTGACGTTAAACCCGCTGCATCATGTGGACCCTATCGGCACGCTGGCGGTGCCGGCGTTCTGCTGGCTGGTGGGGTTCCCCCTGTTCGGATGGGCCAAACCCGTGCCGATTAACCCCCTGCGTATGCCTTCCCCCCGCAAAGATATGGGCAAAGTGGCTTTTGCCGGCCCAGCCGCCAATTTAATTTTGGCGGTGGTCTGCGTGCTGATTATGAAAATTCTCCTCATTCTTCGGGCGTCTTTTTCCGTGCAGACGCTGGAGCAACTGTTTGGATTTTTGCAGTATGCCATGTTTATCAACATCTTTTTGGCGATTTTTAACTTGATTCCCATTCCGCCGCTGGACGGCGGGCGCATTGTAACGGCCCTGTTGCCGGTGCGCGCGGCGTTTAAGTACGAAAGTTTTTTTGGCCGGTACGGAATGTATGTGGTGCTGGTATTGATTTTAACCGGCGGAGTGAAATATATTCTGCTGCCTCCCACGATGCTGTTGGTGGGGGCTTTTTCCAAATTTTTAATGTAATAACGAGGTATCTATGCAAACTGATAAAATTGTACTTTCCGGTATGCGCCCGACGGGCAAACTGCATTTGGGCAACTTTCACGGAGCCCTTAAAAATTGGGTGGCGCTGCAAGATAAGTACAACTGCTATTTCTTTGTAGCGGATTTGCATTCTTTAACCACCGCCTACGAACATACCGAAAACCTGGCCGAAAACAGCCAGCAAATGCTGGTGGATTGGCTGACCGCCGGGCTGGACCCGCAAAAATGCACCATTTTTATTCAGTCCGATGTGCCGCAGGTAAGCGAATTAAATACGCTGATGGGCATGATTACTCCGTTGGGCTGGCTGCTTAGAAACCCAACGTACAAAGAACAAATCCAGGAACTTTTAAAGCAAAAATACGCCGGCCAATTGGACGAAAAATCCTTGGCGGAAAAAGTGAACTCCATCGCCGGGGACGAAGAAATTTCTTCTTTCGGGTTTTTAGGTTACCCGGTGCTGATGGCCACCGATATTTTAATCCAGCAAGCTTCCTATGTGCCCGTAGGCAAAGACCAGACGGCACACTTGGAAATCGCGCGTGACTTGGCCCGCCGCTTTGCCGAAATTTACGGCGTGCAAGTATTCACCGAGCCGGCTCCTTTGTACACCAACATAGCCCGCGTGCCGGGTATTGACGGGCGGAAAATGTCCAAGTCCTACAACAATGCCATTAGTTTGGGCGAAGATTTGGACTCCGTGCGCAAAAAAGTGATGACAATGTTCACCGACCCGAATAAGAAAAAAGCCACCGACCCCGCCAACCCCGAAGGTTGTGTGGTGTATGCGTTCCACCAAATTTACAACCCCAACGCCGCCAAACGCTGTGAAGAATGCAAGGCGGGCGCCTTGGGCTGTGTGGCGTGCAAAAAAGAATTGTTCGCATTGATGGAGCCGGAACTGAAAGCGTTTACCGAACGCCGCAAAACGTTTGAAAACGATAAAGCCCAGTTGGAAAAAATTGTGGCGGAAGGAAAGGAACGCGCACAGGCCAATGCAGCCAAAACCTTGGCCGCTGTCAAAAAAGCGATGCGCATTACGCATTAAAGGATAATTTATGTTAGCTCCCGCGCCGATAAATGTTCATATCAATGTGTTTGAAGGCCCGATGGACCTGCTTTTGCATTTGATTAAAAAAGACAACTTGGACATTTGCGACATTAACATTGCGGAAATTACCCAGCAGTATTTGGATTATTTAAACGTAATGAAGGAGCTGAACCTGGAAGTGGCGGGCGAGTTTTTGGTAATGGCCAGCACGCTGATGCAAATCAAGGCCAAGACGCTCTTGCCTTCCCAAGCGCCTACGACGGAGGACGAAGGCCCCAACCCCGTTAAAGAACTGGTGGCCAAGCTGGTGGAATACCAAAAATATAAGGAAGCCAGCAAATTTTTGGAACAAAAGTTCGAAGAAAATAAAGACAATTTTTACCGTTCCGCCCCTATTTTTGACAATGGGGAAAAAGTAATCAATCTGCAAATGTTCGATTTGCTCTCTGCGGTTAAACGCGCATTCGAGCGTTTGGACGAGCGCAAGCGGATTGAACTGCTGAAAGTGGAAGAATTCCCTATCGAAATGAAGATGGAGAAAGTGGTAAATATGTTGGCGCGGCGCGAATGGGTGCTGTTGGACGATATCTTTGTAGGCGAGACCAAAAAACGCGGGATTATTACCTGCTTTATGGCCCTGCTGGAATTAATGAAAATAAAAAAACTTATCGCGCGCCAAGACGAAAAATTGGGCCAAATCCGGATTTATTTAAACCCGGAAAATAAAGACAAAGATTTTAAAACCTTAATGCACGGCGAAGATAAATAGCCGCCCGGAGGAATTCTATATGTCAACCGAAGAACAAATGAAAGACACTTCAGCCGCCTTGGCCGCCCAAACGCCTGCCCCGCAGGATTCGGCCGCCCAAACGCTTTCCTCCGCGCCGGCTGCCCAAACGGAAAACGCTCCGGAGCCGTCTGCCGCGGCCGGATTGGAAGCAGCCGCTCCCGCTGCGGACAACGCTGCCCCGGACGTGCAAGAAGAGCCTTCCGCCCCGGCGGAAAACCAGCCGCAGCCGCTTCAACCCGCCACCGCCCAGGCTGCAGGCGCTCAAGCCGCCCAGCCGAAGCCGGCTGACGAGGAAAAACCCTTTGAACTGGTGCCCACCAGCGAGTTTAAACAAATTGTGGAAACGCTTTTGTTTATTACGGACCGCCCTTTAAAACCCACCCGCATTGCAGACGTGATTGACGGGGTGGACGCCCGCCGCGTGCGGGAAATGATTTTGGAAATCCAGGACGATTACGTCCGCCGCAACAGCGCCTTGCAAGTGGTGGAAGTGGGTGGTGGGTTTCAAATGTCCACCAAGTCCGAGTACGGCCGCTGGGTGCGCCGCCTGTATAACGAAAAAATGACCACCAAACTTTCCAACGCCGCGTTGGAAACTTTGGCTATTGTGGCCTACAAACAACCTATCACCCGCGCGGAAATGGAAGCTATCCGCGGCGTGGATGTGGCCGGCCCGCTGGAAAGATTGCTGGAACGGTCGCTCGTGCGGGTAGTGGGCAAAAAAGACACCGTCGGCCGCCCGATGGTGTACGGTACCACAGACGAATTTTTGCGTATGTTTGGGCTGAACAAAATTTCCGACTTGCCTGACTTGCAAGTATTTGCGGCCAAATCTCTGCGCGAAAAACAGGAAGATTTGCCCTTTGGCGAACCGCTGCCGCCGCTGGCCGAACCGGCGATTATCCCCCTGGAAGAACTGGAGGGGGAAGAGCGGCTGGAAGCGCTGGACTCGTCGGCGGATCCGTTCTTTACGCGCAACAGTTATAATAAGGGCGATTTTTTTGGTACGCCCGCCCAGCCGAGCCCGGCCCAGCCGAACGCGTTTGCGCAAGAACAGGCCGCGCAAGAGGCTGCTGTGGCCGGTTCGCAAGCGGACGCCGCCGCGGACGGGGACGCTCCGTCCGAGGGTTCCGCACCGCAATCCCCCGCCGAAGGAAAAACCCTTTCGGCGCCTGACGCTTTGGAAAATCCGGCTGAAGCCCAGCCGCACCCCGAACAAGACGCACCCCAGGAGGAAAAATAGTTATGAATATCGTTTTAGCCGCAAGCGAAGCTTTCCCGTTTTGCAAGACCGGCGGTTTGGCGGACGTAGTTGGCGCTTTGTGCCAGCAGTTTGCCATGCGCAAAGGACATAAAGTGCTGTTGTTTTTGCCGCATTACCGCAATATTGTGCGGGTGTCCTCGCTGAAAGTGGTGCCCGGCGTGTATTTAATCCCGGTGGGGGACCGCATTGAACAAGTTTCTCTTTCCTATATTAACTGGGGCAATGTGTTGGTGTTTTTTGTTGGGAGCCGCAAATATTTTGACCGCCCCGAACTTTACCGCACCAAAACGGGGGAATATCCCGATAATGACGAACGCTTTATCCTGTTTAGCCGTGCTGTACTGGAAGGGTGTAAGTTTATTGGTTTCCGCCCGGATTTAATCCACTGCCACGATTGGCAGACGGGCCTTATCCCGGCGTATTTAAAAACCGTTTATAAGCTCGACGCTTTCTATACGCGTACCCGCAGTTTGTACACCATTCATAACATCGCTTACCAAGGGCACTATCCTTATTCTTCCTTTAAAAAAGCCGGCTTCCACCCTGTGGATTATACGCCGGATAAATTTGAATACTATGGCGGCATCAGCTTTTTAAAAAGCGGCATTGTGTTTGCCGATAACGTCAATACAGTAAGCCCCAACTACGCCCGCGAGGTCCAAACGGACCCGGCTATGGGTTTTGGGCTGGAAGGGCTGCTCCGCTACCGCAGCAAAAACTTTTGCGGTATTGTAAACGGTATCGATACCGACGTGTGGGACCCGGAAATTGACCCGGTTCTGCCCATTGGCTACGACGCCAGCGAAGTGGTAAAAGGCAAACTCGCCGCGAAACTTTCCCTCCAGCAGCAATGCAAATTGGCGCAGGACCCCGATAAGCCGCTTATCGGCATTGTATCGCGCTTGGATTACCAGAAAGGGTTGGACGTGGTAGTAAGCTTAATTGAACGCTTGAAAGACCGGGCGCAGTTTGTTGTGCTGGGCATGGGCGACCCGATGCTCGAAAAAGCCTACCAAAGCTTGGCGCGCAATAACCCTGCCAGCGTCAGCTACAACGGCCGCCTGGACGAAGATTTAGCCCACCGCATTTATGCAGGGGCGGATATTTTTCTGATGCCTTCGCGCTTTGAGCCGTGCGGGCTTTCGCAGTTAATCGCTATGAAATACGGCGCTTTGCCGGTAGTATCCAAGGTGGGGGGACTGGTGGACACGGTACGCGGGTACCGCCCCGGAAATGAAGATACCGCCACGGGATTTTTTATTGAGGAATTTAACGAAAACGGCATTTATGCCGCAGTGGACAATGCCCTGCGCCTATTTAATGACCGCCAATTGTGGACGCGCCTCGTGCGCAATGCCATGCGGCAGGATTTGTCGTGGGATAAATCCGCCCAGGCGTATTTGGAACTATACCGCAAAACGGTAAATTAGGAGTGAATATGAAGAAAATTTTTCGTGCTTTTGGGTTGCTTGCGGCCTGTTTGTTTTTAGCGGGAACGTTGCAGGCGGGGGACGTTAAAAACGTGATTTGGATTATCGGGGACGGTATGGGGCCCGAGGCCATGGGGTTTTTTATGCAAGGGGTGCGCTACGGCGGGCTGAAGGATTACCCCGAATCCGTATCCCATTTGGAACGTTTTATGCAAGGGGCACAGTGGGGGTTGTTCTTTAACAATACTTACGACACCGTGGTTACGGATTCCGCCGCCGCCGGTACCCAAATGGCTACGGGGCATTTGTCCCGCCCGGAATCGGTTGGGGTGGATTACAACGGACAATCGGTGGAAAATTTGCTCGAACTGGCCCGCAAACAAGGCAAAGCGGTTGGCGTAATTTCCGATGCCTATGTAACGGACGCTACCCCGGCTGCGTTTACGGCGCACGTCAAAAACCGCAGTGAAAAGCGCGAAATTGCCCGCCAAATGATTGATTTCGGGCCGGAAGTAATTTTGGGCGGCGGAATGAAATATTTCTCTACTGGGGAAAATAAAAAGCTTTTGCGTGAAGCCAAAAAGAAAGGCTACCGCGTGGCTGCCAATAAAAAAGAATTGGCGGCGGTTAAATCCGGCAAAGTGTTGGGATTGTTTGCCGAGGAATCGTTGCCGATGTCGGTGGAAATGCACCGCTATCTCAACGTGCCTACCTTGACGGAACAAACCCAAAAAGCAGTGGAACTTTTAAGCAAAAATGAAAACGGCTTTGTATTGATTGTAGAGGCCGGAAAGATTGACTGGGCCGCCCACTCCAACGATGCCGGCGCCTGGTTCTATGAAATGAAAACGCTGGATAATTTGCTGGGCTATGTGCAGGCCTATGCCGACAAAAACGGCGAAACGCTCGTCTATTTAAACGCCGACCACGATACCGGCTTGGGGGCGTTTGCCTACCGCCACTTGGGCAAACAAAAAGCTATGAAAAAAACCGCCCAAGGGGAAGTTTTGTACGGCGGAGATGTAGACTATGCTTCTTTTGCCACCTTTCGGCAATTGGAAAAACAGCAAAGCAGTTTGTATTATTTAGAAATGGAGCTCAAGCAAATGCCGGCCGACCAATTAACTCCCGAATATTTGCAAAAACGTTTAAGCGAAGCCCTGGGGGAAGAAGTGGATATTGCCGAATTTGAAAATTTGACTGACGTAAGCGGCTTGTTTAAGCAGATTAACGAGTCTCGCGGTTTGGTGTGGGCCACCATGAACCATTCCTCCGCTCCTATTTTAAGCGCCGCTTATGGGCCGCAGGCCGACGAATTTACAGGGGTTTACCACAATACGGATATTTTGCCCCGCTTTAAACAAGCCTTGGGCTGGAGCGAAAAATGAAGGATAAAGAATTAAACGAATTTTTTGAAGGGAAAAAACCTAGCAAAACTTCCGGAAGCAAGCATGTATTCCGCCTGCACCGCCGGCTGTTTTTGCTGGTGTTTGCAGTAGCCGTGCTACTGCAAAGCGTGGTGTTTGTGGATATGCGCCTGGGCAATTATTACCGGGAAATGGACGACAATTTTAAAGTATTGCTGACGGTGAACGGCGAAACCGATAATAAAGAATTGGAGCAAATGGGCGAATCGCTAAACCAAAAAAAGGACATTATGTCCGTGCGCTTATTTTCTCCGCAGGACGCACTGGAAATTGTCAAGCGGCAAAATCCCCAGCTTACCGAAGCGCTGCTGCTTATGGGCAAAAATAAAATGCCGGCGTATTTCGAACTGAAATTGAATTACAAAGCCATCAATAATATACGTCCTTTTATAGATAACTTGGCCGCGGAGTACCCTGCGCTTACCCCGCATTACAACTTCCAGCATGCGCGGCTGCTGTTCTTTACGGGGCTGTGTGCAAAGCTGTTTCATATCGCGGTGATTTTTGCCGTGTTGTTGTTTTTGGCTTTTATGTTTTTGGTGGAAGCTTACCCTGCTAATGAAGTGCGGGCCCATTACCTGGGCGGGGCGGTGTCCGGTGTGTTGGCGGGGCTGGCTTCGTGCGCATTTTTTGCGGTGTTGGTGTTTCCTACCGGATTTTTGGTGCAGGCGGCGGGCCAGTTTACTACGCCCGGGCGCCAGTTATTGATGTTGGCTTTTTGCGGGCTTTTTGGGTGGACTTTATCAAAATGGCAAAAATTTTAAGCGTATTGTTGGCTTTGGTTTTTTGTGCTTCGCCGCTGTTTTGCGACGAAGCGGCTGACCGTAAACGCGAAATAGAAAAATTAAAAAGAGAAGCGGCACAAAAAGAGCAGGAACTTAAAAAATACCGCGAACAGGAAAAGAAAATTTCGAAAGAAATTTCCGCCCTGGAAACCAAAAAAGCGCGCGCCGAACGGCTAAAAAACCAAGTAGAGTCCGACATTACTTATGTGGAGCAAAATTTGCTTTCTATCGAGGATAAACGTGCCGCGTTGGAACGCAGTATGCCCATGTGGCAAGGGGTGGTGGCCGAAGAATTGGAAAATTATTATTTTACGCCGGCTTGCCCTTATTGCCCGGGCGGATACAGTCTGGAGCAGGAAATCTTTGTGGACCGAATGCTCACACATAAAGCGGTGTTTGCGGCGGAACTGAAAAAGGAAAACGCCGAAGCCAAAAAACGTATCCATACCTTTGAAGAGCGCAACAAACAGCTGTTGGCGCAAAGTACGAAAATTAAAAAAGAACAGGCCATTATTTCCCAGTCGTTTAACAGAAAGAAAAAAGATTTGGACGTTACCAAGCGCAAAGCCGACGCCGTGCGCAAAGAAATCAACGAACTGAACAAATCCGCCGAAGAATTAAACTCGCTGCTTGCCAAGTTTGAACGCAAGCGCAAAGCGGCTGACGCCAAAAAAACAACCGCTTCCAAGACGGCGGCTAAAAAATCCACCGGGCCGAAGATTGACGTGCCGAAAAATTCGCTCCCGTGGCCGATTGCCGGCAAGGTGCTCAGCAAATTTGGTAAGGAATACCGCGCGGATTTAAATACTTGGATTTTCCGCGACGGCATCAAAATAGCCGCCCGGTATGGGGCGCCGGTCCGTACGGTGGAAGAAGGAAGCGTCATTTATGCGGGGCCTTTCCGCTCGTATGGAAATGTGGTGATTATGGACCACGGAAAAGGCTTTTTTACCATTTACGGATTTTTGCAGCAAATCAGCGTAAGCGTGGGGGATAAACTCCCGCAGCAAGGGGTGCTGGGTTCCGCCGGGAAAGACACACAGGCTTCTTCCGGCACGGGCCAAAGCGCGGTGTATTTTGAAATCCGCCAAGGCACTACCGCCGTGGACCCTTTAAATTGGCTGAACTAAATTTGACGAGGTTATTATGAAATCAAAAAAATTGAGTCGTGTGGCCGTTTTAGCGGCGGTTGTATTTTTTGTGGGGACGTTGTTCCCGTACGCCTATGCGGCGGCAGACACCAGCCTTAAACAACTGCGCACGTTTGTGGACGTGTTGGAATTTGTGAAAGAAAATTATGTGGAAACGACCGATACCGATAAACTCATTTCCGGCGCTATTAAAGGCGTGGTAAACGAATTGGACGATTTTTCCCAGTATTTGGAACCGAAAGATTATAAAGAGTTAAAAAACGATACCCGCGGCGATTTTGGCGGGTTGGGTATCCGCTTGCAGAAAGTGGACGGGTTTGTGACGGTAATGACCCCTATGCCCGGCACGCCTGCGTTTAAAGCCGGGTTAATGCCGGGAGACCGCATCTTGTTTGTGGACGACAAAGACGTGACCGAAATGAAACTTGACGATGCGGTGGAACTGATGCGCGGCCCGGTGGGAAGCAAAGTAAAGATTACAATCAGCCGCAAAAATAAAGACGGCGAATACAAAACCTTGCCGGATTTTAAGTTTAAACGCGCCCGCATCGTGCCCGAAGTGGTATACTACCGCATGCTGCCCAACCAAGTGGGTTATTTGTATATGGTGGATTTTTCCGGCCACAGCACCGAAGAAGTTAAAAAAGCTTTGGCGGATTTACAAAAACAGGGTATGAAGTACCTGGTGTTGGATTTGCGTTTTAACCCCGGCGGTTTGCTGACCGGTGCGGTGGATATTGCCAAACTGTTTTTGCAGCCTGACCAAATGATTGTGTATACCCAAGGCCGCAAACCGGAATATTACCAGGAATTTAAAACTTCCGCCAAGCCGGCTTATCCGGATATCCCAATGGCGGTATTGGTAAACCAAGGCTCTGCCAGCGCCAGTGAAATCGTGTCCGGCGCGTTGCAGGATAACGGCCGCGCGTTTGTAGTAGGGCAGCGCACTTTCGGCAAAGCCAGCGTACAGCAAGTGATGCCCCTTTCCGGCGGGGCGGGCCTGCGCCTGACGATTGCCCGCTATTATACGCCCTCCGGCCGCCTGATCCAGCGCGATTACCGCGATAAATCCAAGGCCGACGAAGGAGGCATTTTCCCGGACGTAGAAGTGGTTTTTGAGCCGGAAGAAGAAGCCAAAGTGTTTATGCAATATAATGATATTGTGTACACCCCCGGCAAAGAAACGCCCAAAATGGAATTTACCGCCAAAGACCCAGTGTTGGACAAAGCGGTGGAAATTTTAACGGGGAAAGTGTCGCTTGAGCAGGCTAAAAAAGAATCCCAGCAAGCGGCCGCCGAACGCAAGGCCAAAAAAGAAGCCGATAAAAAGAAATCCGCCGCTTCTACGGACGATAAAAAATCCGCCTCCAGCGAGGGAGCTTCCGCCAAATCGGATAAAAAAGCGCCTGCAAAAACTAGCGAAAAAGCGGATAAGAAAGCCGCTTCTGCCCAAGAGGCCGCCGCTCCCCAAAAAGAAGGAAAATAAGGTATGAAAAAAGATTTAATGATTTTAGGGATTGAATCCACTTGCGACGAAACTTCCGCCGCTTTGTTAAAGGGCGGGAAGGAAATTGTAACCAATGTGATTTATTCCCAAATTGACGAACATAAAAAATACCACGGGGTCGTGCCGGAGCTGGCCAGCCGCGCCCATGCGGCCAAAATTGCCACCGTCATTTCCGAAGCTTTGGGCGACAACCCCATCGATTATGTGGCCTTTGCCAGCGGCCCCGGGCTGCCCGGCGGGCTGATGGTAGGGCGTGTGGCGGCGGAAACGCTTGCAAATTTTAAGAAAGTCCCTATACTAGGTATTAACCACTTGGAGGGACACATCTTTGCGTGTGATTTTGAAGGCACGGAAGTGAAAAACCGTTTGCAGTTCCCGCTGGTGGCGCTGGTTGTTTCGGGGGGGCATACAGAATTGTGGTATGTGAAAGGATACGGGGAGTATAGAGTCCTTGGAAAAACGCGCGACGACGCCGCTGGAGAAGCTTTCGATAAGGTAGCCAAACTGTTGGGCTTAGCCTATCCGGGCGGGCCGCAGGTTTCCAAACAAGCGTTGTTGGGCCGCCGGGACGCTATCCATTTCCCACGCCCGCTGATGCCGGGCACTTGGGAGTTCTCCTTCAGCGGTATTAAAACCGCCGTCAGCTATTACTTGCGCGACCATAAAGATTTCAGTATCCCGGACGTTTGCGCCAGCTTTGAAGAAGCCATGGTGGAAACCCTGGTGACCAAAACCTTGCTGGCGGCTAAAAAATACAAGGTGCGCCATGTGGCGGTGGGCGGCGGTGTGGCGGCCAATACGCTCTTGCGCGAACGTATGCAGCAAGAGGGAGCCAAACAAGGGGTAGAAGTCCACTTTGTGGAGCGGAAACTATCTTCCGATAACGCCGCTATGATTGCCCTGGCTGCTTATAAAAAACTGGAACACGCCGAAAAAACCGGTAAGCCGGTTAAAAAGAACATAGATATCAACCCTAATATGAAAGTGCGCAGCTGGGACTAGCCGAGGAGTTTAAATGATTTTGTGGGCCATGCCCGATTCGGGCGATAAAACCAAAGAAGTTTACGCCGCATTGGTGGAGCTGTTTAAAAAAGAAAACCCTTCCATAGATGTTTCCGTGCGGGTATTTACACGCAACGTGTTGTGGCGGCGGATTTTTACCATCAAACACCCTACGCATGAAGAAGAAGTGCCGGATTTGATTCAAATCCCGCACTATTGGACGGCCCTGTTGGTGCGCGAGGGCGTGGCGGAAAATTTATCCCAGCTGGACCCGGGGCTTTCTTTGGCTAACTGCCTGGTTCCTTTAAAACCGCACTGCTACCAGCCCGGCACGAAGGATATTTATTCCTATCCGTGGTGGTTTGACCTAAGCGCGCTCCACTATCGGGCGGACCATTTAAAGTTGGTTACGGCCAAACCCGAGCACGATTTGGCCACCTGGGACGGCTTGTTAAATGTGTGCCAAGCCCTGCGGGAACAGTTTAAAGATACTCCCGGTTATTATCCCATGCAAAACAGCGATTGGCGCGGTTCCCTTTCGGTGCGTAACGCGTTGCCGTGCATTTGGGGGCGCGGAGGGGATTTGCTGTCGGAAGATTTAAGCAGTACCTTGGTGGGGACAAAAGCCTTTAAAGAAGGCATACGCGATTATGTCAATTTGGCGCTAAAGAACTATATGCCCATTTTGCGTGAACGCGGCTCGCTGGGGACGGTGGTTTCCGGCAAGGCCAGTATTATGATTTCCCGCAAACAGGGGGGCAACTCTTTTGGCGCCCGCCGCGGCATCCGCATGCGCACCCTGCCGGTGCCTACCACGGGGACTACCTATTATTCGTATTTGTCGGGAATGAATTTATTTATCAATAAACTGTCGCAAGAAAAAAAGAACGCGCTAAAATTTATCAAGTTCTGCGCCCGGCCGGACAACCAGCTGCGCTATGCTTCGATGATTGACGCTTTCCCCGCGTTTGAAGACGCTTTTGAACAGTTTATTTTTTCTTCCTCTCAGCGGTTGCAAACCTACAGCAACATTTTGGCTTCGGCCCGCACACTGCCCAACATCACCATTACTGGCACAATAATGGAAATTTTAAAACGCATTTTGGCAGTATGCGCTACGCAAATTGTGGAAGAACGTTTTACGCAGGCTTCTTTGGACAGAGAGCTGGACTTGGCCGCCAAAGAAATTGAATACCTGCTTTCCATCTACCAGGGGTAGTGTTATGTTTGATAAAAAATCCTATACGCTGTATAAGTTTCATAAACAGCTGAACCAATCTTTTCAAAACAAGCGGGAATTGTTGGAGTGTGCTTTGCCGGCTTTGCGCAATTTGTTTAAGCTGGACCGCGTGTACTTTTTTGACTGGCAGCAGGAACGGGCGCTGCTATCCCTAAAAATGATGTGCAAAAAAGAATACTGTATGGATATGCAGGAAGATATTTCCGTGCTAAATGAACCGGTATTTTTAAAACAGCTTTTGCAAAACGGAGTGGCCGAAACGACCGATTTAAGCTACCCTGCTATCTATGTGCTGGTAAAGTGGGAACGCCCCAGCGTGGAACTGAAAGCGGGAGAAATCCATAACTTTATGCAGGAAAAAGTAGGGGTCTTGCGTTTGGAACGTTTCCGCAAGAACCGGGTGTTTTCCAACGAAGAAAAAGAACTGATTAAGGCCTTGGGGGAAGAAATTTCGCACAATTTGCGCAATACGGAAATAGACCAGGCCAAAAACCAACGGCTCAATATTTCCACGGCGCTTAACGATTTATCCACTATTTTTGCTTCTTCGCTGCGTTTAAACGACGGCTTGGAGTTGATTTTGAAAGGGGTGCAGCGCTACTTCCGTTTTGACCGCGTGCGCCTGTATTTAACCGATGCGGAAGGGAGCAAAATTAAATCCGTGCTGGGGGTAGATATTTCCGGAAAGGTTACCCAGCAGGACGGCAAAACCCTGCCCAAAGGCGAAGAAAATTTGCTCAAAGAAGTGTTTGATTCCGCCGCTGCCTACCGTTCCACCCGCAGCGTGATTTACATTCCCCTAAAAGTGCAGCGCAACAAGGTGGGGTTTTTAGCGTTTGACAATATCCTTTCCCGCCGGCGCATTGGGTATATGGACTTTATTTCTTTGCAGCAGTTTGCGTCGCAGATGGCGCTGTCTATCGACAATGCCCGCCTGTTTGAACGCGTGCAGGAACTTTCCAACTACGATGAACTTACCAAATTGCCGGTTCGCCGGTACTTTAACGAAAAATTCGCCGAAGAAATCTACCGCTCCAAACGGTTTGATTTGACGATGTCCTTAATTATTATGGATATTGACTTGTTTAAACAAATTAACGACGGATACGGGCACCAAATCGGCGATTGGGCGCTTAAAGAAGTCAGCCGCGTCATTCGCACCAGCCTGCGCCAGACGGACGTACCGTGCCGTTTTGGCGGGGACGAAATGGTGATTATGCTCCCGCGTACCAATGCCGAAGAAGCCAAAATTATCGCCAAACGTTTAAAAGACCGCATAAGCGCCATTACGCTGCCGGACCGCTATACCGAAGGGAAGGAAGTCCATTTAAGCATCAGCCAAGGGATATCGTCCTTCCCGTTTGACGGCTCCACCGCGGACGTGCTTTTGGAAAAAGCGGATAAGGCGCTCTACGTCGTAAAACAAAATGGCCGCGGCAATTTTGCCGTATACCGCGAAGTGGCGGAACAAGTGGCGCAGTAGCGCCGATGCTTTCAAGCCGGGTTTGGCGGCTTGAGCTTCTACCGCGTGGTAAGACGGTAAAAATTGCAAAAAACAGTTGACAATCGCCCCAAAAGTTGCAAGAATTTAAGAGTATTATGTCGGCGTCTGTTTATATTTATAACCAGTCGCCTACTTGCGCGCATTTTTTTGGGAGCGCAAAAGATTTGTACAAACTTAATTTTTAAGAAGGGAATTGGTCCCCAAAATGGATACTTGCACAATGAAAAAAATAAACAGTTTACTTCGGGTTTTCCTGAGTAAAGCGGCGTCCTGCGCCGTTTTAACTGCATTACTCCTCGCGGCGGGTGCGCCGTTGTTTGCTCAAACGGCCGAGGTCCGCAATGCGGGTGTGTATTATAGGCCATCTACCACTACCAACGGTATGTATTGCGATTGGAGTGCAGAAGGATTAGATGAATTGGTGGATAGTGGAAACGGATACAACCGCAGTTTTGTCACCTCTCCCGCGCCGGACGGCAATGCCAACCAAACGGACCCGTGGGTGAGCTCCGCCTTGATTGAGTACGACCAACCCTATCCGTCTACTACTCCGGCTGATAACAATTACCCGAACCATTGTTTGTCGCTGTGTATGCAGGTGGTATGTACCAACCGCCCTATGGCGCAGAGTACTTATTCTATTTCTTTCCCGCTGCAGCAAATTAAGTTTGACATTGTTAAATACTATAACGGCAAGAATATCGAGAATCCGGACGAAACGCCCGCTATCCGCACGATTGACTTGTATCCTAATACGGATAGCGACGATGCAAAATGCGGGTCCTATCACTGCCCGGGCGGCCCGGATGAGGGCCTTACTTGCCCCGCACCCCAATATGAATTGCGGGGTGGCCAATGTATTCGGATTTCAGATCAATCAACTACTACTATCTCAAATTGCCAATTGGGATCTAAAGATTCCAATGGCAACTATGCAAACTGCCCGAACGACGTTTGCTCCTTTGTAATTTTTAATGATGACGGTACTCCTTCTGGGGAAGCGATTACTTTCTGCGCGGCGTGGGACGGCGCGTACGAAATCGGCGGTGAATTCGGCAAATCCAACGGGGATTTTGCTTTCCGCGCTACCGTGGCGACGGACTTCCCCGGCGACCAAATCATTACCGATAAAATTGAATTTAACTCTACCATTGCCTACCCGGGTATGAACCAAATCCCGATACAGGTGGACGTGACGAACGTGCACTCCGTGCGCAGCACTCCGACGGTGGTGGGCGATATTACCGCTGTGTCCGCGCAACCGTACACGTTTGCATACCGCTTAAGTAAAGGCTCCAATGTCCGCGTGGCCATTTTTGACGCTTCCAACGGAGATGATCTTGACTATGGGAGTGACGAGAATACTGGAGATATTGGCGCTGGTACAGGCGATTCTAATAAAGTAAATACCGCTTTGGTGCGCACGCTGGTGGATTGGCAGCCGCGCGTGGGCGAAGGAATGAAAGGCACCGAAAGCGATACGCAGATTGTAGAATTTGATTCGTGGGACGGCCGCGACGACAACGGTTTGCTCTTGCCCGCGGGCAACTATGTGGCGGCTATCCAGGCCAAAGCGCAAGACGAATGGCCGGGGGTGGATTTCTCCCGCGCCGTTACGCGCCAAGTATCGCTGGACCCCTTGAAACTGACGGATATTACTTCCACGGGGCTGAACAAAAAGTCTACGGCCTATGCTTCTATCAGCTATGTGCCGACGGAAGCTTCTACTGTATACTTTGAAGTATACACCCCCGGTACGACATTTAATGGTTCCTCTGCCACGACTAATGTGACGACGGACTCTTCTACCCCCACGGGTACCGGTCCGACTCCGCAGCAAGGTGGTTCGTTGGTGTATCGTTCGTCCGAAGAACGCTCCGGCCGTATGAATTTTACGTCCAAATGGGACGGCCTGTGCGGCATAGAGGACGGCTGTACCCGCACCTATGCCAAAGGGGAAGAAATGTCCAACGGCGTAGTTTGCGACCAAAACACTTGCACGGAAGACTTTGCTTATGGCGCGCCGATGCCGGACGGCAACTATATATATGTGCTGTGGGCGGAAATCCCGTACAACGGTTCCTATGTGAATGCGGTGGGCGGAAACGGTACCCCGGCGTTTACCGCGGGGGGAACCTGCCAAGAGGGCCAAGACGGCAAATGCTACACGGCTGTTAAAACGCTGAACTACTCTATTGGGCAGCTGCCGGTGGAACGCGGCTTGGTGGATATCACCATTCAGCCGGTCAGTTATTCCACAGTCGGCTCCAGCCCGACGGCTTACGGCTTGGATCCGTTTATCTTTAAATATTCTATCGCGCGTGATTCCACGGTTATCGCCCGGGTGGAAAACTCCGCGGGTGTACCGGTCAAACATTTAACGCCGGAAGAAGGCATCACGCAAGTTTCCCAGCAGCTTAACACGCTGTCGTGGGACGGGCGCGACGACCAGGGCCGTATGGTCACCCCCGGTACCTATATGTTTACGGTGCAGACCAAGGACGCGATGTTCCCGGCGGTTACCAACAAAGCCTCGGCGGTGTTCCCGGTGGATATGTACCGCGTGGTGGACGTGTCGACTACCGATGTGTATGGCGATAGTGAAGCCAAGGCCACTATTTCCTATATGCTTTCCAAGGCGATGAACGTCCAGGTGAACATCTATAATAAAGATGTCGTCATTCCGGCCTATAATAGCACCACGGGTGATTATAATGACTATACCGTCATTTCCACCCATGTGGCTACCGGATATACCAACGATTTGGCGTCTGTCAATGTGTATGAACCCGGCCAAACCGATCCTTATGACACCCTGACGGGCGTTGCATTAGGTACGGTTGTATCCTTAGAGGGTGCGGGCAACCCGTATACGCGTGATACTGTAACAGTGGAAGAAAACCCGAACTATGTGGAAGGTTCTGTGGTAGCGGGTGAAGAACAATATCTCGTTACCTTAAAACGCGAAAGCGTGAACGTAACCACCAACGATACCACTTGGCCGCCCCGCATCTGCGATAAGACGACCGATGCGGACATCTTCAATGTAGCGGCGGGCTATGTGGACCCGGCGTTGGTTACCTCGGCCCATGCGTGTATCTATGTAAACGATACGGCGTTTACCAACTACCCGGCTACGGCAGCTGAAGCTGCCTCGGGCGTGGTGGACGTGCGCTTGCAACCTGTTAAAACATTTGACCGCTCCGCTACCAAAACGGGCGAGGGTATGCTGATTACCGAAGAATGGGACGCGCTGTACTTCTATAACCCAACTCCGTCCACCGAACGCCACACGCAGGAAGAAATTGCCGCCTGCACGGGCGCGACGGACCTGAAACAGTGCCCCTATGAAATGGTGCCGGACGGACAGTATCCGTTCTTTATCTCGGCCCGCTCGGACGAAGCGTTCAACCGCTACTATGCCAACGGCGGTGAAACGATTGCGGGCAGTACGGATACTTATTTAGCGGGTGCTCCGTTCAAAACGGCGGCCGAAGTGATGCAGCAAGATTACCTGTACGCAACGGAAAAACCGGTCAGCAAAATTAACGTCACCCGTGGCCCTGTGTACTTCTTGGACGGTTCCGTGGTGGTGTATCCGAACTCGCCGCAGTTGTTCAACGCGTCTTCGGGCCCGGTGTTTATTCCGCCGTACGAAATCAACTTTGCGGTGTCCCGTGCTTCTACTGTAGAAGTAGCCGTGGTGGCCTTGCAGCCCAATATGTGCTATGGCACCACCGGTACGCTTACGCAGCGCAATGCTTCGGCGGGTGAAGTGTGCAAATATCTGTCTACGATGACGATTGTCAACACCAGCGATTTTGACCCGAATGTGGTACGCAAAATTTATTGGGACGGTACGGATAACAACGGCATCTACGTCAAACCGGGTATCTACGAAATCCGCTTGACGGCCAAGAACTATCCGGATCCGGGCCTGTACCAAGAAACGGTCAAGAGCGTTACCGTAAATGCGGACCTCTTGAAAGTGTTCGACTTGCTGGAAGCCGATGGATATGCCATTTCTCAGCGCGGTACGGATATGAAGATCGGTTACCAAATTTCCGTACCAATGAAAGTAGCTATCCAAATTTTTAAACCTGGTACTACTATTTACGATTACCAAAAGGGTACTTTGCGTAACCCCACCACGGGTACCGAAGTGCAAGATATCCGCGAAGTATTGGTAAGAGCCATTGTGGGTATCCGCCCTGCTACTACACTGATTGAAGAAGTGTGGGACGGCCGCGACTATGCCCAACAGGAAGTGCCGGACGGGACCTATCCGTTCCGCTTCGTAACGGCGCTTAACTCCGCCGATATTGACAGCGTAACCGGTGAAATTTTGGGCGGCGATGACTCCAGCACCAACAGCCAGCTGTGGAGTGTGGATAAAGTGGCCGATACCTATGAATACCAGAACTTGCATAAGGCAACGGTAGCCATCGGCGATGGGCGCTTCGTCTGCGAAGATTGGGAAAAGACGGTGTTCTTCTACCCGAACCCGCTGCGCGATGCTTCCAAAGGTACGTTGGAAATTACCAAGATGCCTGTGCCCGGCACGGTATCGATTAAGTTCTTCAACTTGGCGGGTGATTTGGTGCGCGACAGCAACTATACCTGTGTGGACGCCAACAACTACCAAGTAACTATGGGCAGCAGCTTGCAGTTTAACCCGGATAACACGCCGGAAGGCGCTACCCAAATGACGGGCGATGATTTGGCCGCGTTCCCCAATATCCGCAACGCCGCACTGCGCTGCCGCTGGGACCGCACCAACCAACATGGCAAGAAAGTCGCCCGCGGTGTGTACTTCGGTCTGGTGGACTTTAGAGCCCAGAACGGACGTGAGCACTGCCAAAAAGTAGTCAAGATTTTGGTGCCGTAAACCTAAGGGGGGCTTGTGCCCCCCAAAGGTGTTGTTGTGACAGGGCCCGTTTGGGGGCCGGAACTTAACTAAAAGCCCGGATAAGTCCGGCAGAAAACAAAATTTATGAATATAAAATTAAAAGTTTTAATTGCTTGTTTAACAGTCGGTCTTGCTAGCGCAAGCGCGTCGGCTTCGATTTATTCCGATGCCGGTACCAGCGCGAGTGCGTTTTTAAAGATTGACGCCGGCTCCCCCAGAGCCCAGGCCTTAGGCAACGCCTATGTGTCTATTGCAGACGGGCCGGAAGCCTTGTTTTGGAACCCGGCGGGCGCCGCTTCGGCCACAACGCGGGAGCTCCAGTTTTCTTATTTAGACTATTTGCAAGGCTATAAAGCCCGTACCTTGGCTTATTTGCAGCCGATTGGCAAAACGATTATCGGCGTGACGATTAACTATATGGATATGGACGGGTTCGATTTCCGCGGGGACGACGGTTCTCTGTTGCCGGAAGTGGGAACCCCGGTGCAGAACTTTGTGGGCGGTTTGTCCATTGCACGCGGATTTTTTGACCAAAAGCTGCAATTGGGCGGTACGGCCAAATATATTTCCGAAAAATTGGATTCGGACCATTACAACAACGTCGGTTTTGATGTGGGCGCCAAATTGCGCTTAGTCAATTGGCTGGGCTTGGGCGGCGCCGTTATAAACTTGGGTGACAAAGATGAAATGCCCCGCGGCTACCGCTTGGGCGCGGACATCAATACGCGCTATTTTACCATCTCGGGCGAATATATGAAATACCGCGATGATAAAGGCCGCTATGGCGTAGGGTTGGAAATCCATATCCCCGAAGATTTGTTGCAAGTTGCCCGGTTCGATTTGCGCGTGGGATACTATACCCGCGATAATACCGGCATCAGCTCGGAAGATTGGGTGGACAGCTTAGGCTTGTCGGAAACTTCCAGAGTGTCGTTTGGTTTTGGTATTTACAGTTCGGAACTGTTTGGGTATGGCGCCTCTATTGACTATGCCGTCACGCCGTTTGGGGCGTTGGGTACCTCCCAACAGATTGCGCTGGGTATCCAGTTTTAAGGTATGAAGAAAGGGGCCGAAACGAAAAAAAAGTGGAATAAAAAAGGCCAAACCGCGGTAGAATATATCATTATAGCGGCCGGACTTTTTGCGGCGATTATTTCGTTTTATGTGCTCTATTCGTATTTTGTTCCGCAACAGTTTGAAGAAGGGGCAAAAGTTGTATTGTCGGACTATGATGCAGACTAAAAAGTTTTAAAAATTAGGAGGATTCTCATATGAAGTTTATCGTTGCTTTGCAAAACAAAATGGACGCCTTGAAAGCGCAAGCTTTGGGCTGCCTGAAGAAAAAAGAAGGCCAGAACACGATTGAATATGTGTTGATGCTCGTAGTGGTCGTGGGCGTGGCCGGTTTGGCGGGTGTTGCAATCCAGAAATTCTTCCCGGATTTGTTTGAACAAGTTAAAGCTAAAATCTCGGGCAAGATGGAAAGCATGTAATTTGAGGCTGTATGAACAAATTTCGTAGGAAGTGTGGCGGGCAGGTTACGGCGGAGCTGATGTTTATTTTGCCGGTATTTATGTTGATGATTTTTTTCGTCCTTGAATACGGCAACATCGCCTACCACACAATTATTGCCAACCACGCTTCCTATGAATTTGCCCGTATCGGTTCGTTGGTAGCGGTTAAAACTCCCAGCGGCCGGCCGGATCGAACGGTTATTACACAAAAGATAAACCAAGCCAAGCAAAAAGTGTTTGGCACTAAGGCGGGGGGCATTGGGGTGGCCGTAAAAGTGGAAACAACCGGCACCGACCCGATGTATAAAAAGCACCGCCACGAAGATTTAGTGGTTACAGTTACTTATCCTGTACATTTGTTGTTCCCTGGCACCAGCTATGTGCTGGCCAGCGAACCACGCAAAGAGGGAATCCGCAAAATCAAAACAGTGGCCCGGATGCCCATAGAAAAAGCGTATCTGAGTTCGGATACTAAATAATTTGGATTTGTGAATTAAAAAAGCTGGTTTTAAGGAGACAAAATGAAAAAAGGAATCTTGCTTCCGCTGGTGGTAGCGCTTTTGGCTGCCATTGTATACGCGATGATTGTCAGCAGCGCGGAAAAGAAACTCAACGCGTCTAAAAACATCAAACAGGTGTTTGTGCCTGTGCGCGACATTAAAGAACGTGAAGTTATCAAACGGGACTATGTAAAAACGGTTCCGGTGCCTGCGGCTTACCTGCAGAAAGATGCGTTTACTTATACAACTGACGCTGACTTTAAAGCCATCGAAAATGCCGTGGCGCGTATTCAAATCCCTAAAGGAAACCAAATTTCCAAATATGCCGTAACCTCGCTGTCTCCCGAGGCCGGTTTGTCCAGCAAAATCCCGGTGCAAATGAGGGGTTTTATTATCAATATCCCGCTTTCCACCGCCAGTATGATTAAACCGGACGACAACGTGGATATTTTGCTGACTTTTGAAGCATTAATGAAAAGCGGTTCCCGCCAAAAGGTGACGGTAACCTTGCTGCAAAATGTGAAGGTGCTGGGTGTAGGGGCTGATTTGGGCCAAGGGTTGGACGCTAGATCCGCTAGTGCCATGAAAGACAAAGATGAAGACGCCTCGGCCTATTCGGACAGCTCCGCCTTGTCGTTGGCGCTTTCTCCGCGTGACGCGCAGTATTTGGCCCTGGCGCAGGCGGAAGGTGATATTTCTGTCATCTTACGTACGCCCGGTGACGTAACCAACTACTTAATGGAAATCGCGACTTTTGATAAATTATTTCAATAACGTACAGGATTGATATGACGAACAAAAAGTTTATAGTTAATGTATCCCTCGCGGTATTGCTTTTCAGCGTGCTGCTGCCATCGTGCGCGTTTGCCAAAAAAACGCGCTTAGTGGCCGTCAGCGCCGATGTGGTGGAAATCAGCGGGACCATGCAAAGCGTAAAAGGGTTTTCTTGGAACCAGCTGTTTGATTTTGAGGAAGCCTCTATCCCGGGGATATTGTCCTTGGGGGAATTTGAACGCAAAACGGCCGTTACAACGCGTCTGCGCTTGATGGAAACGGAAGGCCGTGCGCAAGTGCTTTCCAACCCGAAAATTGTTACTTCTTCGGGCAACAGCGCTAAAATTACCGTCGGCGGCAAGGTGCCGATACCGATTGTAAACAACCAGGGCGTGGGCTCGCAGCTGGAAGAATACGGCATTTTGCTTAACGTGTTGCCGACGATTATCCCGGAACGCAATAACATCATTGACTTGCAAGTGCAGCTTTCGGTATCCACGGTGGACTATTCCAGAACGGTGGTAATTGGTACGGCCACGGCGCCTTCGTTCACCAACCGCGATGTGGAAACCCATGTGGAGCTTAACAGCGGCGAAACGTTGGTTATCGGCGGGTTGAAAAGCAGCTCTCGCAACGTGTCCGAAGACCGGGTGCCTTTCTTGGGGCGCATTCCGCTGATTGGGCTTTTGTTTAAGAGCAAAGACGTGACGGAAGAACAACGTTCGTTATTCCTGTTTATTACGGTTGAAATTGTGGAATAATTTTTATGGCAGAAGAAAACGAAATCCAAAAGTCTGATGCAAAGATTATCGCGTTTTCCGGCCCGAAGGAAGGGGCCGGAAAAACCACGCTTGTGCTGAACTTGGCGTTGGGCTGGGCGGGAATTCAAAAACGCCCGGTGCTGATTGTGCCGCTGGACCCGCTGGCCCGGCAGGAACACAGCTTCTATTTGGATATCAAAAAGCCGGTCAGCGTGTCGGATATTTTGCGCACGCTGGGCAATACTTCTATTGCGGTAGTAGGCGGGCTGTTGCGCGGCAAAATTTCCATGTCCCAGTGGGGGGTGGGCGTGTTGCCTTTGGGCAATACGCGTGCACAAGTGGCTTCGCTGAGCCCCAAAATTTTAATTCCCATTTTGTCCCGTCTTTCCCAAACGTTTGATATTTTCTTGGATGTGGATTCAAGCTTTCCTATGCAGGCTTTTGCCTTTGATATTGCGGATAAGGTGTTTTGGGTTTCCCAAGCCACTCGCACGCATTTGAACTCCACCGTACAGCTTTTTAACGATTACAAAGAACAGCGCTACCCGATGGAACGCGTAAGCGTTATTTGCAACGCATACGATATGCCGGGCGCTATTCCGTATGAAGAAGTAGAACGTTTTTATTCCTCTTTAGGCTGCGAAATAGACGTATTCTTGCCGTGGGACGACAGCGTGATGGCTACGTCCAACCGCAAAGAAGTGGAAATTATCACCAACCCGCAGTCCGAATGGGTAAAAGGCCTGCGCTTGGTGCTGGCTAAAATCCGTGACTTAAAACCTGCCCCGAAAGATTGGGTAGCTTCCGTGACGGACGAAGAATTTACCCAAGCCGCCAAAGAAATTTGGAGCCCCGTCTTGTTTGACGACGGCAAGGGCACCGGCGTGGTGGAACATGTGGCGGCCGCTGAAGAAGAAGGCAGCAAAACCAAACTTTCTTTTTGGGACGATCTAAAACAAAAAATCCACAAAGAAGTCGTGCATACGCTGGAAATTGAACATATCGTGGTGAGTGATGAAAATACCGCCAGCGAGCAAACCCGCAAACGCGTGGCGGCGATTGTGGACGATATTTTGCAAAAACAGCCGAACTTGCAGTTCTCCCGCGACCAGCGCACGCGCTTTTCGTCGGAATTGCTGGACGAAATTTTAGGCTTGGGGCCGCTGGAAGTGTTGATGCGCGACCCGGCCGTAACCGAAATCATGGTCAATGCGTTTGATAAAATCTTTATCGAACAAAAAGGTAAACTGACGCTGACCAAATATAAATTCCGCAATAACGACCAAGTGGTCCAGGTAATTAAACGCATTGTGGCGCCGTTGGGCCGCCGTATCGACGAATCGGTGCCGCTTGTGGACGCCCGTTTGAAAGACGGTTCCCGTGTAAACGCGATTATCGCGCCGTTGGCTGTATCCGGCCCGACGCTGACAATCCGCCGTTTCTCGCAAAAGCCGTTCGGCCCGGAAGATTATTACCGTTTTGGAACTATCAGCCCGGAATGTATGGCCTTTATTGAAAAATGCGTCCGTATCCGCAAAAACATTATTGTTTGCGGTGGTACGGGTACCGGTAAAACTACTTTCTTAAACGCTATTTCCGGTTATATTGCCAACGACGAACGTATCATTACCGTAGAAGATACCGCGGAATTGCGTTTGCAGCAGCCGCACTGGGTATCTTTGGAAAGCCGTCCGCCAAACGTGGAAGGCAAAGGCGCCATTACCATTCAGGATTTGGTCAAAAACTGCTTGCGTATGCGTCCGGACCGGATTGTGGTCGGGGAGTGCCGCGGCGGCGAAGCTTTGGACATGTTGCAGGCTATGAACACCGGTCACGAAGGTTCCTTGACTACCATTCACGCCAATACGCCGCGTGATGGATTATCCCGCTTGGAAGCTATGTGCATGCAGACGGGGGCGGACTTGCCGGTGTATGTAATCCGCGAAATGATTTCTTCGGCTGTGAACATGATTGTTCAGCTGTCTCGTTTTTCGGACGGGTCCAGAAAGGTAACTTATATTACCGAAATGCACGGGCAGAAAGACGGGGAAATCCAGTCTACGGATTTGTTCCGCTATGTGCAGACCGGGGTGGACGAAAACGGAAAAGTGCAGGGCGTTTTTGCCCCTACGGGCGAATTGCCGACGTTCTTTGACGAATTTGCCGCCAAAGGGCAGCCGGTGGATAAAAACGTGTTCTTGAAAAATGCCGTTCCGCTGGGGCCCGACGGCGAACCGGACAAACAGGCTGTTTTGCGCTTGCAGCAGCAGTTGGCGGGCAAAAGCGTGCCGCCTGCTCCGCCTGCGGCGCCGATACAGCATTGATTTAACGGATTTAAGGGTATATATGACGAGAAAAATTCAAGCTATTTGTTGGAGCATTTTGTTCGCGGCGGCGCTGTGGGCGCCGGGGGCCGCGCAAGCGCGCGCACTGAGCAAGCAGGATTTGTCGCGCATTCAGTGCACGCAGGAAAAAATGCGCATTTTAGCGGAATTTTTTGATGTCAGCAAACCTACGCAAGTTTACACGCTCCCTACGGTGTGCGGCGCCGCCGCGGGCCGGGAAGTAAAACGTCCGGAATGGTTCACCAGCGAACTGGAACGGATGGACAAAAATAAAGTGGTATATGTGCCGGACGAAGGCACTTACAGCGAAGTGGATTTGTGGCGCCAGGCGTTTTCCAACGTGTATTTGTTCTTGGGCCGGGCGGCGGAATCGATGGACCCCAACAAGCCGGTGGTATTGGAACAACTCTCCCGCGGGTTTGTGGGGAACCGCATTAACTTAATGGCCACCTTGGACCGTTTGAATAAAGACTTGCTGCGCGGGCAGCAACTGTTGATTATGAAAGACAGCATGGATGGGAGAGCCCGTTCGATGTTGGCTACTTTTGAGCTGATTAACAGCGAATTTTTCAGCACGATTGAGTCTTTTTCCAGCCCCATTTCCCAGCGGGAAAATAAATACCGCCAATCCGTGATGGGCGTGGTGGTGCTGGGTAACCAGTTGTTTTCGGAATTTTTAGGAACGGCTATCCCGGCCAATCCGCCTGATCCTAAAATTTATAACACTACCCCGGCGGAGCGGCTTGTCAGCTTTTTTATGTTGGTGTTGGGCTCGGCCTTGGCGGGGTTGGCCGTTTATTGGCTGTTGGAAAATAAACGCGATAATATCTTAAAACTGGTAGAAGAATACAAGCAAAAAAGTGTTGTATGGGCCGAAGATTTCAACCGCCAGTTCGTAACGATTGACGTTAAATATATTGTGTTTGGCACCGTTGGGCTGTTTGCGTTTTTCGGGCTGTTGTTAGGGCTGATGGCCGGCGGTTTTACGGGTGTGTTTTTGTTCCTGTTAGTGGTGTTTTTAGGGGCGGTGGTAAGCATTCGTATGCCTATGGCGGTATTAGATGCGTTAAAAAAGAGCCGCGGCAAACGGGTAAACAAGCAGCTGATGGACGCCCTGATTTTGCTTTCCAACTCGCTGCGTTCCGGTATGGATATTGTGCAGGGGTTTGAATTGGTGTCCCGGGATATGCTGCCGCCGATTTCGGACGAATTTGGCTTGGTAATTAAAAACTACCGGCTGGGTACTCCTTTTGAAAAAGCGTTGGACGGTTTATCCGACCGTGTGGAAAGCCGTATGCTGGCGTATATTATTAAAGCAATTATCATTCAGCGCCAGGTGGGTGGTAACTTGACCGTGATTTTTGCCCGCTTGGTGGAAAATATCCGCGAAGAAAGCAAATTGGAAGAAAAACTGCAGGCAATGACGGCCCAGCAGAAAATCCAATCGATTGTCGTAAGTATCATGCCTTTTGTAATGATGTTTGTAATGTTTATCTTTAACCCCACGCAGATGATTTCGTTCTACACCAGCGGGGTGGGATTTTTTGTATTTGTGTTCTGCGTCATCTGGATTGCCATCGGCATGAAAGTGCTTAAGAAAATGGGAGAAGTACGGGTATAACTATGAACAGCTTATCCTTAACTTTGGGACTTAACTTTTTGCTGGTGATTGGTATGGTGTCGGTGATGGTGGCTGTTATTGCGCTGCTGTCCCCCAAACCGCAAAAAGAAAAAATTGTCGACGTGGACGTACGCCGTTTTAAATCCGCGTCCAGTTTTGCGCGCTTAAAACCCGAAGAAAAACTGCTGGACCGCTTGGCGGTATTTTGCCTGCATAATTTCCATTTGGAAAAAAGCTTGGAAACTATGCATATGCAGCTGGGCAGCCCGGATAACCCGCAGCCGGTGGACATTTTGTACTCCAAAATTTTATCCGCTTTGATTATTCCGGCGGCAATTATGTTGTTGTTTCAAGCCGTATGGCCGGTGTTGTTGGTGCCGCTGTGCTTTATGGTGCCGGACGTTATCTTGAAAAGCAAAATCCAAAAACGCCAACAAGAAATTTTGGGCAATTTCTCCACTACGGTGGACTTGGCCGCGCTGATTATTGAATCCGGCTTGGATTATTTAACGGCGTTTGAAAGAATCATTAAAATTGCCAAGGTAAAAACCGTATTGGAAGAAGAACTGGACAAAACAATTAATGAAATCAAACTGGGGTATTCCCGTCGTGAAGCGCTGGAGCGTTTTTCGGCGCGTACCGGGGTGGCGGAAGTACGCTCCCTGGTGAGCTTGATTATTCAGTCCGACGAACTGGGTACCAGCTTGGTGGATTTGCTGCGCAACTTCTCGACGGATTTGCGCTCTTCTCGCTTAAGCCGCGCGGAAAAATTGGCGGCGCAGGCCTCTACCAAGATGCTGTTCCCTATGTTTATGTTCATTTTCCCGACGATTTTTATTTTAATTTTAGCCCCGATGATCAGCGGTTTGATCAGCGGAGGCATGGGCTTTTAGAGGATAAACTTATGAAAAAACACCTTATCTTTACGCTGCTTATTGGGCTTGTCGCCCTGCAAGTGCAGGCGGCGGCCACTTTCCGCAAAGAAATTCCGGTGCGTCAGCACGGCAAGGAAGAAGGAATGCTTTTGGATTTAAGCAAAATATCCATGGGCACCTTAAACGATGTGGAGGAAAAGAAACAGTATCTCTCTACCGTCCAGCTGGAAAAACAGCGTATTCAAAACTATACCCTGCGCATGGTGTATGAAAACGCCTATCTGCTGTATAAGCACGGCGACTATCAGCGCGCCCAAGAAATGGCCCAAACCATTTTAAGTATCGACCCGAATTTTAAACAAGCCCAAACCTTGGCCAAGCAAGCCCAGCATATGGGTACTTACGGAACCATTTCCGAAGCCCAGGTAATTGAAGCTAAATTCCAGGAAACGATCCGCCTGTATGACAGCGGCCGCTTGGTGGAAGCAAATGATAAATTAAATGAAATTTTGACTATTCAGCCCGGCAACTCCAAGGCCCAGTCTTGGAAGCGCCGAATTGATTATGAAATTGCCAAAGAATATACCCGCCGCGGCGATGTGGCGTACGAAAAAGGCAATTATCAGGACGCGCTGGACGCGTGGTACAACGCCTTGCTGATGCGCAAGGACGACCCGAAATTGGTGGCGAAAATTTCCGATACGGAAAATAAACTGCGCAAGCAGCAAGTGGCCGACTCTATGAAGCAAGCCTTGGAATTTTATAACAAGGGCCAGTTTGTAGAATCGTATGCCGTGTTTGAACGGATTACCAAAATCCAACCCGGAGACCCGCGTGTGCAGAAATATATGTCCCAATTGAAGAACGAAATTGCCGCCGGCTATTATAATGCGGGGAACAAATCCTATAATTCCAACCGCTTTGACCAGGCTATTTCGTACTGGACGAACGCCAAAAAATGGGGCGCGGATTCTGGCACGATGGACGCTTTAATCAAACAAGCGCGCAACGCCAAAGAAAACCATTTGCGTGTAAAACAGGAGCAGGCTATCAAGGCGGAACAAGCCGCTCAAAAAGCCGAAGAGGCTGCCCAAAAAGCGGCTGAAGCGGCCGAACAACAAGCCACGGAAGAACCGATTGAAACGGTAAACGTGGACAATACGCTTATCCCGGGAGCGAGCAGCACGGTGGGAACCTCGGTTGGGGCGGTTGGCACCAATGAAACCCTGCCTACTTTGGGCGGAACGGTGAACCGTGTGTCGCCGGAAGCCAGTGCGGCCTCCCGCGCCAAATACATCGAAGGGTTGGACGCTTTCAACCAAGACGATTACGAACGCGCCCGCCAGGCTTGGATTGTGGCCAAACAGCTGGATCCGGGCAACAGCGACGCCGATTTGGGCTTGCGCAAAGTGGAAGAATTGATGAAATAGGAGCGTTGTATGAAATTAACTTCCAAATGGTTGCTGTGGTTTGTATTGGTGACGGTGTATGCGTCTGTCATCGGCGGGCTGTTTTATTACAATTTGTTTAAATTCGTGTTTGATAAAAAACTGCAGAATGAAATGGTGGAAATGGTCCGCTTCCGTGCGCCGACCTTGGTGCAGTGGCTGGCCTCCCGCCCCAAAGGGGAAGCTACTTTCCGCGAAGCGGAAATTATGAAAGGCCTGCAGCGCAACGACGACCGGATTAAGAGCTTGGTGTATTTGAACTACGACGGCTCCATCCGCTGGCACGAAAATACCAAATTTTTGCGTATGTCCTATGCGGACTATAATAACTCCGTGGGGTTTGACACCAATGCCGTGGTGCAAGCCATACGCGACGGCCTGCCGCGGGCACTTTTAGCCCATGGCGGGGATTATTACGATATGGCCATTCCGCTGCTTGCCAAAGGCAATACCGTAGCTGGGGTCGTGAATGTGACCGTATCGCGCGAAAGCGCCAAAAAACTGATTTACTCCTCTATGGTGCGCTACGCGGTGGGGGCCTTTATTATGGCGCTGCTGATTGGCGGCGTGCTGTATTTGTTCCTGCTGCTTAAAATTCTGCGCCCGCTGGAGGCGTTAAAAGACAGTGTGGACGCGGTTTCTTTAAATAATTTAAAGCTATCCTTCCCGGCTAGAAAAGATGAAATCGGCGATGTAGCTGCGGCGGTAACTGCCCTGTTGGCAAAAATCCGGGAAGACATCAAGAGCTTGGAAAATGTGGAAATTATGTCCTTGGAAAAGGAACAGCGCTGGTGGAAAACCATTTTGGCGGTTACGGTGCCGAAAGGGTCCCGCGCGCTTGTAATTGACGAAAACAATAACATTTTGTATACCAATTTTGAACTGCATGTGCCGGGGAAAGAAAAAGTCCACCTGCTGGATATTTTTGATGGACGCCAGCAAGAAATTATTCAGGTGGTGGGGGAAGCTTTGGAGAACCCGACTAAAGTTTTACGCGGCACAGTAGTCAATAAAAATGTAAAATGTGTGGTGAAAGCTGTTCAGCTGCCGGACGACGCCGGGAAAAACCGCATCGTGTTGGTGCTGGAACCCGAAAAATAAGGGAACTTGTTTTAGGAGATGGATATGAAAGTAGAAATTAAAAAAATTGGCATTGCAACGGTGTTGTTTTCCGTTTTCCCGCTGGCTGTATTTGTGGTCATGCTGCTGAGCGCTTTTATGGAAATTTTTAACCCGGACGTGGTAATCAGCGCGGCCTACATTATGGGGCTGGTGATGCGCGCCATTCAAAGCACGTTGTTGTTCTTGGTGTCGGTAGTGGTGTTCTTGCTGGCTTACAATTGGTTGTGCGCGCTGGGTATCCGCGGCGTACGGGTGGATTTAGAAGATAAATAAAGGAGAAAGGGGTAATGAAAAAACTATTAAGCATCTTGCTCATTTGCGCCGTAGCGGGCTTGGCGTTTGCTGCTCCGGCTAAAAAAGCGGCCCAAAAGGCCAAAGCTCCCGCTAAAACCAAAGCGGAGTTCGTGATTGTGGAGTCTGACGAATATCAGGCCGGTAAAGAAGACCCGCAGCTGACCGCGGGGATTGCGCAGTTTTTAAACGCAGAACCGACCATCACCAAAGTGTCTTACAAAGACGCGGCGGCGGACCCCAAGCTGGCCAATTTGGATTACAGCTTTTTGCCGCTTTATTTGATTAAAAAAACCGACGACATCCGCACCAAATTGGAAAAACATATCCAGTATGGCTATGCCCAAGAAAATGCGGACTATATTATCCTGCCGCATCAAACCCGCTCGGGCGTGTTTACCAACAAAACGGCTAAACCGGGCGTGATGGAAATTTTTGTTATGTCCCAGTGCCCGTACGGCGCTATGGCCGAAGGGTTGGTTATTCAAGCCCAAAAAGACGGCAAACTGCCGGCGGATAAAGAAATTAAAGTGCGCTATGTGGTAAGCTATGACGAAAAGAACGGTTTTTCCAGCTTGCACGGCTCGGCCGAATGGGAAGAAGACATCCGCCAGCTGTTGATTGCCAAGTACTATCCCAAAAAATTCTGGAAGTATTTGGAAATCCGCAATAAAGATTACCGCTCCAGCCGCTGGGATAAAGCAATGGAAGAAGCGGGCATCAGCGTAAACAAAATTATGAAGAAATTTGACAAAGAAGGGGTGGAGCTTTTGAAAGAAGAAGCCAAATACGCCAAAGAATACGGCGTGAATGCTTCGCCTACTTTCTTGTGGGAAGGAAAAGTGCAGTTGGATTTCGGCTCCGCCGCCGAAATTGAAGGCTTCTCGTTCCTTAATCCGAATGCAGCCAACAACCCCGGTGCGGCGGCTCCGGCGGGCAGCTGCTAACGCTGGTTGATTTTGCAAAGCCAAACGGGGGCTGGGACGTATCCCGGCCCCCGTTTTCAGAAGTGTCTGGGTGAGGGGCTGTGTAGGGCGGCCAATGACCTGGACGCTGCCATAAAAGTCCGCTGGGCGCCTGCCTGGGCGGGAGGAGCAAATGAAAAGACGGTTTTACGGCTTATTTACAAAAGCGGTATGGGTATTGATTTTGATTTCTATCGTACCGGTGCTTATCATTGGATACCATGTGATGGGCGTGGACAGCCGTGTGCTAAAAAATGAAATTTTGCAAAAGCAGCAAACCGTGGCCAGCCGCTTAGCGTCGGTTGCGCGGGCCCATATCAGCCGCAAAGCCCAGCTGTTTTCCATTTTCGTCGATTTGCATACCGACTTTGGCGGACACGATTTTATCAACGAACAGGACTTGCGGTATCTGTTGGCGCGCAATCCTTCTATTTTTTATTTAGCTGTACTGAACCCACAGGGCAAGAAGATGTTTTCCGTAGGGACCCCGGCTCCATCGGTAGATTATGCCAATATTGTGCCGTCTATTTTGCGGGCTTGCGTTCAAAATGGCGAAGAATACATAAGCGATGTTTACCAAATGGAAGGGGGACTGTTTTCCTTAATGGCGTTCCCAGTGCGGCAGCATTTGGACGAGCCGCGCGTTTCGGGCATTTTAGTGGCGGGAATGAATTTGCAAGAGATGGGGGAATCCCTTTCGCAGGCGTATCCTCTGGATATGAATGCAATTATTGCCACAGACGAGGGGGAAATTATTTCGTATAACGGCGCGCCGGACGGCTTAGCCCAGCACCCCCAGCCTGAAATGAAAGAAAAAGTGCTGGCCATCAACCAACAGTTGGGGTTTAACCGCAGCGGCGAAGTGGAACTGCCCAATGGGGAACGCGTATTGGTAGCTGTGGCCAATTTAACTTTGCCTAAGTGGAAAGTATATGTGGACCAGCCGGCCAATGTGGCGGCGCAGTTATTTGTGGAAAGCACGTTCCATTCTTTTTGGGACGTATTGGTACTGCTGTTGGCTATGTTGGCGTTTGTGTTGGTAGTCAGCTATTGGGTGATTAAACCCATCACCCGCCCGCTGGAACGCTTGCGCAAAGCGGCTATCAAACAGCGCGAAAATGACGATTTTGTCGTGCGAAAAGAAGATGTGGAAATCCCCAATAACGAAATTGGGGAATTGGCCTCCGCTTTTGTGGATATGTCCACGGCGCTGCATATGCGCCGGCAGGAGCTTATTCGCGCTCAGGCCGAACTGGCACAGGTAAACCAAGTGCTGGAAAAACGTGTGGAAGAACGCACCCGCGAGCTTAAAAACGCCAGTAATGAATTGGTAAAAGCCGAGCGTTTGGCCGCTATTGGGCAAATGGCTTCTATTATCAGCCACGAAATCCGCAACCCGTTGGCGGTGATCAGCAATGCCACGCGCTTGATTAAGATGTTGGTTTCTTCGCCGGATCCAAAGCTGACGAAACAGTTTGGCATTATCGATGCGGAAATCAAGCAAGCCAACAGCATCATTAGCGAAGTGCTGGGATATGCCCGCACGCGCGATTTGATTTTGACGACGGTGGACCTGAACAGCTATTTGCGCGAGTTGTTGCTGTCGTATCCGTTTATTCCGGGGATTACGCTTAAAGACGAATTGGACCCGGAAAGTGTGCGTATTAAAGTGGACGCGGAAGAAATCAAGCAAGCCATTCGCAATGTGGTTTCCAATGCTATCGAGGCTATGCCCAACGGCGGTACGCTGACGGTAGGAACCAAAGTGGGGCGCCGCTTGGTGTGCATTTACATTGCCGACCAAGGCACCGGCATTACGGAAGAAGTACGGCGCAAGATGTTTGCTCCCTTCTTTACCACCAAAGCCCGCGGAACAGGGCTGGGGCTGGCGGTAGTGGGCAAGGCCATCAGCCGGCACAAGGGAAAATTGTTTATCAACAGTGTGCCGGGCAAAGGAACCTGCTTTCAGATTTATTTAAAAATTTATAGAAAACCTGGAGATACCAACTATGGAGAAGCAAGTTAAAATTTTAGTAGTGGACGATGATAACAACCTGCGTGAAACGTTGGTGGACTTGTTGGAAATTGAGGGTTATAAAGTGTACCAAGCCGGCGACGCTACCGAATGCTTGGATATTTGCGCCAACGAGTTTTTTAACGTAATTCTGATGGATTATAACTTGCCGGGCGAAACGGGGTTGGATTTAATCCGTAAAATTCGCTCGTTTAACCAGGATACCCAAATTATTATGATTACGGCCTACGCTTCTTTAAACGCTATTATGGAAGCGATGCAGGAGTCGGTGTATGATTTCTTGATGAAGCCGGTGGATTTTGATTATTTAAAACGCACCATCAACCGCGCGTTGGACAAGTATTTCCTGGAACAAAGCAACAAGGAATTGCTCGCCCAGCTTAAAACCCGTAACGAAGATTTGGATAGACTTAACAATATGAAATCCAAATTTTTCTCTATTGTGTCGCACGATTTGTCCAACTCGCTGATGACGCTTAAAATGAGCTTTGATATGCTTAAGAAAAAGCTCAACCCCGACGAAGACCAACAAAAAAAGATGATGTTTATGGACGAGTCCATCAGCCAGATTGAGCATTTAATTAAAGACTTGGTGGACTGGGCCGCTATCGAAAAAGGCAAACTGCGTATTGAAAAAACCCGCTTTGAATTGACGGAAAGTTTAAAGAAAACGGCGGAAATTTTCCGCGCGAAAGGGGCCAAACGCAATATCCGCGTGACGTTTGAAAGCTGTGGGGCGGTGCCCGTATTCGCCGACGAAAAGCGCATTCGCCAAGTGATTTCCAATATTTTGGAAAACGCCGTACGCCATACGCCCGACAACGGAACGATTGAAATTGTCGTTAGCAAAATAGATGAAAAAAATGCTAAAGTGTCCGTAACGGACTCGGGGGACGGTATCGACCCTGAGCAGGCTCCTAATTTGTTTACCAGCTTTACCCAAGTGGGCGATAAAAGCCGCGTGGGCCGGTTGGGGCTGGGGCTTTCCATCGCCAAGGATATTGTGGTAAATCATGGCGGACGGATTTGGGCGCATAGCGAAGGGCTGGGGAAAGGCGCTTCGTTTAATTTTACGCTGCCTATTGCCAATTCTTAACTGTTTTAACATCGCGAGGGGAGTATGCCAATGAACAAAAAGAAAAAAGTAACCGTACTGATTGCCGACGACCAAACCCTGTTCCGGGAAGGGATTAAAGACGTACTGACCGGAGAAAAATGGATTGAAGTCGTGGGAGAAGCCGCCGACGGATTGGAGGCGGTGGCGAAAGCTAAAAAGTTAAAACCGGACGTGGTGCTGATGGATATTAAACTGCCGAAAATGGACGGTATTAATGCCACGCGCCAAATCCGCCAGTCTTGCCCGGAAGTAAACGTTTTGATGCTTTCCAGCTTTGAAGACGAAGCCCATGTGCTGGACGCTATCCAGGCCGGTGCAAACGGGTATTTATCCAAAATGCTGCCCGCGGCGGAGCTGGTAAACTCCATTAAAACTTTCACCAGCGAAGGCTTGATGATCCCGCAGCAACTGATGGGCAAACTGCTCCACGGGCTTCGCAAAATGGGGAACAACGGTATGCCGTCCCAGGCTACGCTTACCAAAACCGAAATTAAGGTAATGGACTTTTTGGGAAAAGGCCTGAGCAATAAGGAATTGGCCAAAGAACTCAATTGCAGTGTAAAAACCATTAAAAACCACTTAAACAGCGCTTTCCATAAACTCGGCGTAAGCAGCCGCACCGAAGCGGTGGTGAAAGCGATTGAAAAAGGGTTGATATCTTCGGAAGGAACTATCGTTCCGGACGATAACGACGGAGAATAAGCCATGCGCACCCAGGGGACGGCAAAATTGTTATTGCGCCGCCAGGGCCAAGCAACCATAGAATATGTGTTGATGTTGGCCACGGTGGTGGTGTTGCTGTCTGCCTTTTTAACGGCGTTTAATAAAGATATTGTGCGCTTTTTCTTCACGTTTGTTGGGCAGTTGGTTTCGGCAAGTTAAGTTATGTCTATTGTACGACGGACTATTTGGAAACTGAAAGACCGCCAGGCGCAAATTTTGCTGCCTGCTGTGCTTTTGGCGCCTATTTTTGTGCTGGTCATTTATCTGCTTTTTGAAATGGCCAAAGTTTCCATGACCAAGGTCCGCCAACAGTTTGCGCTGGATAATGCGGCATACTCCCAAGTTTCTGCAGCCAGCACCTACTTAAACGCGGTGGCCATGGTCAATGCGCCGCTTCCATACCGCGTGATGTTGTATTATAAAGACATTAAAGTAAACCCCAAGCCTACCGCCCAGCAAGCCGGCAAGCAGCCCATCAGCGTGTTTGAGCTTTTTTATCACGGGGGCGGCGTTCCTTCCATCGGGCCGGACTACAACACAGGGATCAACTCCCCGCCGGCGGCCAATTCTACGGATTGGGGAATCCGCTACGACCCCAATAACGAAGAATTTTCCCGTACCGATTGGGAAAAAGAACAACCGCGCGAGCCGGATTCTTCCACGCCTGTGCCGGTGATGAGCCAATCGCTGGTGAACGATTATTACTTTCCGGCGCTGCGGTATGGGGTGGAAGTGATTAAAAACTATTTAACCACTTTTGCCAGTACGGGCGGTATTTACCAGGACCAGACCTATGTGTATAACGAAGAAGTCAAAAACGCGGTGATGTTCCGCGAGGCTTACTTTTTAAATACCAACGACTGCAAAAAGGCCGATTGCGGCCGCCAAAGCGCTGCACAGCTGCGGCGGTATTTGGCGTTAAAAACGGTTCCGTTTGAGTTGGATAAACTGCGTTTTTACGCTTCGGATTCGGGCTTAAGCGGGGAACACGGCGGTGCGTATAACGTGGATTTTGCCGCTTCCGAAATTTTGCCCAATGGCAGCAAGTTGTTCCAGTTTGCCTATTTGGACCCAAGCTCCCGCAGCCGCCTGCGCAGTTTAGGCCGGGGCATTGCCCTAAAGCAACCTTTTAAATTGCCGAAAAACTATTTTAATATCAATTTGGAACAAAAATACAAACCTTATGTGCGCAATACGGTGATATTATCTTGCCCGCGTTCCAACAATAACTGCGTGTGGCCCAACCCGTTGCCAAAGTATAATGTGACGCTAGACCCATGATAAAAAACTTTCTTTTCCCTCTGCGTACCCCTAAAGGCCAGGCAACCACAGAAGTGGTGTTGCTGTTCCCGCTGTTTGTCATTTTTATTTTGTTTATTATTAAAATTTTTGGTTTATTGGTGTTAAGCCAAAAAATGGAAATAGCCGGGTATTATGCGGCGCGGCGCTTTCAGCTGCAGTCGCACGTTACGGATTATTACGCCAATACATGGGACAAGCGCTTTTTAAAGAAAGACATTCAACGCAAAGTGGAAAGCTATTTGGGCTTTGATAACCCGGATATGCGCAAATTTTTGAGCTTAAATCAATTAAAGCTGGAAATTAATACTTCCGGTACATGGACAAAAGTAGTAATGACGGCTTATACGCGTCCGCCGCGTATCCGGTTTTTGTGCGAATATAACAAAGACCAGGTGTGCGAGCAGGACGCCAAGTGTTTGAAAGGGTATGCCTTTTTGTGCGAAACGGGCGGGCAAGTGGAAGTAATTAAGTATGTGGGCCACAACGAAAGGCCTTCCCCGTACCAGCGCCCGGAAGGCCGCTAAGGCCGGCGGGGCTATACTCTTGACATTGGGAATTTTTCGGCCTATACTAAGGGTAATAAGCCAGTATAACTCTGTGTTTGAGCGTGTCCGGCGGATACGGGTCAACAAGGGTGGTTTTTATCATATATATGAGGGGTTTTTATGTTTAAACTGAAACCGGGAAATGTGTTCCAAAAACTAAATCAAATGGACCGCAAACAAGCCTACACGTTGGGGGCCATCGTGTTGGTGTGTTTCGTGGCGTTGACGACGCTGGCTTCTTTTATGGGAAATGCGGACGAATCTTCGTTTGAGGATTATAACACCCGGGGATATGACTTGGCGCAAATGCCCTTTTTAAATGACGAGGCGGAAGAATATTTGCTGGCTTCTAAATATCCGGATATGCAGGGCAACAATTCTACTATGTTGTATTCCGCGGCCGAAAAAGAAGCCCGCCAGCAAGAAGACGCCGCCGCGGAAGCTGCGGAAGAGGAAACCGACGACAGCAGTGCGGATTTGAATAGCTCGTATGCTTCTTCCGGTTCCGGCGGGTATGGGCGCGGCTACAGCGGGCGTGCCCCGGCGGCTCCAACCGTAGTGGGCAAATTAGGCAGCGCCAGCATGAGCACCGCCAGCAGCAGCGGCGTGAATGCCACGTGGGGGGCCCCCAGTGGGGATTTTTCACCTTATAAAACACAAGAAAAAGGAACCGAAGGCCCCATCCAATTTAAAAACCAAGACGCCCGCCGGGCTTTGGCGCAGTTTTCCCAAGGCAGCCGGGCGGCGGCCGGCTATCGGGATTCCAAGGGCGCGAACGCCAAAAGAGCGTTGATGGGCGCCAATGTGGCCGGCAGTGACGCGTTTACAAAAGACGGAGTGGATTTGAGCAAAACAGGTGGTTTAGCTATTGATACCAACGCCCCGATTTCTTCTTCGGATTTAGGGAACATAGAAGACAAAGTGGCCGAAGCCGCTCAAGACGCCAAAGATAAGAAGAATGAATTTGAAAACGCTGAAAAAGATTTTTGGCAGCAATTGGGCGAACAATTGCTCAGCGGCTTGGTGAATAAAGTGGTGGATGCAGGCGGCAAAGTGTTGGACCAGCAGGTGGGAAACTGGATGGCCAATTGGAACGCCAATTCCGCCTTTCATGAAGAAATTGACAAGTATGTGGGCGGGTTGTATTCTAAACCGCTTAGCGAGTTGACCGCTGACGATATTCAGGTACTCCAGCAAACTCGGGGAACTGATAACAAGGGGAATGCCATTGATTGGGCTGGCTTGCAAAAACAAGCGAAAGATAACGGCGGGGGAGGCAGTGTAGGAGAAACTTGGCTGGCTACGGACAGCGGCGCCCAAGCCCCCAAAAACGGGCAAAAAACATTTCTTAAAGGCAATGCAAATGACGCCAAAATAGATGATTATGTGGAATCTATGAATAATCATCCGGCAACGATTCATGCAGAAGAAGTCCGCGATGCTGAACGAAATGTACAACTTGGCCGAACGGGCAGCAATGTAATCAGCCGTGCTCTGAAAGATGCTCCCGATGCGCCGGGTGGAAAAACTTCCACCAGCAGTACGGGTAGTTCTCACAAATGTCCGGCCGGACAGACGTGGACTTGTGTGACCCAAACCGAGCCGGGTGGCTATTCAACGACAGAAACTTGTTCTTGCAAATAGATTTAAGGTTTTAGGAGGAATTTATGAAAATCTTTAAGTGGCTGACGGGCCGGGGCGGAAAAATTGCGCTCTCTGCCGCGCAGGCGGTAGGACTTTCGGCCGTTGTAGGGGTGACGGGCCTTGCGGCTTGGCAATACTTGAACACCCCTTCCGACAATACGGCTTTTAACCTCGGCGGGCAGTATAACCGGGGTGAGGTCGTTTATGTGGCGGGTGCCACGGGCGGCACTTACGGCGAAAACGGCGAACGCCAGTCGGCTTTTTTGGCTAAGCCCTCCAAAGCAATTGAAATGACGGAAAAAATGGCTTTGGCCCAAAAACAGGCCGAAGAATATGAAGATATGTCTATCCCGGCGGAAGCGCCTTCTTCTCCGGCGGCCTATCAAATGGGCGGCAGCGAAGGGCTGGGCATGGGCGGAAACCGCGCCAATGAACAAATTTTGAAAAATAATCCTATGGCGCTTGCTCAGCAAAGCTTGGAAGGCGTGAATGAGGTGATTACCCGTGCCCAAGCGCAGGCCCAGCAAGGCGGTTCGGCTGCGGCAGCCGGCGGCGGTGAAAAACAAGCCAATGCTCCGGCTACTTTGGCCAGTGCCAGCCGGGATTGGGGCAGCTCGGCCGCAACTAGAGGCCTTGGCGGCGGCAACGGCAATGCGTTTAATTCTTCTTTTGTCGTGCAGGACAGCAGCAAAAATGGCGGCAGTGCACAGGCGGCGGCCGGTTTGCAGGGGTTGAATAACGTCATGCAGAATTTCCAGGCTCAGGTAGCTTCCGCCCAGCAGGAAGGGCAGCGCTTGCGTGCCCAAGCCAACTTTGGCAATAGCGAAGGCGTGGGAGATAATTGGGACGCTTCTTTAGCGCGCGCCCGCCAATCCAGAGAGGGAAAAGATTTGGAATTTATCCGCAAACGCTCTGCGGATGCCGCTATGAACAAAAATCGCTCGGCCAACGAAGGGTCCCGCGCCTTTTTGGCCAGTACCAAAATTTCCGGCGGTATGAGAGTGACCGGCGAAAACGTGACCACCGGGCAGGGCCAAAGCTCGGCCGATTTGAGTGGGGATTATGAGTCCCAGCTGCGTGCTATCCAGGGGTGGCAAACGGATGCTAATGTGTCGGCGGAACAACGCTTAAATGACCGCAACGCGATGCTCTCTTGGATGTGGGCGGCCACGGCGGTAGCCTTGGCGGCTATGATTGCTATTCCGTTGGTCAAAAATATCAATATTTTGGGCGTTCCTGTCGGGTTATTTATTGCACTTGCATTGGCGGCGGCAGCCACGGCGGTTTGTGTGGTCGGCTTTGTGAAAGCGGCCAATTTTGCCAACCGTTGGGGCGGATCCGGAATGAGTACGGCCATTATGATTATTACGCCTATCTTAACCGGCGGGGTGTGGGCTTCGTTTGTATGGGCTAAAGCTTTTAAACAACTGTATACGAAAGTGGGCCAAAAGTTGGGCTTAATTGCCAAGGAAGGCTCTACTGCCGCCCCGACGGCGGGCGCTATCGGCCAGGCCGGTATGGACGGAGCCGATACGATGGATATTATGCAGGACGTAACCAAAAATTCTTTAACCTGATAGAGGGGGCCCGGTATGCAAATTGGTAATTTGATTATTGAGCCTTGGAGCAAAAAAAATTGCATTTACCGCATAATAGCCATTTTCTTGGTGTTATTGTGGCTTACTTGGGGATTGGTGCTGTTCCAGGAAGGAAACCGGTTGCAAGACCGCTTAAACGAATTGCAGCTGGAAGCCCAACGTAAAGAAGATATGCTGCGCCGGGAAGCTATTTACCGGCGGGCTGCTATGGGCAACCAGGAGGCTTCGTCCAGCGTGCAAAATGCCGTAGATGCTTTCTTGCAGTAGGAGATAAATTATGAAAATATTTGACATATTAAAAAATGCATCAGGTAAGCTGGTGATGGGCGTTCCGCAGTTGGCGGCAATAGCGGGTGTAGGGGCGCTGGCCGTTTATGGCGCCTACGAAACAGACGCTACCTATGCCAGCAAAGAAGCGCCTATTCGGACTTTGTCCGGAATTTCCAGTTCTTCTTCTTATGAGGGGCTGCAGAATAAAGGCGGTTTGCTTACTTCCATCAATGTAAAAGACTCACTAAACCAAGTGGCAAGCGAGGAAGAACGCGCCGCTTTTGATGCAAAGAACGGGCCTTCTAACAATTTTGCGGCCGCCAGTGAAACCCGGATTGACAATTGGAACCCGGGCGCTGCGGCGGAAACGTCTGTTACCGAAGGGCTGGGAATGGGCGGCAATGAGGCTGTTTTTAATGGCCCGGCTGCAGGAGCCCGCGCGGCTGGAAAAGTACCGGTCGTTGACGGGGCGGCGGTAGCGGCTGCTGCCAATGCAGGCACGCAAACCCCCGTGCTGGGGACGGCTTCTATGGCGCGTGCTTCTGGAAATGCCTTCCAGGCGGCTTCCGGTGCGTTGGCTTCTTCCGGCGGAACCCGCGGCGGAACTTCCGGCTCGGGAGCGTCTGCCTCGTCCAGTGGGGAAGGATATAACTTTACGGGCGCCATGCCTAGCGGCAGCAATGCTATTTCTGCCCTCAACGGCGGACGCGCATTTGGGTCCGGTAATTCTACTTTTATGGCGGGTGGACGCCATTCCACCACTTCCAGCGGGCGGCGCTCATTCCGTGAAAAAAATGATTTGCGCGATATCGCCAAACGCTCGGCCGATGCCGCGAGTAATAGTTCCCGCTCGTCCAATGAAGGTTCTCGGGCGTTTTTAGCCAGCACTCGTAATTCTGGCGGTATGCGGGTAGAAGGCGGTGTAACAACTGGCAGCGGTGGCTCGGCGGATTTGTCGGCCCCGCGCAATCAAAATTTAAAAGCTATTGGCGAATGGGCCGAAAAAGAAGACGACTTTGCCGAACGCCAAGATAAAGCGCGCAAACGCTTGATGTGGATGGCGCTTGCTCTAGTTGCGGCGGCAGTGGTGGCAATGCCTATTGCTTATAACTTAATTTCCAAAGGCAAGCAAGCCGGATTGTTTGGATTGTCGATGGTGGTATGGGGCTGGGCTATCTTAGGCGCTGTGATGGCCTATGCGGCCACCGTCATTGGTTTCGGTATCGACTATCATACCAAATACAATGGACAGATGATGCCCATTATGTCCTATATCTTGGGTGCCGGCGCTATTGGCGCGATGATTTTCACGGGCTTGGCTGCCACTAGAAACCAAGGCAAAGCTGCGGCCAAGGACAAATTTATGGGAATTGTCAAAAAAGCTTCCAAAGCCGTTGGCGGAACTTTGGTGCAGGAAGGCGCCAGTATGGCAAAAGAAAAAATTAGCGAAGGGTTGAATAAATAATCTTTACCGCAGGGGACGCTGCGGCGTTCCCTGCGTGCGTAATTTTATATGACCGAACAAAACAAACCGCAAACTCCTTTACCGCAGGCGGAGCCAAAAGCCCCGGCTCCTGCGGCATTTATCAAGCGCTTAGTACGTTCTAAAAAAGCGTGGGCGGGGATTGTTTTGTTGTTGCTTTTATTGTTTACCACGGGGGTTGTGCCGGTGGGGAAAATCCCGTTATTGCGCCATTTGGCTTGGGCAATGGGCTATTCCCCGGAGGAAACAGAACGTATTTCTTTCTTAAAAGCTTTGCTGACGTGGAACGAGCATACTAAAATTATGCGCGGGGAACTGGAAGACCCAGACGCAGTGGCCGTGTTTGGTAAAGACGGAGGATTGCTTTCGGCGCACGAGCGGTTGGAAAAAGATAAAGATTCCAGCTTAATTAACCTGCGCGCAATTAATGCCTATTTAGCCAAACAGGGCAAACAGGCCGATTTGCTGCAAGGGGCGTATTACACCGTGGATACGGACGAGGGAGATACTTCCCCGGCCGTACGCCTGACAGGCAATTCTGCCAAAACACAAGCTAATGCCAGCTCTCCGGCGGAAGTGTTTTTTGGGACGGATGCGTATTCCCTCCAGCGCAACCCGGAAGATGGTTTCAATTCGGTAGACTCCCTTAAAAAAATTGCTAACCCGCATATTGCCGGTGCGTCTAATATGGATTGGCTGAGCAAAATGGTGGACAAAGCCGTGCTGAAAGACCCCGATTTGCAAAGTATTACCCAAAAATTGGATGCGGGCGGGGCGCTTTCCCAGCTGTCCCCCATTACCGGGGTGGGCCGTCATAAAGCCCAGCGGGATATGTATTACGCCTGGCTAACCAGCCGCACGGCCACGCGCACGCCCAATGTGGTGCTTAAAAAAACATTGGCTGCCGCCGGTTTTGACGGGGCGGAAATGCCAAGAAGAGTGTTTGATTCGTCGGGGTTTTCGGGCATTGGTATCACGACGGATACCGTAGTGACGGATTTGGACAATATCAAATTACGCATTAAACAAGAAGAAGAATGCAACCAAGCGTTGGAAACCTCCGGCGAAGCGTTGGTTACCCAGCTGGAAGCCGCTAAAAACGGGATAAATGCTTTGTCCGGCTCGTTCCCTAAAACTTGTGACGATATTAACGGCGATTTTACCAACCGCCTTTCTGTACTGCGCAACCAGTGCGAGCAAGTAAAATTGGCCTATGCCGATTTAGGCTCTTCCTGCGGGGTAAAAACAAAAGCCGGCCGGGAGGGAACTTGCACTACCAATAATTTGCAAGGCCGCTATGATCAGTATGCCAATTACTGTGCAGAAGAAAAGCAAAAATGCGCGGCATTGACCACGGCCGAAGAACAGGCAGCGTGCTTGGGCAATATCAAAAAAGCCGCCGATTATGAAGAGGGCGACTGCCACAGCGGCGGTTGCTCCGAGGCGGGAATTTCCAAATTGGTAAGCGGTACTTTTAACATTGGGGTGGGTAACAACCCGGTGGATCCGAATGCGGGGGATTTCTTCCCGGAGACGGATTGGGGGGCTATGGAGTGGTAATCAACCCCTTGAAAAAAGCAGTTTTAATTGTATAATAGAAGTAAGGAAGTCTGTATAGAGAAAGTTGTTACGGAGTGGGGAACCATCTCTGAACAACGAATTTCTTTATTATGAAAATGCAACACGGGGCGATGTCTTTCCGACGGCAAGGGGGCATCTCTCCGGGGTGACAAAAAGCCCTAACCAAGCAGTTTTATTTTAATAGGAGGCTTTTATGCCAGAGGAAAAAAAGAAGGAAAGTTTTACCTTTAGCGATAAGATTAAGAACAGCAAGCCAATTGCCTCTAAATCTTTTGCTAATCGTATTTCCTCCAAAATCGGGAGCGACGGCAAACCGAAGAAGACTCTCTTTGAGAGAACAAAACGGGATGCGCCGTTCTTCATCGCGGCCTTGGTGGCACTGCTGCTGCTGCCGTTTTTGTACAAGTACAGCGGCCAGGTGAATGAAGAACCTATGGTTACGCCCGGGAGCGAGGAATCTATATTCGATCCCGAACGGTATGGTTTTGATACGGTTACCGGGGATCCGGAAGGGCAGGTGGCTTTGTTCTCCGGACGCGACCCGCTGAGCTGGATTATCACCGGATCCAAATCGACCCAGCCGGAAGAAGATTCGTACGATTCTCAAATCTATACCGATCGCAGTGGTATGGACGATTCTTCGTCATACAATGATACCACCGTCGAAGAAAACAATACGAATATCTACAAACAAAATGCCCCCGCGGCTACGCGTGCGGCATTCCGCCGTGCGGCTACTAAAATTAACCCGCTTGATCCTGCGGGGCTTTCCAGCCGCTCGGGGGGAAAATTGGGTGTAGGTATGTGGGGCGGCAGCCTGAAAGCCGCAGCTAAAAAAGTAAGTGCGGAAGGCCCGCGCAACAGCCCCAAACCGGTTTCTTTGCAGCCGCTTCAAGCTGCCGGCAAGCCGAGCCGCACCTATTTTGGTCAAGGCGCTGCGGCGGAAGCCAGACGTTCCAAAGACGCTATGTCTAAAGCCAATGCCATGCAAGCGTTGATGGACGCCCAAATGAAACCCATTGAACCCGGCAAAATTGGCGGGTTAGCGGGTGGTTCGTTTGGCCCCGGCGGCGGAAACGGCGACTTGAAACGTTCGTTTGCTTTTAACGGCAAAGAACCCTGGTGGTGGGATATGATGAAAACGCGCGCCCAGGAAGAATGGAGAGCGAAATTCAACCGCAAATGGGACTGGATTAAATGGAAAGATAAACTGTGGCAGAATGTGCTGGGTGGTATCTTTAACTGCGTGGTTATGGGTACCGACGATGGCGCTCCTGGCAAGTTTTTCGGTGCCAAGGCGGGTGCCGGTTCACCTGCCAAGTGTGGAGGATTGGCACAAGAAGATTGGGAGAAGGCGCATCCGGATGTGCCTTTTGATAAGGATAATTGCCGTTCCTTCTACGCTTTTAAAGTCAATCCGGACGTGCAAGATCCGTGGAGTGGAAGTTCTGCTAACGAAGTTACGTTGGGCCCCATTGGCCAGCGCTTAGACTGCTTGAGCGAAGGCTTGGGCGGAGTCTTTTCCAAATGGGCTAAAAACCTGTTTGGCTCGGATAAAGGCGCCTTTGCGGAAACCAACGATTGCAACTCTTTCGCGGTAAACGGCGAATATGTGGCCAGCTTTTCCAGCACCAAAGGCGGGTGGACTGTCTTGCACTATGTAGTAGGCGTACGGACGAGCGAGCTGCAAAGATATTATGATTCGCCTGCTGATGAACAGGCCAAACTGCTGGTGGTTGGTTACATCGGCAACGGACCGACGTTTAACAGCAATATTACGGCAGTAAAAAACCGCAAGGACTTTGTCCCGCTGTTTATTGAAAGCGTGGCGGTTAAGAACAAAAAAATAGATACTAAAAAATCGCCTACGGCTTCTAATACTAAATTCTCGTATTCTGGGTATTGGAGAAATGGCGCCAAGAGCGGCGGTTTTACGGCTACTTCGTATGAAGATGCTATGGCCAAGTGTAATGCCTTTAAGTGGCCGACCAATGCGGATTGCAGACAAGAAATCAATGCGCAGGCCAAAGATGTAGACAAAGTGAAAAAGATTGCGGCTGTGATGGACGGCGGGCAGATGCCTTCGTACAACGAGCTCTTGGCTGTGTTTAGAGAAGGCGGCGCGATCCGCGATGCGGTGACGGTGGGCACGAAAGAAAACTTGTCCAAGTCCACCAAAGGCGGCAAGCAAGGCAAAGACTGGGTAACCGGTGCGCGCTGCCCGTATCCGTTAGCGCGGGTGAGCTGCGATTATTATGCCAATATCTCTAATCAAACGGGCAAAATGACCTCCAGCGGTTGGCCGTTTGCTCACTTGAGCTTTGCCAACGGTATGACGGGGGCTGACGCCTATAATAAAATGAAGAGCCGCTTCTTCATTTCGTATACGGTGCAGGGGGAAGATAATTCCCAGCCTTCGGCTATGACGACGTTGAATGACTCCACTAAAGGACAGTGGTATCCGATTCCGCACCAGAATGTCCGCCCGTACAAAGGTTCCTGGAGCCAGGAAATGGACGGAGCCGGTTTTGTGACCACCAACCTGGGGACGGAACGGACGGATCTGCCGGGTAAAGGAGACGATTACCAAATTGTTGCTACGGCGCCTGTTATCCAGACGCTCAAAGATGCTGGCAAACGTGTAATTGTAACGTGGGAAGTGCGCCAGTGCAACAACATGCTGGTGGACGGAAGCTCTATCACGCAGGGCGGCTGCAACAAAGGCAATATTGCCTTGAGAGACAAAGATGGAAACGTAACGAGCATTGCCGGCCAGGATAAACCGGGCAGTGTGGTCAGCCAAGTAACCTGCGTCTACTTTGATGGTACGGAGCCGATCGGGTTTCAGGTGGATATTGAAAAAGAACCCGAACCGGCCCCGGAACCGGAGCCCATTAAAGAGGAACCCGGCAAAACCATCTTGGAATTGGCTAACGTAATGAACGGGAAAAAAGGGATTCAGGACCGTTATGATACGGAACGCTCCAACTTGCTGACGCTGCCCGACTTTACCGTATACGGCAGAGGTGGTGCGCAGCCGCTTTCCAGTGCGTTGGCTACGAAAAACTGCTTGGATGTGGGTAATACCCGCAGATCTGGCAAAGGAGCTGCTGTGATGTTTAACCAATCGGAAAGTAAAAACTACATCAACAGCGTGCTCTCCGCCGCTAACGCCAGCCAAACGTTTACGGCTGCCAATGCGCAGTTCCAGCATAATGGGACGGTCAGCGTTCCGCAGTTAGTGGACGCCATGACAATTGCGTATTCGCGCGATCCGAATGCGCAAGTGCCGAAAAATGTGGTGTGTGCTTTAGCTAAGACCATTGCGTATAACTCCTACGATCCTCAAATGTTAAGAACGAAAGAGGTTTGGAGAAATACGTTCGGCGCGTTTGCCGCCTATATGGGGCCGGATTCTTCGTATTATCCGACGCGCTTTACCTATACGTCTAATGGCAGTAAAATTGTAGACCGCCGCTTTTTAGGATGCGGCGAAGCTACCGGCGCTAATGGCCACTTTGTGGCGCAGAAAGCCGTGCGCCCGTATCATTATGGGCGTTATAACTGGAACCACTTAAAAATTGGCGATCAACAGGGAATTAATCCTTACGCCGGTTCCACGGGGCGCGATTCGTACTTGAACGAATTGACGAAGGGCGGCTGGGCCAAAGACGGCTTTAACCCCAGCACTTATCCGTTGCGTAGCCTTGCATCGGGTATTGGTTTCCAACAGCGGCAAAGGGTGACGGCTGAAGAACTGAAACAGACGAAAACCACCACGATTGACGACTATAACCGTCAGATATACATCAGCCACGCTGGAAGCTTGTTCAACGAATCGGATACCTCTTGCGGTTTGTCGGGCAATATGCCGGTATCGGAAGCCCTGGAATATGTGGGTGCTGTGTGTATCAATGGCAAAAACGCCAAACCGAGCAACGGAAATGATACCGCTTGCGGTACTCAATATAGACCTTCTGATATTCCGGGTATTGCCGGAGGCCGTGTAGAAGGGGAAAGTGTTGTAGAAGCAATAGAGTAGTAAAGGTTTTATGAAATCCCCGGGAGTTTTCTCCCGGGGATTTTTTTGCCCTTTTTGAGGGGTTACTTGTCGGCCCGGGCCGTTCTGGGGGGCAGAACTGCTGTGCTGGAGCGGCTGCAAACTGGTTTGCGCAGTTTCCCGCTTTTTATTTATCATATACATATGAAAGCAAAACGTCTTATTTTTACGGTAGGCTTGGCGGTGGGAACCTTTTTGGGCACCGCGCCGGACGCGTGGGCTTTGTTCCCGTTTTCTTTCCGCAAGCAAGAAGTAAAAACCGATTATTCCCAAACGGTGTGGGACCGCATTATGCTGGAGCAATCCGTCACCGATATGCGCCGCGGTATGAGCGAAATGGCCCAAGCCAAATACCGCGAAGCTTCCAACAGTTTTGCTAAAGCTGTTATCAAAAATTCCAAGGACCCGATACCCTATTTGTTGTTAGGGGCCTCCCTGTACTGGACGGGGCAAGTGGACGATGCTATCAGCGAATACAACGAAGCACTCCGCCTGGACCCTCAAAACGCGATGGCCTATCAACTGTTAGGTATTGCCAGCGGTTGGAAAGGGGACGTTCCGCTGGCGCAAGAGTATTTTTTGAAAGCCAACGCGCTGGACCCCAACAAAGCCGATACGCATATGAACCTAGGGTCTACTTATGCCGTGCAGCTTAACTTGGATAAGGCTTTGGAACATTTCCGCCGCGCTACCGAGCTGGCCCCGCGCGAACCGCTGTACCATTACCAATTAGGCACGCTTTATGAATCTATGGGGCGCGATGCCCAAGCGGAAGATTCCTTTAAAAAGGCTTTAAGCTTGTTCCCTTATTACGAGGACGCCCAACTGAGTTTAGGCGCTTTGTATGAAAAATTAAACCGCCCCAAGGACGCTTTGAAATACTATAAAAAAGCCGTCCGCACCAAACCCGGCGATTATGTGGCCCGTTTGCGCTATGCCTTTCTGCTGGTGCGGCAGGGGGAAGTGGAAAAAGCGCGTGAAGTGATAGAGGAAGCTTTTTCCATTACCCGTTTTAAGGCGGACGGGCTGGCTTTAAACGCCGTTTATCGCGCCAGCGGAAGCACGGCCGAAGCTTTCCGCAAACAAATCCAACAGTTTAAAGACAGCTTGGAAAAAGTATCTCCCTCCAAAGTGGTAAATGTGGAAGTGACGTTGGAATTTAACCCTGTATCCCAGCCGGACGCTTCTTCCGCGCGCCGGGCTTCTACGTTCGAAGAAGCCTACCAGCGTTTGCGGGCCGAAGGAACCCCGGGGCAGGAGCAGGCCTCCCAGTCTTTTAAACGTGTGTTTTCGTTGGCGGAGGGGGACGCCGCCCAACGCAAAAAACAGATAGAAGAATTTGTTTCCGGGCTGGAACAAGCGGTCCAACAGGTGGCCGGAAAGTACAATATCAGTATGTCGCTGCAAGGGCGCACCTTGGATTACAATGCTCCTTTGGCGGTTACGCAAGATAACACTGCTGCGCCTAAAGCCGTGTATGACCCGCGCATAGTGGGTAATGATATGGGCCTTTGGGTGATGGGGCGCAGCTGGCTGGCGTTTGTGGAAGAAGCTAGCGAGGAATTGGCCAACTATACACAATGCCCGGCGGACGATACTTGCGCCTTGCTGGCAGGCTTGGCGGCTTTGGCGCGCGGAAACGCCGCGGAGGCGGAGGCCTCTTTCCAGCAGGCGGTTGCTGCTTCGCCGCAGGACCCGTTGGCTTTCCTGGGGTTGGGTACGGCTTGCGTGGTGGGGGGCGAAGACGCCCAAGCAAAAAAATATTACGAGCAGGCTTTGCAGGTGCAGCCCAAGAACAAGGTAGCCGCACGCAATTTAAAAATTTTAGCGGATTAGATGTTTTTCTATGCAAAAATACGGACAGCATTTTTTAGTTAGTGAAAGTATCATTAGCCAAATTGTGGATGCGGCGCTGGTGCTGCGGGCGGAAAATTTGCTGGAAATCGGCCCCGGAAAAGGCGCCCTTACCCAACAGCTGATTGCCCGCGGAGAAAAAAATTTTACGGTGGTGGAAATTGACCCGGCTATGGTGGATTTTCTGCAGCAGCATTTGCCCAAACAAGCCGGGGTGCGCGTATTGCAGCAGAACTTTTTGCAGGCGGACTTGTCCCAATTAGCCCCTAAGCCGACGCTGTTTGTAAGCAACTTGCCCTATATTGATGCGGCCGATATTTTGGATAAAACGCTTGCTTGGCCTTTTTTCCAAGCGGCGGTGTTTATGTTTCAAAAAGAGCAGGCCCAGCGTATCCGCGCCCGTGCGGGGGAGGAATTCTATGGCCCCTTGTCCATATTTTCCCAGCTGCGCGCGCAAATAAGCCCTATTTGCAAGGTTTCGCGCGGCTGCTTTAATCCGCCGCCCAAAGTGGAAAGTATGGTGCTTGCCTTCCAAAAACGCGCGCTTTGGCCGGTACCGGCGGGCGAATGGCCCCGGTTTAAAAAATTAGTCAATGCGGCGTTTTTACACCGCCGCAAAACGCTGTTTAATTCGTGGGCGCTGTGCGGGTACGATAAACAAAAAATCCAACAGGCGTTGGAACAATGCGGCGTGGCCCCGACGGTGCGGCCAGAACAGGTGCCGCCAGAAACGTACGTTAAGTTGTTGGGATTATTATAAAACGTCTTGCAGACGATATTCCAAAATCCGCTCGCGTAAGTTAAACGGGCGGATTTTATTTAGCCCTAAACGCGTAACGGCGGTTTCCAGCAAGGCGGCGGTAGCGGTTTCCGCCGGCGCATAAAATCGGCCCGCTTTTAAAAGAGCTTCTTCCGGGGCCAGGCCGATAAGCTCGCTCCCCGTTGCGGTTAATCCGCGTTTTTGCGCTTCTTGCTGGCAGGCTTCAAAGGCCTGCGCCAACCCGGTTTGGTGGTAGTCCGTCAGATTAAAAGACACTTGCGCCGCTTGGTAGCCAGGCATCAGCCAGCCGATCGCTTTTACGGCAGGGAGCCCGCCGTTTTTCTCGCGCAGCACCGCTGCGATTTCTTTGGCGGCGGAAACTTCTTGCGTGTTTAGCGAAACATTAAACGCCAATAAAAAATTCCGCGCACCTATGACGCTTGCCCCCGTGCGGGCCACTTGCGCGTCAAATTGGCGCGGCCCCAAGTCGGGCGGCAACTGCAACATTTTTTGCGGCAGGCTTTCGTATTCCCCGCGGCGGATAAACGCCAGGTTTTTCCGCTCTTTATGGGCGGCATTGGCTTCGTAAAAATAAATGGGGAGGTGCAGCTCGGCGGCGGCTTGCTTGCCCAGCAGGTGCGCTTGGGCGGCGGCTTCGTCCAGCGTCATATTTCGCACCGGTACAAAGGGGCACACGTCCACGGCGCCAAGGCGCGGGTGCGCGCCGTGTTGGGTGCGCATATCTAACAGTTGGGCCGAAACCTGCAGCAAAGCAAATGATGCCTGCCTTACTGCTTCCGGAGGGCCAGCCAACGTAAGCACGGTGCGGTTGGCGTCTTGATTGGAGTCAACATGCAGCAGTTTTGCCTGTGGGGCAGCCCCCCGCACCCGCTGGACGATTGCCCGCACTACATCTGCCCGGCGGCCTTCAGAAATATTTGGCACGGCTTCCATTATTTTCATACAATCATTATACCCCTTTTGCTCACGCAAACTTTAAAAATAATTTTTTTAAAACTGTTGTGTCATTTCCGCCGATTTATAGTATAATAATTGTAGGTACTTATTAAGTTTAAGTACCTGATAATTAACAAAAGGAAGTAAATAGTAAAATGCCTAAAGGAAAAGTTAAGTGGTTTAATGACCAAAAAGGTTACGGTTTCGTGACCCCCGAAGACGGTTCTAAAGATCTCTTTGTTCACTATCAGGAAATTCAGGGCGACGGTTTCAAAACCTTGGCCGAAGGCCAGGAAGTGGAATTCGAAGTCGTGGAATCCGAAAAAGGCCCCAAGGCCGTGAAAGTCGTCAAACTGTAATTTTTGAAAGACTTTTAAAAAGCCCTGAGCCAATGGTTCGGGGCTTTTTTCTGCCCTGTTGCAATAGGAGGAAAAAATTGCAATGAGTAAAAAGATTTATCCGCAGGCCTCTTTAAGCGAGCTGTGGTTTTTGTCGTACCCGCTGATTGTAACGATGGCTTCGCAAGTTGTTATGCAATTTGTGGACCGCATGTTTTTGGCTTGGTATTCTCATAACGCTTTGGCGGCGTGCGTGCCGGCGGGCGTGCTGGCAATGACTTTTAGCGCTATGTTTATGGGGTTGGCCAGCTATACGAGCGTTTTTATTTCGCAGTATTACGCCAAGAAAAAATACGCCTCGGTGACGGTGTCTTTGTGGCAGGGGATTTTTCTGGCGGTATTATCTTCGCTGGTATTGGCGGGGCTGACGCCCGCGGGGATAGCCCTTATCAATGCGTTCGGGCACGAAGAAGCGGTGCGGCTGCTGGAAATAAAATACTTTTCCATTTTAAACATTTTTGGCGGGCTGGCGGTGATTAACAATGCCTTGGCCAGCTTTTTCAGCGGGCGCGGAAAAACCAAAATACCCATGTGGGCTACGGTGGTGGGAAATTTGGTAAACATTGGGCTGGACTATGTAATGATTTTCGGCAAACTTGGCTTTCCGGCTATGGGTATTGAAGGCGCCGCTTGGGCCACCGTTATAGGCACCGGCTCTATTACGCTTATATTCTGCACGCTTATTTTTGCCGGAAAAGTGCATAAAGAATTTAAAATCCGCCGCCTGGCCGGTTTTTACAAGCCGGTGTTTTCGCGCCTGTTGCGCTTTGGCCTGCCCAACGGGTTTGGCTTTTTGATGGATATTTTGTCGTTTACGCTTTTTACGTTTATGATTGGCAACATTGACACGCTTTCTTTGCAGGCCAGCAATGTGGTGATGTCTATGCAGCCGGTGGTGTTTACGGTCATTTTGGGGCTGGGTATCGGCATACAAATTTTGGTTAGTAAGTACCAAGGGCTAAAACGCCCGGATTTGACGATAAAAGTGATTAAAAACGCGTGCAAAATTGGTTATGCCTATGCGGGGGCGGTGGGGCTGTCGTTCTTCTTTTTTGCGCCGCTTTTTGTGGGGCTATTTGTCCCGGCTTCGTCGCCGGACGCGGCGGCAATTACAGCCAAAACTTATCCGCTTATGAAGCTTGTCAGCGCGTTTGTGCTGTTTGATGCTACTTACTTGATTTTCGGTGAGGCTATCCGCGGGGCGGGCGATACGAAATTCTATATGTATATTATGGTTTTTTGTGCGTGGGGGCTGTTGATCCCCGGTACTTGGCTGATTGTGTACAAACTGCAGTTATCGGTCTTTTGGGTGTGGAGCTGGCTGACGTTTTACGCTGCCTTGACGGCGGTGTTTATGTTGGCGCGGTTCCTCTCCGGCCGGTGGAAGCGTTTTAACGTAACCGGCGTATAGTGCGGCTTTTGTACATGATAAGCGCGGCCCTTTAAAAGGCCGCGCTTTTTTGTTTGTACGCGGATGACCGTCGGAAAAGCCGCGGCTGCCCCGGGCATGTGCGTAAACGGATTCCTTTTGAAATAAGCGAGGCCTGGCGGGAACGGGGCGGCTCCGTGACTCGCGCGGACGGACACGACTTGTGCGGGCAGAATTGAACCTGAAAACGAACGCACTTGTGGTTTCCCGTTTTATAAGGGATGAAAGAGGCCCCGTGTGTGCAGGAAAGACCCGCAACCGGAAGGCCTTGCTTTGTTTTTTTTTTTTTGATAAATTTTGCGTATGAACAAAATTTATCAAAAAACTATCCCGGCGGGGAAAAACGCCGGATTTACGCTTATGGAGCTGTTAGTGGTCGTTTTAATTATTGGTATTTTGGCGGCGGTGGCGGTTCCGATGTATCAAAAGGCGGTGCTTAAATCCCAGGCGGTGTTGCTGTTCCAAATGGCGGAAAAAGTACAACAAGCGCAAGAGATGTATTATTTGGCCAACGGAACGTATTCGCACGGCCCGGCCAACTTGGATATTACGTTTCCCGATTGCATTATGTCTACGGATGACCACGAAGGCCAAATCAAGTGCAAGGATTGGCTCATCACCGTGGACCATGGCTGGCGGGGGGCGTTAAATGCAGTTCTCTGTCCCGGGTTAGGACAACATAATTGCAAAGACGCTAATAATAAAAATAAGTACCAAATGGCCATTACGTTTTATTATAACCACGCGTACAGTTACTTTTCAGATAAAGCAGGCACAAAAGCTGTAAACTGTTATACAAATAAATTTTTATGCGAGTTTTTTAACAGCTATTACGGCCAATAAATAGTAAAAAGCCCTTGCAAAAGGGCTTTTTACGTTCGTTTGTATTGACAAAACCAAACGATTTTGCTATAATAAAATATATTACAAAGCGCAATAAGCGGTTTGTAATTTTTTTATCTCGGGCGTCCGCCCTATTAAAATCCCTTTACTTTCCGGTTTTTCGCCGCGCCCGTTCTTGCGGGCCCGGTTCCTGTTGTTTGCCTGCCTTTAGGAGCTTTTTTATGCCTGCCAAAACCCGTTCCCGTGCGGCCAAGCCCGACGGGAAACCCTTGCGTTATCAGCCCGAATTTTGCACCCGCCTGCTGGCTTTTTTTGACGTGCCGCCCTTTACGGTGACGGAAGTCACCAAGCGTGATGGTTCCATTTCGCTCGTGGAAACCGCCGCCGAACTGCCCACTTTTGCCGCATTTGCCAAGCTGTTGGGCACTACCTGCGACGTGTTGGAAAGCTGGGAACAAAAACACCCGGCCTTCCGCGAGGCCGCCCGCAAAGCGCGCGATTTACAGGGAAATATCTTAATCCAAAACAGCCTGCGCGGCAATTATTCCGCTTCGTTTGCCGTGTTTACAGCTAAAAACCTCTTGGGGTGGAAAGACGGAAAAGAGGACGCTTCCTCCGGCGCGCCGCTTGTCGTGCGGTGGGAGAGCGACAAATGAAAAAACACCCTTCGGATTTGGTGGTTACCATTCCCTATCACCCGCGCGCCGCCCAGCAGAAAATCCACCCGCAGTTGGAAACCCACCGCTTTTGCGTGTTGGTCACTCACCGCCAGCTGGGCAAAACCGTCTGTGCCGTCAACCACCTGCTTAAAAAAGCCCTGCAAAACGCCCGTCCGCACCCGCGGTATTTTTATTTGGCTCCGTTTTTGAAACAGGCTAAAATGATTGCGTGGGATTATTTAAAACGTTATTCCGCCCCGCTGCCCGGCGTGAGCGCCAACGAGGCCGAACTCTGCCTGCGCCTGCCCAACGGCGCGCGCATTTGGGTGTGCGGCGCCGATAACCCCGACGCCCTGCGCGGTACCTATGCCGACGGCGTAGTGCTGGACGAGTACGCCCAAATCAAGCCCGATGTGTTTACCGAAATTATCCGCCCAATGCTTCTTTCGCGCGAAGGCTGGGCCGTTTTTATGGGAACCCCCAAAGGGCAAAATGCGTTTTTTGAACTCTTTAACCGCGCTCAAAAAGCCGCCCAAAAAGAACCCGCCGTATGGTGGGTGGGCGTGTTCCGCGCAGATGAGTCCGGCGTGATTGCGCCCGGCGAGCTGGAGCGTTTGCGCCGCGAAACGCCGGAAAATATTTTCCGCCAGGAATACTTGTGCGATTTTACGGCCTCTGCCGAAAATGTGCTTATCCCGATTGACGCGGTTTCTTTAGCGTGCGCGCGCACTTATGCCCCGGCCGAGCTGCGCTTTGCCCCCAAAATTATCGGGGTGGACCCGGCCCGCTTTGGCGACGACAGAAGCGTTATTTTTTTGCGCCAGGGCCTTAAAGCGTTGGAACCGCTGGTGTTTAGACGGCTTGATAATATGGCGCTGGCGGACCGCGTGGCCCGGCAGATTGAAGCGTTTCGGCCCGACGCGGTGTTTGTAGACGCCGGCTGCGGCGGCGGCGTGATTGACCGCTTGCGGCAGTTGGGGTTTTGCGTGACGGAAATTCCGTTTGGCGGCGCCCCCAGCCGCCCCGGGCAGTATGCCAATAAACGCGCCGAAATGTGGGGGGAAATGGCCGCGTGGATTAAAACCGGGGGCGCCCTGCCCGATTGCCCGGAATTAAAGGCCGATTTGTGCCAAGTGTGTTACGATTTTGACGCGGCCGGGCGCATGCGGCTGGAACCCAAAGAAAAAATTAAAGAACGCTGCGGCAAAAGCCCCGATATTGCAGACGCTTTGGCCTTAACCTTTGCGGCCCCTGTCCGCCCGCGCACGGGAGGCGCTGCACGCGAATTTGCCAACAGCGAGTATGACGTAGTATAACAAAACAAGAAAATCCCCGCAGGAGGTGAAACCGTATGCCGGCCAGGCCCCTATACGGGATAACATTCTGCAAGGCAAAAAATGTTGTGCGGCGGACAGGGCCCTTGCAAGACCCAAAAAGAAGTAGGCCTTTTGGGCGGGGAAAAATGGGACTAAGGACTCTGTTTTCTAAGACGGTAAAGCGATATAGTATTAATATGAAAAGATTTGGGTTTCTTTTTTTATGGGCAATAACTGCTATGCCGTTGTGTGCACAGAAAAATTTATTGCCGGCGGCTAAAACAATGCTTAGCAAACAAATCGGGAAAGCGGCTCTTTCTTCCGCATGGCCCGGCGTTGCTGCGGCCAGCCGCTTGCCGGCGGGAGCGCTACCCCAAGGCGCCGTAAGCACCCCTTCCGCCGTTTTTGAACGCCACCTTTTAAAGCAGGAGCAGGTGCTGCCCGTGCCTGTTAAACAAGCCAATACCCGCCTGGACCTGCGGAAGATAAATCTGCTGAAAAATCCCGCGCGCCGGCCCGTTGGCGAAATAAATTCTTACGAGGGATCCATCAAAAGCGCAGCTCTTGAGCAGGAAATCGAACAACTATGGCGCGAAAACGAACGTTTTGTGTATAACTGGTTGTTTGAAAATGTGTATAAGCCTATGAGTGCTCCGACGGAATTTGCCTACCGCAATAACAAAATTGTGTTGGCGGCGGCGCGGAATGTGTTTAAAAAAATGCAATGGCTGGAAAACTTGCGCGGACAAGGCCGCAACGAAATGAAAGATGTTTATGGTTCGGCCGCGTTGGAAGAACTGTGTAAAAAACTGTCGAACGAAAAATTAATTTTACTGGGAGAAAACCACTATGTGGACGATATCCAGCGGACCGTCGGCCGGATTTTGGTCCGCTTAAAAGAGGAAAACCCCCAGCGCAGGGTGGTGCTGTTTACTGAATTTATCGATTTGCCCGAAGCGGGTTCCAAACCGCAAAAAACAGCCTTAAACGCTTATTTCCGCCGGGTACAGGCCAAAGATATTGCCCCCGTTACGCAAAAAGATTTGCAGGAAAAAAACTTAAACCCGGTGGCGTATGCCGTCGATTTGTTTGAAGTGCTGGCGGAAGAAAACATTGAAATTTATCCGCTGGAAGACAGAACATTGGAAAATTTGCTGCAGGAGGAGGAAGGCCGTTTGGAGATGGCGGAAACGTCGGCCCTGTCCATTGCGCTTCGCAATAAAACCTGGGCGCGGGTAATGGAAAGCAAAATGGCGGAAATCCGCCAAACGGACCCGGACGCATTGTTTGTAGTATATGCAGGCAAGGCGCACACTTCGTGGCTGATTCCATACGCTATGCCCAAATTTTTTGCAAAAGAAGACCCGGCGGTGGTGGAACTGACGATGGGGGATCCCTCCGATTTTAGCTCGTTGTACAGTATATGGATGGAAGACGACCCCTTCTTTAAAATCCGCCAGCATATGAGCCTGCACTATTGGACCGGCCCTTTGGCAAAGCGCTTGGGAAAAAGCACGGGGTTTGACTATATGCTTATATTGCCGTTGAGAGGAATGTTTTGATGAAAAAACTCGCGCTTCTGTTAGTAGTTTTCCTTTTCCCTGTTTCTCTCTGTGCGCAGAAAAACCTGTTGCCTGCCGTCAAAGCGGTTATGGGGCAAAAAGCGGTTGTAACCGGAAGTTTTGCCGGCCAGCTGGCCGGTTCGTCCGCCCAAGCGGGGGCTTTATTGAGTGCCCGGGGGGCTATTGCACAAGCGGCACCCGGCCGTTTGCTTACGCCGCGCCCTAAACCTATTTCTAAACCCACGGGGCCGCTGCGCTATATTGCGTCTGGTCAAATCAATGAAGAAAGACTATCCCGCCTTTCCGCGCTTATAACGCGCAGAGTGCATTTGCTGTATCCTTCCAAAGGAACCAAAAGAACGTTGGAGGAATTGGCGGAATTTATAGCGGATGAAGCTAGGCCTAAAGTGTTGCGTGCGCAGGCGCTGGGGCTGTTGTTGACAGATTGGACGCCGCAAGAGGCAAAATTGTTTTTATCCCTCTATCCATTTTTAACGACGGATACGGCGTTTTCGGTGGAGAATAACCGGACGTTGCTTAAGTTGGTGCCGGTGTTTAAAAAACAAATAAGCGGGTTGTCCCAAAATCGGGAAAGAATATTAGGCGCTTTACAAAGGAACTCCTTTGAAAGTATGGAACAACTGGTGCGGGAAATCCCGCCCCAGAGCCAGTTCATTTTGCTGGGGGAAGTGCACAACCGCCGCGGTATTGTCCAGCAGGTAGCGGCCTTGCTGCAAGCTTATCGCCGGCAGTACCCGGAGCGCAAAATCGTATTATTTTCGGAATTTTTGTCTAACCGGTACCCGGCTTTGTGGCGCCCGGGGGAAATAATCCCTGCCGATTTTTTTGCAAAGAACCCCGAATATACCAATGAGGTTTATCGGATTACCCAACCGTTGGGAATAGACGTGTATGGATTGGAAGATTTGCGCTTTACTTATCTGCGTATGCCGGCAGTAAGCGGGCTGAGTTTTTCGGTGGCGAACACTTCTTTGCAGGCTATGGTGATGCGGAATAAATCGTGGGAGAAAATTATCCGCACCGTAATGCAGAAAACGCGCCAAAAATTCCCGGACGCTGTATTTTTTGTGTATGCCGGGAATGCCCACACGGATAAAAGCAGTATGGCTTCTTTATCTTTTTTAATGCAAGATGAAAAACCGTTTTCCATTAGTATCCGCAACGGCTTCCAAGGCGGATTTTTAGGCTTTTTATTAGGGAAAGATCCTGCTGTGCTGGCGGAATTGCCTGCCCCCCAGGTGTGGACGTGGAAAGAGGGGAAAAATTTTTCCGGCGCGGTAGGATTTGATGCCCAATTGCTGTTGCCTTTTGACGAAAATGACGCTGTAAATATTACGGAATAAATATGATAAAAAAATTTTTGTGCTTAGCGTGCTGTGGGCTCTGTATGCCGTTACACGCCCAAAAGGTTTTATTGCCGGCGGTACGCGCCGCAGGCGGCAAGGCGGTTGGGCAGCTAACGGCCGGCCAAACCCTGCAGCAGGTATCCTCCAAAGCGGCCTTGGCGCGCTGGCAGGTGCAAGCAAACGCGCCGGCTCCTGCGGGCGGAAAGCAAGTTTTGGGCCAAGCTGCCGTTTGGCCGCAAGGGAATGGTTTTAAATATCAAGCCAATACGGTATTGGCGGGCCTTTCTTCTGCCCGCAGCCCCCGCTATACAACGTTACTGCCGGAAAGCACCCGGCAGCTGGTCCATTTGCTGAACGATAAAGAACGCCTCAAGGAACTGTGTTGGTATATGCAGCGGAAACTGCATGATGAATTGGCCCCAGCCCAAAACAAACAGCAATTTGAAGCCTCCCTCCAGGAACTGAACCAGCTGTTGGCGGAAAACAAACGGTGGCTTACGGGCTTGTTTTCGCAGGCGGTTCTGGAGCCGCTTTACCGGTATTCGCAATTTGCGCAGCAACATAATGCGCTGTTATTAAACACGGTGCAAAATTTTGTGCGTAAAATGCAATGGTTGGACGCGTACCCCCAGCAAGGCCGCGCCGCCCTGAAGACGATTTCTTCCGACAAAGCTATTTCGGAATTGGCACAGCGCCTGCAACACGAAAAAATGATTATGCTGGGCGAGTTTCACTATTTGGACGAACTGCAGGCGGCGGTGGCCGATTTGGTAATTAAGCTAAAACAGCAAAATCCTTCTCGGCGCGTTGTATTGTTTACGGAATTTATGACCTTGCCCCGCACGCGCCTGCCCATAAATCAGACGGCGGACACCTACTTCCGTCGGGTGGATTCCCCTAACGTGCCGGAAGTGGATTCCTGGCAGATGAAAGAAAAACATTATGCTAAAAAAGCATTTTTACAAATGCTGGTCAAACAGGTGGAAGTGTATCCGTTGGAAGATTTTGAGCAATTTAAGTTGCTCCAGGTGGAAACCCAAGATCATATGAATTCCCTGCTTTCACTGGTGCACCGCAATAAAACCTGGGCGCGCGTGATGGAAAATAAAATGGCCGAAATCCGCAAAACGGATCCGGACGCTTTGTTTATTGTTTATGCCGGAAAAGGGCACACGTCGTGGCTGTTGCCGTATTCGTTGCCTAAATTTTTTGCAAACGAGCACCCCGCGGTGGTGGAGTTGGCCCTTTCCCGGCCGATTAATTCCGATGCCTTGTTTACCGTATGGGGGAAGAAGGATCCTTTTTTTAAGCCCTACACCACGGCGGCTGTTTCTTTTTGGAGCGGGCCGGATGCCCGCACTTTGGCGGAAAACAGCGGGTTCGATTATTTGCTGGTGGTACCACACAAAATCTGGCCGGTGCTGAAACGGATGTATGAAGCCCTGCGTTTATAATTGAATATAAAATTTATGAAACACAAATTTTTTACAACTGCTATGCTTGTTGGGGCGCTGTGTGCGGGGGCCGTGGCCGGCCCGGCGGCGGCGCAGCCGCTTGTACCTAAAATTTCAGCTAAAATCGGGCAAGCCGCCTGGGAGCGCGTTTTGGCTGCCCCGGCGGAGCAAGCCGCCCGGGAACAACTGTCCGCCGCTTGGCGGCGTGTTCCTGCTGCTGGCCGGGTTACTACGCCGGCCCAGGTTTTTAGCCAGCCTGGTCCGCACGCGCTTCAGGCAAAAAAAACGGCTCCCGCGTGGTTAAAGCATTTTAAAAACTTAACTACTCCTTTCCAACCCGCCCGCGTGGGAAAACAGATTTATTCCTCTAAAAAAGAATTAAAACGGGCGGTGGAACAAAGTTACAGCCGGGTGCTTCGCTTTCAAGAAAAGAACTTCAAACGGCCGGAGGATATCCCGTTTAGAACCATTCTCTATAAACCGTTTAACCAGCAAGACGCTGCGGCGCTTTCCCGCAACAAAACGGCGTTGCGCCTTAACCAACGTTTGCTGGCGCGGCTGGAGGGGCTGGAGCGTTGGCCGGATAAGGGCCGCGGCGAATTGGGCGCACTTTATTCGTCGGAAGCAATTTCTTTTTTGGTATCGCGCCTGCAAAAAGAAAAATTTATTATGCTGGGGGAAAGGCACGAATCCCCGGCGGTGCAGCAAATGGTCGGCCGGTTGCTGGTGCAACTCAAACGCGCTTTGCCCAAACGCCGTATTGTGCTGTTTAGCGAATTTATAGATTTGCCCCCTATTGAAAAACCGGACGAAAACGCCCTGTATGGGTATTACCGGCGGGTGCAGGGGGAAAATATTGCTCCCTTCCGAATGCAACAAATGACCGAAGACCAATACGCCGGAGAGTTGTTTTTCCAGTTGCTGCAAGAGAATATAGAAATATATCCCTTGGAAGATCCGGTTCAAAATCAGATTTTTGAAGAAGAGTTGGACAGCCAGATGGAACTTTCTTTTTTTACCGTCAGTGCACGCAATAAAACGTGGGCGCGGGTGATAGAAAGCAAAATGGCTGAAATCCGCCGGGAAGACCCGGAGGCCTTATTTGTGGTGTATGCCGGAATAGGGCACACGTCGTGGTTGTCGCCGGTGGCCATCCCGAAGCTTTTTGCAAACGAACATACGGTGGTGGTGGAGCTGTCGGCGCGGAGTTTGTCGCGCTTTAATGCGCTGTATCCCGTGTGGGGCAAAGACGATTCCGTTTTTAGGAGGCGTTCTTTTATTACTCTGTTGCATTGGCGGGGGCAATACGCCCGCACGCTGGCCAAGCAAACGGGGTTTGATTATGCTGTGATTGTACCGGAGAAATAATGAAAAAACTTTTGGTTTGTCTATTATTGCTTTTTGGCGGAGCGAGCCAGGCCGTTTTGTACGCGCAAGGCAAAGCCGCTTCCACTTTAATCAAAACCAGCTTGCGCGGCGGCAGCCGGAACGCTGCTGTGACGGTGGGGAATGTCACCCTAAAGCTCCCGCCCGCCGTAATGAAACAGCACGCGGAAGATATTAATAACTTGCATGTGATTTTTGAATTAAACCCTACGGTTTATAAACGGATTGCCGCGGCGAACAATGCCTATATTGTAAAATCTATTCAGCACTTTATGCGGGACTTTACCCGCTTTAATGACAATACTTTGCAGATTGCTTCCAATATACAAAGCCAGGTTTTTACGGAGGGAATTCCTTACCGGCAGTATTTGCCTAAAGATTTGGATATGTTATTTATCGGGGAAGTACACGAAATCCCCGGCCTGGCCCGCGAAGTACAAGCCCTTATCCGCTCGCTTCCGGGCCGGTATCCCGGCCGCCGGATTTATTTGGCCACGGAATTCTTGCCGGCAGACGAAAGAGGCCCTTTTTCTATAAAAATGGCTGTCACCAAACCCTGGAAAATTTCCCGCCTGCTCCGCTACGCGCGCCGTATGAGTACGCCGGTTTTGTATGAAGCGTTGAGAATGGGAATTCCTGTGGTGGGGCTGGAAGAAGAGCGGGCCCTCTTTAAAAAAGTATGGCAGGAAACCAAACAGTTCCCTTCGCGGGAGAGTGTTGAGGATTATGCTGTTTCTTTTGTGGGAATGGATTTTCGCAACAAGTCTTGGGCTAAGCGTTTGCGCGCTTTGCGCCAGGCGGACCCCGATGCCTTGATTGTGGTGTATGCCGGATATGGGCATGTGGCCTATCACAGGCAATCCAACTTGCCCGGCAAATTGCGTGAAAAATCTTTTGTGATTTCCTATACGGTGCCGGAGTTCTTGCCGCTTAATAACCCGCTGTTTCGCTATTTTCGGGAGTCGCGGGGCATTTGCCAACAATTCCACGCCTCCCCCAAAGCCAAATTAGTGGCAAGCTGGAAAAAGGATACTCCTTTGAAAAAAATTATGGGTGCCGATATGGCAGTCATTCTTCAATCCAAATAGCCTTTTTTGTGCGTTCCGGGCGCTAATTGGGCGCCCGGGGCGCCTTTCCGGCAGCCCCACGCGCTGCGCCCACCCTACCCCAAATACTGCGCTTCTTTTCCGCTATTTATACTCCGGCTGGAGTGCCGGCTTACTGACGGTAAATTCGCCTAAATTTGTTTGTTTACGCACAATATATCAAAAAATGCTTGACAAAACTATTTATTTTATGATATAATTAAAAAATAGAAGTAATCCTACCAAAATAGTTTTCCTAAAATTTGTGTTGTTGTAAGAGCCGCCGGCATTGCTGCGTCCTTGTGTGGGGATTTTTGCATAAAAAAACCGCCCCGTATGTGGGGCGGTTAAAAAATCCTATGGCTTATATCGGTGTTGCCGCCATAGAAACGGCCAAGATGGCAACCAGCAGTATCGTAAGCAAAATAGAAATCCACATCGCGGATTTTTTGCTCCCGCGCGGGAACACCTTGCGCGTGATAATGTAGAACCCCGGTATTGCCAATAACACCACAAAAATCAAAATAGTAATTAGGCCCAGCATTTGTACCCTCCTTCTTTCTTCTATATTAGTAAATTTCTTCCGGCTGTGCACGCTTCTGTTGTCCAATACTCCCTATGAAACATAATAACCAACCAAAAACCGACTATTTGCGCCTGTATGAGGAACTGAAAAACGAGCGTTCCACTTGGACGTCCGTTTGGAAAGAATTATCGTCTTATCTGGCGCCCACCCGCGGCTTTTTTGACGGACAAATCCCCAATCAAGGCCGCCGCATCGACCACAAAACCCTGTTGGATTCCGACCCGTGCCTGGCGGTGGAAGTGCTCTGCGCCGGTATGATGAGCGGGCTGACCAGCCCTTCGCGCAGTTGGTTCGACTTGACCCTCGCCCCCGAAGAACTGATGAACCTGCCCGGAGCGCGGGAATGGGTGTTTGAAATCAAAAAACGTCTGGAAGATGTGTTTGCCAAAAGCAACGTCTACAGCGTGCTGCACGGGTTCTACCAGGAAATTGCCGTATTCGGCACGGCGGCTTTTTTGGTGGAGGAAGACCCGCAAAAAGGTTTGCGCTGCCGCCCGTTTACCATTGGCGAATACTGCCTAGGTACCGACGCCGCCGGCCGTGTGGACCGCTTTGGCCGGGAATTTTTTATGACGGCGGAACAAATGGAAAAAACTTTTGGCGCAGAAAATTTGCCGCCCTCCGTCCGCCGGGAATGCCAGGAAAACCGTTTCGGGCGCTGGCACAAAATTATCCATCTAATTTGGCCCAATTCCGCCCAAGACCCTGCCAAAAAAGACCACGCCCATATGCCCTATACGTCCATTTATCTGACGGCGGACGCAGGCCACCTCTTGCGCCAAAGCGGATACCGCGAATTTCCCGTCATTGCCGCCCGCTGGGAAGTGAAGAACGCTTCCGATACCTATGGCCGCGGCCCCGGCTGGAAGTGTTTGGGCGATGTAAAAATGCTGCAAAAAATGCAAAAAACCAAACTCGTGGCGCTGGACAAAAGCACCAACCCGCCGATGATGGTTTCGTCCAATGTACAGGGGGAAGTGAACCTGCTGCCCGGCGGCATTACCCGCTATAACGGCACGACGGACGCCGCCGTCAAGCCGGCCTATCAGGTCCAGCCGGATTTGAAATCGCTCGAAGCGTCTATCCAAAGCGTGCGCGACACAATCCGCGCCCAGTTCTTTGCTGACGTGTTTTTAATGCTTTCCACCCAAAACTATTCCAATATGACCGCCGCCGAAGTGGCCGAACGCCACCAAGAAAAACTTTTGGTGTTAGGGCCCGTGTTGGAACGGTTAAAAAATGAACTTTTGGACCCGCTGATTGACCGCGCCTTTAATTTGCTGGTGCGCCAAGGCCTCTTGCCCGAGCCGCCGCAAAGTATTCAAGGATTGGAAATGAAAGTGGAATATGTGTCTATGATTGCCCAAGCGCAAAAAGCGGCTGGTTTGGCGGCGTTGGTACAAGGGCTTAATTATGCGTCTTCGCTGGCGTCGGCACAGCCCGACGTGTTGGACCGCATAGACTACGACCGCGCGCTGGAAGAAGGCCTTAACACCTTGGGGGTAGCACCAGCCCTCTTGCGCAGCGCCCAGGAAACCGCCCAAATCCGCTCCGCCCGCCAGCAAGCCGCCCTCTTGCAAGCGGCCCCCTCGCAAGCATCCCTTCCGGACAAGTAAAAACAAAGCTGTGCCCGTGGCGCGTCTTCATAAGCGGTACGGCCCGGCACAGAGCGGGAAACGGTTGGCCGGCCAGGCGTTTCCCGCCCACCTTTTAGGCTCCGGTGCAGGCGTCTACATAAGCGAACGCTGCCCGGACCGGAGCCCGCCCCCGCCGAAAGGACGGGCTCCCTGTTATTTATGAACGAAAAACAACTTAAAAAACGCAACGCCTGCGATTTGCAGGCCGTCTTAAAAACCGTACAAGGCCGCAGACTCTTGTGGCGGATTTTGCAAGCCGCCCAGATACATCAGCACGGCTTTGTCCCCGGGGACCCCTGCGCTACCGCGTTCCACTGCGGGCAGCAGAGCATCGGGCTGTTTTTGCTTTCGGAAATAGAAGAAGCTGCCCCCGCCGCCTATGCGCAAATGCGGGGGGAATACCGTTCGCAGGTACAGTCCGAACAAAATGAAATTAACCGTCTAACGGAGGAAATAAACGAATGAACCCGACCGAACCCGCGGCCCCGCAAGCCGCTTTGCAAGAAACGCCCGCGGCCCCGCAAGCCGCACCGAAAAACAATTTGAACGCCCCGTCCGCGCAGCCAACGGCTGCTGTTAACCCGAAGCCGGAGCCCCACAACAATCCGGCCCCGGATACCCAACGGACGGACCCCGCCCCAGACCCGGCAGCTTATGCAGACGTAAAATGGCCGGAGGACTTCCCAATGCCAGAAAGTGCGGCGGAAGAACTAAAAAGCACCGCACGCGAAATGGGCCTTACGTCTGAGCAAGTGCAAAAACTCGTGGACCTGGAAGCCCGCTACGCCCGCAGCGGCGCCCAACAGAGCGAAGAAGAAAAACGCCAAATCGTAGAACGCTGGGCCGACCAGACCAAAGCGTTTTACGGCCCCCGCTTGGGGGAGGCGATAGCCCTAGCTGTGCGCGCGGCCGACGCGTTTGGCGGCCCCGAACTGCGCGAACTTTTGCAAGCCACGGGGCTGGGGAACCATCCCGTTATTGTCCGTACCTTTAACGAGATTGGCAAATGTATCAGCGAAGACTGCCTGCCCGGCGGCAAACCGGCCGCCCCGCAAGACAAAACCTTCGCCGAGGCGTTGTACGGAAAAAACAATTAAAGGAGAATTAAATGGCAATTATTGCTGACAAACATTACAGCTTGGTGGATTACGCCAAACAGTTTGACCCGTCTGGCCAAGAGCTGGCTATTGCCGAGGTTTTAAGCCAGTCCAACGATATTATCGCCGATGCCTTGGTGGTGGAAAGCTCGTTAGACAGCGGCCACGAATACGCCGTGCGCACCGGCATTCCGGAGGGCACCTGGCGCCGAGCCTACCAGGGCATTGAACCCGCCAAAGCCACTACCAAAGTGGTGGTGGAGTCCTACGGCACGCTGTCGGCCTATTCCGTGGTGGATAAACTGGTGGCCGAAAAGGGCGGCCATGTGGAAGCGGTGCGCACGGGCCAGTCCCGCGCGATTATCGCTGGTATGTCCAACACGATGGCTTCCAACCTCATTTATGGCAACGTGGGCGAACACCCCGAACGCTTTACCGGTTTGTCCGCGCGCTACTGCGAATTGGACGGTGCCGAAAGCTCCCGCAACGTCATTGACGCCGGCGGCGATACCGAAGGGCAAAACTCCTCCATCTACCTCGTGGTGTGGGATACAGACAAAGTGTTCACCTTCTTCCCCAAAGGCTCCAAAGCCGGTATCCAGCGTGTGGACCACGGCCTCGTCAACCACATTGACGCCGACGGCAACGAATACCCCGCCTACAAGGAATACTTCGAATGGAAACTGGGCCTGGCCGTGCAGGATTGGCGCTACGCCGGACGCATTTGCAATATCGATGTGAAAAACGTCCCGTCCGACCTGATTGACCAAATGTGTGAGCTGGAAGAACGCATCCAAAGCCTGTCTATGGGCAAGCCCGTGTGGTATATGAACCGCACCGTCAAGGCCGCTCTTAGAAAGCTGACCAGCAACCGCACCAACGTCCAGTACACGCCGGACCAGATTACGTCCCGCCCGCTGATGACGTTTAACGAAATTCCGGTGCACATCTGCGACGCTATCACCGACACCGAAGCGGTGGTGAAATAGGAGGAATTATGTTACTTGACCAAAATGCCATGATGTCTGATAAACAGGCCGTACAGGCTACCGCCGCGTCCGATAACGTGATTGACTTGGGCGCCGCCGGCAACGCCGTTCCGGGCGCGTTGTTTGCCGTGTGCCGCGTGGACGAAGCCTTTGCAGGCGTAACGCAGCTGAAAGTATCCTTGCAGACGGACGATAACGAGGATTTTTCCGCTGCGGAAGAACTCCTTTCGGCCACGTTTGAACAGGCCGACTTGGGCGAAGTGAAAAACCTCTTTGCCCTGGCTATGCCCAATGGGGCCAAACGCTACCTGCGTGCTTACTACACCGTAACCGGTTCCGGCTCGGCAGGCAAGATGTCTTGCTTCCTGACGGACAGTGTGGATATGAAGTAACCGCCGCGCCTGCTGTGTACAAAGCACAGCGGGCAGGCGGGGTGCTTAGCCCCGCGGTGCCGCCGGTTTGCGTTTCTTTACGGCGGCCCGCTCGGCCCCGGCCAGCTGGGTTGATGCCAGTTGGCCGGGGAAAGAAACGGGCGGGCAGGAACTTTGCCAAGAAATATTACCCGCGTGGTTTCTTGCGTAACCGGACCAGAAAAACAGGTTCCGCAAACTCGTTTGATTTTGCAGCCTTTTTAAAAGTAAAAAATAACGTTTCCGTTTTATGGGCTAAAAAACTAACCAGCTTTTTAACGAACTTTCGGTAGATAAATACAGGCCCTTTAGTAAAAAAACGAAATAAAGGGGTGTTTTGACTAAAACAAGCCTAAAATGGGGGTAAATTCCTTTCGATGAGGTCAAAAAAGCCATCAAGAAAGAGTTTTGGCTAACTAGAGAGCTGCACTGATTGTGCTTTCTTAAATAATTTACATAGAAAAGAGATCCTTCTTTTGTAAATCTCTAATAAACCGGGGAGAAACTGCAAGATTTTTGTGCAATTCAACCCTATATAGAGAGGAACCACCTGGTATTGTTTTCCTGTAAAAAATAACCTGGATTTTGTACTACACCAATATTAAAAATAAGTATTAAAAATAAAAATACTTAAAAAATAAGTACTTTTAAAAATAATATTAATATTGATTTAATTAAAATACTGCGTATTTATTAAAACAAAAATCTTATTAAATTTAAAAACGCTTAAAATTTAATAAAAATAAAATGAATATATGTTTTTATAGTTATATACACTTGTGTAAAAATATATATAAAAATAAAAAATATTAAAATATAAGATAATTTAAAAATATATGT
>CASEWB010000009.1 GCA_949291545.1 uncultured bacterium
ACATGATTATGCCCGGCGACAACGCTGAAATTGAAGTGAAGCTTATTACGCCTGTGGCCATGGAAGAAGGGTTGCGCTTTGCAATCCGCGAAGGCGGCCATACGGTAGGCGCCGGCGTTGTAACCAAAATTATTGAGTAGTTTTGTTTGCAAAACCACAAAAGGGACTGGGAAACCAGTCCCTTTTTTATTGGGAAATTTTTAAAGCTGGGCAGAAAAGGGATGGAAGCGTTTGTTGAAAAATGGGGGATAGCTCCGCCCCTCGTGAATGTTTTTTGTATAATATAGATATGTATAGATGGATAGTTATGTTAAGCCCGCTATTTTTAGCGGCGTGCGCCAGCCATACGCGGCATATGAACGAAGTCTTTGCGCATTATGTAGGCAAAGTGCATGTTGCCTGCAGTGCCGACGAAGATTGCGTGGCCGTTTTGAAATCTTGCCGGTACCCGGAATGGGGGTATGCTGCTATTAACCGCCGGGAACTGGAAGACTTCAACCGCGTTCGGGAAGCCGATTGGTATACACGCTGTAAAGAAAAACCGGATACTTCCAACGTTAAAACCCTTTGCCGCCAAAACCGTTGTGTATTGGCGGACGAAAAGACACAGGAGAAAATATGGAATTCAAATTAGTAGCCTTGTTAGGGGCGGCGGTATTGTTTGCCGGCTGTGCTGCGGCGGATGTCAAAAACAGCCCGATTAATCCCAAAGCCAAAAATTATACGGAAGCCCTCCAGTCTGCGGCGACTTCCTGCAAAGTAGATGAGGATTGCACCTCGGTTAAAAAAGGTTGCTGTCTGTGCAACGGGTATGCCCCGGTGAATAAAGAAGCCGCGGCCGCCCTGCAGACGTTATGGGAAAAAGAATGCTCTATGGCGGCTTGTACCTTGCAAATGTGCTATGTGGAAATTAACACTTCCTGCCAAAATGGCGTTTGCGTAGGCACCCCGAAACCGATGGAAGATTATATTGCTTACTAAGGAGAGAGCTATGAAAAAAACCTATTTATTGATGGCCTGTGCCGTGCTGTTGGCGGCGTGTTCTTCCTCCCCCAAAAGCGTGGGGATTAATGCCATGCCGGTCAAATTAAACAAAGCTATTTCGGCGGCGGATAAAGCTTGCACCGTTGATGCCGATTGCGTGGCTGTTAAAAAAGGTTGCTGCGAATGCGCCGGCTATGAAGCGGTAAACGCCAAAGCGGCCGAAAAAGTGCAAAAAGTGTGGGAAAAACAATGCGCCAACGCTCCCTGCACCCGCGAAATGTGCTATGTGCAGATTGACCCCGTGTGCGAAAACAATGTTTGCACGGGCAAGCTCAAATCGCTGGACAGCTATAAATAAGTATTTTGGAAACAACCCAAAACCCGGCTCCTTGTGTGGGCCGGGTTTTTATTTGGTTGGCTGAAAAGCTGTTTTTCGGGTTGTTTTGCTTGCAACAGGGAACAATCTTCCCGCACCAGTAACGGAGGGGCCCATAAGCCGCCCCTGCCAGCCACAAGGACCCATTTCCCTCTTCATGCGAATTGGAGCCAAAGTATCCCTCGCTCCCAGGTCTTGTAGAGGATGGGCACAGGCAGCGGGATAATGCCCGCATAGGTCCCATATCCCTGTTGGCGGGCGCGTGCGGCCTTGCGTATTAAAATTTTTTCCCAATCCATACAAGTCCTTTACAATACAATACGGATATTATACAATATAACTAAGCGAATTTTAGGCGGCTGTGCAGCGAACGCGGTAAGGTGAAACCCGCTAGTAAATGTATAGCGCAAAAGCCCGCTAATTTGGTATAATAAACTGTACTGAATTAGACTTAAGGCAGCAAAATTCCACACCGGCTCGTCGGAGAGGGCGACCCGGAGGTGGAGTTTCTGCCGAATAATTTTTTTGTACAAAACATTTAAGGAAACTACAAAATGGCAGAAAAAACAGAAAAAAAGGCGAAAGTATTGAGCCAAGAAAGAATCCGCATTAAATTGCGTTCTTATGACCATCGCATGTTGGACGCCTCGGTTTCCCGCATCGTGGAAACCGCGCAGAAAACCGGCGCCATCGTGGCGGGTCCTGTTCTTCTCCCGGTTCGGATTAAGAAGTACACCGTGCTTCGCTCTCCCCATACCGATAAAAAGAGCAGAGAACAGTTTGAAATGCGCATTCACAAAAGACTCATTGATCTGAAAAGTCCCACCTCTAAGACCGTTGACGAATTGATGAAACTCGATTTGCCGGCCGGTGTAGATGTGGCAATCAAAAGCAACTAATAGGAAACCTGACAGAATATGACTGAAGAAATCAAAAACGCTGCTGGTGCCCAAGAGGCAACCCCCGTTGCTGAAGCGGCCAAAGCAGAAACTGTCAAAGAAGCTCCGGCTACGTTTCGTTTCGTAATCGGCGAAAAAGTGGGCATGACCCAGCTCTTTGATGAAAAAGGCAACCTGCACGGTGTATCCGTTGTAAAAGCGGCTCCCTGCAAAGTTGTGCGTGTCAGAACCCAGGAAAAAGACGGCTACAACGCCGTATGCGTGGGTTTTGGCGAAGTGAAAGAAAGCAAACTCAACAAGCCCGAACTCGGGTATTTCAAAAAAGCCAATGTGGCGCCGGTAAAACACATGAAAGAATGCCGTGTTGCCGACGTGAACGGCTTTGAAATTGGTCAAGTCATTTCACTTGAAAAGATTTTTAAACCCGGCGACTATGTGGACGTCCAGGGCAAAATTAAAGGCCACGGCTTTGCCGGCGCTATGAAACGCCACGGCTTTGCCGGCCAGCCCGACTCTCACGGCGCTTCCGACAGAACCCGCGCTCCGGGCTCTTTGGGTTCCCGCCGCTCTTTGGGTAAAGTGCTTTCCGGCCAGCGCATGGCGGGCCACTACGGCACGACCACCCACACCGTAGCCAAGATTGAAGTCGTAAAAGTGGACAACGAAAACGGCCTTTTGTTCCTGAAGGGATCCGTCCCGGGGGCGAGAGGTTCCATCGTTTCCGTCTTGGAAACTTCCAAATACAAAAAACACTATGTGGCGCCGCAGCAGCATAAAGTGTCTGCTTCCAAAGCCGCCAACAAGAAGTAAGGACTTTGACCCATGGAAACTAAAGTTTTAGATATCAAAGGAAAAGAAATTGGGACCTGCGCTCTGCCGGACAGCTTGTTTGCCGTCAAAGCCAACCCGACCTTCCTGCACGAAGTCATCACCGCCTTTTTGGCCAACCAAAGAAGCGGCACCGCTGACACGAAAACCCGCAGCGAAGTTTCCGGTACCGGTAAAAAACCGTGGAAACAGAAAGGCACCGGCCGCGCCCGCCAGGGCAGCTTGCGCGCCGTTCAGTTCCGCCACGGCGGTATCGCTTTTGGTCCGACCCCGCACTCCTATCGTCAGGATTTGCCGGCCGCCAAAAGAAGAACCGCGCTTGCGATGGCTCTTTCCACCAAACTCGCCGAAGGTAACCTGGTGGTGTTGGACTCTTTGACCTTCAAAGAACCCAAAACCAAAGCCTTTGCGGACGTGTTGGAAACCTTAGCCGCCGGCCGCAAACCGCTCGTGCTCGACAACTTTGCCGACGCGAACGCCGCTTTGGCCTGCCGCAACGTGGAAGGGCTCACGCACATTCAAACGCAGGACATCAACGCCTACGTCGTGCTCAACAGCTCCAAAGTCATTTTGACTAAAGACGCCGTTGAAAAACTGAGCGAAACTTTCGCCAAGGAGGGCAAATAATGTCCCGCACTTACGAAATTTTAAAGAAGCCCCTGTTGACTGAAAAAAGCTTGATTGAAAGAGACAATCACAATCGCTATGGCTTTGTCGTGGCGAAAGACGCTTCCAAGGGCGAAATCAAAACCGCGGTGGAAAAAATCTTTAACGTAACCGTTACCAAGATTAACACTATTTCCGTCACGGGCAAGACCCATCGCATGGGTCGCTTCGAGGGCAAAAGACCCGACTATAAAAAGGCTTTTGTAACCTTGAAAGAAGGCGATAAAATTGAAGTGGTGGAAGCCGCTTCAAAGTAGCTGAAAGGAGAAACTACTAACTATGCCTATCAAGTCATTTAGACCTTACACCCCTTCCCGCAGAACGATCACGGTATCGGATTATTCCGACATCACCAAGACCACTCCGGAGAAGAGCTTAACCAAAGGTCTGCGCAAAACCGGCGGCAGAAACAACACCGGTATGATTATGGTTCGCCACATTGGCGGCGGCCACAGACGTGCTTACAGACAGATCGATTTTAAAAGAGAAAAATACGGCATTCCGGCCAAGGTTGTTTCTATTGAATACGACCCGAACAGAAGCGCCCGCATTTGTCTTTTAAATTACGCTGACGGTGAAAAGAGATACATTCTCCATCCGCTCGGCGTGAAGGTGGGCGATGTATTGATGTCCGGCCCGGCCGCAGATATTAAAGTGGGTAACTGCCTTGCTTTAAAATATATCCCTGAAGGTACTTTTATCCACGCGATTGAGCTGAAAGTCGGCAAAGGTGCGCAGTTAGCGCGCAGCGCCGGCAGCCAAGCTCAGCTTATGGCCAAAGAAGCGGACTACGCCCATATCAAAATGCCGTCCGGCGAAATCCGCCTGGTACCCAGCGCTTGCTGCGCGACGATCGGCCAGGTGGGCAATATCGATCACGGCAACATTGTAATCGGTAACGCCGGCAGAAACAGACACCGCGGTGAAAGACCTACCGTCCGCGGTAGCGCCATGAACGCGGTAGACCACCCGATGGGCGGCGGCCGCGGTCACGGTAAAGGCGGCAACATTCCGCGCTCTCCCTGGAACCAGCAGACCCGCGGTTTGAAGACGCGCTCCACCAAGAAAGCGTTTGGCTGGATGATTGTCAGCGACAGAAGAAAAAATAAGGTTAAGTAATTATGGGAAGATCAACTAAAAAAGGTCCGTTTGTGGATTTAAACCTGTTGGAAAAAGTTCAAGCGATGAATGCTTCCAACGAAAAGAAACCTATCAAGACGTGGGCAAGAGCCTGCACCATCGTGCCTGAATTTGTGGGACACACGTTTTTAGTGCACAATGGCAGAAAATTTCTTCCCATTTACGTTTCCGAAAGAATGGTAGGATACAAGCTCGGTGAATTTTCTTTCACCCGTTTGTTCAAAGGTCACGGTGGTATGACGAAAGATTCCACCGCCCTGAAATAAGAGTTGAGGATTTGATATGGAAGCTTGTGCAAAAGCTAAATTTCAACGGTTCGGCAGCCGCAAGGTGAACTTAGTGCTGGATCAAATCCGCGGTAAAAACGTCAAGGCGGCGGAGGAAGTACTTCCTTTCGTAGCTAAACGCACGGCGGGTTTGGTGGCCAAAACGTTACACAGCGCCGCCGCCAACTTGGAAGTCAAAGCTGGTAAAAAGCTGGACTTCAGCAAAGTCTTCATTAAAGAAGCGTTTGCGAATCTCGGCCCCAGCGGCCACTTGAAAAGAGTGCAGCCCGGTCCGCAAGGCCGTGCGATGCCTTACAAAAAAAGTATGTGTCATTTGACTGTTATCGTCACCGACGAAAAAAAGGGAGGTCGCTAATTTATGGGACACAAGATTCATCCCCGGTCAATCAGATTGGGTTATATTCAGGATTGGCGTTCCAAATGGTTCGCGCCTAAGAATATGCCCGCGCTGATCATGGAAGATTTCCAGATCCGCAAACTTATTGACGAAAAATTCAAAATGGCGGCCGTCAGCTACGTCGGCATTGAAAGAGCCGGTGCGTTCCTGCGAGTGAACATTCACACGGCCCGCCCGGGTGTGGTAATCGGCAAAAAAGGTGCCGATATTGAAGCCCTGCGCAAAGAATTGGAAGCAATGACCGGCAGCAAAACGTTCGTAAACGTGATGGAAATCAAAAATCCGGAAACGGACGCGCAGCTGGTTGCCCAGAACATTGCTATGCAGCTTGAAAAACGTGCCCACTATGGCGCCGCTATTAAGAAAGCGATTGAAAAAGCAATGTCCGGCAAAGCGCTCGGTATTAAAATCATGGTATCCGGCAGACTCGGCGGGGCGGAAATTGCCCGCACCGAATGGAAACGCGAAGGCCGCGTTCCGCTGCATACCTTGTGCGCCGATATTGACTATGGCTTTACCGAAGCCAATACCATCAGCGGTAAAATCGGCATTAAAGTCTGGATTTTCAAGAGAACCCATTTCGCCAAATCTCCGAAAGAGATTATGAATGAACTCAAGAAACATCGCGACATGGAAAGCTCTTCCGCCGAAGGCGTAACGGAAACCGTTGCGGCCGCGGCCGAAGGAACCAAATAGAGGACTTTGACATATGTTGATGCCTAAAAGAGTTAAATATCGCAAACCCTTCAGCGCGCCCCGCATTAAAGGCAATGCCAAGCGCGGCACGGAAGTGGTATTCGGCGAATTTGGGTTGAAAGCGTTGGAACCCAAATGGATTACCGCCCGGCAGATTGAAGCTGCCCGTATTACCTTGTCTCGCTTCATTAAGAAGAAAGGTAAACTTTGGATCCGCATTTTCCCGGATAAAGCGATCACGAAACACCCCGCCGAAACCCGTATGGGTAAAGGTAAAGGCGCGCCCGAATACTGGGCCGCGGTCGTGAAGCCCGGCAGAATTTTGTTTGAACTGGAAGGCGCTTCTGTGGAAGACACCAAGAAAGCTATGCGTTTGGCTTCCGACAAACTGCCGATTAAGACGAAACTGGTAACCAGAAGGTAGTTTATGAAAACGAACGAAAAAGAAGCTTTGAAAAACAAAACGTTGGCCGAACTGAACGAAGCGCTCGGCAAAGCCCAGGAAAAGAAGTTCAATCTTCTTTTCAAACACAGCACCACTCCCATCGCCAACCCGATGGAAATCAGAGCTGTAAGACGCGAGATTGCTCTTTTGCAAACGCTGATCAATCAGAAGAAAGAGCAGAAATAGAGGTTTGAACCATGGAAAATCAAGAATCCCGTGCTAAAAGAAAGGTCCTCACCGGTGTGGTAGTGTCCGACAAGATGGACAAAACCCGCACGGTAACGGTGGAACGCCTGGTGCATGATGCCCGCTACGGCAAAACGCTCAAGAGAGCGGCCAAATTCCACGCGCACGACGAGGCCAACGAAAGCAAAATCGGCGATAAAGTGGAAATTATGAGCACCCGCCCGGTTTCCAAAACGACGAAATGGCGAATTTCCAAAATTGTGGAAAAAGCCAGAGCTTAGTTTTTAAAAACTACGGAGTTATTAAAGTATGATTCAATTAAGAAGCATAGTCAATGTGGCCGACAATTCCGGCGCCCGCAAAGTGCAGTGCTTTAAGGTGCGCGGCGGCCACCACCGGGATATCGCAACTTTGGGAGATGTCGTGATGTGCTCCGTCAGAGATGCGATCCCTACCTCCGCCATTAAGAAAGGCGACGTAGTCCGCGCGGTAGTTGTCCGCGTGGCCCGCGAAAAGAGAAGAAAAGACGGTTCCTACATTCGCTTTGATGACAACGCCGTGTGCATCATCAACGATAACGGGGAACCCAAAGGCACCCGCGTGTTCGGGCCGATTGCCAGAGAACTCAGAGAAAAGAACTTTTTGAAAATCATTTCCCTGGCTCCTGAGGTGGTATAGAGTATGATTATCAAGAAGAAAGATACCGTTCTGGTGTTAGCTGGTAAAGATAAAGGCAAGAAGGGCGAAGTGAAATCTGTCAACCCGACGAAAAATACGGTTGTTGTAACGGGCGTTAACATGATTTCCAAGCATGTAAAACCTTCCCAAAACAAGCAAGGCGGCATTGTGCAGATGGAAGCTGCGATGGATGCTTCTAACGTGGCGATTGTCTGCGGCAAATGCAAAAAAGCTATGACGCCCAAAGTGCAAATCTCGGCTGACGGCAAAAAAGTGCGCGTCTGCCGCAAATGCAACGAGCCGATCATTTAATCTAGGTACGAATTAAAATGACTAAGAAAGAAACCAAAAACGTGACGAAAGCGCCGGAAGGCTATCAGCCCAGACTCCAGGTGCTTTACAAAGAAAAAGTGCTTCCGGCCTTGCTCAAAGAGATGGGTGTAAAGAGCCCTATGGCCGCGCCGAAATTGACGAAGATCGTTATCAACATTGGCGTGAAAGAAGCCCGCGAAGACATCAAAGCGATGGAAGTTGCTAAAGAAGATTTAACCGCCATCGCCGGACAGGCCGCCCAAGTAAGACGGGCCAAAAAGTCCATTTCCAACTTCAAACTCAGAGAAGGTATGCCCATTGGCGTACGCGTGACGCTGCGCGGCGCGAAGATGTATGAGTTCATGGAACGCTTCATCTGCATCGCTTGCCCCCGCATCCGCGACTTCCAGGGTTTTAACCCGAGCTTTGACGGAAAAGGCAATTTGAACCTGGGTATTAAAGAACATTATATTTTCCCGGAAATTGATGTCGAAAAATCACCCAAAGCCCACGGTATGAACATTACGTTTGTAACCACGGCCAAGAACGATGAAAGCGGACGCTTGCTTATGGACTACATGGGTATGCCTTTCCGCAAATCGGCTAAATAATAGGAGCAAGGAAACTTTATGGCTACTAAAGCATGGGTTGCAAAAATGGCTAAAGACCAAAAGTTCGCTGTGCGCTACCACAACAGATGCCAAATCTGCGGCCGCGCCAGAGGGTACTACCGCGACTTCGGCCTTTGCCGTATCTGCCTGAGAAAGATGGCACACCAGGGTCTTATCCCGGGTCTGAGAAAATCGAGCTGGTAATTACAGGAGGAGGTATCGCTTTCGGGCCAACTCCGATAAAAGGAAAGTGGCTTGGGACGATAACCTAGAATATGGATCCAATCGCAGATTTCTTAACTAGAATAAGAAACGCCAATATGAAAAAGAAAGAAAAAGTGGATATCCCTTTTTCTAAAATCAAAACTGAAATTGCGCGCATCCTGAAAGAAGAAGGCTACATCGCCAATTTCAAAGCCGTCCACAACGAAACGAAGGGCGGCGTGGTAAGAGTATTTTTGAAATACACGCCCGACAACGAATGTGTGATCCAAGGTTTGAAGAGAATCTCCAAACCGGGTTCCCGCGTGTACAGCGCTTACAACAACATTCCGAAAGTGCGCGGTGCGTTCGGTATTTCTATTTTGTCCACTTCTAAAGGTTTAATGACCGATGCGCAGGCCAAAGCCGAAAAAATCGGCGGCGAACTGCTGTGCCAGGTCTGGTAAGGGGGGAATATGAGCAGAATCGGTAAAAAAGTTATCAACATTCCCGCCAAAACGAAAGTGGAAATTAAAGACAGCGTAATTACCGCCACGGGCGCGTTGGGCAGCTTGTCCTACACGGTACCGGAAGGCATTACGCCGAAATTGGAAGGCACGGTTTTGACGTTCTCTATCCCGGAAAACCGCGTGAAAGAACTCAACGCCTTGCACGGCACCACCCGCGCGAACGTTTTCAATATTATTGAAGGCGTAACGAACGGTTTCTCCAAAACGTTGGAAATCAACGGGTTGGGTTACCGCGCGAGCGTAGCCGGCCAAAAACTCAATTTGGAATTGGGCTTCTCTCACCCCGTCAATTTGGATATCCCTGCTGGCCTTACGGTAGCGGTGGACGGCAAAACCGGCGCGGTGACGATTAAAGGCAGCGACAAATTTAAAGTAGGCGATTTCGCGGCCAAAATCAGAAGAATCAGACCTCCGGAGCCCTATAAAGGCAGCGGTATTAAATACCAGGGCGAACACATCGTCCGCAAAGCCGGTAAGACTGCGGCGGGAGGCAAATAATTATGGCCACTAAACAAGAAAGATACCAATTCAGAAAGGACCGCAGCCGCGGACATCTGCTCAAAAACGGTGCCCACCGCCCGCGCCTTTCCGTATACAGAAGCTTGAAATACATTTACGCCCAGATTATTGACGACAATACCCACAGCACCTTAGTGTCTGCGACGACGTTGTCCAAAGAATTTGAGGGCAAGTTTGACACCTCCGCCAAGAGCGTAGAAGCCGCTAAAGCGTTGGGTGCCGCCATCGCCAAAAAAGCGTTGGAAAAAGGCATCAGCGAAGTGATGTTTGACCGCGGCGGACGCGTGTACCACGGCAGAATCAAAGCGCTTGCGGATTCCGCCAGAGAAGCAGGATTGAAATTCTAAGGTCACAGGTGAATTTAATGTCCAATGAAACGCTAGTGAAAAGCGATAACAAAAAAGAAGCGAAAGGCAAAAGAGCCGAGTTTCAAAAAGCAAGACCGCTCGCTGAAGGAAAAACGACGGTTATCCATGTAGCCAGAACGGCCAAGGTAGTCAAAGGCGGTAAACGCTTTGGCTTCCGCGCGCTGGTAGTGGTCGGGAACGGCCAGGGCAAAGTGGGCGTTGCTATTGGCAAGGCGAATCAGGTTCAGCTGGCTATCGCCAAGGCTGAATCCCACGCGAGAAAACACATGATCACGTTCCCCATCGTGGGTGAAACGATTCCGCACGAAGTGATCGGCAAATTTGGTGCCGCTTCCGTGTGGATGAAGCCCGCCGCCCCTGGTACCGGTGTAATCGCCGGCAGCGGTGCGCGCTTGTTGTTTGAAGCCGCCGGTATTAAAGACGTCTTGGCCAAAAGCCTGGGCAGCTCCAACCCGTGCAACCTCGTGTACGCCACGATGGAAGCTTTCAAACAATTGAAAAGCAAAGAAGCGGTAAATGTGTTGCGCGGCAAAGCCGAAAAGGCCGCCGCTGAAGCCCCGAAAGCGGAAGAAACCAACGAAGCCGCCAAGGCCGAATAGTTTTGTGGAGAGAATAAAATGGTAACTTTGAATAAACTTTTCCCTAAACATGGTTCTAGAAAAGAAAAAAGACGCTTGGGCTTGGGCCCGGGTTCGGGTTTGGGCAACTACTGCACCAAAGGTATGAAAGGCCAAACCTCCCGCTCTGGTAACACCCGCAAAGAAAGCAAAGAAGGCGGCCAGATGCCGCTTATCCGCCACACGCCGAAAAGCGGTTTTTCCAATAAAGACTTTGCCAGACGTTACGATTATGTAAACGTCGGCTCGTTGGAAAAAGTGTTTGCGGCGGGTGCGGAAGTCACCCCGGAAGCCTTGAAAAAAGCCGGTATCATTCACGACGCTGCTCGCGTAAAAGTGTTGGCGAATGGTTCTTTGACCAAGGCGTTGAAAGTGTCTGCCCATGGTTTTTCTGCCACCGCGAAAGCGGCGATTGAAAAAGCCGGCGGCACTGTGACCGTGCTTGAACAGAAGACCAAATAATGGCTAACAACACAGTTGCAAATATCTTTAACGCCCCCGAACTCAAGAAGAGACTCCTCTTCTTGATCGGGGCGTTGGCTGTTTTCCGGATTGCGGCTGCAATCCCAATACCCGGCATTAACACGGACGTCTTGAAACAAATGTTTGCCGCCCACCAAAACGGTATTTTAGGTTTTATGAATATCTTTTCGGGCGGAGCGTTGGGCAAGTTCTCCATTTTAGCGCTGGGCATTATGCCGTACATCAACGCATCCATCATTATGGGCCTCGTGCGCGGCGCGCATATTTTCCCCGCGCTGGACAGAATGCACAAAGAGGGTGAATCCGGCAGAAGAAAAGAAAACCAGATTACCCGTATTTTTGCACTGTTCTTAGCCTTGCTGCAGGGTGCGATGATGACCTTCGCCATCACGAAAGTGGAAGGCGCAGGCGGCGTATCTGCGGTAGTCAATCCGTCTTTTATGTTTTTCGTCACCACCGTGCTGACCTTGGCGGCCGGTACGATGTTTGTGATGTGGCTGGGCGAACAGATTACGGAAAAAGGGGTGGGCAACGGTATTTCGCTCATCATTTTTGCCGGCATCGTGGACCGCTTGCCGGGCGCTATTATGGAAGTCGTGCACCGCGTACAAACCGAAGAAATGGATTTCTTTATGGCTTTGGTTATTTTTGCGGCGGCGATTATCATTACCGCGCTGGTGGTGTGGCTGGAAACGGCCCAACGCCAAATTCCGGTTCAGTACGCCAAACGCCAGGTAGGGAACAAAACCTATGGCGGGCAGACCAGCTATTTGCCGCTTAAGATAGATCAGAGCGGCGTAATTGCGGTAATCTTTGCCTCGTCTGTTATTTCCTTGCCGTTGACGATTGCCAGCTTTAACCAAGAAGCTCCCTGGGCGCAGAAAATGTTGGAAGCTATGAGCCATAGCAGCGTGCTGTATATGGTCATTTTCTCGGCGCTGATTATCTTCTTCTGCTATTTCTACAACTCGATGACGATTAACCCGTCCGATTTGGCGGATAATATGAAGAAGTGGGGCGGCTTTATCCCGGGTATTCGCCCCGGCGAACCGACCAAGAACTACATCGAGTGGGTGATGAACCGCTTGACGTTCTGCGGTGCGATTTTTGTCTGTCTGATTGCAGTTCTGCCGGATTTCTTCCGTGCGGAATTTGACGTGGACTTTTACTTCGGCGGTACGGCGCTGTTAATCGTAGTCGGTGTGGCGCTGGATACCGTGGGGCAAGTGCAAGCCCACCTGTTGGCCCGTAACTACGAGCCGCTGATGAAAGGCAGCAAACGCATTAAAGGCCGCTGGTTTAACGTTGGTCAGTAATTTTAAAAGGGGGGAGCCTGCCGCAGCAATGCCGCGCTCCCCGCTTTCCGCTTGCGGCGGAAAAACTATTTTGCGTTTAGATCTTACGGGGTCTAAACGCAAAGTTGTCTGAAGTTATATATAAGAAGGATTCAAAAGTGAACATTGTTTTAATGGGCTGCCCTGGTGCTGGGAAAGGCACACAGTCGGCCAAATTGCAGGAAGAATTTCATTTGAAGCATATTTCCACGGGGGACGTTCTCCGGGCGGAAATTGCTTCTGGTTCGGAATTAGGGAAAGAAATCGCCGGGATTATCAATAAAGGAAATTTGGTTCCGGACGAATTGATGATTTCGATGTTGGAAAACATCGTTAAATCGACCACAAAAGGAATTATCTTTGACGGATTTCCCCGCACGGTAGCGCAGGCGGAAGCGCTGGATGCTATGATGCAGCGCCTGCAGCGGGATATTACGGAAGTAATTATGATCGATTTGCCCGAGAGCGAAGTGGTCAGCCGTATTGCTTCTCGGCGCCAGTGCCGCAAATGCGGTGAAATTTTGCACGTTACGCCTGGTACGGAGGCGAAAGCCTGCCCGGTATGCGGGGGCGAACTCTATACCCGCCCGGACGATACGGAAGAACGGGTAAAACACCGGTTGGAAGTATACCATACCGACACGCTGCCGGTAAAGAACTATTACCAAAACAGCGGCAAGTATGTGGAAATTAAAGGGGACCAAACCCCCGAAAAAGTTTTTGAAGACATTGTCAGTGTCCTCAAGAAGGTAAAATGATAGAAGTAAAAAACGACAGCGAACTCCAAAAAATGCGTGAAGCCGGCAAGGTGACTGCCGCGGTATTGAAGTTAATGACCGAGATGGTTAAACCCGGTATTTCCACGCTGGATTTGGACCAAGCGGCCGAGAAAACGATTCGTTCCTTCGGGGCGACGCCGTTATTTCTGGGCTATTATGGGTTTCCGGGCAGCATCTGCGCTTCGATAAACGAAGAAGTCGTGCACGGAATCCCAAAAAAAGATAGAATATTAAAGAGTGGTGATATTATCAGTATCGATACAGGGGCCCGCCTTGACGGCTTCTGTTCGGATGCCGCAATCACCCTCGGTGTGGGGAAAGTTTCTGATGAAGCCCAAAGACTGATGGACGTTACCAAAAAGTCTTTATATAAGGCAATCGGGCAAGTCAAACCGGGTAATCGCTTAGGCGATGTACAACACGCGGTGGAAACTTTTGCCATATCCCAAGGTATGGGTGTGGTGCGCGATTATTGCGGGCACGGAATTGGCCGCAATATGCACGAGGAGCCCAGTATCCCGAACTTCGGGAAGCCGGGCACAGGGCCGTTGTTGGAGAAAGGAATGGTCCTGGCCATAGAACCTATGCTTACTGCGGGAACATTCAGAGTCAGGGAGCTGGACGACGGTTGGACCGTGGTGACCAGGGACGGCAGCTACGCTGCCCACTTTGAGCATACGGTAGCCGTGACGGCTAACGGCAGTGAGATTTTCACTGCTTTTGAATAAAATTCGGCCGCGCATTTTGAAGGAAAAATGGCGCGGACGGACGTTTGTTCTGAGATTTAATCCGAACTCGGAGTTGTATGAGCGATAAAATCGAAATTGAAGGTAAAGTCTTAGAAGCGCTGCCCAATGCGATGTTTAAAATAGAAATACCGGGCGGCAAAGTTATTCTGGGGCATATATCCGGCAAAATGAGAGTTCATCATATAAGAATTCTTCCGGGCGACAAGGTCAGGCTGGAACTTTCTCCATACGATCTGACCCGCGGGAGAATAACTTATAGGGAGAAATAAATGAAAGTCAGAGCCAGTGTAAAAAAGATATGTCAGAAATGCAAAATCATTAAACGCAACGGCGTCGTCCGGGTGGTTTGCGAAGTCGCGAAACACAAACAACGCCAAGGTTAATTTATAGGAGTTTTATAAGATATGGCTAGAGTCGCAGGTATTGATTTACCGAAAAACAAAAGAATAGATGTCGCGTTGGAATACATTTATGGCATCGGCAAGAAAAACGCGAAAGAAGTGCTTGCCAAATTAGAAGGCCAAATTGATCCCGCCACCCGCGTGAAAGACTTGACCGAACAGCAGGCCGGTTTGCTGAACACCATCTTGCAGAAAGAATACAAAGTGGAAGGCGAGCTGCGCCGCGAAGTAGCGCAAAACATTCACCGCTCTATTGAGATTGGTTCCTATAGAGGCCAGCGCCACCGCCGCAACCTGCCGGTACGCGGACAGCGCACCAAAACCAACAGCAGAACCCGCCGCGGCAGAAGAAAAACCGTGGGTTCTAAAACCAAATAAATTTAGAAATTAGGAATTTAAAACATATGGCAGAAGAAAAAGTGACAACGGCCTCCGCGGCGAAAGCCCCGGCGGCGAAAGGAAAAAAGAAAAACGCCAAAGCGCCGGTATTCGGCGTGGTGCATATTTACTGCTCGTTCAACAACACGATTGTGACTGTTTCGGACGACAAGGGCAACACGATTGCTTGGTCCACCGCCGGTTCCCACGGCTTTAAAGGCACCAAGAAAAGCACTCCGTTTGCCGCGCAAATCACCAGCAACAAAGCGGCCGAAAAAGCCGTGGCGATGGGTATGCGCGAAGTAGCCGTGAAAGTTTGCGGCCCGGGCCAGGGCAGAGAAACCGCCGTGCGCGCCGTACAACAAGCCGGTTTAACCGTGTCTTCCATCAAAGACATCACCCCCATCCCCCACAACGGATGCAGACCGCCCAAAGCCAGGAGAGTATAAAAATTTATGTCTAGATATACAGGACCCAGCTGCAAAAAGTGCAGAAAATTAGATTGCAAACTTTTCTTGAAAGGAACCAAATGCTACACCAACTGCGTCATTGACAAGTTGGCAGCCGTAACCAAACGCGGCGGCAAAGTTAGAAAAGCCAAAGTGTCCGAATACGGCGTTCGCTTGCAGGAAAAACAGAAAGCCAGACTGCAGTCTGGTATGTCGGAAATTCCGTTCCGCAATTTGTTTGACGCCGCCGCCAAAGCCGAAGGCCAGACGGGCGAAAACTTCTTGCGCAAATTGGAAACCCGCTTGGATAACGTCGTGCGCCGCTTAGGCTTCGCCGTTTCCTTGAAAGCTGCGCGCCAGATTGTGCTGCACGGGTATGTGACCGTCAACGGCAAAGCCGTCAACGTTCCGTCCTATCAGCTGCGCATCGGCGATAAAGTTACCTTGAACAATGCCTTAGCGGAAAACGCCCAGGTCAAACAAGCTCTGACGGAAGCCGAAAAACGCAACCAGCGCCCCAGCTTTTTGGAATATGACGCGGAGAAAATGACCGGTAAACTTTTAAGATGGCCCGACAGAGCGGAAATGTCCTACCCTGTCAACGAGCAGCTCATCGTCGAATACTACTCTAAATAGTTTGGAGGATTTGCAATGGCTTTTAATGAATTAGTCCTTCCGCAAAAGATTCAGTTGGAAGAAAAAACCGCGTCCGACTTCTACGGTAAATTTATCGCAGAACCGTACGAAAGCGGTTACGGCCACACGGTGGGTAACTCCCTGCGCCGGATTTTGCTTTCCGGTATGGAAGGCGCCGCCGTCACCGCCGTCAGAATCGCCGGTGCCGTGCATGAATTCAGCACGATTCCGAATGTTCGGGAAGACGTCATCAACATTTTGCTCAATTTGAAACGCCTGCGCGTGAAAATGGAAGGCAAAAACCGTGAATATCTGCAGTTGCACGCCGCCAAACCGGGTGTGGTTACCGCTGCGGATATCGAAGAAATCGACGGTGTGGAAATTGTCAATAAAGACCTGGAACTGGCTACGCTGGAAGTAGGCGGCAGCTTGGAAATGGAAATTGAAATTTCCCGCGGCAAAGGTTATGTACCGGCCGAAGATTTAGCCAAAATCCAACGCCCTGCCGGGTTTATCCCTGTGGATGCGCTCTTCTCTCCTATCGTGAAGGTTCACTACGATGTAGAACCCGCCCGCGTAGGCCAGAAGACGGACTACGACCGCTTGATTTTGGAAATCACCACCGATGGAACGTTGCAGCCGGCCCGTGCGCTTCACCGCGCGGCGGTGTTGCTGTCCAGCTCGCTGCACATTTTTACGATTGAAGGCGAAGATGACTGCGTTGCCACCACCAGCGATGAAGCGGTGGAAGAACCTGTTTCTATGACGGGTTCCGTGGCGGGCGCGAACGTCAATTCCAAATTGGATGAACTGCTCAACCAGTCCATTGAATTTATTGAATTGTCTTCCCGCTCCATCAACTGCCTCAAGTCCGAAAACATCAACACGGTGCGCGACTTGGTGAAGATGTCCGAAGACGACTTGAAAATGATCAAGAACTTCGGTGCCAAATCGATGGACGAAATCAAAGAAAGACTTGCCGAGATGAAACTTTCGCTCGGTATGAAAATTTAAGGAGTAAGTTTTAGTATGATTAAAAATACCGGATACAGAAAACTTGGCAAGACTGCGTCCCACCGCAAAGCGATGCTGAACAATATGGCCACGAGCATCATCCTTCACGAAGAAGTGAAGACCACCTTGCCCAAAGCCAAAGAAGTGCGCCGCGTAGTGGAAGGGTTGATTACCCTGGCCAAAGCCAATAACGAACGTGCCGCCAAAGATACGCTCAAAGATGCGGCTGCGCTCAAGAAGCTGTTTGAAGTGTTGGCTGCCCGCTATGCCAACCGCGCCGGCGGTTTCTGCCGCATTTACCGCGCGGGGCTGCGCCAGGGCGACAACGCTCAAGTAGCCATCGTTAAATTGGTAGAATAGGGGCGACTATGGTAATAGACTATCTCGGGGGCCTTTTCTCCTCTGACCTGGGAATGGATTTGGGTACGGCCAACTGCCTGATTTATGTCAAAGACAAAGGCATTGTCCTGCGCGAACCTTCCGTGGTAGCCGTGGAAAGAGAAACCGGCGAAGTGAAAGCCGTAGGTGCGAAAGCCAAGCAAATGCTCGGCAGAACCCCTGCCAACATCGTGGCCGTGCGCCCGATGAAAAATGGTGTGATTGCGGATTTTGAAGTAACGCAGGAAATGATTCGCTACTTTATCCGCAAGGTCCACAGCAGAAGCAGTCTGTTACGTCCTAGAATTGTTATCGGCATTCCCTCGGATATTACCGGCGTGGAAAGACGCGCGGTAGACGATGCCGCCCGCCAAGCGGGTGCGCGCGAGGTCTATTTAATCGAAGAGCCCATGGCTTCGGCCATGGGCGCCGATTTGCCGATTGCGGAACCGCATGCCAGCATGATTGTAGACATTGGCGGCGGCACGACGGAAGTGGCTGTCATTTCCTTAGGTGGAATGGTGGTGGCCAAGTCCATTGACGTGGCCGGCGACGAGCTGACAGAATGCATTGTGCAGTATTTCCGCAAAAAATACAACCTCATTATTGGCGAAACGACGGCGGAAGAAGTGAAGATTAACTTAGGCTCCGTCTATCCGCTCAAAGAAGAAAAATCCATGGAAGTAAAAGGGCGCGACCAAACGCAAGGGTTGCCCCGCACGCTGACGGTAACTTCGGAAGAAATCCGCCAAGCACTCATGGAACCGGTGCGGCTTATTATTGACGTGATTAAGAGCACACTGGAAGAAACGCCGCCTGAATTGGCCGCCGACTTGGTAGACAGAGGCTTAGTCGTGGCCGGAGGGGGCAGCTTGCTTAGAGGCATTACCGAACTGATCCGTAAAGAAACGGATATCCCCGTTCACCGTGCGGCCGACCCGCTTAGCTGCGTGGCGCTCGGTACGGGCAAATTCTTGGAACAATTGAACGAGAAAGGGTCCCGTTTCTTCGGTTCCCGCGGTAAATCTTTCTAGCCTAGGCTGCTGAAAAAATTTAAAGCGGACACAGTTCTTTTGGGGACCGTGTCCGCTTTTTGGTTTTTTGAATATTTTTGTATGGGTGGGTTGCAATCCAGCCAAACTGTGTTTCAACCGCCCAAAAGGGCCTGCAAGCCCGCGTGCCTAGCGCACAAACCGTTTTATTTACCCGCGGCAAAAAGGGCCGCATGAAGGCAAATTAAATTATGTTACCTCGTAAAAAATCTCCTAAAAAGCACACGGAGCCCGGCACCAAACGGCGTTTTCTGCTGCCGGTGGCATTTTTGCTTTTTTCATTTTTATTAATGATTTTACCGCTGGAAGGTTTTGTGTCTTCCGTCAAAGCGGTGCTTGCCTATGTATTTATTCCGCAGGTTCGTTTGGCGCACGGCACGGCTAAATACGCCGAAGACGTTAGCCTGACGGTGCGGGAACTCTTGGACGCTCACCGGGAAAACCGCGCCCTCAAACAAGAAATTGAAATGACTAAGCTGCTTGCTTCACAGGCGGAAGCTATTTTGGACGAAAACGGCCGTTTGACGGAAATTTTGCAGCTTCGCCCGGCCCAGCGCTGGACGGGGGTGTGGGCAAAAGTAGCTTACCGCGAGCCTACGCAATGGAACACCGTGATTATTGACAAAGGCAGCCGGGACGGTATCCGGGAAAGAAGCGCCGTAATTTCTATGGAAGCGGGAAAAGAAGGCTTGGCCGGCGTAGTGGTAGAAGTAACAGAAAATACGGCCAAAGTACTGTTGGTGCGTGACGAAGACTTTTCTGCCGCGGTGTATTTGGAGCGCGGGCAGGAAGAAGGCCTTTTGGTGGGCAGTGGAATGCGCCCGGTGCGTATTAAATATATTCCGCTTTTAACCCATGTGGAAAAAGGGGACAAAGTCTTTACGGCAGCTACAAGCAGTATTTTCCCGGCGGGGATTTTGGTCGGCGAAGTAAGCGGCGTGCGGGGGGACGAAACTTTCCAAACAGCGCTTACAATCAATGTAGAGCCGCAAGTGCACTCGTCTGCGGTAAAAGAAGTATTTGTAATTTTAGGGAACAAGGACAGAAAATAACTATGTGGAGTTTTATAAAACTGGTTTTTTTGTTTGTATTAGCTACCATTGTGCACTGGGCCTTTGCGTCTATTTTTTCCTACTGGGGGCTTAGCGTCAATATGATTTTGGCCTTTGCGGCGGCGTTTTGTGCCGTTTTAAAGCCAGCCTGCGGCTACCCGGTGGCTTTTATCTGTGGGTTGTTTTTGGACTTTTTCGGCACCAAACTGTTTGGCAACAATGCCTTTACTTTTACGGTGGCCGCGTGTGTGGTGTACGACTTGTCCGGCCGGTTTGATTTTGATGCCATTCCGCCGCAAATGGTTACGGTTTTTGGCCTTACTTTTTTGGGCGGAGTTTTAAACAGCTTATTATTTTGGTGGTTTGCGTCCACCGATATGTGGCCTGGATTTTGGAGCCTATTGGGCGGGTCCGTCGTGACGGGCCTGTTTGCACCGGTTGTTTTTGGGTTGGTGCGCCGGGTAATGGGCCGAGGGGCGTTAAGCCGGCAGGGATAGGGGCGTGGCGAAATGGCCGTTACCAAGATTTTCTTTAATGCGCGTTTGAAGCTGATGATGGTACTGGCGGCGGTGGCCGGCGGCGTGATTGCGCTGCGGCTGATAGACATTCAAGTGCTGCGTCACCAGGCGTATTTGGAAATGGCCGAACGCAACCGCACGCAGATTATTTATCAAACCGCGCCGCGCGGCCGTGTATTTACGGCCGATGGCGTGGCGGTAGCCACCAACGAGCCCTCCTTTAGCTTTTATTACCTGGGTGGAAGCCAAGATCCCATCTACTTGGAACAGTTAGCGCGCGACTTTGCCCCGCGCTTGAAAATGGACCCGCAAGAGGTGTTGGACAAGGTGGCCGAAGGCGCCAAAACGGGCAAAGCTGTCTTGCTGGCGGAAAACCTTTCCACCAAAAGCACGGTTTCCTTGCAGGAATTGCAACTTTATTACCCCGGCGTATATTTGATAGAAGAAACCAAACGCACTTATCCCTACGGTGGGTTTGCCAGCCATCTGCTGGGCTATATCAGCAGTATGGACGACCGCGAATGGCGCAACCGCGACCCGCGGCTTGGCTATCGGCTGACGTCCAAAATCGGCAAGAACGGGATTGAAAAAAAGTTCGAACAACAATTAAAGGGCACTGACGGCGGTGTGTACCTGGAAGTGGACTACCGCGGACGTGTAAAGAGCATTATCCAAGATAAAAAATGGGCCGCCGGGAGCGATGTGTACCTTACGTTGGATTTTAAACTCCAGCAAGCAGCCGAGGAAGGCCTCAAAAATTCCAAAACCGGCCGCGGCGCCGCCGTAGCGCTGGACCCGCGTACTGGGGCCGTACTGGCAATGGCCAGCGCGCCCGCGTACGACCCGAATATCTTTGTGCCGTATAGCGACCAGGAAAACCCCAAGCAATCTAAAAAAATTAACGAATACAACCTGGCTATCCAAGGCATTTATCCGCCCGCTTCTACATTTAAAATCATTACGGCGGCAGCCGCGTTGGAATACGGGCATTTGGACGTCAATAAGAAAATCAACTGCCCCGGGTTTTATGATTCCGGCCCGCGCGTCTTCCGTTGTTGGGGTAAGCATGGCCCGGTGGATTTACTGGACGGAATGAGCCACTCTTGCGACGTATATTTCTACCAAGTGGCCGCCCAGACGGGTTCTGCCGCGATTGAACGCGTGGAACGCAAATTTATGATTGGCCGCCAAACCGGTATTGATTTGCCCGGTGAAAAAGCCGGCAACCTCTATGGCCCCACCCGCCGCGCCCGCAACAAGACCTATTGGTTTATCGGCGATACGCTAAACTTGTCCATTGGGCAGGGGGAATTGTTGTTTACGCCGCTTAAAATGGCGCAATTTGCCGCGGCCGTAGCCAGCCGGGGCAATGTATATCGTCCGTATTATGTGGAAAAAATTGTCAGCAACCAAACGGGCAAAACCGAAGTGGTAGGCAAAACCGAGATTTTGCAAAAAGCCGATTTAAAGCCCGAAACATACGATATGTTGTTTAAAGCGCTTAAGCATACGGTGGAAAGCGGAACCGCCGCCCGTGTGTGGATTAAAGGGTTGGACGTCTATGGAAAAACCGGCACGGCGCAGAACCCGCACGGGGAAGACCACGGTTGGTTTATGGCGTTTGCCGGAAAGGAAGGCGAAGAACCGACCATTGCTCTAGCGGTGTTTGTGGAGTTTGGCGAAGGCGGCAGTTCCGCTGCCGGCCCGATTGCCCGCGCAATGTTGGAAGCTTATTTTGATTTAGACAAACCCGCCGCCAAGCCGGCTGCCGTGCAGGCCCCGGTGCGGACGGAAGAAGATTACCAGGAACTTTTGCCAGGAGAAGAAAATGGCAGCTTTTAGAAATTTTAGCCGCCCTGCCGGGCGCAGCCGGTTGGATTACGTCTTATTAGGGGCGATGATTGGGCTGGTGGTGCTGGGGGCATTGTGCATTATGTCGGCAGTAAACAGCCTGTCGTGGTCCAACTCCGTTGTGCGGACCCATTTGGTCGCGTTGCCCATTGGCGCGCTGGCGTTTTTTGTCGGGTGGAGTTTTAACTACCAGATTTTTGACGAGCAATGGAAATACCTGTATGGGTTTATTTTGGCGCTTTTAGTGGGGGTTTTGCTGTTTGGGTCGTACCAGCGTGGCAGCCGCTCGTGGTTTGTGTTGCCGTTTTTCTCTATGCAGCCGTCCGAAATTTGCCGCGTGTGCACCATTTTGGTGGCGGCCGCTTATTTGGACCGCCGCGGGCAGCGCATTCGGGACGTGTCCTCTCTGTTTGGGTTGGGGGCGTTGTTGGTGCCAATTTTCGGGCTGATTATGATGCAGCCGGATTTTTCTTCCGTAGTGGTTACTTTCCCGGCCATTTTAGTGTTGCTTTTTTGCACGGGGGTGAATGTTTTTTACCTGGGGTTAATCGGCCTGTTTGCGGGGGTGACGGGGTTTTTTACCATTGCCTGGACGTATATTTATCTGCACCCGGAACTTTTGGACTATTGGATTGTAAACGCTTTTTACCAGTTGGCGCACAGCCCGTGGTATATGGCGGGATTTTCGGTATTGGTGATTTTGGGCGGTTATTTAACTTGGTGGTTTTTTAAGCAGCTGCGTATTTTTCTGCCTTCGTTTTATTTTGTATTGGCTACGCTGGTAGTGCTGGCGGGGCTGTTTGGCGGGATTTTTGTGGACCATCAAATGAAACCCCACCAACGCAAACGCGTAGAAACCTTTTTGGCCCCCCGGTCCGACCCGCAAGGCGCCGGATATAACGTGCTTCAAGCGCAGATTGCGATGGGGGCAGGCGGTATTTGGGGAACGGGGCTTTTTTCGGGCACGCAGTCGCGCCTGGGGTTCGTACCCGAAAAACACACCGATTTTATTTTGGCCGTAGTGGGGGAAGAGCTCGGCCTATGGGGCACTTTATTGGTGTTGGGGCTTTATTTACTGATTTTGTGGAGGACGATTGTCGTAGCATACAGCGCCAGCGACCGGTACGGCTATCTAGTCTGTTCGGGCATTTTTGGTATGTTCTTTACTTATATGCTGGTGAACTTTGGTATGCTTATCGGCATTGTGCCGGTGGCGGGTATTCCGCTGCCGTTTATTTCGTACGGTGGGTCTAACCTAGTGTCCAGTTTGTGGGCGTTGGGGGTGGTGCAGTCCGTATATGCCCGCCGCATTCGGGCATAAAAAGATGATAAACGCGCCAAAAATTTATAAAATGCGTATAGTGTTCCGCGGGCCCAAAAACACCGCGGGAACGCCTTTTATATTTAATGCCGTACGGAAAATGGTGCTGGCTAGCGGCTTGCCGTTTGAAAAAGCCAAGGTAAACCCCAATTGGCCCCGGTTGGCCTATGGGCCTGCCCCGGCCAAAGGGCAGCAAGCCGAAAGAGAGTACCTGGATATTTATTTAACCGAACCGGTGGCGGCGGACAAAGTCCGCCCCGCGCTGGAAGGTGTGGCTCCGGCCGGTATACAACTTTTAAGCATGCAGCGGGTTCCGTATGCTTTGCCGTCCGTGCAAAATTTGGCCGCGGCGGCCCGGTACCGCATAGAAGGAGACTTTGCCGCTTATTCCCCGGTGCAGCCGGCGGAAACTTTTTTTAATGCCGCTCGGATTGATGTAGTAACCCGGGCGGAAAACGGCCTGACGTTTACGCAGAACGCCAAACCGTTTGTGTTGGAAGCCAAAACCCTTGCGCCAGGCAGGCTGGGTTTAACCTTGGCGTGCGTGGACGGCAAATGGTTCCGCCCGCAGACGTTGCTGGCGGCGTGGCTGGGGATAGAAATCCCACCGCGGGAAGAAGACTTGACACTGAACGAGTTTACGTTTATCCGGGAAGGGCTTTTTTGGCGTGACAGCGCCGGCGCCCTCCACTTGATTTAACTTTATGCCCCGTAAAACCGGGGGAGAGAGGAATTTTGATATGAGTAAAAATTTAGAAGGACAGCCCACCGTAGAAGTATTGGTGAATACGTCTTTTGAAGAAACACGCATTGCCATTTTGGAAGACGAACGCGTCAACGAACTGATTTGGGAACGCCGCGGATCGCTCAACATTGTGGGCAACATTTATAAAGGCGTGGTGGAAAACGTCCTGCCCGGTATTTCGAGCGCGTTTTTGAATATCGGTTACGAAAAGAACGCCTATTTGTACATTTCCGACGTATTAGGCGGCGATAAAAAGAATATCGATAAAGTGCTCCACAAAGGCCAGGAAGTAATGGTGCAAGTGGTTAAAGACGCCATCAGCACCAAAGGTATGAAAGTGACGATGGACGTTACCTTACCCGGCCGCTACCTGGTGCTTACGCCGCACCAAAGCTTTGTAGGCGTTTCCAAAAATATCGAAGACTCCGAAGCGCGCCACAAATTAAACGAAATTATGCAGGACTTGGCCGCCAAGCACTTAGACGGTATGGGCTGCATCGTGCGTACGGAAGCCGAAGAAGCCACCAAAGACGAATTGGAACGCGAAGTAAAATACCTCTACCGCCAGTGGCAGTCTATCGTCAAAAAATTTGAAGCTTCCCGCGCGCCTAAACTCTTGCACGAAGATATGGACGCCGTCTTGCAAGTGGCGCGCGACGTACTGTCCGAAAATGCAAAAGTCTATCTGCTCGACAGCAAAAAAGATTACGAACGCGTGCTGGACTTTGTGGAAAAAAACTCGCCCGATTTGGCCGACCGCGTGAAACTCTACAAAGGCAAAACGCCTATTTTTGAAGCTTATAACATCGAAACGGAAATTGACAACCTGCGCAAAACCAAACTGCCTTTGCCCAACGGCGGCAGTATTATTATCCAGGAAGCCGAGTCCCTTTGCGCCATTGACGTAAACACCGGTAAATTTACGGGTAATAAATCGCAGGAAGAAACCGTCACCCAGACCAACATTGAAGCCGCCAACGAAATTGCCCACCAACTGCGCCTGCGCAACATTGGGGGGATTATCGTCATTGATTTTATCGATATGCGCAAAGCTTCCAGCCGCCACCGGGTGGTGGAGGCCTTGGCCCAAGCCGTCCACGGGGACCGCGCCAAAATCCGCATTTTGCCCATTACGCGCCTGGGCCTTGTGGAAATGACCCGCGAACGCAAACGCGCGAGCACGGGCAGCTTTATCAGCGAAGAATGCCCCCAGTGCCACGGTTCGGGGCGTGTGCTCTCGGCCGAGAGTATGCGCATTAAAATCCAGCGCGAAATTTATGATTTAACCAGCGGCCGCCCCGGCGGCAGCCTGCGCGTCGTGCTGCACCCGGTGTTGGCGGAAGCCATTAAAAACCGGCAAGAAGATATTGAGCAAAACATCCACCGCACGCTTAAGATCCAGGCGGATCCGCAGCTGGCGTGGGAAGATTATAAAATTGTGTTGGAATAAACACCCGGGCCCGGCCAAAGCCGGGCCGCGTAGGGCACGCCTATGAAACATTGGTGCAGGATATTCTTATCGGGCTTATTGTGTGTGGCTTTTTCCGGCGCGGTGCACGCGGCGGAAAAAGTGGACTTTATTGTTTCCGGGCGGGATAAAGGCTCTGTTGCCGCCGTGCAGGAAGGCGGGGTGACTTATGTGGACGTGCAAAAAACGGCCCGTAAATTTGGGGTGGGCGTAGAGCTGTTTGCCCAGTCCAAACAAGCCAAAATTTCTTCCAAAGGGTTTTATGCCATTTTAACGGCCCCCCTGGACGAAATTATCGTAAACGCCCAATCTAAAAAATTGCCCGCCGCCGTACGCATTGCGGGGGGCAAAATGATGGCGCCTACTGCTTTCTTTTTGTTACCGGAATTTCAGGAAGCGGTGGACCGGTATATTTCGTTTAAAGACGGCGCTTTTTATGTGGAGCGGCGTTTTAATTTGGAATTTTTAGACACACAGAAAAACGCGCAGGATACACTGTTGGTGTTTGATGCGCGCAAACGCATTTCCTACCGGACCGAGCAAACCAATAAACACACCATTTATGTTACGTTTCAAGATGTCGTGCTGAAGCGCGATTTGCACCAGCGCGTGCGGACGGATTTTATATCGTCTATGGACGTGCGGCAAGGGCGCAATGGCGAAGCGGTTTTGAAAGTAATTTTAGGCAAAAACGCCCGTGATTGGAGCTTTAGCGAAGCAGGCGGAAAATGGGTTTTCCGCGCGGGGGCGCAAAAGGCCGCCCCGGTATTGGCCGAAGCCCCAACCCCTGTTGTAAAGCCCGAGCCCCAGCCGCAGGCCGCGCCAAAGGCATCGGAGCCTACCCGGGTGGTGCTGGACGAAAAGCCCTCGGTCTTGTTGGAAGAAGACGATACCCCGGTAATGACGGCTGCTCCTGCCAAGCCGGCGGCTATATCAGCTGCCAAACCGTCTTCTGCGGCGGCTAAGCCCGCGCCGGTGGTCAAAGCGGAGCCAAACCCGCTTTCCGTTAGTTCCGCCCGCAAAAAAATGCGTATTATGGTGGACCCCGGCCACGGCGGGAAAGACCCGGGGGCGGTACGCAGCCGTTACCGCGAAAAAGACTGGAACTTGGACGTAGCCAAGGAGTTGGCGCGCCTGCTTAAAAAAGGCGGATTTGAAGTGCAAATGACGCGCGAAAAAGACACCTTTATTGCCCTTTCCGAGCGTTCCAAAAAGGCCAACAAATTTAAGGCTGATTTGTTTGTTTCCGTGCATACCAACGCGTCCAAAAACCGCAATGCAAACGGTTTCCAGGTGTATTTCCGTTCCGAAAAAGCTACCGACAAAGAAGCCGCCGAAGTAGCCGCCTTGGAAAACGAAGCCATGCAATACGAAGAGGTGCACTATAATTTTGTGGACGCGCTTTTGCAATCCCTGGCCAAAAACGAATACATCAACGAAAGTTCCAAACTGGCCGGCTATGTGCGTAATGCCGTTTATAAACAGCCCGGCATTGGCATTGCCGTCAACCGCAACAACAGCGTCCGGCAGGCCAACTTCTATGTATTAAAAGGTGTTAACAGCCCGGCTATTTTGGTGGAAATGGGGTACATTAGCAGTACGAAAGACCGCGGGCGCTTGTCCAACGGCACCGTGCGCGACCGAATGGCCCTGGGTATTTACAACGGGATACGCGAGTATGCCAAAAAAGAAGGATGGATAGAATAATTTAAAACCCGCCGTTGGGCGGGTTTTTGCTGGCCTATGAAAGACTATTTTTCTTTGTTTTGGATTTTTGCCAAAATCGGCACGTTCACCCTGGGCGGCGGATATGCGATGCTGCCGCTGATAGAACGGGAACTGGTGGACAAAAAAGCCTGGCTGAACCGGAGCGAGTTTTTGGATTGCGTGGCCGTGGCGCAGGCGGCGCCGGGTATTTTGGCAATTAACGTAGCCATTTTGTCCGGCTACAAAATGAAGGGCTTTTGGGGCAGTGTAACAGCCTCGCTGGGGGCGGCCTTGCCGTCGTTTGTCATTATTTTGCTGATTGCGCTGTTCTTCCGGGGATATGAGCATAACCCGGAGGTACAGCGTGTTTTTATGGGTATCCGCCCGGCCGTAGTGGCCTTAATAGCGGTGCCGGTATTTAACTTGGCCAAAACAGCGGGAATTAACCTAAAAACGCTGTGGATTCCTGTGGTGTGTGCGGGACTGGTGTGGCTGCTTAAAGTGTCGCCGGTATATATAGTTTTGGCGGCCGGTTTGGGCGGCTGGCTGTATGTGCGCCGCCGGCGGAGGACGCCGTGATTTACTGGAAATTGTTTGTTACGTTTTTTAAAATCGGTCTGTTCAACTTCGGCGGCGGATATGCGATGATTTCGTTTATCCAAAACGAAGTCGTGCATAAACACACTTGGCTAACCACGGCCGAATTTACCGATGTGGTGGCCATCAGCCAAGTAACGCCGGGCCCGGTGGGGATTAACTTGGCTACTTATACGGGCTACACCGCAGCAGACGGCGTGCTGGGTGCGGCGGTAGCTACGTTTGCGGTGTGTTTGCCTTCGTTTATTTTGATGTTAGCCGTTAGCCGGTATTTTTTGAAATACCGCCATTCCCCGGCGGTGGAAGGGGTTTTTGCGGGGCTGCGCCCGGCGGTTATTGGGCTGATTGCCGCGGCGGCGCTGGTGCTGTGCAATGGGGAAAATTTTGTAGATTATAAAAGTTTGTTGTTTTTTATAGGGGCTTTTTGGACCGTTTGGAAAAAGAAAGCCGGCCCTATCGGCGTGATTGCCGCGTGCGGCGTGTTGGGGTGGCTAGTGTATTAAAGATAGGTATTGCTAACTTTTTATTATTTCTACATTCAGAATAAATGCACATTTTGTTGACGTGCATTTATTTTTTTTATAAAAATATTGTTAGTTATGCCTAACTTTTGTATAATAAAACAAGAGGCCTATATGAACACAACTAATTACACAAAAATATTCTTTTCCATTTTGTTGGGCGTGGGCGCTTGCCACAGTGCGTGGGCACAGACGTCCCCCCAAATAGAGCCGGCGCTTTCGCGTGTGGCTTTGTCCGCCAAGCGTGCGTATCAGCAAGAACAGGCGGTGGCGGTGGTTTCCTTGGATTGGGAAAAGCCTGTTTATTTAAGTGATAAAGTCCACCGCCGCCGGCCGGGCTTTCACGATGTCCTTTTAAAAACGGACCGCCAAACGACCACTTGTAAAGGGGCGTTGGCCGCAGGAACGCACCGTGTGGTGATGCCGGCTTCGTGCGCAGAAGCGCCGGACGGATTTTCCTTAAAAACCGTGCGGGTGCAATTGGCCAATGGCAAACAAGGCCGCGGGTCCGCGGGGAGTGTGGCTATTCGGGGGAATTTTGCCAGTGTGTTGGTGTCGGCACAGTTGACCGCTGGAATAAAAGGCGTGCCGGTGGCGGCTGTTCCGCAAGGGAATAGCTTGTACGAAACGTTTGGCCGCGGGGTACAGCAGGAATTGCTTCAATTTTTTGTAGAACGGGGGGTTGTTTCGCCGCGCGCCAGCCGGCTGACGGGAGTGAAAAACACACTTCAAAAAGGGGAACCTTTCTTTTATCAAGGCCAACTGGTTGCCTTGGTGGAAAAAGTGCCCAGCCGGCTGCCCGTATCGGCCTGGGGCGGCGTATCGGAAGATTCGTTGCTGGTGTTCCACGCGGGCACGTGGGAGGAACTGCTGACCCAAAAATAAATATACTTCCTTTTCCTCAAGCCAGGGAAGAGGGGTCTCCTATAAACCGCCGGTCTTCGCACCCGGCGGTTTTTTGTATCAAAGAAACCTTGTTCGAAGACATTGGCCCCTGGTTTGGAAAGAGTCCCGGCAATACCGGGGCGTTTTTGTGTTTAGAAAAATCAGTTATTTTCCGTTGGCTTATTTTGGTCGGGAGTCACTGCGTGTTGTGTTGTTGGCTCTTGCGACGTTTCGCTTTCTTTGGATTGTGCTTGTGTGGGTTGCGCCGCATTTATTTCAGCTGCGGATGTAGGGGCATGTGCGTCCTGAGGCTGCACGGCCTGCGCGGGAGGCATTTCCTCGGCGGGATTATCTTCAGCCGGTTCGCGATAGGTCAGTTCTACTTCGGCAAACACGGCGCCTTTGTTTTCGTTTAGCCAGCGGCGGTGGCTTTTGTAGTCGGGGCAGAACTGCGCCACCAGTTGCCAGTATTCCTGCCCGTGGTTCATATGCACCAGGTGGCACAACTCGTGCACCATCAAATAGTCCTGCACCGCCAACGGCATTTTAACAATGCGGTACGAATAATTGATGTTTTTCTTGCCCGAGCAGCTGGCCCAGCAGGTGCGTTGGTCCTTAATGACAATGTTGTTGTACTCTACGCCGATTTTTTCCGCCCATTCTTTGGTTTTGTTTTTCAGCGTTTCATTGGCTTTATTGCGCAGCCACGCGGTTACCAACGCCGACGGGTCGGAATTTTTGGATTGCAGATAAATATGGAAAACAGACCCGTCAAACGCCACGCCCTCTTCCTGGTCGGGCGTTACATACATACGGGCTTCGAACAAATCCCCGTTGTAAAGCACTTTATTGTCGTTTGCGGCGGCATTTTGTTCCGCGCGCGCATCGGCCGGTGTATTTGGATTGCCAAACACTTCCGGCAGCTCTTTTTTGAGCCGTTCTATAAATAATTTTACGTCGCTGATGACGGTCTGTGTATCTGCCATATATACATTGTATAAAAAACGGTCAAATTTTATACAATGGTCGTATACTTTTGGAGGCGTGTGTGACCCATACCGATTTGCAAAAAACTCCGCTTTGTGCGGCCTGTGAAGCCGCCGGCGGGAAAATGGTGGACTTTCACGGCTGGCTGTTGCCTGTGCAGTTTGCCGGTATTATTGCCGAACACAAAGCCGTGCGCGAAGCTGCCGGAATGTTCGACGTGTCCCATATGGGGCAACTTTTTGTGGAAGGCAAAGACGCGTGGCCGTTTTTGCAGTATATTAATTGCAATAACATCAAAAACGAGCCCGGCGCCGGCGTTTATTCCCATATCCTTACCGAAAAAGGCACGATTATTGACGACGCTATTTCCTTCTGTTTAACGCCGGAAAAATTCTTGATGGTCGTCAATGCCGCCTGCACGGCGGAGGATTTCGCCTGGTTTGAAAAACAAGCTAAAAATTTTGACGTAACCGTCCGCAACGAAAGCGCCCAGTGGGGTATGATTGCCATTCAGGGGCCGCACGCGTTGGAACAAGTGGCCAAGCTGTTGCCGCATGCCCCGGAAGTGGCGCGCTTCCACATTGCAGAAATTGAACTGTTTGGAGCCAAAGGCTATTTGACCCGCACGGGTTACACCGGCGAAGACGGCGTGGAAATTATGCTGCCTTCGGATAAAATTGCCCAGCTGTGGGACGCGCTTTTAAAACAAGGCGTTACGCCGTGCGGCTTGGGCGCGCGCGACGTGCTGCGCCTGGAAGCCGGATACCTGCTTAACGGTGCGGACGCGGACCAAACGCGCACGCCGTACGAAGCCGGCTGCGGGTGGGTGGTCAAACTGGCCAAAGAAAATTTTGTAGGGAAGGACGCGCTGGCCGCGCAAAAAGCACAGGGTGTGAAAGAAAAACTGATTGGCTTTGTGCTCAAAAGCCCCGGCGTGCCGCGTGCCGGCTGCAAAGTGTTTGCGGACGGTGCGGAAAAAGGGGTGCTGACCAGCGGTACCTATTCCCCGCTGTTTAAGGGGATTGCCGTCGGATACCTGGCGGCTGAATGGGCCGTGCCCGGCAAAGAAGTGGAAATAGAAATCCACGGCAAGCGGGCCAAGGCCGAAGTCGTCAAACCGCCGTTTTATAAAAACCGAGTTTAACCGAAAGGAGAAAATTATGCATACCGAAGAAAATTGCCGTTTCGCCAAAACGCACGAATGGGCCCATATGGAAGGCGACATTGCCACCGTGGGCATCAGCAACCACGCGCAGGAAGAAATCAGCGACATCGTTTTTGTGGATTTGCCCAAAGTGGGCCAACAGGTTACCGCAGGCCAAAACTGCTGTGTAATTGAGTCGGTCAAATCCGCTTCCGAAATTTACGCCCCCGTCAGCGGCGAAGTGGTGGAAGTCAACTCTGCTCTTACCAATGACCCCGCCCTTGTCAACCGCGAACCGCACGGCAACGGCTGGCTGTTTAAAATCAAAATGTCGGCCCCGGCGGAATATGAAAACCTGCTGGACCTGAGCGCTTACAAAGCCACGCTGAACAAATAAGCGGACTTTTTATCTATCCCCCGCCCGCAGCGGGGGATTTTAAAAGGATTGTTACTATGTTTATTCCCCATACCGAGCAAGACCGCCAGGAAATGCTGGCCAAAATCGGCGTTTCGTCGGTAAAAGAATTGCTTTCGCAAATTCCGCAAGATTTATTGTACCCCGCGCTGGATTTGCCCCGCGCCCTCTCCGAGCAGGAACTGACGGCGCATATGCACGAATTGGCCGCGCGCAACAAACCGCTTAAAAATTTTATCGGCGCGGGCATTTACGAACATTTTATCCCGGCCGCGGTAAACGCATTGTCTTCCCGCGGCGAATTTTTAACCGCCTACACGCCCTACCAGGCCGAAGCCAGCCAGGGCACTTTGCAGACGATTTACGAATTTCAAAGCTGTATCTGCGCTTTAACGGATATGGACGTGGCCACCGCTTCCCACTACGACGGCGCCACCGCCTTGGCCGAAGCCGTTTTGGCGTGCCTGCGCATTACGGGCCGCACGGAAATTCTCGTTTCCGCCGCGCTGCACCCGCACTACAAAGAAGTACTTAAAACCTATGTGCGCCACCAGCCGGGCGTGTGCGTGAAAGAAGCCTCCTTGGGTGCGGACGGCACGCTGGATTTGAACGCGCTGAGTGGACTGCTCGGCGATAAAACCGCCTGTTTTGTGTTAGCGACGCCGAACTTTTTGGGTTGTTTGGAACAAGCGGAAGAAGTATCCGCGCGCGTGCACCAGGCGGGTGCGTTGCTGACGGCTGTTTTTAGCCCGATGGCCTTGGGCGTGATGCAAACGCCGGGCTCGTACAAGGCCGATTTTGCCGTGGCCGAAGGCCAGCCCTTGGGCAACGCCATGAACTTTGGCGGCCCCGGGCTGGGTATTATGACGGCCAAGAAAGCCTATATGCGCCAGCTGCCTGGGCGCATTGTGGGCATTGCCAAAGACAAAAACGGCCGCCGCGCCTTCGTGCTTACTTTGCAGGCGCGCGAACAGCATATCCGCCGCGAGAGGGCCTCTTCCAACATCTGCTCCAACGAGGCGCTCTGCGCGCTCAACGCGGTGATTTACTTGACACTCTTGGGCCCCGCGGGCCTTGCCGAAGTGGCCGAGCTGAACCTGGAACGCGCCCATCAATTGGCCGAAAAACTGGGCCGCTTGCCCGGCTACCGCGTGAAATACGCGGCGCCGTTCTTTAACGAATTTGTGTTGGAATGCCCCGTGCCCGCCAAGAAGATTGTCCAAAAGCTGGAAAAGAAAAACATCAGCGCGGGCTATGCGCTGGGGAAAGATTTTAAAGGAATGGAAAACTGCCTGCTTGTGTGCGCCACGGAAACCAAAACCGCGGCCGATTTGCAGGCCTATGCCGATGCGCTGGGAGGTGTAAAATGAAAACGGTTTTGCCGCATAACACGTTATCGTTGGAAAAATCACGCCCCGGCCGCCGCGGCGTACGGTTTGAGCAAGCGGAAAAGCACGCTTCGGCTTATCTGCCCGAAGCGTATCTGCGCAAAAATGCGCCCAAACTGCCGGAACTGTCGGAATTCGAAACGGTGCGCCATTTTACGCGCCTGTCGGAACTGAACTATTGCCTGGACGGAGAATTTTATCCGCTGGGTTCCTGCACTATGAAGTACAACCCCAAAGCCTACGATGTGCTAAGTGCGCTGCCCGGTTTTGCTAACGTGCACCCGCTCGCGCCGGAAGCTTCGGTTCAAGGCACGCTGGAAGCGTTGTACGAACTGCAGGAACTGCTTAAAAAGGTGACGGGGTTGGCGGCGTTTACGCTCCAGCCTGCGGCCGGCGCGCACGGAGAGTTGACGGGTATTTTGACGGCGCGCGCCTATCACGATGCGCGCAAAGATTTTAAACGTACCGAAGTGATCGTGCCCGACACCGCCCACGGCACTAACCCCGCTACGGCGCATATGGCCGGGTATACGGTGGTCAATATAAAATCCGCGCCCGACGGACGCGTGGACAAAGCGGCTTTGCAGCAGGCGCTGTCGGACAAAACGGCTGTCGTGATGCTTACCGTGCCCAACACCGTGGGGCTTTTTGAAACCGACATCCGCGAAATTGCCGATATGGTGCACAAAGCGGGCGCCTTGTTCTATTTGGACGGGGCAAACTTCAATGCGTTGGCGGGTCTTGTAAAACCGGCTGATATGGGGGCGGACCTCATGCACTTAAACGTGCACAAAAGTTTTGCCGCGCCGCACGGCGGCGGCGGCCCCGGCGCAGGCCCCGTGGGGGCGGCGGCGCATGTGGCGCCGTTCCTGCCTAAACCCATGGTGGAGCTCAAAAACGGCAAATATACCTTAAGCGGCAAAAGGCCCAAAAGCTTGGGCAAAATGAAAGCCTTTTGGGGCAATGTGGCCGTATGCCTGCGCGGATATTGTTATTTGCGCCAATTTGACGGAAACACCTTCCGCCAAATTGCCGAAAACGCCATCTTAAACGCAAACTATGTCCCCGCCGCGCTCAAAGGCAAGTTTAATGCGTTTTTTGACTGCGTTTGTATGCACGAATGTGTGCTGAGCGTTAATCCGGCCGAAATGAACGGCGTGCATACGTCCGACATTGCCAAACGCTTGTTGGATTACGGCTTTTATGCTCCCACCATCTATTTCCCGCTTATTGTGCCGGAAGCTATGATGGTGGAACCGACGGAAACCGAAAGCAAACAAATGATGGACGCGTTTGTGGACGCCATGGAACAAATCTATACGGAAATCCAAACCGAACCGCAAACCGTCAAGGACGCGCCGCACAGCCAGTGCGTGTGCCGCATTGACGAAGTTTCCGCCGCGCGCGAACCCAATTTGCGCTGGTAACACGTCTGCATACGGCCCCGCGTAAACGGGGCCGTATGCGGCAACAGGTTATTGCGTATCCGCTGAGGAATGCCTCACGCGGCCGATGTTTTATGGATATTGTACTGAGTACCCCGGCCTTAAACGTATTTGAGCAAATGGCATTAGACGACTGCCTCGTACGCGCGCGCCCGCTCGAAACGACGCTTCGGTTTTACCGCTGGACGGACGGCCCCGCGGTAACTTTTGGCTATGCCCAGTTTGTAAGCGAGGTGCGCCAAGCCGTGCAAGGTTTGCCCAACGCGGGCCCGCTGGCGCGCCGCCCGACCGGCGGTGGGGTGGTTTTCCACCGGGAGGATTTAACGTTCTCGTTGGTGTTTGTTGCGCTCCAGCGGCCTGCCGAAATTTACCGCCGGCTGCACGCGTGTATCCACGAACAATTGACCCGCTTGGGAACGGAAAACAGCGTATTCGGGGAGAAATTGCCCGCGGCCGCCTATGCCCCCAGCCAAAACCATCGGGCCAGTGCGTGCTTTAGCAACCCGGTGGAGAACGATTTGCTCGGCGAGAATGGAACTAAAATGCTGGGCGGCGCCATCCGCCGCTTTGGCGAAACGGTATTGTATCAGGGGTCTTTGCAGTTGCCGGCCGCGCGCGAAAACCCGGCTTATAAAAAAGCCATTATTGATGCCATACGCCGTTTTTTGGCCATAGACTTAAAACCCCGCCGGGCGGAAGGGCCTTTGCTGCAAGCGGCCCGCCAACTGGCCCAAACCCAATATGCCCAACAGGCTTGGACGGAGAAATTTTGATTGTACGTTTGTTTAAATTACTAATAGCTTTGCTCCTGTTGCCGACGGCCGTGCTTACTTTTGCCGAAACGGTGCAAATTTTGCTGGCCGTGTTGGGGCATTTGCAAACGGCGGCCAGTTTTATTACCGGGGTGGTGGTGTATGCCGGCATCCACTATGGGTATTACGACTTTTCCCGCCCGTATGTGTTTGCGCACGAAATGACGCACGCTTTGGCGGCGGTGCTGTGCGGGTGCCGGATTAAGGACGTATCCATTGGGCAGGACAGCGGATACGTCAAAATGGACCGCTGCAATGCGTTTGTAGTTTTGGCGCCGTATTTTGTGCCGGCGTATACGGTGGCGGCCGCTTTGGTGTACGCGATAACCAATTTGTTTGTAGACCTAACCCCATACCGCCAGCTGTTTTTGTTTGTCATTGGGTTTTGTATGGCTTTCCATATCGTACAAACATTTAAAACCTTGTTCGAAGCCGACCAGCCAGACTTAAAATTGGCGGGCGGGAAAGTGTTTTCCGTCGTGACGATTACGCTAGCCAACTTGCTGGTATTGGCCGTGGTGCTGAAAGTGCTGTTCCCGGAAGCTGTTAGTTTGTTGGCGGCAGGGAAAAATGTGTTGGCGGGGTCCGTCAATGTGTGGCGAATTATAGTAAACTATATAGTAGAAAAAGCGGTAAACGCGGCATAAAAATGAGCAAAAAAAACAAGAACAAAAAGAAAAGAGGATTTTTTGCCTGGCTGGGGCGCTTTGTAAAAGCGTGCCTGATGGTAAGCTTGCGCACGGTTTTATTTACGGTTATGCTGCTGCTTTTGCTGGTGGCGGGGCTGTGGCTTGTATTTTTGAAAACCTTTAACGCCCAGCACATCAGCGAAGTGATTACCGAAGAACTCCAAAAACGGTTGGACCGGCCCGTTATTATTACCTCCTTAGACCTTAAATTTTTTAATACGCTGGAACTGAAAGGCTTTTCGGTTCTGGATACAACCGGCGAGCCGGGGTATCCGCTTTTGTCGGCGGAATCCGTTACGTTGCGGCTGCAGATTTTCCCGCTGTTAAACCAACAACTGGTGATTGACGAAGTTTCTTTAAATTCCCCGCGGTTTAATGTGGTGCACCTAAAAGACGGCGGCTACAATATGCCGCGCCTGCAGACGCCTAAGGAAAAATCTTTCTACACCAGTGAACTGACCGGCCGCAAACTGGCGGTGAGCGTGGAAGACTGGACCGTGCACAACGGCGTGCTGAGCTACAAGGATTTGGCGTCCGGGGTGTCGCATGCGGTATACGGGCTGAACTTGCATTTTGAGCAGCTGCGCTTTAATGAATTATCCCGTTTTCAGGCGGATATGGTGCTGCGCAATAAATGGGGGGATAATATTTCCGATATGGAAATCAAAGGGACGGGGCACGTCAATTTCGCCGGGTTTGATTGGTCCAATTTTTCCTTACGCAGTTTGCGCACACAGGTATTTCTGTTTCAAAAACCAGTGGATTTGCTGATTGATTTGGATAATTTAAAAACGCCTTATTTTAACATCAAGGCAAGTGTGCCGGCTTTTTCCAGCAAAGATTTATCTCTATTCCATACGAAAGAGTGGGGCTTTTCCGTTCCCAAGGCGGAACTGACGGCCCAGGGAATGCTGGATAACGATTATCGCTTGCTGAAAATTTCCAAACTCACTGCATCTGCCGACGACGTAAAACTGACGGCTTCCGGCAATTTGGATTTTGCACAAGCGCCTTTTGCAGCGGACGTACAGGGGCAAACCAATTTCTTCAAGCTTTCCGGCAAAGAAACCTATTATGCCCCGCTTGCCAAATACAAACTAACCGGCACCGCCGCGCTGTCCGCCCGCGTAACGCGCCAAAGCGGCAAATATACCTTGCCGCTGTTAACGGCGCAAGTAAAAGAGGTGGACGGTTCCTTCTACGGTTTTAAAGCGGCCGGTGTGAGCGGGGAATTCCAAGCCAAAGAAAACTTTTCCGATTTGTACGCCAGCACTTCGGCCGGGAAAGTGACGGTAAATAAATCCGTGTTTGACAAACTGAATATGAGCGCCAGCTGGCGCAAAGGCAATTTGTATGCGTATATTGCCTCTACCGAGTTAAACGGTGTGCCGTTTAAGTTGAGTTTGTCGGTAAATAATTTAAAAAGTATTCGCCGCAAAATTCGTACTTCCATTTATTGGCGCGACTTGGATCCGGTGGCCTTTATCGGCACGGTGAAAGATTTTGTCACCGTCATTACGCCGCTTCTTAAAAAGAAACCCAATTTTAAAGCCCCGGTGGAAGGCCAGCTGGCTTGGCTGCGCAACTTCCGTGATCGGCTGCCCAATTTTATGCAAAACTTTGCGGGGAACTTGACGGCGGATACGTTTTCCACCCAGATTTTGTCCGGCAACCGCTTTAGCGCCGAGTTTGATTTTACCGGTATGCGCGCCGGAATGAAAAATTTATCCGGCCCGCTGGAAGCACGCCTGGAAGGCGGCGTGATACACCAAATGGAAAAACTGGCCGAAGAACAGCAGGCGCTTAACATTACTTTCCAGCCGTTTATTCTGATGCACCGTATGGAGCGCGCCGGGAGCTTTAAGGTGGGGCAGGTGCTGAAAGACGTGCCGTTTGACGATATGGCCGTATCGGTGGATTTTGATAAAGGCCGTATGCAGATTAATAATGCCTATACCGTTGGGCCTACTATTTCGGCGGCGGTCAGCGGGTGGACTGACTGGGTGAACGAAAATTTTGATATTATTATATGGACGATGTTTAATAATACGTCCCGCTCCGGCGCTTTGGCCGAAAACTTGACCGACGAATCCGGCAACCCGGCGTTGGCGTTTAGAGTGTCGTCTTCTATGCTTAAGCCCAAGCTGGAAATGCTGCGTGCCAAAAAAACGGGTGAAACCATTCGCACGGCACAGGAACAGGGGCTGAGCACCAGTTTTAAAGCTGCACAGGAATTTATCCAAGGAGATTTCCATGCCAAAAAATAACATCGATGTATTGTGCCTTTTGCAAGAACATGGGGCTATTTTGGAGGGGCATTTTGTGATGCCTTCCGGCTTTCACAGCCAAACGTATATTCAAACTTCACTCCTGATGCAGCACCCGCATTTGGCCCAGCGCATTGCGGGGGCCTTGTCGGACAAATTTACCAAAAAAATTGATGTGGTGATGGCGCTTACGCCCTCCAACTCGGTATTGGCGCAAGAAGTGGCCCGCGCCCGCGGGGTGCGTGCTATTTTTGCTTCGCGCGACGATAATGGTGAGATGGTGTTAAAACACAATTTTTTGGTAAAAGAAGGGGAAGATGTTTTAATTGTGGACGATGTTGCCGTTTCCGGCCGCAAGATTAATAAAGCGATTGAACTGGTAAGCAAGCTGGGCGGCAATGTGATTGGCGTGGGGGTTATTGTGGACCGCTCGATGGGCTACTTGCCTTTGGCTGTGCCGCTGCGGGCGCTTTTATCGTACCCTATGCAAACTTTTACCGCGAAAGAGTGCCCTCTCTGCGCGGCCAAAATTCCGTTTTCCAAGCTGGAAGAAACGGGCAAGGGCAATTAATTAAAAGGACAAAACCGTATGATAGAAATTAAACTCAAAGCAAAAGAAGAAAGACGCCTCCAGGCGGGTCACTGGTGGGTATTTTCCAACGAAATTGACGGCCTGGATACTTCCATTGAACCCGGCACCTTGGCCCGGGTGGTCAACCACGAGGGGAAACAGGTAGGGATTGGGTATTTTAACCCGCACAGCTTAATTTCCGTACGGCTTATCCAAAAAGGCGAAGGGGATTTGCCCAAAGATTTTGTTTTCGAAAATATAGACAACGCCTATACCTACCGCAAAGAAATTGGAGTGCGCAAATACGGGCGTATGTGCTATGGCGAGGCCGACAATATGCCTGGCCTGGTGATTGACCGCTACGGTGACGTATTGGTGATTGATGTGCTGACCGCCGGTATGGAAAAACTAAAGCCCGAAATTACCCAAGCCTGCCAGAAAATTTTTAAACCTAAAGGCATTTATTACAAAAACGACAGTTCTTTCCGCGCGTTGGAAGGGTTAACCAATACGCCGGAAATAATCGGCGAAGTGCCGGACGTGGTGGAAATAGAGGAAAACAAAGTAAAGTATATGGTTCCGCTGCGCGGCGGGCAAAAAACAGGCTTTTATTTTGACCAGCGCGAAAACCGCGAATTTTTAAAACCCTATTTCAAGGAAAAACTGGTGTTAGATTTGTATTCGTATATCGGGTCTTTTGGCATTACGGCCGCTTTGGCGGGCGCCAGCCAGGTGTGGGGGTGTGATTCTTCCGCCGCGGCGGTGGAATGGGCGCAAAAAAATGCGGAATTAAACGGCGTGTCCGATATTACCGTGTTTCACCGCGACGACGCCGAACGCCTCTTGTCCGCTATGAAAAAAGGCGAATTGCCCGATCAGCCTGATATTGTATTGTTGGACCCGCCCGCCTTTGTAAAAAGCCGCAAAGCCTTGCCGCAGGCGGTAGGGTTATATGTAAAGCTGGTTAAGATGGCCTTGGAAGGCATCAAGCCCGGCGGTTATTTGGCGTTTTCCACTTGTTCGCACCATGTATCGCGCGAATTGTTTGTGGATATTATTCGCCAAGGGGTCAGCAAATCGGGCCGCAAAGCGGTGTTGGTGGAATTGCGCGGGCAAGCCAAAGACCACCCGGTCCTGATTGGTATGCCGGAAACGGAATACCTGCATTTTGCGCTGATTCAAGTGCATTAAGGAGCTTTTTATTAAAAACCCCGGGTTGCCGCCCCGGGGTTTTTAATGGGAAAATCCTGCCGCGTGAGCCTAAATGGGGGTGATGCCCCGGCGGGGAACAGCAAAATGTGCGCCTTGTCTTTGTATATAATTTATGGCATAATGGAAGAAAGATTTCATTTTTTGGAGGATGCCCATGCGTAAAAGTTTGTTGGTGCTGTTTGTGATGGTTCTATTTACTTCTGTTGGTTTTAGCCAAAATATGGCGCTTCGCAAAGCTGAATATAGACAACTCTTATCTCAAAGGCAGGAACTGCTTTCCTGGAGCAAAGAAAATCCGCTCGCTCCGCGTTTTATGGAGATTATAAAAGAAAAAGAAGCCCGCAAAATCCGTACCCAGCTGTATACAGATTTTTTCGATTTTAGACAAAAAGAAGTTTCCGCATTTAAACAAGACCTTCGCCGGGAAATCCAAAAAGCGGCCAATGCGCCTTTTATCACTTTTAATACACTCCCTGCCAAAAACTTGCAAAAACTAGCCCGCCGCCCGGAATTTTTAGTGGAATTTTTGTCGCTGTATCCGGACAATGTGGTTATGCTGTCGGATGCGTTTTTAACCAAATTGTTTAAACAAAACGAAAAGTTGGAAAATTTAGTAGTGTCCTATTTCCTGTATTTAAAAAGCTACAATACGGATTCGTCCTGCGTAAAGTTTTCGGAAGGGGAAGAACGTCAATTAAAAGGCTTTTATAAGTCCGGCAATATGGAACGCTTTTATGAAAGCTTGTCGTTGTATGCCGCTTCTAACTTAACGGCCAAAAAACAGGCGTTGGCCCGCAATTATGTAAAGAAATCCTTGGCGTGCTCTTTTACTTTTTAAAATTTTTCCCGCCAAACAAAAACCCCGCTTTTCAGCGGGGTTTTTTAATGCTTTTAAATCCATAAAGAAATGCCGAGGGACAGGATCGAACTGTCGACACCCGGTTTTTCAGACCGGTGCTCTACCACTGAGCTACCTCGGCATTACCTAAATATAATACAAAATTTCCAAACCTTCGGCAAACAAATTTATTTTCTCCGTCGGTAAATTTTGTTGGGCGGCAATATTTTATAGCTGGCTATGCTCCAAAAATAAGGCCGCGGCTTGCTCTAAAAACTGCTGGTCGGTTTCGTCAAAACGGTTTAGGAGGGGGGAGTCGATATCCAACACGCCCCATACGCGGCCACCCTGCAAGAGGGGGACCACAATTTCACTGCGGGAAGCCGCATCGCAGGCAATATGGCCCGCAAAAGCGTGCACGTCCGCCACCCGCTGTGTGCATTGCTGTGCGGCGGCCGTTCCGCAAACGCCTTTCCCCAGTGCAATGCGCACGCAGGCGGGCTTGCCTTGGAAAGGCCCCAACACCAAACCCCCGTCTTTTAAAAGGTAGAACCCGGCCCAGTTGATATCCGGCAAGGTGTTATACAAAACAGCCGCCGTATTGGCCATATTGGCTATGGCATCGCGCTCGACTTCCAACAGGGAACGGAGTTGGAGCAATAAATTATGATAGAGTTGTGTTTTGTTTGATAGAGCCATAAAAATATTGTATAAAAAACCGATTAGAAAGATTGCGTTTTTGCGCGCAAAAGAAATATACTTTATATATGGGTTTTTCCGGTAAAACCCCCGGACCCACAGGAGAATTATGCCAAGAATAGAAGTGGACGCCAACAAGTGCAAAGCCTGTTACCTGTGCGTCAACGCTTGCCCTAAAAAATGTTTGGGCAAATCCAAAACCATCAGCAAAAAAGGATATTTCCCCGCTACGATGGAACACCCCGAAAACTGCATCGGATGCGCGATGTGCTACATGATGTGCCCCGATATCGCCATCACGGTAATTAAAGACTAATTTGAGGATTTTATCATGACCGAAAAAACATTAAGAAAAGGCAACGAAGCTCTGGCTGAAGGCGCCATCCGCGCCGGGGCGCGCTTTTTTGCCGGTTATCCGATTACTCCGCAAAACGAAGTGCCGGAATATATGTCCGCCCATATGGCCGATGCCGGCGGGGCGTTTGTCCAGGCCGAAAGCGAAATTGCCGCCATCAATATGGTGTATGGGGCGGCGTCTACGGGTACGCGCAGCATGACGTCTTCTTCTTCGCCGGGTATCAGCTTAAAGCAGGAAGGTATTACTTATTTGGCCAGCGCCGATTTGCCGTGCCTCATTGTAAACGTAATGCGCGGCGGCCCGGGGCTGGGCAGCATTGGCGGTGCGCAGGGGGATTATTTCCAGGCCACCCGCGGCGGCGGAAACGGGGACTATCACGTTATCGTATTGGCGCCGAACTCGGTGGAGGAATTGGGCAATTTCCCCAAATTGGGCTTTGAATTGGCCGAAAAATACCGTATGCCTTGTATGATTTTAGCGGACGGTATTTTGGGGCAAATGATGGAAAGTATGTCTTTTAATTTTGACCCCATTGACCCCAACGCCTTAGGCAAGTTCGATTGGGCGGTGGATATCCACAAAAACGGCCGCAAGAAAAACAATGTGTTTTCTTACAAAGGGGACAATTTGATCGCGGACGTGGTGGAACGCGCCAAACGCTATGGGCTGATTGAAAAAACCGAAGCCCGCTGGGAAGAACGCAACGCCGGAGACTGCGATGTGCTGTTGGTGGCGTACGGGCTTTCGTCCCGCGCGTGTTTGGAAGCCGTCAACCGCGCCAAAGAAGAAGGCTTAAAAGTGGGCCTTTTCCGCCCGATTACGCTGTGGCCGTTCCCGTCCAAACGCTTGGCGGAACTGGCGGCCAAGGCCAAAGCCGTGCTGACCGTAGAACAGAGCTTGGGCCAACTGGTGCAGGACGTCAAGCTGGCGGTAAACGGCAAAACGCCCGTCTATTTAAATGCCTATCCGGCCGGAGGCCAGCCGGACGGACACACCATTCTTACTGCTGTGCGCTCTTGCTTAAACGGCGGCAAAGAAGGGCTATTTGATTTGCAAGAACACGCTGCGGGATTTACCTATGAATGCAAGCGCGATACTTCGCTCGGAATGCAGGGCGATTTGAAGGGAGGCAAATAAGTATGACGATTATCGCCAAAAAACCCGCCAGTTTAACTGATTTACCTATGCACTATTGCCCCGGCTGCGGGCACGGTATCGTGCACCGCTTGATGGGCGAAGCTATTGACGAACTGAACATTGCAGACCGTGTAATCGGCGTGGCCCCGGTGGGCTGTGCCGTGTTTGCGGATTCGTATTTTGCGTGCGATATGGTGCAGGGCGCGCACGGGCGCGGCCCGGCCATCGCTACGGGGATTAAACGCTCCAAACCGCAGGCCATAGTGTTTTCCTACCAAGGGGACGGAGACTTGGCCTCCATTGGTATGGCGGAAATTGTCCACGCCGCGGTGCGCAGCGAAAACATCACCGTCATTTTTATTAACAACGCCATTTACGGTATGACCGGCGGCCAAATGGCCCCGACCACCCTGGTCGGCCAGGTGGCCACCACCGCCCCCAACGGGCGCGACCCCAAACTGCAGGGTTGGCCGATTAATACGTGCGAAATGCTCGCGCAAATTACCGGCGCCAAGTATTTGGAACGCGTAGCGGTGGATTCGCCCCAAAACGTAATGAAAGCCAAAAAGGCAATCAAAAAAGCGTTTGAAAACCAAGTAAACGGAGTTGGGTTTTCTATGGTGGAAGTGCTTTCGCAGTGCCCCACCAACTGGTATGCCAGTGTGCCGCAGGCGTTGGAATTTGTACGGACCAAAATGATGCCGCAATATCCGCTGGGTGTCTTTAAAGACGAGGGAGGCAAATAATGTATCAAGGTATTCGGATTGCCGGTTTCGGCGGACAGGGCGTTATTTCCGCAGGGATTCTCCTGGCGCAGGCCGGCGTGGAAGACAAAAAAAACGCCAGCTGGCTGCCTTCGTACGGGCCCGAAATGCGCGGCGGTACGGCCAATTGCTCGGTAGTGGTGACAGACGGGGAAGTGTATACTCCTATTGTGTCTGTACCGGATACGGTTATTATTATGAACGAGCCGTCTCTGCCGAAGTTTGAACCGCTGCTTAAAAAAGGCGGGCTGATGATTATCAACAGTTCGCTGATTAACTCCCGCCCGACTCGTACCGACATTACTGTCGTTTGTGTACCGTGCAACAAAATTGCCGAAGAATTAGGTATGGGCCGTATTGCCAACTTGGTGGCGTTGGGCGCCTTTATTCAAAAAACGGGTGCCGTAACACTGCAAAGCGTGGAACACGCCATGAAGAAAGTATACAAACGCGCCAAACCGGAAATGCTGGAGCTGAACAAAAAAGCGTTAGAAGCCGGATATAACGCAGTGAAGTAAAAGCGAAAAAGTAAGAATTTATCCCCTGGGGACGCAAGGCCCCGGGGGATTTTAATGCCTCATTAAAAAAAGCGTTAGAAGCCGGATATAACGCAATGAAGTAAAAGCGAAAGAGCAAGATTTATCCCCTGGGGACGTAAGGCCCCGGGGGATTTTAATGCGATACCATAAGGCCTAGCAGCAAAATGGGTCTTTTTTCCCTTGTGGCAGGGCACCTAAAGAGTTAAGTTATGGGTAAGAGGAGCTTATATGAAAAAACTGCCAGCCCTGCTGTTTATATGTTGTTTGCTGTATCCCGCCGGGAATGTTTTCGCGCAAGGACGCCATATATCTACCTTGCAGGTTCTTCGTTCCGGTATGTTTTCTGCTAACTGCAACAAAGTTTCCCGTATTGCGGCGCGGGAGTTCTTTGCTAACAAAGTCCCGCTTTCTGTTTCGCAATTTAAAACACCGGAAGACATTCGCAAAAGTTTACTGGCCCATGGGGTGCAGGAAAGTTTGCGCAAGTCTGAGCTATATCGCGAAAATTTAAATAAATTTTTAGAAATCAAAAGAGAAATGGACATTTTCCTGCGTTACCAACAGCTTGAACCGCAAAAAGTGTCGCTGGCGGAAGTAAATGCCCGCTGGGCGTACGCTAATAAAGCGTTATCTGCGTTGCAGGAAATGGAACGTATCGTTGGAGCGCGCGACCCGGGCGTCCATCTGGGCAAGTTGTATATGGAAAAAGTCCTTGCGGCCTTAAAACCCACCTATACGGGTAAAGTTTTGCGGAACAAAGATATTGCAATGCCGGGCAAATTCCGCGAGGAACATTCCTTTAATAAAGACCAATTCTTGTTAAAAGACGCGGACGGGACTTCCTTAACCATGAAGAACACTTCTCCCGGGTCGGACGGGTTTAACAAAGCATGCCAAATGGCTGCTGAACTGCCCCCCATGACAATAGCCGTCTTAAACGACGATCCGGAAATTTTGGAATGGGCCTGCAATTGGGGTTCACAGGGCTTTTTAGGCAAAGGCAGCCGCGTAGCGGTGTTTGATTCCTTAAACAAATTAATGGAATGGACCAAAGACATCAAATACGATGTAATTTTGATGGATTATGTGTTGGAAGACGGCATAAGTGTATTTATGATTGACCGCATCCGTATGGCTGGCGATAAATCTACCGTTATTTTGGTAAACAGCGCTTTGATGGACGACGAGGTCCCCGCAAAAGAATTATTTGAGCACGGGGCAGACGGCTTTATTTCCTCGGTGGGCTTCCGTGCCGATAATGGCGGTGCCCGCATTGCTAACGCGTTATACAATTATATGCAACAGCACGGGCGGGAAGCGCTTACACCGCACGCAAAGCGCTAACTAGCTGCAAATGAAAGAATCTTACCCAGGGGAGCATTTGCTCCCCTGTTTTTATAGGGTTACTGCGGCATATTAGTTTGCGGCGCCCGGCGTTCCAGCTGGGCTGCCAGCCAAGTAAATACAATGCCTGGAACGGCGGCGGCGGTGCATAATAAAACCGCTGCTTTTAGGCCCCATAAGTCCGACGCGTGCCCCACCAGCACGGGGGAAATCGCATCGCCCAAGGCGTGAATCAGAAAAATGTTTACGGCAAAAGCCATTGCTTGCACATTGGAGCGGGTGGAAGACACCAAAGCCGCCGCAATGGGCCCCGTGGGCAGGAATAAGCACACAATTGCGGCGCCAAAGCATGCCAAAGCTACGGGTGCGCAGGCCGTCTGTACGCCGATAAATGCCGGAAGCAAAATCCCGGCCATGGCTGTTCCCATTACCCAAAAGTAAGCTTTTTGCGAATAGTTTAGCAGCTTATCGGCTCCTTTCCCTCCCAGATAGGTGCCCGCCGCGCCGCAGACTACAACTAATCCGCCAAATATAAGCCCCGCCTGGCCCACATTCATGCCTAAGTAGCGGTGCAAATAAGTGGGCATCCAAGCCGATAGCCCTCCCGTGATAAAAGTGAGCATCGCGTGCGCTAAACAAATAAATAAAAAAGGTTTGTTGGCCAGCAGCGCGGCGTAATCTTTCCAAGAGGGCCTATCGGCCGTTGTTTGGCGCGCACGGCGTACGTCTTGCAGGCGGGTAAAAGCCAAGGTGCCTAGCAATAGGCCGGGTACGCCTGCCAGCAAGAAAGCCGCCCGCCAGCCCCAATGCAGGCCAATGAGTCCGCCCCACAAATATCCCAACGCACTGCCGGCCGGCAACGCCAAGCCAAATAGAGCCAATATGGTGGCGTGTTTTTCTTTGGGGTAGTTTTCGGCTAAGAAAGGCTGGGCAATGGTAGTGAAGCCGGCTTCCCCTACGCCAATAACCCCGCGGGTAGCCAGCAGGGAAGTATAGTTTTTGGCTCCGGCACAGGCCAAGGTGGCCAGGCTCCAAATAAGCGCGCTGGCGCCTATCCATTTGTGGCGGGGGGTGCGGTCCGCAAAGTAGCCCACCAAAGGCGCATAGCACATATAGACCAGCATAAATACCGAAGCTAACGCCCCCAACTGCAAATCCGTAATATGCAAATCGGCCTGCAGGAGCGGGAAAACGGAATAGAGCACCTGCCTGTCTATATAGTTAAACAGGTTTAATAGAAATAAAATCCAAAACAGGTTTTTTATATTCATACGCATTGGTGCATAGCCCTCTTTATTTTATAAAATAAAACTGGCAAACCCATAAAAAAGAATTATACTGTTAAGCAGAGGGGCAATGTTATATAATGGAACTTTGGGAGGATTTATGAAGAAGGGGTTTACTTTAATAGAATTGTTGATTGTAATGGTAATTGTGGGCGTGTTGGTTACGATTGCCTTGCCCAAGTATTATGCTTCTATGGAGCGCGGCCGCGCGGTGGAAGGCATTAACAACTTGCGCGCCATAAGCGATGCCGCCAACGCCCAATACCTTTTAAACGGGAACGCTTATCCGAATTTCTTGTTTTCCAGCAGTGCACAAGATGTGGCGGATATCACTAAAAGCCAGTATTTTGGCGCGCCGCAAATTACCGGTACAAGCAGCGAATTAAGAGTCCTTTCCGTTCGCTTGGACGACAGCTACCACCTGCTTGCATATAACAGTGGGGGGGAACTTATGTACATCCAATGCGTTGGCCAAGAGGCAACGTGTTTGAATATCGGGATGGAATTGTCGGACGGAAAGTATAAGATGGACTTTACCAAGTAAAACGCTTTACGAACTGAAAACCCGCTCTTACGAGCGGGTTTTTTATAGATTTAATTTATTTGGCAGTGCGGTTTTGGCGCAGGGCTTCAAATAGTACGATAGCCGCAGACGAAGATAAATTTAACGAGCGTACTGGCCCGGGCATAGGGATTGTAAACAAACGGTGTTTGTAGCGTTCGTAAAAATCTTTGGGGAGCCCGCACGATTCCGCCCCAAAAACAAGGTAGGCGTCTTTCGGGTAGGCGGCGTCCCAATACAAGGTTTTGCCTTTGGTGGAAAGAAAGAACATATGGTCTTCTGCGGGGTGTTCCGCTTGCAAGAAAGCGTCCCAAGTGTCGTAGCGGCGGTAATCCAGGTTGGGCCAGTAGTCCAGGCCGGAGCGGCGGATTTCTTTTGAGGCAATTTTAAAACCTAATTTGCCCACCAAATGCAGCCGGGTGCCAGTAGCCACGCAGGAGCGGCCAATATTGCCGGTATTAAACGGAATTTCCGGATTTACAAGTACAATGTTTAACATAATAATTAGGCCTTTTGTTCGGATACAAAAACCGGCCGGAAAATCAGCTTGGCTGGCAAGCGAAACTTTCCGGCCGGAGTTTTAAAAGCAGGCGTTTAGCGCAAACGCAAGCCGCTATTCTTCCCAGCGGATAAACAGCGGCGTAAGCACATTGGGAATATCGTTGTTAAACGGCAGAATACGCAAGGCATAATCCTGGCGGCCGCTGTTAAGCGGAGACATAGACACCTCGTACAAGTAGGCGTCGCCGTCTTTGCCGGTGCAAGTCATATCAATAGCGTCTTCTTTCACGATGTCGCCCAACGTTCCGCGCTGGCCCAGGTAGAGCTCCACCTGGATATCTTCCGGCGCCAAGCTGCCCAGGACGACGCGGGCTTTAAAGTTTACTTTATCACCCATCAAGATAGCCGTTTCCGGCTGCGGCGTAATATCCGTTACGTTTACGCGGTACCAATTTTCCGCAATTTTGCGCCGCCAGGCGGCCACGGCTTCAGCTTTGCCGGGTTCATTTAAGATCAGCCCGTAGTTGTTGGCCGGAACATAGAATTTTTCGTAGTATTCCTTGACCATACGGTTGGTGTTAAAGAACGGGGCAATGTGCTTGATAGATTCTTTCATTAAAGAAACCCACGGCATAGAATATTCTGCGCCGTTTTCTTTGGCGTAGTAAGCGGGGGCGATGTCCTGTTCGATTAAGTTGTACAGCGCTTCGGATTCTACCGCGTCGCGTTCGGCGTCGGATTTATAGTTTTCCGCCCCGCCGATGGACCAACCAAAATCGCACGGGCCCACTTCGTCCCACCAGCCGTCCAAAATAGACAGCGCCAACGCACCGTTTAAAGCCGCTTTCATGCCGCTGGTGCCGCTGGCTTCCATCGGGCGGATAGGGTTATTGAGCCATACGTCCACCCCTTGCACCATATAGCGGGCGGTGTTCATATTGTAGTCTTCCACAAATACGATTTTGCCTTTAAAACGCGGGTCGTTTTGCGTAAGCGTGACAATCATTTTAATAAATTCTTTTCCCGCCGTATCCGCCGGGTGTGCTTTACCGGCGAAAACGAACTGCACCGGCCGCTGCGGGTTGTTGACGATTTTGTCCAAGCGGTTTAAATCTTTAAACAACAGCGTAGCGCGTTTGTAGGTGGCAAAGCGGCGGGCAAAACCGATGGTTAATAAATCGGGGCGCAGCACTTTGCTGGCTTTTTTGACGCTCATTACGTCCAAGCCTTGGCGGGTAAGCTGGCGTTTAATGCGGCTGCGCACCAAGTCAATCAGTTTGTTTTTGCGGATGGTGTGCACGTTCCACAATTCGGCGTCCGGAATATCCGTGATTTTATCCCAGATTTTGGTGTCGGAGGGGTCTACTTCGCCGCTTTGGTCGTTATTAAACAAATATTTGCGGTATACTTCGTTGAGTTCGTGCGAAATCCACGAAGCGCTGTGGATACCGTTGGTGATGCTGGTTATCGGTACTTCACTGACCGGCAGGCCGGGCCACAGGTTGTGCCACATTTCGCGGCTGACGGCCCCGTGCAGCTTGGCCACCCCGTTGCAAAAAGCCGACAGTCGCAACGCGACCACCGTCATACAATAGGTGGCGGATTCCGGTTTTTCTTTGCCTAAGGCCAAAAATTCGTCCCAAGAAATACCCATTTCCCGCGCGTAAAAGTCCATATATTTGCGCACAAGAGCCGGGTCAAAGTGTTCGTTCCCGGCGATAACGGGCGTATGCGTGGTAAAGACGGAGGTCGCCCATACAATTTCGCGCGCTTGGGCGAAGGAAAGGTTCTTTTCCTTCATAATGTCAATAATGCGCTGGAACAGCAGGAACGCACTGTGCCCTTCGTTGATATGGTACACCGAGGGGTGGATTCCCATGGCGTTTAACGCTTTTACGCCGCCGATGCCCAACACTACTTCTTGGCGGATGCGGTTCTCGCGGTCGCCGCCGTAGAGCTTTTCGGTAATGGCGCGCTGGGAGGGGGTGTTTTCCTGCAGGTTGGTATCCAACAAATAAAGCGAGGTGCGCCCCACTGGTACGCGCCAAATGCAGGCTTTGACGGTTTCGTTGCCCAGCGGAATGTCTACGGTAATTTCTTTGCCGTCTTTCATTACGCGTTCCACGGGCATATGGGCCCAATCGTTATCGGGGTATTCTTCGTTCTGCCAGCCTTCGCGGTTAAGCACTTGCTGGACATAGCCTTGTTTGTAGAACAACCCCACACCGATAATCGGCATACCCAAGTCGCTGGCGGATTTCATATGGTCGCCCGCGAGCATCCCTAAGCCGCCGGAATAAATGGGCAGCCCTTCGCCGATACCGTATTCCATAGAGAAATACGCCGTTAAGAGGTTGCCGTTTTCGTGGCGGTGTTCGTGGTACCAGGTGTGTTGGTTGTTTTTGTAGTTATAATAGGCTTCTTTTACTTTGTTTAAATTGTTGACGAAGTTTTCGTCCTTGCTCAGTTCTTCCAGGCGTTTCTGCGGTACGCAGCCTAAGAACCATTTCGGGTTGCGTTTGGCGGCCGTCCAAAGCTTCGGGTCTACTTGCACGAAAAGCAAAATGGCCTGCCAGTTCCAAGTGAACCACATATCATTGGCCAACTCTTCCAAAAATTTGATGTTTTCGGGCAGGTTGGGCTGTACGTTAAACGAATGGATTTTCATAAATTCTCCCCTGTATTTTTATATATAACAGATTATATAAAATTACTGCTTGGCTTGCCTTGTAAAAAGGGCGCAAAAAAGCCGATGCTCTTGGCAAGCATCGGCTTTTATCAAACAATGGTTTTACAGCGTAACGCTTAAAATGATGAAGTACGCAATCATCACTGCCGCGCCCAATCCTACAGCCGCTTTGGCCCATTCTTTGCTTTTAATGCCCAGTTTGGAGGCGCAAATAATGTTGGGAATGTTGCCGGGGATTAACATACCGCCGGAAACAATCAAGCTCATAAGCAGGAACGTCAGCGTGCGGGTGCTGATATCGGGTGTGACTTCGATAGCCGCCAGGGTGGCGTTGTCCAGCACGGCGGAAAGGGTGTTAATCCAATACAGCCAGCTGGCCGACAAGTGGGAAATCGTCTGCATGGCAAGGGGTTTTAAGCCATCGCCCAAGAAGACCAACGCCATTACAAACAGGTACACTTTGGCCGCGCGGATTACAATGCTTTTAATGGAATGTTCGTCCGGGGCGGAGGCGTCGGCCGGTTTGGGGCCGGGGGCTTTTTGAATGGTTTTTTCGCGGATGGCGCTTGCTAGACCGGACATAAACACAATTCCACCCAATACAAACCAACCTAAGTGGTCAATTAAAAAGAAAAAGTCGGCGTTGTGCGGTTCACCGGAGAGTTTGGATAACACAACCGTGCCCAGCGGTTCCCCAATGGACGTTAACACCGCGCCCATGCCAATAGAAAAACACGCATACACCACTAATTTTACGCGGCCTTTGCGTTCCAACGGCAGCATTACGGCCACTTCGGACAAAATGAGCGCCGCGATAATAGCAGTGATTAAACTGGAAGTAATGCCTAAAATAAAAACAATCAAAAACAAGGTCCAGCGCAGGCCCAGCACTTTTACGGCTTTTTGCGTAAGTTTTTGAATGTTTTTGTTAAATTTGCGGAACAACAACCCGGCTACCAACACAGCCAATGTAATTTTAATCGGGTCTTCCAAGGCGGTCAGCACCAAGTGCCCGCTCCATACTTTAGATACGGTTACGGCGAATGCCCCGCAGAGAAATAAAAACGCTTCCAAATTTTCTTCCACTTTATGCACGGTAAGCGGCAAAAACAGCACGACGGCAATCAGCAAAGAAAGAAGCGTCGTTTGCACGACGGAAAGTTCCATGGATACCTCTTTTTGTTTATAAAATAATCAGGCAATCCTGTATAGGACTATACTTTAATTATATAAAAATGCGTGCGGAAAACGGCTTTTTACGAGGGAGAATAAATATGATAAAATAAATATATAAGTCCCGTTCGTCTAGTGGTCCAGGACGCCGCCCTCTCAAGGCGGAGATCACGAGTTCGAATCTCGTACGGGACGTTTTTCCTTTTTAGCCCCCGCTTTAAGCGGGGTTTTTTGTGCACTAAAACAAACGGCCCGCGGTTTAGCGGGCCGTTTTTGCAGGGCGTATGAAAAATTAAAAGCGCAGGGCGGCGTCCAATTTCACACCCCAGCCGTCCATTTGCCCGCCTTGCACAAATCCCGCCAGGCGCGCCAATACGCCTTGTTCGGGGCGCTGGTAGCTAAGCCCCAAACTTACCCGCCCCGTGCTGCCGCGCAGGGAAAGCCCGTCCACGCGGTGCGCTTCGATAGTGGCGGAACCTTTGGCATTAAATTCGTGCAGCCACTGGGCTTGCAAATCCGGGGTGAACGCGCCAAAAGCCAAGGCGTGCGGGGTGTAAGTTACGCCTAGCGTGCTAAGCAGGCTGTCGCTGCCGTGCAAGTAAATTGCTTCGCCCAGGTTGTCGGTTAAGCGGTCCCCTTCCAGGTGCGTCCAGCGCAGGCGTGCTTCGGCGGACAGGTCTTGCCAAAAAGTATATTGGGCCGAAGCTTGCAGCGAAGTAAACACGCTTTCATAATCAAACGAAGCGCCCGTTTCTTCCGAGCCGCCGTAGCTGGTGCTTTGCCAGCCGATGCGGGCATCGGCGCCCAGCTGCAGGTTTTCCACGCCGTTCCACGCACCGAACACGCCACCCGCCCAAGAGGACGCATAGCTTTCCGCCCGGACGGGGGAGGTGTGGTAGTCCCCATAGGCGTAGCGGGCATAAAAACCACCCAACCAGTTGCCGGTTTTGGCATACAAGCCGCCTAATACGGTGGTGGCGTTCAAATCGACACTGCTTCCGGTTTCGTGTGTTACGTTTTCGTAGCTGCTTTGCATAAACGAACCGGTTTCCTGCTCGCTTTGCCAGGCGGAATGGACGGCATCAGTCAGCAAATTATCCCCGGCATTGGCCAATGCCAGGGCAGCCATATTGGTTTGAACATAAGTTTTGGCCCGTTCGGCGGAAAAGCCCCCCGCCAACAGCCAACCGGTAAGCCCGCTGGCTTGGGCCTGCGGCGTTAAAGAATAGGTGTAAACGCCCGAATTGGGGGCATGCAGCGAAAAATTGGAATTTTCGTCCGGTGTTTGGATAATCACGCGGCCGTCTACATCGCTGATGCCTTGCACATATACTTCCCCTTGGGCCACATTTTGGGCAAAGGTGACGGACGTATCCGCCCCAGAAATAATATAAGGCTTATCAAACCCGTCCAGGCTTAAGGCCTGGTCACTTTGGAAGTTAAGCAACGTCAGCTGATTGTTCCCGCCGTTCCCGCCGTAAATGGTGCCTAAAACGCTGCTCTGGCCCGAAAGCGTGACGGTGTTATTTCCGCCTTGCTCGGCGGAGGAGGCGTATACGTCCCCGCTAACGGTGGTGTTTTGCAAAATCACTTCGTTTTGGGACGCGGAAGAGTGAACCCCTTCTGCCAGGGCGCCGTATACATTGCCCGTGATTTGCGTGTTTGCCAGCCAAACGCGGTTGTTATTGGCGGTGGTGTAGTCCCCTTGGGCGCTCCCGCCGTATACATTGCCGGTAAGGGTGGAAGAGTCCAGGTGCACCAAATTAGACGAGGCCGAAGAAAACGTGTCGTCTGTGATACCGTCCGGGTTGATATCGTCTTTGGTGGACACTAATCCGCCGTAAACATCGCCGGTTAATTGGCTGGCCGCGGCGGAAACCGTGTTGCCGTCTGCCTGGTACCCAATGGAAAAGTTTTGCTGCCCTTCTGCTGTAAGGGTTTGGCGTTCGTTTTCGGCCCAGCCGCCGGCCAAGATGGCGGCGGTTACTTCGGAGTCCGTAATGTCTACCGCATTGTAGTTGGCCCAGCCGCTAAAGTTTTTGGCGGCGGCTATATGGGCCGAACTGTTGCCAGCGGAAGAACCGGAAATGGAAAGCGTGTTGTTTTCCGCTGCGGTTTGGACGGTGTTCCAATCTACGGTAGTATCGCTGGTTTGCACCCGGGCGTTGGAAACATGCGCCCCGTACACATCGCCTTGGGCCACGGAACCGCCGGCTAAGACCACTTGGTTGCCGTAAGCCTGCACACTGTGGCTTTGGGCCCCATAGATGTTCCCCGAAGCGGAGGAATTATTGTACAGCAAGACGCTGTTGTTATTGGCGGTATTTTCAATGGTGGCGGGTTGCGAACCGGAATAAAAAATATCCTGCCCGAACGAAACGCCGTATAAGTTGTCCGCAGAGGAGTTGACCAGGGTAATGCGGTTGCCGTTGGTAGTTAAACCGCCGTATGCGCCGATAGCGTCGTTAATTTGGGAGGCAGAAACCGTAATGCTGTTATTGTCCACCGTCAGCGGGTCCTTGATAGAAGGGTTCCAGTTGGCTCCCAGGCTGCCGGCGCCCACCAATAAGCCGGTTACTTGGGCGTCCGTTACGGTAATGGAATTATCGTGCAGGTGGGTAGCTTCCAAATAAGGAGAATAAGCCGCCATCAAGTTGTTGCCAATCACGCTGTTATTGCCCGATACAATAATTTGGTTCCCGGCGGCTTCCCCATTGGCCACCATGCCCCCGTAAGTAGTGTAGAAAGACGACTCGGGCGTGAGGTCCCCGGCTGTTTTGACCGTATCGGACGCCATGCTGGAAAGGACATAAGTGTCGTTTCCTTGGTCGTCGTAGCGGTGCTCCGCCTGGTAAGAAGAGAGAGTAGTCATTTCTTGCAAGGCGGCGCCTTCGTTTACCTTGGATTGAGTGATTTGGACAATGTTTTGGTTGGCTTGCGTACCATAGGTGGATTGACCGGCAATAATATTGCGGTTGACGGTGGAGTCTGTAATTTCAATACGGTTTTGGCTGGCGCTTGCGTACACGGCCCAGCCGCCGACCACTTGGGAATTATGCAGCGGGCTGTTGTTGTTTTGAATGGTGCTGTTTGTAATGATGACCGTGTTGCCGTCAGCCGTTTGTTGGCCGTGTCCGGCGATTACCTCTTCGGCCCCGGCTACTGTTTGGCCGTCATACGTCAGTGTATGGTTGCTGTCGTTATCGGGCAAGGCTCCGGCAGGCAGAGCCCATAATAAAAAACTGGCTATCAACGCAGAGTGTATTTTCATTGGTTTCTCCTTGGGTGATGCTCTATTATAAGTTTTCTGGACGTTTGCGAACAGAGGGAAAATATAACTAGTTTCCCCTGTGCCTGCCCAACCGCCTTTTGGAGCGGGGCAGGCGTGGCCGGGGGCAATGTAAAATGGTAAAATATATATAATTATTCCATTTTATCATTAGTCCCAAGGAGTTTTCGTATATGGAAATTGGTATCGTCGGCTTGCCTAACGTAGGCAAATCCACCCTTTTTAACGCGCTTACTTGCGCAGGCGCGGAAGCAAGCAACTATCCGTTCTGCACCATTGAACCCAACGTCGGCATTGTGCCGATACCGGACAAACGCCTCGATAAACTGTTTGAAATGTTCAAACCGCCCAAGAAGACGGCCGCATTCATTAAATTTGTGGATATTGCCGGTATCGTCAAAGGCGCCAGCCAAGGGGAAGGATTGGGCAACAAATTTTTGGCCAATATCCGCGAGGTGGACGCCATTATCCATGTGGTACGCTTGTTTGACGACGATAATGTAACCCATGTAATGAACTCCGTAGACCCCTTGCGCGATATTGAAATTATCAATACCGAACTGATGCTGGCCGATTTGGAAACCGCTACCAAAGTTTGCGACCGTTTGGGTTCCAACGCCAAAAGCGGCAAGAAGGACGCCGTGGCCGCGTGGGAACGCATGAAAGAAATCAAAGCCGCGCTGGAAAACGGCAAACCCGTCAGCTCGCTGGGGCTGGAGCCGGAGGAACTGAAAGATTACCAATTTTTGACGGCCAAACCCGTACTGTATGTGGGCAACAATTCCGAAAAACGCAACGTGGAAAACGCCGAAAAAGTGGCCAAATACGCGCAAGCAAACGGCGCCGGCTTTGTGGAACTGTGCGTAAAGTTTGAAGCCGACATTGCCGAATTTTCCGAAGAAGAAAAGAAAGCCTTCCTGGCCGAAACCGGGAGCGACTACACCGGGCTCGAAAAAATTGTGCGCGAAGGCATGAAACTTTTGAACCTGTGCACTTATTTTACCGCCGGAGAAGAAGTGGAAGTGCGCAGCTGGCTTATTCCCGTGGGCTGCACCGCGCCGCAGGCGGCGGGCAAAATCCACAGCGATTTTGAAAAAGGCTTTATCCGCGCCGACGTGTACACCTTTGACGACCTGGCCAAATACGGCAGCGAAAAAGCCCTCCGCGAGCATGGTTTAATCCGCTCCGAAGGCAAAGACTATATCGTAAAGGACGGCGACGTTTGCCTGTTTAAAATCAATGCCTAATATTACTTGCAAACATTTTGGTCAATGCGGCGGCTGTGCGTTATTGAACCTGCCTTATGAGGAACAGGTAGCCAAAAAACGCGCCAAACTGCAGGAAACACTGAAAGATTTTTGGAGCGGGGACATTCCCGTCACGGTGACGGACGACCCTAAAAACTTCCGCAACAAAGTGGAACTGGGCTTTTGCCACCAGGTTAAATGGCGCGGCGATTACGACAAAAAAGACCCCGCCAACAAAACCCGCCCGCTGGAGTTTGAAAGCACCTTGGGCTTTAAATTAAAAGGCCGCTGGGACCGCGCGGTGGATATTACCGAGTGCGCCCTGTTTAACGATAAGTTAATCCCGCTGTTGGACGCTATCCGCGCGTGGGCTAAAACCGAAAATTTGGAATATTACGACCAGCGCAAACACACCGGCGTTCTGCGCCATTTGATGGTGCGTGAAGGCAAAAACACCGGCGAAGAAATTGTGGTGTTGTTTGTAACGGACGATTTTAACGAAAAAACCTTTGTGCACGCGGTGGAAAACGTATTGCCGCAGGCCAATATTATGGCGGCCGTCAATACCGGCCTGGCCGACACGGCCGCGCCCGAATCCCTGCGGGTGCTGAAAGGCAAAGACCATATTTTTGAAAAAATCATTTTAACGGGAGCAGACGGCAAAACCGAGCGGGAAGTAACGTTTAAACTTTCCCCGCAGTCGTTTTTTCAAACCAATACCCGCACCGCGCAAAAAATGTATTCCCGCGTGCGCGCCTTGGTAAAAAAATTGGCTCCCAAACGCATTTACGATTTGTACGGCGGCGCGGGCAGTTTTTCGCTTTCGTGCGCCGACTTGTGCGAAAAGAGTATCTGCGTGGAAAGCGTAGCCCCGGCCGTGTACAACGGGATTGAAAACGCCAAAATAAACGGCGTGGACAACGTGCAGTTTTTCTGCTCCAAAGTGGAAGATTTTGTAAAACAACAGCCCATCGAACGCAAAAACGCACTAATTATTCTGGACCCGCCCCGCGGCGGTATGCACCCCAAGGCGGCCAAAGCGGTGGCCGAATCGGGCGTGGAAAACGTACTGTATATTTCCTGCAACCCCGTTACGCTGGCGGCGGATTTAAAAATCCTGGCGCCGCATTACGATATTTTGCAGGTGGAAGCGTTTGACTTTTTCCCGCACAGCGAACATATCGAAACGTTCGTACAGCTTAAACTGAAATAATCTTTTTCTCGGGCGAGACATTGCCCCGCAAATTCAGCCAGCGCGGCTGCTGCCGCGCAAAGTAGGAAGAATTATGGACTTGCAAGACGCTTTAAAATCGTTAAACCCTCAACAATTGGAGGCTGTTAATTATGACGGCGGCCCGTGCCTGATTGTGGCGGGCGCCGGCACCGGCAAAACCAAAACGCTTACGACCAAAATCGCCAAACTGATTGCGGACGGGTACCACCCGGCCCGCATTTTGGCCGTTACGTTTACCAACAAAGCCGCCCAGGAAATGCGCGAACGCGTGGAAGCCTTGGAGCCCGGCTGCGGCCGCCGCGTGTGGATACACACATTCCACTCGTTCGGCGTACGCATTTTGCGCCAAAACGCGGAAGCGTTGGGCCTCTCGCGCGATTTCGCTATCTACGACGATTCCGACCAAAAGAAGGTCGTCAGCCTGATTTTGGAGCAAATGGGCATTAAAGACCCGAAGAAAGAAATCAACCAAATCGTCAGTTTAATTTCCCGCGCCAAGGACGATATGGTTTCGCCCGATACCATGATGCAAAGCGCCACCGCCAGCGGGTTGGACTTTAAAATCCGCGCGGCCGAAGTGTACCGCCGCTATGAGCAAAAATTAAAAGAGGCGGGCGCCTTGGATTTTGGAGATTTGCTGGTAAAAACCGTCGTTCTGCTGCGCGACCACGAAGACATCCGCAACTACTACCAGGACTTTTTCCAATATATTTTGGTGGACGAATACCAGGACACCAACCATACCCAATACTTAATTACCAAAATGTTGGCCGCCAAGCACCGCAAATTGTGCGTGGTGGGGGACCCGGACCAGAGCATTTATTCCTGGCGTGGGGCGAACATTCGCAACATTTTGGAGTTTGAAAAAGACTTTCAGGACGCCAAGGTGATTACCCTGGAGCAGAACTATCGCTCCACCAAAGCCATTTTGGACGCGTCCAACCGCTTAATTACCAAAAACAAAAAACGTAAAGAAAAAAACTTGTTTACCGATAAATCGATGGGCGACCCGATTGAAGTGCGCGAACTGCTAAGCGAAGGGGACGAAGCGCGCTGGGTCAGCCAGAACATCAAAGCGTTGGTGGACGAAGGCGCCAGCCTAAAAGAAATTGCCGTGTTCTACCGTACCAACGCGCAGAGCCGCAGTTTTGAAGACTATTTCCGCCGCTATCAAATTCCGTACCGCTTGGTCGGGACGGTGCGCTTCTACGACCGTAAAGAAATTAAAGATATGATGTGCTACGCGCGCATTTTGGTCAACCCGGCGGATAACGTCAGCCTGCTGCGCATTATCAATACGCCTACCCGCGGCCTGGGCAAAGTGGCGCAGGACCGCCTGCTGGCGTACGCGGAAGAAAAGCATATTTCGGTGTACGAAGCCCTCCGGAACGCGGCCTATGTGCCGGGGCTGAGCTCGGCGGCGTGCAAAGCAGCCGTCAAGCTGGTGCAATTGTTTGAAAATTGGCGCGGGGATATGCTTTTAACGGATCCGGCGGATATCTTCCATAAAATTTTGGTGGAATCCGGATACGAAGAAGCTGTTAAAGCCGAGCTGGAAAAAGACCCTGAGGCCGAAAGCCGTAAACAGAACTTGGAAGAATTGATCAGCGCCGTAAAAGAATACGAGGAGCGTTGCCGCAAAGGCGAAAAGGAACCTTCGGTGGCGGATTTTTTGCAGGAAGTGTCTTTGCTTTCTGGAGAGGACGATTCCCAGGCGGACGAAAACGGCGCCGTTACCTTAATGACCGTTCACCTGGCCAAAGGGTTGGAATTTAATAATGTTTTTGTAACGGGGTTAGAAGAAAATCTGTTCCCTATCGGGCGCGACAACGAAGACGATTTGGAAGAAGAACGCCGCCTGTGCTATGTGGCCATGACCCGCGCCCGCGAAAAACTCTTTTTAACCTATGCCCGCTCCCGCCGCAAATTCGGCCAGCTGCAGGAAAATTTGCCTTCGCGCTTTTTGTTTGAAAGCGGCCTTTTGGACGAGAACGAAGTGCAGGAATCCCGCACGCTGCCGCGTTACACCGATTACCGTTCCAAATACGGGCTGTACGGCGCAGGCGCCGGCGGTTCCTATTCGGGCGGACATTATGGCGGCGGCTATGCGCGCGGCAAAAATAATTTCGGCGCCAACCGCTACCAACCGTTTGAAGGCTACGCCTCCAAGAGCCGCTTCCAAAAACGCTACGACGAAGACGGTTACGAAATCCAGGAAGACGACGATTTGGACTATACGTCCTCGTCCTATGGCGGTTCGTCGGGGTTGGGGTCTTTGTATGCGCGGCCCGCTTTTGCCAAACCCGCTTCGCCCGCTTCCGCTCCGTCGTCGGGCGGGGATACGGGCAACGCGCCTTCCCAAAAAGCGGGGGAACCCGCCGTGGGGGGGCTCGTGAAGCACGGCGTATTTGGGCAGGGCAAAATCGTGGCGGTGGCCGGTTCGGGCGACAGCGCCAAAATTACCGTGCTGTTCGGCAACGGCGTGCGGCGCACGTTTATGCTGAAATTCGCCCCGCTGGAATTGCTGTAGCATTCGTCTGTTTGTTTTAAAAAGGGTCTTGGCTGAAGGGCCTTAACTCGTTTTTTTTTTTGATAAATTTTGGCTATGACCAAAATTTATCAAAAAACCCTCTGGGCGGGGAAAAACGCCGGATTTACGCTGATAGAGCTGTTAGTGGTCGTTTTAATCATTGGTATCCTGGCGGCGGTGGCGTTGCCGCAATACCAACGGGCGGTGCAAAAAACACGGCTGATGAATTATTACCAGCTGGCGCGCGGAATGGTCCGAGCCCAAGAAGTGTATTATTTAGCCAATGGGGAGTATTCTATCCCTGTGGAAAATTTGGATGTAGATTATACCAAAGTGTGTGAACTGAACGTAGAAAGCCACCAATTAGGCTGCCCGTTTGGCTTTATCCGCAATATTACGGGTCCCAATGCGGTACCGGGGGCAAACCGGGTGAAAATTTACTATCATTCACAAGGCAGAAGAGGGGATAATATTACTTCCGGGCGGGATGCCGAAATCAGTTTGTGGCTGGAGCATTCTTCTTATCCGAATGTAGAGGAATGTGAAGGGTTTACCGATTTGGGCCATTATTTGTGTAAGTCCATGAATTTAGATTCCTAAATCAAAAAGCCCCGGGGTAACCCGGGGCCTTTTTTATTTCGCGTTTAAATTACGCGGCGGCCAATATGGCGGTTAAGAAGGCGAGAATCGTTCCGCCGAAAAACAGAATAAACAACAGCGGAAGGACCGCAATCAGTATTGCCAGCCAGCCGCAAAAGCCGGCCCACCACGCCACGCGCTGGGCTTCTTCCAAGCGGTCCGCGCGCGCCCAATCCTGCGCCCGCAGCGACAAAATCAGCGCCGCCAACGCCACCGGTATCGTAAAAAACCCCGTAAAGCACGATAAAATCACCGCGATAATAGACAGCGTAAAATGGCTGTTGATGTATTCGCCGCCGTTTAGATTGTTGCGGTAGTCGTCGCGTTTTTGGCTTTGCGACGGTTCTTTTTGTTTGATTTCTTCCGTCATATAATCCCCTTGCCGTTGGCTTTTCGGGCACGGGCGGGCACAGCGTGTGTGCAACGGTAGCCAAACGGCCCCATTATTATATAAAATATACTTTCAGAGGGAGTATTCTATTTATGGAAATAACAAAAAAAGATGTAGAACTGGCCGCCAAACTCGCCAAAATGCGGGTGAGCGAGCAGGAAGCTACCATTTACCAAGAACAGCTGGAAGCCCTGTTTAAATGGGTGAAAGAACTTTCCGCCGTGAATACGGATTCCGTCCGGCTGACCAACGTAAACCACTGTGCGCATATGCGCCCTGATACGGCCGTGACGAACCCGGCCCTCGCCGCCCAACTGCGCGGCGCATTTGACCAGGAGCAGGACCAGTGCGCCAAGGTGAAAAAGGTATTGTAATATGATGACCGCTTTGGAAATTGTAAAAGCCGTTTCGTCCGGCGAACAAACTGCCGAACAGATTACCCGCCAGTCCCTGGCCAAAATTGCGGAATTAAACCCCGCCATTAATGCTTTTGTGGAAGTGTTTGAAGAAGACGCCTTGGCCCGCGCCAAAGAAGTGGACGCAAAACGCGCCCGCGGCGAAAAGCTGGGCGCTTTGGCCGGTGTGCCGGTGGCCATTAAAGACAATATTTTGTACAAAGGCCACAAAGCTACTTGCTGTTCCAAAATGTTGGAGAATTATGTAGCGTCTTACACGTCTACCGTGGTAGAAAAATTGCTGGCGGCGGACGCGGTGATTATCGGCCGCGCCAATATGGACGAATTTGCGATGGGCAGCACGAACCAAACTTCCGTGTACGGCCCTGTAAAAAACCCCGCTAATTTGGAATGCGTCCCCGGCGGTTCTTCCGGCGGCAGCGCGGCAGCCGTGGCGGCGGGTATGGTGCCGGTGGCATTAGGGACGGATACGGGCGGTTCAGTGCGTCAGCCGGCCGGTTTTTGCGGCGTAGTGGGCATTAAGCCCGGTTATGGGCGCATTTCGCGCTATGGCGTGATTGCGTTTGCCTCCAGTGCCGACCAAGTGGGTATTTTAGCCCAAACGGTGGCCGATTCCGCCAAAGTGCTGGAAGTAATTGCCGGAAAAGACGTGCACGATTCCACTTCGTTAGAAGCGCCGGTGCCCGCGTATGACTCTTTGTTTACGGACGGGTTAAAAGGCGTGAAAGTAGGCCTGCCCAAAGGCTTTTTGGACGGTTTAGGCCAAGATATCAAAGACAAAATGCACCAAGCGGCCCAGCAACTTGAAAGCTTGGGCGCGGAACTGGTGGAAGTGGAAGTCCCTTACGCCAAATATGCCGCTCCGTGCTATTACATTATTACCAGCGCCGAGGCCAGCTCCAACCTGGGCCGCTACGACGGCATCCGCTATGGATACGCCGATAACGAAGCCAAAGATTTAAACGCCTATTACGAAGGTTCCCGCGCGCCGTTTGGGCTGGAAGTGAAAAAACGGTTAATTATCGGTACCTATGCGTTGACTTCCGAGCGGTACGAAGAATGCTTTTTAAAAGCTATGAAAGTGCGCGAACTGATCCGTGAAGACTTTAAAAAAGCTTTTGAAAAAGTGGACGTACTTTTAACGCCTACCTCGCCCACAACGGCCTTTAAATTGGGCCAGCACGACGAGGACCCGCTGGCTTTGTACCTGGCCGATTTGTACACCTGCCAGGGCAACATTGGCGGCTTGGCCGGTATCAGCGTGCCGTTTGGCAAAGACTCCAAAGGCCTGCCGATTGGCGTGCAGTTCTACGGGCCGATTTTAAAAGAGGAAAAAATCCTCAACGCGGCGTATAACTTAGAGAAAAGCATATGATCGTTTCCGAATTTTCGTGCGGCGGCGTGATTTTGGACGGGCGGAAAGTGTTGCTCGTGCAAGTCAAAAATATGAAGGGGAAAAAGATTTGGACTTTCCCCAAAGGCCATATTGAGCCGGGCGAAACGCCCCGGCAAGCCGCCCTGCGCGAAGTGCTGGAAGAAACCGGCTATAAAGCCGTAATCGTCCGGCCGATGATCCGAGTGAAATATGCTTTTACGTTCCAGGGCAATTACGTCAAAAAAATGGTCCAGTGGTATTTAATGAAGAAACTGGGCCGCATCGGCAAGCACGATGCTTCCGAAATTTTGGCCATACGCTGGGTATCTTTGTTAAAAGCACGCGAGTTGGTGCAATATCCCAGTGATATCCGTTTGGTGGATATGCTGCTGGCGTCTTTGCATATAGAACCGGCGGAAGAACCCGAAACGGAAATGCCGGAAGAATAGTTTCAGCCGTATTTTGCAGAACGGGGCAGAAAATTATCTGCCCTGTTTTTTGTGCCCGGACGGCTTGCTCTACAGCCGGTGCTGATTGCCGCCTAGCATAAAACTTGGGAAGCGCAAAGAGCCGTTTGCCTCGGCGTTTAGCCCCGCGCCCGCGTAAGCACGCACTATTGCCCCGATCGGTTTTTGCGGTGCTGCTTTGCCCGGCAAAAATCTTTTGCAGAACCCATATTGTAAATAGAATCTTTGCCGCCTCTGCCCTACAGACAAATAAAAACCCCGCCTGGTAACAGGCGGGGGTTTGCGGTAGTAAAAAACTTATTGGATACCGTTCATCCATTTGATAACGAACTTTTTGATGGACAGCAGGATTAAGCCTCCACACACCGGCATAACGACCAGCCAGGTGAAGAACTGGATATTGCTGATGTGCCCAAAGTAACCGGAGTAGAAACCGGCGGTAAAGTTCGCTAAAGCGTTGGCCAGGAACCAAGTTCCCATTAAGAGGGACGCAAAGCGCAAAGGCGCCAATTTGGTTACCAGCGACAGCCCCACAGGGGACAAGCACAGCTCGCCCATGGTGTGGAACATATACGCAAACACCAGCCAGAAAATACCCACTTTCGCACCGGTGGTCTGCAATACATAAGACGCCGCGACCAAGATTAAGAACCCAAACGCCAGCGACATAAACGCCCACACAAATTTAGCCGGGGTGGAGGGTTCCAAGCCTTTTTTGGCCAGTTTCAGCCACAGTTTGGAGAACAAAGGCGCAAACAAGATAATGAACATCGGGTTGACGCTCTGGAACCAGGAAGTAGGCATTTCCCAACCAAAGATAAAGCGGTCGGTAAATTTTTCGGCGAAGATCGTCAGCGAAGCACCGGCCTGTTCAAACGCGGACCAGAAGAAAATGCTGAAGAACGCCATAATGAAAATAACGGCGATGCGTTGTTTTTCTTCGGTCGTGAGCGGTTTATTGGGGTGTTCCAATTTTTCTTCTTTGGTCAGATTTTTGGGTTTTTTGCCCTGGCCTTGGAGGTATTTATCTTTGGCCCAAATAAAAATGCTCAAGCCAATAATCATACCAAAACCAGCGGCCGCAAAGCCCCAGCCAAAGCCCACTTTTTCCGCCAGCGTACCCGCTACAAAGTTGCAGATAAACGCGCCCAGGTTAATACCCATATAGAAAATGGTGAACCCGGCATCGCGGCGAGGGTCGTTGGTTTCATAGAGTTCGCCCACGATGGTGGAGATGTTCGGTTTAAAGAGGCCGTTCCCCAACACTAACAAGAAAAGACCCGTGTACAGGAAGGACAGCGTCGGGTTGGAGGCAATAGCAAATTGACCTAAGGCAATCAAAATACCGCCTACGATAATGGCGCGTCTTTGGCCCCAAAAGCGGTCGGCAATATAGCCGCCCAATAAGGGGCTGAGGTAGATAAGGCTGGTTACTGCGCCGTAAATCTTACTGGCGTGAGATTCCGAAAACTGCATGACTTTAATCAAATACAGCACGAGAATACCGCGCATGGCGTAGTAGCTGAAGCGTTCCCACATTTCGGTCAGAAACAAAATGTACAAACCGGTGGGCTGCTTTTCGGTTTTAACGGTTGCTACTTCTGATGTCATTGATTTCTCCTTGCAATTTCAAAAGGGTACTCTATATTGTACAAAAATATGATATAGCCGGCGGGAAAAATTAGGAAGAAATTAAAACCCACCGCCCAACATCAGCTGGGCAGCGTCCTGCATGAGCAGGTAGGCTTGGTAGAAAGCGTGCGCCAAATAGAGGCTAAACAATAAAAGCAAGGCGGTGTAAATCCATTTAGCGGGGGTGGAAATGAGCTTGGAAGTCCAAACCACCGGCAGCACAAACGGCCCCAGCACCAAAGCCAGCAAAATAATACCGGAGTGGGAAAAAACAAACCCCGTGCCCGGCCGCAGGCTGCGCCCGCAAGCGCGGCAGTAATTGTCGGTTTCGTCCACTGGGCTGTGGCAGCGGGGGCAGGCGTTCACAGTTCCACCCCTTTGCTGCGCAGGTAGCGTTTGATGTGGCTGCGCGCACCGGCGGTTTTGGCAAATTCCAGCCAGTCGCGCTTGGGTTCGCCGTTTTTGCGGGTGATAATTTCGCAGACGTCGCCGGTTTTGAAGGCATAGTCCATACGCACCATACGGTTGTTCACCTTTGCTCCTACATAATGGTCCCCAATGTCGGTATGAATGGCGTAGGCAAAGTCGATGGGGGTGGAGCCTTCCGGCAGGGATTTTACGTCCGCCCGCGGCGTGAATACAAAAATCTGCTGCAAGTTGACGTCCGTCTTAAATCCTTCCAAAAATTCCCGCGGGGCGGTTAAATCCTGCTGCCATTCAATCCAGCGGCGGATCCAGTTTATTTTTTCGTCAAAGTTTTTGTCTTGCTTTACATTTCCCATCTTATAGCGCCAGTGTGCAGCGATACCGTATTCGCAGGTGCGGTGCATGTCTTCGGTGCGGATTTGGATTTCTATAATGTCCCCGGTGGGGGAAAGCACCGTAGTATGAATGCTTTGGTACATATTGGCCTTTGGTGTGGCGATATAATCGGTAAAAGTACCGGCAATGGGTTTAAATACGCTGTGCACCAGGCCCAGGGCGCGGTAGCAGTCCTGCAAGGTTTTGGTGATAATGCGCACGCCCAGCGAGTCCTGGATTTCCGCAAACGTACAGTTGTGTTTTTGCATTTTGCGGTAAATGGAATAATAGTTTTTGGCGCGGGCCAAAATGCGGAAGTCCATATGTTCCGCCTGCAAAGCCGGTTCCAGTTGTTTTTTAAAAGCGTTTAGAGCGGCCTGGCGGTCCGCGGTGCGGGCTTCCACCTGGCTTTTAATGCTTTGGTATTCTTCCGGGTGCAGGTATTTAAAGGATAAATCTTCCAAATCGGTTTTGATGGTGAACATTCCCAGGCGCTGGGCCAAGGGGGCGTAGAGAGAGATAGTTTCGTAAGCTTTAAATTTTTGGCGGTCGGGCGGCATTACGTCCATTGTGCGCATATTGTGGGTACGGTCGGCCAGCTTAATCAAAATGACGCGTACGTCTTCGGCCACGGCAATAAGCATTTTGCGCCAGTTTTCCACGGTTTCTTCGTCCGTGGACGAGAATTTCAAATCGCTGATTTTGGTTACGCCCTGCACCATATGGGCGATTTCTTTGTTAAATTCGCGCTTTAAGTCTTCCAGCGTGACGGGAGTATCTTCCACCGTGTCGTGCAGCAGGCCGGCGCAGATGGTATCGGCGTCCAAATTAAAGTCCATCAAAATATTGGCCACATGCTGGCAGTGGGTAAAATAAGGCTCGCCGCTTTCGCGCTTTTGCCCTTCGTGTGCTTTTTCGGCAAAGTGGTAAGCTTTCTCAATCAGCGAAGTATCCTGATTGGGGTTATATTCTTTAAATTTGCGCAGCAACGTTTGTAAATCCGGTGCATCAGCCATAAATTACTCGTGTTTTAAATCGTTTAAAATTTCCGCCGCCGCCCGCTTGGCTACCCCGGGTTCCCCCAGGCTGGCGCGGAGCTTTAAAAGTTCTTCGCGCATGTGGGCCAGTTGGGGCGGGTTCTGGAACATGGCCATCGTTTCCGCCGCTAATGCGCGGGGGGTGGCTTCGTGCTGGATCAGCTCTTTGACCAAGGCCTTTCCCGAAAGCAAATTGACCAGCGAAATATACGGCACTTTAATAACCATTTTAGCAATTTGGTAAGTGGGCCAAAACAGCTTGTAAGCCACTACCATCGGAATGCCCAAGAGGGCGTTTTCCAGCGTGGCAGTGCCGGAGCAGGCCAGCAGGAAATCCATTTCCGAGCGCAGCGCATAGTGCGTGTCTTTGACTAAGTGGAAATTGTCGTGCGGTTTTTCGCCAATCAAATCCAAAAATACCTGTTCGTCGGCGTCCGGCAGCAGGAACATATAGGCCTGCGTGTGGGGAAATTCCTTTAACACTTGTTTAAACGCTTGGTAAAATACCGGGGTTAAGCGTTTGATTTCGCCCATGCGGCTGCCGGGCAGCATGCCCAGCTTCCACGCGTGGTTTTTGCGGTCGGCGATGTGGTAATCTTTTGGCATCGGCTCGGGCAGTTGGTCCAAAAGCGGATTACCCAAAAATACTGCATTACCGCCGAATTTTTTGTGGAATTCCGGCTCAAACGGATAGATGGTGAACATCTTTTTAGTTAGTTCCGCCAGGCGTTTGGCGCGGTACTGGCGGCTGGCCCATACTTGCGGCGTTACATAATAGTAGGCCGGAATATGGCGGTGTTTGGCCATACCTAAAATTTGATGGTTGAAGCCGTAAAAATCCACTACGATAAGCGCCACCGGGTTTTGCGTTTCCATATAATCGCGGATTTGGTTCATTAGGCTAATCCACAACGGCATTTTTTTAAGTGGTTCAATAAATCCGCTGGCGCCTTTGCTGGCTAAATCATACAAGAACACATCACTCACGGCCTGGAGCTGTTTGCCGCCAATAGCGGTTACGCGCACGTCCGGGTCGGCTTCTTTTAAGGCGCGCACCAAACCGGCGGCGTGAATATCGCCGGACACGTCCCCCGCGACGAGCAAAATATTTTTAGTAATTGGCGTAATGGTGGACATTATTTATCGTCTCCTTTTAATTGGCCCAGGGTTTCGTCCAGCACGGCCTGCGCCGCGCGCGCTACGGAGCTGATGGCCTGGAGCGGCTTGGGCGTGTGCAGGTGCCCCGTTTTGGGGATATCAAAGCGGTTCATTTTTTCGCAAATTTGCAGGGCCAAGTCCAGCGCTTTGGTGCCCTTTTCGCCGCTGGGGGCGGGGGTTTTGGCGGTTTTAATGCAATCTATAAAATGCAGAATTTCGGCGGTGATGGGCAGCTGTTTTTCCACTTTGGGATAGTTGACGGTTACGTCGTTCATACTCTCAATGACCGGTTTTTCTTTCCGGTAGGTTTTCACGCGGGCGTTCATAAAGTCCACGGACACATAGCCGTCCGGTTGGAATAAATGCATAAAACGGGCGCGTTCAAAGCTGGCGCGGCTGGCGGTTACGTCGGCCACGGCGCCGTTGGCAAAGTGCAGGCGCACGTTGGCGATGTCTTCGTGCGGAGAGAAAACGCTCAGCCCTACTGCATCTACGCTGACGACTTCGCTGGGAACCAGGGTGTAAAGCAAATCGATGTCGTGGATCATTAAATCCAGCACTACGCTGATGTTGGCCATGCGGCCGTCGTACGGGCCTTGGCGGGTGATAGTGATAAAACGGGGATCTTTAATGTATTTGGTGGCTTCCACCACGGCAGGATTAAACCGTTCCACATGGCCCACCTGCAAAACGAGCCCGTGGCGCTTGGCGCATTGGATTAAGTCCCGCGCTTCCTGCATGGTAACGGCAATCGGTTTTTCCACCAGTGTATGCACACCGTGTTCCAGGCAGTACATACCAATTTGGTGGTGCAGCGGCGTGGGGGCCGCTACGATAACAGCGTCCACTTGGGGAACGAGTTCCTCGGGTTTAGAATAGGGAGTGCAGTTGTATTCCCAGGCCAGTTTTTGGGAACGCATCAGGTCCGGGTCGCACACGCCGACCAGCGTTACGCCTTTCATATTAGCCAGGGTGCGCGTGTGGAAAGTTCCGATTTTGCCGGCGCCGATGACGCCGAATTTGATAGGTTTGTCTTGGGCCATAAAAATCATCTCCGTTCTATTTATTATACTTAAATGTCCCTGGTATTGGGCAAAAATCCTTCGCGTTCGTAAAAAGATTGACAGGGTTTTTAAGATTGGTATAATGTTACATATGAGATATATGGAAAGAACACTCGTTCTAATTAAACCTGATGCTATCGAAAAACGCATCAGCGGTCTGATTTTGGACCGGTTGGATCACCTCGGCCTGCAAATGACCGGGGCCAAAGTGGTTTCGCTGACGGAAGAATTGGCCCGGGCACACTACAAAAATTTGGAGGGCAAACCCTTCTTGGAAGAAGTTATCCAATATATGATGGGTGAATTTAACAATGTGCCGAACCACAAAATTTACGCATTCGTTTTCCAGGGCGAAAATGCCATTGCCAAAGTGCGCCAGGAAATTGGCAGCACCAACCCGGAAAAAGCCGCCCCGTGGACAATCCGCGGCAGCTTTGGCCGCTTTATTGGCGATGTAATGCAAAACTGCGTGCACGCGTCCGGCTCGCCGGAAGATGCGGAAAAAGAAATTGCGCTCTGGTTTAAACCCGAAGAGGTTTTGGACCGCTAACATGCTGGGCAGTTTGGTCAAACGTATCGTGCCGGCGGCTGTATTGCTGGCGAGTTTTCTGCCGTCTGCTTCTGCAGCCCCCAAGGAACAATCCGTTTCGCTCTCTACGCAGGACGGTTGGTCCTTGGCTGCGCTTTATCACCCGGCGGACGACGGCCGCAAGACGGTTGTGCTGTTGCACGATTTGGGCAAAAATAAAGAAGAATTCAGCACCTTTAAAGCCAACCTGGCCCAAGAAGGGTTTGGCTATTTGGCGTTGGATTTGCGCGGCCACGGGCAGAGCACGGGCAACGGGGAAGCCAACTCGTTTGCCAAAGAAGGCGTAGATAACGAATTTAATAAAATGACGCGCGATGTGGACGCGGCGTTGTCTTTTTTGCAAAACAAAGGGGTTTCTGCCCAAAATACCGTAGTGTTGGGGGCTGGCCTGGGCGCCAATGTGGCGGCCAAGAGCATGAGCTTTTCCCCCGATGTAGCGGCGGTAGCCCTTATTAGCCCGACGGCTAACAACCGCGATGTTCTTTCCATTCCGGCTATGCGGTTGTACAAAGGCGATATTTTAATTGCGGCTGGCGCGGCGGACAAAAAAGGCTTTTTGGAAGCCAGCGTAATCCGCAATGTGGCGTTTTTAAGCGCTGGGGAGGGGAAAGTTACGTTCCTAACGGCGTATGATTTAGCTTCGCACGATATGTTGGACAAGTATTTGCGCCCGTCGGTGATACAGTGGCTTAAGACTCCGCATAAACCGGAGGTATTGCCAGACGAACCTCCCGTGTCCGAACCGCTGGACGCGCAAACCACACAAGGCTTATTTATCGCCCCTTCCGCTACGGAAGAATCGCTTGTTCCGTCCGTATTGGGGGCCGAGTAAACAAAACGCTTGGGAGGCGTTCTTATGAAACCAGCTCGCATTGTTTTCCCCGGTTTTTGGTTTGGCGAAAGTGATCTGCAAGATGCTGTGCAGCTGGCCCGCCGCGGCGTGGGCGGATTTTGCGTGTACGGCGGTACCGCCGAGCAAACGCGCGACTTTACGCTGCGTATGAACGATGCCTCCCCTTATGGGCGTTTGCTTTTTTGCGCCGATATCGACGAAGATTTAAGCGAAATTATTACCGATGCCCCGCCCCTTCCTTCCAATTTTTCCTTGCAGCAAATTCCCCAACAACAAGACGCGGCTTACCGCAAAGGCAATTTGCTAGCCCGTATGGCCCGCAGTGTGGGGCTGGACTGGGTGCTTGCCCCGGTGGTGGATTTGGGGTATACTTCGCCTGCATTTTCCGACGTGCCGCTTACGGTGACCCATTTGGCGGGGGACTTTATTGCCGGCCTTTCCAATGGCGGTGCGCTTAACTGCATTAAATATTTTCCGGGGATTTCGGGCGTGCTCAAAACGCTGGCCCAAATGGAAGACGCCGAGTTTGTGCCTTATAAACACACTTTCCGCCGGGCGGATGCGATTATGCCGTCCGATATGATTTTTCCGAATATAGATAACGACACACAGGCTATGCTGTCGGATAAAGTCATTAAAGGTCTGCTTAAAAAGCGCTTAAATTATAAAGGGTGTGTGATTAGCTTTCCTTTGTTTAAAGGGCGTTTGCGCTATGAAGATGCCAGCGCTATCCGTATGTTGCACGCCGGCATAGAAAATATTTTAGCCCCCAAAGATGCTTCCGGCGTGGTGGACGCCATTGAACGCGAAGCCGATAAAGGACTCCTGTTGGATGAAATCATTCGGGCGGTTTCCAATCAGGAAATGCTGCTGAGCAAGTCTTTTGTCGGGCCGGAACCGGCCTCGGTGGAAGAAACCTTTGCCGCGGCTCAGGCTTTTGGCAATAAATAATATAAGTTCCGCTTAGCAAGCCGCCCTGTTTGGGCGGCTTTTTTAATTCTTTTTTGCATTCCCAGAAAACCGGATAAAATGGTTCGGACTGCGCTTTCCCCGGTGGAAAGAGTATCAAGGAAGATGGGCCAGTTGCCGGCCCGTTACCCTAGGGCGCGGCCTTGCGGGAACAAAGTGGCTCCACTAATCGTGTTAACGGGCATAGAGAAGGGAACCCAGCCTCTGGCCCCCAGGGAGCCACAAAAATCACTAATTATATAGCCCTTTTTCTGGCGCCAGAAAAAGGGCGAAAAAGAGCGCCGGCCCAGGGCCCCATAAAAATCACTTCCCAGCGGGAAATTTTATAACTCGCGCGTACCGCGCTCAGACAATAAAATTTCTTTTCCGCTTGGAAGGCTTTTTATAGGCGTGGCAAAAGGGCCGGATAAAAGGCAAGCGGCAAACGGAAACAGCCACAACAAAGCGGAAATAGCTCCCTGGGCCCCGCATTTTTTGGTACTTTTGGTTCCCCAAAAAGTATAGGTAAAACTAGTTGCGCTAACGGGTATAGGGTTGAGCGCAGCGGCTCCGGGCCGTTACGTTAGAGCGCGACATTTCGGAAACAGTGTGGCCCCACTAATCGTGTTAACGGTCCTAGAGTGGGGAGCCCCGGCTCGGGGCCTTGATTTGTTTTTTTTTTGATAAATTTTGGCTATGACCAAAATTTATCAAAAAACCCACCCGGCGGGGAAAAACGCCGGATTCACGCTAATAGAACTGTTAGTGGTCGTTTTAATCATCGGTATTTTGGCGGCGGTGGCGTTGCCCAAATATGAAATCGCAGTGGAAAAAGCGCGCGCGGCGGAACCGCTGAGCGTACTTAAAACCCTGCGTGACGCGCAGGAACTTTATTATATGGCCAACGGCACCTATGCGACTTCTTTTGACGATTTGGATGTGGAAGTGCCGGAAAGCAAAAATTTTAACTATACGATGGGGAACAACACGATGGGGAACAACGTAATGTCGGTTGGGGTTGTTTCCAAGGAAAAACCCTATTTGCTGGCGTTTCGTCTGGCGGGAAGTGGAAAGTATAGTATTATTTGCGGTACCGATAATGGTGCGGACGCAGACGATTTGGCTTATGCCCGCCGGATTTGCACTTCTTTGGGAGCCAATACCGCCAAAAATGACTATAGCTCGGTAAGCCCTCGCTGGCCGATTGTGGAATAGTTTTTTACCGAGGCTTTCGGGTGCGCCCGGGGCGTGCTTTTGGCGAACAAATTTTGGCAAAGAAAAACCCCGCGTCCAACAGGGCGCGGGGTTCAATTTAGGTGAATGGATTATTCTTCGTCTTTTTTGAACTTCGCGGCAATTTCGTCTTTGCGGCGGTTAAATTCTTTCACCACTTTTTCTTTGCCTTCGGCAATCCGTTCGCGCGCATCGTCGGCGTGGTCGGAAATCTTCTGGCGGATGTCGGCCGCGCGTTCTTTGATTTTATCTTTCAGTTCGCCCGCGTGTTCCAACACGTATTCTTTTTGTTCTTCGTAGGTGTCATCCGCCCAGCGTTTTAGTTTGCGGCGGGTGGTTTCCCCTTTGGCCGGTGCAAACAGTACGCCCGCGGCGGCGCCCACAATCGCCCCCAGCAAGAAAGCCGCTAAGCCTTTTCCGGCGCAATCACATTTATGGCACATATAATCCCCCTCCTTTGCTTTGCTATAATGTTAATATATATTGTACAACAAATACTAGGAAATACAGCTCCTAACACATAGTATAGCTGGAAAAGTTGTTTTTTACTCTCGTTATTTTGAATTAGATGGAGGAACCGTATGCCAAATCCGTCCGCACCGCGCCACAACGGCAAGCAATTAGACCCCGAAGTGCGCAAACATAATTTTGAAGAAGTGGCCCAAATCTTCACCGACGAAGAAGCCCTGGCCGAGGCCGACCGCTGCCTGCATTGTAAAAATGCCCGCTGCCAGGCCAACTGCCCGGTAGGGGTGCAAATCCCGGCGTTTATTGCCCTGCTTAAAGAAGGCAAAGTGGGCGATGCTGCCGCTAAGATTATGGAAACCAGCCTGCTGCCTGCCATTTGCGGGCGCGTCTGCCCGCAGGAAAAACACTGCGAAGGCAACTGCGTTTTGAAAGATCGTTTTGGTTCCGTAAATATTGGTATGTTGGAACGCTATACCGCCGATACCGCCCGCAAGAAAGGTTTGTTAAAAGCCCCGCAAACGGCCGCGCCTACCGGCAAGAAGGTGGCGTGCATTGGCTCGGGCCCTTCCTCTATTGCGGCGGCCGCGGAATTGGCACGCGCCGGGCACGAAGTGACCGTTTTTGAAGCGCTCCACGCCTTTGGCGGCGTATTGCGGTATGGTATTCCGTCTTTCCGTTTGCCGCGCGAAGTAATCGACCACGAAATTGAAACCGTCAAAGCGATGGGGGTGAAATTTGTGACGGACGTGCTGGTGGGCGCGACCGAAAAAATCAGCGATTTGCTCGGCCAGTTTGACGCTGTGTACGTTGGCAGCGGGGCGGGGCTCCCTACTATGACGGGTATCCCCGGTGAAAACGCCGTAGGCGTTTACAGCGCAAATGAATTTTTAACCCGCGTCAATTTAATGCAAGCCTATAAATTCCCGGCTACCGATACGCCTATCCAAGTGGGCAAACACGTTGCCGTTTTGGGCGGCGGCAACAGCGCGATGGACGCAGCCCGCTGCGCCATGCGCCTGGGGCCCGATACCGTAACCATTGCCTACCGCAGAAGCGCGGCCGAAATGCCTGCCCGCGCCGCCGAAGTGGAACACGCTAAGGAAGAAGGCGTACAGTTTGAATACCTCGTCACTCCCAAAGAAGTAGTGACCGACGACAAAGGCCATGTGGCCGGCTTAAAATGCACCCGCAACGAATTGGGCGCCCCCGACGAAAGAGGCCGCCGCCGGCCGGTGGAAATACCCGGTTCGGAATTTGTGATGCCGGTGGACACGATTATCGTGGCGATTGGCCAAAAACCGAACCCGATTATCGCCAAAACTACGCCCGAACTCAAAACCACCGAACGCGGCGTGCTGGAATTGGACGCGGAAGGCAAAACCTCTATGCCGGGCGTGTATGCGGGGGGAGACATTATCCGCGGCGGCGCCACGGTACTTTTGGCTATGAAAGACGGCATTGAAGCCGCCCGCCGCATCAATGCGTATTTACAAGAGGGGAAATAGTATGGAAGAAAATACCATTTTAGTTAAAGAAAATTTAAGCGATGTAGTCGTAAAATTTGTGGTGTATAAACCCCTGATTGCGGCTTCGGCCAAGGCGGGGCAGTTTGTTATTTTACGCGGGCGTGAAGGCGGCGAACGCGTGCCCGTGACGCTGGTGGACTGGGATAAGCAAAAAGGCACCATTACCATTATTATCCAGGCTATCGGCAAGTCTACCACGATGTTTAATTCCTTTAAACAAGGCGAAAAGTTTTTGAATATCGCCGGCCCCTTGGGTACGCCCGTGGAAATTAAAAACTATGGCACCGTAGCCGTGGTGGGCGGCGGCGTAGGCATTGCCGAAGTATATCCGATTGCCCGTGCGTTTAAAGAAGCCGGCAACCGCGTAATTGCCGTGTTGGGCGCGCGCACGAAAGATTTGCTTATTTTGGAACCCGAAATGAAAGCCCTGTGCGATAAAACCGTCAGCACCACGGACGACGGTTCCTACGGCATGAAAGGCATGGTGACGGACGCCATTCAAAAATTGTACGACGAAGGCGAAAAAATAAACGCCGGGTTTATCATTGGGCCGATCCCCATGATGAAGTTTACCTCCCGCCTGATGGATAAGCTGGGCATGGAACCCCACGCCAGCCTGAACCCCATTATGCTTGACGGTACCGGTATGTGCGGTTGCTGCCGCGTGACGGTGGAAGGCAAAGTGCGCTTTGCGTGTGTAGACGGCCCGATGTTCCCGTCCAAAACCATTGATTTTGACGAACTTATCCGCCGTACCAGCGAATACCGCCCGCAGGAAGCAGAAAGCCTGAAGCTATACGAAAAAGACCACGTTTGTAAATGTGGTTTGCACTAAGCTGAAAGTGTTTTTAAAAGCCCGCCAGATCCGGCGGGCTTTTTTGGTGGGGGAAATTACATCAGGGGCCACCCCGTTTTGGGTATATGGGCCGCTGGGGCGAAGCCGAGGCTGCCGCCCTTTGGAGGGGGAACCCCAAAAGGGCATAAAAATCCCCGGGGGTAACCCGGGGATAAACTAAAGTTTAGTAAGCTGCGCCTACGCTATCGGCCGGAACAGCAAAGGAGGAGTTTGGACCTTCGGCAGAGGGGTCGTACCCACCGCTGGGAAGGTCGAAGTCAAAATCATATTCCTCGTCTTCCACTTGTTGTTGCTGTTGTTCATACAGCAGTTCTTGCATGCGGGCGATTTCAAGCATTTTTTGGTCCAATTCCTGGGCGTATTTTTGCTGAACGGCAACCGCTTTTTGGTCTTGGAGCATCGGGTCTTCGTCCGTGCTGAATACGGCCATTACCTCGTTGGAGTAGCGCTGGAAGATGTTTTTCACTTGCGCTCTATACTCTTTGTTCTCCGGCGCCGCTAAGATTTTATCGTAATAGGCAGCGTCATTTTGGATTTGATCATACCACGATTGCTTTATCTGCGTTCTGAACGCCAGCGTGATTTCCTGCTCGAAAGCCGCTTGTTGTTGCTGGAATTGTTTGTTCTGCTCAATAATCGTTTGGGTCTGCGCGCGCTGGGAGCGGTTAAACTGCACCCGGGCCGCCGCTTGTTTATAGAGCTCTTTGTCCTGATCGGACACCATCGGCAAGTGTCCCCAGAAGCCTTCCGGAATTAAGGCGTTTCTGGTCCACAAAATCGGGAACAGCACAGAGGCTCCGGTGCTTTCTTCCTTCTGAGAGGCGCGGACGTTTTCCAGCGTGCTCATATGGGCGTCGCCGGTGATTTTGTTTTTGGAATACGCCGCCATTGCTTGTTCGTCCTCTTTTAATTTTTGCGGGTCAAACGCATCGCCGTATTTTTGCTGTTCTTGGGCGTGTTCTTGGGTGCTGGCGGAGGTAATCCAGTCCTTTTGGAACGGATAGATTCCAGCATCTACCGCAGCCAAGCCGGTAAAGAACAACAGGTTGCCTCTAAGGCCGTTTTTGCCCGGGACCGGCCAGCCTTTCCAAAAGCGGGAATTGCTTAAAACCGCTTTTCCGGCCGGCAAGCCAAACCGCCAGTTATGGGCCACTTCGGAATAGAAGTTGGCATTGGGCACATATTTAGGCAACAGATACCGGCTGATGCCTTGGCGGTCCACGGTTTTAAAGAAATGGTTAATCAGTTCCGGCTGCCATTCGTTGGAGGCCACTTTGCTAAACGGTATTTTCACCGCGTTGCGCAATTCGGCCGGGTCCAATACGTTTTGCGTCGTTCTAGGGGTGATGTATACTTCGGCGCCCTTATCCCAGGCTAACGGATTGCCCGGTTTGCCAAAGCGGGAAGCATTCCACCAGGTGACGATTTCTTGTTCCGTCATAAAAGATTCCCCAGCTTTGGCCGGCGCAGCATCGGTGCCAGCGGGCAACGTTCTTCCGCTCTGCATCGGCTGGAAGCTTTGGGTTTTAATCGGCAGCCATACATCAAAGGCCCCGTTTCTGGCCGATTCCGTCATAGCATTCGTCAAATGCATTTCTTGGAATACCTCTTTGCGGGTGAGGTAGTCGTAGAATTTCGGATAGGCGTGTTCGGCCGGGTTTTTGACGGATTGGAAAGCCGCACGCAATTTGCGCCAATCGTCCCAGCTGTTAATCCCGTTGCTCAGGGTGGAGTTGGTTACGTCCAAAAAACCTTGGGTGGCTTTGAAGCCCGGATTAGCTTGTTGGAAATAGAAACTTTCAATTTTGGGTTTCTTAAGGCCCACCCAGCGTTTCGGGTTCCAGAACGCTTCTTTATTTTGCAATTTGCGTTTGCTGGAAAGAACCTGGGTGATCACTTTGGTTTCCGGTTCTTGGCCGGGTTTAATTTTAGTCACCGTGCGCTGGGCCGTCATAATTACGCCGTTTTTAGATAAATTCTTAGCCAAGTTGGCGTAGCGGATACTTTTTTGGAATTCCACGGCAGCCGCCAAGCCGCGGCGGCCTTTATTGGCGGTTCTGGCCGCTCTGAAAGCTTTCGGAAGCGCCACAATAGCCCCTTTGGCCGAGCGGAAAGCGGTTCCCAGCCAGGTAAAGATTTCCCCGCCGTAAATCCAGAACACAGACCAGCCGACAAATTCCGTAAATTGGCGGCCGTATTCGTCGTTTACTTTTTTAGCGTTGAGTTTGTTGGACAGCTGCATTTCCACCCAATTGCCGTTGGAATCGCGCCCGAAGCCGCTGGTAATCCAAATTTGGCCGTTAGGCAGCTGGAACATATGGCCTTGGTTGGCAGGCAGCAAGCGCGGGATAGAGCCTTTGGCGTTTAAAATGAGCGATTTGCCGTCCGCCCCCGTGGTGGAGAGCCCGTTGCCTTGCGTTTGGGCGCGGCGGGAGTCCCATTTCAGCTCGTCATTGGCAAAACCATTGTAGATGTAAGCCAATTTGTCGGCCAGCGCTTTCATTTGCTTGGAATCTAAACCATAGTCTTCCATAGCCAGGTAATGGGTTCTGGTCAACGGGGCGTACAAATCGACCGTGCGTTGGGCAAACAGCGTGCGGTATTGTTCCACTTCTGGGCTGGGCGTATTGCAGCGGACAAACACGTCGTACTGCGGCGTGGCGCCTTCCGGCGCTTGGCAGGAATTGGAACTATAAAGCAAGCTGGCCGCTTCCAGCGCGAAAATGCGCGTCGGCAGCGAATATTTTTCCGGGTCGGAAAAATCCTTCAGCATTTCAATCACTTGCGGCCACACGTCCGTATCGGTCAGATATTTGGTATTTTCGAACGTGGTGACAAAAATAGCATTCAGTACCGGGCTGTATGGCTGCAAAAATTTGCCCGGTTGGGTTTTCCCTGTCAGTTGGGAGCGGGCGGGCCCTTTATCAAATTGTTTTACGATTTTTACCAGTTGCTGCGGGTTGACAAGCAAGGCGTAGGTGACGGCGTAATCCACCAACGTCAGCAAGAACTGATATTCCGCTTGCCCTTCTTGCGGGTTTTTGGATTTTAAGGCCTGGATTTCTTGGAGAAATTCCGCATTGATCTGTTGGTAAATGTCGCTAGGCAGGGAAAACGAGTCGTTTTCCAGCCGCTGTACTTGCATTTTCAGCTGGTCATGTTCCCGGTTGAACGACACAGAATCAGCCGTCAGTCTGTTTTCCTGCGGGCGAATGAGCGGGTCCTGCTGGTCAGTTTTTACATAGTAGTTGTGCATTTTCCACATGGCAATGCGCAGGGAACCCATGGCCATAATTTTTTGGATAGAGCCCAAGGCGGTTGGCGTGATTTTATTCAAACGGTACAGGGTGCGCAGTTGGGCAAAAGGCAAAAAGGCATTCAGCTGGGCCATGGTAAATTCGTCCAGCTGCATTAACATGGCGTCAATCGTGTTGCCTAAAATTTCGCTGGCGTAAGTGACATTTTGCAAATTCAATTCAGCCGGGCTGAAAGGGTCAATATAATCCACCAGTTCGTCCAGGGGCAAATCGTTCTTTTCCAAGCGGGCCAGTACTTCGTTCTTTTCTGCTTTGGGGGCGGGCGCGAGGGGCTTGGCTACATAGGTGGAACTGGCTGGATGCACCAAGGGTTTTTGCTGCAGCTGTTCGCGCGCTTGTTTTTTCTGTTCGCTGGCGTATTTTTTGTCCATCAAATTATGCAGTTTAATGATGGCGTCTTTCATTTCGTTTATGGTTTGCGCGGCAAACATTTCTTCCAAGGCTTTTTCGATGGAAGCGTCCACATTGCTGTTGAGGCTTTCCCGTACGCCTTTTTCAATGATATTGGAAATTTTCTTTTGCTGTGCGGCAGACGACTGCGCCCACACGCTGGGAGCGGGTACCACGCAATTGAAAATAAAAACAAGAGCCATTACCCGACAGAGAAACGATTGCATAAAACCTCTCCTTTTACAGAAAAAACAAAAGTTTTTATTCCTTATTATATTGTATCGTTTTTTTGCCGCTTTTCCAGGGGTCCAAAGTCCTATACAAAACATGCAAAAGGGCCTACCCGCAGGTAGGCCCTTAAACGCGTACACAGTTTTATAACAATTTGGAAGCCAAATCCGCCAGGTGGCTGCGTTCCGTTTTGGTAAACGTAATGTGCCCGTGGCTCTTTTGGCCTTTCAAGCGGTCCACCAAGTATGTTAACCCGTTGGATTCCACGTCCAGGTACGGAGTATCAATTTGATACGGGTCCCCGGTTACGACTACCTTGGTTCCTTCGCCCGCGCGGGTGAGAATGGTTTTCATTTCGTGCGGGGTGAGGTTTTGCGCGTCGTCCACAATCATATACTGGCCCGGCAGGGAGCGCCCGCGCATATGCGTGACGGAAGCAATTTCAATTTTGCCGCTGTCCAACAGATAATGGGCTTTTTCTTCGCCTTCGTCCGGGTTTTTGCGGTCCGCCAGGAAGGCCAAGTTATCATAGATAGCCCCCATCCAGGCTTCCAGTTTTTCTTCTTTGGTGCCGGGCAGGAAGCCCAAATCCTTGCCTACGGGCACAATGGAGCGGCAGACCACCAAACGGCGGTAGGCGTTTTCGTCCATCGTGCGTTGCAAGCCGGTGGCAAGGGTGATAAGCGTTTTGCCCGTGCCGGCCGTGCCGACCAAGGTGACGATGTCCAAACTGTCGTCCAGTAAAAGTTCCATAGCAAAGCGCTGTTCTTTGTTCAGCGGTTTGATACCCCAAGCCATCGGTTCCTGTGAGGAAAGCGGGCGCAGCACAAATTCCGCCCCGTTGGACACGCGCCCAATGGCGGATTTTTTGCTGCCGTCGGAAGCTTTTAGGATAATAAATTCGTTGGGAAAGTAAACATTTGGATCCACCGGCAATTTTTTATCGCGGTAGAAAGCGTCAATTTGTTCTGAGGGTACTTCCAGTTCCGCTACGCCGGTATAGAGTTCGTCCACGTTTACTTTGTCGGTTGTGTAGTCCTGCGCCGAAAGACCCAGCGCTTCGGCTTTTAGGCGCATATTGATATCTTTGGTTACAACGATAACCGGAGCGGTGTTCTTTTTGTAAGAGCTCTCTTTTTTGCTTAGCGTATAAGCAATGTTTAAAATAGAATTGTCCGCCTTGTTGAACGCCAAAGACTGCGGCAGCGCGTTGGGTTTGTCCAATTCAATTTTCAGCATACCGCCTTTGGGCAGTTTTACCCCTTCGTTTAGCCGGCCGATTTTGCGCATTTCGTCCAACGCGCGCGACACCATACGGGCGTTTTTGCCGCGGGTATCGCTTTCGCTTTTAAACGAATCCAATTCCTCAATAACGGCCATGGGGATGATGATGTCGTTATCCTCAAATGCGTGCAGACAATTCACATCGTGCAATAGAACGTTTGTATCTAAAATGAATGTTTTTTTCATAATAGGCCCCTTGTATGTGCCGCCGGAAGGCGGGTCTTTTTATAGTATAGCCGTATGGCGGGGTTCGTCAAGCCCTTTTTCAGACGGGACCCCGTCGTTGTGCATATTTTAGCATTAATTGCTATAAAATATATATATGAAATATCTTTGCATACACGGACACTTTTACCAGCCCCCGCGTGAAAACGCCTGGCTGGAAGAAATTGAAATCCAGGACAGCGCGGCCCCCTACCACGACTGGAACAGCCGCATTTGTGCGGAATGCTATTCGCCCAATACCTTGGCGCGCGTGCTGGACGGAAATAAAGATTTGATTGATTTAACCAACAACTACTCCCGTATCAGTTTCAACTTCGGGCCGACGCTTTTATCGTGGATGGAAAAACACGAGCCGGAAGTGTACCAAGCTATTTTGGAGGCGGACCGCTTGGGCCGGGAGCGCTTTAGCGGGCACGGCGGTGCCATCGCCCAGGTGTATAACCATATGATTTTGCCCCTGGCCAACGCGCACGATAAAGTGACGCAGGTTAAGTGGGGCGTGGCCGATTTTGAAAAGCGCTTTGGCCGTAAGCCCGAAGCTATTTGGCTGGCCGAAACCGCTTGCAACACCGAAACACTGCAGGTGCTGGCCGACGAAGGAATGAAATTTGTCATTTTGGCGCCGGGGCAATGCAAACGGGTGCGCAAAATGGGCGAGACCAAATGGCAGGAAGTCGGCGCCGGAGTGGACCCTAAACGGGCTTATCGCTGTAATTTGCCTGACGGTAAAAACATTGGGCTGTTCTTTTACGACGGGCCCATTTCGCAGGGGATTGCGTTTTCGGATACGCTTTCTTCCGGGGAAAAATTTGCCGCCCGCTTGCTTAGCACTTATAATGCCAGCGACGAAGCCCAACTGATGCACATTGCTACGGACGGGGAAACGTACGGGCACCACCAAAAATTTGCCGAAATGGCCTTGGCCTATTGCTTGAAAAAAGTGGAAGAAACCCCCGACGTGGAACTGACGGTGTACGGAGAATTTTTGGCCAAGTATCCGCCGCAATACGAAGCGGAAATTGTGGAAAATTCTTCCTGGAGCTGCTTCCACGGGGTGGAGCGCTGGCGCGCCAATTGCGGGTGCAATTCCGGTATGAAGCCGGGCTGGCACCAAAAATGGCGCGGGCCTTTGCGCAGCGCGTTGGATTTTGTGCGTGACGAAATGATTAAAACGTTTGAATCTATCGGCGGGCAATATTTTAAAAACCCGTGGGACGCGCGCAACGATTATATCGATTTGATACTGGACCGCTCGCTGGACGCGCAGCACCGCTTCTTCCTAAAACACGCTACCGAAAAAGCGTGGAACGACCGCCCAACGGCCTTGATGCTTTTGGAAATGCAGCGCAATGCTATGCTGATGTACACCAGCTGCGGGTGGTTCTTTGACGAAATAAGCGGAATTGAAACCGTGCAGATTATGCAGTATGCCGCGCGGGCGATTGAATTAAACCGCGTGATTAGCGGTACGGATTTGGAGCCGGCCTTTGTGGAAAAACTGGCCGAGGCGCCCAGCAATATCAAAGAGCTCAAAAACGGAGCGGTGGTATACGAGCGCTATGTAAAACCGCAGGCGATGCCGATTGAAAAAATTGCGTTGGAGCATGTGGTTTCTATGCTTTCGGACGACACTGTAAACCCGCAGAAAGCATACGAATGTGACGTTTTGTCCTATGCCCCGCAAAAATTGGCGGCGCCGGGATACCGGCTGTGCTATGGGGATATTACTTTAAAATCCCGCACCACCTTGTTGGAACGCAAAATGCAGTTTGCGGTTTTCCAGCAGGGGGCGGCGGAGTTTGTTTGTGCCGCCGGAGACGACGGCACCTTGGACCGCAATACCGTATTTGCCAAAATGGAGGAGTTTTTCCATATGGGCAAATGCGAGGATTGCGCCGCCTATATTCGGCAGTCTTTTCCGCTCCAGTATCCGTTGGTTTCGATGTTCCAGGACGTACGCCGCAAGGTGATGGATTCCGTCCTGCGCAAAATGAACGAAGAAACCGACCAAAAATTTACCGAGGTTTTTGAACAGCAGTACCCCGTGGTGCGCGGATTGCAGCTGATTGGCTCCCCCATTCCCAAGCCTTTCTTAACGGTGGCGGAGTTTGTGCTGTCGGAAGATTTAAAAGCGGAATTCCGCGCCGCAGACGTGGACGTAAACGCTGTGGAAGAACTGATGGAGGACGTTAAAACATTGGGGCTGGACGTATCCCGCGGCACCGTGTTGGAGGCCGTGACCGAAAAATTAACGTTCCTGGCGTTTGCTTTTGCCCGCAACCCGGGCGACAGCGCAGCCGCCTTGAAATTGGTGGAGTTTTTGAACTATGCCGATATTTTTGGCTTTACTCCCGACACCGTGCGTGCCCAAGAATTTGTATTTTTAGGGTTGCGCACCTTGGGGGAAGAAGCCAAAAAGAAAGATATTTTGCGCGCCTTGGCCCGCAAATTAAAAATTGCCCTGTAAGGCTTGCCCTTATTTGTAAAAACGCCCCGGAGGTTGCCGGGGCGTTTGTTTTTATAAGTTTTTTAAGGCGGAACGCGGGGTGTTTTTTAGCTTGTGTTTGGCAATGGGTTCGCCTTGCTTGGCGGCGTGCAGATAGTAGCGCAGGGCGGACTTTTCGTCTTTTTCGACGCCGATTCCTTTTTCGTAAAATTGAGCGGTAAGCGTTTGCGCCAGCGGGCTGTTTTCGTCCGCGGCGGCTTTCATAATGGCAAAGCCTTTGGCGGGGTCCGCCGTAATGCCCAGCCCCTGCACATAGCAAAGAGCCAGGTTGATTCGCCCTTCAAAATCGTTTAAAGAAGCCGCCATTTGGTACCAGTAAAAAGTTTTTTCCAAATTTGCTTCACACCCTTGCCCGGCGTTATAAAGCCCGGCCAAAGCATTCATAGCGGGGATACTGCCGTTTTTGGCGGCGGTGTCGAACCAATTGAGGGCCTGGGCGTAATCTTGCTTGGTGTATTTGCCGCGGTAATAGAGGAGGCCCATTTGATATTGGGCTTTTGCGTCACCGGCGGAGGCTTTTTCCAAGGTTTCTTTAAACGGGTTGCGCGCCCGCTTGTGCAGGAAAAACAACGCCCCCGCCAAAATAAATATAATTGCCAGCCCCGTGCGGGTTTCTATCCACTCCATTTAGTTGCGTTCCTCCAATCCTCCGGCCTGTTGGGACGGAGCTTTTTTCTGTGCTTCTTTGGCCCATTTTTGGGCGAGTTTTTGGTTCGGCCTTACCCCAATGCCTTGGGCATACATTTCGGCCAGGCGTTTTTGGGCTTCTTTTACGTTCTGCTGCGCCGCCAAGCGGGTCCAGCGGAAAGCCTGGTAGGCGCTGGCCGCGGTGCCGTGGCCGGCCTGATACCATTGGGCGGTTTGCCACAGGGCGGGGGCGTACCTTTGTTTGGCGGAACGAAGCATATATTCCAGCGCCCGGTGCGGGTCGGCCGCCGTGCCGATGCCTCCATCATAACATAAAGCGGTCAAGTATTGCGCTTTTTTATCTTCCTGTTCGGCGGCGGTTTTAAAATATTCGAAAGCGGTTTGGGGGTCGTTTTGCCGAAGTTCCAACCCTAAAAGCAATAAGGCCGAGGTGTTTTTTTGTGCGGCGGCGGTTTCCAGCCAATGGCGGGCTTGGGCGGGGTCTTTCGTTGTACCGGCGCCGTCTTGATACGCGTAGAAAAGTTCCACCTGGGCCGGTGCAAATTGATCTTGCGCCAGCTCCAGCAAGGTGGCCAAAGCTTCTTGGGGCTTTGCTTTTACGCCCTGCCCGCGCCGCAGCATAAAAGCCTGGGCATAGCGGGCGTATTCGTCCCCGTTTGCGGCGGCTTTTTTAAAAATGCGATAGGCTTTTTTGTAGTTTTTCTTGGTACCGCGTCCAAAATAGTACAGGGTGCCTAGTTCGGTCAGCGAGTCGGTAAACCCGGCGTTTACTTCGGACTTTATTTGTTTAAAAAGGCGTTTTTCGGCTTTTTGCTGTTGCTGCTGACATTGCAAAACGGTTGGGTCGTGTTCAACCACGGCGCTCCAGGCGCAGGCAGGAAGCAAAAAACACAAAAAAAGAAGTTTTTTCATTTCGTTTGAACCAGTTTGCGGTTTTCCAGGGTGTATACTTCGTCGGCATAATGGGCGGCGTGCACATCGTGTGTAACCATTAAAATGGTTAATCCTTTTTCGCGGCTCATACGGGCAAAGTCTTTAAACACTTGTTCTTTGCGGGCGGCGTCCAGGTTGCCGGTGGGTTCGTCCGCCAGCAAGAGGGGAGGATCGTTGCGAAGGGCGCGGGCAATGCTGGCGCGTTGTTTTTCACCGCCGGATAAATCGGCCGGCAGCTTGTGGCTGATAGCGCCTAAGCCCAAATTTTCCAATAGTTGCTGGGCCTTTTGCGGGTTGGGTTTGCCGCGCATAAAAGCGGGCATATCCACGTTTTCCAAAAGGGAAAATTCGGGCAGCAGTCCGTCGAATTGAAATACAAATCCCATTTTTTTAAGCCGCAGGGCCGAGCGGGCCGTTTCGCTTTTCATTGCGGTAATATTTTGCCCGTCTACGCGGATAGTGCCGGAAGTGGGTTTATCCAGCATCGCAATCAAATTTAAAAGCGTACTTTTGCCCGAACCGCTGGGCCCCAAAAGCACGGTGAATTTGCCGCGCTTGATGGTGAGCGTGACGTCTTCCAACACGCAAAGGTTTTCGCCCCCTTGCCCGTAAATTTTGGTTAAGTGTTCCAGTTCAATCATATTATCCGTACCGTATGGCGTCCGTGGGGTGCACGCGGGAGGCTTTTACTGCCGGATACAACCCCGCCACAAAGCAAATTAAACAGCTGCCGCCTACCACAGCCACAATATCCCACAGCTGCATACGCACAGGGACTTTGGTTAAATAGTAAATATCGCCGGGCAGTTCCACAATGTTAAACGTGGCGATAATCCAGCACAGCAAGCACGCCAATAATAGCCCCAGCACAATGCCCAACCCCGCAATGACCATGGCTTCCCACATAAAAATTTTGCGTATCATACGCGGGCTGGCGCCCATGGCGCGCATGATGCCAATGTCGCGCAGTTTTTCGGTTCCGAGCAAAATGAGGTTGCCGGCAATATTTAAAGAAGCTACGCCGATAATTAAGAATAAAATAATAAACATCATGGTTTTTTCCAATTTTAGGGCGGCGTAAAGAGTGCTGTTCATTTGGGCAAACGTGCGTACGGAGTACCCGTGGCCGATGGTATCGCGGATTTGTTCGGCGGCTTGGTCGGCGTCGTTAATGTTGTGGAGTTTGACGGCGATACCCGTGGTGCCTTGATGCAGGCCCAAAAAATCGCTGGCGTGATTTAAAAGCGTATAGGCGATGGTGTTATCAAATTCGTAGTATCCGGTGCGCAACAACCCGCTTACACGGAATTTTTTCATTTTAGGAAACATTCCCGCTGAAGTGGAAATGGACTGGGGGGAAATCAGCACCACGTCGTCGCCGATATCGGCCCCTAAATTGGCGGCCAGTTCACTGCCCAGCACCAAGGGCGGCGGAGCGTCCTGCGGCCAATCCGGGGTGAAGGAGCCTTCTTCCACCGAGTCGGCCAGCGTATTGATTTTTTTCTCTTGTTCCGGGTCCAATCCGCGCACAATAAGCCCCACACTTTGCCCCGCGTAGGTGATAATTCCTTGCCCGTAAATATGCGGTGCGGCGGCTTCCACCAGCGGCAGTTGTTCCACCAGCTGAATGTTTTTTTTGTAGGTTTGTTCGCTCATGCGGCCAAAAATAAGGATATGGCTTTGGGCTCCGATAATTTTATCTTTGATATCGGTTTGAAATCCGTTCATAACGGATAAAGTGGTAATAAGCGCAGCGACCCCCACGCTGACGCCCGCCACGCCAATAAGGGTGGTGATAAAGGCAAACAGCCCTTGGCGGCGGGTTAAATAGCGCAGGGCGACAAATCGTTCAAATTTCATAGAAATATTTTACCTTATATGGAGCAAATTGTCCCGCACGCGCTGGAAGTGGAAAAACAAAACCTATCAAATGCTTTTGGGTTGCAAATTCCTGCCGGCGGCGGAAACCTTTTTTTCTTGGTAACGCCTTGATAACGTTTTAAGAGCCAATAACTGGAAAGAAGTCTGCTGTGAGCAGACAGGAGATTGTTAAGAATTTCCCTGGGGTTGTTTTGTTTTTTTTTTTTTGATAAATTTGGATTATGAATCAAATTTTTCAAAAAAGAGGGACCGGCCTTAAAAACTCTGGATTTACGCTAATAGAGCTCCTAGTGGTGGTTTTAATTATCGGTATTTTAGCAGCCATTGCACTGCCGCAATATGAAATAGCGGTATGGAAAGCGCGGTTTGCTTCCTTATTGCCTATAACAAAAGCTATGAAGGATGCGCAAGAAGTGCTATATTATGCCAACGGAACTTATAATTTGCCTTCTTCGCTGGAAGACAGTGGCGTGGCGGGTGTTTTCCCGGCAGATTGTGTTTTTGGCAATCAGCAAGTGCAGTGTGGTGATACTACCTATAAGTTTGAGCCGGGCGGTGTAGCCGGTTGGACACACGATATGGGATATTATATGGCATATGATCATTCTTCTACACCAAACCGCAAAGAATGTTGGGCGAGTGTTCACAGCCGGCTGGCGAATAATTTGTGTACGAGTATGGGAGGGCAGTACTTTACTACTTTTGCCGGGTCAACGCAGAAATATGTGCTTCCATAAGCGAATGTTCACAATGGAAAACCCCGCTCTTTAATGAGCGGGGCTGATAACGAAAGCACTGACTTGTTTACTTCTCTTCTTTTTCTTCCAGCTTTTTAAGCGTGGGGAACAAGATAATTTCGCGGATAGAGTCTTGGCCGGTCAGCATCATTACAATGCGGTCAATCCCAATCCCCATCCCGCCGGTGGGCGGCATACCGCTTTCCATCGCTTCAATATAGTCAGCATCCAAGATGTCGGCGTTGTTGGCGTCTTCGCCTTTGGCGATGGCTTTGGCGGCCGCTTGGTCTTTGAGGCGCTGGAGCTGGTCGGCCGGGTCGTTAAGCTCGGTGTAGGCGTTGGCCAGTTCCTGCCCGTTGACGAATACTTCAAAGCGTTCCACAATTTCCGGGTCGCCCGGTTTGGTTTTGGAGAACGGGCTCACCGCGGTGGGGTAATCCAGCGCGATAACGGGGTTGTGGTATTCTGCTAAGAGTTTGCCTTCAAAGAGTTCGTCAAAAATGTCCGCATCGGAGCTGTCCGCCGTAAATTTGACGCCCTGTTCTTTGGCTACTTCTTCCAGTTTGGCGCGGTTGAATTTGCGGCCGTCCAACACTTCGTGGATATCGCGGCCGAATTTTTCCTGCCACGCCTGCGGAATGTAGAGGCGTTTATAAGGCGGGCGCAAGTCTACATCGTAGCCGCGGAAGTGAATGGTTTCCGTGCCGATGGCTTTGGCGGCGTTACCCAAAATTTCGTCAAACAAATCGGCCATGGTATTTACGTCCCCGTACGCCTGGTAGAGTTCCATCATCGTAAATTCGGGGTTATGGGTGGTGTCGATGCCTTCGTTGCGGAACATATGCCCGATTTCGTAAATTTTATCCATACCGCCAATGATTAAGCGTTTGTGGTACAGTTCCAAAGCAATGCGCATATACAGCGGCATTTTTAAGGCGTTGTGGAACGTTTCGAACGGGCGCGCCACCGCGCCGCCGGAATCGGGGTTCAAAATGGGGGTTTCCACTTCCAAAAAACCTTTTTCGTCTAAGGTTTTGCGGATAGAGGAAATAATTTTGGCGCGTTTAATGAAGATTTCTTTCACGTCTTCGTTGGCAATTAAATCCAAATGGCGTTTGCGGAAGCGCACTTCGGTATCCTGCAGACCGTGGTATTTTTCCGGCATCGGGCGAATGGCTTTGGACAAAAGCGTCAGTTTGGTAACTTTGATAGTCTTTTCGCCGGTTTTGGTAACAAAAATGTGCCCGGTGACGGATACAAAGTCCCCCACGGCAATATGTTTTTTGAAAAAAGCGTAAGATTCGTCGCCCAAATTGTCTTTAGCAATGTAGAGCTGTACACGGCCCGAAAAGTCCCGCAAGTGGGCAAAAGCGGCCTTGCCCATCAGGCGCAGCTGCATCAGGCGGCCCGCGGTGATGGCTTCGGCCCCTTCGGGCGAGTTTTTAGCGTCCAAGCAGGAAATTTGTTTTTCACAGCGGTTCGGGTACGGCATAATGCCTAATTGGCGGATTTCTTCCACCTCGGCATAACGCTGAGCGATAATTTCGTCCAGGGCGTTATTGTGTTGCGTAGTTTCAGTTGACATCGGTAAAACCTCGTAATTAGTATTAATTCTATTTTAGCAAATTGCCCGCGTGGTGCGCCCGGCTGAATAATTGATACAATAATCACAAGGGTAGATATTATGAAAATGAGTACTGTTTTAACCGCTTTGTTGGTAGCCGCTTTGCTGGCGGGAGGATTATACCTCCGCTACCATAATAAAGATACCGATTCCCGCGGGGCTACGCGCTTGATGCGGTCTATCGAAAACCATGCGGAAATGCAGGACACGCTGAAACTGATTGAAAAAAGCAAAGATATTAATGTGCGGGATAAATCCGGCCAAACGGCTTTGTTTTATGCAGCCCGCTCCGCGCAGGACCCGCAAGTCGTGCGGGATTTGCTGGAAGCCGGCGCCAACTTGCATATTGCCGACGACAATGGCCAAACCGCTTTGATGGTGGCGGCGCGTTATAATCCGTCCCCGGCCGTGTTGGAAGAATTTACCAAAAACGGCGCCCATGTGAATGCGGCAGATAACGAAGGAAACACCGCTTTGCTGCTGGCGGCCCAATACAATACGCCGGCGGTTATCCGGGCCCTTTTGCGGGCCAAGGCGGACCCGGACCTGGCCGGCCCGGAAGGAAAAACCGCCGCTGATGCGTTGGCCGAAAATTCGCAACTTTCCGACCAGGATAAAACGGATTATCGGCAGGCTATGTTGGTCCTTTCTATCCTGCGCGGCACCTACTAAACAAATATCCGTTTTAAAAGCCTCCCTGTTTGGGGAGGCTTTTTTATGGGGAAATTTATTTTTCTTGCGGGAACACCCACCGCCGGACGGTGTGTTGGAGGGACTGGGCTGCGCTTAGCCGATAGGGGTGGAACAAAAAACCGGAAGCGGCCGGCGTCAGCTGGCCCCAAACCAGTTTGCCTTTTAAATTAATTAACGCACTAACGCGGACTATGCGTTGGGCGGGGATATCTTGGTCGGACTCCGGCATATAGTTTTGCTGCCCGTGGAACCCGCTGATGTGCACAATCACCGGCAGGCCGGGCGTGTCAGTGCGGGCATACAGCGAGGCAATTTGGGTGGAATGAACCATAAAAATGACTTGTTTACGGGTCCAGCCGTCTAGGGCGCAATGGCGGGTGAGCAACCCTTTGGAAAAAATTTCGTGTAAGTTTGGGTTGGGGTCCCGAAGCACCATTCCACGGGCTACATCTTCTGGAAATAGGGCGGCGGGATAGGCTGGCAAGTGTTGTACGCGCGATACTAAAAAAGGGGTAAAATCGCTAATAAATACGGCCTTCCCTTTTTGCAAAGCCGGTACAGAAATGCATTTGGCAGCGGCGGAAGGACGGGTAAGCAACAGTTTTTGTATTGCTTTGGGCGATAAATGTTGCTCTTCTTGCAAAATGCGGTAGAGGCGTGCTTTTTCTGCTGGGGAGAAAAGATAGCGTTGGTTGGCAAAATGGCTTTGCCGGGCAAAAGCAGCTTTTCGGGAAAGTTTGGCGGACGCCACCGCCCCTTGCCGGGGGGCGAGCCGCTCCCAAAAAGAAAAGGCCTGCCCCCACCCGCTTGGGGCGCTTAATGTGAGCAACAGCAGAAGGAAAGAAAGCTTTTTCATAAAGGTGTTTTACTTATATGGGGTAAAAACAAAATGGTCCTGTTTGTTTAGTTTTAGTTCGCCCCAGACCAGCCGTCCGTTAATTTTTAGCAAAGCGCTGACGCGATAAATCCACGAAGGGGGAATATCGTGCGGAATGGATACATAGGCCGTCCAGCCGACACGCTTTAAATGAAGTATAACCGGCAAAAACGGGGGGGCTTTTGCCTCGGTGGACGTAGCATAAAAGATAGCTGCGTGAGGGTTCATGGAAGCATAAATTGCTTTCGTGCCGGGCGGGTATTTTTTGCCGTCGTAAGAAGCGTAGCTGTAGTAGTGGGACTGCGATACCTGCAGCCCGTGGTGCAGAATATGGCGCAGCTGTTTCCCGTCTGCGTCCAGGCGCATTCCGCGGTACATTTCTTTTTCGTTTTTTTGGAAAGGGAACAACGGTATTTTGGCGGAGCTATGCAGCATAATGGGTTTGGGGAGCAACGCTTTGGGCGAAAGAAACAGGTAATTTCCGTTTTGCTGGGTGACGGTGCGGAAATGCTCCGGCCGCTGCCGCAACGCCGCCCGCCATAAAACCCGCCTGATTTTGGCCTGTGCTGCTACGGTAAGCGCGCTCAAACGCTGGGGCTGCATCAGCTTTTTAAATATATTCCATTTTTGGGCTTGTGCGGGGAAAGGTAACCCGCAAAGCAAGGCGCACACGCAACCCACAGCAAGAATTTTTTGCAGTTTTGGCATATATCTATACCATACCATTTATCCGGCACCCTAGGCTTGGGGCTTTGGACCTATAGCCATTGGGTTTTTGGTCCTAGAAAGAACGGCAGAACGGCAGGATTTCTTAAAATAAAAAACCGCCTTTCGGCGGCTAAAATCTGGTTCCGGGACTAGGACTCGAACCTAGAATTAATGCTCCAGAGGCATCCGTGTTACCATTACACCATCCCGGATCAACATATATATTTTAGCACATTTTTTGCGGAAAGGAAATATTCTTGCATTTTGCATAGGTTTCCCGCCTGGCGTTGTAATTTGTTATAATAAAAAAAGATTTAGCGCCTATAGCTCAATCGGTTAGAGCAACCGACTCATAATCGGTGGGTTCCAGGTTCAAGTCCTGGTGGGCGCAGTTTTAAAACCCGCGTGAAAACGCGGGTTTTTTGCGCTCAAGCGCACCAAGGGCGCCGGTGCGCGGCCGGACTTGAAAGGCGGAGCGATGTTTTGGTTTGCGCCGGACGGGCGCAAGGGCAAAACCGCGAGCCCGGCCTGCAGGAAAAACCCGTCAGGGATTTTACCGGAAGGCAAGTTCCAAACGCGCAGTTTTAAAACCCGCGTGAAAGCGCGGGTTTTTTGCGCTCAAGCACACACAAGAGGAAAGAACTATTGTTTTATTTTAGCGTTTAGAATGTGGCCTAAAATTGCTACAATATACACATTCGGGGCATGGCTCAAGTGGTAGAGCGCCCGCTTTGGGAGCGGGAGGTTCCCGGTTCAAGTCCGGGTGCCCCGATAAGGGTTTTTATGGTTCAACATACGTCGTGGCGTTCGCCTGTATTCAACATTCTCCACGCTCCCGCCGATTGCACGCGGGAACCTTCCGCCGACGGTATCAAAACTGCAATTTCTGCCCCTATCCAAACGCCTTTTCCCTTTTCGTCGTTAGTGCTGTCCGCCAATTTTCAAGCGGGGGAAGGTGCCTCCCTGCTGTTGGAAGTGCAAGTAAAAGAAGGGGAAAAATGGAGCGATTTTTACAAATTGGGTATGTTGTCCCCCAAGTTAAAAACCAGTTTTCCAGCCCAGGAAACTTCTTTTGGCCGGTTGGAAACGGACGAACTGGTGCTGGCTCGTCCAGCTGTGGCGTATCGGTTTCGGGCAAAATCTTCCGGCGGGGCGCAATGGAATTTTCTGGCGGCGTGCGGGGTAAAAGCGCCGTTTGAATATGACGAAAAAACCGCCGCCCGTTTGCCGGCGGGTTCGTTTGCAAGGGAAATAACTCCCATTTCCCAAATGGAACTGAAACACCCGGACCGCCGGCGGGTATGCAGCCCGGCATCGGTTTGTATGATGCTAAATGCGCTGGGGGTAAGCGTGGAATTGGGGGAAGTGATGCAACGGGTGTTCGACCCGGCAGCCGGCATTTATGGAAATTGGATGTTTAATACTTCTTATGCCGGCACCGACACCACCACGGCTTATGTGCGCCGCTTTGGCACGTTAGCGGAACTGAAAGATTTTGTTACGCCCACTTCGCTGGTGGCGGCGAGTGTGGCGTATGGGCGCGGGGAATTGCCCGGCGCCGCCATAGACCACACTGCCGGCCATTTGCTTGTTGTCCGTGGGTGGGAAAACGGCAAAGTGTTGGTGGCGGATCCGGCGGCTTCCCAAGCAGATATCGTTTTGCGCGCATACCCTGCGCGGGAATTTGCAAATGCGTGGCTTAACCATAAAAAAGGCGCCGCGTACATCGTGAGGAAAAAATGAAAAAATGTTGGTTGTTTTTAGGATTGGCTTTCCTGCTGGGGGCTTGCGCCCAACAGGATATGAAAGACACCTTGATTGTGGCGCATAAGGGGGAAATGGAGTCTTTGGACCCTGTGTATTCCTACGACGGCGTAACACATGGGCTGTTAATTAATGTTTACGATACCCTGCTGAAGTTTAAAGGCAGTTCGCTGACGGAGTTGGAGCCCTCCATCGCTACGCAGGTGCCCAGCCGGGAAAACGGATTGATTTCTGCCGATGGCAAAACGTATACGTTCCCTATTCGAAAAGGCGTAAAATTCCACGACGGGACGGAACTTACTCCCGAAGATGTACGCTATTCGCTGTTACGTTTTATGCTTTCCGATGTGTCCGGCGGTCCGTCCAGCTTGCTGTTGGAACCGATTTTGGGCGTTTCTTCTACTCGCAACGATAAAGGCGAAATTGTGGTGAACTTTCAAGACGCCGCCGAAGCCGTGCGCGTGGAAGGCGACAATGTGGTTATCACGCTCAAGCGTCCGTTCGCGCCGTTTTTATCCATTTTGGCGCGGTGGAGCTATATCGTCAGCAAAAACTGGGCTGTGCAGCACGGCGCGTGGAACGGCGAAGAAAGCACTTGGAAACAGTTTAATAATTTTGCCAAAGATTCTTCCCCTTTCTTTGCCGCGACCAACGGCACGGGGCCGTTTTATGTGGCGCGGTGGGATATTGCCGCCAAACGTTTAACGCTGGCTGCGAACGAAAATTATTTTGCGGGCGCGCCGAAACTAAAAATCATTCATATGATGACGGTAGACGAACCTTCCACCATGAGACTCATGTTGGAAACGGGCGACGCGGACGTGGCGGAAATTTCCACCAAATTTGCCAGCCAGCTGAAAGGCAACCCCGAAGTGGTGGTGTATGACGAGTTGCCCCGCCTGCGCACCGACCCGGTCATTTTCTTTACGCTGGATATCAATATGCAGGCCAACCCCGATGTCGGTTCCGGCAAACTGGACGGCAATGGTATCCCGTCGGACTTTTTTGCCGATAAAGATGTGCGCAAGGGGTTTGAATACGCTTTTGATTACGAAGCTTTCCTGCAAGAATCTATGGAAGGCCGCGGCGAAATGGCCCTTGGCCCCGCCCCTGCCGGACTGGTCAAATACGACAAGGGCTTTAAACGCTATTCGTTTGATTTGGAAAAAGCCAAAGAGCATTTTAAAAAAGCTTGGGGCGGACAAGTGTGGGACAAAGGGTTTAAATTTACCATCACCTACAACACCAGCGGCGATATGCGCCAAATTGCAACAGAAATTTTAAAACGCAATGTGGAAAGTTTAAACCCCAAGTTTAAAATAGATTTACGCGGCGTAACTTGGCCGGCTTTTTTGGAAAAAACCGCCAAACGCCAAATGCCCATGTGGGCCCGCGGCTGGGTGGCCGATTATGCCGATGCGCATAACTTTTACTTCCCGTTTATTCACAGCCAGGGGCGCTATGCGCTTTCGCAAGGGTACAGCAATCCGCAGGCGGACGCATTGATTGAACAAGCCGTATCGGAAACCAATTTTGCCAAACGCAATGCGCTGTACAAACAAGTGCATAATTTAATGCACGACGACGCTATGCAAATCTACACGGTGCACCCCACTGGGTTGTGGGCCATGCGCTCCAAGGTGAAAAACTTTGTAGACAACCCGGTGTATATGGGCATTTATTTTTACCCGATGTACAAAGAATAATTGTGGCGGGATTTGGTTTGCAACGGCGGGCGGGAATTTTTCCCGCCCGTTTTTTGTTCTTTTTACGAGCACGAATATTTCTCGCAACGGGCCCAAAGGGCCCGTTGCGTAGCGTGCAACTTTGCGGGAACCGTGCGGCCCAGCTCGTCGACCTAACGGGAGCAGGGACGGAAAAGGGCCCAAGGGCTTGACTTTTTTTTTTGATAAATTGGGCTATGCTTACAAATTATCAAAAACCATTCCCCAGGCGACAAAGGGCCGGATTTACCCTGTTAGAACTATTAATAGCCGTGCTGATAATTGGCATACTTGCTTCTATTGCTTTGCCAGCGTATACCAAAGTGGTCGAAAAGTCCCGCGCGACGCAGGCGTTAACTTTGCTTCACTCGCTGCAACAGGCGTTTGAAACATACTATCTGGCCAATGGGGAATATCCCTCGCTGTTTGAACAAATGGATGTAAATATGAAAGATTGGAACGGGAATGAAAAATGGCTTTCGGGAGGCTGCACGGATACGCGGTTCAATGGCGAGTGGTCTTTGCAAATTATTCATAATACAGACCACGCCGGGATCTATATGGGGCGGATTTCGGGTGTCTATAAATGGGCCGGTTTTGGTTCTTTCGGCCGGTCTAATAAGCTGCCCACTAAAGAAATTTTATGTATAGAAAGGACTCAGTACGGGGTGGTGTTTGAAAAAGCCCCGGGCGACCATTGTGTCAAAGTATTGCACAGTTCCGGTTCGCCCGTGTCTGATAGCCGCGAAAACGGACGGTTTTATCATATGTCCTAAAGGGCCGGTTTGCATTTCGGGGTTTAAAGTGCTATAATAACATTGCGGGGTAGAGAAGCCTGGTATCTCGCAAGGCCCATAACCTTGAGATCACTGGTTCAAATCCAGTCCCCGCAAGATTTTTACTTGTACCGCCCGAGAGGGCGGTTTTTTTATGGCTTTTTGCCGGGAGGGGCGGAAAATTATTTTAGACGAAAAATAGGTTTCTTTCTCGTTGGTTTTTATGTACAATAAACTAAAAAGAAAGAAAGGGCAAAAGGGTTTGCCTGCTGTTAGGAGGAAGTATGAAAGTAGCCGTTTTCGTGGGCGGGAATAAAGAATTTACCGCTTCTAGATTGGGGGTAAAGCTGGGCGAGGAACTCGCCGGGCAAGGGTTTGAAGTCGTGCTTCGTGCTGTAAAAGGCAAAGTAAAAGTAAAAAATTCCGCCGTACCACTGCAGGAATATGCGGCTGTGGCCAAACCGAAAACTTTGGCTGCTGCCTTAAAAAAGGACGGGGTGGATTTTGTCATTTCGTTAATGAATTGGAATGCTTGCCAAGCCGCCTGCGAAGCCGGGGTGCCGTTTATCTACGCCGAAAACGAAGGCTTTAAAGAGGACAAAACCCCGAAAGACAAAAAGGCCGTATTAAAGAAAGCCAAACAAGTGTTGATTATCAAAACGTCCGACAAGCCGCTTAACAAAAAAGCTTATGCCGGTTTGAAAGTGCAAACCGTTACAAATCCGGCCGTGTGGGTGGAACATTATAACTATAATAAACCCGCTTGTTTTAAGAAAGAAAATAATATTGTGGCCGTTGGCAAGTTGGGCAAAGAAAGCGGTTTTGAAAACCTGCTTAAGACGTGGGCCCGTTTGGCGCCGGCCCACTCCACTTGGCATTTAACCATTGTGGGCGACGGGACAGGCAAAGCGGCTTTGGCCAAGTTCGTAGCTAAAAACAATTTGCAGGACAGCACGGAAATTGTGCCGGACGATGGCGACGTTTATAGCCTTTTGCGCAATGCCGATATTTTTGCTTATCCGGCCCTTAATCCCGCCAATGCGGATATTTTGCTGGACGCGATGGCCAGCAAGCTCCCGTGTGTGGCGTGCGAGAGCGACCCGGTAACCGATTTGGTGGCCAACGGCATCAACGGCGTAATTGTAAACGCCGGGGAAGAAGAACCTTTCACCATCGCGTTGGACGATTTAATGGTAAATTGGGGCAAACGCGTGGGAATAGCGGTGGAAGCCAGCAAACTCAAAGACCAATATCCGTTTGAAGACTTCGTCCGTGCGTTTGTAGAACTTTTACACTGAAAGGATAGGCGCCCCGGGGCAGCCCGGGGCGTTTTTACAGGGGAAAAAATGAAAATTACCTGCGTAATTGGTACATTGGGCGGCGGCGGTGCCGAACGAGCCATGACGTATCTGGCGGATGGGTTGGCGGCGCGCGGCCACGAAGTAACGCTTTTGACGTTGGACGATTCCGTGCCGGATTTCTACTCGCTTTCTCCTGCTGTGCACCGGGTGCGTGTTGATTTACCTACTTTTAAAAAACCCAGCTTTTGGGGCGGCATACCCCGCCTGTGGCGGCTGGTGCGTGCCGTGCGCGCCACCCAACCGGACGTACTGATTAGCTTTATGACGGTAAGCGTACTGGCCGCTTGCTGGTTGTTGCGCATCCCGTATATTTATGCAGACCATTTGGACGTGCGTTTGTTAAAGTGTTCCTTTAAGTGGAAAGTAATGCGCAATTTCCTGCTGCGCTGTGCCTACCGGGTGGTAGTGCTGTCGGAGCGGGACCGCAAGTTTGTGGCGCTGTATCATTCGCATTGGACGCCGGCGGTGGTGTACAACCCGGCATTGCCGGCAGAAAATAAAAACTTGCCGCGGCCGGAATTTTTAGAAGCCGGCAAAAAATATGTGCTGGCGGTGGGACGGCTTGTGCAGCAAAAAGGGTTTGATATGCTGTTGGAAGCGTGGCGCCGCGTGTGCGACGATTTTCCGGAGTGGCGTTTGTGCATCATTGGCGCGGGGCCGGACGAAGCCGAATTAAAAGGCCTGGCCGAAACGCTCGACGTACAGTACAGTGTTCAATTTGTGCCGCCCGTGCAAGGGCTGGCGGCCGTGTACCAACATGCTCAGCTGTATGCGATGTCTTCGCGGACGGAAGGGTTTCCGATGGTATTGCTGGAGGCTATGGCCGCCGGGCTGCCGGTGGTGAGCTTTAACTGCAATGGCCCGGACGTTATCGTGCGCGACGGAGTAGACGGCTATTTGGTAAAACAGTTCTATACGGACAGGCTGGCCGCCAAAATGGCGGAGCTTATGAAAGACGAGGAAAAACGCCGCCAGTTTGGGGAACACGCAAAGGAAATTACCCAGCGTTTTTCTTTGGAAAAATACCTGGACGCGTATGAAAATTTCTGCAAGGAAGCTGTTAAATGAATTGGAACTCACCGGAAGTACAGCTAAGCCTGCAGGAACTGCAGCAAACGCTGGACTGGCGCGGCCGGGACAGCCGCTTGGTCCGGGGGGCTTTTGCCTGGAGTCGGTGTAAAAAGCGTTTATCTTATTGGTTTAAAAATCGTTTTTTATACAAACGCGCTCCGCGGGAAGAAAACCGCCTGTGCGTATTGTTTTGGCTTCCGGGGGGCTTGGGCGATGCCGCCTGCGCCAAACGGTTGGTTTCGGCTTACCGCACTTGCCTGCCGGAGGCGGTTTTTGACGTGTATTCCCCTGTCCCCGGGGCGGCTAAACTGCTTTTTGGAACGGATAAAAACACCTGCATTTTGGAACAAAATTCGTTTGCTCCCGACTCTTATGATTTAGCTGTGTTGGCGTGTATGTCCGCAGTTTATTTGTCCGCGGACGAAGCCCGCTTGGGCCGGTTGGCCCCGGCCTTTTTGCCCGTGTTGGAACGCGCCCGCGCGGCGCAGGAAAGCTTGGGCGAGTTGGCGGACGACGTATTTTTGACGGACGGTTTATTGGGCCGCTGGCTGGCCGCACACGGGGGAAGGCGGTTTGATTTGCTGTCCTATACGGGCGGGGTGGACCTGCCGCACGATACACCGCAGCGCCTAAAAGTGCCCGGCGGCGGGCTGGAAAAATTTGGCCTGACGGACCAGCCGTATATCACCTTTCACGATGCAAGCCGCACGCACCAAGCGGGGCAATCCCAGCGGCCCACCCGTTGTTGGCCGTCGGTGCGGTGGTGTGAATTTTTCCGGTTGTTTAAAAAAGAATTTCCCTACATCAAAATTGTGCAGCTGGGGGAAAAGGACAATATCCCTTACGAAGACGCCGACTTGTGCCTGCTTGGCAAAACCGAATTGGCGGACTTGCCGCCTTTGCTCAGCGGCGCACAGGCGCATATAGACGGCGAAAGCGGTTATGTGCATTTGGCCCAGTTTTTAGAGGTGCGCAGTGTGGTGGTGTTTGGGCCGTCTTCGGCGCATTTTTTGGGATATGCCAAGAATGAAAATCTTTCCGCCGGCGCGTGCGGCGGCTGTATGTGGCTTACGCCCAATTGGATGCGGGCGTGCCCGCGCGGGTTCCCTGCGGCGCCGTGCACGGAAAGCGTCAGCGCTCAAGCCGTATTTGAAGCCGTTAAACGGATTTTACCCTATTAAATAAATTTTTCCGGTTGGCCAGTTGTTGTTTAAAGGCCTGCCAATCCCCGCTGGCGCTGGTAAGGGCTAACAGGCCCGCCAGGAAAACAATCCCGCATACCAGCAAACACCAAAACGCCGGCCAACGGCCAAGCCCGCCGGCATAATATATCACAGCCGGTGCCAGCAAAGCGGCCGCATTAAGCCCGGCCAATCTCCCTGCCGTGCCTAAAGAACGCAGATACGATACTTGCGGAAAATGCTTTTTAAACAACGCGTAATTAATCCCTAAACTCACCACACAGCACCCCAACTGGGTATATGGAAAAGCAAACGCTCCCCAAGCTTGCATAGTAAACGGTACCAGCACAATAAAGAGCATAACGCACGAAAGCGCATACGGCAGGCTTTCTTTCACTTTTCGGCCGGCGGCTACCACGTTGTTTTGCATCAGCACCAATGCCATAAACCACATAATCCCCAAAAGCGGGCGCAAAAATGATGCCGCGCTGTGGACGTCCTGCAAGGTAAAATTTCCGCGTTTAAAAAACAGGGTAATAATTTCCGGTGCAAAAAAACAGCTAAAGGCCGCCAGCGGCGTTAAGAGAAATAACATCAAATGTTGGGTGGAAAGAAAATCCGCGTTGAGTTTGTTCCAATCGTTTTTGGCGGCGCTTTCGGTTAGTTGAATTTTGGAAACGTTGGTTACGCGCAGGGTGAAAATTTCGGTAGGGGAATCGGAAAGCTGTTTGGCGTAATTAAGCGCGCTGACGAACCCCGCCGCCAACCCGCTAAGCAAATATACCGGCAGCACACTGCTGACGATATTGGCCAGTTCAATCAGTTGGTTGCTGGCCAGGTTTTTGGTCAGCCGTTTGTGCCATTGTATGGGGGCGGGGCGGAAATCCCAGCGGAGTTCCCGCCGCATCATATAGCCATACACCAGAATTTGCACCGCGTTGGCCGCCAAAAAACCATATACCATACTAATAATGCCCCATTCCCGTCCCAACCAGAGCAAACACCCCAGCGGCAGCAAGGCGTTTAGCGGGGTCAAAAGAGCGGCCGCAAACCGGCGGTACATTTCCAGTACGGCCGTTAAATAGGCCGTCAAAAGCTGCAGCCCAAACAGAAGAAACGACAGCGCAATTAATGTTTTATCCGTCATTAGGCGGGCTGTTTCAAAGCGGGAAAAACACTCCGCCAGCGCGACCGGCGCCCACGCGCCCGCCGCCGCCAAGCAGACGGTTAACAATAGGTAAAAATACAAAAATCCGTTCAGCAGCCCCCGTTCGCTCCCGGGGGTGTGCTCCTGGCGCGCCATCGCTTCCGGAATCACTACGGCGGCGTTCATACGCTGCAGGAAGGTCACGCCAAAGCCCATCACCATCATTAAATAGAAGTATACGTCTGTCGTGCTGCCCGCACCAAAGTAGAGGGCGATCAAAAGCGCATTGGCAAACGAAACCAGCTTCCACGCCAAGGTGGCCCCTACGGCCATCGCGGCGCCCAATGTATAGGAGGTGGGCTTAAAAAGATTAACCATATTTGATATTATAATAATTTAGGAGAATAATATTGTGACTACTGAATTTGAACCTGTAATCGGGCTGGAAATACACGTCCAGCTTGCCAGCAAAACCAAATTGTTTTGTTCCTGCCCCAACGGCGTGGGCGAAGATACCAAACCCAACACCGCTATTTGCCCCGTCTGCACGGGACACCCCGGCGTATTGCCGGTGCTGACCGAAGGCGCCTTGGAACTGGCTGTACGCGCCGGGCTGAGTATGAATTGCAAAACCAACGAATACTCGTCTTTCTCGCGCAAACATTATTTTTACCCCGATTTGCCCAAAGGCTACCAGATTACCCAATACGACGAACCCATCAATGGGGCGGGGTCTATAGAAATTACTTTCGGCCCTAAAACGAATTTACAGAAGAAAAAAATCGGCATTCACCACGCCCACTTGGAAGAAGACGCCAGCAAATCTTCGCACGAAGGGACGTATTCGCTGATTGATTTTAACCGCTCCGGCTGCCCGCTGTTGGAAATTGTGTCTATGCCGGATTTGCGCTCGCCCGACGAAGCTTATGCCTATTTGACCGAAATCAAGCGCTTGATGCGCTGGGTGGGGGCTTCCAACTGCGATATGGAAAAAGGCGAACTGCGCGTGGACGTGAACATTTCCCTAAGGCCGAAAGGACAGGAAAAATTCGGTACGCGTGCGGAAATTAAAAATTTGAACTCGTTTAAAGCCGTGCGCGACGCGCTGAATTACGAAATCGCCCGCCAAACCGAAATTTTAAATGGCGGCGGCCAGGTAAAGCAGGAAACCCGCCTGTGGGATAAAGAAGAACTGGTCACCAAGCCGATGCGCTCCAAAGAGGACGCCTTGGATTACCGCTACTTCCCGGAGCCGGACTTGCCGCCGGTGGTGCTTTCCAAAGAATGGCTGGAAGGCGTAAAGGCCCGTATGCCCGAATTGCCCGCCAGCAAGGAAGCCCGCTTTATGAAAGCCGGTTTGTCCGCTTACGATGCAGGCGTGTTGACCAGCTCGCGCGAAATTGCCGACTATTTTGAAGCCGTCACCCAAAGCGGCAAAGTTTCTTTAAAAACCGCTTCCAACTGGATCCAGACCGACCTGCTGGGTATGCTTAATGCCGAGAAGAAGGAAATCCAGGATTCTCCTATCCCGGCCCCGCGCCTGGCGGAGCTGCTGGAACTGGTGGAAAGCGGCAAGATTAACCGCAAGCAAGGGCGCGAAGTGTTTGACGAAATTTGGAAAACCGGCGAAGCGCCTGCCGCCGTGGTGGAAAAACGCGGTATGGTGCAGGTGAGCGACGAAGGCCAGCTGGAAGCTTGGGCCAAAGCCGCCATAGACGCCAACCCCAAAGCCGTGGCCGATTTTAAGGCCGGCAACAAAGCCGCCGTCGGCCCGTTGGTGGGCGCCGTTATGAAAATGAGCAAAGGCAAAGCCAACCCGCGCTTAATCAGCCAATTACTGGGGAAATTATTGGCGCAGTAATGGCCGCAAATGGTTTAAAAGCCGGTCCTTACGGGCCGGCTTTTTTATAGAAAAGCCCTAATGTAAAAAAATATACCCAAAAAGGACAAAATAGGTTACAATAAACTACACATAAACTTGGCCCCCGTATCATTGACCCAGGGGGCGCAAAGTTGGTATCATTTATGTGTAGAAGTAAAAATCTATAACGGAGAAAGAAATGAAAAACTTACTCAGAGTAGTTTTGGTTTTGGCTTTGGCCGCCGGCTTGACCGCCTGCAAAAAGAACGTGAAAGATGACGCCAACGCCGACCTGACCGCCGGTACCGGCACCGAAATGGTGTTGGAAGAAACCACGGTTACGGAATCTGTTCCCGCCCAGGAAGTATCTCTTGGTGTGGTGCACTTTGCTTTGGACAAATATACTTTGTCCGCCGATGCCCGCAAAATCGTAGAAGCGAACGCCCAGGCGATTAAATCTGCCGGCGATGTGGCTTCCTACAAAGTGACCATCGAAGGCAACTGCGACGACAGAGGCACCATTGCTTACAACATTGCGCTCGGTCAAAAAAGAGCCGATGAAGTAAAAGCCTACTATGTACGCCTCGGCATTCCGGCCGCTAACATCACCACCGTTTCTTACGGCGAAGAAAAACCGGTCTGCTACGAAGCCACTCAGTCCTGCTGGGCCAAAAACCGCAGAGCTGACACGTTGCTGAAAGTCAACTAATTGTTGTTTTACTAAGAAAGGAGCCCGAATCTCTATGAAAAACGTTACCAAACTTATTTTTATGGCAGGTTCGGGCTTTCTGTTGTCCGGATGCATTGCCAGCGAACGCGATATGAGCACGTTAAAACTGCAGCTGCAGGAATTAAACGCTACCATCGTGCAAATGCAGTCCAACCAGGCCGAACTGGCCAGCAAAATGGACGAGCTGAACCGCAATTTATCCGTTTCCAACGAGAACCTTTCCCAGGTGGATTCCCAAATTTTTAAACTTTCCGCCAAGCTGGACGATTTGACGGCCTCCGTGCGGCCCGCCTCGGGCAATGCCGCGGGTGCGGCAGCCCAGCAACAGGCGGCTCTCTTGCCTTCCGACTTGTTCGCCGAAGCCAAAAGCCACTTGGATAAAGGCGCCTACGAACCGGCCGCGATGGGCTTTAAATTATACGTTTCCAAATATCCGGACAGCGAAAACACGGAACAAGCCTATATGTATATGGGGGACGCCTATATCGCCGCCGGACAAACCAAACAAGGTGCAATTGCCTACGCTACGCTGCTGCAAAAATTTCCTAAAAGCAAGTTGATTCCGGCCGCCCGGCTGAAATACGCGCTTAGCATTGTGCCGCTGGGAAAAACCGACGAAGCCAAACGGTATTTAACTTCCGTGGTGCAGGAGTTCCCTTCCTCGCCCGAAGCAAAAACCGCTCAGGCCGAGCTGAAAAAATTAAAATAAGTGCGTGATACGCCTGCCACTTTCATGAAAAAACTCTTTTCTCTTTTAAGCGTTTTGGCTGTACTGTTGGTTTCCTGCGCCGCTTTTGCTGCGCAGCCTAAGACGGATGTGTATATCGGCATTACCTCGGTAGGGAATAAACATTTGCCGGCGATTGGAATGCCGCCTTTCGTTTTTAGCGGGGAAAAAGCCCAAGCCGCCGCCGTGCAAGTGCGTGATGTAATGCGCGCCGATTTGTTGTTTGCCCGCTATTTCGATGTGACCGAGGAAGGCCCCGCTTTTGATTCCAAAAATTTGAACGATACCCTTACCCAATGGGGCCGCGCCCGTGCTACTTATTTGTTGGCGGGGGACATTACTTACGCCGCTCCGTATTACACCATTAAAATTTACGTTTACGATATTTCCACCCGCTCGGCCGTATTTGCCAAGGCGTTTAAAGGCACCGAAAGCAGCTTGCGCCGCTTGGCGCATATTGCGTCGGACCAAATTGTTTCCGCCCTGGTAGGCAAACGCGGCATTGCCGATAGCAAAATTGCTTTTGCCAACAACGCTACCCGCCATAAGGAAATTTATGTGGTAGATTACGACGGCGAAAATTTGCAGAAGCTGACCAACGACAAAAGCATTTCTATTTTGCCGCGCTGGTCCAAAGACGGGCGGATTTTCTATACCACCTATAAGTATAAAAATCCGGACATTTTTGCCATCGATTTGCGCGCCGGTAAAATCGCCCCGGTGATTATCCGCGGCGGGCTGTCGCTCATTGGCGGCGTGTCGCCAGACGGCAAAGCCTTGGCGTTCACCAGTTCCGGCGGCACAAACCCCAGCATCTATATTTATAACTTGGAAACGCACGAAAAGACCCGTATTACCAATAAAGCTTCGGTGGACGGTTCTCCGTCGTTCTCTCCGGACGGCAAATACATTACCTTTGTGTCAAACCGCGCCGGGAACCCGCAAATTTATGTAATGGAACTTGCCACCGGCGAAACCCGCCCGCTAACCAAAACCTTCAACTGGTCGGATAGCCCGCAGTGGTCGCCCACGGGGGAATGGATTGTGTTTTCGGGGCGTGAATCGCCTTACCACCCGATGGATATTTTCTTGGTGGATTTGACGGGAACCCAGCTGCGCCGTTTGACGACGGACGCCGGCTCCAATGAAGACCCGACGTGGTCCCCCGACGGCCGCTTTATTGCTTTTACCACCACCCGCAATGGTAAACGCCAGCTGTATTTGATGGATATGGACGGGAGCGCCCCGCACCTATTGGCCGATTTAAAGGGCGATTCATTTACGCCCCACTGGAGTTTCTAATCAAAATATCAGTAAAAAGACGGGCTTTTAAAGCCCGTCTTTTTTATGTCTGCTACTCGGGCCAAACGCTTGCGAGTTTATGAAAACCCTGTAAGAGGAACTGTTGGACAGGGGGAATACCCCCCTAAAGTTTCAGGCGTCCTTAAGGCAAGAAGCGGCACAGTGGCACAAAGGGCGGGCTGGCCGGTGGGAACAGCGGTGCATTGGGGGGAATAGAAGGCCTCTAGCGGTTGGAGCGGCCGCTGCTTGGGGCTGCTAGTTGGGGGAAATGCCGCCGGGAGGAACGTACTGCAGGGAAACGATAGGGAGAAAAAGAAGAGCTTGCAACACAAAACCCCAGCCTTTGGGCCGGGGTTTTGAAAATATAGGCCTTATAATTAACGGCAAACGTCCATACCGATAGCGGCGCAGTCTTCGCCCGGGAAGACTGCGCAGCAGACGTCGGAATCTTCGTCTTCTAAGTACAAAGTATAGGTGTCCCCGTTTAAGGAAAAAGTGGCGCGGTAACCGTCCGGATCGACGGAATAAGTTACCCCATTAACCGTTTGCGAACCGTAGGGCATATCCTGCATGGCCATATTTTGCAGCGTAGAAGCGGCCGCAAAGGAATGCAACAGCGGCAATTGCGTCAGCATTACATTCAAGAAAGCCATCGCGGCAAAAAGCAACACCATCCCCACGCTGGCAATGGCAATCCACCACGGGTGGGAAGGCGTATCGGGCAGTTCGTCTGCCGGTTGGACGGTGTCCGCCACGACGTAAGTTTCGGCAATATAATCGTGCAGCGCGCGTTTGCGGTTCGTCAGGCCGGCCATAATAAAGCCGATGTAGAGAATCATAGAGGACAAGAACTTGGCAAAAGTTCTCCCGGTAGCGCGTGCAAAAGTGATGCGCCCACCGTCTTTGCCGACCACTTTAATTTTAAGCAGGCGTTTGCCCCAAGTAGCTTGGTGTTTGCCGCTTTCCTGCAAGGCAAAATACAGCCAAAAAGAAACCAAACTTAATATTTGCAAAGCAAACATTAAGATAAATATAACCATCATGCGGGAAGCATATTCGGCTTCGGGTGCATTGGCCATACTGTATACTTGCCATATCATTAAAGGCAGGCAGATAATAATTGGCGGGAGGGCCGCCAGAAAAGTGTCAATGATAAAAGCAATGGCACGTTTCCAAAAACCAGCATAAATAGAAGTGTTCATTGTGGTCTCCTTCGGCTGTAATACATAACGAATGACTCCAACATTATAGCTTATTTACAAAAACGCCGCTGATAAATTAAAAGGCTAAGCCACTTCCTTTAGGGGAGCTACAACCCATTTGGTATCTGTATAGCTTAGCCGTTGTGGAAGAAAGCCCCAATCCACTCCAACCGGTCTGGCGGGGTGGTATGGCTTTTATGGGCGCGGCTTTTTGTAACACCGGCGGCAGCGGGCTTGGTAAGCGTCTGTTGTGCCCACTACAATGCGCTTTTTGTCTTTGCTGATGCGCTGCGTAAAACTGGCAGGATTGCCGCATTTGGTGCATACAGCCAAGTTTTTGGTTACATACTCGGCCTTGGCCAAGAGGGCGGCGGTCACTTCAAACGGTTCGGCGCGGTAGTCGGTATCCAAGCCGGCAACAATCACGCGCTTTCCGGCATTGGCCAATTTTTCGCATACGTCTACAATGCCCTTATCAAAAAAATTGATTTCATCAATAGCGATAACCTGCGTATCCTTTTGTACAAGCGGCAAGATTTCGTCCGATTTTTTGACGCATGTAGCCGCGACTTTGTTTTGGTTGTGGCTGGTGATGCTGTCTATACCGTAGCGGGTGTCTATTTTGGAATTAAACAGTTGCACTTTTTGTTTGGCAATCAAGGCCGTTCGCACGCGGCGGATTAGTTCCTCTGTCTTGCCGGAAAACATACACCCGCAGATAACTTCTATCCAACCTTGTTTGTGATAGATTAACGGATTGGCCATAAAAACTCCTGTTACATGTCTCTTAAATCGCCTTGGCTGCGCCAGGGGTACCAATAGGTATCTTCTTTGGTTTGGGCTTGGGCGCGTTTATCGCCGCCGCATAAAATGTTGATGCGGAACGCAAAAGAAAAGTTGTTGTTGCGGTCCCGAATGGTAAATTCCGTGCGTGCGTCGTGGAAATCATACGAGAAGCGGAATAATTTATTAAACCCCACTACGCTGTTTGGTTCAAAAACTGCGTCTATCCCCAAATCCACAAACCATTTGCCGCTGGGCGGGCGGATGCCCCAGGTGGTGGTTAGGGTATAGCGGTCCGAATCGGTTTCGTAGAGGGAACCCGGGTCCGTGTAATCGGCAAAGTTGTTTAAGCCTAAGCCGATAATTTGGTTTTTGTAAATAAAGTTGGACTGGGCAATAAAATTGACGTTCTTTTCTTCCAAGTCGTATTGGTCCTGGATAAAAAAGTTGAACAGCCCGTCGGGGGAATTGTAGCCCCATTCCAACAGGAACGGTTCGATACGGGTTTTGAGGTGGTCCCAATTTTGCTCGTACCCCAGGCCGGTATGCAGGTCGTAGGTATAGTCGGACAAATCAAATCCCGTCTGGAAGCGGACATAGGTGTTAAACGTCGGCCGGTAGTAATTGTTGATGTACAGGCGGTTGCGTTCGATGCCTTTGTCGGGGGACAGCCGGTCCGAAGTTAAGGTGCCGGTGGACAGGCGTTTGGTAAACTGGTAACCAAAATCCGTCGTCCCCAGGAAAGAGTGGGTCTGCAGGTTTAAGTCGGTTCCCACCCGGGCGACCCAAGCGTCCTGATTATCGTAATTTTTATCGGCGAAAGTAACCGTTTGGTCGTAGAAAACAGAAGGCGTAAAGGTAAAGAAACGGCTCATACGGAAGGATTTTTCAGTGGTCCATTTGGCGTGGGCCTGGCGCTGGTAGGGGCCTTCTTCGTTGGGCATATCGTTTTTATACTGCAGGGTGGAAGTGTTGTTAAAATCCACCTCCAGCCGGTTAGAGGTTTTCAGCCACGGGTCGTTAAAAGGCAAAAGCATATATTTAATTTCCGGCAGGGTGCGCGTTTCGGCCATAAATTCTTTGCGGTCCAAGGCAAAGATGTCCTTTTGCTGGTAGCTGATGCGCAGCGTAGAACGCCGGGTTTGGCGCGAAAGCGAGAAGTTTGTTTCCTGGTCCGGCATAAAGATGTACGGATTGCCGCGGAAGAAAGTGTCGTAGAAATACGGGTCAGACACCATACGGAATTGGGTCTGGAATTGGTACAAAGCCCCGGTGGAATTGTTGAAATGGTCCGAAGAATCGTACATTTCCCACCAGTAGCCGCCCTGCACGCCCCAGCGTTTGTTGCTGTTTAGCGAGCGGGTGTCTTCCGTATCGGCTTGGTCGTTAATAAAATAAAATTCGCCGCTGCCGCGCAACGTGGGGGATTCCACCGCCGTCAGCCCGCCGCCAATTCCTACGCCGGAGTTGGTGTAATAATCCAAAGTCAGTTTAGGGCGCAAGTTCAGCACCGGCTGGAAAACGGTGGAGGTCAAAATACCAAAGCCGGTTTTATTGCTTTGCGTAAAATCGACGTAGGTCGTCCAAGGTTTTTGAGGTTGCAACGACCGCCAAAAAAGCGGCAGATAAAACACCGGGAACCCGTCCAACCGCAGTACCGCGTTTGTGCCGAAAACGCGCTTTTGCGGGGAAACCGTCAATTTGCCGACGGAAAGCGTATAATGCGGGTCCGGGTTGTTGCAGCAGGTGATGGTGGCATTGCGCAATGTTTCCTTTTGGGAAATGGAGGAAATTTCCTGCGCGCTAAGTACCCGCAGGGGGGGATACTCGGTGCTGACGTTTTGGGCGGAAAAATCCTTTGTCGTATAATTGACGGAAATATTATCCCCTTTTAATACGCTGCCTTGCCCGTCTTCCACCGTCATAGGGCCGACGGAGGTTATTTGCGTATTTAACTGGTCTAGGGTGATGTTTTCCCCGGTTACGGTGCGGGTTTTGCCGTCTTTGGTTTTTTGAATAACGGTTACATTCCCTTCCAGCGCCACCACTTTTTCTTCCGGCTGGAGGGAGGCTTTATCGGAAGTAAAATAAATAAAACCGTCCCCGTCCGGCGGCGGCAGCGTGTTGTCGGCGGCGTGGGCCGGGGTGGCGAAACAAAAGAAAGCACAAGCAAGAACTAGCGGAAAGGATTTCATTTCTCGTTATCTTTATGCGCGCGGTAAATAGCGTACATGGCTGCGCCAACTCCGCCAATATTGGGATTTTGCGAAACTAAAATTTTAAGCCGTTTAAAAGGCGTTTGTATCTGCTGGGCGGAAAGCACGCGTTTGGCGGCCGGCAGGAAGTACGGCGCCGCACCGGATACGCCGCCGGTTAATACAATGGTGTCTATATCCAGTACCAGCACGAAATTGGCTAAACCAATGCCCAAGTAATGGCCGGTGTCTTCCCATACTTTAAGGGCTGTTTTGCAGCCTTTTTCGGCCGCGCGGGAAACAATTTCTATCTTAAAATCTTTTTCTTCATTTACCATTTTGGCCAAGATGGAATCCGGGTAATCCATCACCGCCTCCATCACGCGCCGTTTGATGCCGATGGTGCCGATAAAGGCTTCCAAACACCCTCTTGCGCCGCAGCCGCACAGCGGGCCGGTGGCGGTATCGACGATTTTGGTGTGGCCTATTTCGCCGGCGGTGCCATTAGAGCCTTGGTAGAGCTCCTTGTTTAAAATAAGCCCGCCGCCTACGCCGGTGCCCAGCGTAACAACCAGCACATTGGTGCCTTGGCGTTTCAAATCGGCTTCGTACACGCCCCAGGCGGCCAGCGTGGCATCGTTGGCGACGCAGGGCAGTATGCCGGTGTGTTTGTAGAGCATTTGGGCGATGGGCCAGTCGGCAATGTCTTTAAATTTTAAATTGGGGTTGTAGCGCAGGATGCCTTTTTGATTGTCCACATCGCCGGGGGCGCCCACGGCCACCGCTACGCGCTGGTCCGGGAATTCCTGCTGTATGGCATTGATATAATCGCCGATTTGGGCGATAAACCCTTTGGCTCCTTTGGAATAATCGGTTTCCATTTTTTCTTTGCGGAAAATTTCGCCGTGTTCGTTCATTACGAATAATTTTACGAAAGTTCCTCCGATATCTACCCCTACGCCAATCATAAATTACTCCTTGCTTTTTGGATGTGCGTGGTCATACACGCTTTTTAATTTTTCAAGCGACACATGTGTATAGACTTGCGTCGCGGCTAAACTTTTGTGGCCTAACATTTCCTGCAGGCTGCGCAAATCGCACCCGTTGTTCAGCAGGTGCGTGGCAAACGAATGCCGCAGGCTGTGCGGCGTGACTTTGCGCGCCAAATGCGAGGAAATGGCCGTATTTTTAAAAATGTACGCCAGCCCGTCCCCCGTCAGCGGTTTGCCGTTTTTGTTCAAAAACAGCGCGTCGTCCGGCTGGGGGTTTTTGCGGCAGGCCAGGTACGTTTTTAAGGCGTCCAGCGCCGCGTCCGTTACGGGAACGAGGCGTTCCTTGGAGCCTTTCCCCAATACTTTTACAATTCCATTAAAAAAATCGATGTCTTTTACGCGCAGGCCTGTTACTTCGCTGCGGCGCAGGCCGCTGGAATACATCAGCTCAAACAGGGCTTTATCCCGCGCGGCAAAATGTTTGCTGTGCGCGGCCGTGTCCAACAGCCGCTCCGTTTCCGGCACAGACAAGAACTTCGGCAGGATTTTTTCCCGCTTGGGCGCCGGCAACAGCTTGAATGGGTTCCGCTCCAACTTGCCTTGTTCCAATAAGAACGCCGCCAGACTGCGCAACGAAGCAATCTTGCGCAAAACTGTGTTTCTGGCCGGTTGGTGCAAGGTTTGCAGCGAGGCCAAAAACGAACGGATTGTGGCAGACGTAAAAGCGCGTAAATCGTTTTGGTTGCGTTTTTTTAAAAAGAGCAAAAATTCCTGCAAATCCGCACGGTAGCTGCGTATCGTGTGGGGCGAAAAGTTTTTGTTTTGCAAATGGACTAAAAACGCATTAATCCACTCTTCCATTTTCCGCCTCCTGTGCGGGTTATTTAGTTTGCGCCGCGTTTGTTTTGGCGGCGTGGGCCGCTTTAATCTGTTCGATTTCTTCCGGCGTTACGGTAACGATATTTTTGCATTTCGGGTAGCCGGAACAGCCCAAAAATTCCCCGCGCTTGGACGTGCGCAAAACCATCGGTTTGCCGCATTTGTCGCACAGGCGGTCCGTTACGATGGGGCCTGTAGAAGCGACTTTATGGCCTTCCGCGTCCAGCGAATAGGTGTTTTTGCATTTGGGGTAGGCCGAGCAAGCCAAGAATTTGCCGCGCCGCCCGGTGCGAATGACCATCGGCGCGCCGCATTTATCGCAAATTTCGTCCGTTTTTTCGGGCTGTACTTTTTCGCCGGAGCTGGTTAAATTGATTTTGCCTTTGCACTCCGGGTCGCTGCAGACGAGGTATTCCCCAAAGCGGCTTCTTTTTTTAAGCATCATTTTGCCGCAGACGGGGCATTTTTCGTCGGTTTCTTTGGCGGCGGGGCGCTGCATGCCTTTGTCGGCTTCGTCCAGTTCCTGTTTGAAATTGGTGTAAAAATCCGACAATAATTTCACCCATTCCTGGCTGCCTTCGGCCACTTGGTCGAGCTGTTCTTCCACGCCGGCGGTATAGGAAAGGTCCATAATTTCCTTAAAGAAATCTTTTAGGCTTTCCGTTACCGTAATGCCCAAATCCGTAGCTACCAGCTTGCTGGTTTTGGGTTGGCGGGCAATGTATTTGCGGTCCAAAATCGTTTTAATCGTGGGTGCGTAGGTGGACGGGCGGCCGATGCCGTGCTTTTCAAGCGTTTTAATCAGGCTGGCTTCGTTGTAGCAGGGCGGCGGGGTGGTTTTGTGGTCTTTGGTTTTGATGTCCAAGAGTTTTAATTCGTCCCCTTCCGTCAGCACCGGCAAGAGCGCGCTGCCGTCTTCTTTTTCTTCGGTGGCGTCGTCGTCCTGGTCTTTATAAATGGACAGATAGCCCGGAAATTTGACCGTGCGCCCGCTGGCGCGCAGCACACATTCTTTTTCGCTCCCGGCGGCAATGTCAATGGCTACGGTATTGAACACCGCATCGGCCATTTGGCTGGCCACAAAGCGCAGCCAAATCAGTTCGTACAGTTTGTATTGGTCGGCGGTTAAGTAGGGCTTCATAGCCTGTGGGGTGCGGCGCACGTCCGTTGGGTGGATAGATTCGTGCGCTTCCTGCGCGCCCATTACTTTGCTTTTGTAGACGGGTTGCTTGGCCGGCACAAAAGCGGGGCCGTATTTTTCGCCGATAAATTTTTTGGTCTGTTCCTGCAACAGTTTGGACACGTTAAACGAGTCCGTTCTCATATAGGTAATTAAACCGACGGTCTGGCCCGAAATTTCAATCCCTTCGTAAAGGTGCTGGGCCGTCATCATGGTTTTTTGGGACGGGAACCCCAGTTTGTTGTAGGCGTCCTGCTGCATGGAGCTGGTGATAAAAGGCGGTTTGGGCTTTTGTTTGACTTCTTTCTTTTCCACCTTCAGCACGGTGTTGGGGCCTTTGCGCAAAAGGTCCGACAGCGGGGCCAGTTTTTCCGGCTTGTCAAAAACGGTGGTTTTTACTTTGTAATCTTCGGCAAACAGTTTATAAGTGGTGGTTTGCTCCACATTTTTGCCTTGCCACTTGGTTACGCGCGCCCAAAAAGACGGTGCGGCACCGGGTTTTTCAAACTGGGCGCCGATGGTCCAGTATTCCTGTTCTTTAAATTCGGCGATTTCTTTGGCGCGTTCCGCCAGCAAACGTACGGCTACCGACTGTACACGCCCCGCCGATAAGCCGGAGGTGATTTTTTTCCACAACAGGGGGGACAATTTGTACCCTACAATGCGGTCCAAAATACGCCGGGCCTGCTGGGCGTTGACGAGGTTGTCGTCAATCTTGCGGGCGTGTGAGAAAGATTCCTCAATCGCCGACGGCGTAATTTCGTGGAAATAAATGCGCTGGTAGCGGTCCTTAGGAAGTTTTAACAGTTCCACCAAGTGCCACGCGATGGCTTCGCCCTCGCGGTCAGGGTCGGTAGCGAGGTAAATTTCGCTGGCGTTTTTGGCCGCGGCCGTCAGTTCCGCAATCAACCGTTTGGCGCGGTCCACCGGTACATAGGTGGGTTTAAAGCCGTGTTCTATATCCACCCCAATATCTTTGGAGGGCAAATCCCGCACATGCCCAAACGAGCTGCGTACGATAAAATCGTTACCCAAAATTTTGCTGATGGTTTTCTGTTTCGTGGGAGACTCTACAATAACCAGCTTTTTGCCTTTTGGATTGGTGTTTGCCATAGTTCACTTCCTTATAAAATTAAAATTTGCTTTTGCTGTATAGGCCGTTTTCGCAGGCCAGGAAACCTTTCACTTCCAGTTCAAACAGCAAAGACGCCGCTTCCGGCACATCAGCGCCGAGGGCCTCGGCAATTTGGTCCAAACTGGCCTGCCCGCCGCCCACGGCGTCCATCACCTCGCGCTGGCGAGGGGTCAAATCTTCTTCCGGTTTGGGCGGGGTGGGCACATTCTTTTCAAAGAAGCGCGGGTCCAGCCCAAAGCGCAGCTGCTGTGGTATATAGTCTAGTATATCTGCAACAGCGGTTACAACCCCCGCACCGTCCCGAATGAGCGCATTGGGCCCGCCGGACTGCGGGCTGTCTATCGGGCCGGGGACGGCCAAAACGTCTTTGCCCATTTCCAGCGCCAGCTTGGCGGTAATCAGTGCGCCGGACTTAATTTCACCCTCTACCACTACTACCGGCTGCGATAGCGCCGCAATAATGCGGTTACGCCGCGGAAAGTGGAAAGCGTTGGGCGGGCTATTAAACGGAAGCTCGCTAATAACAGCCCCGCCATATTGCAAAAGGGCTTTTTCCATGGCGCGGTTTTCCGGCGGATAGCAGCGCCCAATACCTGTGCCAATCACGCCCACCGTAGGCTTTTTTAGCCGTACGGCCGCGGCGTGGCATTCGCTGTCCACCCCGCGCGCCAGGCCGCTTACAATCGTTACCCCGCATTGGGCCAAATCGCCCGCCAGTTTGGCGGCGGCGCGCCGCCCATAAGGCGTAATTTTGCGCGTGCCCACCATACCCACGCAGGCTTGGCCTTCTGCCGGCAGGGCGCCCAGCACATACAGGGCGATGGGGGACTCTTTGATATTGCGCAATGATTGAGGGTATTCGTCGTCCTCCGGCAGATAGATGTGCCCGCCCAAGGCGGTGGTTTTGTCCCATTCTTCCTGCGGGTTGACGGCGTGGGCGTCTTTCAAAAGGCGGGCTGCCGTATCCGGGTTTAAGTTGGCTTCGCGCGACAGGGTTGGCGCGTCCTGCCGCAAGATTTCCTGCGCGGAACCGAAAATTTCAATTAGGCGTTCCAGCCAGTCCGCACGGAAGAACAAGCAAGCGTTTATCTGTATACGGGCCAGCCGTTCGGCGGCGGAAATGGACGGGTTCATTAAATATCTGCCACTCCTTTGCGGTCCAGTGGGCGGTACTGCATTACTTCCACCAGGTGTTTGACTTCTATATTTTCCTTTCCTTCCAAGTCCGCAATCGTGCGGGCGGTTTTTAAAATTTTATCTAAACTGCGCGCGCTGAGCCCCAGCTTGCGCATAGCGGCTTCCAGCACTTTGTCCGCTTCCGGCGGCAGGGGGCAAAATTCTTTGATTTCCCGCGGAGTCATAAAAGCGTTGGCGGTAGTGGACGAGTGTGCAAAGCGCTGGCGTTGGATTTCGCGCGCTTTCAGCACCCGCTCGCGGATTTGGGCGGAGGTGTCGCCCTCGCTTTTTTTGTTCCAATCCGTGTATTTGACGGGGTTTAAATTGACGGTTAAATCAATGCGGTCCAACAGCGGCCCCGACAAGCGCGATTTGTAGCGGCTGACTTGCATCGGCGAACAGGTACAGGGAGTCACCGGGTCCCCCAGGTGGCCGCAGGGGCAAGGGTTCATAGCGGCCAGCAGGGTAAAACGGGCCGGATAGGTGACGGTTTCTTTTGCGCGGGAAATGGTTACGCGGCCGTTTTCCAGCGGTTCGCGCAGTACTTCCAAGGAGGAGCGGGAAAACTCGGCAAATTCGTCCAAAAACAGTACGCCGTTGTGCGCCAAAGACACTTCCCCCGGGCGCGGCGTGGACCCCCCGCCAATGAGCGCTACGTCCGAAATGGTGTGGTGCGGGTCCCGAAACGGGCGGCGAGTTAAGAGTTTGCTCTTGCCGATTAAATTGCAAATGGAATAAATTTTGGTGATTTCCAGCGCTTCTTCCTGCGTCAGCGGCGGCAAAATGCCCGCAAAACGCTTGGCCAGCATACTTTTGCCTGTGCCGGGCAAACCAATCATTAGTACATTATGCCCGCCCGCGGCGGCAATTTCCAGCGCGCGTTTGGCCAAGGCCTGGCCTTTGACGTCCGAAAAATCCAATTCCGGGGGGATAGCTTCTTCCGGTTCCGGCACAAACGCCAGCTTTACGGCGCTTTCGTCCAGTTGGCCTTCCAGGTATAAAGCGAGGTCCTTTAAAGTATGCGGCGTGATAAACGGCGTGGCGGACACTTGCCCTTCCAACACGTTTTGAGGGGGAATGACGGCTGTTTTGCCCAAATTTTTGCAGGAAATAAGCATGGGAAGCACGCCCGCGCACGGGCGCAAAGAACCGTCCAATGCAAGTTCCCCCAAAACCAGCAGATTTTTTGTTTTTTCTGCGGCTTCGGCAGATAACTGGCCGGAAGCCGCCAAAATGCCCAGCGCAATGGGCAGGTCGAACTGGGTGCCGCTTTTGCGCAGTTCGGCCGGGCTTAAATTGACGGTAATGCGTTTGTTGGGAAAATCAAACCCGCTGTTGCGTACGGCCGCCACCACGCGTTCCTTGCTTTCGCGCACTTCCGCGTCCGGCAGGCCGACAACGGCCAACGTAGGCATACCCGCGGCAATGTCCACTTCCACGGATACGGCAAATCCTTCTATTCCTTTAATGGCGCCGGTGCATACGTTGGCCAGCATATTAGTTGAAACTCAGCACGATGGAATCGGCCGAGATGGCCACCACCGTAAAATTAACATTGTATTTGCGGATAATCTTGGCGGCCAGTTCTTCCGGGGTGGCGATATTGGCCGAAATTTCAAACTGGGCGGCCGAATTGGCGTAGCGAACCAGGTTGAAGTCTTCAATTTCGCGCAAATTGCGCAGGATATCCTGCACCTGTTTTAAGCGTTCGATGTTGCCGATGTCTTTGATGGTGACGTTGAACACTTTAGCCGAGTTAATGGCGGCGTTAATCGGTTCCAACAGCTGTTTGGCGGCGGCTTCACACGCGGCAGAAATGGATTTTTGAGAAGCAATTTCCTCCATCGGGTCCAAACCGCTTAATTGGTCGGAGCCTTCCGCTACGACGGCATAATTGTTGGTGGAATACACCCGGATATTGGCCCGGGCCCGGTACGATTTAAACGGAGAGACCGTCCCCGGCAGGGCAGCCAGCGGATTGGTTTGTACGTCCGCCACTACCACAAAGCGCGCGCCTTCCTGGCGGGCTTGGTCGATAGTCGGGTTGGGGTTTTCAATATTGTTTTGGCTTAAATTTTCCCCGTTAATCAAGGCAAAAGAAGGATTTTTTAAGGCGCGGTAGATGGCTTGCTTGCAATCCTGGCGCAGGGATACTTCTTCGCCCACCATTTCGCGCGAGGTAACCAAAATGTTGGTTTTTTTGGCAAAAGCGTCCGCTTCGGATTGTTTGATAATGTCCCCGATGTCTTTCACCAGCACCATCGCTTTGATTTGGGTGTAAAATTCGTCCCCTTTGCGGTACGATTTTTGCACATGGCTGCGGCGGATAAACCCTGCCGTTTTGGATACAATTTTGTCTTCCACCAGCTGGGCTTGTTCTACCGTAGTGGCCGAAGAAATAAATACGCCGGCTACTTTTTCCACCGCGGCACGTTGCGCGGCCAAAATGCCGTCCTGCTTCATTTGTTTTAAATTGTTTTCGTCATACGGTACAAGCGATTCGGCAATGACGTATTCGCCTTCCCCTTTCGGGCCAATGCGAAAGGAACTGCACGCCGTTAGCAGCAGCGTGCCGGACAATAAAAGTAGCAAGAGCTTTTTCATTATTTCTTATCCTCCGGATCTAAGCCAGCCGCCTGCAAGCGTTTGCGGTCCAAACGCATAATAACGGCGCAGCCGCCGTCTTCCAAATATTCGGTGGACACCAGTTCCATTTGGCTGATTACGCCATTGGCGGAAGTGTCAATCGTGCTGCCGGTGGAAACAGCGTCCACCACTTGCACATTGGCTTCCAAATTGGTGCCGTAGAGCACCTCGGTTGCCCGTTGATAGGCGTGGGCGATGGCCGCTTCGCGGCTCATAATGCGGCGTTGGGAATCGGACGTGTGCGCCGGGTTGGCCGCTCCAAACCCGCGGACCCACAAGTAATCGCTGTCCAAGAGTGTATCGTTGAAAGAAGGCGCAATAGCACCGTCTTTCACGGCGGATTTCATGGTGCCCGAGCACGCGCATAAACACAGCGCGGCCGTGCAAAGCATTAAAAGTTTTTTCATAGGTTACCTCAATAATTCAGACAACACTTTTACATAAGTGCTGGGGGCTTTGGCGTCTTCAAAGTTAATGATGCCGCAGCGGATAAGCATAATTTCCAGCATATGCGTAAGAATGTCGTAAAAATTCTCGCGCACAGACGGGTCGCACACATTCAGCGCCGGCCCTAAAATAACGGCCCCTTTGAGTTTTTTGTTATCGCACAAGTTGGCAATTTTAAACGCAGAGGAAATGATGTTTTCCGTGGCGTAAGAGGAACGCACGGCAATTTCAAAGCTGCCTTCTATGCCCAGCTCTTTAGCACGCTGCTGCAGCGCGTACACCATCCAGTTCATCATATGCGAGCTGTTTTGCGGATAGAAAAACCCAATACGGCCCCATTCCCCGTTGCCCGACATGGAAATAGTGGAAATGCTTTCCGGGTCCCGGCTTAAGATTTCGCTGTTGGCGTCTTCGCCGGTGGTGGCCAAAAGTTTTTCAAAGATGGACGCTTGGGAACGTTCCGATTCCGGTACATGCGGGAAAATTAAATTTTCCAGCACTTTTAACCGGCGGATACTGCGTGTAACGGTGCCCAACGTCATTTGCGGGCTGCCAAAGAATTCGTTGATTTGGGTATCGTTTAAATCCACCCCATTGTCTAGCAACATTTTTTTAACAATGCGCAAATGGGCCGCACCGCTGGCCGGCTTTAATTCGGAAATCCAGCCGGAATCCAACTTAAATTTAATCAGTTCTTCCAGCTTTTCCAAACTTTCCGGCGGGTATTTGGAAGTAATAACAATCTGCTTTTGGTCTTGTAAAAATTTATTGAGCAATTTGGAAATATGGGCCCGGTTTTGTTCGTTGATAGCCAACAAGTGGATATCGTCAATTAATAAAACCTTTACCGTGTCCATAAATTTTTCAAATTTTTCAATGTTTCCTTCCATTACATAACGTTGGATTCCGCGCGACAAACGCACCCCGTTGGTCATAAAAATATTTTCCTGACCGTACTTCTTAGAGAAAGCGTAAGCCATGGCATTTAAGAAGTGCGTTTTGCCCGTCCCGGTTGCCCCGTGCAGCACCAGCGGGTTGTAAAGCTTGCCGGGGTTTTCAATGACGGAAATGGCCGTGGCGTGTGCAAAACGGTTGACGGACATGACCATTGTTTCCAGGGTATAAGTGGGCACCAAAGGCACTTCCAGCGGCCAGTTGTGCTTTTTAAGTTCCGAGAGGGGAATTTCGATGGAATGGTCAATCGTTTTGGTTTTTTCAATCATGGTGTTTGCCGCGGCCGGTTTGTACTGGGTTTGGCTCGGCGACGCAGCAGGGGCCGCTTTCGGGGCGGACGGAGCCACCGGTGTAGGCGCAGCGGGCGCCGCAGGCTGCTGCGGAGCCGCGGGCGGTACGGGCGCTTGAGTGGCGGGCTCTATCTTGCGTCTGATTCTAAAGGTGGTTTTTGGTTCTTGGTTTTCTTCCATAATAGGTTCCCCTGGATAAACTTTGTTTGAAGACGGCGTAGGCACGGGTGCGGACGCGGCTTCTTTTTTGGTTTTTAAGCGGAAAATAGTCCGTTTTGCTTTCGGTATTTCTGGCTGCGCTTCCACCGGCTGTTCCGGCGGCTGTGCGGCCGGTTTTTTGGCGGGAGGCGGCGTCTGCACATCGTGGAAAGACTTTTCGTACTGATGCTTCATAATTTCGGTATTTAAAGTCGTTTCCAGGTTGAAAGTTTTGTCTAGCGAGTCGATTTTTTGGCCGCGGATAGTAATTTCCGGCAAATCTTCGTCTGGTTGTCCGTTGGCAATCACGCGGTGCTGGGGAGAAATAGTGTTTAATAATTCTACTTCTTCCGGCAGTTCCCCGGGGGCGGTATGTTCCACCGGGAAAGATACTTCTTCCGGTGCCGGCCCTAAGTTAAGCGGTTCGTCGTCCAATTGGGCCGGCTTAATAGAAAGCTGTTCCACTTGGGGCGCTTCGGCCTGGGGCTGCTCCGCCGCCGGCTGGCTAAATTGCGCCGGGTCTTCGGCAAGATCGGCCGAAGGCGTGGGGCGGGCGGCATTGGGCGGCAGCGTTTGGAGCGCGGCTTCTTTTTCCGCTTGCGGGGCCGCGGGTTCTTCCGTCCCTTGCTCCGGGGCGGAATTTTGCGCGTGCGCCTGGTTTTCTATTTGTTCAAAAGGGTCTTCCACTGTGTTTTCTACCGGGGAAGAAGCCGCGCTTTCAGCCGCGGGTTCGGCGGCGGTTTCTTGCGGTGCGGCGGCGTGTTTTAAAAAGTCCGTATCCTTTTTAGGCAGACGGTCTGTGATGGTTTGTAAATCTTCTAAATCGACAAAACAGGTTTGGTCTTTGAGTTTTTGTTCAAAGATATTAAAAGACTCTTCCAAACTGTCTTTCCCATCGGCTAAGGTATTAATTTTTTGGTCCCGCTGGGCTTGAGAATTTTTGGAAAGCTGTTGGTTTTCCAAATCCAAGAACATATCGTATTTCGTTTCGGCCGAAAAAATGTCCTCCAGCGGCATTTGCCCCAGCATAGTGCCTTCCATATCTTTAATCAGCATATCTTTATCGCTGATGGTAATCTCGCCGGATTTTTCTTTGTTGTGAACCGGCTGGCTTGCGGAAGGGGAAGCGATGGTTTGTTTTTCTAAATCCAAATGATTGGCGTCGTTGCTTAAATTAACGTGTTTGGCTTCCAAATCATTAATTTGCTGGTTGGCGGCGGGGACATCGTCCGATATAACCGGCTGAACCGCCTGCGGGGCATCCTCGGCGTTGGGAGCCCGGAAAAAACTTTCGGAAGGGTCTAGGGTTACAAAAGTAGGGAATTCTTTGTCTTCTTTGGAAACGTCCGCGTTAAACAGCGGGTCGCCTAGAATGCCGCCCGGTACAAACTGGTTTACTTTATTGGTCTGTTCCACGCCTTCTTTTACGGCCGTGCGGATTTTTTCCAAGGTGTCTTCGTTTAAATCGGCCGGCAGTTCAAAAGAATAAACGTAAGGAGCCACGGCCGGTTGCGGCGGCTGGACGTATCCTTCCAGCTTTTTCGCAATCAAACGGGCGTCGTGTTCCGTGCCGTCCGTTACCAACGAGTAACGCAGGCTGTGGTCTTTCGGATCAATGCGGGAGATAATATCCCAGTTGTTTATCATTTTCCCTCTACGATCTTTACACCGCTGCTGGCGCCGATGCGGGTGGCTCCGGCGGCAACCATAGCGTCTAAATCTTCACGCGAACGCACTCCGCCTGAGGCTTTCACCTGCATATGGGCCGGAATGGATTTGCGCATAAGCGCCACATCGGGCGCGGTGGCTCCTCCGCCCGTAAAACCGGTGGAAGTTTTTACAAAGTCCGCCTCCGCCTGGGCGCTGAGTTCACACGCTTTTACTTTTTCTTCGTCGGTAAGCTGCGAAGTTTCAATAATTACTTTTAATACATGGCCCAAACAAGCTTTGCGTACGGCTTGGATATCCTGCAAAACCGTTTGGTAATCTTGGGCTTTTAAGGCGCCGATGTTGATGACCATATCAATTTCATCGGCGCCGTTTTTCAAAGCGTCTTGCGTTTCGTATGCTTTTACGGCGGGGGTGTTCGCCCCCAGCGGAAAACCGATGACCGTACAGACTTTTACGTCCGACCCTTTCAGCTGTTCTTTGGCGTAAGACACCCACACCGGGTTAATGCACACACTAAAGAAGCCGTATTTGCGGGCTTCTTCGCATAAACGCTGGATATCCTGCCGGGTAGCAGCCGGTTTTAAAAGGGTATGGTCAATCAGTTTGGCTAAGTTCATACGAAACTCCTTGTGATTAGTTGAAGTTAATAATGCGGGCGAATTTATCGGCAATTAACGATTGTCCGCCGACTAAGGCGCCGTCCACATCTTTTTGGGCCATAATTTCGTCCACGTTGGAATCTTTCACGCTGCCGCCGTACAAAATGCGGGTGGCGTCCGCAAACGCCTGCGAATAGGCTTTGGCCAAGTACGCACGGATAGCGGCGTGTACTTCCTGCGCCTGGTCGGGCGTGGCGGTTTTGCCGGTGCCGATGGCCCAGACGGGTTCGTAGGCGATAATAAGGCCTTTTAATTGTTCTTCGGTAAAATCTTTCAAGCCGTTTTTGAGCTGGCTTTCAATGACGGACAAGGTTTTGCCGGCTTCGCGTTCTTCCAAGGTTTCCCCTACGCAGAAAATCACCGTCAGGCCGTGGCGCAGGGCGGCGGCTACTTTTTTGTTCAAAATTTCGTCAGTATCGCCGAAAACGCTTCTGCGTTCGCTGTGGCCGATCAAGGTGTGGGTGGCACCGGCGTCTTTGGCTTGCACGGGGGAAACCGCACTCGTAAACGCGCCTTTATCTTCCCAGTGTACGTCTTGGGAGGCTACTTTGATTTCGGACCCTTTGGCCAGTTCGGCTACTTTCGCCAGCGACGTGTAGGACGGGGCTACGATAATTTCAACCTGGTTTTTGTTGCCGGCTTTGGTCAGCGCGGTAATCAAAGCGGCGGATTCCGCCAAAGTGTTGTGCATTTTCCAGTTTCCGGCAATAATAGGTGTTCTTTTCGTCATTTTATAAATCCTCTTTTTATTAAAAATACATAGAACGCTCTCCCGTCCTTGGGCGAGAGACTTCTTATTAACATACTATCATAAAGAAAGAAAAATGAAAAGACTGTTTTCTAAGCGATAAACTTACTAATAGAAATGATTTTAATCGGGGTAATATGTCAAAGGAAAAGTTTGAAAGAATTACGAGTTGTATTGGGGACTCGCTAGAACTAAATAAGCAGGATTTTAAAGAGTTATTTTAAGGGCCTTGACTCGTTTTTTTTTTTTGATAAATTGGGAATATTGCCCCGTGCACAGGGGGGAGGTGTTTTATGCAGAAAAGACGTGGATTTACGCTAATAGAGCTGTTAGTGGTCGTTTTAATCATTGGTATTTTGGCGGCGGTGGCGCTGCCGCAGTACGAAAAAGCAGTTTGGAAAAGCCGAAACGCCGGTATGAAAAGCTTGCTGCGCAGTGTGGTTGACGCGGAAAGAGTGTATTATATGGCGAATGGCCAATATGCTACCCGGTTTGACCAGCTGGATTTGGATATTCCGTGGAAGGCGGGAACTGACGGGTCAAGGGGGACGTGTAACTTTGGGACGGATGGTTCTGCACAAGCGTGGCGAGTAGATGATGATAAAGAGATGGTTTTAAATACATATCAAAACCGTTTCGGCGTAACGATTACATGGAACACCGGAAAATATAAATGTGCCGGGTTTAGTGTAACACTGACGGAAGATACCCCTATGTTATGTATGGAAACCCGCAACGGCACCTACACGGCTGAGCCCGGCGCTTTTTGTGAAAAGATAGAGCAGGGAACCTTGGAGAGAACAGGCGATAGTATGTATTTTGCCCGATACACCCTGCCGTAGCATTAGACACACCGCCCCCGCAAGGGAACCTTTAGACGGCCATTAGGCACATCTTGTATTTATCGGCCAGCCGGATGACATCTTCCAAATCCAGCACTAACGTTTTTCCCGCTTCAAACGCCAGTACGCTTATGCCGGCTTTGTGCAGGCTTTCTACGGTACCTTTGCCGATGACGGGCAAGTCAAAGCGGCTATCCTGGTCCGGCCGGGCGACTTTGACGACCGCCACGGCGGATTTTTTATCGGCAGCGGTTTTATACAACTCTCCCGCACGCAGAATGCAGCGGTCGGTGCCTTCCATGCCTTCTACCGCGATTACAGCGTTTTGGCTGACCACACACGTTAGCCCAATATCCAGCGCGGCAATGGCTTTGGCAATTTTGTAGCCAAAGGCGGCGGCTTGTTCTTCTTCGGGGGTTGGGGTGCGGGAGGAAAGGACCCCTTTTTGCGGCATAAAATCTTCCAGGAATAAAGCGGAATTTTCAAATTCAATGCCGTCTTTTTTAAACTCGTCCATTACGCGCGAAAGGATGTTTTTGGTTTGCATATTTTTTAGCGAAGCCAAAAACTTGGCGCCCCGCAAATCCGGCATTAAGTTGGAAAAAATAGACGTGTGCTGCACGCGCCCCGCCATAACCACGCGGGTAACGCCGTGCTCTTTGAAAAAGCGTATCCCCGCGCCCAGCTGCCCCAGCCGGAACGACTGGAACACGCGGGCGCAGGTTTTAAAGTCTTCTTCTTTGGCGTTGCCTTTGGCGCCGGCGACGTATACTTCATATCCCTTAGACACCGCTTTTTGGGCGATGTAGACAGGCATTTTGCCTTCGCCGGCAATCAGGCCGATTTTTTTAGTCGTCATTTTCGTGCATTTTAAGCTTGGCCGAAGCGACCCCGCGGTTGGAAGCGCGGCAGAAATCAATCATATGCTGTACTTCTTGGCACGGGTGGGCGGCTTCCAGTTCCGCCATAGCATCTTGCAGGCGTTTGCCGCTGCGGAACATCAGTTTATAAGCGCGTTTAATTTCCATAATGGCTTCGCGCGATACACCGCCGCGGCGCAGCCCCACCAGGTTTAACCCCACCAAGCGGGCGCGTTCCCCTTGGGCAATACAATACGGGGGAATATCCAGCGGCAGCATCGCCCCGCCGGAGAGCATGGCCATCGTGCCGACGCGTACAAACTGGTGAATACCCACCATGCCGGACATAACCACGCGGTCTTCCACCACCACATGCCCGGCTACGCCGGTGCTGTTGGCGATAATGATGTTGTTGCCCAAATGGCAATCGTGCGCGATATGAGCATTGGCCATCAGCAAGCAGTTGTTGCCGATGGAAGTGGGAATATCCAACTTGGTAGAGCGGTGGATAGTGACGCATTCGCGGATTTTATTCCCGTTCCCCATTGTTACGCGGGTGGGTTCGTCTTTGTAAGATAAATCCTGCGGTTTCACGCCGATAAACGAACTGGCGATAAGTTCGTTGTCGTCCCCCATGGTAGTGTTTTCGATTACGCAATAGGGGCCGATATGGTTGTTTTTGCCAATGACAACATCTTTACCGATAATCGTATACGGACCGATAACGGTAGACGGATCAATTTGGGCGGACGGATCAATAATGGCCGTGGGGTGAATGTTAGACATGGGAAGTTTCTCCTAAGATGAAGTTCAGGGTGGCTTGCGCGCACAACTTGCCGTTCACGTAAGCTTCCGCATAGATTTTTGCGATTTTGCCCAGCCGCAGCACTTCAATAGGCATTTCCAGCGTATCGCCGGGCTGCACCATGCCGCGGAACTTGGCTTCTTCTATACTTAAAAACAAAGGAATACCCCGATTTTCCCCAACGGTGCGGTTCATAATGGCCCCGCCAAACGCTTGGGACATGCTTTCAATCACCAGTACGCCCGGCATAACCGGCCGCCCCGGAAAATGACCTTTAAAATAATATTCGTCCGCCCGTACATGGCGGATCCCTACATATTTGCGGTTTGGTTCCAGCTCGCGTACTTCGTCCACAAGCAGGAACGGGTCGCGGTGGGGAATATTGCGCATAATATGTTCTTTATCGTATGTTACTTGCGCGGGAAGCGTAAGAAACTCTTTTAAGCTGGCGGATTTCGCGCTCATTTGTCCTCCGAATTTGCCAACAGAATTTTGGCGAAAATAACATTGTGTTTGTGCCCGCCGCAAGCACAGGTAATTTTAAGCGGCGGTAATTTGCGGCCGGTTAGGCTTAAATCGCCCACCAGGTCTAAAATCTTATGGCGCACTAATTCGTCCGGGTAGCGCAGTTCATTGATAAATTTGTCTTTCCCAACGATAACGGCGTTTTCCAAGTTACCGCCTTTGGCCAGGCCGTGCGCTTTTAGGAAGGCCAGTTCTTCTTCAAACCCAAAGGTGCGCGCGCGGGAAATTTCCCGGATATAATTTTCCGGCGTAAATTCCAGCGTAAATTCCTGCCGGCTGACGAGCGGGTGTTTGTGTAAAAATAAAAAGGTAAACGTCAGCTTGTCGGCGGGTTCGGCCGAGTAGGAAATGTTGCCGCTGGTATAGGTGATTTTGTTTTTGATATTCAAAACCGGCTGTTCGCTGGCTAATTCCCGAAGACCCGCTTTTTGCAGAGCGTCAATGTATACATCGCTTGCGCCGTCGGTTACGGGCGGCTCGGGGCCGTCCATTTCCACCGCTACGTCCGTCACGCCCAGCGCGTGCAGCGCCGACAAGGCGTGCTCTACCGTGCAGACTTCGGCGGTGTCATTCTTTAAATTGGTACCCCGCAGGGTAGACCCTACGTTTTGCGCCAGGGCGGCAATCGGCTTTGCTCCGGGAATATCCGTACGCAAAAAAGTAATGCCATTTTCGGCAGGTTTAAACGTCATAGTAGCGGGTACGCCTGTGTGCAGGCCAATCCCGCTGACAACGGCCACGGAAGAAAGAGTTTTTCTCATAATTAAAATCCTAACAATTTTTTAATTTTCCCAAAAAACGATAGCTTTTGCATTTCGTCCGCTTGTTTTTTCAGCGTGCGGAATTCCTTATACATTTCCGGCAGTTTGCGCAACACCGCTTGTTGTTTGAAAGCTTCGCGCTGGGGCATGGCCGGATAGCCAAAATAAACTTGCCCCGCCGGAATAGACGAAATGACACCGGACTGCGCGCCGATTTGCACCCGGTCGCCGATAGTCATATGCCCGGCCAACCCCACTTGCCCGGCTAAAATAACGCCGTTTCCAATATCGGTTGTGCCCGCTACGCCCACCTGCGCGCACATAATGGTGCTCATACCCACTTTTACATTGTGCCCCACCTGGACGAGGTTGTCTATTTTGGTATTATCGCCAATGTAAGTGCTGGAAATTTTGGCGCGGTCAATGCAAGAGTTGGCCTGCACTTCCACATCGTTGCCCAGCACCACATTGCCAATTTGCGGAATTTTTTGGTGTCTGCCATCGTGAAAGGTGAAGCCAAATCCGTCCGAACCAATTTTGGCGCCCGCCTGCAAAATGACGTAATCTTTCAGCACGCATTCTTCGCGAATGACCACCTGGGGATAAATATAGCAGTGCTTGCCGACGGTTACATTTTTGCCGATGTAGCATTGCGGAAAAATGATGGTGCCGTCCCCTACCGTTACGCCGTCTTCAATGACGGTATACGCCCCGACGGACACGTCCGCCCCCAGCTTGGCCGACGGACTGATAACGGCGGTGGGGTGAATGCCCGGTGTGTGTTTTTGTTTGCGGGCATCTACATATTTCATTAATAAAATAAAAGCCCATTCGGGGTTTTTGGCGTATAACAACACCCCGTGGAAAGGCAGTTCTTGGCCTTTGGCAGCTTCGGGCACGATTAATACGGACGCTTTTAAATCTTTTAATAAATCGGTTTTTTCCAAGGAGGTCAAATAGCAAATGCCGCCTTCGTGGGCATCTTCCAGCGAGCAAAGCCCGTTGACGGTAATATCCGTATGGGCGGAAGCTTCCGCCCCGGTAATTTGGGTGAGTTCTGTAAGGGTTAGGTTGAGCATAGATAAAACCTCTATTTTCCGCGTTTGCGGTATTTTTTAGCTTTCTTTAACCGGTTGATAAAGTCGTTAGTTACGTTGACGGGCCTTTCCCCGTAGAGCACTTCATCTTTCCGGACAATCGCGCCAATGTTTCTTTTTTTGGCAAACGATTTTATTTCGGTATAGATATCCTTCAAAATTTCGTTTACTTCTTTCTTTTCCAGCTTCAAAATTTCTTCACGCGTGTTATATTTATAATTATCAATAAAAAAGCTGCGTTCTGCAATAATTTTTTTGTTGGCTGCAATGCGCGCCGTTAAATCGTCCAGTTCAGCCGGCGTATTGAGCGGGCTGGTGGACAAAATTTCCGCGCCGGAAAACGTCAGCCGGTTCAGAATATTGCCCAATAATAGGGAGTCGGCGCTTTCTTCTATCTTAGGCAGTTGGGGCTGCCCTTCCACTACAATACGTTTATAAAACGGTTTTAATTCCCGCACTTGGGCGGCCAGGCGTTTGTTTTCCGCTTCTAATACTTCAATTAGTTCTTTGGCCCCGCGGACTTCTTCTTCTTTGGATAAAATTTTCAGCCGGATTTGCTCTTTTACCGCAATGGTGCGCGGGTGTTCGTTAAAAGCTTCGTCAATATCTATAAAAGCTACCGTTAAACATTCCAAAGGCTTGCCGGCGGGGGTGTTGTCCTCGTCCGGGGCGTCTGTATCGGTATTTGCCAGTGCGGCGTCTGCCGGTTGGGCGGGCGCCGGCTGTGTGCCGGCAGCTTGCGCGGAGGCAGAAGAAGCCCCTTCTGCGGGGGTGCCCGCCGGTTGGGCGGCCGCTTCGGGCGGCTGCGGGTTGTTTTGCGGCGGGTTGACTTCGTCAAAAGCTTGTTGTTTGGTTTTTTCGGGCAGGACGATTTTATCGTCCGCTTCTTGTGCGGCTGTTTTGGCCAAAATGGCAGCCACAGCGGAGGCTTCTTCGGCGGAGAGTTTATCCGTAGAAGTTTCCTGCGCGCCCAGCGGCGCCGCCAAGCAAACAACCATTGCAAACAACCACAGCTTTTTCATACGCCTCCTACATCATATTTGAGATGTTGAAGTAGAAGTGGGACCGGTCCTCTCCGCTCTTGTGGTTGAGGCCATACCCCCAGTCAATGCGGATAGGCAGGGAAGGCGTGGTAAAGCGCAAGCCCACCCCTACGCCCGCTTTAAACTGGTTTTCGTCCGGGCCCAACGAGAATTCCAAATCGTCAAATTTGTTCCACGAGTTGCCCAAGTCAAAGAACAGCGCCAGCTGCGCCATGTTGCGCCGGCCTTCGCGCGCCAGCGGGAAGCGCAGTTCCGCGTTCATCACGTAGTACATGTCCCCGCCGTAAAGCGGCCCCACTTCGCCCGCGCGTTCGTACCCGCGGATCGTGTCTGCACCGCCCAGGAAGAATTTTTCATACGGGGGTACTTCGTCGGTGCGGCCGTAGGCCTGTACGGAGCCGAATTTGTTGGACAGTACAAAAACAATTGGGTAATTTCCGCCCACATTCCAAACCGTGTGGTTGTAAATGGAGCGGGCATTTAAGTACCACAAATCCAAGTCGCCGCCAATCGGGCCGCCGGCAATGGCCAAGCCGATGGAGTTGCGCCAGCCGCGGGTGGGGTCCCAGATGTTATCGCGCGTGTCGATGGCAAAATCCGCGCTGAGGGTGGACATATTCGTGTCCCCTTTTTCCAGATAATTTTTGTCCCCCGGGTTGGCATTTGGCGGTTGGAAAAGCGGATCGATGTCGTAGATATCAATGTTTTCCAGCGAATAGCCGAACGACAGTTGGTAAATATCGTCGTTAAAGCGCGGGCCTATTTTGATGCGCCCGCCGAGGCGTTTTTCGGTATAGGCCTGGTTCTCGGTGGAGAAAGAGCGGTAGCGGCGCGTGTTGAACAAATCAATACCCAAAGATGTCGGTTTGTCGTAAATCCACGGAGTGTACCAGCTGACGGTGTAGTCCAAAATTTCCTTACCGAACAAAGTGCGCAAAGACAGCCGCTGCGCCCGCCCGAACAGGTTCATATGGTTGATGGAAATTTCGCCGTATAGGCCGTCCATGGAGCTCATGGCCAAGCCCGCCGTAAACATACCGGGGCGGCCTTCCACAATGTTAAAACCCAGGTCCACTTTTTGCGGGTCGGCGGTGGGCTGGAGGTCGATTTGTACATCGTTAATAAAGCCGAGGTTTAAAATTTTGGTTTGGCTGCGGCGGATTTTTTCGTTATCGTACAAATCGCCGGGGTGAATGGACAGCTCGCGCGTGAAAACGTACTTTTTGGTGTTTTCGTAGCCGGTTACGTCCACATGGTCGATGTAGAAAATGTGCCCTTCGGAAATGTCAAAGGTGATGTTTAATTTGCCGTTTTCGATGTTTTTGATGGGGTTCACGCGCACTTGCAGGTAGCCTTTGTTGGCGTATTGTTCCTGAATGGCGGTGATGGTATCGTCGAAATCTTTTTGGTTGTACAAATGTCCGTCCCGGAAGAAGACCTGCTTGTCTAATTCTTCTTGGGTAAAGACGTTGTTCCCTTCAAAAGAAACGGTGCCAAAGTCCACTTTTTCGCCTTCGGTTAATTCGTAGGTAAGGGTAGCCTCGGTGTTGGCGTCGTTCATTTCCACTTTGGGGGCGGAAAGGGTAAATTCGGAATACCCTTCGTTGCGTCCGTAGAGGGTCATTTTTACCCAGTCTTTTTGCAGGTTTTGCGGTTTAAATACTTTGCCGGGGCGGTTGGAAGCTTTTTTAAGGATTTTTTCCGTTGGCAGTTCGGGGGTTTCTTCGCCGGTAAAGTTTACCGCTTTAACCCGTACGCGTTCGCCTTCGTTGATAATAAGTTTTACGTTTACAATTCCCAGTTTCTCGTCTTGGGTGAGTTCGTACGTTACATCGGCGTTGATGTAGCCCTTCTCGGCGTATTTGGCTTTGATGCGGTCCAAATCCGCCTGCAGTTTGGCTTCGTTGAACGGGTCTTTCAGCTTTAGCGTCATTGCTTGGGTGATGGCGCCTTTGCCTAAGTGTTTGCGGCCTTCGTAGGTTAGACGGTCAAAAATCGGTTTTTCGGTAACCAGGTATGTCAGGCGGTGGCAGGGGTATTCTTCGCCGGTTTCTTTGTCGGCGCGGGTGCCGGCCATGGGGGAAATGTCAATTTCCACCTGGTCAAAATTGCCCAAGGCGGAAATATCACGGATATCGTCGGAAATCGTAAAACGTTCGTAGAGCTCGCCCTTTTTGGAATGAGCGGCCTTGGTGACGGTTTTGGTGCGAATGTTCTTCAGCCCGCTTACGGCCACGTCGCAAATCATCCACGGGCCATTCGGGTCTATTTCCTGCTGGGCGGTTTCTTCCGCGCGCGCGTACGAAACAGCAAATAATCCGGATAAAACGAAAAGTAGCAAGCGTTTGGACAAAATAATACCCTCCCCTTTTGGTAGTTTTAATAAAAAAGCCCGCACTAAGGAATAAGCACGGGCTGTTTCGTCCAAAAAAGATTACTTATTTGGTGGGTCTTTTGGCCAAACCGCTTTTGATGCAGCCAGTGCAAACGTAGGCAGTCTGGGTTTTGCCGTCCAAGACTACTTTTTGCTTCTGGAGGTTCGGTTTAAAGCTTCTTTTGGTTCTCATATTAGAGTGGCTGTAAGAGCCGCCGGATACCGGGGCTTTGCCGCACACTGCACATTTATACGCCATAGTTTCCTTCCTTATAACTGAAATAAATTTGGTTCTTATATTCTAGTAAATAAAAGTCCGTTCTGTCCAGCGTTAGGCCTCTTTAGGAGGGAAAACCTTGCTGGCCAAAATGGAAAGGGCCAAAATCCCCACGATTACGCCTAACGACGCCGTCACCGGGATTTTGAAATAATGCGAAATCAGCATTTTTACGCCCACGAAAAATAAAATAACCGAAATGCCGTATTTAAGATAAGGGAATTTACCCGCCATACCGGAAAGCAGGAAATACAACGACCGAAGCCCGATAATGGCAAAGATATTAGACGAGTAGACCAAGAAGGTGTCCTGGGTGATGGATAGCACCGCCGGGATAGAGTCCACCGCAAAGATAAGGTCCGACATTTCAATGACCAATACGGCCGCCAACAGCGGGGTGGCGTAACGTTTGGCGTTTTCCAGCACAAAAAAATTCTCGCCGTGGTAGTCGGTTTTTAACGGCATAAACTTTTTGAGTACTTTCAGAATAAAAGATTGGCTGGGGTCGAAATTATCGTCTTCTTTCTGCAGCAGCATTTTGGACGCGGTAAAAATAAGGAGTGCGCCAAAGACGTAAATCGTCCACGAGAACATAGAAATCAGCTTTACGCCCAGGAAAATGAAGATAAACCGCAGTACAACTGCCCCTAAAATACCCCATAAAAGCGCTTTGGGCTGCAAATTGTGCGGAATGGCAAAATAGCTGAAAATCATAATAAACACGAACATATTGTCCACGGACAGCGAGTATTCCAGCACATAGCCCGTATAGAATTCCAGCGCATGGCGCGGCCCTTCCACCAGCCAGATGGCGCCGCCAAACAGCGCCGCCAGCGAAATCCAGGCGCATACCATTACAGCCGCCTCTTTCATGCTTACTTTGCCGTGGTGTTTGTTCAGCACGGCCAAATCAATAAATAAAGCCGCCAGCACGATTACCCAAAAAGCAATCCACATAGCGACTGATACGGTTGTCGTTACAGGTTCCATTCTTTCTAATTTTCTCCAATAATAAAGGGATACAGAAATTATAGCAGTTTACGAAGAGAATATAAAAAAACCGCCCACAGGCGGAAAAATTCCAGCCGAGGATGGGAATCGAACCCACAACCTACGGTTTACAAAACCGTTGCTCTGCCAGTTGAGCTACCTCGGCGCGAAGATATAATATCTTATCATTTTTTGGCTTCTGCTCCAACTGGTCTTTATGGTACAATTTTTATGCTATAGCTTGTGGCAAGGAGAGAGTATGAACAAAATCCTTTTAATAGGCGTGTTGCTGGGAGCGGCCTTCCCTTTGGCGGCCCAAGGGCTTTGCGATGTGTCCGCCCAGCGCCCTATCCAAGAATTGGAAACAGAACTAAAACGCAGTTTTAAAACACTTAAAAAGCAAAAACCTTCTATTTATTATTTAGCTTATATTTATAGGGAGGGGCAAAGTACCAGCCTGTATGTGACCGAAGGCGGCGTGGGCGAGGAATTCCACCCCCTAAGCGCCGAACTGCAGGTGATTGCCCGCGCCGGTAGCCCGAAAATGGACAATACCCGCACTTTAAAAACCGGTTATAACCACGGGTATTTTTCGCTGTATACGATGCCGAGCCTTTCTGGCGACGGCAAAGCCTTCCGCACGGAGGTGTGGCGGGCTACCCAAGCCGCGGCCGAAGCCGCCCAGGCGGAATACAGCCTGGTGCAGGCGGACAGCGTCAACGCGTCCAAACGCTCGGATAATTCGGACGATTTTGTCGTACCGCCTCCGTCTATTTACTGCCGGGAAGAAGCCCCTCTTACGTTTGACGAGGCCAAAATCAAAGCGATGCTCTTGAAAACTTCCGAACTCGTGCAGGGCCACGCCTTTGTGCTGGATAGTTCCTTCACGTTTACGTTTTCCCAAGGGTCCCGCTATTTTGTGGATTCGGCAGGCACGCGCTTGAAAACGCCGTTTGCCTATGCCCGGCTGGGCTATACGTTGATGGGTTACACGGAGGACGGACTGGAACTGACCCGCACCGGGGCTTACGATGTGCTCAAGGAAAGCGAACTGCCCAGCGAAGAACAATTGCTGGCGGACGTGCAAAAATCGTTGGACGAACTGCAAACGCTTTCTAAAGCGCCTGAGGCCGAACCGATGACGGCCCCCGCTATTTTAAAGAACCGCGCCATGGCTGTATTCGTGCACGAAGTACTGGGCCACCGCGTAGAAGGCCACCGGCAGAAAGACGATGATTTCGGCAAAACGTTTACCGACAAAGTCGGCCAGCCGGTTGTGGCGCCCATATTAACGATTGTGGACGATGCTACCTTGGCGTATTTTGACGGCGTCCCGCTGCGCGGATTTTACGAGTATGATGACGAGGGCGTAAAATCCCGCCCGGTCACGCTGGTGGAAAACGGCGTACTGAAAAATTTCCTGATGAGCAGCAGCCCCATTAAAGGGTTTCCCAAATCCAACGGCCACGGCCGCGCCTCCAAAGGTCTGCGGGCGGTGGCGCGTATGGGCAACACACGGGTGATTGCCTCCGACACCGTGCCGTATGACGAGCTGGAACAAATGCTGCTGGCCGAAATCAAACGCCAGGGCAAGCCGTATGGTTTTATTATTGAAGACCTTTCCGGCGGTTTTACCCAGACCGACACATACGCACCGCAGGCGTTTAAGCTGGAGCCGACGCTGGTGTATCGGCTGTATCCGGACGGCCGCAAAGAAGCCGTACGCGGGGCCGATATGGTGGGCACGCCGCTGGTGAGCTTTAATAAAATACTGGCCGCGGCGGACGATTACGCCGTATTTAACGGAACGTGCGGGGCGGAGTCCGGCTGGGTGCCGGTGTCCGCCATTGCGCCCAGCGTGTTATTGGAAGCGCTGGAAATTGAAAAAACCCACAAAAGCAGCTACAAGCCGCCGGTGTTGCCGCCGCCTTCCGCCGCGAAAAAAGGAGGAGCCAAATGAGGAAAATTTTTCTTTTTCTGATACTGTTTAGCATTAGCGGGCTGGCGGCTGCCGCCCCGCTGCCGGACAATGTATACTTCCGCGCTATGAAGGACGAAATGGCCCGCTCGCTGGACAAACTGCACGTCAAAAACGGGCCCAAACCATACTACATAGCCTATCAGCTGCAAAACGAACACCATTATTGCCAGGGGGCCTCGTTCGGGCAATTGTCCGTGTCTTCCGACGACCCTTCCCATCAGCTGTTGGCCCGGGTGGTGCTGGCGGCCGGTTCGCCTAAAAACGACAGTATGGGTTTTACGTCGGACGAATTCCGCTATGCGCCGTCCGAACTGGGCAGCGTAGCCCAGAGCTATTGGGGGATCCGCCGCGCGCTGTGGTCCATCACGGACAACAGTTATTTGAACGCCTCCGAAATGTACGAAAAAAAGCAGGCCTATAAACGCCAAAAAAACCTGACGAACGAACTGCCTGATTTCGTCCCGGCGAAGCAGGCGTCTTTTGTAGAGGAGATTCCGCCGTTTCCAGACGTGCCGCGGGAACAAATGAAAGAATGGGCCCAAAAATTTTCCGCTCGGGGGAAAGATGTACCGTATTTGGAAAGCTTTAGCGTGAGCCTCTGCCTGGAACAGGACGATTGGTACTATTTAAACAGCGCCGGCGGATTTTATCAATACGCGACGGTTGAGACCAGTGCCATTGTAATGGCGCAGGTGCGCAACAAAGACGGTTATAAAATATGGCTGCAGCGGCAAGTGTCCCTGCCGAAGGATTCTACACAGCGTGAACCTATGGTGCAAACACTGGTGGACCGCGTCTTGCAGGAGGCCGCCCAATTTTATCAGGCGACCAAAGCCGAGCCTTATATCGGCCCCGTCCTGATGACGCCGGAAGCCGCGGTGGATTTTATCAACCGCTTGCTGGTGGCCAATGTGCGTAACGTAAAACCGCTCTTGTCCGATGAAGACAAAACCGCCGGCGCCTTCCGCAACAAAGTTGGTATGCGCGTGATGAGCCCGGTGGCCGACGTGTTGGACAAACCGCTCTTGCGCGAATACCGCGGTGTGCCGCTGGGGGGGTTTAAGCCGGTGGATGATGAGGGCGTACAGGCACAGGATTTGACGGTAGTTTCGGGCGGGAAGTTGCACGAACTGCCGCTTTCGCGCCGGCCGGCTGCAAAAGGGCAAACCAGTAACGGGCACGCCCATATGAGCAGCTACACGCTGCCGCGCGAAGCGCTGAGCAACGTGTTTGTGGAGCCCAAAACGCCGCTTTCCCAGGAAGAAATGGAGGCCAAACTGCTCGCCCGCTGCCGGGAGCTGGAGCTGGATTATTGCTACATCTTAAAGGAATTCCCCGTCAACGCGGGGTGGGCCAATTCTACCATCAACATAGCCGAGCGCATCTATACCAAAGACGGCCGGCGCGAGCCGGTGTTCGGCCTGAAAGTAAGCGAGCTGAGCACCCGCTCCCTGCGTGACATTTTAGCCGCCGGGGACGATGCGGAACTGTTTGAGGTGATGGACGCCGAGTATCGGCCGTATACGTTGGTGGTGCCTTCCTTGGTGGTGGACGAAATGGAGTTCCTTCCCAGCGACAAGAATGCCGACCGCAAACCGTTTGTTCCCAAACCTTAAGTTTTGGTTAGCCGCACAAAAAAGCCCCGCTGGTCAGCGGGGCTTTTTGATGGAATTTAAATGGCGTTGCACCGAGCATTTTAAATGCCCGGTTTCTTAAAAATGCAGTTGCTGGACCAGTTTTTCGGCTACGCGTTCGGCAAAAGTATCCGGTTCCCCTTTTAAGACAGCTTGCATATGGCGGCGGCTGTCTTTTTTGCGGCCCAAATAATATTCGTCCATAGCGGTTATCAAAAGGGCCAACTGGTTGGTTGGTTCTTGCTGCAAAATTTGCTGGGCCGTGCGCAGCGAATCTTGGTATTGCCCAGCCTCATAGAGCCACAGCGCTTTATTTGCCAGCAAATCCCGGCGGCCGGGGGCCAGCAGTAAAGCGGTGTTTACGTCGGCCAAGGCATCTTGCGGGCGGCCTAACCCACGGGCGGCTTTAGCGCTAAGCAACCAAAAATCGGGGGAGGAACTGTCCCCGGCTAAGGCCATGGTGATGTTGATAAACGCGTCCGGGTAGTTGCGTTGGCGCAGAAATGTTTCGGCGTAGCGGGCCCGGTAGACGGGTTCCGCAGTAGGGTTTAGCTCGAAAAATTTATCGTAAAAGAACCGTGCCCGGGAGTAGAACCCCATTTTGCTGTAATTAGCCCCTTGGCCGGACAGCGCTTCCAAATTATTGGGTTCTTGTGCAAGCGCTTGTTCATACAGTTCAATGGAGCGGTCCACCAAGTCCGTCCGCTGGTACAAATCTGCCGCGGCCAGCAAAAGGGGGACATTATCCGGGTGGAATTCCAAGGCTTCCAAATACACTTCCAGCGCTTTGCTAAGCTGCCCAAGCTGTTCGTAGCTCATACCCAGCAGGCGGTAGGCGCGCGCCTCACGGCGTTTGACGTTTTTCGTTTTATAAATATAATCGGACAAGTGGGCGATGGCTTCGGTGTAATTGCCGGCGGAATATAGGTCGCGCGCTTGGACGTATTCTTTGCGGTCTCCGGCGGGAGCCAAGCCCAAAATACCTGTTTGGGTGGCCGAGCAGCCGCCCAACAACACGGCTCCGAAAATACAAATATATAGTTTACGGTTTAAAAACATAAGGCAGTGTAAACAACAGGATATCCTCCTGCAGTTCTCCTAAGTGGCGGTTGGCTTCTATAATGCCCACCTCGCCTGCTTTGTGGAGTTTGTCTAGCTCCAAAGTGCCCGTATCCAACACGCGGTTGGTCAGCACGAAGTTCGCTTTTTGGGCGGATTCTTCTATCATAGCGGCGCCGCGCACGTCCCCCACGCGCAGCAAATACGCCGCCACCGACTGCGGTGTAGTGGAGGCAAAATCCGGTGGGGTGACGGAGGCTATTACATAGTTCGCCCCCATCAGTTTAACCGTTTCTACCGGCAAATAATCTACCACGGCGCCGTCCACCAACGCGCGGTGGCGGTATTGCACCGGCTCGAACACGCCGGGAATATTCATGCTCGCCCGCACGGCAATGGCCAGCGGGCCGGAATTAAAAACGACCCGTTCGCCGGTTTTGATGTCCATGGCGGAGCAAGTAAACGGGGTTTTTAAATCTTCAAAGCGCATGTCTCCAATTTGCTCGTGGAAAAAGTTGACTAAATTGGCGGAAGAAGGCAGCTTGCTGGCAAATAAAAAGCGGAACAAGCCCATGACGTTAAAATCCGGCGTGATTTGCTCCATAGACATATGGTCGCTTATTTCCCATAGCTTTTCCGTAGGGAGCCCCGCCGCATACAGCGAGCCCACCACCGAACCCATAGAAGTGCCCGCCATCATATCGATAGGTACGCCCGCATTATCCAATACTTCCAGCACGCCTACATGCGCAAAACCGCGTACGCCCCCGGCCGAAAGCGCCAGTCCGATTTTAGGGCGCTGGTCTTTGGGAATGGACGTAAAACGGCCCCACATAAAATCGCGCAGGATTTCGTCGTCCGTTTGGACGGGTATTGCGCCGGCCGGCTGCGTGCAAAGGCTTAGCACCAGCCCCGCTGCCAGGCCGCACAAGGTGCGGCGCCAACGGGCGGTCATTGTAAATCCTGGCCGATGGCCCATTCCAGTTCGGCCTTGGCCGTGTGGTTGCTGCGTACGGCCTGCAGATATCCTTGGGCGGATTTGAGGTAATCCTGCAGTCCTTCCAGCGGGGCGGTGCCCGTTTTCGGCCGGTTTTTAGAGGCTTGGGCAAGCAGTTTGTTTAAATCGTCGTATGCGGCTTGGCGGTCCAGTACTTCTTTTTGCCAAAAGAGCATATTTTCAAAACTTTCGGCTACTTGCACGCGGATTTTATCTTCAATCGCGGCGCGGCGCAGCGCGCTTTTTTGCTGGCCGGCTTTCTTTTCGGCTATTTGTTCCGATAAGTTGTACGGAATAGGTAGCCGCACCGCCAAAGAAACTTGTTTGTTTACGTCGTCTAGGCTTTCTTCACCCAGTTTTTCGTAGGAAGCATTTAAAATAATGTCCGGGTAACGTTTGGAAAGGGCCAGGTCGATGGCGATGTTGTCCGCCTCCAACGCATAGATAGCCGATTTTAGTTCCGGGCGGAATTCCATCGCCCATAAACTCATATGCGGCAAATCCCAGTCTGTTTTGACGGGGGAGAAATCCCCTTTAATCGTAATGCGGGCGTTAAGCTCTTTATTTAAATTAACCAGCATGGCCAGCTGGGCTTTTTTAAGTTCGCTTTCCGCCTGGTTGCGGGAGCTTTTTAAATCGGCCAATAAAGCACGGATGCGAATTTGCGTCCATACATCGCCCGATGGTTTGGCGTACCATTTTTGCGCCAAATCCCATACTTCTTGGGTTAGCTTGGCATTGTGCTGGGCATACAGCAGTTCTGTAAAGGCTTTTTTGATGTTAAGCACGACTTGGTTTTTAACAATTTCGTAGCGGCTTTGTACTTGCTTGAGGTTGGCGCGGGCCATTTTTAAAGTACTGCTGATACGCCCGCCCGTATAGAGGTATTGCGTAGCAGTGATGCCTACGCCGTAAAACTGGTCTTTTTCGCCGTACAGGCCATTGCCGGGTAAAAAGCGGTTGGCTACCGAGTCCGGCAAGACCATTGGGTAATCCAAATCGTACAAAGTGGCCGTGCCTTGTAAGGAAAATTGCGGCAGATAGCGGAACTTGGCTTCGCTTACTTTTTGTTCCGCGATAATAATGTCCTGTTTTGCAGTTAAAAATTCGGAACTGTTTTCCAATCCCAGCCGGATTGCGTTTTCCAGTGTTAGGTTGTCGTTCATTAGGCTGGAAAATTTTAGCCCGTATTCTTTTTGTGCAAACGCGGCCGGCGCGCATAACATCACCGCCAGCACAAGCGCTGTAAGTCTTTTCATACACCCCCCGTTATGATGGCTTGTTTTTTTTGATTTCCGCTTCCACGCGGTCCATCATTTTGTTAAACTCGTCCTGCAATTCCATAAATTGGTCCCCTTGGCGCAGGTGCACCCGCTGGGAAAAATCCCCTTTTGCAATGGCTTTGCAGGTTTGTTCAAACCGGTAAACCGGCCCGGCCATTTTGTGCGATAAAATAGCCGAAATAATTACTACAAACAACAAATAAATGGCAATTTTATAAAAGAAAGAAGCCGCCACCGGCAGGAACTGGTCGTAAATAGGCTGTACCAATACGGGGTATTTGTCAAACAAGTCATTTAACGTGGCGGTTAGTTCAAACGTCATAATGGCCAGCCCGCAAAGCACGCTCATAATCATAAGCATCATATAGCGGATTTGCAGATTTTTTTTAATAAAAATCCGTCTTCTGTTAAATTGCGGCTGGGATTGGGTATCTGTCGGCTGATTCATAGCGACCTCTTAAAAACTGGTTACATAGCGGATTTGCAAAATGCGTTCGCTTTCGTCCCCGCGGCCCACACGCCGTACGGCGGCGTCCATCGCCAAAGACGGGTGCAGATAAAACCGCAGCCCCAAGTTCAGGCGGGAATCCCGCGTGTTGCGGATATTATCCCACTCCGCCATGAAGCCAATTTTGTCCGCCCAGTTGTAGTACATACCGGTAAACCAAAAGACGTCTTTCCAGTTAAAGTCCGAAAAGTTCATCCCCGCCGTAGCGGTAAGACCGGGGACGATAATTTCCCGCGTGAACGTGATATATCCGCCTTTGCGTTCGTCCAAATAGTTTTTGGAATCGGTGTATACGCGGTATTTATCATAGCCATACCCGTAGCGGCGGCCGTCGTAACCAATGGCGATGGCTGGCAGATAGAGGCTGCCGTCAAAAATTTTCCATTTTACCCGAAAGTCCGGGTCCAACACGCGTACGTCGTCGGAAGAACCCAACAATTCGTGCGCCGAAAGGCTGACGCCGATATTGATGCGCGGATAAACGCCAAAATCGATGCTTTCCATAATGGAGCCGTGTCCGTAGGCCCGGGTTAAGAAAGAGGCTTGGTAGCGGTCCAGCGCTTCTGCGGTGGGAATATCCAAAATCATTGTTTCCAGGCTGATCGGGTCCCCTTGCGCAGCGTGCAGCGCAAAAGGGTAGAGCATACAAATCAAACAAGCGGTCCAAGTTTTCAGTTTCATAGTATTTATCCTTTACAAATTACAGAAAAGTTCTAATGTCTTTTACTTCCGGTTTGGTGATATAGCGCACATTGTGCAGGTATACGCCTTCACGGGCGGGCATAAAGTCGTTGCTGTCGCGCGGAAATTCCATATCCACAATGCCTTTATCCAACCGTTCGGAGCTGGAAACTACGCCAATGTGCCAGCGGTCGGTTTCTTCTTGGTCGTAAGGGTCTTTGGGGTTCCAGTAATTGCGCAACAGGACGGTGCCCTTGGGCAGCGGTTCTGCCCCTACAGGAGCGGTTTTTAATAAAACGTCTTTGGTCCAAATTACTTTATCTTTGCACGGGCCGTTAAAAAACGTCACTTTGTAATAGGGGTTATCTTCGGAGGGCCCTTTGTTTAGCGTTGCCAGCGAATAGGTGGCATAGGGTTTGCCGATGTTTTCGCAGGCGGCTAGAATGTGGGTGCGGAAAAGGCGTTCATAATCTTGTTTATTATCGGTGCGGTTGTAGGGCGATTCTTTGGGTTGGGAATGACACCCCGCGAGCGCCAACAGAGAAGAAACGAGCAAAAAGCTGAGCAGTTTTTTCATGGGCCGGACTCCTTTTGTTAGGGTAGCTCCGCTCGTACGGGCGCGCGCGAAGCTGATATAGAAATTATACCCGTTTTTGGATAGAAAAGAAACCCGAAAAAAGAGATTAATAGCAAAAAAATGCCCCCGCGTTTTGCGGGGGCGTGTAAAATACCCAAGTTACCGATTGCCGCCCGGGCGTGATTTGTCAAAAGCGGCGCGCTTCTTTTGGGATTGCTTTTGCATTTCCTGCACTTCGGAGCGGGTTTGCTTGCGTACAATTTCCTGCGAGGTGTTGCGGCGCAGCTCCTGCGCTACCTGCTGGAAGAATTGAATTTGGTCCGCCAGGGTGTTGGTAAGCACCCGGGAACGTTCCACAAAAGAAGCGTTTTTGTCCGCGTCGATAAAAGAATCGTCCTTCCCATAAAAGAACACGGCGGAATCCAAGTCTTGGCTTAGTTGCTTGCCGATGGGGGCCGTCAAGGCGTACAAGGCGGCGCCGGCTTTCATATCGCGGTTTTTCATAGCTTCGCGGTTTTGTGCCTGCAGGTCTTTTAAGTTGTCTGCTGTGTACAAAATATAAGCCGGGGCGAATTCTTCCGCTTGGGATTGGGCGGCTTGTTTGTCTTGGTCCGAAGCATTTTCCGGTAGTTGCTCCAGTTTGTATTGGGTAAACTTTTGTTCTACTTGGCTGTATTTATCCAACGGATCCCCTTTGAAAACCGCGCCGGACGCTTCCACCGAATCCGATAATTCGGTATTGCTTTGGCGGGAATTGGCTACCCAATAGCACGGCTTGGAGGAGCAGTCTTCATTTTGCAGCATAAACTGGTAAATTTCCATTGTTTTAATATAATCTTCCGAGGTGATTTCCGGGTCTATTTCCTCTTGCGGCAAGCCGGTGGCGCGGCCGATTACCGGGGTAATGGGGGCGGGCGGCATGGGCAAGTTGGTTTTTTGGAAAAACAGCTGCGCGTTTTGGGCCTTTGTTTCCTCCAACTGCTTTTTGCTGGCGGGACGGGTGTCTTCCGTTTCTTCCGTTAAGCACGAGGAACGCCTTACCGGGCGAGGAGCTTCGTTGAAGCAGGAATATTCCAACATATTTTTCAGTTCGTCTTCCGGCTCCTGACCGGCGGCTAAGCGGTTTAACCGTTCTTGCGAGCGTGACAAGAAGTATTCACGCGCTTCGGCCATACGCTGTTGGCGGTAGGCTTCTTTTTCGCGTTTTTCTTTTTCCGATTGGGGGTTAGGATATTTGGCGTTGGCTAACGAGTCCGCCACTTCGTTTAAGACGATATCTGGGTCCAAATACGCTAAGAGAGAACCCGGCTGTTCCGATTGAGCCGTGGCTTCTTTCCCCGAAAGCGAACCGCTTAATTGGGGCATATCCATATCCGCCTGGCCAAAAGAGGAGCCGGTTTTCCCACGGTTGGAACCCGTGCTTTGGCTGGAAGCCAACTGCGCGGCAGTGTTCCCGCCGGAGAGCGGCGCATTGGATACGGCTTGCGGGGTGGAAAACCCAAAAAAGCGTTTAATCGGGTTAAAAAGACGCGCCCATTTGGAATCCGGCACGGCCGCTTGCGCCGTCGTTTGCACGGCCGGGTTGAAGCGGGCGGCGCGTTCTTGGCGGACGTAAATGTCGTACGGGTTGTCCTTGGTGTTGATTTCGTGCATTCCTTTTAACCCGTCTTCCGGAGCGGTTTGGCGGATAAGCACCCACTCTCCTTCTTCCGTTTGGAGCGAAGCATCTCCAAACGAGTTACGGCGCGCCGAACCGGCTTGCGGGGTGGCCTCCGTTGAAATGGCATTTTGGGCCGTGGCGCGGGCATCGGCATACAGGGCTTGTTCGTCCATTGGGGTTCCAAATTGTTCGTTTACTTGGTTTTCCGTCAAAGTCTGTTGGGGCGCCGGCTGCGTGTTACGCTTGGTAAAAAAGCGCGCAATACGGTTTACGAGTTCCGTCAGCGGGTTGGAAGTAAAAATTTGCGGGGTGGCCGTTTGGACGGCAGGGCCCTCCGCCTGCTTGGCAGCGGGCGTTTGCAGGAAGGGAAGCAATAAAAAAACGATAACGGCTAAGCAAACAATAAACAAGCAAATTTTGCCAACTGTTTTTTTCATAAATACTCCGGAAAATAACAAAATCTCCGGCGCGGGCCGCGGTTTTGCCGCGCCTTAAACCGGCTGATACCAATAGTCTACCCGTTTGAGGCCTATTTTTCAAGGGTGTTTTGGGCGGAAGAAGAAAACCACTTATGCCACAAATTTTTGCAGATAGCCCAAGATTTTTGAATATGCGCCCATAAGGGGTTGGCGGAGGGGGCGGGCTCTTGTTGCTGGGGCTGAAGCGGGGCCGGCAACGTATATCCCGCGGCAGTGACCAGTTCTTTTAGGTAATTGGACGGTACGGCAAAATTTAAATTTTGGTTGCCCTCGCCTTTATAACTGGCAAACGCAACGGAAATTACTTCCCCGTTTGCATTGAATACCGGGCTGCCGCTGGAACTGGGGGAAATGGGGGCGCTGATTTGGTGCCAAATAATGCCGTCGGCTTTTTTGCGCACTTGGCTGATCAGCCCGGAAGAAATTGTGTTTTGCAGCCGCCGCGGGTTACCAATGACGGTGATTGTTTCACCCGGGAGGACGGCGTCGGAATTGCCTAACGTTACATGCGGCAGGTTGCGCGCTTGTATTTTAAGCAAAGCCAAGTCCACATTGCCGGCTGCCCCGGCTTGGACGGCTTCCCCCGATACGGCGCCGTTATTAAACGTAATATTGATATAGAGAGCGTTTTCCGATACATGGCGGCTGGTGGCAATCAGCCCGTCCGGAGTGAGGACGAACCCGGTACCCGTAAAGGTAGAACCGTCTGTTTTAGCTACATTCACGGCTACTACCGCCGGAGCGTTTTGTTTGGCAATCCAAACATGGTTGTTTTGGGCATAGCTTCCGCCGGCGCCTGTGAGCAAGAGAAAAGATAACAGCAGAACTCTCATATTTCAGATTATAGCAATAAATGCTCCTTGCGGGGGGCGTTGAAATGCGGCCGGATAAATAGTACACTTAGTAATGTAGGTATTTAAGGAGTTGCATTATGGGAGAACCATTTTACGTTAGCCGCAAAAAATATGAAGCTTTAGTAAACGAGCTGAAAGATTTGAAAGAATTAAAAGCCCAACTTTCCAATGAAATTGGCGAAGCTGCCGCCCAAGGCGATTTAAAAGAAAATGCCGAATATCACGCCGCTAAGGAAAAACAAACAGAAACGCTGATTCGCATACAGGAATTGGAAATCCGCTTGAGAAACGCGCAAATTACCGATGACTTGACCGTGGATAAAAGCGAAGCGCGCATCGGGGCGACGGTGACTATACAGGATATTGACGCCGGAATTGAGTTTACTTATACGTTGGTGGGGTCGATGGAGTCAAACCCGGAAAAAGGGTTGTTGTCTGTTAAATCCCCGCTGGCCAACGGCGTGCTGGGCAAAAAGGAAGGCGAGGAGTTTGAAGCCATCTTGCCGCGCGGGCCTAAAAAATACAAATTGGTTAAATTGGAATACAAATAACTTAATTTGCTTTTGTAAGCCGGGGTGCAATAAGCACCCCGGCTTTTCTATTAAAAACCCCGGCTTGGACCGGGGTTTTGTAAAAACACAAAAAACCCGGGAGTCCCGGGTTTTTAAATTAGTGTTGTGGGGTGGAAGCCCGCAGCTCGTTTATTTTATCTCTAAAATCGTTGCGCAGGCTTTCCCAGTAGACGATTCCTTCGTATAAGTTCAATTCTTCGTCCGAGAGCGTTTCCCCGGCGGGGACTTCGGAAATTTGGCGGGGGAAATGCCCGTTTACCTTTATAAAGGTTTCCACTTGTTTCAAAATTTCGTCCACCGTTAAACCAATGCTGGGGTATTGGGTCAAAAGCGTTTTAATTTGCGCAATGTACGGAAGCACCTGTTTAAATTGGTTCGCTTTGTTGTAAGCAATCAACATTAACAATTTGTTGTGCAGGCGTCTTTCCGGCATAGGGGCGTTCCAGCGCGGAGACCGATGGTAGCGGGAAGTAAATTCCGTCAGGTCTTCCAGCAATTCTTGATATGCGGCCACCGTACCGGCAATTTCTTCTTCGTCGCGGGCGTTGGCCAGGCCGGAAGTGTGCTGTTTGTGCGCTTGGCGCAGCACGATTAAAAAGCGGCCTTCGTGCAAGGGCTGGATTTTGTCCATAGCAATAAATGTGCGCAGGAAAGATTTAAGCGTTTCGTCCACAAAAGGAGATTTGATAATTTCGCGCAATTTTAAGTTCATTTTATGCGGGTGCTGTTTCATATAAGCCAAGGCCGTTTGGGCAAAGATTTCCCGCACGTCTTGCGGCGGAATAAAGCGCAGCTCGTACGAAGATAGAAAATCCACCGATAAGCTGTAGTAGTTGGATAAATCGCGCATAAACTGGGTATAGTTTTTGTTTTCCAGGGATTTATTCAAGAAAGACAACAAACTGCGGTTAAGCACCAACTCGTTTAAGCGGTCCATTAACTCGTTTTCCCGGATTTCGTCCAAATTCAGCGTTTGATAATTTTTAAGCGTGGCAACAATTTGGCGGGCTTGGGCGCGTTCTTGTTCCAGCTGAGTAGCATAATTCAACGTTTTTTTGGTTTGGGAAAAAGACATAGCCTGCCCAATCCGGTCTAAAAATACTTTATCGTCTATCAAAGAAGGGGAAGAAAATTCTTTGGTTACTTTAGCCGATACGGAAGAAGCTTTGTTTCCCGCCGGCACTTTGGCCACGGAAACGACAGGAACTTCCCTAATGGGGCGTACTGACGGCGACAAAGACTGGGCCGCCGTATTTTTTACCACGGCAACGGAGGCTGTTTTCCCGGTTTGGGAGAGGACCCCACGTTGCGCTTGAACGGCCGCTGCGTCCTTAACAACAGCAGAAAACGTTTGTTTGACGATTTTGCCGCCTTGGGCAAAACCTACGGTGGACATCAATAAACAACAACACAAAGCAATAGCGCGGTTCATCATATTTTTTCTCCTTAGTTATACTATAAAACTTTATGTATAACATAACCAGGGCCCTTGGGCCTAGAAGCCAGTGGGCCTTTTGGCCTGGGAAGGCGATTTTATTTGCCAACAGGGAAGCCCCGGCGCAACCAAATAAAAAGGAAGCCCTCTCAAACGGTTGTCCCATAATTGAGGAAATAAAAAACCCCCGGAAGGGAGCCTCCCGGGGGTTTTGTGCTTGGTTAGATTAATACTTTTTCAGGACGGCTTCTTTGGCGGCACTGGAGTAGACGTTATAATCCATTTGCTGGAAGATAGAGTCTTTTTGTTCCAGGTCGTACACGAAGCCTTCGTCAATGCGGTTGCCCTGGATTTGTTCGTAGAGCTCGTTGAAGCGCTTGACGTGGTCCTTGGTGCGTTTGGTGGAATATTCCTTGGCTGTTCCGGTGGTCATTAAAAACGCCCAGTCGGAGGACTGCATCAGCACCAGTTCGCGCGCCAGTTGGTTAAGCGCCCGGCGCAACAGGCCGTCTGCATGGGGGAATTTGTTGGCCAGTTCCATCATGCGTTCGGCGGCTTTAATCAGGTGGCGGTAGATCCAGTCGTTACCGCTGTTAAGCCACACATCGTGGTAGCCCTTATCGCCCCAAGAGGACATAGACGGCTGTACCATTTGGTTTTCGGGGTACATTTCCAGGTATTCGCTCGGGGTGACGAGTTTGATGTCTTTCTGGTCGTAATAGATTTTCTTGAACAGGTATTCCAAGAAATCAATCCCTTCGTACCACCAGTGCCCGTAGAGTTCCGCGTCGTACATAGACACCACCAGCGGCTTGCGGTCCAAGAGCGTGCTCAAATATTCAATTTGTTTTTGGCGGTTGAACATGAAGTTGCCGGCGTGCATAGCGGCCACTTCGCGCGCTTCGTAAGGATTGTAGGCTTGCTTTTGGTTCAGCGGTACTTTCCCGGTGATTTTGTGATACTTCATACCGATATTGCGGCGTACGCCGTCGGAATGGAGGTAGGGTTTGATGTAATCGTAATTTAAGTCGTACCCCAAGTCGCGGTAAAATTCGCGGTAGCGCGGGTCGCCGGGGTAGCCGGATTCGGCGCTCCATACCTGCTGGGCCGATTCCATATCGCGCGCAAACGCGGCTACGCCGGTTTGCGGGCAGTACACCGGTGCATAAATGCCGTATTTCGGGCGGGGCGTGCCGTGCAGTACCCCGTGCGATTCGGTAAAGAAGAAGCGGATCCCTTCGTCGCGCAGGAATTTATCGTCGCCGGGGTTGTAGGCACATTCGGCCAACCAAATGCCGCGCGGGCTGCGGCCGAAGCGGCTGCGGTAGTCGTTGGCGGCAATTTTGATTTGCGCGTTTACGCTTTCTTTGTGCACCATCAGCGGCAGATAGCCGTGCGTGGCGCAGCAAGTGATAATTTCCAGCTTGCCCATATCCTGGAATTTTTTAAAGCCTTCCAGCACATGGCCGTGGTAGCGGTTTTCGAACAAATCTTTGTAGCGGCGGAATTTGTTGAAATACATGCGCGCTACGCCTTCAAATTCGGTTCCTTGCGTGCGGTTGAGTTCTTTTTCCGATAGTTCCACCCGCTGGTTTAAATAATGGCGGAAGCGGTCAATGAGCAGCGGGTCCGACATCATGTTGCACAGCGGCGGCGTCAAAGACATCGTCAAGCGGAAATCGGTTCCTTCTTCGGTCAGGTTTTCAAATACGTTAAGCAGCGGAATGTACGTTTCCACCATGGCTTCGTAAAACCAATCTTCTTCTAAGAAATCCGGATATTCCGGGTGTTTGATAAACGGCAAATGTGCATGCAAAACAAGCGCTAAATAACCTTTTTCTTCACCCATATTATTTTCCTTCCTCACGCAGGGCTTTAATCGTTACCTGGCGCGTCTTATCGCCTTTGGCGTTGCGCGCTTTGATGGGTAAGTCCACCACGCTGCCCGCGGGCAGGTGCTGGCGAATGGAAAATTTGCCTTCTTTGAGTTCAATGTCTTGCCCGTTGATGGACACGATGGCGTTTTTGGAGGCGGAACCGTAGATAATAATTTCGCAATCCGCCTGGAGCCAGATGTCCTCTTCTTCTTCGGGCTGAACTTTATCGAGCTGCAACGTGAAAGAAGACCACGAAGTCGGCGCGCCGGAGGAAGTCAGCTCCGTCAATTTCCAGCGTTGGCCCAGCACATGCATCAGCTCGCTGGCGCCCAGGCCAATGTAATCGGCCCCGGCCAGTTTTAAAAGTTTTTGGAAATCGCCTTCTACGATCATCCACTTGTCGTCTACAATATCGGACACTTTGCCGGGAGGCAAGAGGGTGGAATTGCTGCGCGACACCAAAATAAATTGGCCGTCCGCCGTTAAATAGCCTAAATCGGCCAAGTAAGCGCGGCCGGACTGCGGCGCATTGATGTACCAGCTGCGGGCTTCAAAAATAACGGGCATATCGTAGTGGCAAACAGAGTTGTTCCCGTCAAAAAATTCCACGTCTGTCACATCGTGCAGGCGGATAATGGTGCGGGCGTTTTTCAGGACGTCCTCGCTGTATTGGCTTTTGATGTAGTCCAAGGTGTTTTGGGTGATTTCCCAAAATAAGAACAACCAAGCCGGGTCTTTGGGCAGCAGGTAGCTTTCCGTTTTGCCGTATCCGGACGGAATGTCCGCTTCGGCGTGTATATCTTTGGCCAAGGGTTTAACCAAGGCGGACGAAGATAAATTTTGCGTCATATAATTTTTACCTCACCCTGTTTAATGTATTATTTTCGTTTAGAGAATTTTCTCCCCCATTTTATTTTAGCATTTTACTATTGAAAAAAGGGCTTTTTTGCGCAGGAAAATGCTTTTGGCGGCGGCTGGGGTATGGTACAATAAAAAAAGGGGAGGCTGTTTATGAAAAACAAGAATGGAATAGGCCTTTTGGGTATGCTGATTGCAGTGGTAGTGGTATCCCTGCTGTTGATGGCTGTTTTAAAACAATATACGGTGCAGACGCAGCGTGTGCTGAATATGCCTGGGGCGGCGGAACTGCAACGCCCGGCGCCAACTAATGGCAAGCCGGCTGCGGCGGGCCAAACGCCTGCGGCTGCCCAGTGCAACGGGCGTTTGGTGGGCAATATTTGCGTGCCTACCGAAGTCCGCAGCGCCAGTTTGGACGCTTTTGAACAAATGAACCCGTAAGAGGATAAAAAACCCCGGCTAAGCCGGGGTTTTTGTTTAGCGGTTATTTGATAAAGCCTTTGGCTTTTAGTTCTTCTTCCACAGCGGCCATTGTGGGGGGGAGCACACAAACTTTCGGCAGTACTTGCATGGCGGAGTCGATGTCTTTTAAACCATTCCCGCCTACAATTAATACGACCGATTCGTCCCGTTCAATTTTCCCCTGCGCCACCAGCTTTTTAAGCGCCGCATAAGTAGCGGCCCCGGCCGGTTCGGCAAAGATGTTTGCTTTGCGTGCCAGTTCCGGGATTGCCTGCAGGATTTCTTCGTCCGTTACCGTGATGGCCATTCCGTTGGATTCTTGCAAAGCCTGTATAGCCAGCGCCGCATCGCGCGGGTAGTTGACTACAATACTGTCCGCCACGGTGTGCGCGGCCACGGATTTTACTTCCGTGTGGCTGTTGAAAGCTTGCGCAATGGCGGCACTGCCTTCGGCCTGGACGGCAATCATTTGCGGCATCCGTTCGATAATGCCTAGTTTGTTAAAGTCGGTAAATCCTTTCCACAATCCGGCCAAAATGGTGCCGTCCCCTGCCGCCACAATGACTTTGTCCGGGGCTTCCCAATCCATTTGTTCACAAATTTCGAAGGCACAGGTTTTTTTGCCCTCGCGGGTGAACGGGTTGAACCCCGCCGCGCGGGAATACCAGCCGTACTTTTGCACGGATTGTTTGCACAGTTCAAAGGCTTCGTCATAGGAGCCGTCCACACCAATTACTTCCGCCCCATATACCAGCAACTGCACCAGTTTGGGGTCCGGTACGGATTTGGGCGCAAAAATGACGGTTTTCATTGGCATACTGGCGGTTAGGCAGGCCAGCGAGTCGCTGGCGTTGCCGGTGGAAGCATCGGCGATAACTTCCTGTTCCAGCTCCAGCGCGCGCGCTACGGCCACGGCGCTTCCGCGGTCTTTGATGGATCCGGTGGGGTTGCGCCCTTCGTCCTTAATAAGCAGGTTGGAAATATGTAATTCTTTGGCCAGTTCTTTGCAGGGGTAAAGCGGCGTCCAGCCTACATGCACATGCGGCACTTTGTCGTGGTCGTTGATGGGCAACAGGTCCATATAGCGCCACATATCAAATTCGCGGTTGTCTTTCAGTTTGCCGATGCTGAAGCGTTTGGAAATAAGTTTATAGTCGTAATTTACTTCCAAATTGCCGCCGCAGGCAGAACAAACGAAATTCGCCTCGCTGGTTTTATGTTCTTTGCCGCAGTTAATGCATTGCAGGTTGAGAATTTTTTTCATACGTTACTTGTTTTCCGGCTCCAATTTTTTTTGGATCATAATCAAGCTGATAAAAATAAGCAAAAGGCCGCCAATCTCGGCCGAAGTGGGCATACGCCCGAAAGCAATCATGTCGCTGGCCATGGCAACCACCGGCGTAAAATATGTAACAGAAGCCATACGCGTAGCGCCCCAGCGTTTAATTAAAGCCACCATCAACAGGAAGGCCACCGCGGACGAAAAAACACCCGCACTGATAATAGAAAGGATCACTTTCGGCGTGAAAGCCGCCGCCGGCGGGATCGGTTCCACAATCAAAGAAACAATCAGCAAAACCACCGCGGAAAACAAATACTGGTGGAAGGTATTGGCTTCGTGGGTCATGGCGTCGCTGTCTACCATAATTTTTTTAGTCAGCACATTGCCCAAGCTGTACGACCAAGCCATAATTAAGAAAGCAAAACAGCCATACAAGGCCAAGGGGCTGGCGTCCAATTTGGCGGCGGCGATCATGGGGCGCATAATAATCAAAAGGCCGATCATACCCACGGTCACGCCGGCGGCGCGGCGCCAAGTAAAGCGGTCTTCCCCTTTTAACAAAATGGCACCGGCAATAAAGGACCATATCGGCACCGTGCCGTTAAAAATACCGCCGATAGTCGGCGCCACAAAACGTTGCCCCCAAGAAATAGCGGCAAACGGCAGCAAAATAAGCAAAAGCCCAATCGTCCACGGGCGCCAAAGCTGTTTGACGGGACATTTTAAATTTTTCCGTTGGATTGCATACAAAACGATAAAGAAACATAACCCCGCTAGTACGCGGAAAAAAGTGCCCCAATACGGCGGCAGGCTTTCTACAATATTTTTGGACGCCAAAAAAGCCGTCCCCCAACAAAGTGCCAAACAAAATGCCAGTATATAGCTCATATATTTTCTCCTTTTGTATATTATAGTAAATTCCCTCGGCTGTATTTTCGCCCGGCGGTGGGAAATCGTATAATATAATAAAAAGGAAACCTGTTATGAAGAAACATTTACCAGCCGTTTTATTTTTCTTAATTGCCGCCCTTTTGTGGTGGCTTTCCCTGGCGCCGCGCCGCCACCTGGCCCCGGTGGCTGAGGGCCAAAAACCGCAGATTGTTGCGTCCGGCTATGTGCCGTATACGCTGGCCAAACAGCTGGCGGGCGAATATGCCGATGTGTCTATGTTGCTTCCGGCCAATGCAGAGCCCCATTCGTTTGAGCCTACGCCGGGCGCGTTGGTAACCGTGAAAAACGCCGATATTTTTATTTATGTATCTAACCGGATTGAACCGTGGGCCAAAGACGTGCTTTCCGCCGCCGGCCCGCAAACGCAGGTGGTGCAGGCGGCCCAATATACGGACGCGTCGGAAGACCCGCATATTTGGATGGATTTTAAAAATACCCGCAAAATCGCCCGGGCGATTGCTTCTGCCCTAGTGCAGAAAGATCCTGCCCACCGCGAAATATACGGCGCTAATTTGCAGGCTTTTGAAAAAGAACTGCAAGAATTAGACGAAGCCTACCAACAGGGGCTTGCTTCGTGCCAAAGCCGCGAGGTGGTGCATATTGGGCATTTGGCGTTTGGCAATTTAACCAAAAACTACAATTTGTCGTTATCTGCTTTGGCGGGGTCTTCCCACGATGGGGAAAACTCCGTCCGCCAATTGGCGGAACTAATTAAATTTATCCGCAAAAACCATATACGCGCCATTTTTACCGAGGAAACCCTTTCCCCGCGTTTGAGCGCCGCCGTGGCCGAGGAAACCGGCGCGCAGGTGTTGCCGCTCTACACGGTGGAACACGTCAGCAAGCAGGATTTCGACGAAGGCGTAACGTATGGGGAATTGATGCGGCGCAATTTGGAAAGTTTGCAAAGGGGGCTTGGATGCCAAGCGTAATAGAAGCGCAAGACCTGCACTTTGCTTATGTGCGTGTGCCGGTGTTGGAACGAATTTCGTTTGCGGTCAACGCGGGCGATTATGTGGGCATTATCGGCCCCAACGGCGGTGGAAAAACCACCCTTTTAAAACTGCTTTTAGGGCTGGAAAAAGGCAAAGGGAAAATTCAATTGTTTGGTTGTCCGCTGAGCGATTTTAAAGATTGGCACAAAATCGGTTATTTGGCGCAGAAGAGCCCCGTGTCGCAAAGCCGGTTCCCGGTATCGGCCGAAGAAGTGGTGCTGATGGGCCTTTCGAACCGCCACGGAAGCGGGGTTGCGGTAAGTGAACTCAAACAAGTGCACGAAGCCATGCAAAAAACCCGCACGCGCGAATACGCGGGGCGGATTTTCCACGATTTATCTATCGGGCAGCAGCAGCGCGTTTTGCTGGCGCGGGCGCTGGTGAGCCGGCCGGAACTGCTGATTTTGGACGAACCTTCCACCGCGCTGGACCCGGAATCGCGCGAAATGTTTTTTAATTTATTGGGCGATTTAAACGCCAAACAGGGTGTGACGATTTTGCTCATCACGCACGACACGGGCGAAGTGGGCAAATATATTTCCAAATTTATGTACATCGATAAAACGCTGGTGTTCTATGGTACGAAAGAGGAATTTTGCCATTCAGCCGCCGTGGCCGAAAAACTGGGCGCGTTTGCCCAGCATACCATAGACCATTTGCACAACCACGGGCATTGCCCGCTGGGCTGTTCGTGCGGGGAGGGCCACAAATGATTGCGGAATTTTTAAGCTATGGTTTTGTACAGCGCGGGCTGGCAGCGGGGTCTTTGGTGGCGGCTTCGTGTGCGCTACTCGGCGTATTTTTGGTGCTTAAACGCTTGTCACTCATCGGCGATGGAATGAGCCATGTGTGTTTGACGGGCGTGGCGGCGGCGCTTTTGCTGTCGGCCAATCCGGTGTATGTGTCGGTGCCGGTGGTGGCGGCGGCGTCTTTGGGGATTATGAAAATCACCCAAAAATTTAAAATTTACGGGGACGCTGCTATCGGTATCGTTAGTGCGGCGGGGCTGTCTGTCGGGCTTCTCATTACCGCGCTGGCGGGTGGGTTTAATACCGATTTATTGGGCTATTTGTTTGGCAGTATTTTGACCGTCTCCAAAGACGAAGCCGTATTATGCGGCCTTTTGTTGGCGGCGGTTTTGGCCGGGCTGTTCTTTTTTTACCGGGATTTGACTTCCGCCTGTTTCGACGAGCCCTTCGCCCGTACCCGCGGCATAGCCGTACAGGCGGTAAATACTGCCCTGGTGATTATTACTTCCGTAGCGGTGGTATTGGCGTTTAAAGTGGTGGGGATTTTCCTTATTTCCGCTTTGCTCATTATACCGCCCGTATCGGCACTGCTTATTTCCCGCACATTCAAGCAGGTGCTGTGGCTGGCGGCGTGCTTTGGGGTGGCCAGCGTATGGGTGGGGGTGTATTTGTCGTTCGTGTTTAACATTCCGTCCGGCGCTACGATTATTTTGGTCAATTTGTGCGTGTTGGCTTTATCCTACGGTTGGAGCAAAATGGGGGGGCTCAAAAATGCCCGCTAGAAAAACCGATGTGCCGGCCCTGTTAAAAGCACTGAAAAAATTATATCCCGCCCATATTATCCCGCTGCACCACCAAAACGCGTGGGAACTGCTGTGCGCGGTGATTTTGTCGGCCCAGTGTACCGACGAACGCGTCAACCAAATTACGCCCGCGCTGTTTGCGGCCTATTCTACCCCGCAGGCTATGGCAAAGGCCGATATTAAAGACGTGGAAAAGCTGATTCACTCCGCTGGTTTTTACCACAGCAAAGCCTTGTCGTTAATTGAAAGTTCCAAACGCATCAGCGAAGTATACGGCGGCCAAGTGCCGCAAAATATGAAAGATTTGCTTACCCTGCGCGGTGTGGCGCGCAAAACCGCCAACGTGATGCTGGGGGATTATTTTAAAAAGCCCGAAGGTATTGTGGTGGATACGCACATCAAGCGGCTTTCTTTCCGTTTGGGGCTCACCAAACAGACGGACCCCGTAAAAGTGGAACAGGATTTAATGAAATTAATCCCCTATAAATACTGGGGGTGGTTTGGCATTGCGCTTATTTTGCACGGCAGGCAGGTGTGCAACGCCCGCAAGCCGGCGTGCAGCCGCTGCAGTTTGGCCAAGATATGCCCCCGAAACGGTGTGAAAATTTCCGAATGAAAAACCCCGCTTTTAGCGGGGTTTTTAATAGCCTTAATATCGTAAACGCAGCCCGGCACGCAGCAGATAGGTCATAAATTTAAGCGGGTGCTGGGTGGGGTTGGGCGCCACTTGGAACAACGGATATTTTAATAATCCCAACTTCTTAAAAGCGGGAAAATTATTTTGGCAGGGGAGGCCTGTTTCTTTTACCCATTCCCGGTACATTTGGTACCACTCGTCAAAATAATAGTATTTCCAAAATTTGCGGTGTCCTACTGCGTGCACGATGGCGGCTTTGCGCAGGGCCGGGGCGCAGCGGCGGGCCTCGCAGTTGTACTTTTCGTCCAAGGGGTCGATAGTCAGTTTAAAATGCTCGCACATCAGCAGTAAAATGCCTTGGTCCGGATAGTACAAAGAGGGGCTGATTTCTTCGGTTTTTTGGTAGCACCAGTCGGATAATTGGTCCATTTTCCCCGGCAATTTGTTTCCGGCGGCCATAATGCCGGCGTTGTAGTGCGGCGCGTTCATTTTATAACCGGGGATATCCTGCGTAAAGTTTACGCGCACGCGTTCGTCGTAATACTCGCGGCGGAAACCAATACCGTGCGGAATTTGCGCAAGCATACCGGATATATCGCCTTGCACTAAAATATCGGCATCCAGCCACAGCACATATTCATATTGTTTTAAGAAACGGAAACATTCGTATCGCACAAAAGTCATTTCGCCGTAGTCGCGCAGAATGTGTGGGCGCATTCCCTCCATATGGGGGAAGTGATATTCTACAAACCGGCACGGAACAATCCGGTTTAAGGCTTGCCGATGGGTTTGGTCCATATTTTGGTAATACACAATTACATCGGCTCTTTTTAGCAAATCAGCATTATGGCGTTTAAGCCCTTTTAGGGCCACGGCCAATGCAAACGACAAATTGCTCGTTGCGCCTAGAATGATAGCCGTATTTTTAGGTAAAGAAAGGGAAAGGGAGGATTTCATATAGGTTCATTGTAGCACAAAGACGCCCCGCTTGCGCGGGGCACTTTTAATTTTTTAGTAAAGGAGAAAATAGCAAAAGGCAAAGTGCTTTTATAAGATATTGACTCGTTTTTTTTTTGATAAATTTTGCCTATGAACAAAATTTATCAAAAAACCTTCCCTGCGGGGAAAAACGCCGGATTTACGCTATTAGAGCTGTTAGTGGTAGTCCTGATTATTGCTATCCTAGCGGCGATTGCTTTACCTCAATATGAAAAAGCCGTAATGAAAGCCCGTGTGGCAAAGTTGCTTCCGTGGTTTGCGTCTATGAAACGTGGCCGTGACCTTTATATTACCAACGGTGGGAGCAATATCTGCTTGGATTTAGGCGCATTTGCCGATATGGCTGGAATAAATTATATGTCCTATGAAATGCTGGAAACCAACCGACAGTTATATTGTGATTCTCGAGTAAAACTGAGTTCGGAACTGACACTGCGTTCTGTAAATGGGGGAATGTATCACGAGAATCCTTTTACAGGGAAATATGGCTTTTATTTGATGATGGTTTTAGCCCCGAGTACGGCTTCCAGTATGGGGGAAAAAGAGGGAACAATGTTATGTATTTATTATACAGACCAAGGGGAGCGTTATTGCAAGGCGCTGTCCAACGGTGGTGAGAAAAAAGCAAAGTGCCCAATGCACCAATGTTATGTGATGCGTTAAATTTAAATAGCACAAAAACGCCCCGCTTGCGCGGGGCGTTTTTTTAAGCGGCGTAAATTATTTGCCCAAGAGCGACAACAACACCCCCGCCGCCACCGCACTGCCGATAACGCCCGCCACATTCGGGCCCATCGCGTGCATCAAGAGGTAGTTGTTTTTGTCGTATTCCAAACCCACTTTGTTGGAAACGCGCGCGGACATCGGCACCGCCGATACGCCCGCGGAACCAATAAGCGGGTTGATTTTTGTTTTGCTGAAGCAGTTCATCAGTTTAGCCAGCAACACGCCCGAAGCCGTGGCAATGGAGAAGGCGATAATGCCCAACACCAAAATGCCCAGCGTTTCGGTTTTTAAGAACTGGCTGGCCTGCAGCTTGGAGCCGACCGACAACCCCAGCAAAATGGTGGTAATGTTGCAGAAGTCATTTTGCAGGGTTTTGGACAAGCGTTCCGCCACGCCCGATTCTTTAATCAGGTTGCCAAACGTCAGCGCGCCGATTAAGGGCGCGGCGTCCGGCAAGAGGAACGCACACAAAAGCAACAGCACCAGCGGGAATAAAATCTTCTCGCGTTTGGAAACAGGGCGCAGCTGCGTCATTTTGATTTTGCGTTCCGCGTCGGTGGTCAACAGCTTCATGATGGGCGGCTGGATAATCGGCACCAGCGCCATATAGGAGTAAGCCGCCACGGCAATCGCGCCCAAAAGCTGGGGCGCCAAGCGGGAGGTTAAAAAGATGGCTGTCGGGCCGTCCGCCCCACCGATAATGCCGATAGAGGCCGCTTCCTTAAGGCCAAACGCAAAGGGCTGTACGTCGCCAAAGTGCACATACGAAAGCCCAATGGCGCCAATGAGCGTGGCAAAAATGCCAAACTGCGCCGCCCCGCCCAAAAGGGCCATTTTCGGGTTGGCAATCAGCGGGCCGAAGTCCGTCATTGCGCCGACGGACATAAAGATAAACAGCGGGAACAGCCCCGTCTGGATACCGGCGTCGTACACAATGCGCAAGAAACCGCCCGTTTCGGCAATGCCCGCCAGCGGAATGTTGGAAAGCAACCCGCCAAAGGCGATTGGAATAAGAAGCAGCGGTTCGAACTGTTTTTTAATCCCCAGCCACAAGAGGAAACAGCAAACCACAATCATCACCAGTTGCTGCCAGGTGAGTGCGTAGAGCGATGTGGCGTGTGCAATTTTGGTAAGAGAAGTTAAAATATCCATACGTTGCCTCTCTTATTTAATGTCGGCCAGCGTGTCGCCGGTTTGTACCTGGTCGCCTTGTTTGACGGCGAAGTGAATGGCGCCGGAAGCCGTGGCGGAAACGGCGGTTTCCATTTTCATTGCTTCCAGGACCATAATTTCCTGCCCTTCGCTGACGTGTTCCCCCTCTTTTACGCTCAAGCGCAACACCGCGCCCGGCAGGGGGGATTTTACCACGCTGCCCGCACCGGTGTTGGCGGCGGGTTTGGCTTCGGCCTTGGCGTCCGAAGCGGCGGTGGCCACGCTGTAGCGTTTGCCGTTTACGACGGCGTCGTTCCCGTCAAACACGACTTCGTACGCTTTCCCGTTTACGGTCACTTTCACGGCGTCGCCCGCTTTGGCGGACGCTTTTTTGGCGTCGGCCGCCCAGCGGATACCGTTCACTTTGGCTTCGCCTTTCAAATACAAGAGGCCTTTGTCGGCGCAGGTGGCCACGATAAATACGTTTTCGTCCGTCACCGGCAGGCCCGCTTCTTTAAGTTTGGCTTCGGCCACTTTGAGGCCTTTCTTCGGGTCGGCGTCGTTGATTTCAAGCGGCGTTTTCTTGGTAGGCGGCAAGCCCAGCTGTTCGCTGGCTTCTTTCACCACGGCCGGATCGGGTTCCACGGGCGTTTTGCCAAAGTAGCCCAGCACCATTTTGCCGTAGCCGGGGGTGATTTTTTTCCAGGGGCCGTTCATAACGTTGCTGTAAGCCTGCTGGAAGTAGAACTGGGAAACCGGCGTGACGGACGTGCCAAAACCGCCGAGCTTGACGCATTCGCCCATCGCTTTTACGACTTCGGGGAATTTGTCGAAGGTGCCGTTATCGCGCATCATTTGCGTGTTGGCCGTTAAAGCGCCGCCGGGCAACGGAGAGAACGGAATAATCGGGTTGACGGCGGTAGCCTCGGGCGGCAGGAAATATTTGCTCATACATTCCTGGAATACGTTTTCGGCTTCCTGGATTTTTTTGGTATCAATATCCAGCGTGTATTCCGTGCCGCGCAGGGCGTGCCACATGGTTAAAATATCGGGCTGGCAGGTGCCGCCGGAAGTAGGCTGCATCGAAAGGTCCAGCTGGTCGGCCCCGGCGTGAATGGCTTCCAGGCAGCAGGCGATGGAATTGCCCGCCGTTTCGTGCGTGTGAAACACAATTTTGGTGCCTTCGGGCAGTAAGCGGCGCGCCATGGCAATTGTTTTGCCGACGGTAGCCGGGGTGGACGTGCCGGACGCGTCTTTAAAGCAGACGGAGTCAAACGGAACGCCCGAATCCAAAATCTGGCGCAGGATTTTTTCGTAGAAAACTTCCGTGTGAATGGTTCCGGTGGGGTCCCAGCCCGGCGCGAGGGACATCATGCTTACGCACACTTCGTGCTTGAGGCCCGCGTCGTGAATGCACTGGCCGGAATAGATTAAATTGTTTACGTCGTTTAACGCATCAAAGTTGCGAATGGTAGTGGTGCCGTGTTTTTTAAACAGTTGGGCGTGGGCTTTGATAACGTCGGAAGGCTGGCTGTCCAAACCCACTACGTTTACGCCGCGGGCCAAGGTTTGCAGGTTGACGTTCGGGCCGGCGGTCTTGCGGAAGGTATCCATCATGTCGAAGGCGTTTTCGTTGCAGTAAAAGAACAACGCCTGAAAGCGCGCCCCGCCGCCAAATTCCATATGGCTGATGCCGGCATGGCGGGCGGCTTCTACCGCGGGCATAAAGTCTTTGGTTAGTACGCGCGCCCCGTAGACGGACTGAAAACCGTCGCGGAACGCAGTAAGCATAAAGTTAATTTTTTTCATATTGGTTCCCCCGTTTTATTTTCCTTGAAATCTTCTGGCGGCGGCTATGGCCACAGCAATTAGTGCGTTGTCCTCGGCGGCGGGCACAGTTTGCGGAAAGTATTTTTCCATCGCTTGTACCAGCTTGCCCAACACTTTCATAATTCCAACCATGATGATTAGAAATGCGAACACGACCAACATTCCGATTATCGTAATGTTGACGGATTGCATCATCAGATTATCTGAACTCATACAATCAGGTCTCCTATATATATTTCTTCCTGGCCGCTGGCGGTGGCGAGCAGGAGCGTCCCCCGCTCCGATACGTCCCGCACGGTGCCGAAAAGGGGTTTTTCGCCGTTTTTGACGGTGATGTCTTTACCGATAAACGGGAACCGTTTTTTGTACGGCCCGCAAATGGCGGCAAAGCCTTGTTGTTCTACGGCAGGATAGTCCTGCCAAAAGTAATGCATAATATCTTGCATTAAAAGGTGTTTGTCCGTCTGTACGCCCAACATATAGAGCGAGGTGGCCGGCTGCCCTACCGGGGGCATGGTTCGCTGCCCTACATTTACGCCGGTGCCGATAATCATTCCTTCCAACCTGCCGCCGGCTAGAACGCCTTCGCTTAAAATACCGCAGAGCTTTTTCCCGTCGGCCAGCACGTCGTTGGGCCATTTTAAATAAGTGTTGGGAAATAATTTTTCAATGGCGCGGCAGAGTGAAAGCCCCATCAGCTGGGTGAAGTTGGGCCAAAAATGGGTATGTTGGGGCTTGATTAAAACGGAAAAATAGAGCCCGCCTGTTTGGGACTCCCACTTGCGGCTAAAACGCCCGCGCCCGGCGGTTTGACGGTCCGCCGTAACGATGGTGCCGTGCGGCAAAGAAGCGCAGCGTTCTTTGAGGTAATTATTGGTAGAATCTATTTCTTCAAAATGTATGATGGAGCCCATATCCCCATTGTAACAAATAAAGAAGTGGAATGCGCCCCCTTTCCCGGCGGGGAAAATATTTTGCACGCGTGCTTAGGCTAGGCCGGCTTGGTTGCGCGGACAGGGCGGCCCCAGTTCATTGCGCTAGCAGGCATAAAGTGGGGCCTCCGGCATATCCGGTTTAGCCTTGTATGCCCATTCAGCCGAAAAGGACCAGAAAGTTTATTGCCGGGCTTTGGAACCGATAGACAAAAAAGTATGCATAGCCCTAGGCGGCGTGTATGCTGGCGAAATAGGTGCGGTGAGTCTGTACAAATTGCCATAGCCCCGTTCTCCTGTAAAAACCTCGCTTGTAAAAGCGGGGTTTTTACGCATAGAAAACCCCCGGCAGGGCCGAGGGTTTTTAAAAGCGGGGTGTCTTACTAGATTTCGGGTATTTTGCTGCGGGCGGCGGCAAACAAAATAGCGGCTGTCATACTTTGGGCGTCGGCACAATGCTTGCCGGCAATATCAAACGCGGTGCCGTGCGTGGGCGAAGTGCGCAAAAACTTCAGCCCGGCTGTAATGTGCACAATGGGCTCGCGGGCGGCCAGTTTTAAACCCAGCAAAGCTTGGTCGTGGTACATACACAAAATGCCGTCGTACTTGCCTTTGGCGTGGGCGGCCCATAGGCTGTCGGCCGGGAAGGGGCCTTGCACCTCAATTCCCTTGCGGTTAAGCGAACGAATAACAGGCTCGAGGACTGCGTGCTCTTCGGTACCAAATTGGCCATTATCCCCGGCGTGCGGGTTGAGCGCGCAAACCCCGATATGCGGGTGGGAAATGCCTAAGCGTTGGAGGGCTTGGGCAAAATGGCGTGCCGCCGCGGCCACCCGGGTACGGGTGATAATGTGGGGCAAATCGGCAATGGCAAAATGTTCGCTGACCAGCGCGCAGCGTATCGGCCCGCTGACAAACATCATTAGGCCGTCTTTTCCGGCGCGTTCGCGCAATAGTTCGGTATGCCCCACATAGGGGATATGCCCCAACGCCCAGCTTTGTTTGGAAATGGGCGCTGTAACGAGCGAACAGCCGGTGCGTACGGCTAGCTTGCAGCCAAGTTCGACGGCTTTAAAGGAAGCCAGCCCGCCGGCTTCTGTTGGCCCGTGCGGTGCGTCCTGCAAACATTCGCAGGAGTCCATGCTAATCAACCGCGCCAAGCGGTCGGTAAATCCGGCACGGAAAAGCGAGCACGGCTCCCCAATGACTATCGGGGAGCACGCATGCTGCACTAAAGGACTTTGTAATGCTTTAACGGTTACTTCCGGACCGACCCCCAATGGGTCGCCGGCGGTTATAAACACAACAGGTTTCATGAATTGTCCGAATACAATTAAACTCAAAAAGGAGGTGAGGAACCGTTTGCCTTTTAGGTATAACTAATTGGACACAAATTCCAAGCCGCTGTTATTTTTTAGCGGTTGTATCTTTCTGGCTGTCGGCCTTGGCGTCTTTGGCGCTGGCGGCCTTGGTTTCTTTGCCGTCTTGTTTAGCGGAGCTTTTGGCCTGGGCTTCTTTTGGGGCCGCTTCCAGCAACGCATCGGATTCATAGGTGATGGTTACTTTCACGTCGGCTTTATTATAGAGTTCTTCTATATATTGCGCCATAGCCAGCTGCACGCGCTGTTGGGCGATATACTGCGCCAAATCTTTGGCGATGTCGTCGTAAGAAATGGAGCGTTCGGCGCGTTTTTCTTTGATTTTAATGATGTGGTACCCAATATCGCTTTTGATGGGGTCGCTTACTTTGCCAACGGCCAAAGAGAAAGCTTTTTCGTCAATTGCTTTAGGAGCTACACCTTTGATTAAAATCATATCGCCGCCGCTGGCTAGGGCGTTTTTGTCTTCGGTGTATTTTTTGACCGCTTCGGAAAAATCCATTCCGCCGTCAATTTCTTTTTTAATTTGTTTGGCCAGTTCCGCTTTTTTCTGGGTTTCTTCGGGCTTCATATCTTTGGTAACCGCCAAATAGATGTGCCCAATGCGCACTTGTTCGCCGGTGAGTTGTTTGAGCTTGGCGGCAATGGCTTGCGCTTCTTTGAGTTTGGCCGGGTCTTCTTTTTCCAGCGCTTTGATTTTTTTGGTGTTGTTTTTCATTACCGCTTCCACATTGGCGTAGAGAGCTTTGGCGTCGGCTTCTTCTACGGGTTTGACGGTGGTTTGCAGTTTTTGCTCCATCAGTTTGCGTACGGCAATGTCTTTAGAAAGTTTATTTTTGTAGGCTTTAAAGCTCATACCCTGCTTTTTAAGCGCTTCGTTAAAGCGTTTGTCGGCGCCCTTTTCGTCCGGTTTGCCGGTTTTTTCGTCTACGATAAAGCGCGTTTTAATTTCGTTTACGCCTTCGTCGATTTCCGAATCTTTCACTTGGATTTTTTCTTCTTCGGCGGCTTGGTATAAGAGCTCTTTGGAAATAAGTTCTTTAAGCACTTCGCGCCCTAAAATATCCTTGGCGTAAGGCTGTTCTAAAAATTGGGGAGCCGCCAGTTGGTATTGCTCTATTACGCCGTCCAGGTAGGCGTCATATTCAGAGGCCAATACCGGCCGTCCGTTCACCGTAGCGACGGAGGATTCCATTACTTTTGCCTGCAGGTTCACCCCTACGGCCGCCAGCAGAACGGCCAAAAACAGTTTATTCGCTTTTTTCATAAATTACAACCTCGTATTTATTTTTTAAAGAGTCTAAAACTTGATCCAACTTTTTGTCTTCCAACACTTGGCGGATACGCGGCTCGGCATCTTTGCGCGAGAGGCGTTTTTCATTCGTTTTCATTATTATATGAAATCCCTGGGCAGTTTTGAAGAAGCCCTGCACACTGCCGGTAGGAGAATTGGCCGCAATCACTTCGATATCCGGCAGGTATTCCCCGGGCATAAACGTCAGCTGCCGCAGGGATTTGGGCGCCACGCTGTATTGGCGTTCCAATTCTTTCCAGCGGCGGGGGGAAGCTTTTAAAGCGCGGAGTACCTGGTCGGCCGTTTGGGCGTTGTCGATAATAATTTGCTTGACCGTCATTTCGTACGGATACTTTTTGTAGTAGGAGCTGATTTCTTCGTCCGTGACGGTAGTTTCGCCTTTTTCCTTTAATTCGTTGTACCACAGTTGCTCTAACGTTTGGGCGGCAAATTCGTCGTAAATCTCTTTGAGCTGGGCGCGTTTGTCTTCCATAATAGAAAGGTACACGTCGGACTGGTCCAGTTCTTCGTCCTTGGCGGCGGCGGCAATTAGTTTTTCGCGCGTGATAATTTGCAGCAGGTTTTGGCGGCCGATGGGCGTTTGGGCAAATTCGCGGTCATCGTCTGTCAGCAGCGCCAAGCGGGAGGCGACGTCTTGCTCCGTGATGGTTTCTTTCCCTACGCGGGCGGCAGCGTCGTCTGGTATAGCGGGAGCCTCTTTTTGGCAGCCGCAGGCCGTCAGTAGCAGCACGGCTAAAATCAACCGGTTTTTCATATGCATATACTATATCATTTTTGCGGTTTTAAAATGTTTTCAAAAAACGACAACGCTTCCCGCGTGAACGCCAAGGGGCTCTTGCCGGACGGGGCGGATAAATGCAAGCCGTCGCCATTTTTGGATTTTATAAATTCCACTTGGTCCGGCCCAAAGCGGTTGAACAGTTCGCCCGGCAGGTTAGGCGGCATTTTAAAACGCCGCGTAAACAAGAGTTCCAATTTGCCGTCTATCCAATCCACATGATATATTTCCAAGGCGCCCGCCCGGGAAGAAAGGTGGAATAATTCCGTTAAATTTTCTACTTCCGGCGGAAGCGGGCCGCTTAAATCCTGCAAGCGGGCTAAAATGGTTTTTGTTTTTTCCGGGTCGGCGTCCATCAACTCTTTGTAGTACTTCAAACGTTCGGCGTCGTCCGGTATATAATCGGGCGGGATATAGGCCGCTACGGGCAGGTTGATTTTGGCCCGCAGGGTGCGTTCCACGCGTTCCCCTTTTAGTTTTTTTACTTCCGCGGCTACCAAATCGCAGTACAAGCTTAAGCCTACTTCGTTGACGTAGCCGTGCTGCTTGACCCCCAGCAAATCCCCCGCGCCGCGGATTTCCATATCCCGCAGTGCCAGGCGAAATCCGCTTCCGAGTTCGCCAAATTCCATTAGGGCCGCCAAGCGCTGGCGGGCTTCTTCGGTGGGGTCTTTTTCCTCTTTGGGCTTCCAGTAGACGGCGGATAAATCGGCGTAGTTATTATCCACTTCTTCGGGCTTTTTAAACAGCCAGTCCGGGTGGAATAAATAGCAATACGCCTTGGTGCTGCCGCGGCCGATGCGCCCGCGCAGCTGGTAGAGCTGGGCAAGACCAAAGTTTTGGGCGTTTTCTACAATAAGGGTGTTGGCGTTGGTGATGTCGATGCCTGATTCAATAATCGTGGAGGCAAGCAAAATATCGTATTTCCCTTTGTTAAAATTCCACAAGGTTTGTTCCAGTTCTTTTTCGTCCATTTGGCCGTGTGCCATACAAATACGCGCCTGGGGAACGAGTTGTTTTAAAAACAAATAGCGCGATTGCATACTCTGCACGCTGTTATACACATAATAAATCTGTCCGCCGCGGGCGAGTTCTTGGTTGATGGCGGCTGCCGCAAGATCGTTATTCCACGAAGTAACCACCGTTTTAATCGGCGTGCGGCCGCGGGGCGGGGTATCAATGAGCGAAATGTCGCGCAGGGACGAAAGCGATTGGTTGAGCGTACGCGGAATAGGCGTGGCACTAAGCAGCAGCGAGTGGACGCCTGCGCTTTTGGCGCGGATTTTTTCTTTTTGTTTGACGCCGAAGCGGTGTTCTTCGTCAATAATTACAAGGCCCAAATCGTGGAAGGCAATGTCTTTGCTCATCAGGCGGTGGGTGCCGATGATAATGTCGCACACGCCGTTTTTGAGTTCTCCTATTACGGCCTTTTGCTCCTTGGGCGTTTGGAAACGGCACAGCATGCGCACATTTACGGGGAACCCGGCCATACGTTTTGAAAAAGTTTTGTAATGCTGGTCCGCCAAAATGGTGGTGGGCACGAGCACCATCACTTGTTTGCCCGATAACGCCACCTTCATTGCGGCGCGCATGGCTACTTCCGTTTTGCCAAAGCCTACGTCGCCCACTAGCACGCGGTCCATCGGTTTGGGCAGGTCCAAATCGTGCAGGGTGTCTTGAATGGCTTGTTCCTGCCCGGGGGTGAGGACATAAGGGAACGAGTCCGCAAATTCCTGTTCAATGCGGCTGTCGCCGGGTACTTCGGGCGCGGGAGAAGCCAAGCGCAGGGCTTCCAATTTCAAAATTTCTTTGGCGGCTTTTTGCGCTTCTTCTTTTACGCGGGTTTTAACGTCTTTCCACGCCACGCCGCCCAGGGCCGACAGCGCCGGCCGCTTGCCGCCTGCGCCAATGTATTTTTGCACTTTTTTAAAGTCGTACATCGGCACATACAGCCGGCTGCCGCGGCGGTATTCAATAATCAAACAATCGGTAGGGTTTTCTTCTTTATCTAAAATTTCCAACCCCAGGTATCGGCCGATGCCGTGTTCCTGGTGCACGACATAATCCCCGGCTTGCAATTCTTTAAAGCGCACGCGTTTGGCGCCTTCCACGTCGAAACGTTTTAAAACGCTGGCGGTATTGTAGCGGCGGTTTAAAATTTCGTTGCTGGTAATTAGGGCAAAATGGTCTTGCGGGCTGTAAAACCCTTGGGTAAGCGGGGATATTTTAAAAAGCGCTTTTTTGAGGTGCGGGTAATCGGCCGCCAGTTCCGTCATACGGTCCAGCTCTCCGCGGTTTAAACAGCAAAGGCTGACGGTCATGTCCCGTTCCTGCAAGGAGGCGACTTCCTTGTCCAAAAGCGCCATATTGGCATTGAAAGCGATGTTGGATTTTAAGCCGCAGTCCACCGCGTCGGCCGACGGCAGCAGCGTGGTAATAGCGCAGGAGGGGTAATCCGAGAGCGGGAATTCTTTGTCCGGTTCGTCAAAAATGTATTGGTAGTCCGGGGCGTAATCGGTTAGCACGGCGGGGGTTTTTTCAAAGGATAGTGCGATAATAACGGCCTCGTCCACATGCTCTTTGGTGTTTTGGGTGTCCAAGTCGAACGCGCTGATAACGTCCACGCGGTTGCCCGCAAAATACAGGCGCAGCGGTTCGGGGCGGTTTAAACAAAAAATATCCACCACGCTGCCGCGCGCGGCGTATTGGCCGGGGGTTTCGGCGTAGTCTTCACGCGTGTAGCCGGCACTTTCCAAACGGTCCAACAGTTCTTGGCGGCGCATGGTGTCGCCGCGGTGAACGATAAACAGCCGTTTTTTAAATTCTTCCGGGTCCGGCAGGGGCGTATGGAGCATTTCATACGAAGTGCTAATCAGCCGCGGGCCCGCGGCCGGGGCCAGTAGGTAGTAGAGCGCATTTAGGCGCCCGGTATCGGTTTCCGGCAGGTGGAACACTTGCGCGCCGCGCGGGGCAAATTCGTGCGCGGCGTTGTCAAAATCGTCAGTGTCAGCGGAAGAAACGAACAGAGCGTTTTGCCCGTTATTTAGGTATTTTTGGCAGACAAAGAACGCCTTTGCGGCGCCGTTGGGCAGGCCGTAGTAGCGGCTAAAAGACGGAGTTTGTTTGTCTGTCATACGTCACACGCGTTACCGGCGCGGCGTACGGACACGCTAGAAACTTTGCGGTTCCGTACCGGTGATAAACGCTTCCAAAAATCGATTGCGTTCGGTCGGCATAGCCAGTTTGCCCGTGTTCGGGTTGATGTAGGCAAAGGAGATGCCTTCCGGGACGGCAAAATCTTCGTTGGGTTCGTCTTTTAAAATTTCCTGCATAATGGCCGTCCACCAACGGGCGGTGGTGCTGCCGGTAAAGCGGGCGCCTTGCTCGTGGGAGGAGTCGTCGTCGTATCCCATCCAAGCGGCGGCAGCCGTGCGGGGCGTCATGCCCACAAACCACATATCGCGGTGGCTTTGGGTGGTGCCCGTTTTGCCCGCAATGTTGCGGCCCAGGCGCGATACATAGGCACCGCTCCCGCGCTGGACGACCCCTTTCATCATATTAATTAACAAATAAGAATCCTGCGGAGAGAAAGCCGCCTCTTCCACCGGCACATGTTGTTCCAGTACGCGGCCGTTGGCGTCCTCCACGCGTTCAATATAATAGTTATCGGTGTGGATACCGCCGTTGGCAAAAGTGGACAGTGCGGCCAAGTGTTCGTCCATCGCTACCACGCTTACGCCCAGTGCCAAGGCCGGCACGCGCGGCAGGGCGGCTGTAATGCCCGCTTTGCGCGCCACACGCACCACAGCCGGTACGCCAATGGCGTCAATGAGATTGACGGCTACCAGGTTTTTGGATTTTTCCAACGCTTTTCTAAGTGTAATCCAGCCTTCGTTGCGGCCGCCGTAGTTTTGCGGCACCCAAACGCTGAAGTCTTTGCTGGAAATGAAAGACTGTTTGGCTAAATCTAAGGAATAGAGGTCGGAATTTTCGTCAAACGTATGCCAGTTTTTGCCGTCGTAATAGAACATAGTGGGCAAGTCTTTTACCAGGGTGGCCGGCGTGTAGCCTTTCTGCAGGGCGGCCATCCATACATACGGTTTAAAGGAAGACCCTGGCTGGCGTTTGGCTTGTGTGGCACGGTTGAATTTGCTTTCGTCAAAGCCGCGCCCGCCTACTAATACGCGTACCGCGCCGGTTTTTACGTCACGCACCATAAATGCCCCTTGCAAGCGGGGATAATCCACTTTGGGTTCGGCGGGTTGTTCGGCGTTTTCGTCTGCTGTTTCGGGCGCTTCGGCTTCGGTGTCGTTGGGGTCTATTTCAATACCCAGGCCTTTGGCTACCTGTTCGTCGTATTGCTGTAGGTATTCGTTCATAATTTTTTCGGCTGCGGCCTGTTGGTCTATATCGATAGTCGTGTAGATGTTTAAGCCCGCTTTCCACAACACGTCCATACCGTATTTAGGTTCCAAAATCCGGCGGATATGTTCAATAAAATACTGCCCCGGGGCGGCTTCCGGCACGGGCGGTTTTTCGGGCATGGGTTCTTGCTTGGCAGTTTCCAGCTCCTCTTTGGTGATGTAATTCTGTTCGTACATTACGTCCAGCACCAGGTTGCGGCGCTGGCGGGATAAATCCGGGTTGGCAAACGGGTTATAGCGCCCCGGCGCCGGGATTAAACCTACGATAAGGGCCGCCTCGCCGGTGGTAAGTTCGGAGAGTTCTTTGTCAAAATATTTTTTAGCGGCGGCCTTTACGCCATACGCCCCACTGCCTAAATAAATTTCGTTTAAATACAACTGCAAAATTTCGCGCTTGCTGAACTGATGTTCAATTTGTATAGCCAAAATAATTTCGCGGATTTTGCGGATAATTTTCTTTTCCTGTGTTAAAAATACGCCGCGGGAAAGCTGCTGGGTTAAGGTGGAAGCCCCTTGCTTGGCTTTGCCTGTCATAATATCGTACAACAGCGCGCGCAAAATGCCTTTTACCGAGAACCCCGGGTGGGAGAAAAATTCCCGGTCTTCCATTGCCACGACGGCGTTTTGCAAATCCACCGGGATATCTTCCAGCGGTACCATGCTGCGTTTTTCAATCGAAAATTCGTGAATGAGCTTATTGTTGCGGTCAAACACTTTGGTGGTTAAGGAAGGGGTGTATTCTTCCATTTCGTACACGGGCGGCAGGCCGGAAAATATGTAGCGCATAAAAACAGCGCTTAAAATGATAAACAAAAACAGCCCCGCCAGCACGGAGAAAATAAGAGGTTTGGACGTCATAAATTGGTGCAGTTGTTTACGCATACACTAAATTATATCAAAAATACCTGTTTTTAACTGTGTTCCCGCGCGGGCGGCAGGTAGTAAAAAAGGGTAAAACTATTGTAAAATACAGATAAGGTGTATTAGAGGCCGCTTATGAATAAAAAACGAATTTCCGAAAAAAAGGAAGAACGTTGTCGCGTTTTCTCCTGTCCTCAATGCAAACAAGACGCCGCCGCACAGCAGCCCGCCAGCCCCTTGGCCGAGCTGCAAACGCAGGATTTGGAGTCTATTAAAAAAAACGGGGTGGAAGGCTACGATGTGGTGGCCTTGATTGATGCGCATACCCGTCAAATAGCTATTTTTAGTAATCTTTCGGGGAAGATTTCCCCCGAGGATTTACAGGAAGGCCGTTCGGTCCACCAGCGGGCGTTTAGGCAGGCTTTAGCCGGGCAAATCCACCATTACGAATGGGGCTTGGAAAAAGCCGACAAGCATTATTTTTACCAAACCACCCTTATTCCGCTGCGCGGAGAACACGCCGAGGTGGAAAATGTCCTTTCTCTAACGCGGGATATTACCCATTGGGGAGGGGCATACCGGGGCGGCGAGATGCTGCGGGAAGGAACCCCGCCACGGACTTTTTCCCAGATTTTATTAGCTGCCCGCGAAGCCGAGAAAAAAGAAATTTCCAAAGCTTTGCATGATGAAATTGGTTCGGCCGTAGTGATTTTGACCGCTCTTTTAAGTTTGGTGAAAGCCAGCGTAAAGGAGGGGGACCGTAAGCAGGCGTTGGAAGACATCGCCAAGCTGGACGCTCAAATAAAAGACAGTATTGAACGCGTCAAAAATATCGTGGTGTCCCTCCGGCCGCCCAGCTTGGAAAACGACGGTGCTTTGGGCGGTTCTATCCGGGAACTTTTGGATAATATCAGCGGATATGTACATATTCCGTATACCTTTGATTACGACCCGTCCGCCGGAGAAAACGGCATTTCCGACAGTGTAAAAATTTTGCTTTACCGCATTGTGCAGGAGGCCCTAAACAACATCGTCAAACACGCGCGGGCCAAAAATATTTATGTGTTGCTGCGCCGCCAGGGCGATGAAATCCGCTTGGTGGTGCAAGACGACGGAGTTGGTTTTAAGCAAATCAAGCAGCGCTCTATCCGCAAAGTGGGGCTGCTGGCTATGAAAGACAGCGTACGCCTGTTGGGCGGAACTATTTCCATTAAAAGCGAACCGGGCAAAGGCACCCGCATAGAGGTCGTATGTCCGTGCGTCGTATATGGGGGAAAAGAATGACTAAGAAAATTGTGTTAGCAGACGACCACGCCATTGTACGCAACGGCGTGCGGGCCGTGTTGGAAAAACTCGGTAAGAATATGGAAATTGTAGCCGAAATTTCCAACGGGAAAGACTTGGTGGAATACGCCCAAAAACACGGCGCGGACGTGGACGTGTATGTGGTGGATATTTCGATGCCGCTGTTAAACGGGATTGAAGCCGTGGAACGCATTGTCAAGCGCAACCCCGAAGCCAAAGTGGTGATGCTAAGTATGTATGACGACCGCGTATCAGTGGAAAAATCCCTTAAGGCAGGCGCCAAAGGGTTTATTGTCAAAGTATCCACCGCCGACGAAATCGTAGACGCCATCGAAGAAGTGGCCGCCGGGCGTTTTTACTTGTGCAGTAAAGTGTCCAAATACATTGTGCAAGGGTTCTTGGGCAAAACGTCTTCCCGCAAGCGCGACGTGACGGGGCTGACCCCCAAGGAAAAAGAAGTCCTGCAGCTGATAGCTGAAGGCTACAGCAGCAAACAAATTGCCAAATCGTTCAATTTGTCGCTCAACACCATTCATGTGCATCGCAACAATATTATGAAAAAACTCGGCATTCACAAACAAGCCGAGCTGGTGCGCTACGCCATCAAAGAGGGCATCGCCCAGTTATAAGGAACTTATGCGTATTATTGCTGGAACCGCCAGAGGGCGGAAGATATTTTCCGTTTCCAAAAATCTGCCCGTAAAGCCGATTTCGGACCGGATAAAACAATCTCTGTTTGATATTCTGCGCCCGCGTATTACGGGCGCCATTATGCTGGATTTGTTCGCCGGGACAGGCAATGTGTCGCTGGAGGCACTTTCCCGCGGGGCGCAAAAAACTGTGATGGTGGACAAAGAACCCGCCTGCATTAAAAACATTCACCGCAACCTGGAACACTTAGGCTTTGCAGACCGCGCCAAAGTGCTCCGCGGCGACGTGTTAAAACCGCTGGACTGGCTTTTTCCTTACAGCGACAACGAAGGCTACGACATTATTTTTATGGGCCCGCCCTACCGCGACATTAACAATAAAATGTTGGCGTTTTCCCAGCCGGCTTTGGCCAATGTAGCGGCCGCCCGTTTGCTGGCGCCCAACGGCATTATCGTTTTGCAGACGCACAAAACGGAAGAATTTGAAGTGCCCGCCGGGTTGGAAATTTACCGCGTGGAAAAGTACGGCGATACGCTGGTGCATTTTTTGCGCGCCGCCCAAACGCCCCAAGAGGACGCCCATGTATAGCGACGTATACGAACTGAACTATTCCAAAATCAAAACGTACCTGGAGTGCCCGGTCCTGTACAAATATAAGTATGTGGAAGGAAAGCGGGAAGGATTGGTGCCGGCTTCTTCTTTGGGGGTGTCTATCCACCGCGCGCTGGAAGAATACCACCGCAATTCCAACGACCCGTCGGAACTGTTGTCCTATTACGACGACTGTTGGCTGGGCGCGGGATACGCCAGTGCGGGCGAACAAATGGAGTGGTATTTAAAAGGCAAAAAAATGCTGGAAACCTACGCCCAGGCCGAGTACGAACGCAAAACCACGGTGGACAGCACGGAACGCGAATTTATCTTTCAGGAAGGGCAATGGACGCTGCGCGGCAAAATTGACCGCATTGACAAACACCCCGACGGTTCCTGGGAAGTGATAGATTACAAAACCGGGACCGATGTGGATTTGTCTTTGCCGGTGACGGATTCCCTGCAGCTGGGGATTTACGCCGTGGGCGCGCGCCGCGCGTGGAATATGCAAAAGGGCATTGCCACGTTTTATTTTGTGGCTTTCAACCAAAAAATGAGCGCGCCGTTTGAAGCGTTTGACGAAAAGAAAATTTTGGATACGTTTATTGATATCGGCAAAAAAATAGAAGTAAACGATTTTGAGCCAAACCTGGAACATTGTGCGGCGTGTCCGTTTAATATGCGCTGTGAACATTCCGCCGTCAAGCCGCCGCAACAAGAGCAGGCCTGAATTTAAAATCCCCGCCTTTCGGGGCGGGTTTATTTTTTGGGGACAAAATGAAAGACTTAATCAAAAAAGCAAAACGCATTGTTATTAAATTTGGTACCAACGCTTTAAGCACCGACAGCGGAGACTTGGCGTTGTCCCGTCTGTATTCTTTTATGGAAGACATTGCCGTCCTACGCGCGCAGGGGAAGGAAATTATGGTAGTTACTTCCGGTGCGGTGGGTATGGGTAAACGCCGCCTGGGGTTGACGAGCGCGCCGGACGTGGTGTCTTTAAAGCAAGCCTGTGCGGCCGTGGGGCAGATTAGCCTAATGAAATTTTACGAAGAAGGCTTTAAGCAGCTGGGGGTAGTGGCGGCGCAAGTACTGCTGACGGAGGACGACTTTGCCCACCGCAGCCGCTATTTAAGTTTGCGCGACACGTTAAACCGCCTGCTGGAGCTAGGCTGCATTCCGGTTATCAATCAGAACGATACCGTGTCCACCAACGAAATCCGCGGCTACAAGGAAAAGGGAATTAAAGTTTGCTTTGGCGATAACGACAAACTTTCCGCCTTGGTGGCTTCGGGTATGGACGCGGACTTGTTGTGCATTATGAGCGACGTAGAAGGCCTTTTTAACGGGGACCCGCGCAAAGATAAAAACGCCAAACTCATTGAAGTCGTCAAAGGCGTTACGCCGGAAATTGAGTCGTTGGGGTTTTGCGCTTCTTCCCGCGGCCGCGGCGGTATGAAGACCAAGCTGGAAGCCGCTAAAGTCGTCACGCGTTCGGGCGCGGCGATGGTGATTGCCTACGGCAAACGGCCGGGGGCGGTAGCGTCGGTATTCGGGCCCGATTTTAAAGGCACGCTTTTCCTGCCGGTGGAAGATTTACCCGGCAAAAAATTATGGCTGGCCTACGCTACGAACGTATCGGGCGGAGTGACCGTCAACGCGGGGGCCAAAAAAGCCGTGTGCGAAAAGGGCTCCTCTCTCTTGCCCGCTGGGATTGTGGCCATCGGGGGCGAGTTTGAAGCGGGCGACGCCATTTCTATCCTGGACGAACACGGCGTGGAATTTGCCCGCGGCCTGGCTAATTATTCCGATAAAGAATGCCGCAAAATTGCCGGCTGCCGCTCGGAAGAAATCGCCAAGAAAATCGGTTATAAAAACTACGATGAAGCCGTCCACCGCGACAACATCGTCTTATTGTGAGGAATTTGGTTATGAACGTATCGGAAATGGCCGCCCGGGCCAAAGAAGCTTCTTATGTTTTGGCCGCTTTGGCGCCTGAAGCCAAGGACCGCGCCTTAAACGCTATGGCCTGTGCGATGCGCGTGCACGCGGACGAAATTTTAGCCGCCAACCAGCTGGATTTGCAGGAAGCCAAAAAAGCTGTGGATGCGGGGAATATGAAACCCGCTTTGTATGAACGGCTAAAGCTGACGCGCGAAAAATTGGAAACGGTTATCAAAGGCGTGGAAGAACTGGTGGAACTGCCGGACCCGGTGGGCCGCGTTTTAGCAGCTACGGAGCTGGACGAGGGGCTTGCCTTGTATAAAATTTCGTGCCCGATTGGGCTGATTGGCGTGATTTTTGAGGCGCGGCCCGACGTGGTGCCGCAAATTGCCGCGCTGGCTGTTAAATCCGGCAATGCGGTTATGCTAAAAGGCGGACGCGAGGCACTACATACCAACGACGCCATGGCCCATACGCTCAAACAAGCGCTGGCTTCGGTGCCCGGTTACCCTGCAGACGCGCTGCAGCTTATCCACACGCGCGAAGAATCGGCCGAAATGCTGGCCTTGGACCAATACTTTGATTTGATTATTCCCCGCGGCGGCAACGCGCTGATTGCCTATGTAAAGGCCAACACCAAAATCCCCGTGCTGGGGCACGCGGACGGCGTCTGCCATATTTATGTGGCGCCGTCGGCCGACGTGCAGATGGCCTGCCGCCTGTGTGTGGACGCCAAAACGCAGTACCCTTCGGCCTGCAACACGGTGGAAACGCTGCTTCTCGACGAACGCTGGCCGCAGGCGCATCAAAAAGCCTTGCTGGCCGCCTTGCGCGAAAACGGGGTGGAACTTTTCGGCGGGGAAGACATTGCTGCGTTGGCCCCGGTGTCCGGCCCGGTAACGGATTGGCACACGGAATACGGCGAGAAGAAACTCTCAGTCAAGCACGTCAAAAACGTGTTGGAAGCGGTGGAACATATCAACCGCTACGGCTCGCACCATACCGACTGCATTTTAACGGCCGAGCACGACGAAGCCCAGATTTTTATGGACCTGGTGGACTCCGCCGGCGTGTATCACAATGCTTCCACCCGCTTTGCAGACGGTTACCGCTACGGCTTCGGGGCCGAAGTGGGCATCAGCACCGGCAAAACGCACGCGCGCGGCCCGGTGGGGTTGGAAGGATTAACCATTTACAAATATAAGTTGTACGGGAACGGCCATATCGTGGCCGATTACGTCGGCGTAAACGCCAAGCCGTTTACGCATAAAAAAATAGGAGCAAGCAAATGAAGCTAGGTTTTATTGGCGCAGGCGAAATGGGCGGCGCTATTATTAAAGGGTTATTAAACAGCGGGTGGCCAAAAGCGGATATGGGCGCTTCGGTCCATTCGCAAGCCTCTGCAGAACGCCTTTCCAAGCAGTACGGTATTTGCGCCGGGACGGATAATGGGTATACCGCCAAGTGGGCGGACGTGATTTTAATTGCCGTCAAACCCGGCGTGGTGCCGCAGGTGCTAGAAGAAATTGCGGCGGCAGACAAGAAACCCGTTATTTGTATGGCGCTGGGCTGGACGTTGGAAAAATTGCAGGCGGCCTTGCCCGGCTGGCCCGTAGTGCGTATTATGCCCAACACGCCGCTTGCGCTAGGGGAAGGCGTAACGCTCTTTGCGTTTGGTGCGTCCGTGTCAGCGCAGGTACGTCAGGAAACGGAAAGTATTTTTGCCCGCTTGGGCAAAACGGTGGAGCTGCCCGAAGCATTGTTTGATGCGGGGACGGCCGTGTCCGGTTCGGGCCCGGCGTTTGTGTATTATTTTATTGATGCATTGGCCAAAGCGGGTGCGGCGCAAGGCCTTTCGGACGAACAGTCCCTCACGCTTGCCTTGCAGACGGTAGTGGGCGCGGCCAAAATGGTGGAGCACGAACATATCTCGCCCGCGGAGCTGGCTCAAAAAGTAGCCACGCCCGGTGGCTGTACGGCGGCCGGGTTGGACGTGTTAAAAACCACCGGAATGAACGAAGCGTTGGACAAAACCATTGGGGCTACCGTGGCCAAAGCGCAGGAGTTTGGCAAAAAATAAGTTTCGGCAGTATCAAACAAAAAACGGGACAGAAAATTTTCTGTCCCGTTTTTATTTGTGTTCGTTATGCTATTTCCAAAAGTAGAAGCCGATAATCGCTAACCCCAGCAACAGGCGGTAGTACACAAAAATATCAAAGCTGTGGGTTTTAATGTATTTCATCAACCAGCCGATTACCACCAAAGCGCCCAAAAACGCGCTGATAAATCCCCACATTAGCGGCGCATTAAAATCCGCCGCCGACAAGTTCCCAATTTCCAGCACAGCCGCCCCGGCGATAATGGGGGTGGACAACAAGAAGGAATACCGCGCGCTCGTGCTGCGCGAAAGGCCCAACAGCAAGGCCGCCGTAATGGTAATGCCGCTTCTGGATACGCCGGGCATAATGGCCAGAGCCTGCGCACAGCCGATAATCATCAATGTTTTAAAGGTAACCTCTTGGCATTCGTTTTTGCCGCCTTTGCGGTCCGCCCACCACAATAAACACGCAAACACCATTAAGCATACGGCAATCATCAGCGGGTTGCGGAAGGTATTTTCCGCCCAGTCGTTTAGCAATAGCCCTGCCACGCCCGCCGGCACGGTGGCCGCGGCCAAATACCACAAGGTGCGCCCTTCTTGGGACGTGGGTTTGGTAAGGCCGTTTTTTATCAAATAAAACCAATCTTTGGCAAAATACAATAATACCGCCAGCAATGTAGCGGCGTGGAGCATTACGTCAAACGCGAGCCCCTGGTATTCCATACCGCGGAAGTACGGCAAAAGCACCAGATGGGCGGAGCTGGAAATAGGTAAAAATTCACCCAAGGCTTGTAAAAGTCCTAATAAAACAGCGTCAAAAATCGTCATTGGTTATTCTCCAAAAGAAAGAATTTGCGGCTTGTCTTTATCTTGCATATCTACGATGGCATATGACCCCGGTGCAAAATGATACACCCGCCCGCCCAGCAAATGCGCCAGGTAAGAAATGTTAGGGTTGTGCCCCACGGCCAGGACAGTATCGTATTGCTGCAGTTGTTCGGTTAAAAAGTCCCGAACGGTTTGCTCGTCGTGAAGGCCGTTTAAAACGGTTTCTTGGGATATGGGCGCGCCCAATGTTTCGGCCAGTATTTCCGCCGTTTGCACCGCCCGCAGCAACGGGCTGGCAAAAATAATTTGCGGTCGGATTTTTTGTTCCGCCAGCGTGTGGGCTGTTTGGGCCGCTTTTTGGCGTCCTTCGGTAGATAGCGGCCGCGCGGCGTCAGTTTGTACTCCGGCCTCATAAGCGGCTAGGGCGTTGGCGTGGCGGACTAAAACAAGCGTTTTCATAGTTTGGTTTCTGCGCGTAAAAATGCAATAATAAAATAAGTACTTTTATTCTACTATTTTATGAAACTCTTTTACGCCCATTATCCCAGCTTGGAAGATGCTTTCGTGCGCTACGCCCGCGAAGGGCGGCGTTCTGTTTTGGCACGGTGGTTGGTGGTGTGCTCCTCCAGCTTAATTGCCCAACGGCTAAAAGAACGTTTGGCGCGCCAATGGGGGGCGGCGGCCAATATCTATTTTATTACGGCGGGCGCTTTGGTGGGCGAGCTGGACCGGGAAGCCCCCGGTGCAGGAACCCCGCTTTTCCCGCAAGATAATCTGCGCGATTTTTTAATTAAAAATTTACTTTCCGAACCGGGCCTAAATCGTTATCCTGCGTCCCGCGGGTTTGTGCAGGCGGTCAAAAGTTCCCTTAGGGACTTATCCGACGCGCTGGCCGACCCCAACTTAATGGACGAACACTTGCGCACCGCGTCCGACGCCGTACTGGAGTTGGACGGCGAACGCATAGCTTGGTTTAATAAATTGTACCGGCGGTATTTGGCGGCGGAAGCGGCTGTGCCGGGGTTCCGCCCGTATCAAGCGGCGTATGAACGAGCCTTAAAACAAGTGGAACATTCCGATTTTTTACGCGGGCTTGAGCAAATTGTTTTTTACGGTTTCTATGATATGACCGACCGCCAGCTGGAATTGTTCCGCACCGTGCGGGATTTGTATCCGACGGTAGTTTTTGCGCCTTACCAGAAACATCCCGCCTATCAATTTGCCAAGAAATTTTTTGAAACGAACTGGCTGGGTTCTGTCGGCGGTGAAAATACCGGTGCCGCCCGCCCGGGCGCGTTGGGCCCGGTGGCGGAGTGTTTATTCTCTCCCGAAAAGAGTGTGCCGGCCCCTAAAGGAGTGCAGCTTATCAGCGCGGCAGACGCGCGTGGCGAAGTTTTTTTTACGGCTAAGGAAATTTTGCGCTTGGTGGAAAAAGAGGGATATTCCTTTGCCGATATTGCCGTTATTGCCCGCACGGCCGCCCCGTACCAGGACGAAATCCGCCGGGTGTTTAAAGCCAATTGTATTCCGTTGGACGCCTCGTTTGCGTATCCACTTGCCAAGTTTGCGCTGGGCACATTTTGTTTGAATTTGTTTTCATTGGCGGCCAATGGGTTTGACCGCGAAACCGTGCTGGCGGTATTGTCTTCCCCTTATTTTAAAAATCCGCATAAATACGCCTGGCGGGTGCTGGCGGGAAAGTCCCTCGTCAGCCGGGATTTTTCCCAGTGGCGCGATTTGCTGCCGCAAACGCAAAATTACGACCCCGCCTTTTTAGCGTGGTTGGAAACCGCCCGCGAACGTTTGGGCGCATTGGACGGCGTTTCCTCTTGGGAGGAAGGAGCGGCCCTGGCGCTGGAATTTTTACAGCAAAATACGGACGAAGACGCTTTTTCTGGCAAAGACGGCGAAGGTTACCGCGCCGTGTGCAACAAAATAAATTCCCTTCGGGCTTATGCTTTTGTCCGCGCAAGTGTAGAACCCGGCGAATGGGTGCGCGAACTGACGGACGCTTTGGCCGCCCTTTCCTTTAACGAAACCGAAGCAGTGCAGGGGGGCGTAACGTTTACGGACGCTTCCCGTGCGCGCGGACTTCAGTTCAAGGCGGTTTTTTTGCTGGGGCTCAACGATAAATCTTTTCCGCTTATCACGCCGGAGGATCCCGTCCTGCGCGATTCATACCGCTACGTCCTGCGCGATGTGCTGGGTTTTTGGATTAACCAAAGCTTGGACCGTAGTGCAGAAGAACGCTTGTTCTTTTTTGCCGCGGCTACGGCGGCACAGGAAAAATTGTACGCCTTGTATGCGCGTGCGGGTGCCGATGGCAAAGCGGCGGTGCCGTCCGTGTTTTTAACGGAACTTGCCCGGGCGGGGGAACTGGATTTGCAGGCGGACGACGCCCCGCGCGTAAGCGGGCGTCTGTCGGAACAATTAGCCGGGGTGGACAATGTATTTTTAACGCCTAAAGAGATTTCACAGTTGTTTGTTCTTCACCCGGAAAACGCCCTTGCCAATTATACCGCTGCCGGGCTTTTAACGCCGCAGGTGCAAGCTTCGCTGGAGGCGGCCGGGCACTTGGCGCACAGCGGCGCCCTGAACGGTTTTGACGGCCAAATTTCCAGCGGACCCCAAATTTTTGCGCGCGAAAATAAATCCGGGTTTTCGCCTTCTGCTCTGCAGGAATTGGCCCAATGCCCGTTGAAATACTTTTTTGACAAAGGCTTGCGCTTGGGTGACCCGGACGAACCGCTCAGCCGCCGGGAACTATCGCCGGACAGGAGAGGCAGCACCTACCACGCCATTTTGAAAGATTTTTACGAAGAACTCTACCAAAAACATCTCACGCACGATTTGTTTGATTCGGCGGCCCTGGCGTATTTGGACCGCGTAATGGATAAGCATCTTTCGCCGGAAGGCTACCGCGCTTATGGAATTTATGCAGTGGTGTGGGAACTGATTATGGAAGATATCCGCGAAAAATTGGCTGCTTTTGTGCAGGAAGATTTACACCAGCTGGGGCCGTTTACGCCGGTGCGTTTCGAGCAGGAAGTTCGGTCCGCCCCCGCGGACGAATTGCCTTTTTGCCTGCGCGGCGTGATGGACCGCGTGGACGCGGACGACACCGCCAAAACCTTTCGTGTAGTGGATTATAAATCTTCGCGCAAGGGAACCAAAAATTTAGCCGCAGATTTTTTTAAACAACTTATTTTCCAGCCTTTTATTTATGTATGGATTGCGTTGCAATTAGACGAATGGAAAGATTATACGCCGGCCGGTTCTTGTTTGTTGTCTATCAACAAAGGCTACTTGCGGCGTGATTTGCCGCAAAGCGCGTTTGAAGAAATGCGCCCCCGGGCGACGGCATTTTTAAAAATGCTGACGGATTTTATCCAACAAGGTTCTTTCTTTTTGTGCTCGTCCGACTTATGCAAATACTGCCCCTATGCGGCCATTTGCCGGCGGGATAGTTTTAAGTCTTTGCTGCGCGCCCGCAAAAGCGCTGCCGCCCAAGCCTTGGAGGAGGCCCGCCAATGATTTTAGAAAACCGCGAACAACTGCAAACTTTATTAGGGGTAAATATCGTAGTGGAAGCCGGCGCGGGTACGGGCAAAACCACCCTGCTGATTGACCGGCTGTGCCTGGCGGTGTTGGCGCAGGGAACCCCGGTGGAAAAACTAGTAGCGCTGACATTCACCGAAAAAGCCGCGGCCGAAATTAAAACCCGTTTTATTTTTAAGCTCCAATCGTTGGTGCGCGCTATTAAACAAAAGCAAGAAGACGCCTCCTTAGAACGCTTGCGCCATACCTTTGGCGTAAAGGACGATTTGCTCCTGGCCCGCGCGGAGGCCGCCCTGGCGCGTATGGACCGTGCTTCCGTGGGAACCATACACGGTTTCTGCGCCGAAATTTTAAAAGCCTATCCGTTGGAGGCCGGCCTTGCCCCTAACGCCCAAATCGATTCCGGCCAATGCGCCGCGCGGCTGTTTGACGCACGGTGGAACTCGTTTTTGGACGAACAGCTGGGGCCGGCGGCTCCGGCTGCGCAGGAATGGAAAAAAGTCCTGAAAGAAGTTTCCTTGCCGGAATTAAAAGATTTTGCCCATGAACTCTGCAGCGGCAAAATTGAAGCATACGATTATTTTGCCCACCGGGATATGCTGGCAGGCATTTGTTTGGAGCGCGCCCGCCGCGCCGAAGAACTGGCCTCCCCTTATATCCAGCCGGGCAAAAAAATCCGCAATGCCGAGCTGGCTTTGCAGCTGGCGGCTTTATCTTTGCGCCGCACGGCCGCGTTTTTAAAAAGTACGCCTGTGCCGCCCGCCCCGCAGCCGGAAATGCCGGCGTTCCCCGATAAGTGTTATAAGGATTGGGAAGAGCCGTTGTTTGAAGAAGCCCGGGCGATTGTGTCGTTTGCTTCCAAAACCACGCCCGAAAAGCAGCAGCTTTTTTTGGACGCCTACCGTTTGATAAAGGACGTGACCGACGCCGTCCGCACCGAATACGCGCGCGAAGGTATTTTAAGTTTTGACGATTTAATTGTTAAAACCCGCAATCTCTTGCAAAACAACTTGTATGTGCGCCGTTTGCTTAAAGAAAAATTCGATGTGCTTTTTATCGACGAATTCCAAGATACGGACCCGGTACAAGGCGAGCTTTTGTTGTTTTTGGCGGAGGAGAAAACTTCCTCGGCCGCTCGCTGGCAGGACGTACGGTTGGCCCCGGGCAAGCTGTTTGTGGTGGGGGACCCCAAGCAATCTATTTACCGCTTCCGCGGGGCGGATATTACAGCGTATGAGCTGTTTACCGATTTGATTTTAAAGCAAGGCGGGGTGAAACATTTTCTGCAAAAAAATTTCCGCAGCGCGCCCGAAATCATTGAAACGGCCAATTCGGTTTGTTCCCGGGCTATGATAGAACAAACGTCTTTTCAGCCGGCTTATGTCCCCATTTTTACGGATAAAACAGCCCGCTGCGGCGCGAGCTCGTGGCTGTTTATTACGGTGCAAGAAGGGCAAAAACCGTCCGCCGACGCTTTTCGCGATAATCAGGCCGAGCGCATTGCCGACTGGATAAGCCAAAACGTTGGCCGCCTGACGCTTGCGGACGGCCGCAAACTGGCTTATAAAGATATTGCCCTGCTTACGCGCGCCGCCACGACAGCCGGCCCGTTTACGGACGCTCTGCGCCGCCGCGGCATTGCGTTTAATGTGGAAACGGATAAAAACTTTTACCGCAAACAGGAAGTAAACGACTTTTTGAATTTCCTGCGCGCCGCGTCGGACCCGCAGGACCGCACCGCCTTAGCCGGTGTTTTAAGAAGCCCGCTGGGTGGAATGACGGACGAAGAAATTTACCAGCTTGTCCAGCGGGGAGAACTGAATTTGTTTGCTAAAACCGCCGACGAAAAAGCCTCCCGTTGTTACGCTTTACTAAAGGACTTTGGCGCCCGCGCCGGGCACCGCGCCCTGAAAGATTTGCTCGAAGACGTGTTGGAAGATACGTTCCTGCCCGAAGCGTGTGCCGCCTCCTACGAAGGGGAACAGACGTTGGCCAATTTGCGGCGTTTGGCGTCTATGGCGCAAGGCTATGCCGCACAAGGGGGGGCGTCCCTTTCTCAGTTTTTAACAGAAATCCAAACCTTGTTGGAGGAACACCCCGACCGTTTGACCGCCCCCGCCCCGGACGACGCTTTGGACGCGGTTTGCGTAATGACGGTACATAAATCCAAAGGGCTGGAATTCCCGGTTGTTATTTTAGCGGATTTATCCAAGCGGGACACGGCTTCTTCTTCCGATCCGGCCGCCCATATTTTTTCCTGGCAGTACAATATGCACGGCCTTCGGGTAGGGAAAGTATGCGACGTGAATTTAGCCTTTTTGGAAGAGGAACAAAAAAAGCACGACCGGTGCGAAGAAGTACGCGTCCTTTATGTGGCGCTGACGCGCGCCAAAGAAAAAATGCTTTTGACGGCTGATGCACGCGTTGGCGCACAGAAAGCGGCTGCGCCGTTTGTAGCGGCGGGGCTGTTCCCGGACGGAGAGCAGCAGCCCGCTTTTTTGCAGGACGGTTCCCTTTCTGTGCCGGTGGCTTATGCCGCCTACCAAGAGCCCGATGCGTTCCGCTATCAGCACCTTTCTGTGGGGGCGGCGGCCGAAACCGCGCGCGAAGTGGCGGCCTGGCGCGAAGCTTATGCCCGGCGGAAAACCCGCTACGAAGATTTCCTGGCCCATAACCAAAAACGCGCCCCGAGCGAACTAGCCCAAGAAGCGGATTCTTTAACCGAGGCCCAGCGCGCCGGTGCGGAGTTGGGCACCGTGTGCCACCGCGCGTTGGAGCGTTTATTGTCCCGCCGGGAAAACGACCTGCGCCAAGCCGTGCACCAGGCGGCCGCCGCCGCGGGGGCGCCCCAACGGGCCGACGAAGCCCAGGCCGTGCTGGAGGCTTTTGTAAAAAGCCCGCTGTTTGCCGAACTGCAGTCCTGCAAAACACTGGCGTGGGAAATGCCTTTTTCTTTTGTAACGGAACAAGGGGCTGTGGAATCGGGCGTGATGGATATTGTGCTGGAGCGAGCGGACGGAAGCATATGGGTGGCCGATTATAAGACCGACCGGATTGCCCCAGGCCAGGAAGCGGCGGTGCTGGAAGAAAAATACCGCGCCCAGCTGGGGGTGTATCGGAAGGCGGCCCAGCGGCTGTTTCCGGATAAAAAAGTGCGGTGTTCGGCGGTGTTTGTGCGCACGTTTGCGGCGGCAGACTTATAAAAGATAAAATATAAAAAATTTCTAAAACGAGGTATGTATGTTTGATAAATTGGGACAATTAAAAGATTTGTGGAAACTCAAAAGCCAAATGGAAGAAATCAAAAAACGTTTGGACAATATGGTAATTAAGGTGGACAGTCCCCGCCATTTTTTTGAAATCACCATTTCCGGCTCGCAGGAAGTAAAAGAAGTGCGCGTGGCCGCGATGGTAAAAAACTTTACTGAAGCGGAAATTGCCGAAGATTTGAAAGCCGTTATCAATAAAGCCGTGCGCGACAGCCAAGGTATGGCCGCCCAGGCGATGGGCAATTTTGCTATGCCGCAGGCATAAGCTATGTACGAAAACAAAACACTCGTCGTGTTTGGCGTATCGCAGGATCCGGCCAAATACGGGAACAAAATTTTCAAAACGCTTTTATCCAAGGGGTTCCGCGTATTCGGCGTCAACCCCAAGGGCGGGGTGGCCGCGGGCGAAAAGCTGTGGCCCAATTTAGCGTCCGTTCCCGCAAAAGCGGAAGTAGCCATTTTGGTTATTCCTCCGGCCGCGCTGGAAGATGCCGTACAGCAATGTATAGCCGGAGGGGTAAAGGAAATTTGGTTCCAGCCGGGGGCGCAGGATCCCCAGGCCCACGAGCTGGCAGCCTCCGCCGGGATAGAAGCGGTGGACTCTTGCTTTATGGCCGATAACGGCCTTTGGTAGTTATGCAATACCGCCGCCTGGGCCAAACAGAACTGTACATTTCCCCCGTGGGGCTGGGCGGCTGGGCCTTAGGCGGCACGAATGACTGGGGGCCTTGTTCTGAACAGTCCGCGCAAGAAACGGTGGCGGCTGCATTGGGCGCAGGCATTAACCTGCTAGACACCGCCCCTATTTATGGACAAAGCGAAGAACTGATTGGCCGCGCCTTGCAAGGCCGCCGCCAACAAGTAGTGCTGGCCAGCAAGTGCGGGCTAGTGAAAAACGGCTCCTGGACCGACCACGATTTGCGCCCGCAAACCATTATCCGCCAGTTGGAAGACTCCCTTTCCCGCCTGAAAACCGATTATTTGGATTTGTACCAAATCCATTATCCGGATCCTAAAGTCCCGCTGGAAGCGGCGTTGGAAACTTTGGCGCGCTTGCGGGAACAAGGGAAAATACGCTACATAGGTTTATGTAATGTAGGCGAAAATGAGTTGCGCCGTGCGGCGGCGGTGTGTCCGGTTGCCTCGGTGCAAAACGAATTTTCGCTCCTGCACCCGCAAAAGGGCCAGGCCGTATTGCCTGCCTGCTGCGAATTGGGCATTGGTTTTATTGGCTATGGTACCTTGTGTGGCGGCATTTTAAGCGGTAAATACCGCAAAGAGCCCAATTTGCGCCGGGCGGACGCCCGAAATTATTTTTACAAATGTTACCGCGGGGAGGCGTTTTTGGAGGCGAGCCAAACGGCGGTGCGCGTAAAAGAACTGGCCAAACAAAAACAGGTTTTCGCCCCGGCGGTAGCGGGGGCGTGGGTTTTGGAACAGGCGGGTGTAAGTGGGGTGCTGATGGGGGCGCGCACGGCAGAACAGGTGCGGCAGAACGCGCAAGCGGCGCAAGTGGCGCTGACGGAAGCAGAAATTTATTTTTTGGAGAAGGATAAATGACGGTAGAAACGGCCGAAAATTATGTGTTGCAGCTGTTGCCCAAATTGGGGGTAAATAAACGGCGTGAGTTGGTGCGCTTGGTGTATGAAATCGCCAAGCGGGACGGCGCCGCCCCGCAGGATATTTTGCCGGCACAGAAAAATTTGAATTTTGAATCCGCCAAAAAACAGCTTCTAGCCCAACGCTATCCCGTTAATTTTAAAACCGCCGCCAAGGACCGCTTTTACCTGCCCAAATTGGAATTGGACCCTGCCTTGCGGGCGGATTTAACCCCGCGGCCGTTTTATCCTAAAACCGTGTATATAGAAACGTCCGTCCAGGACAGCGAACTCGCCGCGCGCGTGCGCGCAGCTTTCCCCAAAGCGGATTTTAAAGAAATCGACGGCAAAACGCAGGTCGGCAGTCCGAATTTTTCACACCGGTTGGAGACGCTGCTTGTTCACCGCGAAAAATACGACTTTTTAAAACCCTGCCCCTGCAGCTGCGGTTCGGCCGGGTGTGGATACAATTTAATCAACTTGGGCTTTGGCTGCCGGTTTGAATGCGAATATTGTTTCCTCCAGCAATACCAAAACCTGCACGCCGTGTTATTGCCCGCCAATTTGGACGAATTTTTAGCAAAAATAGACGGGGCGCCCTTTCGCAAAGGACCGTTTGACCGCCCCCGTATCGGCAGCGGCGAATTTACGGACTCGCTGGTGTTTGACGATTTAACCCGCTACTCGCAAAAAATCGTGCCGTTTTTCCGCGCGCGGCCGCATTTGCAGTTTGAATTTAAAACAAAAAGCGTTAATATCGGCGGCTTGTTGGCGGCGGGCGGATGCGAAAATGTGGTGGTATCCTGGTCGGTTAACGCTTCTAAAATTACCGACGGAGCCGAACATTTTACCCCGCCGCTCTGTGCACGCCTGCAAGCCGCGTGCGAAGCGGCCCGCGCGGGCTACCGCTTGGGCTTTCATTTCGACCCGGTGATTGTTTACAACGGTTGGCAGCAAGACTATGCCCGCACCGTGCAGGAAATGGCCGATACGCTGCCGCAGGATAAAGTCGCCTGGATTAGCGTTGGGACGTTGCGTTTTAGCCGTGAATTAAAGAAAATGATTGAAAACCGCTTTCCGGAAAATACGATTTTAGACGGCGAATTTTTGCTGGATTTTGACGGCAAAATGCGCTACGGAGACACCCAGCGAAAGGAAGTTTACCAATTTCTTTTGCCGCTTTTACGCCGGACTTTCCCGCATGCGCTGGTTTATCTGTGCATGGAGGACCCGCAAATTGCGGCGGAATTTAATTAATGCAAAAAGGCCCCGTTTTAAACGGGGCCTTTATTTTGGGGAAACCGACTATTTGGTTAGGCGTTCCAATTGTTCGTTGAATTCCTGCGCCAGCGTAGGGCTGAAGCCTTCCCACACTTTTACGGCACGGTGCTTTTTGTCGAACAGTACGGCGTGCGGCAGGCCGGTTACTTCCATTACTTGGGCGGCCGGGCCCGCATTGTAGAGCACTTTGGTAGCCAGGCCGTGTTCTTTGGCTACGGCCAATACGGCGTCTTTATCGCTGTCCATAAAAGCTCCTACAATTTCTGCTTGGCCTGCATAGTTTTTGGCGGCTTCGTTTAAGGCCGGCATAGACATTTTGCAATACGGGCACCACGAACCCATAAACATAATCAGCACCGGTTTGCCCTCGTAATCGGTAGAGGTCCAAACCATTTCTTCTTCCGCTTCCGAGGCGACGGGCATTTCCACCACGCCCAAAGTAGGTACTTGCGGCAGTTTTAAACACCCCGCCAGCAATACTGCGGCGGTTAAAATAAGCAATTTTTTCATTTTTTCTCCTTTCTGCAGGAAAACCCCCCGGGAGGGCTCCGTATATGATAGAATACAAAAGATGGGTAAATTAATCAATTCACTGGTACGGATATTGGAAGAACGCGTGGATATTTTAATTATGCCGCGTATGGGGTCTTCTAAAAAATTTAAAGTACGCGTACTAACGCTGGTACTGGTGTTTGTGTTGTGGCTGATTGTTACCCTGTGCGGATTTTTGTTTTTTATCCGCGCCTACGACTACAACATTACCAAAGCCGATAACAACTTAATGCGCGTAAAAATGAAGCTCATTGCCGACGAGCTGGAACGCGGCCGCAAATACCTGGATTTAACCCGCACCACTGATACCCAAATGCGCCAAATGTTGGGTATGCCGGGGGGAAAATTTATCAACCTGCCAAAAGGCTGGGAAGAAGCCAAAGCTAAAGAAGATGCCCATTTTAAAGAAGAAATGAGCAAAGATTTAAAAGATTTAAATACGGAAGAATTTGAAAAATATATCGATTCGATAGAAGACGACGCCCAAACCCGCTTGGCTAGCTTTCAGGAAATTGCCTGGTACTTTGCCAACCGCCGCGAAGGGCTCAACTCTATTCCGTCTATTCGCCCGTCCACGGCGCGGATTAGCTCCGGTTTCGGCTACCGCCTGGACCCGTTTGGCCATCGCACGACTAAGCGGCATAACGGGCTGGATTTTGCCGGCAAGCCGGACAGCCCTATCGTTGTTACGGCGGACGGCGTGGTGCGTCACGCAGGCTGGGTGCCCAGCTACGGACAGGCTATTTTGGTGGACCATGGGTTAGGCTATTCCACCCTGTATGCCCACACGACCCAAATCCGGGTGAAATCCGGCGACGTTGTAAAACGCGGAGACCGGATTGCTACCATGGGTTCCAGCGGGCGCTCCACCGGTACGCATTTGCATTACGAAGTATGGAAAGACGGCCAAGCCGTCAACCCAAGGGACTATTTTAAATAATTTTAGGAGGAAGTTTATGGGATTTCTGAAAAAAGATTCGGATTTTTCTTCCGGTGAACATTTTTCCGTGGTCAGTGCAGAATGTTACTTCCAGGGTACGCTTAGCGTGCAGGGTTCTCTGCGCGTGGACGGCACGCTGGAAGGTTCGGTGGATAATGCCCGGCACGTTATTGTAGGAACGGACGGTAAAATTATGGGCGATGTGACGGCGGAAATTGTTGTGTGCGGCGGCGCGATTGAAGGAAATGTCTGCGCGGAAATGCTGGAGGTGTTGGCGGCGGCGTCTATCAAGGGCGATATCCGCGCGAAAAAAATGATTGTGGAAGAAGGCGGTCGCATTGAAGGTATGTGCGTTATCGGCGGTGGAGAAGAGGAAGAAAAACCCGCCCCAAATGCCGCTAAAGAAAAAGAAAAAAACGCTAAATAACGGGAGTCCCAAGTATGATTTCGTTTCTGATTAAACACAAAAAAATTATTCTCATTATTACGCTGGTATTCTTTTTGGGCAGTATCGTTTACTTAGGGGCGGACGCTTACCGCCGCGGTAATTTTAGCAATACTGCTGCCCAGGTGGGTTCGGCGGATATTACTTACCGCGACCTCTACCGCGTAACCGAGGACCGCGCCCGTGTGCTGCGCAACCAAGGGGTGGACGTGGACGAAGAAATGATGAAATATCTGCGCCAGCAATTTTTGGCGGCGTTGATTAGCGAAGAAGTCCTGAACCAGGCGGCGCATAAGGCCGGGTTGGAAGTGTCCGATTACGAAGTAGCGTATGATATCCAAACATCCCCGCTGTTTGCGCAGAATGGCCAGTTCAATAAAACCGCTTATGAATATGCCCTTAAACGTTCGCTCGGTATGAGCCCGGCCGAATTTGAAAAGCAACTGCGCAAAGGCAAATTGGCGGACCGCTTCCGCGGGGTGTTGTACTCGTATTATAAACTGACGCCTGAAGAAATCAAATACGCTTATAAAGTGCAGCACGGCAATCTGAAAGATTTTGAAAAAAATAAAGAAGATTTCGCCTCCCAGCTGATGGATACGAAAATGGAAACGGCCCAAATTGGGTTCTTTGACCAGTTCAACAACGAAGTGGAAATTAAAACTTTTTTACAGGATTAAGCCGTGAATAACGAAGTATTGGTAGTAGGATCCGTTGCTTTTGATACGATTGAAAACGCCAACGGCAGTGTACAGCGCGTGTTGGGCGGAGCGGCCAGCTATGCCTCCGTTTGCGCCAGTTACTTTGCCAAGCCGGCGGTGGTTGCCGTGGTAGGAACTGATTTCACCCCGGAAGACCGTGCCCCGTTTATCCGCCGGAAGGTAAATCTGGACGGGTTGCAAGTAAAAGAGGGGAAAACGTTCCACTGGGGCGGCAGTTACGATAAGGATTTTAACACGGCCGTTACCCGGTTTACGGATTTAAACGTATTCCAAAATTTTAATCCGGTTTTAAACGAAGAACAAAAAAATGCGAAAGCGGTGTTTTTGGCTAATATAGACCCGGAACTGCAGCTTTCGGTTTTGAACCAAGTAAAACACCCCCAAATTGTGGCGTGTGACACAATGAACTATTGGATTTCGTCTAAAAAAGACGCCTTGATGGAAGTAGTAAAACGGATTGACATCTTCTTTTTAAACGAAAGCGAAGCCCGCCAGCTGACGGGGGAATACAACCTGATTAAAGCCGGACGGATTCTGCTGGAAAAAGGCGTTAAATATGTAGTGATTAAACTCGGTTCCAATGGGGCTATGTTGGTAAGCAAAAAAGGAATGGCCCAGCTGCCGCCCTATATTTTGGAACATGTGCACGATACTACCGGCGCCGGGGATACGTTTGGCGGCGGTTTTACCGGGTACCTGGCCAGCCTGGAAGAGTGGAACAATTTGGACGCTATCAAACGTGCTATGATGATTGGAAACGTAATGGCTTCCTTTACGATTGAGTCTTTCAGCGTGGACCGTTTGGCAAATTTAACCCAAAAAGATATAGACCAACGCTTACAAGAATACACCTCTATGTTGCGCTTTTAGCGGTGTTTCATTTAATTTGGCCGCTCCTTGCAGGGGGCGGCTTTTTTAGTAATACGCGGCGGGGGCTAGCTGATGTTTTTCCGCCCCGCATAAAATTTTTTGAAAGGGCCGGTTCCCGCCGGAAAAAGGACACATAAAAAATATCTTAATAAAAAACTTTTATTTTACTAAAAAATTTGCTAAAATAAACATATACAAGTTATGCCGGGGTGCTGGAATTGGTATACAGGATGGTCTCAAAAACCATTGCCCTTTCGGGCTTAAGGGTTCAAGTCCCTTCCCCGGTAAGATTTTAAAAAGTTAGACCCTTTGACAAGTAAGTCAAAGGGTTTTTTGTTTGATGGGAGTAAATTAAAAAGTGCGGTGCCAAAAGCACCGCACGACGGTAAAATAAAACCAGACCCACAAAGCCAATGGAAAAAGTTTATTTCTTTTGCAGAAACAAGGCTTTTACCGCCCGGGCACATAAGTCCGATAAATTGTAGCGTTCTATTGTGCTGCCCGGAATAAAAGACTTTAAAATAGCCGTATACGATTTCCCTGCGTGAGCTTTTTTAATTAACTCCTCCTGCGAAATAACCCCTTTGGGCAGGTCTTTGGCCGCCCCGGTGTTGTATTGTACGCGGGCCAACTCATTATCTTTTAGTAAAACCTGGCCGGCGGTTTCCTGCACGGCTTTTTTTACCAAATCATTAGGCAGTTCCAAGTCATCAGCTCGTTTGTGGCAGTTGTAGGCTTGGTCTTTGGGGGTGGAGAACAACTGGAAAAAGCGCCAATTGGGGTTTCCGCCGTCTAGTGCACGCAGGCGGTACTGCACCATATATAAGGCAAAAGTTCTTACTAATACGCTTTGGGCTTTAAGCGCCTGGAGGGATTTTTCCGCCCCGAGCTCGCAATTTACTACTTGCGTGACGTATTCTTCCAAATCGGCCGTCTCTACCACGTTAATCCCGCTTTTTAAGTATACCGTCAGCGGGCCGTTATAAGTAATGTCCCCGCCGTAAGCCGCTTGGCGCAAAGAGACAAACCCCCCTTCTTGCTGTGGGAAAGATTGCCATTTTAAAAAGGGAGAGAGCGGCTTTTTTTGCAACGAAGCCAGCGGCTGGGGCCAGTTGAAATTGATGGAAGACCCCAAAGAACGCACGATATGGATAGGCTCTTTAGTCGTGCCCAGGGACTTGTGAACTTTTGTTTTGGAATTATAGACCAACAGCCGCATACCTGAAGCGGAGGACGTAATCCGCAGTTGGTTTTGGGCGGAGATAGGACCATAAAAATTTTCGCCCACAACAATTGCGTAATTTTTTAAAAATGTTAGGTTTACCTGCGGCGCGTGTTTTAAAATTAGCACATTTACAGAATTTCCCCACGCACTGGGCAAGCTTAGGCATAGTACGGCTATACAAATAAACAATTTTTTCATACTTATATTATAAAAGTCTTACAGTCAAAAACACAGGGTCTTTAGTCCTAGGTGCATATTGGGCCTTTTGCACAGCCTAATTAAGCAATAAAAGCTAATGGTATTGGATTATTTAACCGGGGAAGCTATCTTGTTATAATATACTATATGAGATGTTTCGGATTGATAACCTTTCTATTGTTATTATCCTTTCCTGCCTATAGCCAAATTTACCGCGTACAAGATAGCCCAGCTCCCCAAGAGGAAGCATTTAAAAATAGTGCCTGGGAAGTTTCGGCCGGGGCATTTGTTTCTTCCACTTCCCTGCGTACCGCCGCCGGAAAAACCGTTTCCCACGGCGAGGTGGGTATATCGGCCCGGGCGTTGTACGCCTTAAATAATTGGGTTTCGTTGGGGGTGGAGGGAGGCTTGCCCCGCGCGTCCGATACCGAAGCCGTATTGGAAAAATACCAAGTATGGCGGGTGGGAGCAGTAGGCAAATTTTCGGTTACAAAAGGGACCTCTCCCCGGGCCTATATCTTGGCCGGGGTGGGGGCTATCGGCCGGCGGGCCGAAATGCTGCATTTTTTATCCGCCCAAGCCACAAATGTTTATTTTACGGCAGGCTGGGGTTTGGAATGGGTTGCGGAAGGGGGATGGTTCGCCGGGGTGGAAGTGTATGGCACTTACGACCAGGCCCCGCATATTGGCCCTTATTTCTATGTGCCCCACCGCTGGACGGCTGGCGCCCAACTGCAGGTGGGGTTTAAATTCTAGCGTAACTTACAATACTTTTCGGCCCGGTTTTTTAAACGCGTTGCGTTTGCCGGGCTTTTTTTTCGGGTTTGTTTTTACACCGTAGAAGTTTAAAATTCCTTCATACAGCGCCTGTACCAAGGGGGAGCGCCCTTCTTTGGTTTTTGCCATTTCTTCCTGTTCGGGCAGGATAAGGTAGGCGTTTTCCACCAATATACTGGGCAGCTGCGGAATACGCGGAATAAATAACACATCATTGGCAATTAGGCCGTTATCTGGCAGGGCAACATTGCGGGTGAACGCATCGTACACGGCTTGTGCCAGCTGAAAGCTGTGCGGGTAATTGTAATAGACCGAATACCCGCGCGCACGGGCCAGCGGGTTGATGGTTTCCGGCAGGGCGTTGTAGTGCAGGCTGACAAAAATGTGTGCTTTTTCTTTTAAAGCTAATTGGTAGCGGCTTTGCAGGCTGCGGTAATTGTTGCCGTGGCGGGTCATAATGACGGTTGCCCCTGCTTTTTCCAAAAGGGGTTTTAATTCTTCCGCCAAGGCCAGGTTGGCTTCGTATTCCAAATAGCCGGTGGGGCCTACGGCACCGTCGTAGGGAACTTTCCGTCGCGGGCTGTGCCCGGCATCAAGCAAAATGCGGGCGCCTTTTAGCGGGGCTTTTTTGGAAGGAGTCAACGCCGGGCGGTGTATTAAATCAATCACCAAATCCTGCCCGTCAAAATCGTAGGCGTGCCCCCAAAGGGCAGCCCCTTTTTTAAAGTAGATTTTAAACAGCAACGTATCCCGCGCCGGTTGGGACCAAACAATATTTTCAACGATGGATTGGTTGGGGTCCAGCGTGTAGTTTTCGTCAAAGCCGTTCACATAATACAGGGTTAATTCCAGCCGGTCGTTAAATTCGTGAATACTGATGGGCACCGGTTTGCGCCCGGAAAAAACAAGGCGGGTTTTTTCGGCGGTGGAGGACGTTTTTAAACCGGAAATGTGGTTGGGTTCGTAATTGGAAAAGAGGACCGTTTTTAATTTGTCTTCTTCCAGCCAAGCGGACTCCTTGTCATTCAGCGCAATGCGGTATTGGCCATTCATACGGCCGTTAATCAGCACATCGCCGTATGCACGGTAAAAGGGATAAAGGTTTTCCCGCGGGGTGGGGATTTTGCGCAATTTTACGCCGGGGGAAAGCACCAGCGCATGGGTGAAGGGGTCTTCCAAATCCAGTACTTTTATTTTGGCGGGAGCCGTAATTTTGGCGTCCGTTCCGTTGGGGCCATTCTTCATTTTATAGGTTACTTTGGCGGTTTTGGGTTTTTGTTCGGCATCAATTAAGTATTTGGCCCGGTACATTCCAGGGGCGGAAACGTCCTCTTTCATGGGGATATTTTTAGCCTCTTTTAAGCCGGAAAGCGTAAACGTTACTTCGGCGCCGGGTGTGCCGCGCACATACAGGCCCACTACGTCCCCCGGGATTAATTCCACCGGTGTTTGCGGGAATACTTCTTCGGGGTCAAATTCCGCCTTGGCGGAAAAGTCCTTAATGTCTGCCCCGGGCACTATAATGCGCCGAACGGCTTGGGCGGTTTGTTTGGGGGCAGAGGCTGTTAATACAAAAGTAAATTCCCCGCTTTGCACAGGTAAAAAAGCAATGAAAGCCCCGTTGTTGCGCACGGGGACTTTTTCACCATTTATATCCAGCGTTACCGCGCCGGGCAAGTTAACTTTACCAAATAGAAATATCTTGGAAGCCCCGCGCGAAACTTCCATTTTTTCGTAGGGAAATTGTACCGTAATGGGGGCTTTGGCTGCCTCGGGCGAGCTTTGGGCCGGCAGATAGGGCGCAGTAGGGATTTCCTCGCTGCGGGCCGGAAAGCAAAATAAGAAGAGGAAAACGAGTAAAAAAAGGGTTCTTTTCATTCTTATAAAATGATAACATAAATCTATGGTGAATTGCGAAGACGTTATCCGTTTTTTAGATACATACTTAAATGTTGCCCGTATTGCAGATGCCAGCCGCAACGGTTTGCAGGTATCCGGCACGCCGCGCGTGGGGAAAATTGTATTTGGGGTGTCTGCCTCGCTGGAATTGTTCCGCCGGGCCAAAGTAGCCGGTGCGGACTTGATAGTAGTGCATCACGGGCTGCTGTGGGGGCAGGAACAGCCTTTGACGGGTATGTTCCGCGAACGGATTGCCTTTTTGCTTAAGAACGATTTAAATTTGGCTGGATATCACTTGCCGCTGGATATGCACCCGGTGGTGGGGCACAATGCGTGTTTGATGCGTGCCCTGCATGCGGAGCGCACTAAACCGTTTGGGCAATACCACGACGAAACCATCGGCTTTTGCGGCTATATACAACCGGCGCCTTTGCCGGATATTGCCGCCGCGCTGGAAACGGTTTGCGGAGCAAAAGCCCAAGTGCTGGCGTATGGCCCGGCACGGGTGGAAACGGTGGGGGTAGTAAGCGGCGGAGCATACAGTATGCTGCCGCAGGCCATTGCCCAAAAGTTGGACTTGTATGTGACCGGCGTTTTGGACGAACCGGCCCAGGAGTGGTGCCGGGAAGGAAAAATAAATTGCATTGCTTTGGGGCATTATAATTCCGAAAAGCCCGGAGTGCTTGCCCTGATGCATTTAGTAGCCAAACAATTTGATGTGCAGACTGAATTTATAGACGTACCGAACCCGATTTGAGCCAAAGTACGGAGGAAAAAATGGAAAAAGAAATATTTAAAGCAATAGATTCTTACAAGCAAACCGTTATTGATTTGCAAACGCATATGATTGCTTGCCCGGCGGTTTCGCCCCACCAAGGGGGGCTGGGCGAACATGCCAAAGCCGAGTATTTGCTTTCCGTACTGAAACAAATGAAATTTGACGAAGTGTATGTAATCAATATCAAAGACCCAAAAGCCAAAGAAGGGGTGCGCCCCAACATTGTGGCCAAATACTATGGCGAAAACCGCAAAAAAACGCTGTGGGTAATGGCCCATATGGACGTAGTGCCTCCGGGGGATTTGTCTTTGTGGAAGACGGATCCGTTTAAAGCGGTGGTCAAAGGGGACAAAATTTATGGGCGCGGTTCGGAAGACAACCAACAGGGCTTGGTGTCGGGCTTGCTGGCGGTAAAAGCTATGATGGATTGCGGCATCCGCCCGCCGTGCAACTATGCGCTCTTGCTGAATGCCGACGAAGAAATCGGCAGCACTTACGGGATTGACGCCATCCTCAAAAAGCACGCCAAAACTTTTGGCAAAGAGGACGCTTTCTTGGTGCCGGACGGCGGAAACCCGGAAGGCACCATGGTGGAAATTGCCGAAAAAAATATGCTGTGGATTAAATTTACCGTAACCGGCCAGCAAACGCACGCTTCCACCCCGCATTCCGGCAACAACGCTTGCCGTGCGGCTTCGCATTTGATTGTAAAACTGGGCGATTTGTACAAGAAATTTAACAAAAAAGACAAACTCTTCGCCCCGGAAAGCGCCAGCACTTTTGAACCTACTAAACGGTTGGCAAACGTCCCTAACGTAAATACCATTCCGGGAACGGATGTGTTTTACTTGGATTGCCGCGTGCTGCCTTGCTACAAAAACGCCGATGTGTTGGCGGAAATTGCCAAAATGGCCAAAGCTATTGAAAAACAATTTAAAGTAAAAGTGAAAGTGGAAACAGAAATTAACGATTGTTCCAAACCGACGGATAAAAATGCTTCCGTCGTAAAGCTGACCCAAGCCGCTGTAAAAACTGTTTACAAAAATGCTCCCCGCACGATGGGTGTTGGCGGCGGTACGGTGGGCGCTTATTTGCGCAATTATGGCTATCCGGCGGTGGTTTACTCTAAGCTCGACGAGCTTGCCCACCAACCCAACGAATACTCCAGCATTAAAAACACGCTGGGGGACGCAAAAGTATTTGCGTTGGTTTCCTTAAACTTTAAATGAGGTGCTTATGAAAAAAGGATTTACGGTGACGGAAATTCTCATTACGGTAGTGATCTTTGCCTTATTGTTGGGGTTTACCGTGCCGAAATTTTTAATGCTGGTGCATAAAGCGCAGGAAGGCAGCACCAAACATCAGCTGGTAAAAGTGCGCAGCGCCATTGCCGCCTATTACGGGGAACATCAGGGAACGTATCCCACCGATGACCTTTCCAGCTTAGTACCTACTTATATTGAAAAAATTCCCCAGGCTACCATCCCGGGGTATACGCCTTCTTCTCATGTGTCTACCGGTAATTACGAGGAATGCTTTACCAAAACCGGCGGCTGGGCTTACGTCAACGATCCGACGGACCCCCACTATGGCGATTTCTTCGTAAATACCGATAAAGAAGACAGCTACGGCAAGGCTTGGAATACGCATTAATTTTGCCCCCGCTTTTCGGGCGGGGGTTTTTATTTGTCTTACGCCCCGCAACAGGGCCGCAGGAGAATTATGGATACTTTAATTTTGTGTTTTGCTTTTATTTTCGGTTTGCTTTTTGGAAGTTTTTTAAACGTTTGCATTTACCGCATTCCGCGGGATAAATCCATTGTGTGGCCGCCGTCTTTCTGCCCGCATTGCAACGCCCATATCCGGTGGTACGACAATATCCCGGTATTTAGCTATTTGTTCTTGCTGGGCAAATGCCGCCATTGCAAAAAGCCGATTTCTATTCAATACCCGGTGGTGGAATTGCTCACCGCGGTGTTGACGTGGCTGTGCGTGTGGCGCTTTGGCTTAAGCGCGTGGACGTTTGTGGTGATTGTGGCGGTGTATGCGCTGATTATTTTGTCCGTGATTGACCTGGAACTAATGATTATCCCGGACCGCTTTTCGCTGGGGCTGATTGTGCTGGGGTTGGCGTTTGCGTGGCTGAACCCAAATTTTAGCGGCGTATGGTGGCAGAAAGAATTGGCCTCTTTGATAGGGGCGGCTGTTGGGCTGTTTGGCGTGCTGGCCATTGCGCTTATCGGGACGTGGATGTTTAAGAAGGAAGCAATGGGCGGGGGTGATGTAAAATTAATGGGCGGCGTAGGCGCGCTGATTGGCTGGAAAGGCGTGATTACCACGATTGTGTTTGCGTCCTTTTTTGGTTTGATTTATGCTTTGTTTTTGATGTTTTTTAAAGGCAAGAAAGGCGGGGACGCTATCCCCTTTGGGCCGTTTTTAAGTTTAGGGGCATTGATTAATCTGTTCTATTTAATTACGCCGGCTATGTTGGTAATAGAGCTGTAAATTCCTTTTGACACGACAAAAAACCCCGGGTTTCCCGGGGTTTTTGTTTGGAAAAATTTACTTCTTGTTTTTAAGCAGGACCAGGTGGTCTGCCAATTTTTTAAAAGCTTTGGCGCGGTGGCTGATTTTATTTTTTTCCTGTTCGGTTAATTCGGCCAACGTTTTTTGGGTATTTCCTACCAAAAAAATGGGATCGTAGCCAAAGCCGTTTTCGCCCCGGTAGCCAAAGCCGATGTATCCGTCCAGCGTGCCGTCAAACATTTGCACGCGGCCTTGTGGAGTGGCCAAACACGCTACCGTGCGGAAGCTTGCGGCGCGTGCTGGAAGGGTTTGCCCTTCCAGCGCGCCTAAAAGTTTGCGGTTGTTGTCGTCTGCGTCGGCGTGTTCGCCTGCGTAGCGGGCGGTGTGCACACCGGGGGCACCGTGCAAAAATTTTACTTCCAGCCCCGTATCGTCCGATACGGCAGGCAGTCCGCTCTCCCGTGCGGCGTAAACGGCTTTTATTTCGGCGTTGTCTTCCAAGGTGTTGCCTGTTTCCGGCGGGAGGGTTAATCCGGCAAAATCCCGCAAGCTCAGGTATTCAATCGGCGTGCCGTTTTTTAATTTGGCAGGCAAAATACCCATCAGCTCTTGAAATTTGTGCGGATTGCCCGTGGCGATTAAAATTTTCATACGGTTCAGCAGTCCTTTATTTCATCATTACTACTTCATCAGACAGGTTCAGCGCTACGAGAAAAGCCTTGTACATATCTTCTTCGCTCAGCCATTCCGTAAACGCGTGCGGGTTGTTTTGGCCCGTGAACAGCGTGTAAGCGCCGTTGCCCAGTTTAAGCATCAACATAGAAGCGGTCGTCCCGGCGCGTTCTTCTTTAAAGTTGGGAGTTATGCCGGCGTTTTTAAGCGCATTGGTAACCACTTGGCGGGCCTGCGGGTGAATATTTTCCGCTACGTTCCCATATTGTTTCAACACTTCGCGTTCAATTTTAACGCCAAATTTGTCGCTAATTTGCGTGGCTACGCTGTCGGCGTATTGTTTCCAGTTTTCGATATTTTGCTGGTTAAAATCGCGCAGACGGAAGTCCAGCTCGGCTACGTTTACCTGCCCTTCGCTCATATCCATATGGTGCAGTTCTACATATCCTTGTTTGCCGGTGCTGTTGTTGGGCAGCCATTGTTCTTGGGCGCAAGCGGCTCCCAATTCGCAGGCGGGCTTCCAAGCGTTGCGATAGCCGTTTTCGGCCGCCATAGACTGGTGCCCGTTTACACCGTGTACTTTGTAGACTACTTTTTCGGCGTTAAAGTTACCCACGACCACTTCTCCGTTTACGCCGCCGTCAAAGTCAAAAGCGATGTCCGGATTGTAGGGGGTTTCTTCGATAAAATCAGCCGAGCGGCCCACGTCTTCGTTCGGGGTGATGACGATTTGGATATTGCCGTGCTTTTTGGACGGATTTTCCGCCAAAGTTTGGATAAACGTTACCAGTACGGATACCCCGGCTTTATCGTCGGCGGAGAGCATGGTGGTCCCGTCAGAAGTGACGATTGTTTTCCCAATCATCTGTTTTAAATACGGGTCGGTTTCGGTGCTCAGGACGTGGCCGTTTTTCAGTTCAATCGGTTTTCCGTCGTATTTTTCAATTTTTTGGGCTTTAATGCCTTTCCCTATAATATCGGGGGTGGTGTCGTAGTGGCAGCTAAAACCCAGGGTGGGGGTCTTCCAATTTACGTTGGAAGGGATTTCTACATAAATATAATAGTTCTTCGTTAACAAGGTTTTGAAACCGAATTTTTGAATTTCTGCATACAACTTTTTAGCGGTTTCAATTTGTTCCGGCGTGATGGCCACCGCATCATTGCTCTGGCTGTCGTAGGTGGTATAGTGCATAAAGCGGTCGAGCATCGTGGCGCGGTATTTAGCGGCCAATTTGGTGTTTTGGCGGCCGATGTTTTCCCGCACGGAAGATTTGATATAAGCACGTTCATAGGGGGCTGCAACGGCGGCATAAGCTTGGCTCGCAAACGATGCGCCAAATACAAATACGGACAATACAGCAAACAACTTTTTCATTTGCATAAGGGCTCCTTTGTGTGACTTTTCTTTTATTGTATGAATCTGCAACCAAAATGCGCAAGGGCCAAAGGACCCAGGCCCCACTAGGCCTCTTGGCAGGGGGGCAAGCAAAACAAAAACCCGCCCCAGTAAAAGGGGCGGGTTTTGGGGACGGCGTAAAATTAGTTGGCAGCCGGGGCCGGTTGGCCCTGCTGCATGCTCCACAGCGAAACTAACCGCAGCAAGGTGCGCAGGGACGCTTCCATCACGTCTACATCGGCGTATTCGCGCACACTATGGATATTATACTGCCCGGCAAAAATATCCGGCGTGGGCAGCCCCATAAAAGAAAGGGTCGACCCGTCCGTCCCGCCGCGTGCGGCGGTTAAAACAGGGGTAATATCTTCGCTTTGCATAGCCAGCTGGGTTAGCGATATCATTTGTTCCGGCAGGACCGATTTCATATTTTTGTATTGGTCCGTAATGGTAAGGGCAAAATTTTTGCCTTTGTAATTCATCGATTTAACCGTGCTAAAGGCGCGGTTTACTTCGCTGGTGAGTTCCTGCATTTCCGCATCGGAGAAAGCGCGGATAATGCCTTTCACCACGGTGCGGTCCCCTTCGGTGGTGATGGAATCCACCAAGATAAACCCGCGGCGGTCGGCCGTGGTTTCGGGCCGGCGGTGGCGGGGAAGCAAGGTGTGAAAGTCCGACGCCATCAGCACGTTATCGGAAAAAGCGGAGTTCATTGCATCGCCGGGATGTACGGCGCGCATACCTTCAAACACGGCAGTAAATGCTTTGGCGTTGAAGGTTTCGTTGGTCAGTTGGCCCAAGTCGCCGCCGTCTACGGTGTAGGCGTAATCGGCCCCGAAAGAGGCTACGTCAAATTTTTCCACGCCGGTGCCGATTTCTTCGTCCGGCGTAAAAGCAATTTTAATCGTGCCGTGCTGCATTTCCGGGTGGTCATAGAGGTACTGGACCATTGTCATAATAATAGCCACGCCGGTTTTGTCGTCCGCGCCCAGGAGCGTATCGCCCGATGCGGTGATAATATCGTGCCCGCGGGCACGGGCCAACTGGGGGGAATTGGCCGGGTTAATGACTAAGTTTTGCGCGGCGTTAATAACAATGTCGCCCCCTTGGTAATTAGCGTGAACTTGGGGTTTAACATCTTTGCCGGAGGCTTCCAGCGCCGTATCCATATGCGCCAGGAAAGCCACCACCGGCGCGTTGGCCGTGGTATTGGCCGGGATTTCCGCCGTGACGATGGAATATTTATCCACTTTTACGTTTTTGGCGCCGTTTTTCTTGAGTTCTTTGGCCAAAGCCTTAGCCAATTTAGTTTGCCCGGCGGTGCTGGGTACTTGGTCCGTTTGGTCGTTGGATTGGGTGTCAAACGTAACGTATTTGGTAAAGCGTTCGGTCAGTTGTTTTTTGGCTTCGGCTTTATCGTAGCGGGTGACAGATTTCCAATCCATATCCTGCGCCGCGGCGGCAAGCGGCATGAGTGCGGCGGCCGCCAGCGCGGCTGTTTTGACGAGTTTGTTCATTAGGCTAAATCCTCCAACGAAGCCGTTACCTGCGCCAAGGCCAGCTTGGCGGCGGCTAATTCGGCTTTTGTTTTTTCGATTTGTTCCTTGGGTGCGTGTTTGATAAAGTTTTCCTGCGCCAGGCGCGCTTCGCGCGAAGCAATGTTGGCTTTGGCGGCGGCCAAGTCTTTTTCCAGGCGTTTTCTTTCTTTTTCAAAGTCAATCAGGCCTGTTAAAGGTACATAAATGGCGGTGTTTTCAAACACGGCGGTGGCGGTTTGTTTGGGCTTTGCCAAATTCACGCCGATTTGCAGGTTGTCCACTTTGGCCATCAGTTTGATGTAATTTTCGTATTGTTTTGCTACGGCCAAATCCGCCTCGTCCTTGGCGGACAAAACGGCCGTAATCTTAAGGCCGGGCGGCACATTAAACTGCGAACGAATGGTGCGGATTTCGCGCGTGACGCCTTGGATAATTTCCATTTTGCGTACGGCGTCTTTATCGCACCAGGCCGGGTTGAACTGCGGGTAAGACTGGTTGAGCAGGAATTCTTCTTTCTCGCCTACATACGGGCGCAGGGAAGAAGCAATTTCCTCCGTGATAAACGGAATCAGCGGGTGGAGCGCTTTTAACGTGCCGTAAAGAATGTTGACGCACAAGGCCATCACTTTTTCTTTTTCGGCGGTTTGGAAGCGCTGTTTGGCCAGTTCTACATACCAGTCGCAAAAGTCACCCCACAAAAAGTGGTACAGGGTGTTGGCCGTCAGGGCGAGGTTGTATTTTTCAATGCCTTCGCGCGCGGTTTTGACGGCGTGGTTAAAGCGGTCCAAAATCCACTTGTCGGCCAGTTCGGTGATGTCGGCGGGCATAGCCAGCGGGCCTTTGATGCCTTCCATATTCATTAGAATAAAGCGGGAAGCGTTGTAAATTTTGTTGCAGAAGTTGCGCGCCCCGGTGATGCTTTCTTCGGAATACGGAATATCCTTGCTGGGCACCGCCTGCATAAGCAGCGAAAAGCGCACCGCGTCGGTACCGTATTTGGCTGTCATATCCAAGGGGTCAATGACGTTGCCTTTGGATTTGGACATTTTTTGCCCGTGTTTGTCGCGCACGATGCCGTTTAAGTACACGTCTTTAAACGGCAGCTTGCCCGTAAATTGCAGGCCGGTCATTACCATGCGGGCTACCCACAGGTACAAAATCTCGTACCCGGTTACCATTACGCTGGTAGGATAGAAATGCTCCATTTCCGGCGTTTTTTCCGGCCAGCCAAAAACGGACATCGGCCACAAGGCAGACGAAAACCAAGTGTCCAGCACGTCGGGGTCCTGCACCAAATCGTGCCCGCCGCAGACGGGGCATTTTTCCGGTTTGTCGTAGGACACAATCGGCTGGGCGCCGTCTTCAAACGATACTTTGGTGAGTTGCTCGTGCCCTTGTTGGTCGGTGGCAAAGGTGAGGCCTTTTGCGCTGCAGTGGCGGCAGTACCACACCGGAATGCGGTGCCCCCACCAAATCTGGCGGGAAATGCACCAATCCTGAATGTTTTTCAGCCAGTTTAAAAACGGGTTTTTCCAGTTGGCGGGGTGGAATTGCAATTCGCCCGATTCGGCCGCTTCAATGGCCGGCTTGGCAATTTCGTCCATTTTCACAAACCATTGTTCGCTCATAAACGGTTCAATGGCGCTGTGGCAGCGGTAGCAGGTGGAAACGGCGTTGTTGTATTTTTCTTCTTTGACGAGTAATTCGGCGGCGTCCAAATCTTTGACGGTTTCCTTGCGGCAGACTTCGCGGTCCATGCCCAAATATTTTTCAGGGCAGTTGACCATCTTGCCTTTGTCGTTGATGACCGTCATAATCGGCAGGTTGTGGCGCTGGCCGACTTCGTAGTCGGTCGCGTCGTGCGCCGGGGTGATTTTTAAGGCGCCGGTACCAAAGCCCAGTTCTACGGCTTCGTCGGCAATAATCGGAATGGCGCGGTTGGCTAAGGGGATAATGACCTTTTTGCCCACCATATTTTTGTAGCGTTCGTCTTTGGGGTTGACGGCGATGGCGGCGTCGGCGTAGATGGTTTCGGGGCGGGTGGTGGCAATTACAATGCCGTCCGAGCCGTCCTCGCCTTTATAGCGCAAGTACCACAATTTGCCGGCGTGTTGTTCGTGTTCTACTTCAATGTCTGACAGCGCGGTGGAACAGCGCACGCACCAGTTGATTAAGCGTTTGCCGCGGTAAATGTATTTTTTCTCCCACCATTGGCGGAAACATTCGTATACGGCTTTGGCGCGTTTTTCGTCCATCGTAAAACGGATATCGGAAAGGTCCAAACTCCAGCCCATTTTGCGGAACTGGTTAAAAATGGCGTTGCCGCATTCGTTGTACCAATCCCATACGGTTTTGACGAATGCTTCACGGCCCAAGTCGTGGCGGGATTTGTGTTCTTCTTTGGCCAGTTTCTTTTCAATGACGTTTTGGGTGGCAATACCGCCATGGTCCGTGCCGGGCACCCAGTAGGCGTCCTCCCCAAACATACGATGGGCGCGGATTAAAACATCCTGCAAGGTGTTGGTGGAAGCGTGCCCCATATGCAAGGCACCGGTAATATTCGGCGGCGGGATAACAATAACAAAGGGTTTTTTGTTTTTATCGGCTTTGGCGGCGAACAACTTGGCGTTTTGCCATTTGTCCGCGAGTTTTTGTTCTACTTCTTGCGGTTCATACGCTTTAGGTAACATTGCAAGTCCTCTTTACTTGGTTTCTTCGCGTAATGTGACGTTACGCGCTTAGCTATATTTTACCAATTTAAGAGGGGTAAAAACAGCCGCCCCGCACTGGGCGGGGCGGCAAATTTGGCGAACGGGAAGGCCGCCGCTTAAGAACCCAACTTGTCGGCCACTTTAATAGCGGCAAATACGTCCTCGGGCGTTACCTTAAAGGGCATATTGTGTATGGTTTCGCCTTCGGCACAACTGGCCGCGGCCACTTTTTTAAGGTCTTCGTCCGACACGTCTTTGAGCCCCAGCGCAGCCAAGTTGGTAGGCAGGCCCACTTCCCGGCAGAAGGCAAGCACTTCGTCAAACTCGGCTTTCGGCGCGTTTTCCAATGCCAGCTGCGCCAATAGGCCAAAAGCGACCTTTTCCCCGTGCATGGCTTCGTGCGTTTGCGGCAGCACGGTCAGCCCGTTGTGAATGGCGTGTGCCGCCGCCAGGCCGCCGCTTTCAAACCCAATGCCGCTCATATAGGTGTTGGTTTCCACAATGTCGTCCAATGCACTGGACACGGCTTTGGCTTGCGCCGCCAGTTTGGCGCGCAGGCCGTTTTTAAACAAACTGTCGCGGCAGCCGCGGGCAATAGCCAAAGCGGACAAGGACGAACGCCCGCCCGCCGTGGTGGCTTTGCCGGAAGCAAAGCAGGCGCAGGCTTCGTAGTAGGTGGCCAGCGCGTCGCCCATACCGGCCACCAGCATACGCACTGGGGATTGCGCAATGACGGCGGTGTCCACCAGCACGACGTCCGGGTTGTTGCGCAAAATTAAATAACTTTCGAAAGACCCTCCTTCGGTATAGATTACCGACAGCGCGCTGCAAGGTGCGTCCGTGGACGCGATAGACGGCGCAATAATCACCGGCAGTTTGGCGTAGTAAGCGGACGCTTTGGCGGTGTCCAGCGTTTTCCCGCCGCCAATGCCAATTACAACCCCGCAGTTTTTTTCGTGGATTTCGTTTACGATGCGTTTGATTTCCGCCATCGAACATTCGCCCCCAAAGCGGTGTGCGTGCAGCGCAATGTTGCGGGCGGAAAAGCCCTTTTCCACCGTGGGCCAATAGTGTTTTAATACATGCGGCCCCGCCACGGCGTACGCACTTTGGGCGCCCAGTGCGGTGGCGTAATCGGCCAGCCGTTCCCACGCGCCGGGCCCTTGTACATATTTCATAGGCGAGTAGATTATCTTATCCATAAGTCCCCCTTGGTTTTTCTTTTATTGTATCTCTTTGCGAAAGAAAAACAAGCGCTAAAAATAGATTAGCTCCTAGTTATCTATCGGGTGGGAAAAACCACGCGGATTATGTCATAATATAGATATGGAAGAAAAGGAAATTATTCAGACCGAAGAAATTATTGAACCCGAAATTTTGGACGAACACGGAAATCCCATTCATGCTGGGCCCGCTAAAGATTCCGCCCGCCCCAAAGGCGATACGGGGGGAATTATCGGCGGGGTGTTTGTGCTGGCGTTTGGGTTTATTATGACGCTTTTAGTAGCGGTGTTTAGTATTTGCATCGTGCTGCCCCTGATGCTGTTGGGGCGTTTGTTGGGAATGCAAATTAAAACTTTCCGCCGGTAAGTGCACCAGCTTTAAACCTTACAAAAAAGCCCCCGTTTTGCGGGGGCTTTTGGTTTACAGGTACAAAATTTTAAATCCTAGCATAAACTCCCAATCGTAGGAGTATTTGTTGCCGCCCAAGTGCCAGCCCCCGCGCACATACATAGAGGAGCCGACGTTAATCATGGTGCCAAGTTCAAACTCGCCAATGAGTTCCGCCTCGCCGGGGTTTTCGTAATCTACTGTGTAGCGCGGGTCAAATTCAAACCACCAACCGTCTGGGCCGATAATCCCAAAAATCATACGGTAGCGGCTTTCGTTGATGTCTTCCCGCCCGCTGCTGCCAGCAAAGGAAAAGATGTGGCGGTATTCCGCTTCCACAAAGAAATTGGGGCTTAATTTCCAAACGGTAAAGATTTCCGGTTCCGCCACCCATTTGCCGTCCCCCAGGCTGTGGTCTGTGGCGGTGGGAGTGGTAAGCTCCATAGCCAGCCCATACGAGAAAATTTTGTTGGGGCTGTAGTCTACATAACTGCCGGATACCATAATGTCGCCCAAGCCTTTGGCGGAGTGTTCGTCGTTCCCCACGCGGGCTACCGGAATTTCGGCGCCGAATTTCCAATGGTGGTTTAACTTAAACGAAGGTTTAATTTCCAGGGTGGAAGAAATGTCGTTTTTGGCGTCATTTTTTGCTTTAAAGCGGGGTTTGATTTCCAGCGAAGTAATATTTTCCGTCGGCAAAATGCCCAATACTTGCAGGTTTTCTTGCAACTGGGCGTGGCAGGGCAAGGCGCAAAAAAGCGCACACACAATAAGAATGCGTTTAACCATACAACCTCACAAAAGGGGAATTTGCCCGCTAAAAAAGCCCCTTGAGGGGGCTTTTAAATGGCGGAGAGCTGAATTTCCCTAGCCAAATGCTCTTTTGGCCCTTATCGCGCCTCCCTGCATAACAGGGAGAAAACAGGGGTCTTTTATAATAATAAATAATATATAATAATTAAAATAAAATGATACAGATTTAAGAGAATATCAAATGCCATACCACATAACCTCATCAGAAAAAACAAATGAACGGGCCTCCGATACGGAAACCAAAGCCTTATTATATTTGATGAATTTTTATAGAAATTGCGACGATATTGAATTTTTTGCTATTGATTTCTTTAATGACGTGACAGGTATCCATCGCTTACAAGACGAAGCCTATGACTTGCAATCTAAAGGAAATAGGAATATTAATGCAAAAAAAATCGGTAGATCTTTAATTACTCTTTTCAAAAATTATATTTCTGATTTAAATTTTAAGGATTTTATTCTATTCATAGGAGGCATTGCTCCTTCAGCACTGATAGATACCAATCTATCCGTATTTGATATTAATAATTTTACTACAAAAGCTCAACAAGCAATTAAGAGAGGATTAAAAGAAGAAGGAACGGAAAAAAGCTACATTGATAAATCTTCAATTACTGATGCTAATATAAACTCATTTTTATCTAAAGTTTCTTTTGTTATTGATGATAAATCTAAAGAAGATTACATTAAAGGTATTATTCGGAATGAGAATATTATTATTGATGATGAAAAAGAATACTTGCAAAAAATATTTGAAGAAATTAGAGCTAAACAACATGCAAAAAAACTGTCAAAAGTAGAAGGAATTTGTATTCATCAAATTTCTGAATTTTTCCATTACAGCCGCCATCTTTCTACAGGAGATATCAAATTAATGGTCTTAAGCAGATTAGTAAATAAAACGTCATTAATAGACGGAATTCCTCAAAGTTTTATGGAATATGCTTGTTCTATCAGGGAAAACAAGTTTGATAGACAGGAATTTATTCAGTCTTGTCAAAATCAGCTATTCAGAATGGTCTGTGACAAAAACAATGCTCAGGCATATTGGCAACTCTTTGAAGACATTTACTATATAGCAAAAGACCCTCTCAATAAAAATCAATCTCTTGAGGCTTTACTTAAGACAATTCCGCGGGATCATATCCTGAATGTACATCACTTAGATCGAGAGGCAGTTTTATACTTTATTGCCTTACTCAAGGAGGCATTCGAGAAATGATTATTCTTAAAAAAGTAGCATTTGGAAGTGCAGAAGAAGCTTTTATTGAAAATTCATTACAACCAAACTGCAATATTATATACAGCCATGATAATAACAAAGGAAAAACAATTGTAACCCAATCTATTGGATACGTTTTAGGCAATGAACCAGCTTTTCCCAGCGGTTTTAGTTATAAACATCTTTACTTTTATCTTGAGTTGGAAACAAACCAAAGCATTCTAAAAATTTGCCGAAAAAATAATTCTTTTATTATTAAAAGAGGAAACCATTTCCATTTGTACGACTCCATATCAGAATTTAAACGTTTTTTTAGTCAATATATTTATTCTCTTCCATTAATTATAAAAGAAGGAGACAATACATTGAAGTTAGTTGATCCTGTTTTATTTACTCAACTCTTCTTTGTTGGTCAAGATGGGAGGAATGCTTCTTCAATCTTTAATGACTCATACTATACAAAAAAAGATTTTATCAATATGGTTTATGCGTGGAGTAAATGCTATACCTTAGACCAGAATACTAATCCCGATAAAATCAAGCATGAAATAGAAGAACTTAAAAAAGAAAAGAATTATTTAATCAAAAAAACTCATATTCTATCTGAATTATCTAACTCTATTGCTTATGCTAGTTATATCAAAAATCAAGAACAGATAGATGCAAAAATACAAAAATTAGAAGAAAAAAATGCAGAATTGAATAGTTTTAAGAAAAAAATTAATAGATTATACAGCTCCAAGATAAAGAATGAAAATCTACTGAATGAATTAAGATCACTAAATGCAGAATTGAAAGAAGGACGGCTAACATGTCTAGACTGTGGATCTTCGTGCATAGGATATGAAAATGCCCACCAGAATGTTACCTTTGATGTGTCCGATACAACAATCCGCGCCAATATTCAAAAGGCAATTCAGGAAAGGATTGATTCTGCCAAAGAAGACATTCAGCAATTTTCCAAAAAAATGTCTGATCTTCAAAATGAAATACGCAATCTAATGCAAGAAGAAGATGTTTCAATAGAAAGCTTGTTATTGGTTAAAAAAGAATTATTAAGTGTTGCAGACGCAGAAAAAGAAGTGCAACAAATAGATCAAAAAATTCTAAATCTTTCTAATAAACTACATAATTTATTAGAACAAATAAATATAATAAAAAACTCAAAAGAAGAAATAAAAAAACAACTTCTATTTTTTATGAATGAATTTTATAAAGAGGTTGACCCTTTCGGAAAACTTGATTTTGACTCTTTATTTGCTCGTAAAGATCAGACTTTTTCAGGAAGTGAAAACGCTGAATTTTATTTAGCCAAATTATATGCCTTAGTAAAAACATTGCAACATCCTTTTCCGATCATAGTTGATGGTTTCCGAGAGGGTGAGCTGTCAACACCAAAAGAAGCAATCGTGCTAAGTAAATTCTCTGCCCTTCCTAATCAAGTCATATTTACAACTACTTTAAAAAAACAAGAATCTAACAAGTATATTTCTATACAAAATATTAATGCTATCAACTATGATAGTAATTCGCCAAGCCATATTTTAAGCAATATATATTTAGAGGATTTTCGAAATATTTTAAAAGAGATAAATATAGTATTAAAGTAGTATATGCACATCAAATTCCTATTGAAACGTTTGCCGGGAGTAAATATTCATACCCATCCGCCATATAAAGTGGTTACTAGCGGCCGGGCATTGGAAAATTATCCGGCTGGCTACAGGAAAGTGTCGTCGGAATTAATCTTTTTGGCCCGGACAATCGTTCTTAATCAAGATTTTGTCCAATTTGTAAGAAATTTCCGTCAAAAACATGGTTTGCCTATCGAAGGATTTGAAACAGGACCTTGTCATTTCATACTTAGAGATAAAAAACACAAAAAACTCGCTAAATTAGCCCAACAAGTACAATGGGATTTAACTTCCAGTGAAGTGCATGGATATTATTCTATCCATTCGCTTTTAAAACCCCATCTTTTCTCTATTGTGTGGTGTAACATCATTGAACACCATATAGAACCAATTTCTATCTACTACGCTACACATGAGGAACCTTGGTTAAAAATCCATATTACCCACGACATCAAATTTTCAGAACTAATTGGATTTCTCCGCACCAAGAAAGCAGATATTGAAGCCAATTTAAAAGAATTACCCTCAAAATATTTCACCAAAACCGATCTGGAAAACATCCGTTTAATTAGTTTACAAACCAAACGAATGACAGAAACCGATTTATTTGAAAGAGCTCAAAAAGACAAAGTATTAAGGAAATTAATCCCAAATTTAACCATTGATGCCTTCCACAAAAGATGCGGTCGAGCCAGAAAACTTGTAAAAAATCTCTTCATAGCTAAAAGGACATAGTTTTCCACTTTTCGTGTCCTCGTAAGATACCTCTGTTATCACTATACTGTGTTATATTCCGATAACGGAGGTAAATATGAAAATTGAAAATATCCCTGTCGAAAAACTTAAGGCTTATTCTCGCAACACACGCATACATTCGCCCAAACAAATAGAACTATTGGCACGAAGTATTAAAGTCTTTGGTTTCAACAATCCCGTGTTAATTGATAAAAACAATGTTATTTTGGCAGGACATGGCCGCGTTTTAGCAGCCCGAAAATTAAACTTAAAATCAATTCCCACGGTAAAAATTGAACATCTTACCCCACTTGAATTGAAAGCGTTTCGGATAGCAGATAACCGAATAGCCGAGCAAAGCAGCTGGGATAAGGCCTCCCTAAAGCTGGAATTTCAAGAGCTAGTCTCATGCCAGGACGAAATGGATGTCAATTTAACGGGTTTTTCTACCCCGGATATTGATTTACTCTTCCTTTCCGAAATAAATACATCAAAAGAAGAAACTTTGGACATTCCCCTCGATATCCCAAGGCGCGTCAAACCGGGCGATTTATGGAGTTTAGGAAGACACCGCCTTTTTTGCGGCAATGCGCTGGAATCCAGCAGTTACCGGGAACTATTAGGAAACCAAAAGGCCGATATGGTATTTACTGATGCCCCGTTTAATGTAAAAACGGACGGGCATATCTGCGGAAACGGAAAATATAAGCACAAAGACTTTGCCATGGCTCACGGAGAGATGACTCCGCAAGAATTTACCGATTTCCTTTCGCAAACGTTCAAGAATTTGATTCAATTCTCAAAAGACGGCTCGCTCCATTTTGTATGCATGGATTGGCGGCATATTTCCGAAATATCCACCGCCGGCAAAGCTTATACTGCTCTTAAAAACATCTGCGTATGGGATAAACAATGCGGAGGAATGGGGTCTCTGTATCGTTCCCAGCATGAATTTTTCTTCCTGTTCAAAAATGGCAACGCCACCCACATTAATCATATTGATTTGGGGAAATATGGACGGAACAGAACAAATGTATGGAGTTATCCCGGCGTGAGGGTTTCCAACCCCGTAAACCGAAACGACTTAAAATTCCATCCAACCGTTAAACCCGTAGGAATGATCGCTGATGCCATTTTGGACGTTAGCAACATCAGAGATATCGTTCTTGATTGCTTCGCGGGAAGCGGATCCACTTTGCTCGCCTGTGAAAAGACAAATCGCAAGGGTTACATGATGGAAATTGATCCGCACTACTGCGACGTTATTCTATATCGCTTTGAACAATTAACAGGTCAAAAAGCCAAATTTGAGGAGGTACTCGCATGACATTACGTATCAAATGTAGACCTTATAAAGTAGGACCAGGACATCCGCCGAAAGAATTTCAGTTCAAACCCGGACAATCGGGTAATCCCAATGGTCGGCCAGCAAACAGCCGAACGATGTATTCTCTTATGAAAGAAGAGTTCGGGCGTATGGTAACAGTAAGCGACGGAAAACAAAAAAGCGAAATTGCCGCCAAACAAGCACTGGCACGTAAATGGTTGCATGACGCTTTGCGAGGCAATATCAAAGCTTCAGAAATCGTACTGAAATTTTTAACACGGGAAATGGACTCAGATCATACCTCTTTACCAATTTAAAGGATATAGTGTGAATCTGGATTTATTATTCGGACAGAAATTTGTCGTTTCTGTCCGAATTTGTTTTAATAGAGTTGTAGTAGCAAGTTTGTGTGACTCGTTTTGGAGCCGTAAAGGCAACGATTTAGACGAATTTACCGTCTAAATGGTGATCAAGCCAAGATGAGGTCATGGTTTTGCTGTGCCCAGCTGGGCATGGTGGCGATGACCCATTTCTGAGCGTTTGATCACCCTCAAAGTGCGGTCGTCGCTTTTTTATACCCTCTTTTTGATAAAACGACCAACCTTTGTCGCTTAATAGAGCTATACTATTGAAAAGGAGGATTTTTATGAATAACTCCCAGCAAGAGCAACTTACCAGCCTGTACAATCTGATCAAAGATCCTAATTTGGCGATTTTAGAAAGCAAGTTACAAGAATTTAATATATTTTCAATTCTTAATTTAAGTCGCCAAGAAATACGCCATTCTACAATGCTGGCTTGGTTATTTAATCCCCAAGCAAACCACCATTTGGGGACAGCTCCTTTAAAAGGATTACTGTTACAATTACCAGAAAACTATCAGCACGATGCTCTGCTACATATTTCCAACCTAAATCCTGCCGAAGTTGAAGTATCAACGGAAAGTGACACCGAAACAGGACGTATTGATATATTAATCAAAGGAAAAGAATTTATTATTGGTATTGAAAATAAAATTGATACAACCGATGCCCCTGGTCAACTGGCTAAATATGCCCGATACATCAACCAACAGTTTGCACACATACCATCTAAGTATTTATTATATTTAACACCTAATGGTTTACAGCCAAAAGAATCAGAAAATGAAATTATACAGTTATCATATACGGATATCACACACTTAGTTGAACATTTACTAATTACAATTCCTAATATGTCCACTCAAGTACAGACCTTACTTTTGCAATATCAACAATTAATTCAAAGAGAGATTACTATGGAAGATAATGAAATTAAAAAATTATGTTCTCAATTATATGAAGCTCATAAAGACGCGATCGAAACAATTCTTGAGTACAAGATAGATATCCAAGCTAAAATTAGTAACCTTTTAAGCCAACGTCTTCAAACCGAAGGAAATGAAATTCACATTTATCGTGATAGCAAATGTTTTTTTAATTTTTCCCCTTCTTCTTGGGAAAAGTATGACTTTGCCCAAGTTCCTCAAGGAGTTTGGTTGAAAGATTGTAAAGACTTAATTCTATTTGAATTTTTTAACGACAAGAAAAATCTTCAAGTTAAATTAGTAGTGGGCCCTACCGGAGAAAGCAAAAAAGCAGAAGAAATCAAACAAAAATTATTAAAAAGAATACCAGACAATTTTAAAAAACGATCATCTGGCAAAAAATGGACCACGATTTACTCTAAACAATTATTACAATATAAAGACCTAAACATTACCGAGGAAACCGAAAATCACTTCAACAATAAATTAGATCAATGGTTAAATGATGAATATCCCAAACTTGTTTCCCAAATTGATGAAATAATGCAGCAACTCCAACAGGACTATGAAAGAGAAAACGCTCAATAAATTAACCCGTACGATTTACCTGCTTAATGTTTTGGACGGCGGGCATATTGATATCCCTCGCGAAGCAGAAGAACTGGGCGTAACCGTACGAACAATTCAACGGGATATTCTTAATTTAGAAGCGGCGGGCATCCCGCTCTATAAAGTTAAACCGGGGACTTATAGTTTCACGGAAGGTTTTTCCTTAAAAAAACTACAATTATCCAAGGAAGAACTATCCGCTCTTGTATTGCTTTCAGCACTGGCAAAACCGTTTGGCTCTCGGTTTGAAAACCTAATCTCTAATTTAAATCAACGACTTATACGGCCTTTAAAGGAATCTCCATATTATTTCCAAATTACTTCTTCAACCTATGAAAAATCCCCCATCACGCAGGCATTAGAACAGGCCATCAACACCCACACGGCCGTATATTTAACATTTGCGGCGGATCCCGCCAAAAAACTGAATTATTATCTGCAACCGCTCAAATTACTACACTCTGGCGGATTTTGGTATGTGTTTGGCTTAAACGACCGAACACAAATCAAAACATTACGTTTGGACCGCATTTTAGAGATCAAAAACACACAAGAGGCTTTCAAACCCTCCAAAACAGCGTTAGAAGCTTTAAAAGCAAGTACCAGCGTATTCTTTAACGAACAAGCAAAAACCCGCGTAATTTTGAAAATTGAGGGAACTATTGCCTCTTATTTTGAGAAACGGAACTATTTTCCCAGACAAAAAATTTTAACCAAACATTCAGATGAGAGCCTAACACTTGAAACAACTATTTCCCAAAACGAAGAAGTATTGCTTCCCCTAATGCCTTGGCTGCCTTACATTCATATTGTAGAACCCCTCTCTTTAAAGCATACGCTACATGATATGCTAAAGAAATATCTTCAACAGAATTAACTTGACTATCCCTCCCATGTAAGCGGTAATATACGTGGGAGGGAATATGCAATATCCAAAAACACTAACAAACGAAGAATTGGTTAAAATCTGGGCCCAGTATATTAAAAAACCGATGCCCAATTTGCGAAACTCCTTGCTGATTAGATATATCACGTGGTATAAACAAGCCTACGAAAATAAAATCAATCCGAAGCATTTCTTCAGACGACTCGCTCAAGCACAGAAAAACCTAGAACAAGGTAAAACAGACATCCTACAAGAAAAAACTTTTCCCGTAGGCTCTTGCTTAGTGCGCTCTTATAAAGGCGTTCAGTACAAAGTGGAAATCGTTTCAAACGGCTATTTGTATAGTAGCAAAACATACAAGAGCTTATCCGCCATCGCTCGGGAAATCACAGGCAAACAATGGAATGGGAAAGTATTTTTTGGAGTCAAAAATGATAAATAAACCTATCCGATGCGCCATTTATACGCGAAAATCATCCGAAGAGGGGCTGGATCAGGACTTTAACAGCCTGCAAGCTCAACGGGAGGCATGTGAAGCGTATATCAAAAGCCAAAAATCGGAGCATTGGTTTTTGATTCCAACGGCCTATGACGACGGAGGATATTCCGGCGGCACATTGGAACGCCCAGCCCTGCAACAATTACTCGCGGACGTAAAAGCGGGGAAAATTGATATTATCGTCGTCTACAAAATAGACCGTTTAACCCGCAGTTTAATGGATTTCAGCAAAATTATAGAAGTGCTCGACGTCCACCAAGCGTCTTTTGTGTCTATTACACAACACTTTAATACTACAACCAGCATGGGCCGCTTAACGCTTAACATGCTGTTATCTTTTGCACAATTTGAACGGGAAGTAACGGCGGAACGCATCCGGGACAAATACGCCGCCAGCAAAAAGAAGGGAATGTGGATGGGCGGATATCCCCCTTTTGGCTACGAACGCAAGGACAAGAAACTCATCCCCCACCCACAACAAGCCGCTATATTAAAGTCTTTGTTCAAACAATATCATTCATTAAAAAGCGTAGGGAAACTATTGGATTGGGTCCGGGAAAATAATGTTCAAACCTCTTTGGGTAAGCCCTTCACCAAGATTAACCTGCATCGCATCTTATCCAACCGGGTTTACATCGGGGAAGTTGGGCATAAAGGGACATGGTATCCGGGCCTGCATCAAGCATTAGTCAGCACAGAGCTTTTCTCTTCCGTTCAGCAAATTATTGAAGACCACCAGGTAAATCGTGTGCGGCATGACACACACCCCAGTTTTTTAGCCGGCAAACTGTTTGACGATAACGGGAACCGTATGAGCCCAAAAGCTAGCGGTTCCGGCAACAAGAAAAGACGGTACTATACCAGCCAAGCCATGATTAAGCAGGAAAGAGAAAAACTAGGCGTTATTACACAAGTTCCAGCTGGAGAGCTAGAAAATTTTGTTACCCAACGATTAAAAGAACTGTTAACTTCTCCGGCATTTTTAACCCCGCTGTTATCAAACATCCATATATCCTTACAACAAGATATTGAAAAACAACTCCCACAGTTATCGCTATCTACTGAAACAAGAAGATTACTCGTTGCAAGAGTTGATTTATTTCCCAATACGTTAAAATTGACCGTATCTCCCGCCCAAATCAGAGAATTTTTACTCTCTTTAGCGGAAAACCGCCCGTTTAAACTTATCCCCGCAGATTCGCTTGAAAGTTTCGAATATCCTTTCCAAATCAGACGGGCGTGCAAAGGAAAAAAGATTATTTTAGGAACTGAAAATCCTATCCCTAATTATCCCAAAGAACCATTAGTTAGAATTATTTGTCAAAGTTATACTTTGCGGGAAAAACTATTCTCCGGCCAGGCCTCCTCTATTTTAGAATTGGCGAAGCAAGAAGGTTATACTGACAGCTATATATCCCGATTATTAGAAATATCCTTCTTACCCGCCAGAACTATTTTGGATATCCTATCCGGCGCTTCAAAAGAAGTTTTAAGCGTTAAAGATTTACTCAAGTTAAAAAACGACCGAAGGCTGTCGCGAGAGGATATTAAAATATAAAAGAGAGATAAACAGAAATGTCCAAAATGTTGAGAGTAAGAAGCTCTTTCAAATAATAAAAATTACCTAAATAAGCTCGTTATATTGCTTCGCAGGAGTAAATAGGAAATAAAGGCGGTCATTAAAAGGCATAAAGTTCCCCAACCTTACTGGAGAAACCAGCCACAGGACTGCAAACAGGGAGATTATATGTACTTTGTAGAAGAAATAGCTCACATGTATAGCAAAAAACTGCAAAACACTTGGCAAACGCTTAAAAAGCCCTCAAAAGAAACTATAAAATGTCCGAGTAAAAAGTTAGAAGAGTTTTTTACGGAATTTACCCTGGGGGAATGCTATCTTTTTGCCGGCAGTCAGCACTATATGGCATTTTCCCATTTTAGAGCTTGGTTACTACACTATTGTATGCAGCAAGTTTTAAATGTGGAAATTATTGGTCAGCAAATACGTCCCGAGGAAGATTTCAAGTGGCTTCTCTCTTTAGAGAGTGGTATTAGTTTTCCCAAACTTTCGTTTTTGGAAAAAGCAGATAAAGACAAACAAGAAATTATAGGCAAAGCTGTCAGCGCTCTCAGAACTAAAAAAGTTACCTGGTGCAATTTTAAAGGTGCATTTTATGAAACTAACAGTTCTGTTTTATTCTTTTCAGTTCCCTTAAAAGAATGGCAGAAAGGACGATATCATCTCTTTTCCAAAATAGCTAAGGAAACAAAGAAGTTAATTTTTGTTTTTATCTATATGGACCAGTTAAAAGATATGCGGCATGAAAATCCATATTATTTATCTTTATCAGATTTGTATAACGAAGATTTACCTCTTATTACGGAAGAATATGGAACATCTCTGGGGCTTATATATCCCAGCTGGCCTATGTGGAAAGAATCATGGTTAGAAGAAAAAACCTCTGACATTACACTTCAGCTACATGGTATTAGTCGGATCAAAAGGAATTATTTGTTCTTCTCTATTAATAAGCAAGAAAAATTAGAGGATTATGATAGTATAGACTGATCAAAAAAATAAATCCCATTACTTTATGTTTTCCAGAGAGCATCTAATTTGCCCATAGGCCTTCTTGTAATAAAAACTAACAAATTGGGGCAAAACCTATGCTGAAAAAGAGAAAATAACTTAATAAGAATATCTATCACCAAGCTGTTTACTCTTGGTGCTGAAGATTTACCCAATTTCAAAAACGACCGAAGCCTGTCGTAAAGACGATTCAAACTGTAAAAAAGGAGGAAATATGCATATAAATAAACATTTTATCCCAACCGGTATCCAATCATTAGACGCCGCCATTGGCGGATTAAAAACAGGCAAGCTGACCTTTGTAGCATCCAAACCGGGGCAAGGAAAAACGGCTTTCCTGGCAAATGTGGTAGCACACACTACCGTGTCGCAGCATATTCCGACGGTTATTTTCTCTATAGAAATGGGGAGGAACAGTCTTTATGAACGCTTAGTAGCCAAAATAAGCAAGATCAAAATTGAACTTTTAAGAAACGGTTATTTTTCCCGGGAACAACACAAACGGCTTATTCAGCCGGCATTAGATAGTCTGCAGAAGTCCCCGTTGTATATTGATGATACAGCCGTTATCAACATGGAAGAGATTTGTCAGCGGACACGCCGGCTATATAAAGAATTATCCCAGACGTGTGTAAAGCTTAAATTAGTGACTATAGATTATTTCCAATTGATTAAAGGGGCGCAAGCCGAAACAAACCACATATTGGCACAACTGAGAGAGCTGGCCCGCGACCTGCAAATTGCCATTATAATTTCTATACAATGCAAACGCCATGAGGACAATATCCAACCGTCCTTGTCCGATATTCGCATCCCAACAATGGATATACAAAAAGAAGATAAAATTATTTTCCTATACGGGGACGCTAGCGATACGATTAATCTATCCGTCTACACGGCAGAGCATATGTCCAACACCCTACAAATTCCATTTGATAAAGGCAGTGGGCACATGGGATAATTTACTGTTTATTTTCCTTTTTTAGTTTATTAACATACTTTTGCAAGTATCCTTCTATTTGGAAATAGCGCAAAACAGCGGATTTGCTTAAATCATAGCTACGTCTGGAGGCAAATTCTTTTAACTCATTAATAGCGGCTAAATATCGCTCATTTACCACCAATTCGAGTTGGATTTGCAGTTCTTCTTGCAGTTGCATTTGCACATCTTTGACCGCTTGCAATGCATTATATTTCGCCCCCATTTTTGACACTTTTACCACCGGACTCCATAACATATAGACTTTTCGAAAAGAAGGAAAATGGGCATCAATATAACTCTTATCTTTTTTAAATTTCTGAATAAATTTATTCGTTGTATTGGGACGCTTTGTCTTCGTGTTTACATATTGTAAACCCAGGACATGTGCCGCCACCTCACAAACATATATAGTATTCTGAGCCATTTGCAAACCGATAACGTCTATTTCAGTTTGATGAGGCCCCTTTACGTTATATTCCACAAAATCACATTTTTTGATGTGACGCAACCATTCCCCGGTTAATTCTTCCGCTATATTAGGCATAATCCTCTTCCTCTGATTAGTTTAGCAATAATCATCTATACCCTCAGGTCCTTGCCAAATTAAGCCTCTATCAAGAGTTATTGTTTTTTCGGCTCCATTTCTTTCAAAAAATGAACCTAATGATATATGAACAAACCCCTTATCAAATATAATTTTTGATGCTGACCAAGGTTTCATATTTGTCTTATTTGAGCAAATAACCCAAATAGTGTTGTTATCTTCTGATATAACAAAATCTTCAAGAATAGACTCATACTGTTTGTTTCTGCAAAAAACTTTACCCACCTGAAGATTTTGCGCATAACTTAACAAAGGCTCCTGAATTTCTGTATTTACAGGACAGAGCGGAAATTCGGAAGGAATTTTCCAATCTTCTTGAAAAGCTCCCGCCGTTAAAGAAGGCACTCGAAAGTCTTTTACTGGGGATTCTTGTTTTTTTGGGTCTTGAAAAATCCAATCTCCCAGTTTTCCTTTAGAAGCAGTCTGTTCTTTAGCTATCCATTTTTCCATATTGCGCAAACAATTAGCCGCCTCCTCTTTAGTTACCGTTCTCATCCAATTAAAATTAGGCTCTTCGTTACTTGGAGGCAACAATGCCGGGTTTTCCAAAAAAGCTTCTATACTGCCACAATAATATTCAATTTTTTTACGTGTATATGGATTTTTAAGAACATTTTCCAAACGAGACAGCCAGCGAAGGTTCTCCGGCCGATTATTGCGTCGGTTAGTATCAATATGGTCAACTACATATTCTTTATTGGGAGGAATACCATGAAATGCAGTAGCAACAATGCGATGAACCCGAATCGAAACTATTTCCATATAACCTGTTATTGCATTAGGTCTTCCAAAAGTCCATTGATTATCCAAGGGACGAATACGTTTGTTAGGCCGAGCATGCCGCATTATAGCACCATTATTCCGCACGGAATAATGCTCGCCTTCATATACGCAATCTTTCTCTTGAGAAAAATCATCTATATTTACTTGACTCATATTTGTCATTGTATATCAAATATCCAGTAGGAGCAACCCAAATTCCACTTCTTTTTTGGAAAACGGAGCATGGGCAAGCCGTTTCCCCGTTATTTTGTCCACATAACCCCATTGGGAGCAACTTTTAGTGGAATAACGAAAAACTCCCCGACGGACAATTTTTCCGTTGGGGAGTTTGCTCTAAAGGTTATAAAAAAGACACGGAGAGGGAGAGATTCGAACTCTCGATACGGTTTCCCGTATGCAGTCTTTCCAGGACTGTGCCTTAAACCGCTCGGCCACCTCTCCAAAAGTGTTGCGGACTAAGTACCTATTTATTATAGCAAATTAATGTTTAAGTGTGTATTTGCCGACAGAAACTATTGTTCTGCCGACGATTTTGCGTGGTGTTTTACTAACAAATCCCGTAGGGTTTCTACGGTGGCGGATTGACCGGATAATACCACTTCTCCGTCTATTATCAATGCGGGTGTGTGCAAAATGCCATATTGCACAATGGCGTTTAGATCGTCTATTTTTTCCACGGTTTCATTCCAGCCCAACGAGTTAAGGGCTTGTTGTGTGTGCTTACCGAGCAAATTGCATTTGGCACAGCCCATTCCCAATACTTTAATTTCCATTGTTTCCTCCTATAAAATAGCGTTTAGCAAATATCCAACGGCCATAAACGCTGTAATTAAATACAGTAAAAACAGCCCAATCATTTTAGCGGAGAGTACTTTTTTTAACATCATCATCTCCGGTAAAGAAATAGCGGTAATGCTCATTAAAATTACCAACGCCGTTCCCAGCGGTACACCCTTTAACAGCAAGGCCTGTATAACGGGGATTACTCCCGCGTGGTTGGCGTATAATGGCGCCCCTATAATGGAAGCCAATGGCACCGCCCACGGGTTATCGGCCCCCAGGTATTTGCTTAAAATTTCCACCGGCACGAACCCGTGTATGGCGGCCCCGACTAAAAGCCCCAAAATAATATAGAGCCATAGGTTTTTAAGCGTGTCCCAGGCGAAATGATGTGCGTAACGCAGCAAATCTTGCACGCGTTGAGTGAGCGTTTGCCGCCCGCATGCGCACGCTGGCATGGCATGCGTGGGTGGGCGGTAGGTGCATAATTTTTCTAGATGCAGCCGGTCCGCCAGCCAGCCCCCTATTACGGCAATTATTGTGCCGCTGGCTACATACACACAGGCAACCCATAGGCCTGCGCCTTGCATGCTGATTAGCATAAAAGTTGCAATTTCGCTGACTAAGGGGGAGCTGATTAAAAATGCCATCGTAATTCCAAACGGAATTCCCGCCGTGATAAACCCAATAAAAAGCGGAATGGACGAGCAGGAACAAAACGGCGTTACGACGCCTAAAAATACAGCTAAAAAATATCCATACCACCGGTTTTTGCCGGCTAGGTAGTTGCGTATTTTTCGGGGGACAGCTGCGCACGAAAAAGCGAAATAACAAAAATGAGGACGTAAATTAAAACAAAAATCTTTGTTATATCCTCTATAAAAAAATGAACGGAGCTGCCCAATGGCGTTTGGACGCATAGCCCCATTTGCGCGGTAGCCCAATCGGCTAGGCGAGTAAAAATTTGAAACATAAAACCTCCAGATATTTATCTATATATCTAAATATATAGATGTATTTGCGCAAAAAAATTTCCCTATAGGGGATTCTTTTTTTGCGTTTCCAACAAAGCGGAAATGTAATGTTGCATTTCGCGCAAGCCGGTATTTTTTAAAGAGTAATGAATCCAGCGCCCTTCTTTGCGGGCACAAACGAGCCCGCTGTCACACAGAATTTTCATATGGTGCGAAAGGGTGGATTGCCCAATTTTCAGCTCTTGCTGTAAGTGGCAGGCACACATTTCCCCGCCGCGGAGCAATTGCACAATTTGTACACGGTGCTCATCGCACAGAGCCTTAAATAGGCGGGCTGTTTGGTGGGGTAAGTGCATGGTCTCCTCCTGCTTTATTATAGCAAATATATCGATAAATATCAATGTATTTTAATAAAAAACACCCCCGGGGCCGGGGGTGTCGTTTGGATTAAAACATATTGGCTAACATCAATAGCAGCAAGCCCAAAAACACGCAGCACAGCAGGAACTTGGAAAGCCCCAAGTGTTTTTTAAGCCAGCTGTTAAAAGTGGCCGATTCTTTGCCGCACAGCGTCAGCACAAAAACCAGCACCAGCGGCAGTACAAACATCAAGTTGTACATAATTAGATATTCGGCCGCTTTCCACGATTGGCTGCCCGCTTCTTTTAAAATGACCACGCAGGTAGGCAGATAAACCTGCCCCGTGCATACGGCCTCCACGCCGGACACCACAAACCCTACGGCAAACGCGGCCAAGAGCAAGCGCCACATAGAGCTGTGTTTGTCGCGCAGGAAGAAACGCATCACTTTATGGATATATTCTTTATAGCTTTTGGGAAGCTGGAGGAGCATTTTTTCGGATTTTTTGGTCCGTTGGTACACAATAAAATCATACAAGCTAAGCGCCAGGAAAATCACACACAGCCCAATGGTTCCCCATTGCACGGCGAGCGTAACGTAGCGGAACCCCTTCATGGCATACAGCGCATGGAAGGCCCCTAAGCCCATCAGCAGATAGGCCAAAAATACCGCTGTACAATAGGCCGTTCCAACAATGATAATTTCTTTTTTGGTGTATTTGTAAGCCGCCAAAAAGGAAACAAAAAATACAATCACTGCAAACGCACACGGATTGATCCCGTCGGCCAGCCCGGCGCCGATAATGGCCCACAGCGTAATTTGGCTGAACAAATTCTCGTGGGCTTGCATCTGGGCTTCTTCGGCTTGGGCGGCTATTTCTTCGGTGGAGGCGGGGGCCTCCTCCGCAGGCTCGGGTTGTGCAGCAGCCGTTTCTTCAGCCGCGGCCGGTTGTTTCGGTTGGGAGGTGCTTTCGGCCGGTTCTGCTGGGGTTTGGGCCTTAGCGGGGGCCTTTTCAATTGGCTTTAGGCCGGGCACGCGGGTAGTTTCGCCGTTGGCGATGGCTTTTTGGACGGCTTCGTCCGCCCCGGTGCCGATTTGCGTCGGGTAGCCTTGCAGAATCGTTTCGCCCACGACCAGCATCGGTATGCCGGCGGATTCCAGCTGGTACTCTTTTAAGGTTTGGAAGAACAGCACATTGTTGGCCTGTTCGGTTAAATCATATTCCAACAGCTCTACCTGGCCTTGGTGCTTTTCGCGGAACTGCTGGGGAAAGCCGTTCTGCTTTAAGTGGCGGCAATGCGGGCAGTAAGGCGAGGTGAACAGCACGGCCTGCACCGCGGGAGCGGCCCACAGGCTGGACCCCACCCCTACTAAAAGGGCGAGCGACAGAAACGGTTTTAAGAAACGACGGAAGGTCATACAAATAACTCCTAGCATTGATTTTGGCAAGAAGCCCAATTTTTTATTTCATTTTGAGAACGATTTTCCAGCAGGCTCCACGGGTCCTGCGGGTTAAATTCCGCACCGTCTTGGGTGCAGGTTTTGCGGGTTACGCGGGTGACGGGGTTTTCGTCGCATATCGTCAGCGTTTTGGTGCAAGAACAATCCTTCCCGTTGCATTCCAGCTGGGTGGAAATATGGAAACTCCCGTCCGCTTTTTTGCACTGTGCGTTCTGCAGGACCATCGGGGCGGGTTGTTCGGTCGGGCAGTGCAAATACGCGCTCCAGCGCACGCCGGCCCAACCGCCTAACAGCATAAATAAGGTCATGCATACGCCCCACGCCCACGCCCGTGCCGGGTGTTGGCGGGGCTGCCAGCCGTTTAACCGGGCCCACACCCGCTGCTGGGCTTTGGCTTGCGGGTCAAAATCCAGGCGGGAAGCTTTTTCTATCCAATCTTTTGGCATATTCATACAGGCTCCATATACCGGCGCAATTTTTGTACTGCCCGGTGCAACAGCGTGCCGACGTTTGTTTCCGTTAATTGGGTAACGGCGGCAATTTGGCGGTTATTTAAGCCCGAATAAAATTTGAGGGAAATAAGGTCCCTTTCTTTATTGGACAACCGCCCCAACGCGTGTATTAATTGCGCGCGGAAGGCGTTTTCTTCCAGTTTTTCAAGCGGGGTTTGGTCCTGCCCGGGGAGGAGGTCTTCTTCCGCTTCGGGCAAAGAAAAAATATTTTTCACCCAAAACTTCCGCCAGTACATATTGGTTTCGTTGCGGGCAATGGTAAAAACCCACTGGGGAAAATCGCCTTTTTCAGGGTCAAAGGAAGCAAAATGTTCATAGCATTTTTTCCATACGGCGGCGCAGATGTCTTCGGCAGCGGCGCTGTTGCGCACGCGGGCAAATACATAGGCGTATACGGGTTTAAAATGCGTTTGGTACAAAGCTTCAAATGACATCATTCTACTTATACTATGCGGCGGACGGAAAAGTATCACACTTATTTATTTTAACTTTTCTGAAATAGGAAAAATACTCCCCGGTTTGCCCGGGGAGTTGATTAGGAGAGAGTGTTTAGCCAAGTGACGATTTTGTTGTCCACGGCGTGGTCGTATTGCGGGCCCAAGTTGTTGAAGCTGGCCCCTTTGAGCAAGCGGGCGTTTTGGGCGCGAGCGGCAAAGTCTTCAAAAAATGTGCCGTAGTTGCTTCCTTGGGTGGAAAAGGGAACCACCGTTTTGTGTTGGAAATCCATTTCCTGCAGGAACTGCAGCACCGGGGTGGCCGCCGTGTACCACCAGATGGGCGAGCCGACAAACACCGTGTCGTAGCCGGACACGTCCGGCAAGGGGTGTTTGAGCGCTGGATATTTTTGCGTAGAGAGCTGGCGCTTGAGCGTGAGGTATATCCACGGTACCTTGGAAATGGGTTGCTGGGTTTCGATGCGGTATAAATCCGCTTGGGTGTGTTGGGCAATCCGTTGGGCGATGTCTTGCGTGTGGCCCGTCCAGGAATAATAAATGACCAGGGTTTTGCCCAACTGGGCGTTGTAAGAAACCGTCCCCGTTTGAAAGGGAGCCATTTCCGCTGTGTTGCGCCGGGCTACGCGCCACAGGTGCCACCCTCCGATTGCCCCTCCGACGACAGCTGCCGCCAAAATAACCAGCAAAAACGTTTTAAGCATGCAAATCCTCCTGTTTAAAGCGCGGTTTGGCGCTAAGCCATTGAACCGCCTGATAGGTGATAAAAGCCAACCCAAATAAAATGGCGGTATAGTCCGCCAGCAGGACCCAGCTGTTGGTGCCCCGTCCCACATGCAGCGATTGCAGTAACAGCTTGTCTGCTAAGCCCAGCCGGATAAAGGCATACAGCCCGTATAAGGTGCAGAGCACCCCCGCCGCGTAAGCCAGCCGCTTTACAGTGCCTTGCGCTTGCGGCGGAAAAAGCAATTTGATAAGCCCGCCGTTTAGCCCCAAGTGAAGGCCCATCAGCAGTAAACTCCAGCAAGCAAAAAAGGGGTGCAGCCGCCGCGCTTGAAAGGAACCGTCCAAGTGTAAAAACGAAAACACCTCGTGCGATAGCATAATCCCGCTTATAATCATTCCGGCCATCATGGCCAGGAGCAGCACATTTACGGTTGTCAGCACGCTGCGAAAAAGCGTATATTTCCCGGCGAACAAATGCTGATACCAACTCCAGTTAAGGACGTTATGGGACAGTATGCAAAGGGCTAAGAAAGTGCCTAAAATTTCGTGCGGCAGGTTGCGAATAAGCGGATAGTTAAGACATAACAAAAAGAGGACGGTCATAAGCGCGTCCACACTTAATTTTACATATAGTTTGGGTGCCATAGCCGTCCTCCTTTTTAAGTATTATAGCGTTTATTGAAGCAGTTTGTTTAGCCAGTTAGCCAGTTGCTTTTCGTCCGCCCCGCGGGAACGGCCCGGGAAAGTGGCCGCCTGCAAAAAATGCGCTTGGGGCAGCTGTTTATGCATATCGCTTTCGCAATTTTGCATACCGCCTCCGCCGTGCGTAAAGAACGGAACCAGCTGCTTGCCGGAAAAGTCGTATTGCGCCAAGAACGACTTTACCGCCGGCGCATAAGTGGCCCACCAGTTTGGGGAACCGATAAACACAACTTCGTACTGTGCCATATTCGGTACGGTGTTTTTTAATTCCGGCATAAACCCGGCGCGGATTTCTTTTTGGGCCTGGGCCGTTAGTTGGTTGTAAGCGTCCGGATAGGTTTGCACCGTTTCGATGGCAAATAAATCGCCTCCGACGGTTTGCGCAATTTGGCGCGCCACAGCTTGCGTATTGCCGGAGTGCGAATAGTAGGCCACCAACACCTTTTTGCCTTCAAACGGGTTCCCGGCCGGTTGGGCGGCGGTACTGGTGCCGGCATCGGCAGACGGGTTGCCACACGCGGCGCAGGTTATTAATAGGCCGGATCCGAGGAGTTGCGTAAATTTGTTCATAAATTCCCTCCACTTGTTAAAATTATTTGTATTGCTCGCCGGTTACCGGGTCCAGCCAGTCGGTTTTGCCGTTTTGGTGGGCGTTGGTTTCCAGCGAGATATGCACAAACCAGCTGTCCGGCGCGGCCCCGTGCCAATGAATGACGTTCGGTGCAATGCGGACGATGTCGCCTTTGTGCAGGATTTGCATTTCTTTTCCTTTTTCTTGGTAGCGTCCTTCCCCGGCCAAGACGAGCAAAATTTGTCCGCCGTCGTGCTTGTGCCAATGGGTGCGGGCTCCAGGTTCAAAGGTTACGTTGCCGATAGGGGCGTTGAAGGTTTCGTCTTTGGGGCTGAGCATATTTAAATAAGTTTGCCCCGTAAAAAATTGGCCGTAGGGGTTGGGTTCCCCTTGGGCAAAAATGGTATCAATAGGTGCTTTTTTCATAGAATTCTCCTGATGTGGTTTGGCGGCCATAGCGGCGGTGAGCAGCACGGCAGCCATACAAAAAATAATCCATTTGGCGGGTTTCATGCGCCCTCCTTATGCTTGCGTACGGCTGGATAATACCTGCTGGAGGGATTTTAATCCCTGGCGGGCTGTTTTGCGGCCGACGGCTTGTTTGACGACGGCCAAAATGCCTTCTATTTTGGCAGGTGTTACGCCTACATTTATGGCCATACCCATATGCGCTTGCAGCTGTGGGGCCACATTGCCCAGCGCCGCCAGTGCAGCCACAGTTGCGGTTTCACGCTGGGAATAAGACAAAACCCCGCGTGCAAAAATATCGGCAAATAAGTGTTCCTTTAAGAAGGTGTCCGTTCCCTGGATAAACACGGGCGGGCGGCTGGGCAGTTCGGAAGCAACCAATACTTCCAGGTTCTTTTTGCCCAGTTCGTATTTATCCGTTCCCGCCGGGATTGCCTGTGCTTCGGGGCCGGTTAAATCACCTTTTTGGGCGGCTTGGCGTGCCTTGACCACTTGTTCCAATACGCCGGCTGCGTTTAAACAACGCGGAAAACCGACATAGGCATACAACTGCAAAACCAATTCCTTCAGTTCGTTTATCGTTAAACCGTTGTTTAAAGCGCGGTCAAAGGCCGGGGCCAGTTTGTTTAAGTCGCCTACTGCAGCCAATGCGGCCGTTTCGGCGATGGACGCTTCTTGAGGGGAAAGTTCCTTGCGGGCGGATTTCCAATCGTAAGCGTGCAGACAGCTGCTGCCCAGCAGGCCGGCTGCCAACAACCCTGTAAAATGTTTGTGTGTAAGCTTCATACAACCTCCTTGTTAAAAAAGTATACAGCTTGGAGTTGGCTCCAAGTCAAGGCCTAATTTTTCCATTAAAAAGGCGCGCGGGTCAGGCGCGCCGGAAAAAGCGGGCAAACGGGGTTAGCACTGCTTGCCGGCTTGATAGGCTTCGTTAAAAGCCGGGGTGTTTTTGATTTCGCCCTTCTGCCAAGCGCCGGTGCCGTAAATGATGGCTTTTTCGTGCGCGTTATCCAGGCAGTCTTCGGTAAAGCCGCGCAGGGCTTCTACGGTGCGGGCGAGATTTTTCTTTTGTGTGTCGGCTGCGGTAAGGATAAAATAGAAATCCTTGTTGGAAATTTCCGTGTAGCGCGGGACGGTGCGGTCAATAAACGTTTTAAGCTGTCCGTCCATAGAATAAAAATACACCGGCGTAGCCAGCACAATTACATCGGCCTCAACCATTTTATCCAGCAGGGCGGACATATCGTCTTTTTGTACGCAGCGGTGCGTTTCGTTGCAGACGCCGCAGCCCGTGCAATAATTTATTTTTTGTTCACACAGGGCAATTTTTTCCACGCGGTGCCCGGCTTCTTGCGCTCCTTTTGCAAATTGGTCGCACAACAAGTCCGAATTGCCGCCCTTGCGGGGGCTGGAAGAAATAATCAGTACATTTTTAGCCATTTTTAAATCCTCACTTTAATAATTTTTTTTCACAGGCAACAATTCTTTCGTCATAAACGGAAATTTTGTAATTCAGCCGTTCCAGCGTTTGTTGCATTTGTTCAATCCGTTTTTTCAGGCGGTCCCGCTCGGCCACCAACAGGCTTTTGCGTTTTTGCAGGGTGCGGTTGCCTTTGGCGTAGAGGGTAATGTATTCCGTCAGTACTTCTATGGACAGGCCCGCCTCGCGCATACATTTAATAAATTCCACCCAACCGCAGTCCTCGGGGGTATAGTCGCGGATGCCGTTTTCCTTGCGGTTGACGGGGGGAATGAGCCCTGCTTTTTCGTAATAGCGCAGGGTGTCCGGCGAAAGGCCGTATTTTTCACTCACTTCCGATATAGTCATAAATTCCTCCGTTTGTTATATTGTAGTACTTGGAGTGAACTCCAGGTCAAGCGGAAATTGCATAAAAAAGGCTCCCTCTTGGGAGCCTGGTATATTTTAATTTGATTAAGCTAGCAAACCGAGCCGGCGGCAGAGTCGGAGACGGGTTCTTTCCGGCGCACGGCGAATATTCCGCACAGGGTGGAACCTAATGCGCAAACAACAAAGGTAATACCGGTGGAAAGCATAATGTCGCCCATTCCCACCAACGGCGAAACAATGCTGCCAAACAGAAATCCGGCCGCTCCCAACAGGGCGGAACCGGTTCCGGCCTGCTCACGGGCGGCTTCCATAGCCAAGGTGGTAGCGGCGGTAAAAGTGAGCCCCATCGTAAAAAGCAAGACAATCAGGAGGCTTTCAAATACCAAAATGGACGCATCGTTGGCAAGTGCGGCATATACCAACAGGCTGCATACAAGCATTCCTGCACAGCTAGTTAAGATACAAGTTTCCTGCCGTTTAAATTTAACCGACAGCCCTGCCCCCGTTGCAATAGCCACCGAGTTTACCGCAAAAAATAAGCTAAACGCAAAAGGACTGAACCCATAATGTTGTTGGATAATAAACGGCGAGGCGGCAATGTATCCAAACAAAAGGGCTTGGGCAAAGGCCATCTGCAAAACGCATAACACATATTTGCGTTTTTGCAGGACGTTTTTAAACAAGCTTAGCGTGCGGGTGATTTTTTCTTTCGAGCGTTTTGCGTGGGAGAGCGATTCGTTAAAATGAACGCACGCGGTCGCCAACAGAATGCCTACTAGCAACAATATGCCAAACACCCCTTGCCAACCCGTCACCTTCAGTACGGCTCCGCCCACTACTGGCGCGGCCACCGGAGCAATCCCGTTAATAGCTCCGATAATCGCTAACGCTTTGGCTAGGTTTGCGCCTTTGAATTTATCCGTAGCAATCGAGCGGGAGATTACAATTCCGCCTGCCGCCGCTATGCCTTGCAGCAAGCGCAGTGTAATAAAGATTTCTATGGTCGGCGCAAAAATACACGCCAGCGTGGAAGCCAAGAACAACCCCATAGAAACAAGCAGTGGGAGCCGGCGGCCGAATTTATCGCTTAGCGGGCCAAATAAAATCTGGCCGGCGGCCAACCCCAACATAGAGGAAGTCAGCCCCAGCTGAACCAGCGAAGTGCTGGCATTAAAATACGAAGTCATAGCCGGAAGGCTGGGCAAATACATATCGGTTACAAACGGGCCAAACGCGGTAAGCATGCCCAAAAAGACAAAAATAAAAAAGGCCGAATTGCGCCTTTTTTTGGAGGTTCCCTGCCAGGTTTTTTGGGTTTGTTTCATCTCTTTTATTGTATCTTTTTAGGAGAGAAATTCAAAATTTACGTCTATTTAAAAAAACTGTAAAAATAAAAAATTTCAGGGGGTTATCTTGCCTGCATTTTGGATAAAAAAGTAAAATATATATATGAGTTTTATGCGCCGTTTTCTCTTACCTTTAGCTGTGGCGCTGGCAAGCGGTATGTGCCCTTGCCCAGTGCAGGCTCAGAAAAATGTATTTTTGTTGGAGCGTGCTTCCCAGCGGGCGTCTGCCTCTTTGTTTTCGGCCCGTTTGCTGCAGGAAACTTCTTTCTTGCGCTCTTTTAGCGTGCAGGCAGCTGCCGCCAGCCGGGTTTTGGGTGGAAAACCGGCCGGGGTGCTTTCCCCCATGCGGGTGGATATTTCCCGTGCGGCATTGCGCAAAAGCTTGCAGCAAAAAATTAATGTTTTCCCTAATAAAAATAAAATAGATGCCGTGATTTTTGATTTGGACGGTACTTTGCTGGATTCGCTTTCGGCGTGGGATAATTCCGGCGTGAACTTTTTGCGAAGCCGCGGCATAGAACCGCCGCCCGGTTTACAGGAAAAGCTGGTCAAAATGTCGCTTATGGACGGAGCGCGCTATATTAAAAACACTTATGGCTTTGCCGAACCCGCCGAAGAATTGCTGCGCCAGACCTTGCAGCCTATATGCGCCCGCTACTACCGGGATATTCAGCCCAAGCCCGGCATTGTGCAAGCCGTACATTTTTTGCGTGCCCAAGGAGTAAAGTTGTGCGTGGCGACCGCCTCGGACCGGAAATTGACCGAAGCCGCTTTAAAAAGGCTGGGGCTATTGGACGCGTTTGACTTTATTATCACTTGCGATGAAGCCGGCGCCGGCAAACAAAGCCCGGCCGTATACGAGGAGGCTCTTAAAAAACTAGGCACTTCCAAAGAACGAACCTTGGTGGTGGAGGACGCTCTTTATGCCCTTAGGACGGCCCAAAAAGCGGGGTTTATCACCGCCGCCGCGGCCGATGCCCACTCCGCCGCCGACCAAGTGAATTTGTTTAAAGAAGCGGACTATTATATCCTTTCCTTTTCAGAAGTGGAATTTAAATAATTTGTGTTGCAAACCATACTGCCGCCCTTGGCCGTGCGCCGGGGCGGTTTTTTGATATAGGAAACGGCACACAACTTGCCAAAAGGGCGTTCTATAAGGGCTTGCAATATGGTATAGTAAAGGGGAAGGAAGTACCATATTTAAGGAGGGGATTTTATGTGGGAAAAAGACATTAATATTAATGAAGTGCGCGAAATTCGCAGCCGCACCTTGGTGTATTTTGGGGTAGGTGCCATTGCGAAAATTTCGGACATTTGCAAGGACTTGAAATCTAGGGGGATTACCAAGCTGATTGTAATGACGGGCCGCGGCGCGTATAAAAAAACCGGCGCGTGGGACCACGTCACCAAAGCGTTTGCCGAAAATGGGATTGAATACGTTCACTACGATAAAGTAACCCCGAACCCGAACACGCACCACGTCAACGAAGCGGCCAAAATGGCGGCCGACTTTGGCGCCCAGGCGATGTTGGCCATTGGCGGCGGTTCCGCTATTGATGCCGGCAAGAGCGTGGCTATTTTGATGAAGAACCCCGGTCACAGCGCAGAAGACCTATATGAATTTAAATTTACGCCGACCGAAGCCGCTCCGATTATTGCCATCAACCTCACGCACGGCACCGGTTCCGAAGCCAACCGCTTTGCGGTGGTAAGCATCGAAGAAAAGAATTTCAAACCTGCCATCGCCTACGATTGCATCTATCCGCTTTATTCCATCGACGACCCGGCCTTAATGACCGGCTTGGCCGAAAACCAGACCCGCTATGTATCTATCGACGCCGTCAACCATGTCGTGGAAGCCGCCACAACCAAAGTAGCTTCTCCGTATGCGATTGATTTGGCTGTAGCTGTGGTGAAACTGGTCAGCGAATATCTGCCCGTGGCGCTTAAAGACCCGGCCAACTTGGAAGCGCGCTACTTCCTGGCGTATGCGGCGTTGATTGCCGGCATCAGCTTTGATAACGGCATGCTGCACTACACGCACGCTTTGGAACATCCGCTTTCCGGTGTGAACCCGAACTTGACCCACGGCTTAGGCTTGGCGATGTTGCTGCCGGCCGTAATCAAGAACATTTACGCCGCCAAACCGGCCACGCTGGCCGACGTGTTGGCCCCGATTGTGCCCGGTTTGACCGGCTGCGCCTGCGAAGCTGAAAAAGCGGCCTTGGGCGTGGAAAAATGGTTGTTCTCGGTGGGCGCTACGCACAAATTGGAAGACGAAGGCTTTAAAGCCGCCGACGTGGATAAACTCGTGGACTTGGCTTTCAACACGCCTTCCTTGGGCGGCTTGTTGGGCATTGCTCCTACCCAGGCCACCCCGGAAGCGGTCCGCGCGATTTACACCGAATCGCTCAAACCGTATAACAAATAACTTTGGGCTAGAACCCACAAAAACCCCGGTCTATTCGGCCGGGGTTTTTTGTGTTAAAACTTGTAAAATAAACCAGCCGAGTAAGAAATATAACTGGCTTGAGGGAAAAGTTTTACATATTCTTGCTGTGCGGTAAATTTGCTTGTTTTAAACCGGTTGTAATTATACCGGGCTTCCGCATTCAATCCTATATGCGCCGAAACCATATATTCCATTCCTAACCCTATGGAAGCGGCCCAATTGGTATCTTGGAATTGTTCCGCTTTTTCCATTTCTATACTCGTGCGCGTGTTGGCTATGCCAAGGCCTAACGGCAGGTAAAACTGCAGGGAATTTTGAGGATTGAGGTAAATCCGGGAGAGCAACATATAGTGTAAGCTCTGGGTATTTACGTTTAGTTCCAGCCCGCTGGCCCGGTCCGTCGGAAAATAATCATACCCGAAAGAAAGCCCCAAGGCAACTCGCTGGGATAAGAAATAGAAACCGTGGATATTGAATCCGAGGCTTGGGTCTCCCAGTTTAGCGTCGTGTTCTACGCCGGTGGTAACATTGACGACATTAAATTCACCCCAATCGCTTCCCAAGCACGGAATAGCCGTGTTCAAGGATATGCCTAATGTTTTATCGCCTGATTGATAGGCAAACGATAGCGTATGCAACAAAATAAGACTGAAGAACAATAGATACTTTTTCATTAATACTGCCTCCTTATCGCTTTAATTTTTCTACATCTAAAAGGCTATGAAGCATTCCGCCCAGCGGATGAAGATGCGGTGCGTTGGAAAAAATGTTGGCGAGTTTTTCCGGATCCGCTTCTTCGGCCGGCAACGGGTGGAGCTGGTTAAAGTCAAAGGCGGGATATATTTCCACCGGGTCCAGCGCATTGGGGCGGAGCAATACAAAATAATGTTCGTCTGCAAAGGCTACATCGCGGGAAAAACAACGGTAGTCCACAAAACAGCCGGAGGTAATAACTATACGGTTGGTTTGATCTTCGAACAGGCTGCGCCCGGTGAAATCTTCCCGCTCAAAGGCAGGCGGCTGGCCGGTCAGCAAAGATGCCAAATGTAAAATGGTAGGGATTAAATCCGAAGTGCTGACATAACGCTTTTGGTTTTGCACAAAATGGTTCCAGTTGGTAGCCGGAATTTGCTGTTGCAACGCCGGCGGAATATACCAAATAAAAGGTACTCTGACTGATTCTTCATGCAAATCTTGGTTATGGAAATAAGCTCCGTGTTCATAAAATCCTTCGCCGTGATCGGAAGTGAGGACGACAATCGTCCGCTGGAGGTCTATTTCGTTTAACAAATTTGCTTCCAGGTGGGATAAATAATAAATGGCATTGTCGTAGCAGTTAACAGAGGCTTGCGGCCAATGGGCGCGTTCAGTTTCACACGGTTGGAAAGGGGTAAATCCTTCCTGTTGGTAGTATGGAAAATGCATACTGTTGGCGTGAAAAACACCCACAAAACGGGGGTGTTGCTTAATGGCTTTTGCCAAATGGCGGATAGCTGATTCATCGGGGATATAATCCAGGGAATCTTTTTGGTTATTGTCATCGGCGGCACTCCAGACGTACTTCATATTAAACGAATTAAAAAATTCGTCCAAACGCGCCCATTTCTTGCCAGCGGTTAAAATATAGAAGGTAAAAAATGGTTGGGGGAAATAGTCCCATAGCGTAAGAGAATCTTTAATGGCGGAAGGGTGCCGCTGCGGGCCTTGGCCGGTAAAAAGTGCGGGAATAGCGGTATCGGTATAATTGGCCGGCGAGAGTGCTTGAAAGATGTAGGACTTCTGATAGAAAGATTTTAGCGGGCGGTCGGGGTAGCGGTCGTATCCGTAGGCTCCCATATTGCGGGCCCGCTGGGCGTCGTTAACAATGACCAGCACATTAAATGGAATATCCGGGGCCTGGAAAGTTTTGTATTTGGCAGAGGCGGCTTCGGACTGTTTAAGGCTTTTATCCCGTTCCGGGCTGAAGAGGCTGTCAAAAATTTCTACCATAAATTGGGCATCAAATGCTAAGCGCGGAACTTGATTTTTGAGCGGCCCTCCTAGCAAAGCGAAAAAAAACGCACTCAAGCTAAATCCGCTTATGAAAAGGATTTTAAGGGAGCGTTGTTTGCTCTTGACTATAAATGCAAGGAAAGACACTGTTCCAAATAGGCCCGCTATATACAAACTGCGGGTGAATACCTGGTGCAGATCGTATTTGAAGCACCATTTCATTTGTATGAGCCATATTATTAGGGCGGGCAGCCAGATAAACCATTTTTTAAATAAAGCAAAGGGCTGTTGTTTTTCCCCTTTAAATAACGGGCGCAGGCACCAACAGGAAAAGAAAGCAAGGGCGCTTCCAGCCAGAATAATCCAACCCGCATAGGGCAGCAGTTGCATTTTGAGCGTAGCAAGCAAAAAAAGCGGCTCACGCATCAAAGCGGTAAGCAGCTGGGAAGGAATAAAGGCACCGTAATTTTGGTAATAAAAGAAATTAAGCAGTGGCAAAGCGACCGCCAGTGAGCATAGCATCGCCCAGCCACGACCATATTTGCAAAGAAATAGCGAGGAAACAAATACGGAGAATGTGCTGTACAGACAAAGCGAAAAACACCAAGAAACCATTAGCCAGGGTTGAAAAACCGGCTGTAAAACAAACTGTAAAACGGCAAAAAGAAAGACGAAAGAAACTGCCCAAAGCAGATTTTTTTTCATAGAGCTGACCTCGTTATTATTTCAATCTCAAAAATAACAGGCCAGCACGAGAAAAGAATAAGCGGTAGCGACGAGGAGGGCGGTACAAGGCAGTAAAAAACGGCTGTTAAATTTGAGCCAGCTCTAATAACCCAAATATAAACAGCCGTGGCTTTCTGCCATATAATATGGCAGAAAGCACTCGGCACGGCATATTTAAGGGATCAGTTTAAATATGCTGTGCCTAAAACGACTGCTTTTGGATTAGAGCTGTGCCGTTGGTTTCCCAACAGCGCACCGTATTCTTCATACGGTTCCAAAAACAGATTTAAATTGTATATAAGCCACGTTGAAGGCTTATTTGTTTTAAAAACTCCTTTATTGAATAATAGTTATTATAAAAAATTTTAATCTGCTTTTCAGTTTTAATTTAAGCGGCGGCTGCCGCGGACGTATTCAAAAAATTGTTTTACGCGGCCGTCGCACAAAATGTCTTTGACGGAAATTTCCTTCTTTAAATGCACTCCCGCCAAGGTGCGGCAGCGGCTAAGCGCCACATACGTCTGCCCGGGGGCAAACGCGCCGCGGCCGATGTCCAAATAAATGCTGTCAAACGTCAGCCCCTGGGATTTATGGATCGTAATGGCCCAGGCTAATTTTAACGGATACTGCTTGAAAAATCCTTTTACCTTAGGCTGGAGTTTTTGCATCAGCGGGTTAAATTCGTAGCGCACATCTTCCCACACATGCGGTTCCACTTGGTAGATGGCGCCTTTTAGTTCCACCTTAATAAAATCCGGGCCCAAATCGTAGACGGTGCCGATGTCGCCGTTTACCCAGTTATCGTCGTTGACGAGCATCATAATTTTGGCGCCTTTTTTTAGGCGCAGCACAGGGTCCGCCGGCGGTGTTTTGGTCTGGAAAGATTCGTCTGCCGTGGCGGTATAGGTGAACTCTTGCCCCGGCAGTTGGGAAAGATAGTGCACGTTGCGCCAAGCGGCGTCGCGGTTGGTGGGGGCTAAGATAATACTGTTTTCAAATGTTTCGGGCAGTTCAAACGTTTTATGCGTGTTGAGCAGGGCGTCCAGCTCCGGTTGGGTGGCTTGGCCTTCGCGTATCAAGTTAAGCAAGCGGGTAAAATCGCGGTCCTCTTGTTGGCGGAAAATGCGTTGCAGTTCAAACACTTCCGTTGGCAGGCGGCGCAGCACATGCGCTTCAAAAAAATACGGGCTGGGGTATATTTCCCGGAAGTAATCAAACAGCCCGCCCGAGGGTTGCTCCTCTACCGGCGGCAGTTGGAATAAATCGCCAAACAATACAATTTTTTTGCCGCCGAAAGGTTCTTCCGAATAAGTGGAAATTTGCAAAATGTGGTCAATGGCGTCCAGCAGATCGGCGCGGAGCATGGAGGCTTCGTCAATAATAATCGTATCCACAGCGTCCACCGTTTTGCGCGGCAATCGCTTGAGGTTACTTTTGTCCAACAGATTGCCCGGTTTTAACCGGAAGAAAGAATGCACCGTCTGCCCGCGCACATTAATAGCTGCCAGCCCTGTGGTAGCCAGCACGACGGTATTTTGTGCGGTATGTTCGGCAAAGTAGCGCAAAAGCGTGGTTTTGCCGGTGCCCGCCCGGCCGGTGATAAAGATAAGCGGTTTTATGGGCGGTTTTGCTTCCAAAAGGTTTAGGGCGTCTTTAAATTCGTCGGTTAAAATGATGTTGGGTTTTCCAGCGGGCATATCTTTATTATAGCAATTCGCGTTTTAGCGCGGGGCCGCTCCCAAAAGCATAGGTGCTGTGCTCCGGGGGCGGTTTTTGGTATAGTATTCCTATGGAAACTTCTATTTTTACTGCATTTACACTCAGTTTTTTGGCGGGCGCGGCAACTGCTGTGGGCGGTGCGCTGGCGTTTGTAATTAAAAAGGAAAATTTATCTGCGCTCTCGTTGGGGTTGGGGTTTTCGGCCGGGGTAATGATTTATGTGTCGTTTATGGAAATTTTGCCCCAGGCCACGCAGTCCCTGGGGGCGCTTTACGGGCAACACCCTGGCGCTTGGGCGGCTACGGGGTTGTTTTTCTTGGGTATTGTGCTGGCGTGGTTGATTGATACCTTGCTTCCCTCCCACCATGTGGAAGAACATACCTTAGACCAGTCCGCCAAATTAAAACATTTGGGCTTGTTTACCGCGCTGGCGCTTGCCATACACAACTTTCCCGAAGGATTAGCCACGTTTATGGCTTCTATGCAGGAGCCCGCTTTGGGCGTTTCCATTGCGGTAGCGGTGGCTATCCACAATATTCCCGAGGGGGTGGCCGTGGCCCTGCCTATTTACCACGCTACCGGCAACCGCGCGCAGGCGTTTTGGTACAGTGCCGGTTCCGGCTTGGCCGAACCGGTAGGGGCGGTGCTGGGGTTTTTCCTGCTTAAGGCATTTTTGCACGAGGCCGCCTTTGGGGTATTGTTTGCCTTGATTGCGGGGATTATGGTCTATATCGCTTTAGACGAACTGTTGCCTACCGCGCACGAATATGGCGACGGGCACAAAGTTATTTGGGGCGTTGTGGGCGGTATGATGGTGATGGCGGTTTCCCTGCTGTTATTTTAGTTTGTGATACTTTTTGCTTTGCCGGATAATATAGGTGCAGGCAACCTTACAGGCAAGAGCGTGTTATGAATTTTGACGAAACATATAACCGTTTATTTAAACCGGTATTGGCGTATGTGCAAAGCCGTGTGCAAAACGCGGCCGCGGCGGCAGATATTGCCTCGCGCGTGTGGCAGAAAGCGTTTGAGCACCAAGGCCAATACCGGCCGGAAAAGGGCCTGGCGGACCAGTGGATATTCGGCATTGCGCGAAATGAAGTGAACAAATATTTTGGTTTTTGGGAAATAAAGCGTTTCTTGTCGCTTACGGCGCAGGAAGAAGTTTTCCAATCCCAAGAAGCGCTCCCGCCGCAGCAACTGGAACGCCAGGAATTAAACCGGCGCCTGCTGGGTGCTTTGCAGCGGCTGGCCAGCCGGGAGCGGGATTTGGTGTCGCTTAAGTTTTATGGCGGGTTTAACAACCGCCAAATCGCGCACTTGACGGGATACAGCGAGTCCAATGTAGGCACAATACTCAGCCGGGCGGTTCAAAAACTGCGTACGCTGTTGGGGGATTTATGAAACTGTCTGATAAAAAATTAGAAACCTTGTATAGGCAAATGGACCTAGACCCAAACGGCGTGTTGCAGCAGGCGGTCTCTCGCCGGTTGCAGGCCCGCCCCAAACGTTCTTGGCGGCGGGTGGTATGGGCGGCGTGTGCGGCGGCGGTGTTGGCGCTGTGTGCCGTGCCGGTATGGCAAACGCTGCACCGTGCGGAAGAAATCCCGGTGTTGGCTGCGCCTCAGTGGTTGGCGGAACAGGCGGATTTTTCTATGTACCTGTCCCCCAATGGAGAACTGTTGGTGCCTTCCCCCAGGAGAAAAATATGAAAATGTTAAAAACGATCAGTTTATTGGCCGTTCTGTTGTTGTGTGCAGTCGGTTTAAATGCGCAAGCACAGCCCCAATCCGGTTTGCCCAAATTGAAACCGCTTGGCGAGAATAAGTACGAAAAACAAAGGCAGGCCATTATTGCCTTGGATAATGAAGTGGCGGATTTAGATGCGCGCTATTGGGCCAGCCGGGTAATAAACGACAAAGATGTCACCTTGGAAGAACTGCGGCGGTATTCCAAAAATTGGGTGGGGGACGGCCCCCAGCAATACCGGCGAATTGAAGCGGTGGTAAAATCCGGCAAGGTGCAGCCCTTAACCCCCGAAGAACACCGGCGCTTGGACGAAAAACGCCTGAAAGTGCGTGCGGTATTAAACCCGGAGTGGCAAGATAAAAAATTGATGGCTTCGCTTACCCAGCAGGAGTGTGCCGAGCTGGAAGCGCGGATGTGGGCTTACCGTGCCTTGCACGACACGGAAAAATGGTACAAGCCGGGCTGGGAAGACGGCCTGCTGCTGCCGGAAAAATATCGCTTGGAGTCGGGCGATTTGGTGGAAAATTTGCCGCGTAACATTGAACGCAAGAAAGAAGTGCGCCGGTTGTTTTTAAAATATATGAAAAACAAAAACCCTACGCCTCTTTCCGATACGGAAAACTCCCGCTTAAACGGCTGCTCCTACTTTGACGACCAAGTCTATTCCATTACCCGCTATCCGACGTATGAGTTTACAGGCGAAGCAAAATAAAAAAACCGGGGTTTTAAAACCCCGGTTTTTTGTGTTATATTGCTAGAAAATCAACGGCGCCAGCAGGAAAGAAACAATCATGCCCAACGAATAACTGGTGACGTTGGTGGTTAAGCAAAGCATAAAAGCGTCGTACAATGAAATTTTCCGCAGGTTCATCAGTCGGACGACCAACGTTTCAACTGCCAGGCAGAAGAACCATAAAAAGGCGGTTTCTTTCACATACATAGCCAAAATCAGCCACGAAACGGCCGTGGTTAGTAAATTAGCTACGCCTACACTGTACAAAATGGTAAAACTCTTTTTCCGGTAGGAAAGATACGCCGCCGCCGCTAACAGCTCGATAATCAGCACCAACGCAAGCGATATCCACGCGTCCCGCCGGGCCCAGGCACGGCTGTCGGCTTTTTGGGCGGAAGGTTCTACGGTTAAATCGTCCTCGTTTACATATACATTAAACCGCGCACGCAGGGTGTTGGGCGACGCAAAAACATTGCTTTCGCGGGTGGTCCCGTCCGTGAACGCAATAATCAGTTTCTGGTAATTGTCATAATCGTACGCGATAGAAAAGCACCCTTCCGGCTGGCAGTAGAGCTTTTGCAGGCCGTATACGCCCAGGGGTTTGCTTTCTATGCATTGGTTGTCGCTGCATTGGATTTGCTCGCTGTGCAGGGGGTCTATGGGCGTTTTTTGTGCCGTATTATAGATAAAGGCAAATTCCATTTCCGGCTTGGGGGATACGTCTGCCCACAAGGGGGAAAATAAACAGGAAAAAAGCGCTAATAAGAGTAGTTTTTTCATTTTTTTCTCTCGGTATGCTTTATTTGGTATTATAACATTAATGAACGAAAGGGGGAACCAAAATGTTTTTTACCAAAATACAAAATGAAAAATACGCCGATGTAATGATTTGGGCCCTGGAAACCGCCCGCCGCAATGGGAAATTTAAACCCTACGATGCGGTGCTGCTGCGCAGCGATTTATCGGCCCTGCCGCTGGCCCGCGCCATCTATGCCAAACTGCTAAAGCGCCGCTATCAGGTGCTCCTGCGCCTGAACACCCCGGAAGATTTTACAAAAGAGTTTTATCTAAACGCCGACGATAAACAGCTGGCTTTTGTGGCCCCGGGGGAAAAAGAATTCCAAGGCGGCCTTAACGGCTTGATTTCTCTGCGTGCGCCGGAAGATTTGACGCATTTAAAAAAAGCCGATCCGGCCCGCATTGCCAAAAGCGCGGTGGCGCGTAAGCCCCTGCGGGAAATTTTGGACGTGCGCGAGCAAAAGGGGCTGTTCTCCTGGACGTTGTGCAATTATCCCACCGAAGAACTCGCCAAACGGGCGGGGCTGTCGGGCAAGGAATACGCCAACCAGGTGGCCCGCGCGTGCTTTTTAAACGAAAAAGACCCCGTCCAAAAATGGCAGGAAGTAACACGCCAGATTACCGAAATTGGCCGTTGGCTTTCCGCGCTGCCCATTCATACGCTTCGAGTAGAGTCGGAACATATGGATTTTGAAGTACTGCTGGGGGAAAAACGCAATTTTATTGCCGGGGGCGGGTGCAATGTGCCGTCGTTTGAAATTTTTACCTCGCCCGATTGGCGCGGAACGCGCGGTGTGTACTATGCCGATTTATCCTCCTACCGCAGCGGCAATTATGTAAAAGGCGTCCGGCTGGAGTTTAAAAAAGGACGCGTGGTAAAAGCTACTGCCCAGCAGGGGCAGGAGTTCGTGCGCAAAATGCTGGCTATGGATAAGGGGGCGGCGCAGATTGGGGAGTTTTCGTTGACGGACCGCCGGTTCTCAAAAATTACCAAATTTATGGCCGATATTTTGTACGACGAAAACTTTGGCGGCAAATACGGCAATTGCCACATAGCCGTAGGCGCCAGCTACGCCGATACTTTCGCCGGCCCGCAAAGCAAACTGGATAAAAAACTGAAAGAAAAACTTGGCTTTAATGATTCTTCCCTGCATTGGGACTTAATTAATACCGAGAATAAAATTGTTACCGCCCGGCTGAAAGACGGTTCCAGCCAGGTCGTTTACGAAAAAGGCCAGTTTTGCTACTAGACTGTTTGAAAAATGAGCCATAAGACCTAGCAGGGCCTAGGTCTTATGGCTCTTGTTGTGTGTTACGCGATAACCTATCATATAAGTAAGAAAATTTTTGCAAAGGAGCCCATAATGAAAAAACTATTTGTGTGGAGTTTGTTGGTAGTGTTGACGCCCTGTGTGTTTGCCCAAGAAGGGGTAAATGTCTCCGCCATTGCGCGTGCCGTCAAGGCGGGGCAGGCCAAACAAGCGGCCCGGGTGACTGCTTCGGAAAAGCAAGTACTGGAGGCTTGGGAACAATTTAAAAAGCAAGCGGCTACTTTTAATTATTACGATTACAACTGGATGTTCTTATCTTTAGATGGCGTCCGTCAGGCTTATATGGAACTGCGCGAGAAATCTGTTTCCGCGGCCCGCAAGTGTGCGGCGGAGCTGACGAAACCGGTTTCGATTGCGGATGGAAAACGTTCTATTAAAGTGGTTTCCTATGTAAATATGGAAAGCTGCAATTTGTGGCAAACGGAACAAGCCAAATTTGACGTGTTCGCCCGCACCTTGCAGGAAGATGCGGCCGCAGCACAGCAGCAAAGCGCGGCGGCTTCGTTGCCGGTGGAATTTACTCAGGCACTTTCGTCTTTCCGCCAATATGTGCAACGCAGCAAAGAAATGCATTCTTCCTGGGTGTTGCAAAGCTTGATGCCCGCAATGGACGCTTTTAACCGCCAAATGAAGAAAGATCCTTCCGTGGGCCCTGCAATGGCTAAAGAATTGCAAAAACCCATTTCGGCCGGCTGGGGAGGCAAAGTGGTGGCGTCTAATTTTATTAAACACCATTCCAGCGAAGTATTTTCTATGCAATACGAGCTGGACGCCTTTGCCAACCAATTGGAACGCTTGGCTAAATAAGTTTAACAGTTTTTAAAATACCGCCCGGGTGTATACCCCGGGCGGTTGTTTTTTGGAAAAACTGGCAAGTTCTCAAGCTTTTGGCACAGCTAGAGCAGGGGGAAAAAGAGCAAAAACTCAATAAAAAACCCGGCCAATGGCCGGGGAAAATAAAGAAAACAAAACAAATTTATAATTCTTTGTGCAGAACTTTTAAAGCGGCTTTTTCTTTGGCGACGGGCAGGCATTCTTGCACGCGGTAATTTTTCCCGTCCACTAATTGGGAAATAGCGGCGATATCGGCATCGGTCAGCACTTCTTTATCGTAAGTGGTGCGGAATTCGTACCCAATGCCCGCCTGGCGAATAAGGTCCATCGACTCGCGTAAAACGGCCGGGTTAAACTCCACCCCGGTAATTTGTACATATTTTTCCAACGGAGCTTTTAGGTCCATTGCAATAAAATCCACCAGTTTCTTTTGGATAAGCTCTTTCAGCATTTCCGGGCGGGTGCCATTGGTGTCTAATTTAACGGCATAGCCCATCGATTTTAACTTAGCCAAAAACTGAGGTAAATCGTCATACAAAGTGGGTTCCCCACCGGAAACCACCACCCCTTCCAAGGTGCCTTGGCGGCGTTTTAAAAATGCGTCTATTTCCTCTTCGGCAACGGGTTCTGCAAACATATGCGGGTACACCAATTCCGGGTTGTGGCAGTAGCGGCAGCGGAAGTTACAACCCTGTGTAAAAATCACAGCAGCTGGCCGGCCCGGGAAGTCAATCAGTGTAAATTTAATCAGTCCGCCTATTTTCATATACAGTACCCGTTGCCCGAAAAGAGAAATTTATTTGTCGCAGCCGCAGCCCAAGTGCATGGTTTTTCTCATGGCAAATTCTTCTTTTTTGCCTTTGTTCCAGTTTTGGACGGGGCGCAAATAGCCCACTACGCGAGAATAAACTTCGCATTTGGAACCGTGAACTTCGTTCATTTCTTTTTTGAGTTCCGCAATTTTGTTTTCTACTACTTGTCTTTCCTGTGCAGTCATGGTTATGTCTCCTAGCTGTATTACGACCGTTAAAACGGCTTGGGCCCGTGAAAACCCGTTACTTTATTATGGCACTTTGCCACTGCCGTTTCAACCGCTTTTTTGGGTTAGGTTGTTGGGCAATCTAACCCAAAAAAGATATATTGCGAAGAACTATTTGCTGTAAAGCTGTTCTTCCAAAAGTTTTACTTGGCGTTCCAGCTCCTGCATGCGTTCGGCTTTGCATTTGGGGCATTCGAAATGTTCGCCTTCGATGTAGCCGCATTTGGGGCAGACGCTGAACGTCGGCGTGATGGAGAAGTACGGTAAAGTGTATTTCTCGCACACGGTTTTGATGAATTTCTTCATCGCTTCCAAATCTTTAATCTTTTCGCCGGTAAAGATATGCTGTACCGTGCCGCCGGTGTACTTGGACTGGATGTTGCTTTGCAAGTCCAGCATTTCAAACACGTCGTCGGTATAGTTTACAGGCAGCTGCGACGAGTTGGTATAGAAAGGCTGATGGCCTTGTTTGTACAGCTCTTCGTTGGCGCATTTGATTTCCGGATAGCGTTCTTTATCCAGTTTGGCCAAGCGGTACGAAGTACCTTCGGCCGGGGTGGCTTCCAAGTTATAGTTGTTGCCGGTTTCTTCCTGGAATTTTACCAGCGTTTCGCGCATAAACGTAAGCACTTTTTCGGCAAACGCGCGGCCTTTTTCGGAACCGATGTCTTCCCCGATCAGGTTGACGGCCGCTTCGTTGAGGCCCACTAACCCAATGGTGGAAAAGTGGTTTTTCCAAAACTCGTTAAAACGCTGGCGTACCGAACGCAGGTAGAAGCTCATATACGGGTAGAGGTTCCCTTTGGTGAAGCGTTCAATAACTTTGCGTTTAATTTCCAAGCTGGTTTTGGCCACTTCCATACGGTCTTTTAAATTGGCGAAGAATTCTTCTTCGTTCTTGGACAAGTATCCCAAGCGCGGCAGGTTGATGGTTACCACGCCGATAGAACCCGTCAGCGGGGCCGAGCCGAACAAACCGCCGCCGCGTTTTCTCAGTTCGCGGTTGTCAATGCGCAAGCGGCAGCACATGGAGCGGGCGTCCTCGGGGTTCATATCCGAGTTGATAAAGTTGGCAAAGTACGGGATACCGTATTTGGCCGTCATTTCCCACAGCGGGGTGAGTTTGGGGTTGTCCCAATCAAAATCTTTGGTGATGTTATACGTCGGGATAGGGAACGTAAACACACGGCCTTTCGCGTCGCCCGCGAGCATCACTTCGCAGAAAGCGCGGTTGAGCATATCCATTTCGTTTTGGAATTCGCCGTACGTTTTGTCCTGCAGTTTGCCGCCGATAATGACCGGTTGGTCCTTATAATAAGAAGGCACCGTCAAGTCCAGCGTCAAGTTGGTAAACGGCGTTTGGAAGCCCACGCGGGTGGGGACGTTTACGTTAAACAAAAATTCCTGCAAGGCTTGTTTTACTTCGTCGTAAGAGAGTTTATCGTAATAGATAAACGGCGCCAAAAGCGTATCAAAGTTGGAAAACGCCTGCGCGCCGGCGCTTTCGCCTTGCAGCGTATAGAAAAAGTTGACTACCTGCCCCAAAGCGGTGCGCAGGTGTTTGGCCGGTTTGCTTTCCGCTTTGCCGACCACGCCCGTAAAGCCGCTTAACAGCAAGTCCTGCAAGTCCCAGCCGACGCAGTAAGCGCCCAACAGGCCCAGGTCGTGCAGGTGAAAATCCCCTTCCGTGTGCATACGGCGCACATTGTCCGGGTAGATTTTATTGAGCCAGTACACTTTGCTGATTTCGGACGAAATATAGTTGTTCAGCCCCTGCAAAGAGTAGCCCATATTGCTGTTTTCGTTTACCTGCCAGTCGATTTTTTGGAGGTACTGGTCTACCAGGTCCACATTAAATTTGGAAGAAATTTCGCGCATACGGGCATGTTGGTCGCGGTACAAAATATACGCTTTGGCCGTTTTGTGGTAGTTGGAGGTCAGCAAGACGTCTTCCACAATATCCTGTACGTTTTCCACGTTTGGAACCGTATCCGAATAGAGCTGCTGGATAATGTTAATGGCGCGAATCGTCAGTTTTTTAGCGGTTTCCAAGTCAAATTCGCCGGTGGCTTCGGCGGCTTTGGCAATGGCCTTCGTTATTTTTTTAGAATCAAAACGTTGGGTGGTACCGTCCCTTTTGACGATATGAGTGATAACTTCAGAGTTTTCCATAATATATTGTCCTGGTAGAAATAATTGGCCGTTTTGGGAACATCAACGACTTTTAAAATTTTGGCAAAAACAGACCGAAATTGCAAATCCCGTCTAAAAATAGTTTTGAAAGGGAAGCCAAAAAATGTTTCTTCCGTCGAGAAAAATCCTTTTTTTGTTTCCGCGGCAACAGAAAAGAGCCTTGTTGCTTATTAGTAATTATTACTAATAACAAGCATCTTGTCAATTTTTTTAAGGTCCTAGGTGCGATATTTCCCTAAAAAATAAGGGATAAATATAAAAAGGTCCTAGATGTTTAAAAGGGGCGGAAACGCTCGGTATGCAGTCCGGGAGGGGGCAGCGGGGCAAATAATCTAATTCGGGGCTTGACGGAGGCGGGGGAAGTGGCTACAATAAGAAAAAGAGAAAAAGGGGGCCGGATATGGATTTCTATCAATGGTGTGTATTAGTGGCAGTGATTGCATTTGTCGTGTTTGTGGTATTTGCGGTGCGGGCGTTTTTGCAAATTACACGCACAGCAGAGGCGGTGGAATATTTGGCTGTATCCACGGCCGAAAATGTGGACAAAACCAAAAGTGCGTTTGATTTAATCGACAATGTTTCCACCTTATTAGATTCCACGTTTTATAAAATGATGAAGTTTGGAGTGGACTTGGTGAAGCATTACCGCGCCAAATGACTTGTTTTACTAGACGGATAAAAAAGCCCTCTTATGCAAGAGGACTTTTTTATCTGTTGGCAAGATTGCTAGGCGTTCAGTATCCATACGCCGGCGTTTAGATAAGCGGCAAACAGCAACCACAGCCCGTACGGGGCAAGCAGCCACGCCGCGGCCCGGCTTTTGTGCCACAGCACCCGCGCCAGCCAAATGCCTTCCGCCACAATGACTGCCAGCAAAAGCAAGGCAGCCCCCGGGCGGTGGTTCCCAAAAAACACCGGGGTCCATAAAGCATTCAGGGCCAGTTGTACAATAAATAAAATAAGGGCTTTGCGGGCGGATTTAAGCCCGTGGCCAAAAGCCAAAAAAGCCGCCACGCCCAGCAGCACATACAGCACGCTCCAGGCTAAGCCGAATATCATATCCGGCGGCATAAAAGGCGGCATTTGCAGAGAATGGAACCATTCCAAGTTGGGGCTTACGGCGCCTGCGCCCGCCAAGCCCGGCAGCTGGCATAGCACCAGCCAAAAAAGCAGCTTCAAAAATGCAATCATGTATTTCATACTCTCACGCTAGCATTTTACTAATGGTATGAAAACCTAAAAAAAGGATTAGAGCCTGCCCGCTATACTGTTTAGCTGTAAAAATGGTAAAATAACTAAAACGTATTTTTAACCTTTCAATCCGAGGGAATTATGGACACGAAATTAATTACGGAAGTAACCGAATGGCTCAAAACTACCGATTTGGCCGAATTTTGCTACGAAAAAGACGGCGATTGCATTGAAGTAAAAACCGCCGAAGCGCTGCCCGAGCCGGCGCATTTTTCCTGCTCGCTTACAGCGGTTACCGCGCCCGCAATTGGGACCTATCACGCCGCGGATAAAGGCAAAAATTTGGTGCTTAAAGAAGGCCAATCCGTAAAAGAAGGCGACGTGCTGGGCTTGGTGCAGACGGTTTCTAAAAAGCATCCCATTACGGCCCCCGTGTCCGGTAAGCTGCGGGTAGTAACGGCGCAGGAAGGCGCCCCGGTTGAATTTGGCCTGCCGTTGTTTTTTATCGAGAAATAGGGGTTCTATATGGCTGCTAACATTACCGTTACTCCTTTTAAAAAAGTTCTTATTGCCAACCGCGGCGAAATTGCCCTGCGTGTAATCCGCACGCTGAAAGAAATGGGCATTCAGTCCGTGGCCATTTATTCCGAAGCCGACCGCAACAGCCTGCATGTGCGCATGGCGGACGAAGCGGTGTGCATTGGGGCGGCGCCGTCTCCGGTAAGCTATTTAAATATTGACGCTATCGTAACGGCTGCCAAAATTACTGGGGCGGATGCGGTTCACCCGGGTTATGGCTTTTTGTCGGAAAATGCCGACTTTGCCGATGCCGTGACCAAAGCCGGCATGACGTTTATCGGGCCGACGGCGCAGGCTATCGAGATGTTGGGCGTCAAATCCACCGCGCGCGAAATTGCCGTCAAAGCCGGCGTGCCGATCACTCCCGGTTCGGACGGCGTGGTGGGCAAGGATTACCGCGAAGTAGCCCGCAAAATCGGTTTTCCGATTATGATTAAAGCTTCTTTGGGCGGCGGCGGCAAGGGTATGCGCGCGTGCCTGAAAGAAGAAGACTTGGATTTGATGATGAAAACCGCCCAGGGCGAAGCCAAAGCCAACTTTGGCGACGACCGCGTGTACTTTGAAAAACTCGTTTTAAATCCGCGCCATATTGAAGTGCAGGTGGCGGGGGATAATTATGGTAATGTAGTGGCCTTTGCCGAGCGCGACTGCAGCATGCAGCGCCGCCACCAAAAATTGGTGGAAGAATCTCCTTCCCCGTTTGTGGACCCTGTTACCCGCCAAAAACTCCAGGAAGCGGCGTGCAAGCTGGTCAAAGCAGCCCAATACCGCGGCGTAGGCACGGTGGAATTTTTGATGGCGCAAAATAAAGAATTTTATTTTATGGAAGTAAACACCCGCCTGCAGGTGGAACACCCGGTGACGGAGTCCGTTTGCGGGCAGGATTTGGTCAAGATGCAAATCCAGATTGCCCAAGGCGAACCGCTGCACATTACGCAGCAGGATGCGGCCGTGATTAAATGCCACGCCATCGAGCACCGCATTAACGCCGAAGACAGCGAACATAATTTTACTCCTTGCCCCGGCACGATTGAAGAATGGATTCCCGCCGGCGGATTAGGCGTGCGGGTGGACAGCCATATGTATACCGGCTACACAATCCCCAGCTATTACGACAGCTTGATTGCCAAGTTGATTGTAACCGCGCCGGACCGCGAGCATCTGCTTGCGCGCAGCCGCCGCTGCTTGGGCGAATTTTTGGTGGGCGGCGTAAAGACGACCATTCCCTTCCACCAAAAAATCGTAAATAACGAAGATTTTATCCGCGGAAATATGGATACGGGCCTGATTGAACGTATGATGGCCCAAGAGAAGGAAGCCCGTGAAAGCCAAAAATAAAATTTTGGGCCCGCGTGCGCTCAAGAAATTTGTAGAAGAAGCCCGCCGGGAAGGCCGTAAAATTGTTTTTACCAACGGATGCTTTGATATTCTGCACGCCGGGCATGTGAGCGTGTTGGAATTTTCGCGTTCCAAAGGGGACGTGCTGGTAGTGGGTTTGAACAGCGACGCTTCCGTGCGGCGCTTAAAAGGGCCCACCCGTCCGGTGAACTGCCAGGAGGACCGGGCTTTGGTACTGGCAGGGTTGGAGAGTGTGTCGGCGGTAAGTATTTTTGACCAAGACACGCCCTACGAAATGATTAAACTCGTCCGCCCGGACGTATTGGTTAAAGGCGGCGATTATAAAACCGACGAAATTGTCGGCCGCGAATTTGCAAAAAAAGTGGTGCGTTTTCCTTTATTAAAGGGGCGCTCTACTACGAATATAATTAAAAAGGTTAGTAAATAACCGCCTGCGGCTTCCACTGGGAAGACCGCCGGGCGGGTTGTTGCGCCACGAGGATAAAAATATGTCTGATATTTTTGAGAAATGCAGAAATTACAAGGACGCCAAACTGGCCATGCGCATGGGTATTTACGGCTATTTCCAGCCGATTGAATCCGCGCAGGGGCCGGAAATTGTGTTGGGCGGTAAAAAATACATTATGGCCGGTTCCAACAACTACTTAGGGTTGGCGGACGATCCGGAAATGAAAAAAGCCGCCAGCGAAGCCGCTTTGAAATACGGCACAGGCTGCGCCGGTTCGCGCTTTTTGAACGGGAATACTAAAGCCGCCGACGAATTGGAAGCCCGGATTGCCCGGTTTAAACGCAAAGAAGCGGGTTTGATTTTCTCTACCGGATATCAGATGAACTTGGGTGTAGTGTCGTGCCTGGTTAAAAAAGGCGACTATGCCATCGTGGATAAGCTGGACCACGCCAGCATTTTGGACGGCGTGAAACTTTCCGACGGCGAAATGATACGCTTTAAACACAATGACCCGGCCGACTTGGACCGCGTGTTGTCCAAATTGCCCGAGGAATCCGGCAAGCTTATTATTGTAGACGGCGTGTTTAGTATGGAAGGGGATATCTGCCCCTTGCCGGAAATTGTCAAAATTGCCAAAAAATACGGGGCCCGCATTATGGTGGACGATGCCCACGCAACGGGTATTATCGGCAAAACGGGCCGCGGCACCTGCGAGTACTTCGGTTTGGAAAACGGCGAAGTCGATTTGGTAGTTGGTACTTGTTCCAAAACGTTTGCCACGGTAGGCGGCTTTGTGGTGGGCGATGCAGACATCATTCACTACATTCGCCACAATGCCCGCAGCCAGATTTTTTCCGCTGCGCTGCCGCCGGCTTCCGTAGCTTCCATCACCAAGGCGTTGGAACTAATTGAAAACGACACCTCCCGCCGCGACAATCTGTTCCGCTTGACGGCCAAACTTAAAAAAGGGCTGGAAGATTTAGGCTACAATTTGGGCACCAGCACCACGCCTATTTTGCCTGTGCATATGGGCACCAATGAAACCTGCTTTAAAATGTGGCGCGCCCTGCACGAACTGGGTATTTTCTCTAACCCGGTGGTCAGCCCGGCGGTGCCGCCCGGCCACGCCTTGATGCGCTTGACGCTTATGGCTACCCATACCGACGAACAAGTGGATAAAATTATTGAGGCGTATGCCCAAGCTGGTCGTTCCATCGGTATCATTAAATAGTTGTTTTTTCAAAACCCCGTTCTATCTGCCGTTTGTTAGACCGGGGTTTTCTTTTTACAGAGAGGTGCTTTATGGCTGTAACTGTGCGGGAACTTTCCGATAAAGAATTAGACGCGTTTGTAGATTTTCCTTTTGAACTGTATAAAAACGACCCATATTGGGTGGGGGAACTAAAAGCGGACACGAAACACCTGCTTCGGCAGGACAATATTTTTTGGACGCACGGCCGGCGGGCATTGTTTATGGCCTATCAAAATGGGAAAGCGGTCGGGCGGATTATGGCGCTGGTCAACCAGGCGCATAACGACTATCACCACGAAAATATTGGCTTTTTTGGCTTTTTTGATTGTATAGACGACCCGGAAGCCGCCCAAGCCCTTTTTGCCGCAGCCGAAAATTGGCTCCGCGCGCAAGGCGTCAGTGCGGTGCGCGGCCCGGCGAACCCTTCCAGCAACCACGTTTACGGGTTGCTGGTGGACGGGTTTGACAGTATGCCGGCTATTATGATGCCTTACAACTATCCGTATTACGAACAGCTTATCACGCACGCCGGGTTTGAAAAGGTCAAGGATTTGCTGGCTTTCCACCGCACCAAAGACGACCAATTTTCCGAACGGTTTTTAAAAGTGTGTGCGCGCTGTTCCCGTGCGCAAGGGATTACGCTAAGACGGCTGAATTTAAAGAAAATCGACGAAGAAGCCGAAATTATCCGTAAAATTTATAACGAAGCCTGGGCCGAAAATTGGGGTTTTGTGCCCATGAGCCAGCAGGAAATGGCCGATGTGGTAAAAGAACTTAAACTGATTGTACGCCCCGAAGGTACCTGCGTGTTGGAAGAAAACGGCGTGCCGGCGGGATTCTATATTTTAATCCCCAATATGAACCATGTGCTCCAGGTGTTGAAAGGTTCGCTTACAAACCCGTGGCGGTTGGTTAAGGCGCTGTGGGCTTGGCGTAAAATTAAAGACGCGCGTATGATTATGCTAGGGGTTTCTCCGCAGTTTCGAAAGCGCGGGATTGATTTAATTTTGATTAAGCACATTATCGACCACGGCGTAGCCGTGTGGAATGAGGCGGAACTTTCGTGGGTGCTGGAGGACAATGACGGAATTATCCGTGGCATTACGGAATGTGGCTGCCATTTGAGCAAACGCTACCGGTTATATCAAAAAAGTTTATAGCAAAAACTATAATTAAAAAGCGGAGCTTCGGCTCCGCTTTTTGTGTTGTGTAGTGGGCAAAAATCATTTGGCGGCGGAAAAGTTGCCGCCCACATAAGAAAGGTGTAAAAATAAAAAAGGCCCTGTTCTTCCCACAGAAACAGGGCCTTTGTAGCAGTTGCCGGACGGGCGAGTCCCCACTCGCGTCCGGACGGATAAAAACGGCGGTTTTTCCAATCAGCCAAGCAAAAACGGGCCGGGTAAAAATATGGGGCAAGCACTTCTTTTATAACATAAAAGTTTTGGCGTCCGTTGGAAAGCCTAAAAATAGATTAGTTTAGAAAAGAGTTTCTCTGGGGGAAAAGCGCCTGCCCGCGGCCTGGCTTTAGGTTTGAGAGGGACAACGCTTTTAAAGCGGGGAAGATCCGCCCGTTGCGTTGACGGAATAGGAACGTGAGGGGCCGCCGGCTGAACAGAAAAATTGTATGGGCTGGCAGACTATCAAATATGGTTCGTGAAATATAAAAAATGCCCGGCGGGATAAGCCGGGCGGGATTTGAAGAACGGAATTACTTTTTGTCTTGTGTTACGCGCTTCCACGCCGCCAAAAAATCCGGCGGGACGGGCGCTTCAAACATTAATTTTTTGCCTGTCAGCGGGTGTTTAAATTCTATACGCCGCGCGTGCAGCATCAAACGGTCCGCCGTGGCGCCGCGGTACAGCCAGTCCCCCAGTACAGGGTAACCCAGCCAGCTCAAATGCACGCGCAGCTGGTTGGTGCGGCCTGTGCGCGGATAAAGCTCAATATAAGTAAATCCATTTTTGCGCTCCAGCACTTTGTAGTCCGTCACGGCTTCGCGCCCGACGTCGGACGCTTTTATCTTGCCGCCCGCCACACGCCCGATGGGCACGTCGATGGTGCCTTCGTCGTCCGGCACTTCGCCGCAGGCAATGGAGTGATACGTTTTATGCACTTCGCGGTTGGCAAACAGGGCCACCATTTCGGCTTGAAATTCCGCGTTTTTGGCTACTAACATTACCCCGCTTGTTTCGCGGTCCAAACGGTGCACCAGGCCCGCCCGCGGCATGGACGTGTCAAACCCTTTGGGGGGATTGGCCAGGATGACGGACACCAAAGTTTCTTCGGTAGAGAAGACCGCCTCCGGGTGTTCTTCCCACACGGGGCTTTGCGGGTGCACGAGCATACCCGCAGGTTTAATGAGTACAAAAAAGTCCTTCGCGTCGTGAATGATTAAATCTTTTAAATCGGTTTTGGAGCTTGCTTCGGGCAGTTCAATTTCCACCACTTCACCCCGGGTAAGCGGCCAGGAAGGTTTTACCTTTTTTCCGTTGACGGTAATTTTGCCGTCCTTAATCATTTTTTGCACGATAGCGCGCGAAAAATCCGCCAGTTCGTCGGCGGCGAAGATATCTAAGCGGCGGGAATATCCGTCAAAAACGATTTTTTTAGTTTTAGCCATTTTGTGTATCCTTTTTCAAACGTATCCATAATACAAAGGCGACGGCCGCCGCCAACAAGGCGATTGCTTGCGAGGGGGAAAACCACAGCAAGTATTCACCCCGAAAGTCGCCGCGGAAAAATTCAATTATAAACCGCATTAAACTGTATCCACAAATATATTCTACCAGTATTGTTCCGGCCCGGTGCGGTTTTTTGTAAGCGGCGTGCAGCAGGAAAAATAAAATTAAGTTGCCTGCGGCTTCGTAAAGTTGGGTTGGGTGAAGCGCTACGTCCAGCAATTCCGGCGGTACCAGCGAATGCGGGTTTGTAAATACGACCCCCCAGGGCATTTCCGTCGGGCGGCCGTAACAACAGCCGGCTAAAAAGCAACCAATGCGCCCAAACGCGTGCCCCAGCGGCAGGCCCACAATCAAAAAATCAGCCGTTTTAAGCAGGGGCAGTTTTTTCTTTCTAATGTACCAGACCAACGCCCCAACCGATACAATCATTCCGCCAAAAAACACAAACCCATAGCGTATATCGCGCACGATATTGGTTAGTTTTTCGGCCAGCGTGGCGCCCAGCTGCGGCCAGGAAACAATAATGTACAGCAGTTTGCTGCCGGCTAAAGCACCGATAAAGGCGATAAAAATGAGGTTCCAAAAAGTGTCCTGGTCCAGCCCCACTTTTTTAAGGCGCGGCAGTAAATACAACGCCGCCGCCGCATAGCCCAGGGCGGTCATCAGCCCATAGCTGGCCAGCTCAAAAGAACCAATATGCAAAAATACCGGGTGCATTAGAGCGCGTCCTTATCGCGGATGGCGTTTCGCATAAACGGGTTTTTCAGCCGTTCATAGCCGATGGTGGAGCTGCATTTGCCGCCGTAGCTGTGCCCGGCGAAAATCTGCGTGTCTTCGGGCAGTTCGGAAAGTTTGAGTAAACTTTTGCGCATTTCGCGCGGGTTGGAAGAAGGCAAATCCACGCGCCCGCACGCACCGGGGAACAGCGTGTCGCCGGTGAAAACGGCATTGCCGATTTTAATGCACACGCCGCCTGCCGTGTGGCCGGGGGTGGGGATGATTTCCGCCTCAAACGGGCCGATGTGCAGGTGTTGGGCGCCTTCATAGGCGTTTAACATATGCGGGTCTATGCCGCAGAGCACGACGTCCTTTTTCTCAATATAGGCTTTTAGGTGGTGGTTTTCCAGTAGTTGCTGGGCGAATTTGACGTGGTCAAAATGGCCGTGTGTAAAAAAAACGGCCAGTAGATTTAAATTTTTTTCTTTTAAAGTGTGTTCCAAAAAATTTATGTCCCAGGCCGGGTCAATGAGCAAAGCGTCCGTCCCTTCGCTAACGAGGTACGTGCAGTTGTCCATCGGGCCCAGGTTAATAGCGTCTATATTCATAAATCCTCTAATCTTGCGGTATGCGGAATTGTATTTCGCCGGGTTTTACCATATTGTATTGCGTTCGGGCGACTTCTTCCAGGTAAGCGGTGTCCTTTTTTTTAAGCAAGTCCATCTTGCGCAGCAGTTCTTGGTGTTGTTCGTCCAACAACGCGCTTTGGCGCGTCAGTTTGCGCATTTCCAATTTGTTGTGTACTAAGCTGTGGAAACTGCTTCCCAAAAAAATCACAACCACTATTATGAGTCCGACGGCCCATAATAGTGGTTTTTGATGCCGGATTAAAATATCTTTTATTTCCTGCGCCATTATTTTTTAAATGCCGTCCCGCGGGCGTATACGGCTTTGTCGCCCAGTTCCGCTTCAATTTGCAGCAGGCGGTTGTATTTGGCCGTCCGTTCCGCACGGGCCGGAGCGCCGGTTTTGATGGCGCCGGCGTTGGTGGCTACCGCCAAATCGGCGATAAATGTGTCTTCCGTTTCGCCGGAGCGGTGCGATACAATGCACGAATAACCGCTCTTTTTGGCCAGTTCCATTACGTCAATCGTTTCGGACACGGTGCCGATTTGGTTGACTTTAATTAAAATGGAGTTGGCGGCTTTTTCCGCAATGCCTTGTTCCAGGCGTTTGATGTTGGTGACGAACAGATCGTCCCCCACCAAATTGATTTTTTTGCCGAGTTTTTTGGTAATCAGCTTCCAGCCGTTCCAATCGTCCTCCTGCAGGGGGTCTTCGATGGAAATCAGCGGATAGGCATTGCACCAGGCTGTGTACAGGTCCGTCATTTGTTCGGCGGTGTGCATTTTGCCTTCAAAACGGTAGGCACCTTCGTGGTAGAATTCACTCGCGGCGCAATCCATCGCCAAAGACATTTCCGGGTGGCCGGCTTTTTTGGCGGCGGCCAAAATGGTTTTCAGCACGTCTTCGTGCTTGGTGATTTTCGGCGCAAAGCCGCCCTCGTCGCCCACAGCAATCACCATACCTTGTTCTTTAAGCAGGCCGCGGAGCGCGTGGTATGTTTCGCTCGCTTCGCGCAGGGCTTCGGCGAATGTTTTGGGGGCGGTGGGGACAATCATAAATTCTTGTACGTCCAGGCCCGAATCGGCGTGTTTGCCGCCGTTAATGATGTTGAGCATCGGGGCGGGAATGACGTAATTGTCGTAATGCAGGCCGTATACGTTGCGGATATGCTGGTACAAAGGCAGTTTGGCGCTGTGGCAGCCGGCACGCAATACCGCCATCGAAACCGCCAACATAGCATTGGCGCCCAAGCGGGATTTGTTTTCCGTGCCGTCCAGGGCAATCATACTTTCGTCTACCAAGCGGATATCAAACGGGTCCATACCGGCCAACTGCTGGGAAATACGTTCTACATTGGCTACGGCTTGCAACACGCCCTTGCCGTTGTAGCGTTCGCCGCCGTCGCGCAGTTCCAGCGCTTCGTGCGACCCGGTGGACGCGCCGCTGGGTACGGCGGCCGTGCCGGTGTTGCCATCGTCTAGCATTACGTCTGCCGCTACGGTAGGATAACCGCGCGAGTCCAAAATTTCTCTTGCTGTAATTTTTCTAATACGAGCCATACAAATCCCCCTTCGGCCGGCTGGGCCGAGTGTCAGACAATACTGTCTATAATCTTTTTGCCTTCTTTAATGAGTGCGGCCGGCAGTTTTTCGTCCTGCGATTCCGCATACATACGGATAAGTCTTTCGGTGCTGGAAGGGCGTATCGCCAACCAGCTGCCGCCTTTTAAGATAAACTTAAAACCGTCGGTAGAGTCAATGCGCCAGACGGAAGTTTTATTAATGGACAAAGGCGGGCGGATATCCAACCGTTCCATAATCCGGTTGATTTCCGTTTCCGTTTTGGGAATACTGACTTTTTGGTCGAACAGCTGTTTGTATTTTTTATAGAAATCTTTCCGCAGTTGTTTGAAGGTTTTCCCTTCTACGGCCAGCATATCCACCACCAGCAGGCAGGCCAACAGGCCGTCCTTATCCGGGATATGGTTGGCTACGGCAATCCCGCCGGACTCTTCCATCCCCATAATATACTGCCCGGTGGTCATTAATTCGGTGATGTATTTGAACCCTACCGGTGTTTCGCGCAGCATAAGCCCGTTGGTTTTGGCCACTTGGTCAATGAGGTTAGACGTAATCACGCTGCGGCATACACGGCCTTTTAGCTTTTTGTTGCGGACCATATGTTCCAACAGCATGGGTGCAATTTCGTTGGGAGAAACCCATTTCCCGTCGGCGTCAATAATGCCGAATTTATCGCAATCCGGGTTGCAGGCAATACCCAAGTGCATTTTTTTAGAGGTTACCAGTTTGCTTAAATCCGTTAAGCTTACCGGGCCGGCGTTGGGGGTATGCCCGCCGAAGAGGACGTCGTCCCCTTCGTGGATCCCTTCCACCGTTACGCCGTATTTTTCCAAAAAATCGCGGAAGTAATTTTTGGCCGTGCCGAACAGCGGGTCTATGGCGATTTTGAGTTTTGCTTTCTTTAACGCTTTGACGTCAATCATTTTTTCCAAGCGCGCCAAATACCCTTTGCGCAGGTCTTTGGTTACGACGGCCGCCGCGTTTAAATAGCCAAACTCGGTAGAAGAAGCTTTTAAAATTTGGGCACTGGGGGAGGGAATGCGTTTTTCGATATCTTCCACAATTTCGTTGTTGGCAATGCCTCCGTAGTAGGAAATCCATTTTACGCCGTTTACATAATACTCGGCTTCGCTGCCGGTAATAACAATCGCTCCCACGGCGCATTCATTTAATACAGCCCATTCGGCCACCGGGGTGGGGAGGGGCAGTTCGGCTACTTTGACGGTAATCCCGCTTTGCACCAAAGCGTTTGCGGCGATATAGGCAAATTGTTTTGAGAAAAAACGAGTGTCAAACCCCACCAACACGAGGGGCTTTTTGGGTTTTTTGCCTTGCGCGGCGCAGTGCTTGCGGTATCCTTCACCTTCAAAACCATAAAAAGGATGTTCCAAAATATGTTCGGAAATCCCGTAAGCCAAACGTTGTACGGACTGGGCGGTAAGCCCGTCTGCGGTGACGGCCCGAAAGCCGGCGGTGCTAAACTTGATATCTTCACTCATTGTGCTGGTATTATACTAAAAAACAGGGCTTTTTTCACGCCAGGGGAAAAAACGGTATAAAAAGGAAAGAAGGCCCGCGGCAAAATGCTAAAATATATATAATCCATAATAAGGAAAGAAAAATGAATTTTGACTTTGTAAAACAATACATCAAAAACGCCGGCCTGCCCAACTTCCGCATTGCGCAAGTGCAGGAGGCTATTTTCAAAAAGGGCATTTCTTCGTGGGACGAAGCCACCACACTCCCCGCGCCCCTGCGCGAACAACTGAAAAAAGATTGCCCGCTGCTTAGCTTTGAAGTAACCGAAATTACCTGTTCCAAACACGACAAAGTGGCCAAGGCCCTCCTGACGCTTAAGGACGGCTGGTGCATCGAAACTGTTTTGCTAAAGCCGCAGGATTCCTGGAGCGTGTGTGTGTCCAGCCAGGTGGGCTGCCCGCTGCGCTGTTCGTTTTGCAGTACGGGCAAAATGGGCTTTAAGCGCGATTTGACGCAGGAAGAAATTACCGACCAAGTGCTGATGTGGTACCAATATATCCGCCGGGAAAAACTGGGCGAGCGGATTTCCAGCGTGGTGTTTATGGGTATGGGCGAGCCGTTGCTAAACTATCTAAACGTTATCAAAGCGGCCAAGGATTTGTCCAACCCGGATTACTTAAACATCGGCGCGCGCCATATTTCGGTTTCCACGTCCGGCATTGCGGACAAATTGCATAAATTGGCGGTAGATTTGCCACAAGCCAATTTGGCGGTTTCCTTGCATAATGCCGACAATGCCGAGCGCAGCCAGATTATGCCCGTCAACCGTAAGTTCGATTTGGACGATTTGAAAAAAGCACTGGAAGAATACATCGCTATGACGGGGCGGCAAGTGTTTTTGGAATATTCTGTGATAGAAAACGTCAACAGCCGCCCGGAGCATATCCGCAAACTGGCAGACTGGATTTACAGCATTAAAGACAATTACCTGCTGCACGTTAATTTAATTGCGTGCAACCTGGGCCGCGGCGAAAAGACCGACGACCGGGTTGTAAAAGATTTTGCCGCCGGCCTAAAAGCCATGGGCATAGGCGTTACTATCCGCAAGAGTATGGGCAACGATATTTTGGCCGCTTGCGGGCAGTTGGCTTCTCAAAAAAAATAGGAGGACATATGAAAAAATTTTTAGCTTGGGGTTTGTGCGCCCTATTGGTAACCGGGTGCGCTACATTGGAACAAAGCAATTTGGATTGGATCCCGATAGGGCCTGATTTCCCGGCCACAAAAGCCAAAAATGTGGAAATTGTAGGCAGCAAGAGCGAGATCACCCGCCCGTATGGCAACTTGGGGCTTTTGCGTATTAAAAATTTAAAGCCGGACCGCGACGTGCTGAAAATGGGGGTAGAAAAAGGCCGCCGGTTTGTAGCCAGTAAAGGGGCGGACGCGATGCTTATTGGCCAATATAACAGCGCCGAAGACGGCGCGACCGACCCGCGCGTGACGTTGATTATCTATGCCATTAAATATGTGGATAATCTGACGGAAGAAGACGAAAAAGCTATCGAAGATTTTAAAGTATTGGGGATTTTAAATGAATATTCTGGTCGCTAAAAGTATTGCGGAATGTGAACAATGGGAAGATATTGCCGTGGTGGTGGACGTGCTCCGCACCGCTACGACGGCCTGCGCCCTTTTGCAGCGCGGGAAAAAAGAACTGTTGGTATTTGATGACCCCGCCCGGGCAGATGTGTTTTTGCAGACGCATTCCCAGTTTGAAGTATATTCCGACGTGCAGTTGGCGGCCCCGCATAAAGACAACTCCCCTTATTTGGCTTCCAAGGCCGATGCCCGCACTCCGGCACTTTTAGTCACGCATTGCGGCACCAAAGCGATAATGAACCTGCAAAAGGCTTCTGCCGTATTATTGGGGGGATTTTGCAATTTTGACGCCTTGGCCGATGCCTTAAGCGGACAAACCAAAGATGTCCTGCTGATTCCGGCTGCGCTGTATGGCACGTCGGACGATGTAGAAGACGGCCTGTGCGTGGCGGCGCTAAAAGACTATATCCAAGGTGTGGGCAAGCCGCAAAACGCTATTATGGAATTCCATAATACGATGCGGTATGTGGAATTTACCAAGCAAGGTCCCAAAACTGCGGATAAAGATGCCAAATTGGCTTTTAAATTAAACAGCTTGCCCGTTCTTGCGCAGGTAAGCTTTTCTAAAGACGGTTTTGGCGTATGCCACTTGGCAGGGCAAGCGGCCCCGGCCCAATGGTTGGGAAGCACTGCGGCCGCTGCCGAACCGGCCTCAATGCCCGCTATGCCGGAAGCCCCTGCGGACCCTGTGTCCGAAGAAACCCCGGACAACCAACCCGTGCAGCAAGCGGCGCTGAAAACTTCCGCCTCTACCCGCATTAAAAGCCTGTTTAGTGATATTTTAAAAGTGGTAAAAGAAGAAAAAGCCGAGTTGGAACAAGACGCCGCTGCCTTGATGCACAAAAACGGCAAACCAACCGCTGCCACGGCGGAAGAGGAACCCCAGTCGGAAGATTTGCTGGATTCGGTATTAAAAAAATCCGCCAAGGAAAGCCACCCGCAGCCGGCCGCTCCGGCGCGTGCGCCGCAGCAAGCTGAGCCGGAAACCCCGGCCTTGCAAGAAGACAAAGCCAGCGTAACGCTTTCTAAACCGCTTGCTTCGTCTGGAGCTGACCGGAAGAAAAAAGCGATTGTGCTTTTTTCGGGCGGATTGGATTCTACCACTTGTTTGTATTGGGCGCTGGCGCACGGATATACTTGCGAAGCGCTGACTGTATCCTACGGGCAGCGGCACGACCGTGAAGTACTGGCCGCGCAAATGATTGCCCGCAATTTGGGAGTAAAGCACCACCTGATTACGCTTAATTTGCCGTGGCTGGAATGCTGCTCTTTGGTGGACAAAAACAAAACCCTGCCGGATATAGCGGTGGAAGCTATCCCGCACGAGGGGATTCCCTCTACCTATGTACCGGGGCGGAATTTGATGTTTTTGTCTATTGCGGGGTCGTTGCTTGACGCCGTAGGCGCCGATGCTATTATTGCTGGGCCGAACGCGGTGGATTTTTCGGGATATCCGGATTGTACGCCTGCGTTTTTCAAAGCCGCCGCCGAAGCCTTAAACCGCGGTACCAAAACCGGCGTAAGCGAAGGAATTGAAGTGCTGGCCCCGTTGATGCGGTTGTCCAAGGCGCAGATTGTCAAGCTGGGTGCCCAATTAAAAGTGCCGTTTGAGCTGACCTGGAGCTGCTACGCCGGCGGCAAGAAACCGTGCGGCCATTGCGACTCCTGCAAACTGCGCGCCAAAGGCTTTGCCGAAGCGGGTGTGCACGATACGGCTTTGGACTGATATGTGGAAGTATTATTTGTTCCTGGCCGGAGCCATCGTGTGCGAAATTGCCGGAACCAGCGCTTTGAAAGCTTCGCGCGGGTTTACGGTGCCCGCGTGGGCGGTGCTCACCGCGGCGGCCTATGGTTGTTCTTTTTGGTTGTTGGGGCTTACGCTTAAGGGAATGTCTTTAGGGGTAGCCTATGCCATTTGGGCCGGGGTAGGTATGGTGCTGACGGCTTTGGTGGGGATGGTGGTTTTTAAAGAACGGCCGGACTTGCCGGCTTTATTAGGGATAGGTTTAATTTTAATTGGGGTAGCTGTTATTCATTTATTTTCTAAAACAGTATCACATTAAAAGGAGAATGTATGAAAAAACTTATTTTAACGTTACTGTTATGTGGGGTAGGCAGTATGGCTTTGGCTGCGGATTCTTCCGCCGGTGCCGTATCAAAAACGGACGTTCAAACGCCTGCGGCCGAAGCGGCTGAAAAGCCCGCCAAAAAAATGACGCGCGCAGAACAGAAAAAAGCTTTTGAGGCCCGCCGCAAACTGGTTAAGAAACTGGTTAAACAATACCGCAAAGCTTCCGACGAGCAAAAGCCTGCAATCAAGGCCCAGCTGACGGAGGTGGTGTCCGAAAGTGTAGACGCCAATTTGGCCTACATCAAAGAACGCATTGCGGCGGAACGTGCCAATTTGGATAATTGGGAAAAGAAAATACAAGAAAGCGAAAAGGACTTGGACGCTGTAAAAGCGCGCCGGGTGGAGGATTTGCTCTCCGGCGAAGCCAAACGCCAACATAAAGCCGCCCAAAAAGAATGGAAAAAGCAGATGAAAGAAGCGGAAAAACAAATGCAATAACTTTTATAGCTCTTCTAAAAAAGCCCGGCTTAGCAGCCGGGCTTTTTGCTTTGGCTTCAAAAGTTAATTAAACAGCCCGGAAGATTCCAGTGCATTTAAAGCTTTGGTAATATCGTTTACCACAATAATCCAACGGGTGTCCGAGCCGGCCCCGGCGGTGCCGTAAATGGTGGTAATGTTAATGCCGTGGCCCGAAAGTACTGCCCCAATATCCCGCACCAGCCCTACGCGGTTGGGCGCGTCCAAACAAATGGCATCTGTCTTGACGCTGGTAAAGCCGGCCTTGGTCAGCGCGTGGCTGATTTCTTCGTCGTATTTAACGGCTAAGCGCACCACGGCTGCGTCGTAGCGTACGTCCTGCGAGATGGCAATCACGTCCACATTCTCGCGCACGAACAGCTCGGCGAAATTTTTCAGCGCGCCTGGTTCATTAATCAAGAACACGCTGTATTGTTTCACTACACTAATAGCCATTCAAACCCCTTTACAACAAAGTTCCTACTAAAATTATATCAAACTGCCGCGCTTGGCAAACGTAAAAAGCCGGGCTGTTTGGCTGCCGGCCTTGCGCCGCCTAAGGCTGAGGGTCTGTCTTGCGCAGGACAGCAAGCATTTGGGAATGGATTTTGCCGTTACTGGCCACCAGGGTGCGGCCGTAGGCGGAAATATTTTTGTATTTTTTCCCGCTGAAATCCGTCACTTTCCCGCCGGCTTCCTGCAAAATAAGCACGCCCGCGCTTACGTCCCACGGGTTTAAAGCGTCTTCCCAGTAGCCATCCGCCCGTCCAGCCGCCAGCCAGCACAAATCCAACGCGGCTGAACCCAGCCGGCGCACATCGTGGCAGGCGTTTAAAAAAGAACCAAAACGGTTAAGCAGCTGCGGCATACGCGTAAAACGGTCGTAAGGAAACCCGGTTATGAGGAGGGATTGTTCCAAGCGGGGGGTTTTAGAAACGTGAATTTTCTTTCCGTTTAGCGTAGCGCCCTTGCCTTTTTGCGCCAAAAAAGTTTCTCCGGTGGCGGGGTTTACTACGCCGCCCAGTACCGGTTCGTTTTTGTAAAACAGCGCAATGGAAACCGAACATTGCGGAAAGGTATGGGCAAAATTGGTGGTGCCGTCTATGGGATCAATTACCCAAGTATAGTCTGCGCCGGTTTGCTTGGTGCCGTTTTCTTCGGCCAGGTAGTCGTGTCCCGGAAAGTTTTTGCGGATAATGGACAAGATTGCTTTTTGACTGGCTACGTCGGCCTTAGTGACCAGGTTGGCCTTGCCTTTCAGTTCGTAGCCTACTTTGCCAAAGTGGCGGCGCACAACGCGCGCGGCCGTTTGCAGGCATTCTTGCAGGACGGCAAATTCTTTTTTCATTTTTTAAACTCCAGCACTTCGGCGGCTTTAAGTTTGTTTTCCAAGTCCAGCATAGCTTTGCAGTCGTCTTCGTTATACATCAATACTTTGGAAAGCAGTTCGTCATTGCCGGTTTTTAGCCAGTTGGTAAAATAAACCATACTGTCCATAGCGCCGCAGTCGTCCTGGCGCCAGTTGAACCCAAAGGCGGGCGCGGCGGCTTTCAGCGAAAAGCTGGGCGCGGGCAGATAAAATTGTTTATTGACGGCTACTTTTAAGTCGTAGCAAATGGAACACAAAGCTTTTAGTTTTGCCTCGTCCTGCGGGTTTTTGGCGGCGAGGTTTTTCATCTTTTTTACCTCGTATTCCGTCCAATGGTACAGGGCTGTGTCGGAAAAATCCTGGATATAATCGTAAAATTGTTCAAAGATTTTGATTTCTTCTTCCGGCGTTTTGGCCACAAAACTGACGTATTTGTTTTGTTCTTTGTCCCAGATTCCAATCAGGTAGACAAAGGAAACATTGTCCTTGGTAAAGGTTTCGGTGGCTTCAAAGTCAAAGTACAGATTGTATTTTTTTACGGGCGGCGGAAAGTGCCCCGCTTCGCGCAGGACGGGTTTATGATGCAGATAGGCCAGCGCATTATAATAGGAATCGGTGGCGTGGGGCTCTTCTAAAATCCCGCGCAGTTTTTCCAATCCGGCGTGTGCTACCTCGTCCGTTGTATAGATACCATTTATTTTTAAGCACTGGCGCATTTCGGTATTCAGGCCGGGGAGCATCAGCAAATCTTTGCTTTCGGCCACGGCTTTATTGGCGTATATGCGCCAGGGGGAAGCAGCCGCCTTGGGCGGTTTGTGCGCTTCGGGCTTGGCCTGGCCGTCGCGTATCGCGCACCAAAAGGCCAATTCCCGCTCCAGGCGGGATTGATGGTCCGTATACAAAACGTCCAAGGTACGGTCCTTTAAAAACACGCGCGTGCTGGCCGGGGTATACCGTTGGGCCTTGCCCAACATATGGTTCAGCAAGCACACTTGCAGGGCATAGTGTTCCTTTAAATCGTGGGCGCGCTTAAATTGATAAATATGGTAATGAAAAGGGCCAAACGCACTGGGGGCCGCGTCCGAGCGTACCAGCAGGTTTACGCTGCCATAGGTGCTTTCGGGCAGGTTCCACAACAGCCCGTTGGCAATAGCGCTTTCCCCTTTGGCCATAGCAGACAACGTATTTTTAAAACGTTCGGATTCGCTTTCGCCCGATACAAATACCACGCCGGGAAATTCGTTTTTTATCCACTGGTCGCGGGTGCTGCGGTCGGTACGGATTTTTAAATTTTCGTATCGGTTGGGTTCCGGCACGGCGGCTTCTTTGGGGGCGTGGAAAGAACACCAGATGCTAAACGGGTCCTCCAGCAGGGAAAACATTTTGGAAGCGTTAAAATCTTGTTTGCCGGGCGTGCGTCCGGCGGAAAGGGTATCAAATAAAGCTTGTATTTCGTTGTCTGTCATTATAAATATTTTAGCTTTTTTACCCGGGGAATAAAAGGTGTTTGGCGGCTTGCCAGGGTTGCGGGTTATTTGCTACCATAAAAAATTGTAGAGTATGTCACAAAACGAACAAACTAAAATGAGCCTGGGGCGGTTGATTGCGCCGTCGCGTGTGTTGGTGGCGGATAAGTACCCGGGCAAAAAAGAATTAATCGAGGCATTGGTTCAGGCCGTTTGCCGGGATTACCCGCAGCTGGACCCTGCTTATGTAGCCTCCCAGGTGCTAAAGCGCGAAGAAGGCATCAGCACTACGCTGGATACGGGGTTGGCTATTCCGCATGCGCGCTTGGAGGAATTGACCGATTTTGCCGCGGCGGTGGCTGTTTTGCGCCAACCGCTGGCCGGGGAAAACGAATTGCCTATCCGGGTGATGTTTTTGTTCCTTTCGCCCGCCAAGCCGACTTTCTTCCAGCAGCATTTGCAAATTCTTTCCGCGCTGGCAGAAACATTCAAGCCCGAATTTATTGAAGAATTGGTTTCCCTCCAGGACTCCCGGGAAATCGCCGCGCGTTTGGTGCGCTAGCTGGTTGCATGAAAAACGCTTCTGAAACGTCTGCCGGTTTATCCCGCGTGAAAAAGGTGGTCGTACTGACGACCGCTATGCTTACCTTTATTCCCTTTTGGAAAGCCGCCGCCGTAGTGCTGTGCGATTTTGGTTCCAGCGCTTTTTATGCGGGCGGCATAGCCATGCGCGCCTTTGGGCCGGCGTTCCCGTGGTATATTTTGGCGGTGATGTTGTTTTCCGGCCTGCTTTTAATGCTGGAGCTGGAGGCGTGTTCGTTGTTTGTGCGCGGGGGAGCGTATAAAATCGTGCGTGAAGGGCTGGGCGATACGGCCGCCAAGCTGGCAGCCTCTGCCTTGATTTTTGACTTCATTTTAACGGGCCCTATCAGCGCCGTGACGGCGGGGCATTATTTGTGCGGGTTAATCAATTCTTTTTTGGAACTGGCCGGATTTGGCCTAGAACTGCCAGAGAGCGTAGTGTCGGTGGCGTTTGGTATGTTGGTCACCTTGTATTTCTGGCGGCAAAACGTAAAAGGGATAGAAGAATCCAGCTCCAAGAGCGCTAAAATTATTGCATTTTCTTTAGCGGTATGTTTTTTGTTGGCCATTTGGTCTTTTATTACAATTGCCCTGCACGGTGCACATCTGCCGCCGACCGAGCTGCATTTTTCGCGCGAGGCGCTGGGCTGGGCCGGGCATATCGATTGGATGCAAACCATCGGTTTAGTGGGGATGATTATGGCGTTTGGGCACAGCGTGTTGGCGCTCTCGGGCATCGAAACGCTTTCGCAAGTGTACCGGGAAATTGAATATCCCAAAGCGATTAACCTTAAAAAAGCCGCGTGGCTGATTTTTGGCTTTGCCCTGTTGTTTACGGGCGGGCTGACGTTTTTATCCGCGGTGATTATTCCGCCCGATTTGATTGCTACCAAATACTATGATAACTTGCTTTCCGGTTTGGCGATGAGCTTGGCGGGACCGAACTTTTTAAAATTGCTGATGCAGGCGATGATTGTGGTGTGCGGCGTGGCGATGCTTTCGGGCGCGGTGAATACCTCGCTTATCGGTTCCAACGCGTTGATGAACCGCATTGCCGAAGACGGTATTTTGACGGATTGGTTCCGCAAAATCCACCGCCGCTATGGCACCACTTACCATATTATCCATTTAATAGCCGCTGTGCAGCTGGTAGTGATTTTGCTCTCCCGCGGCAATGTGTATTTGCTGGGCGAGGCGTATGCCTTTGGGGTGATGTGGTGCTTTGTGTTTGAAGTGTCGGCCATTATCCGCCTGCGTTGGAAGAAAGCCGCCCAAAAGCGCGATTTTATGTTCCCGCTGAATATCAAATACGAAAATTATTATATTCCCGTGGGACTGATTTTATTGTGCGGCGCTTTGCTGACGGTGGCGTTAGTCAATTTGACCACCAAGCAAGTGGCCACGGTGGCCGGGTTGGGCTTTACGGCGTTTTTGTTTGCGGTGTTTTCCTTGTCGGAGCGGTTAAACGCCAAACGGGCCAACACAATGTTTGAAGAAGGCTACCGCGAACGCATCAATGCCGAAACCGTGGACGATTTAAAAGAAGCCTTTGCCGATTTGGATCGCCCGCACCGTATTTTGGTGGCGGTAAAGGACCCGGAAAACTTGTACCATTTGGAAGAAGTGCTAAGTAACGTAAATGCCGATGATACCGACGTGATTGTGTTGTATTGCAAGCCAGTGGAAAACGTGCTCTACCGCCAAGATATGCGTTCGGCCGCGGTGGACGAGCAGGAAGTGTTTACGGCGGTAATTTTTATGGCGGAAAAATACGGTTTGCCCGTCACACCGGTGCTGGTGCACTCTAACGACGCCTACTATGCTATTGCCCAGGCGGCTTCCGTGGCCGACGCGGAAGAAGTAGTGATGGGCGTTTCTGGCCGCTACGGGGCCAACCCGCAAATAGAACGGGCTGTGATGACGTGGGGCGCCGTGAAAGACCAGGACTTAAAGCACCCGGTTACGCTGCGGATTTTATGGGAAGGGAGGGAAGTATCGTATCGGTTTACACGGTAATTTCCCAATATGATAAAATAGAAATATGGCTATTCTACGTGTGACAAAATATGGCGAGAACATCTTACGCCAAAAATTAAAACCCGTTGATTTTAAAACGATTGAGCCTTTGCTGCCTAACCTGCTAAAGGATATGGAAGAAACCTGCCTGGCAGTGCGCGGCGTGGGGCTGGCGGCAAACCAAATCGGGTTGGAATATCGGCTGGCGGTGATTTTAATCCCGGAGTCGGACGAAGAAAACGCCCCGCTTAAACGCTACGTCATCATCAACCCGGAAATCCTTTCCAAACGTGGGGAGAAACTGGAAGAAGAAGGCTGTTTGTCCCTGCCTGGTTTATGGGCGGAAGTTAAACGCGCTACGGACGTGACGATTAAATATATCGACGAGAACGGACAGGAACAAGTCAAACGCGCCCGCGGGCTGTTGGCCAAAGCCTTCCAGCACGAGGTGGACCATTTGGACGGAAAACTGTTTATCGATTTAGTAGACCCCGCCTTAAAGCCGGAACTAAAAAAAGCCATTAAGAAGCTGCGTAAAAATTGGAATTAATTTTGTGTGGGGCAAAAGACCCCGCCGCGCGAAAAGTTCGGCGGGGTTTTTTATATGGTCTTTTCCCGACGGGAAAAGTACCAAAGACGGGCGGCCAGCCGCTGGCCCGGCTCGTCTTTTGCGGAAACATCCACAAGGGTTGTTCCCTGATTGCGTAAGGACCGTATTTGGCAAAACCCTGTCCGAGGCAGAGCTCTGCGGCCTGGAAGGCTGTTGCGTAAGGGTGCGACATCCCAAAAATAGTGTGGCCTAAACTAGTCGTGTTAACGGGCCTAGAGAGGGGAGGCCAGCCGCTGGCCCGGCTCGTCTTTTGCAAAAACATCCCCAACAAGTTGTTCCCCATTACGTAAGCACCGTATTAGGCAACCCCCTTGGCCGGGGCCAAAAAGCCTGCCCCCGGCAAGGTAAGGGAGGGGCGGCTCGCCCCTTGATTTGTTTTTTTTTTTTGATAAATTTTGGCTATGAACAAAATTTATCAAAAAACCCACCCGGCGGGGAAAAACGCCGGATTTACGCTAATAGAGCTGTTAGTAGTCGTTTTAATTATCGGCATATTGGCGGCGGTG
>CASEWB010000010.1 GCA_949291545.1 uncultured bacterium
ACATGATTATGCCCGGCGACAACGCTGAAATTGAAGTGAAGCTTATTACGCCTGTGGCCATGGAAGAAGGGTTGCGCTTTGCAATCCGCGAAGGCGGCCATACGGTAGGCGCCGGCGTTGTAACCAAAATTATTGAGTAGTAAAATTGTTTAGTTCACTGTGGCGGGGGCATTTTAACCGATGCCCCCGCGGATAAAAGTGAACGGGCAAAACTTTGAGGGGCCTCCCCCTTATATTAAGGATACTGAAGATGGCAAGTGAAAGATTAACGATCGCGCTGATTTGCTCTGAATGCAAAAACAAAAACTACTATCAAGTGCGCGGCAAAAAGAAAGAATACAAATTGGAGCTCAACAAGTTCTGCAAAAAATGCGGCAAGAGCACCAAGCATAAAGAAGGCAAAGCCTAAGATTTTTGTGGGAGCGTCGGTTAACTGGTAAACCACCGGTCTCCAAAACCGGGACTGAAGGTTCGAGTCCTTCCGCTCCTGCCAGGTTTTATACCAAGGAAAACGGATATTTCTATGAATAAAGCAATCAATTTTCTTAAGCAGTCCGTGGGCGAGCTGAGAAAATCCACCTGGCTTTCCAGACAAGAAGTAGTACAGTCTACTATCTTGGTGGCGATTGTAGTGGCGTTGGTGTCGGCGTATGTCAGCGTCATTGACTTTGGTTTAACCAAAGTGCTCGGGTTTGTAATCGGGGGCCGCTAATGTCTGAAGAAAAAGCTTGGTATGTCGTGCATACCCAAACGGGGCACGAGGATAAAGTAAGAGAAAAAATTCTGCTCAACATCGAAATTCAAGGTTTCGGTGACCGCGTTTTTCAAGTATTAGTTCCCACCGAAGAAGTCGTTGAAATCAAACAAAACAAGAAAATTTTGCGCAAACGGAAGTTTTTCCCTGGCTATGTGCTGGTTCAAATGAATATGACCAGCGAAGCGTATTGGTTCATTAAGAGCATTACGGGCGTAACTGGATTTTTGGGTGACCCCAACCCGGTTCCGCTGCCGGAAGAAGAAATTGCCGGTATTGTGGAACTGACGGATAATTCCTCCGGCAAGCCCAAACATGTGGTGGAATTTGAACGCGGCGAAAGCGTCCGCATTACGGAAGGACCGTTTAAGCACTTTATTGGCGTGGTGGAAGAAGTAAACGAACAACGCAATAAACTGAAAGTGATGGTAACGGTTTTTGACCGCGCCACCCCGGTGGAAGTAGACTTCCTGCAAGTGGAAAAAAACTAGATTTTACCGCAGTAAAGCAGTAAAAAATATGGAGTAACAACAAAATGGCAAAAGAGAAAAAAATTAAAGGTTACATCAAGCTGCAGATTCCCGCTGGCGCTGCCAACCCGGCCCCGCCTGTGGGCCCGGCTTTGGGCCAGCATGGTGTAAACATCATGGAATTCTGCAAACAATTCAACGCCAAGACGGCCAAAATGGAAAAAGGCGTAAAGATTCCGGTCATCATCACCGTTTACGAAGACCGCTCTTTCTCCTTTATCACCAAGATGCCGCCTATGGCTGTGCTGATTATTAAAGAGTTGGGCCTGGCGAAAGGTTCCGGCGCCCCGCACAAAGATAAAGTCGGCAAGATTACCCAAGCTCAGTGCGAAAAAATCGCGGCGCAAAAACTGCCCGATTTGAACACGAAAGACATCAAACAGGCTGCCGAAATGGTAAAAGGCACCTGCCGCAGCATGGGTGTAGACGTAGTAAAATAAATTTAAACTGAGGGAGGGCGAAAACGCCCGCTAGAACCTAAGGAGTATTTCAGATGGGAAAAAGAATGCAAGCCGCTCAAAAAGCGTACGATAAGTCCAAAGTTTACACGATGGAAGAAGGCGCTAAAATCGTAAAAGAAAACGCCAAAGCCAAATTCGACGAAACCGTTGAAATCCATGTGAAACTGGGCATTGATACCAAAAAAGCCGACCAGCAGGTCCGCACCACGGTGGCGTTGCCGCACGGTACGGGCAAAACCAAACGCATTGCTGTGATTGCCAAAGGCGAACATATGCAAGAAGCGCAGGCTGCCGGCGCCGACAGAGTGGGTTGCGAGGACATTGTAGAAGAAGTCTTGAAAGGCAAGATTGATTTTGATGTGCTCGTAGCCACCCCGGACACGATGAAAGACTTGGCCAAAGCCGCCAAAATTTTGGGTCCCCGCGGTTTAATGCCGAACCCGAAAAGCGGTACCGTCACTTTTGACTTGGCCAACACCATCAAAGCTTTGAAAGCCGGTCGTATTGAATTCAAAGCCGATGCGTATGGTATCGTGCATGCCATTATTGGTAAAGCTTCTTTTGACGTTGCCAAATTGGCCGAAAACGCAAAAGCCGTTATGGACACTATCCTTCGCGTAAAACCGAGCACCTCTAAGGGCGTATATGTGCAGAGCATTTCGCTTAGCTCTACGATGGGCCCCGGTGTATTCGTTACCCACAAATAGTTGTTCTCTTTTGCATAAAAACCCCGCTTCGGCGGGGTTTTTGTTTTATACTTTCCTTTTGCTTTTCCGAAATGGATTCTCCCTAAAAAGGGACTTTGGAACCCCTTGCGTGGAAAAAATCTTCTTGTTACAATAGAAAGAGAGCTTGCTATGCGCCATTTTCTTCTCCTTTTTTTATTGGCAGGGCTTACCGCTCCGGCCTGTGCCGCCTCGGGCGGACTAGGTTGGTCGCTGTGGGTTAAAAAGATATTTGGTGCCGCTCCGGCCAAAGCACCGGTTTTAGAGAAGGCGATTTCTTCGCAAGCACTGGCTGCCCAAGCGGCCCATCGGTCAGCCGTACTATCCCTAAATCCCACGCGCCTGTTGCCCCCGCCGGATTGGGCCCAACCTTACCAAAATATGGCGGTTACCAGTTCCAAAAAAATTGTGCCCGCAACGGAAGAAGAACGCCATTTTAACTCTGTAAATGACCGCATGGCCCAGGCGTGGCGGCGGGTGATTGAACGCGATATTGCCATAATGCAGCGGCGCAAAGCAAATATGCTAGAGCAACTGCAGGTGGCCTATCCGGCTGGCCCGGTGGACTATGCCGCGCTTATCCCGGAAGAAGCCAAATTTATTGCAGTGGGGGAAGAACACGGCTTTACCCCGTTGCGTCAGGCCTTTGAAACATTGGTGCTGCAATATCGCAAGAAATACCCACAGCGCAAAATTATTATTCTGACGGAATTTGTTTTTGACCGCACCTTGCCCCTTTCAGAAAAAACGGGAGAGCCGGTTTCCTCGTTGGCACTGCGGTTTCGGCGGGTGAGCCCGGATTTTCGGTTTTTGGAAAAATTTATAAAAAGGGGAATTCCGGTGGTGGGCTTGGAAGACGAACGCTATTTCCGTAACCACCAACGGCTTATTTCCCCTTCTTTCCGGCAGGTGGAATCCGTCTATGGCATGAAGCAACGTAACGACCATTGGCGGCGCATTATTGAACAAGTGCGCCAACAGGACCCGGACGCCGTATTTTTTATCTATGCCGGCAATATGCATGTGCACTACCGGGCGCCTTTTGCGGTGGTAGGGGCTTCGCCGCAAGTGTTTGTATTGCAGCTAATGGCCCAGGATATCGGTACGGATTTGCCGTTTGGCGCCGTAATGAAAAACGAACCCTTTGCCCGCGTGCCGGAAAAAACGGCTTTTCCGGTGGTGTTATCCTGGCCGCAAAATTCGCCGTATAGCGTATTGAGCGGGTTTGATGCGTGCCTTATTTTCCCAGTCAGCCAAAAATAATACAATAAATTATGTTTAAACAACTACTCGCAATGGGGTGTTTATGCCTGGCGGCAGGGGCTTGGAGCCAGGTAAGTGTGATTTCTGTAACAGACGAAGACAAACACTCCCGCAAAGAAGATTTTTACCATACATTCGAATACTATGTTACCCCCGTTGGAAAGCAAACGGGGGCGGCGGGTAAATGCCAGGCTACGCGTATTGGCCGGCGCTGGTTTGCCACGGCGGCGCATTGCGTAAAAACGGCCTGCCAAAACGGATGCACCATTCAAATGGATTTATTGGAACAACCTGTTTCCGCCTTGGCGAAAGTGACGCATACCGCTAAAAAACCGGCCGTATTTGTGCACCCGGGGTTTTCCGCGGATAAGATGGTAAAAAATGATTTTGCCCTCATTCGCCTGGACTTGGACCGTGCTCTCCAAACTTATTACCGCCGCCCGGCCGGAAAACGCAAATATAATCTGGCCATTTCTCGGGCGGATTTTGCCGCTTATCTGGAAAAAAATCGTTCCGCAAAAAGCCAATACAGCCGTATTATCAGCCCCGAATTTCCTGCCTTGGTGTTATTTGACGACGGAAATTATAAAATTGACCGAAAACTTTCTGTCATTTCTATCTTTGACGGAAAACGCGAGATTAAGCCCAACCCGTATCCTGTTTATTATGTAAAAGCCTTAGGGTTTGCGTACACGGGCAATTTTGGCATTCGCAAAGGTATGAGCGGCTCGGGCGTGATGGCCAACACCGGCGAACTGATAGGGATTATTTCCGCCAATTTAACATCGGTCCGCTGGACAGACAAAAAAAACGCTAAAACGGAAGAATTTTTTATGTTTCCCGTATTTAACCAAGAGATTGCTTCTTTTATGGAAGACACGATGGGGAGCGACTATTATAAGCTGGATTGGAAAGACGCCTACCCGTCTTTTGTGAATAAATCCCGCAAAAGCTATGCTTCGGTGGTAGAGGCGGTAAACTGGGCTAACGAACACCATACGGTGAAGTAGAGTTGATATAAAAAGAGTTTTTCCATACAAAAAGCCGCGGGTTTCCCCGCGGCTTTAATTGTTACGGCAAATTATTTCAGCTTGGCTTGGCGTCTGGCGCGGCGTTTTTCCAAGCGTTCCTGCTTGGTTTCGCGGCGCTTGTAGCCGGCGTGTTCGGGGGAGGTGGGGGCTTCTTCGTCAAAGTCGCCGTTCCACTCAAATTCGCGTCCGCCCACAATCAGCGTATCGCCGTCCTGCACGCCAAATTTTAAGAGGGCTTTTTCCAGGCCGATTTTCTTAAAAATACCGCGCAGGCGGTTGACGGCCTCGGGCTGGTTGAAGTTGGTCATAGCAATAAATTCCACCACTTTTTTGCCCGTGATGTGTATGACGTCGTTTTCGTCGCGGGAGATGGAAAAAATCGGTTCCACCTTGTGCACCGCGGCTGTTTTTTCGGTAACGGGGGTTAAATCTACCGGCGTAACGGACAGAATTTTAACCACTTCGTCCAATACTTGGTTGACCCCTTCCCCCGTAGCGGCGGACATCAGCATAACTTTATGCTTTTTAAACTTCTTTTTAAGCGTTTCGTACGCTTTTTGGGCGGAAGGCAGGTCCATTTTATTGACCACAATAAGGCGCGGCTTTTCAAACAGTTTTTTGTCAAACATTTTGAGCTCGTTTTCAATCACTTTTACGGATTTTTCCGCGCTCATACCGTCGAACCCTTCCGGGTCCACCAAGTGCAAAAGCACACGGGTACGCTCGATATGTTTTAAAAACTGGAAGCCCAAGCCTTTGCCTTCGCTGGCGCCTTCAATAATGCCGGGAATGTCGGCCGTGGCAAAGCTGACGTTCTTGTGCAGCGTAATACCCAAGTTGGGGTTAAGCGTGGTGAACGGATAATCCGCAATGCGCGGGCGCGCGGCCGAAATGCGGCTTAAAAACGTACTTTTGCCCGCATTGGGGAAACCGACAAGTCCCAAATCCGCCAAGACTTTTAGTTCCAGTACGAGGGTTACTTCTTCGCCGGGCTGCCCATTTTCGGCAATGTGGGGGGCGGTGTTGTTGCGCGTTTTAAACGACTGGTTCCCGCGGCCGCCCATACCGCCTTTGGCTACGGTAAATTCTTGGCCGGGCTGGGTTAAATCGGCAATAATTTGCCCGTCTTTTTTAACGAGCGTGCCGCAGGGAACGAGAATGATTTTATCCTCGCCTGCGCGGCCGGTTTTGTTGTAAGTGCCGCCTTTTTCGCCGTTTTGGGCTTCGATATGCGGGTTGTAGGCCAGCTCTAACAGGGTAGTTAAATTGTGTTCGGCACGCAAGATAACGTCGCCGCCTTTGCCGCCGCAGCCGCCGTTGGGGCCGCCGAATTCGATAAATTTTTCGCGGCGGAAAGACAAGCAGCCGTCTCCGCCTTTGCCGGCGGTAACATAAATTTTTACACGGTCTAGAAAACTTCCGGATTGCATAAATTCCTCTTTGCGCCGCAGCTAAAACCGTGCGGCGGCGGTAAAATTAAAAGGGTTCCTGCTGTGCCAGTTCCCGCGCCAGGAGCTTCTTGGAAAGAGTCCTTTTGGCTTTGGCCCGGGCACGTTTTAATTTGGTGCGCGCCGGGGACTTGGTGCAAGTGTAGCTCCATTCGTCCAGCGCGGTATGTAATTCGTCCTTCTTCATAACATTGTAGCAAACGCAGTGCATTTGTGCGCTTGCAAAAAGAGTCATAAAAAAAGCGGCAGGAAACTTTCCTGCCGCTTTTTTAAACTGTGAAGCTTATTTGTCCGCTTCGGCCTTTTTGGCCTTGGCAGGCGCCTTTTTAGCAGCCGGTTTTTTGGCTGCCGGTTTGGCGGTTTTAGCAGCCGCTTTTTTGGCGGGAGCTTTAGCTTCTTTGGTTTCCGCAACTTTCGGGTACACGGAAATCTGCTTTTTGCCGCGTTTCACCCATTCAAAGGTTACAATGCCGGCGACCCGGGCAAAAAGGCTGTCATCGCTGCTTCTGGAAACGTTGGTACCGGGCAAGAATTTGGTACCGCGTTGGCGCACGATGATTTCCCCAGCGTTTACAAACTGGGAGCCGTAGCGTTTAATACCTAAACGCTGGCCGTGGCTGTCTCTTCCGTTGGAGGAAGAACCTTGTGCTTTTGTGTGTGCCATAGTTTAGTCTCCCAATTTATGCTAACTGGATATCCGTGATTTTGATTTGCGTTAAATCCTGTCTGTGACCGATGGTTCTTTCGTAACCTTTTTTCGGTCTCTTTTTGAATACGAGGATTTTCGGACCTCTCAAATGTTTGACCACTTGAGCGGTGACCTTGGCCGTGTTACCGGCTTTGGCATCTGCTGAGGTACCTTCTTCGTTGGCGGCCCAGAGCACTTTAAGTTCCACGCTCTCGCCCGCTTTCGCGTCCAGCTTTTCAACCTGCAGATCTTGACCGGGTTTTACCCAGTACTGTTTTCCACCAGTTTCAATGATTGCGTACATAATTTTATTATACCAAATAAAGAGACAACACCCCTCGCCCGTTCCTTGCGGCGCGGACACAAGAGGGTTACTCTCCCTTAATTTGTATATATATTATAACATAAATTAGCCCTTTGGCGCGCGTTTGGACTGGCCAAAAGAAGCAATCGTGCAGGGGGAGTGTAAATTTAATAAAATATACATAAAGATATTTGTTTTATTTTCCCAGGATTATGCCTACTAAAATGAAAGAAGATTATTACCAAGTGCTTGGCGTGGAGCGTACGGCTTCTGAAGTGGAAATCAAATCCGCTTTCCGCCGCCAAGCTATGAAATACCACCCGGACCGCAACCCCGGCAACAAAGAAGCCGAAGAACAATTTAAAAAAGTAAACGAAGCTTTTTCCGTCCTGTCCGACCCGCAAAAAAAACGTATGTACGACCAGTACGGGCACGAAGGCGTGTCCGGAGCGGGCGGTTTTGGCGGGTTCAATGCTGGCGGATTTGGGGATATCAACGATATTTTCGGTTCCGTTTTTGGCGATATTTTTGGAGGCGGTTTTGGCGGGGCGCGCCGCCAGAGCCCGCGGCCCCAGAGAGGGGAAGATTTAAAGCTGGATGTAACGCTTACGCTGGAAGAAGCGTTTATGGGCAAAGAAATCCCCGTAGACTACACGCGTATGGATAATTGCTCCGCGTGTGACGGTTCCGGCGCCGCGCCGGGAAGCGCGCGCAAAACGTGCCGCTCCTGCAACGGGACGGGCACGGTGACGTATTCGCAAGGATTTTTTAGTATGCGCCAGGTCTGCCCGGACTGCGGCGGCAAAGGCACCGTGGTGGAAAAACCCTGCCCCGAATGCCGCGGCAGCGGAACCAAGCGCGTGAAAGAAAAATTGACCGTCAAAGTGCCTTCCGGCGTGCGTACGGGTGTGACGCTGCGCGTTTCCAACGGCGGCGACATTGGCACCAACGGCGGCGGCTTTGGCGATTTGTATGTAGAAGTGCACGTCAAAGAGCATAAAATTTTCAAACGCCAAGGGGACGATTTAGTTATTGACGCGCAAATCACCTACCCGCAGGCGGTGCTGGGCGGCAGTATCAAGGTTCCTACGATTGAAGGCAAAGAAGTGGAGCTGGATATCCCCAAAGGAACGCAGTTTGGCTCGGTGCTGAAATTGCAGGGCAACGGAATGCCAAAGCTGGGCAAAAAAGGCTTTGGCGATTTGCTTGTGAACGTAAAAATTGAAGTGCCCAAAAAGCCGACCCCGCGCCAGAAAGAATTGTTGGAAGAACTGGCCAAGGAAACGGGTGGGAAAAAGAGCTTTTTTAAAGAGCTGTTTTCGTAATTTACCCAAAAACAAAAACGGACGGAGTGGTTGCTCCGTCCGTTTTTTTATGTGATAGTTTATTTAATCATTCCGCCGCCGAGCACAATGTCGCCGTCGTACAGCACGGCCGACTGCCCCGCCGTAACCGATAATTGCGGTTCTTCAAATTCTGCCGAGAAGGAGCCGTCTTCGCCCACCGTTACCTGCGCTTTGGCGGGCAGGTGCAGGTTGCGTATTTTGATTTCGCACCCAAAATGTTTGGAAGGGGCTTCCCCGGCAACCCAGCTGACGTGGTCCGCCTGCAGTGTTTTGGAGTACAAGGCCTCTTTGGGGCCGATAATTACTTGGTTTTTGGGTGCGTCAATACGCACCACATACATTGGGGTTTTAAAACCGCTTATTCCCAATCCTTTGCGTTTGCCGATGGTGTATCCCCAAATGCCGTTGTGGCGGGCGACGGGCGTGCCGTCCAAAGTGACGATGTCGCCGGGCTTGTTGGGGAAATTCAGCAGGTCGTTGTAATCGCCGCAATAAAAATCTTGGCTGTCTTCTTTATCGGCTACGGCCAAGCCCGCTTGGCGGGCGACTTCGCGGATTTGGGGCTTGGTCATTTCCCCCAGCGGGAAGAGCACGCGCGAAAGCTGGGCTTGCGTCAAACGGTGCAAAAAATAGCTTTGGTCGCGCGATAAATCTTTGGCTTTTTTTAATAGATATTTGCCTGTTTGGGGGTCTTTTTCTACGCGGGCATAATGGCCGGTGGCAAATTTATCAAAATGGACGCCTTGTTTGGCAGCTGCTTCGGGCAATACGCCGAATTTGATTGCGCTGTTGCACAGTACGCACGGGTTGGGCGTGCGCCCGCAGGCGTATTCCTGGCGGAAGTTATCTAGCACGGTTTGGCGGTAGGGCTGGCGGCAGTCCACCGTCAGGTATTCGATGCCTAATTTTTCGGCCAGGGCCCGGATTTCGGAAACGTCTTCTTTCTCTGGTGACAGACAGGCGTTTTTTTGGTAAGCGCCGGCAGGTACCGGCAAGGAAGGATCCCACACCATCATAGTAGCGCCAATGACGCGGTAGCCTTGTTCTTTAAGCAATACGGCCGCGGCGGCGGAGTCCACCCCGCCCGAAAGGCCGATTAGTATTGTCTCTTTTTCCATCAACAACTCCTTAGGATAAATTGTACTTAAGGTTGAAAGCCAAAAGGACACTATATTGTAGTATTTTCGGCCGGGGCGTGCCACGGCGGGGCAATAAAAACCCCCGCAAAAGCGGGGGAGAATTAGGAGTTTTTCTTTTCGTCTACCGGCACGGAGCTGGGCTGCGTCCGCAGCTGGTTGACGGGAATGTGTGAGTAAAGCTTGCGCACAGACGGATAGATTTTTTTGAAAGCCGCTACGACGTGCGGGTCGAACGATTTGCCGGATTCGCCTAAAATGTAGGCGTAGGCGTCGTCGGTCGGCCAGGCTTTTTTGTATACACGGAATACGCACAGCGCGTCAAACACGTCGGCCACGGTGATAATACGGGCTTCGATGGGGATTTCTTCCCCTTTTAAGCCCTTGGGATAGCCGGAGCCGTTCCATTTTTCGTGGTGGTAGCACGCCATTTTGTGGGCAATTTTAAGCACTTTGGAGTGCGCTCCTTCCAAAATGCGCCCGCCGTATACGGTGTGCGATTTCATAATTTCAAATTCTTCCGGCGTCAGTTTGCCGGGTTTTAATAAAATGTTGTCCGCCAACGCCACCTTGCCGATATCGTGCAGGGGGCTGGCGTTTTTGATAAGGTCGGCGTCTTTTTTGCTCATACCCAAGGCCAACGCCAACAGGTAAGAAATAATGCTGATGTTTTTTAAATGGGCGCGGGTGTCTTGCTGGTCGCGGTATTCGGCGGTGACGGCCAAGCGATAAATGGTTTCCAGCTGGGCGACGTGTACGTCTTGGTACAATTTGGCAATTTCAATGGAGCTGGCGGCAAAAGTGGCCAGCAACTGCAGGATCCCTTCGTCCTTTTTATCAAAGGCGGTGCCGTCCGATTTATTGGCCACCTGAAACACCCCCAGCACTTTGCCCGCGTTGTTTTTAAGCGGGATAGCCAGCATAGAATGGGTGCGGAAATCGGTCACCATATCCACGTCCATCGAGAAGCGCGGATCTTCGTAAGCGTTGGGGAGGTTGACGGGTTCGCCCGTGCGGGCCACCAAGGAAATTACTCCGTTGCCATTAAGCGGAATGCGGATTTCGGTATGTTCTAAGCCGCGGCCTTGGGCTATTTTGGACCACAACTCATTTTTTTCTACGTCTTTCAGATAAATAGTACACCGGCCTACGTCCAGCATTTTGGTAATTTGTTGAGCGATAATGTCCAACAATTTATCCAAGCGCAATTCGCAGGAAAGGCGCGCCCCAAATTCCACCAGCAAATTCAGCTTTTCTTCGGCTGAGAGTTTGCTGTTTTCAGGCCTGAAAGATTGCATACGTTCACCCGTTTAAGCGTGCTAAGTGGTCAGCCTTGGCTAACGGATAAAACCGTTTCAAATAATAATTCAATTCCAAGGCGGACAGCCCTGACAAAGTAAACACAGTCCCTGTCTGTGTTCGGGCGATGCTTCGTACGGCAGACATACAAATTTTTTCACCCAAATTTCCCCGCACGAAACTGTAACCGAACGCGGGTGTATCCGCGTCCTTATACAAACACTCTACAAAATTTTTCTTAAAATGTGTTTGTAAAATTTTGCGGGCACTGTCAAAGGGGGTTCCCTCCCGGGTGAACAAGGCTCCGCGGTCCAGGCGTACCCGGGTGGATTTATCGGCGGCGGGGGCCGGCTTGTGCGGCAGCAAATCGGTTATAAATACAATATGTTGGGCAAAGTCCTGCGCTTTCTGGCGCCACCGCGGCCAAGCTGCAAATAGCTGCGGCGCTCGGCGTAGAAAGAGGTATACGTCTATGCTGTCAGTCAGCAGGGGCAATTTCCCATTTTGCACTGCCGTATGGCGCAGTATTAACCGGCGCAGCAGGCGGCGGCTTTGGCGCAAGTCGCCATACACATAATCAAAAAGCCCGCTGGCGGTGTTGGCCCATACTGCGGGGCGGTGTTTTGTGTGTTCCGCCAGCTGCAAAACGGAAAGCGCCAACTGCGGCATAAAAAAGTCCGCTTCCAAAGACGGCAAATAAATAAGCGTTGGCTCCGCGGGAGAATGCGCAACGGCTTGGCGCCAACGGGTGCGCACGGCCGCCGCGGGATAGGAGGGGAGAATATCGTCGGCGTGGGTTATCCAGCCCAGCCCCGGCAGCCGGCAAAAGCCGCAAGCCCGCAGCAGGGATACCGCCCCCGTCCGACGCAGCCACAGCCCCGCCCGCACCAACCTGCGGAAAAACCGGGGGTGCGTGCCCCGCCAGGTGAGCAATGTAAAAAGCAGGCTCGGCAGGGCCGGGGCTTGCAGAGTGCGGCGCAGCTCCAGCATATGTTCGGCTGTGGGGATTTTACCTGCACACGCTTGGGTGCATCTTCCACACAGCAGGCAAGAGTTTAAGGCTTCGGTTGCCAGCTGGCGGTTACGCGCCAAATTCAGTTTCCCTTCCGTCAGTAAACGGACCAATTGGTTGCGCCCGCGCGGGGAGAAGGTTTCCTGCGAAGTGAGCAAATAAGTGGGGCAGGCTTGCTGGCAGCTGCCACAGCGGTTGCAATAAGACACGGAGTCGTATACCAAGCGTTTGCCAAAGGGCGTATCCAGCGCCGTTAGGTGGCGCTTGGGGTGGCGCGGGTCCAATTCGGGAGTATAGAAATCAGGCATTCAGTCCTCCAGGCAAAGCGGGAAATAAATCTTGCGGGTCCAGCTGGGTTTTGAGTGCGCGCCAAAGCGGGGTAATGTGCCCCGGCCGGAAAGGGCGGTTGTGCACCAGCGCAACGGGCTGGGCAAAAATTTTGAACGTCAGCTGCGTTACCAGCCCCAAGGTGCCTTGCGAACCGGCAAACAAGCGTGTTAGGTGGTAGCCGGCGGCGTTTTTCATTAGTTTGCCGCCGGAGCGGACGTAAGAACCGTCCGGCAGGAGGGCTTCCAGCCCCAAAACGTACGGATAAAAATCCGGCATACAGCCTGAAGCAAATGCCCCGCCCAAGGTGCCGCGCCCCTTTGGCAGGGCACAAAATACGCCGGCTTTTTGCAGGGCTTGGGACAGTTCGTCCAGCGTGACGCCCGCTTCGGCCGTGGCGGTGTAATTGGTTTTATCTACTTCCAACACACGGCAAAGTTCCCGCGTGCTAAGGGTGTTGGCCGCTTGCGAACGCAAGCGGGTGTTGCCCCCGATAATTACAACGGGTGCTTGCGCTTGCCGGCGGGCCAGCAAAGCCGCGGCCAAGGGCCGTACGGCAGCCGGCAACGGAAGCGCGGCCCGGGTTTTGGCCTCATAATCCAGCGGAATAAGTTTTAACGGATTGGCCAAATTTTGCGGGTCGGCCGCGCGTTTTATTTTGGTAAATAAATCCAGGGTGGGGGTATCGTATTGATAAGCCATTACGGCACGTTTTTCCACGCCCACGCCGTGTTCCCCGGAGATGGTGCCGCCGCAATCCACGCAGGCTTGCAAGATTTCTTTAATAGTGCGGGTAACGCGGACGGCATCGGGTTTATTGCGTTCGTCAAAAATAATTTGAGGGTGGAAATTCCCGTCTCCCGCGTGGAACAAAAGGCTGGCGTAAATGTGGTTGTCGTCCAAAATGCGGCGTACTTTTTGCAGGGCGTGCGGCAGTTCGCTGCGCGGCACGGTGCCGTCCCCCACCATTACGTTGGGCGCCAGCCGGGCCATGGCGGCGTAGGCCGCCCGGCGGCCAAACCATAGTTTTTGGCGTTCGCTCTCCGTTTTGGCCGGAATAAACTGTTGGGCGTGGTTTTTAAGGCAAATTTCTTCCAGTTGTTTTTCGTCCCGTGCAATTTGGGCGGGGGCGCCGTCCAACTCTAAAATAAGCAGGGCTTGGGCATTTATCGGGTAGCCGGAATGGGCGAATTCCTCCACGGCGCGGGTGGTAACTTGGTCCATTGCTTCCACACAGCGCGGAATAATGCCTTGGGCCGCCAAATCGCTGACGGTTTGCACACTGTCGGACAAAGAGGGAAAAGTAACTAAGAAGGTTTTAATGTGTTTGGCCGCCGGAAGGATTTTGACCTTCATTTGTTTGATTAGGCCCAGCGTTCCTTCGCTCCCGGCTAATAGGCCAATCCAATCCGGGCCCGGGTCCTGGCGGGAAAAATGCATTTCCGTCCCGTCCGGCAGGACAAAATCCGCTTCCAACACATGGTCTATGGTCCCGCCGTATTTCATACAGCGTGCACCACTGGCGTTTTGGGCCAGGTTTCCGCCCAGCGTGCAGACGCGTTCGCTGGCGGGGTCCGGCGCGTAGAAAAACCCCAACGGAGCCAATTGGTCTTGCAAGTCCCCCGTGATGGCGCCCGGTTCCACCAAGGCATAACCCTGCTGGGTGTTGACCTGCAAAATGTGGTTCAGCCCGGCGGTGTTTAAAATCACGCCCCCGTTTAAAGCGGTACAGCTGCCGGCGTGGTTGGTGGCTGCCGCCCGCGCGACAAAGGGAATATGATAGTGATGCAAAATACGCAAAACGGGTGCAATATCCGCCGAAGAAAGCAAATGGACCAAGGCGTCCGGCCGGGTGCGCGAAAGGGAACAGTCGTAAGCATAGAGGGAGAGGGAAATATCGTCTGTAAGGACGTTTTCTTTCCCAACTGTTTGTTGAAGTTGGCGCAAGGCGGCGGAGGGTATTTTCATAAAAAGAGTAAAAGCGTGGTTCCGTATTAATTTTTGTATACTATTATTATATTATTTGTGTAAGGCAATATTCCAATGCAAAGCCCTAAAAGACCAAAACAGGTAATCGTCGTAGGAGACGTGCACGGACAGTTTGAACCGTTTGTAAAACTCCTGCGCTATGCCGGTGTTTTGGACGAAAAATTAGATTGGTGCGGCGGGCACAACCGCTTGGTGCAAATGGGAGATATTTTTGACCGCGGCCCCGCATCGCGCAAAGTGGACGATTTATTGGATAAAATCCAAAAGCAAGCGGCTGCCGTGCAGGGGGAAGTGGTGCGCTTGGTGGGGAACCACGAATTGGAGCCGTTGCTTTCTAACTTTGTAATTTCTGGGTTTAGCCAGGAAGAAGCCAAACTGATGCAGGAAAAACTGACCCGCCAAGTATTAAATGGCGAATTGCGCGCGGCGTATGCTTACAAGGGCATTTTGTTTACCCACGCCGGCGTGACGCGCAAGCTATACAAGATTTTCCAAATGCAGCTAGACGACCCTAACGCCAGCAATATCGCCGCATTGATTAACTTGATTTTCCGCGAGTCTATCAAACACGAATTTTTTAAACACCCCATTTTTAATATCAGCATCAGCCGCCGCGGGGCGGACCGCTTTGGCGGTATTTTTTGGGAAGATTTGGAAGATTTGGTTTCGTCTTATCCCAAAAGCCCGTTGGTGCAGGTAGTGGGGCACACGCAGGTGGACCGGATTATTTTGGATCGGTCGGCCAATATTATCCCGGTGGACGTGGGTATGCACCGGAAATTGCAATATTTGATAGTGGACGAAGCAGGCGTGCCGCACATAAAAGAAGTGCCCCAGGGCGCGGCGTAAGAAAAGAGTTTTTAAAAAGGGAACGGTTTTTTCCGTTCCCTTTTTTAATGGGTATTCCGGGCGGAGGGTTAGCGGTTTAAAACGGAAGTGATAATTTTTTCTGCTTGACGGTCCATTTCTGCACGGTCTTGGGGGTCGTGGTCGTCCATACCTGACAAGTGCAGCGCCCCGTGTGTAACATACATCAGCATTTCCTGCAAAATCGTATGTCCAAAAGCTTTTGCATTTTTCCGCGCCACCGGATAGCAAACAAAAATATCCCCAAAACCCCAGGGCTCGCCCGTTTCAAAGGGGGGTTTTTCGTTATTAAACGAAATTACGTCCGTGACGTAGTGATGGTCTAGAAATTCCACATTCACGCGGCGGATTTCTTTTTCGTCCACAAAAATTACATTGACCTCAATGTTTTGGCGGGCGTATTTTTTAAGCCCTTTGGCCAGCGCCGCTTTAAATAATCCCGTGCGGCGCAAATACTTGGGCACATCCGTTTGATAAAAAATATGTGCAATCATTTGGTTTTCCTGGTTTGTTTCTTTTCCCATTTGTCGTAAGCGGCTACAATGTCTTTTACCAGCGGGTGGCGCACAACGTCTTCCCCGGTAAATTGAATAAAAGCAACATTGTCCAGCTTGCCCAAAACTTCCGCGGCTTGCAACAGGCCGCTGGCTTTTTTATCCGGCAAATCAATTTGCGATAGGTCCCCGTTTACAATCATTTTGGAACCGATGCCCATACGCGTTAAAAACATTTTCATTTGTGCAGGCAATGTGTTTTGCGCTTCGTCCAAAATAATAAACGCTTTTTCCAGTGTGCGTCCACGCATATACGCCAGCGGGACAATTTCCAAAATGTTATTGTATTTAAGCGAATTAAAGCGCTCCATGCCCAGCATAGTATAGAAGGCGTCGTAAATAGGGCGTAAGTATGGGTCCACTTTTTCTTCAATATCGCCGGGGAGAAAACCTAGCTTTTCGCCGGCTTCCACAATCGGGCGCGTGACCACAATGCGTTCCGTCAGCCCCAGCTCCAGCGCACGCAGCGCGCACGCACAGGCCAGGAACGTTTTGCCCGTGCCGGCCGGGCCGGAGGAAATGACCAAATCGTTGGCAAAAACGGCTTCGATGTATTTCTTTTGGTTTTCGCTGCGGGCTTCCACCGGGCGGGCGTGCTCCGGCCGGAAAACAATGTTGTTGGCAAAAGGAATGGTGTCTTTTACCAAATCCAGCGGGCGCTTTTCGGTGTTTAGGGCCAGGTCTTTTTGCAGTTTGGCCAGTGCTTTGTCCACGCGCGAATTGGTGCCTTTGATGGACAATAAAGCCCCGGCGCCGTCTTCGTCATATTTTACAAACACGGTTACTTTAAAGTTTTTTTCCAGGGCGCGCAGTTTGCGGTCTTGGATGCCCAAGGCAATTAGAATTTCTTCCTGATTTTTAAGTTTTAAGGTTTTAATCATATACAAAAAAGCGCGGCGGTTGCCGCGCTTTTAATTAGAATTTGCTTTTGCCGCGCGGGATTACCACAATGCCGGAAGGGTCTATGTAGTATTTCTGCGAGTCGGCCTCCATATTGTGCCCGATGGTCTGTTTGGCGGCTACGGTATTAAAGCGGTCCATAATCACTTTTTTGAGTTTGGCCCCGGCTTTAATTTCGCAGTTATCCATAATGACGCAGCCTTCCAGCTCGGCTCCTTCCCCAACGATTACGCTGTCGCTGATAACGCAATTTTTGATTTTGGATTTGGGGTGGATAATGCAGCCGTCCCCAATGATGGAATTCGTTACCGTTCCACCCAAATATTTGGTGGGCGGCACGCGGTTAAGCGTGGTGCTGATGGGCCACTTGGGGTTATTTAAATCCAGCTTGGGCTTGGGGCCCAACAGGTCCATATTCGTTTGCCAGAAGGACTCAATTGTCCCTACGTCGCGCCAGTAGCCTTGTTCTTCGTGCGGCTTGGCGCCGGGCAGCGTTTGGCTTTGGAAGTTATAAGCAAAAGTGCGGTGGTCTGTTAAAATTTTGGGCAAGATGTGTTTGCCAAAGTCCAACGCGGGCACATCGCAGAAGCGCTTTTGCAGCACTTGCAGCAATACGTCCGTATTAAAGATATAGTTGCCCATAGAGGCATAAGCCGCTTTCGGGTTGCCCGGAATGCATTTGGGCTGGGCGGGTTTTTCGTCAAACTGAATGATACGGCCCGTTTCGTCCGTACCCAATACGCCAAAGGCCGAGGCTTCCGCCAGCGGAACCGTGTTGGCCGCCACCGTAACGTCCGCCTTGTTTTTCAGGTGGTAATCAATCATTTGCCGCACGTCCATACGGTAGATGTGGTCCGCCCCAAAAATAGCCACCAAATCCGGTGCGAAATCTTTCACGAGGTTAATGTTTTGGCGGACGGAATCGGCCGTGCCGCGGTACCAAATTTCGCCCAAGCGCATTTGCGGCGGCACGCAGGTTAAAAAGTGGTCCGAAATAATACCTTCCGAACGCCACGTCGTGCGCAGGTATTCAATTAAACTTTGCGACAGATACTGCACCAACACATAGGAAGAAAAAATCCCCGAGTTGACGAAGTTGGAAAGCACAAAGTCCACAATTCTGTATTTCCCGCCGAACGGCACAGAGGGTTTGGAGCGGTCTTTGGTCAGCGGATAAAGACGTTCCCCTTTGCCCCCGGCCATAATCATGCCGAGTATTCTCATATGTTTCCCCTTGTTATGATAAGACTTTTATTCCGAGCCCAACGGCAGTTGTTTGTTCAGCGATTCGAAGGCTTCCCATGCCCACGGCATTTTTTCTTCCACGATTTTAGCAATCTCGTTGGCATAGACGCGGATTTCCCACTGCGCGTGTTTATCCGTGCGCAGGCACAAAAAGTTGAACAAGCTTCTGGCGTTTACGCTCCAGTAAAATTGGGTATATTGGCAAACCGGCAGTACGCCGCGCGCCATTTCGCGCGCCACGCCGGCTTCCAAAAGTTTGTGATAGGCCGCATAAGAGGCTTCTACGCTGTCTTCATAAATTTTGCGCAGGGCTTCGTTATCCAGCTGGCTGTCGGCCACGGAGCCTTGTTTGTTTTTGGTGTCCTGGCCGCGGAATTTGGAAGGGATATAGAATTCATCTTTTACTTCGGTATAGCGGGCACTGATTTCGTTATACGAACCCCAGCGGTGGCGCATCCACTGGCGCGCCACATAAATCGGGCAGCAGATGTGAAACTGAAAATAGCAATGCTCAAAAGGCGTGTGATGCGCGTGTTCCATTAAATATTTGATCAGGCGTTTATCTTGTTCCGGCCCTTTGGAAACGGCGCCAAACGATACACGGGCCGCTTGCACGGCGCGGTCGTCGCCGCCCATAAAATCTACCAGGCGGACAAAACCTTTGTCCAACACATTGATTTTTTCATTAGACTGTTGCACGATGTTCTCCTAATTATTTGAAAATTTCCACCACGGAGCTGCTTCCGTCCGGCAGTACTTCGGCCGCCAGAATGGCTGTATCCGTGCAGGCGGTGTCATACACATAACCGTCCAGTGCGGCGGTGTCTGTGGTGACCAGGCGCCCTTTTTCAAACGTCATAAAATGTATGTTACTGCTGTGGTATTGGCCGAAGGTTTCCGACAAAATGCCATATTTGGCTTTGTTTTCCACCGCGGCAACGGTGGCACTGCCCGCCGGACCAAATACCTGTAAGGACGGGTAGAAGTCTACAATCTCCTGTTTATATTTTACACGATTTGGAGCCTTGGCGAACAAATCCTTGCTTTCGGCGCGTTTGCCGTTGGCGGTTACTAAGCGGATGGTGCCGTTGGAAGAAGTATAGAGAAAATTTTCCGACGACGAGCCTTCCATCGGGTAAAAGTTTACGCCGGTTAACCAGTTGCGCTGAGTGGAAAGAGTTGCTTTACCGACGGAGAAGCCATCCTTTTGATAGGTTACTTCCCGCGCGCTGCCGGGCCGCGCCGCCGAGGCAAACGGCGTTTGGGCCAAGAGCTTTTTGTCTGCCCCGCAGCCGATTTCTTTAGTGAAGTAGGCTAACTTTTCGGTTTGTTCCAACGCTTGGTTTTTGTTTTCCAGCACGAGGGTGGAAATGGTTTTGCGGGAAGACTCGTATACCGACACAAAAATTTGGGCCAGCCCTTCTTTCACGGCGACGGCCGAGAGGGTGACGGGCTGTTTGGCCCCGTCTATTTTATAGGAAAGTTCTTCTTTTAACGTCTGGTTTTCGCCGCGGCTCCACACGGTAACAACCCCTTTACTGGAAAGCGTTACAATGTTTTTGGCGCCCGGGGCGGTCACGTCCGCCTGGCTCAGGCTGATGATTTCCTGGTCTACCGGTTCGTAAATAATTTTTTTGCGCGTTTCGGGTGCGGCGGGTGCGTCTTTGTCCGTCCGCTTGGCGGGGGCCGCTTGCATAAGGGCCGGCGCTTGGCCCAGGACGGCTTCCTGCCCGACGGAGATTTTGGAGGTATCCGGCAGTTCGCCTACGGCGTATTTGGGTTGGACTTCGGTGATTTTGCCTTCGGGCGAATAGGTGTAAAGGTCCCCCAGGTTCTTTCCGGTTTTGGGGTTGACGAGCGGCTGAGAAGATAAAATAATTTTAAAAGGTTGCCCCACGGCCGGTTGTTCTTTAAGGGAAGTGGTGTCCAAATACACTTTTTTCCCGTCTACACGGACCACCATTACCTGCGCGCTGCAAAGCGCGGGGAACAGCAACAGCACAGAAAGTACGGACAGGCGAATAAAGTTATTTTTCATATAATAATTGTATACCATTTTTCCCGGGGGCGAACAATGACAAAAAACAATTTTAACGATTTGGTGGAAACTTTTGCCGTGTTGCGCGGGCCCAATGGCTGCCCGTGGGACAAAAAGCAAACCCACGAAACCTTAATTAAATGCCTACAGAGTGAAACCCAGGAGCTTATTGACGCTATTGAAAAGAAAGACGACGAAAATATGAAAGAAGAATTGGGCGATGTGCTTTTGCAGGTGCTGATGCACAGCCAAATTGCCGCGGAAGAAGGAAAATTTACAATTGACGATGTAATCCAGGGATTGTACGACAAACTGCACCGCCGCCACCCCCATGTGTTTGGCAATCACGCCCACGCCGCTACGCCCGAAGAAGCGCTGGCCCTGTGGAAAGAAATGAAAAAGAAAGAACAGGAACATAAATAAAATATCGGTTTAAAGCACGAAACGGCGGCCGATGCAGGCCGCCGTTTTTGATGTTCCCCCGGAACGCAAAACCAACCAAAATTTACCCAAAATAAACCCCCGCGTATTATTTCGGGGGTTTAGCTCATTAGTGTCATTATCATGACTTATGTTCCTCTTTCCTTAGGAGGCTCCGTATCCGGGTCTTCACGCAATAGGAAAACACGCCGTGCTTTCACAACTGCAACCAAGGATTATCGGGCTGTTCCCAAGTACTTTGTACTATTACTATAAGCGTGTTTGGCGGTTTTTCAAGGCCTATTTTGCGGTTCTGGGCCCTGGTATAATGGCAGAAAAAAACCGGGGCTTGCGGCCCCGGTTTATGGTGAAAGTTATTTGACCCACGCTTCGGCGTGTTTGACACTGGGCACTTGGGCCGGATTAAATTGCGGGTCCAAACCGGCGGCTTTTTGTTTGCGGTAGTCGGCCAAAACGTCCACTACTTGCTTGCGCAAGCGCAAGATAGCGTAAATGTTCATAAGCGCCATTACCGTCATAAACAAATCGGCCAAGTTCCATACCAGTTTTAATTGCAGTACGGCCCCCAGCAGCACCATTACGCTTACGCCCGTGCGGAAAAACGCCATTACCCAGCGTTTGCGGGTTAAAAACTCCACATTGGCCTGTCCGTAGTAGTAATTCCCAATAATAGACGTAAAAGCAAACAGCAGTACGCTGGCCGAAATAAAGTAGTTGCCAAAAGAGCCTAATTCTTGCGTCAGCATTTTTTGTGTTAAGGCAATCCCTTCCAAATTAGGGAAAGCCTGATAATTCCCCAACATTACAATAAAAGCGGTACAGCTGCAGATAACCAGCGTATCCACAAACACGCTGAACGCTTGCACATAGCCTTGTTTAACCGGGTGGGAAATATTGGCGGTGGCGGCGGCATTGGGGGCGCTGCCCATACCGGCTTCGTTCGAAAACAGCCCGCGGCGGGCGCCCGTCATAATGGTGGCCCCTAAAGTGCCGCCGGCAATGTTGCGCAGGCTAAAAGCATCGGAAAAAATTAATTGTATTACGGCAGGCAATTTTTCCAAATTAAGCAGTACCACAATAAGCGTTACGCCTATATAGCCCAGGGCAAAAATCGGCACGATTACCGCCGAAAAGTTGGCAATGCGTTTTAATCCGCCGAAAATGATTACCGCCGTCAGCGCCGCCAGCACAATGCCGGTTAGGGAGCTTTCCACCTGGAACGAGGCAGACAAAGATTGGGCAATCGTGTTGGACTGCACCGAGTTAAACACAAAGGCAAATGTGAGGGTGATAATTACGGAAAACGCCAACCCCAGCTTGCGGCTGCCCAGCGCCGTTTGCATATAATAAGCCGGTCCTCCGCGGAAGTGGGTGCCGGTTTTGACCTTATACACTTGTGCCAAGGTGCTTTCGGCAAAGGCCGAGGCCGAGCCTACCACCGCAATAAGCCACATCCAAAAAACCGCACCGGGGCCGCCCAGAGTGATTGCCAGCGCCACACCGGCGATATTGCCCGTGCCCACACGGGAAGCGGTGCTGATGGCAAAAGCCTGGAAAGAGGAAATATGTCCTTTTTCTTTGGAGGGACCGGAAGCGTCCATCATAAGCCGAAGCATTTCTTTTGGGCGGACGAATTGCACAAAGCGGGTGGCAATCGTGAAATAAAGCCCCGCAAACAACAGCGCGGCCATCAGTACATAACCCAGAAAACGGTCGTTTAGCAGGGTTATGGCCTGCGTAAGAATATCAGTCATTACAACTCCTTGGTATTGGTATTGCGGGTACAATAACAAAACGGGGGTGTGTTTAAAAAACACATTTTACAGTATAGCTTTTTTGAACAGGCAGGGAAATAAAAATTTAGTGGAAGCGGCGCAGTTTTTTATCCAGCCAAAACCAAAACACCTGGTTGCTCAGCAAGAGCGGCGGCGTACAGAGCATGGTGCGGTAAATTACTCCCCGGGATATTTTAACCCGCTTTTGCGGGTCCAGCAGGCAGGGTTCTTGGTAAACTTTCCAGAAAGTATCAGCCGTCCATAATACAGGCCAGGCCACCGCCGCCCGCTGGCCGGGCTGCGTTTTGGGCAGCTGCGCAAAATAGCGGTGGGCGCTTTTTAGATGGGAAAGCCCCCAAGCAATCCACTTGCGTTTGACGGGTTCAAAGCGGCTGGAGTTAGCGGGGGAGAGCAAGTCTTGCGCTTGCAATCCGGCGGATTCCAAATCCAACCGGGGGAAATAACAGCGCCCTATGCGTAAATCTTTGGGTAAGTCGCGCAAAATATTTACAATTTGCAGCGCGTCGCCAATTTTCCGCCCTAGGGTGCAGAATTCTTCTTCCGGCATATCAATATGCGTCGTATGATAAATCAGGCGGCTCCAAAATACACCGGGTTCGCCACCCATCAAATGGCAATAGCGTTCCAGCTCGCCCGGCGTATCGAAAGCGTGCAGGTCGCTGGAATCTTCCGCCGGGAAAAAAGTTAAATCCGTTTGCATTCCTTCGCATACCGCGTAGACTACGTCCATAATTAGCCCGCGCAAGGAATCGTCCAGCGTATTTAGCTCAGCCAGGCAGTCGGGCAAGTGTTTAATTAGTTCTGTTTCGTACGGGTTTTCGGTGGGGGCGGCAATTTCCTGCACCAAGCGGGCAATTTCGTGCACCGGCTGATTTTGCAATAAATGAGGAAAACGCTCTATCCAATATAGCCGGCGAGAAGGGGGGAGAATCGGAGTATCGGCAATAGTATCTGCATAGCGGCAAAGCAGATATGCAATCCCAAAAGTGGGGCGCATCTTGGGCGGAAGCGCCTGGACACTTAAGTAGAGGCTGCGGGAAGTATTTTTTAAAAGCGTTTTCAAATCCATATTATAAGAATAGCAAATTTCACGCGGAAAAAATAATTGACAGGTTTTTGGAAATAAAGCATAATATAATTATGCAGATGTTAAACATTATTAACCACGGCAATTATAATTCCTTTAAATCGTTTACCGGTCTAAAGGATATTTTTGTTTGCCGCGGGTGTTTAGCATAATATAAGATTAATTTTATTTTTTTAAACCCCGCTTAAGAAAAGCGGGGTTTTTTATTTTGAAAGCAGATTTCATATACCGGCTTGGCCGGAATGAAAAAAACAAAACGGGTACAACAAAAATAAAGAAAGGCTGCGCTTTTGGCGCATCCTTTCTTTTTTTCTAGCAACGGAGTATTTTCGAACATTGTAGTTAACCAGCAAGGCTTTCTTTAAGATAAAAATTCCAAAAGAGCAACGAGGAGCGCTATCTTATTAGGAAAAGCCATATCCATAGTGCGCGCACGCGCGCGCGTACGAGGAAATGTCCTAAACAAGGTGTTTCTTAAAATTTTATCTAAAGTGAATTGAGAATCTGCATCTTTCGGTGCGAGCAGACGTTTGACTGTGCGGAATTATTTTGGTAAACTATTTATGTCTAGAAAAGATATTGTTTTAAGTGTTCCGATTCTGTGAGAAAACAGACTAATCGGTGTTAAAAATACTCTTTCTCCGACGGAGAAAAAAGAGTTGACAAACAAAACAAAATTATCTATACTAGATATATACGGAAACAAAAAGGTTTGTTTCCACGGAAGTTTTCAAGAACCCTTTTTCAGATTTTTGAAAATTTAGAAAAATGGGTCTTGACATTTCTGTCTTTTTTTGCTAGACTATAAAAGTAGTCGGAATTGATCTTTGTAAACGTAATAACAAAAACTTCTTACTCGTTTTTATAAACCGTTTTATAAACAGAAAACTTTTTGGCAGCGAAACATCACCTTATATTAGAAAAGGCAGCCGATGGACTGAGCCGAGCTAATCAAGTTAGATTTATAGACATTTTATAAAAACACTTAATTGTAAGCCTTATCCCTTCGGTCCCAAGCGGCCATGACTTCCTTGAACAATCAAGAAGTACAAAACAGGCTTACGCGCAGTACCAAAAGAGCCTTAAAGCAGGCAACTTGTTTGAATGTTTAAAAAACGCTTGACAAACTTAAAAAAATATGCTTTAATAAAAGAGTAGTAAGAAAGGTCAGGCTGATTAAAAAATAAATTTTAAAAAAAGCTTGACAAAACGAAATAAATTTTGTTATAATATCTTTACAGCGTTGACCGCTGTGAAGAAGTTAAAAATAAATTTCCGATTGCTTTTTCCAAGCAGGAAAACAGCAACGAGGAAATTTCGTTCTCTGAAAATTTGACAGCAATGTGCGAATGGGCGATCTGAAAGGGACAAATCCTTCGGATTTGACAGTTCAGAGCTCATTAAAGTAAGTCATATACTATAGTATGACACCAAAGTTAATTCAAAAGAGTAGAGTCAAAAGTCAACAGCTCGCTGTTAGCGATTGATCGCCTTTGAACCGCTTGCGGTTTAAAGGTAATTAATTCTAATGGAGAGTTTGATCCTGGCTCAGAGTTAACGCTGGCATCGTGCATAACACATGCAAGTCGAACGGGACTTTGCTTTGTAGCAATACAGAGTAAAGTTTAGTGGCAGACGGGTGAGTAATGTATAAGAAACCTACCTCTGAGTGGGGAATAACAGTCCGAAAGGATTGCTAATACCCCATAACATCTTTAAGCGGCATCGCTTAGAGATCAAAGATTTATCGCTTGGAGACGGTCTTATATTCTATCAGCTTGTTGGTGGGGTAACGGCCTACCAAGGCGACGACGGATAGCCGGCCTGAAAGGGTGACCGGCCACAAGGGCACTGAGACACGGGCCCTACTCCTACGGGAGGCAGCAGTGGGGAATTTTGGACAATGGGCGAAAGCCTGATCCAGCAACGATGCGTGGAGGATGAAGGTTCTCGGATTGTAAACTCCTTTTGAGAGGGAAGAAAAAAATG
>CASEWB010000011.1 GCA_949291545.1 uncultured bacterium
TCGAGTGCGTGCGAAATGAATTTGGGCTGCCAGGAAAGCGGGGAAGCAGGGCTTTATCCGTTGCAAGTAACGACGGAACTGCTTCTTAACAAAGGGCGGTTGGATTTTAATACGGCGGCTGCGGTGTACAGCGCTTCCGCCGCGATAGGCAATGGATATGGGGTAGCGCATTTGGATTTTTCAGACAACCTGCGCTTAACCACGCTAACCAACGGGTATACAATGGAAGCAGACCAAATGACGGTGGATACGCTTAATTTGTTCCCGGACCGGATTAAAACTTCGTTTCCCAGCTGTGCTTCTGTAAAAGGAGCAGCTGATATTTCGTGGCAAAATTTGAAATTGCAAAAAACAACAGAAGTATACTTGATGTGCGGATCCCCGCTGGACGTGGATACGGATCCGGAACCGGAAGAAGATTGTTCCGATTATAGCTATAAAATGTCGCACAAAGCAGAATGTTGTGCTGCAGCCCCCACCACAGACCGGGACTGCTATGTGGAAAAGTATACTTATAAATGGCAAAGTACTTCGTTTTCGATGGCGGATACATTTGGTTCAGATTGGTTAGAACAAACCTGTCAAAAACAGTGTTGGGGCCAAGGACATAACGATGGCTGCGCTGGCGGCGGTAGTTTTTTCCAAGGGGTGTTTACGTCCAATCCGAACGTAGTAGTGTACGGAACGGATTCTTGCAGTAATTTAAGTATTTGTTCCAATGGTAGGGCGGAAACCTGCTATTGGAATTTGCGCAACTACAGTTGCAGCAGCTCCACTGTTGGGCTTGTCTTGGTGGGTTTGTGCGGTTATGATGCCCCCAACGCCTCGGTTGTGTTTGGCTGTCCTCAGGAAGGAAGCGGTTCTTCCGTTCGGTGGAGCGGTGCCCAATCCGCGTACATATGTACGGAACGGAAAGAGATTGTAGACACCGGGTGGAAATAAGATTGTTTTTAAAAGGCCTCCTTTTAGGAGGCCTTTTTTATCGGGCGGTGCTCGTCTTAATTTAGTAAAATATATCTATATATGATAGATATCAAAGACCTTTCCTTCCATTTTGGCCTGCGCACACTGTTTGAAGACACTTCCGTAATGATTCAAGACGGGCAAAAAGTGGGCCTTGTGGGCCCCAACGGGTGCGGCAAAAGTACGCTTTTTAAACTGATTGAAGGGAAGTTCTCGCCGGACGGCGGGAAGATTGATATCTCCCGCGGCACTAAAATTGCGTCCGTGGCGCAGGATATTTTGGACCCTTCTGTGCCCTTGCTAAACTATGTCCTGGCCAGCGACAAAGAACTTTCCTCCCTGCAAAAAGAATTGGAAAACCCTAACATCTCCGGCGAACGTATGGCCGAAGTGTTTGACCGCCTGGACTTTTTGGGCGCCCACAGCGCCGAAGCCCGCGCCAGTGCCATTTTAAGCGGCTTGGGGTTTGTGAATGAAGACTTCCACCGCCCGCTGAAAGAATTTTCCGGCGGCTGGCAGGTGCGCGCCAATGTGGCGGCGTGCCTGTATGCTCCGTCCAACTGCCTGCTCTTGGACGAACCCACCAACCACTTGGATTTGGAAACCGCGATGTGGTTGGAAAATTACCTCGTCCGTTTGGACAAAACCATTTTTATCATTAGCCACGACCGCCATATTTTAAACCGCCTCTGCGACAAAATTATCCATGTAGAGGACGCCCAACTAAAGCTTTACAACGGCAATTACGATACCTACGAACGCACCCGCGCCGCCGCCATAGAAGGAGCCCGCCTGGCGGCCGCCAAGCACGAACGCGTGGTGGCGCATTTGCAGTCGTTTGTGGACCGTTTCCGCTACAAGGCCACCAAGGCCAAGCAGGCGCAGAGCCGTATTAAAATGATTGAAAAACTCGGCGACGCGCCCGCTATCCCCAAAGACCCGGAAGTGCACTTTCAATTCCCGTCGCCGGAGCGGCTGCAGAACTCGCTTGTTACCATCGAAAACGGCGTTGCCGGGTACGACGATAAACCCGTCCTGCAAAATTTGAACCTGCGCATTGAACCCGATGACCGCATCGCCCTTTTGGGTGCTAACGGAAACGGCAAATCCACACTGGCGAAAATTTTGTCGCATCGATTGTTGTTGATGTCGGGCAAAATGACGATGGCCAAAAAAATGAAAATCGCCTATTTCTCCCAGCATCAAACCGAAGAACTGGACGTGGAAAAAACACCTTACGAGCAACTCTCCGCCGTGATGCCTCTGGCCACGGAAACGCAAATCCGCGCCCAGCTGGGGGCGTTTGGGTTAAACAAAGCCAAGTCGGATACGGAAATAGGCAAGCTTTCGGGCGGAGAAAAATCCCGCCTGCTGTTGGCGCTTATCACCAAGGACGCGCCGCACCTGCTTATTTTGGACGAACCCACCAACCACTTGGATATCCAATCCCGCCAGGCGCTCTTGGAAGCGCTGAATAATTACGAAGGCGCGGTGGTGCTCATTACGCACGACTTGCATGTGATTGAATATACCTGCGATACATTATGGATTGTGCGCCACGGCACCTGCCAAACTTTCACCGGGGATTTGGAAGACTACAAAGCCCAGCTCTTAAAGAACAACGACCGCAACGACTTGGCCAGCGATAAAATGACTTCCAAAGAAGCCCAGCGCAAAGCCGCCGCCCAGCGTCGCGCGCGTATGGCGCCGCTTAAAAAAGAAATCCGCGCACTGGACGAAAAAATAGAAAAACTTTCCGCCCGCAAAAAAGCTTTAGAGGACCAGCTGACCGTGCAGTACTCGGCCGACAGCAGTATTGAACTGGCCTTGCTGACGGACCAGTTAAAAAATGCCGAGGACGAATGGATGCGCCTAAGCGAAGAATACGAACAGGCCTGCGCCGCCGATTAATGTTATGAACGATTTTTCTATTTTGCCCGAATTTTTACAAACTGCCCTGCACCGGCTTGATATTACAGAGCCTACGCCCGTGCAGACGGGGGCGATTGGCCCCGCCTTGCAGGGGCGCGACGTATTGGCCACGGCCCAGACGGGCACGGGCAAAACGTTTGCGTTTCTCTTGCCGCTGGCCGTCCGTTTGGTGCAAAACCCGGCCGAAAATGCGCTTATTTTGTCGCCCACGCGCGAACTGGCCCAGCAGACGCAGAACGAATTAAAAAAGCTTTTCTCAGCCGATTTTTCGCTCCAAACCGCTCTTGTTGTGGGCGGGGACAACATTCATAAACAATACGCCGATTTGCGCGATAAACCGCGCGTGATTATCGCTACGCCCGGGCGGCTGTTGGACCATATGGGCCGCAAAAGCGTCAATTTAAAAAATACCCATATGCTGGTGCTGGACGAAACAGACCGCATGCTGGATATGGGATTTATCGACGATATGCGGCGGATTGTATCTTCCCTGCCTGCGCCGCGGCAGACGATGCTCTTTTCCGCCACACTGCCTAAGGAAATTGAAGCCTTGGCCAAAGAATTTTTGCAAAATCCGGTGCGCGTTAAAATCGGTTCTGTAGTCACGCCGGCCGATTTGGTGGTGCAGGAAATTGTGCATGTAGACGTGCGCGAAAAACTGCCCCAGCTGCTGCACGAACTAAATACCCGCCAAGGGTCCGTCCTTATTTTTACCCGCACCAAACACGGCGCGGAACGGCTGGCCAAACAGCTTAAGCTCTACGGCCAGAAAGCCAACGCTCTGCACGGTGAGCTGCGTCAAAACCGCCGCCGCCAAGTGCTGGAGTTTTTCCGAAGCGGCGCCGTGCGTATTTTGGTGGCTACGGATTTGGCCGCCCGCGGGATTGACGTGCCGCATATTGCCCATGTGATTAATTACGACCTTCCCCAATGCCCCGAAGATTATATCCACCGCATCGGCCGCACGGGGCGCGCGGGCGCGGTGGGGGCGGCGCTGTCGCTTATTTCCGACGACGGGCAAAAATGGAAAGACATTTGCAAAGTCACCCGGTTTTCTATTCCCGTTAAAACTATTCAAAAAACAATTGAGCCCCTGCCCGCGCCTAAGTTTGTGGCGCAGGAAGAAGGGTCCGCACACGCCAAAAACCGCCGTAAAGAGCGCGCCAAACGCGTACAAACGCCGTCTAAAGCTACGGCGCTGGCCAAGCGGCTGCTTGCGGAGGGGAAAGTTTATTTGCCGCAGGGCAGCCCGGCCGAAAACCCCGTTTCGCGCAAGACGCGTCCGGCGGAACCTAAGGTTGTTACGGCGGCGCCGCTAAAAAAAACCGCGGAAACCTTGCCTCGCTTTTCGGCTAAGCCGGGCGCGGCGCGCAATAAGGGCGGGCGCCCGCAGCCTTTTCAGAAAGCGGCGCAAGCCGCCGCTGTGCTGCCGCCCGCGGAGGAGAAAAATCCGTTCCGCACAGTTAAAGTAGGCGCCAGCAAAAAAGCGCTGGCCCGCCGGCAAAAAGCCGCCGCACAGCCACATGCGGCCCCTAAGCGGAAAGAAAATCGGGCAAAGGCTTTTTCTAAATTTTTTAAACGCAAACGCCGCTAAAGACAATAAAAATCCCCGCTCAAAGGCGGGGATTTTTTGATACATGCCAAACCTTTATGATCCAATAACGTACATGCCGTTTAACTGCTTGGAGCTTAGCGCTTCGCACAGCCAAGAGTATTTGGCCACCGAGCTCGAGCAGGTGAGCAGGTCCTTGTATTTGGTGGAACCGGAAGTGTAATTGTAGTACATTTTAAAGCAATATGTGTCGGAATAAGTGCTGCTGCCGCTTAAGCGGCAGGCGGATACGCCGTCCGTGGAGAAAGCATAGTGAAATTTGCCGATATTAAAGGCAGATTCTCCGGGGGTGTCGGCATCGAAGAACGATACGTCTAACCCATTTAAGCGCATAGGAGCCTCGGAATTAGCCGAGCGGTAGCGTTTGGCAGAATCAAAAATAGTGCGCAAGTTGGTAAGTGCTTCCATGGCTTCGGCGCGCTGTACCGAACGGCGGTACTGCGGCATAGCGATAGAAGTTAAAATGCCGATAATTAATACAACAGCTAACAATTCTATTAAGGTAAAACCCGATTTTGTGTGGTTCATAAAAAGCTCCTTTTCTTTGTACAGTATATCGGTTTTTGGAAGTTTTTTCAATATAGCGTCCGCCAAAAAGCACCTTGCATACAGCCGAAAAAAGGCTATAATAAATATAGTATTCCGAATTTATTTTAAGAGGTTTTTATGTATAGAAAGTTAAAACAGACGGGGTTTACCCTTACCGAATTGATGGCGGTCGTTATCATTATCGCTATTTTGGCGGGGATTGGGTTCGGTTCCTACAAAAAAGCGGTAGAACGCAGCCGTTTTGCCGAAGGGCAGACGGCGGGCGCCACCGTGGCGGAAGCTGTTACCCGGTATTATTACGACAATATGGACACTTCTTACGCTGATTCCCGCCCGAAAGCGGCCTATTTGGATGTGGGGTTTGATGCTAACAGAGCTTGCGTGTCTACCACCGCAGACAAAGACTATTGTTTTAAAACCCGGTATTTTGAAATTATCGTTCAGACCGATAAAATCAAAGTAACCCGTATCCAAGGAAATGCGGCCAAGGATTATTACTTCTATTTCTATCCGGAACATTTGTCCAAACAAAAGGAAGAATGCGGCTCCTTGACGGAAGCGGGCGGCGACTTGTGCAAAAGCATGGGGTATACGTCTTGCAGCGGTATGGGCAAAACCTTGATTTGCCACAAACCTTAAAATGGTTCTTATAAAAAAGCCCGCTCCGGTTGGGGCGGGCTTTTTTTGGCGGATAAAAAGAAAATCGGAATAAGCAAATATAGATAAAAAAACCATAAAGTCTTTTGCTTTATGGTCCGCTTTGGCCGTTTTAGACAGGCGGAAGAAATTTTCTTCCCCTGTCCGCCGGTGAATGTCTGGCCGGCTGCAAACTGCTCTGTGTAAGGCCGCTCCTTGCGGCACTTGGGTTATTTTTTGCTGATCATGTAGTGCGCGCCGCTGACGTTTTCGCCAACTTTGATTAACGCTTCAGCCATTTTTTCCAAAATCTTGGTCATTTTATCCTCCTGTTAAATATCGTTTGGGGCGAACCCCTGTTTTTCTTTACACAAATATTATACAAATTTTTAGTGTAGTTGTAAATTAAGGGAATATATCATAACAAATATAAAAATGATATGCAAGCATTTTTTATGGTTTTTTGCGGATTTGCCGCCCCTGCCTTTTATATAATATATGTATGAAAGTACTGCATACGGATTGTTTAGTAATCGGCGGCGGCATTGCTGGGTGTGTTTATGCACACCAAGCCGCCAAAAAAGGGCTTAAAACAATGCTCCTGTGCTGTGGGGAAATGCCCCAGGCAAACAGTGATTTGGCTCAGGGGGGAATCGTATACGAACCCCGCCTGAATATGGACGATTTGCTGGCCGATGTGAAAATGGCCACCGCTGGCATGTGCAATGCCGAAGCGGTAAAGCAAATCTCTGCCGCCGGCTGCAAAGCCGTGGAAGAAGTGTTTTTGAAAGATTTGTCCGTTCCTTTTGACCGCGACGAAAAACACCAGCTCCGTTTTACCCGCGAAGGAGCCCACCGCAAAAACCGTATTATTTATTCCAAAGATACTACCGGGCACGCGATGCTAAACGCCATACAAGCGTCCGTGCGCAAAAACCCGCAAATTACCGTGCGGGAATTTACCTCCGCCATCGATCTGTTGACCCTTTCTCACAGCTCGCCCGACCCGATGGACCGCTACTACCCGCTGACGGTATTTGGCGCGTATGTGCTCGCCAATAAAACGGGTGAAGTTTTCGCCGTAACGGCCAAAAAAACCATTTTGGCCACCGGCGGCGTAGGGCAGGTTTACCGCCACACTACCAATGCCGAGCACGCCTACGGGCACGGTATTGCTATGGCGTACCGCGTGGGCGCGCGCGTAATGAATATGGAATTTTTGCAGTTTCACCCCACGGTGTTTGCCAAAGGAAAAAGCTTCCTTTTGTCTGAAGCACTGCGCGGCGAAGGCGCCATTTTGCGCAACTGCAACGGGGAAGCTTTTATGGCCAAATACCACCCGTTAAAAGATTTGGCCCCGCGCGACATTGTGGCCCGCGCTATTGAAGAAGAACGCCTGAAAACCTCGCACGAGTGCGTGTATTTGGATATTACCGCCAACCCGGCCGAAGAAACCAAAGAACGCTTCCCGGCTATTTACAAAAAATGCTTGGAAGAAGGGTTCGATATGACCAAAGTGCCCGTGCCGGTGGTGCCGGCTGCGCACTACTTCTGCGGCGGGGTGTATGCCACGCCGGAAGGACGCACCAACATTACCCACCTAAACGCCATTGGCGAAACGGCCTGCACCGGCTACCACGGCGCCAACCGCTTGGCCAGCACGTCGTTGCTCGAAGCGGTGGCGATGGGATATTTGTGCGCCGAAGCGGACGCCAAGGAAATTGCGGAAGGGTCTTTCCATATTCCGGAGCCTAAGCCGTGGGTGGTGCCGGAAGAAAAACCGGATTTGAATTTGGTCAAACAGGATTTGGCCACCCTGCGTAATACTATGTGGAATTATGTGGGCTTAATCCGCAGCCGCAAGCACCTGGACCGTGCGGAAAAAATCTTGCGCCACTTGCATAACGAAATAGACGCCTTTTACAAAGGAGCTGCGCTGTGCCAGGAACTCTTGGATTTGCGCAACGGTACCCAAACGGCGCTGCTGATTACTTATGCCGCACTGAAAAACCGCCATTCGGTGGGGTGCCATTACCTGTCGGACGAGAAAAAGCCCGCCTGATAAAGGGTGCGTTAAAACCGCATTTTAAACGCCGGACGGAAATTTCCGCCCGGCGTTTTTGTATAGGCTTCCGACGGGAGTTTGTTCCCTTGCCGTTTGTGCGGCAGGAGCGGCCCACTTGCGTAAGCTAAAAAAATCCCCCGAAATTTCTTCGGGGGAAAGCATTGCAAAACCCCCGGGTTGCCCCGGGGTTTTGCTTATTTCTTATTTTCTTTTTTGTTTTAAACTGGCTTTAATCAGTCCGTCAAACAGCGGGTGCGGACGCATAGGGCGGGAACCAAATTCCGGGTGGAATTGGGCCGCGATAAAGTAGGGGTGGTCTTCCCGTTCTACAATTTCGGGCAGGACGCCTTCGTGCCAGCCGGACACTTTCAGCCCCGCATCGCTAAGCAGTTTTACATAAGCCGGGTTGAATTCGTATCGGTGGCGGTGGCGTTCCACAATTTGGTCTTTACCGTAGAGGCGGCGCGCCAAAGAGCCTTCTTTTAAATCCGCCGTGTAATTGCCCAAGCGCATTGTGCCGCCTTTATAAACGACGTTTTTCTGCTGGGGGGTTAAATCCACCACCGGGTCCTTGGTGGTGGGGTCGAACTCGGTGGAGTTGGCGTCGTGTAAGCCGCAGAGGTTGCGGGCGGCTTCAATCACCGTGCACTGCATACCTAAGCAGATGCCTAAAAAGGGCACTTTGTTTTCCCGCGCGTATTTGACGGTATTTATTTTGCCTTCAATCCCGCGGCCGCCAAATCCGCCGGGGATTAAAATGCCGTCCACTTCTTTTAATTTTTCTTCTACGTTGTCTTTTTCCGTGTTAACGTACACCACTTCTACTTTGGCGTCGTTATTCATACCGGCGTGGCGCAAAGATTCGTGGACGGATTTGTACGCTTCTTGGAATTCGGCGTATTTGCCGGCAATGGCAATTTTGACGGTTTTAGACGGAACCCGGTCAAAAAATTCAAACCATTTCGGGTCTATTTCCTGGGTGGGTTTTAAGCCGAGGGCCGCTATAATTTGTTTGTCCACTTCTTGCTTATAGAACATTTCCGGCACATGGTAAATGGATTTGGCGTCCGCACACTCAATAACGGCTTTGGCCGGCACACTGCAGAAGAGGGACAGCTTTTCTTTTAAATGCTGGGAAAGCGGCTTTTCCGTGCGGCAAATAAGCATGCTGGGTTCAATGCCTACTTCGCGCAGTTTATTTACGGAATGCTGCGTGGGTTTGGTTTTCAGCTCTTGTGCTACGGCAATGTAAGGAATAAGCGTAACGTGCACGCAGATAACGTTTTGCGGGCCTTTTTCCAGGCGCAGCTGGCGGGCCGCTTCCAAGAACGGCAGCGATTCAATATCGCCCACCGTACCGCCGATTTCAATAATGGACACGTCGGTATCGTTTTCAAAAGCGGTAAACCGTTTTTTGATTTCGTTGGTAATGTGCGGGATAACCTGCACCGTAGCGCCCAAATATTCGCCGCGGCGCTCTTTATCAATGACCGTCTGGTAGATGCTGCCGGCGGTGTTGGTGTTGGCGCGGGTCATATTGACGTCCAGGAAGCGTTCGTAATGTCCTAAATCCAAATCGGCCTCGGCACCGTCCGTGGTGACGAACACTTCGCCGTGCTGATAGGGGCTCATAGTGCCGGGATCCACGTTGATGTACGGGTCGCATTTAATCATATTGACCCGCAGGCCGTTAAGCTGCAGCAGCTTGCCAATGCTCGCGCCGGAAATGCCCTTGCCCAGCGAGCTGACCACGCCGCCTGTGATAATAATGAATTTAGACATACGATAACTCCTTGTGTAAAAAAATAAAATTGACTGCCGGCCCCGCTAACCAGGGCATGCTTGCGCTAAAAAAGAGGAACTCCCGCCGAAGCGGGAGTTCTGCGCTATGCTTGATGTTCTTTAGAATACTTTTCGGCGGCTTCTAAATCGGCCGCGGTGTCAATGGCGGGGCCCGTCGGGTGGGTTTCCACGCACTTGATGGTTAATCCTTCTTCCAGCGCGCGCAGCTGTTCCAAGCGTTCCAGTTGCTCCAGCGGGCTGGGAGGGAGGGATACAAAGCGTTTGAGCGCTTCGCGGCGGTAGCCGTAAATGCCGCAGTGCTGCCAATAGGGGGCTTTTTTGTTTTCTTCGGTCAGCTCCCGTTTGTAGGGCACGCGCGAGCGCGAAAAATAAAGCGCGCGGCCGTCTTTGGCAATCACCGCTTTGACGCAGTTGGGATTGTCTATCTTGGTGTCGTCTAGCGTGGCGAATACGGCGGTGGAAATATCGCACGACGGGTCGCTTTTAAGCAAATTGGCCACGGCGGAAACGGTTTCCGTAGAAATAAACGGTTCGTCCCCCTGGACGTTGATAATGTATTCTTCCGGGCGGTTTTGGGCCGCTTCAAAAATGCGGTCCGTGCCGCTTTGGCAGGCTTCGCTGGTCAGCACGGCTTTGGCGCCGAACTTGGCCACGGCTTCCACCACCAAAGGCGATTCGGTGGCGATAATCACTTCGCCCAGGCCGGTGCGTTTGCACGCTTCGTACACATGTTGGATAACGGGTTTTCCGTTTAAATCTTTCAAGATTTTACCCGGCAGGCGCGACGAACCGTAGCGTGCGGGAATGGCAATTAAAATATCACTCACGGCAATACTCCTTCAATTTCTTCGCGGGTGGCGGTAGCGGTGCCGGATTTTTCTACTACGATTCCGGCCGCATAGTTGGAAAGCACCGCCGATTCTTGCAGCGTAGCGCCCGTGGAAAGCGCAAGCGTCAGTACGGAAATGACCGTATCGCCCGCGCCGGTGACGTCGTACACTTCGCGCGCCGTGGCCCGGACGGTGGTCGGCTTTTTGGAGCCTTTTTCAAACAGGCTCATACCGTCGGCGCCGCGCGTGATTAAAATAGAGTCGGCGTCCAGCATTTTCAAAATCTTATTCCCCAGGGTTTCAATGGCTTCCTCCCCGGATTTGGGGGATTCTCCCATTCCTTCCCAAGCTTCCTTGGTGTTGGGGGTCATACAGGTAATATTTTTGTATTTTTTAAAGTTATCGATTTTCGGGTCCACGCACACGGGAATTTTGTGCTTGCGGCAGGTTTCGATAATGGTTTGAATGTTGTGGTCGCTAAGCATGCCTTTGCCGTAGTCGGACAAAATAACGCCTTTAGCGGTTTTTACGGCCAACTCAAAGCTCTTCATGCATAAGGTGGCTACGGAAGGAGAAATGGTTTTTTTGCTTTCGCGGTCAAAACGGACGATTTGCTGCTGCTCGGCCATTACGCGGATTTTTTGGGTGGTGGGGCGGTCCGGGTCTTCGGCTACGCCGTAGATGTTGACGTTTTTCTCGCGCAGAAAGCCTTTTAGCATTTCTCCGCCCAAATCCTGCCCAACGACGGAAATCATCACCGGGCGCGCACCCAACGCGGCCAAGTTCACGGCTACGTTGCCCGCGCCGCCGGCCACGAAAAATTCTTTCTTTACGTCCACTACCGGCACCGGCGCTTCCGGCGAAATACGGCTGACCGTCCCTTTAATAAAATGGTCCAGCATAATATCGCCTACGACGATAATTTCCTGTCCTTCAAAATGTTTTAAAATTTCTTTCAAGCGTTTGGTTGGTATCGCGTGCATAAATTCTCCTGCTGTATTATTAAATCATTATAGCTTTAATTGCGTTTGTATTCCAGTAGCTCGGCTGATACGCTGCCAATGAAAACTTCCGTTTTCATTTTGATAGGCATTTTGTATTCGTCGTCCGTCAGCCAAACTTTCAAGCTTTTGCCCTTGCTTACAAAAATTCCTTCGCCCCTAAACTGCGGCTCTACTACGATGCAATTAAATTTGCCCGCGTCAGTTTTGACGGTTTCCTTCCCCAGCACTTTGACTACCAGCGGGTATTGGCGTTCGCGGTTAATGATGTCAAACACGATGTCTTTGCCTATTTCCAGTTTTTGCGCGCGGACATAATAAAGCGACGAAAGCATATCCAGCACCTGCATCGAAAGCGGGCCGGAAATGACGCGCGGGGCTTCTTTCTTTTGGATTTCTCCGTAAAAAAGTTGGCGGGGGTAGTCGAAAATCAGCCATTCGTCGCGCTTGTAACTGCCTTCGCGCACGCTTTGCGTGTAGCCCAGCGAATAGAAGGTTTCGGCGTCAATCCAGGAATAGTTTACATCGCGCACTTTAAAAAATGCATCTATGACGGCGGCGGAAAACGCCGTCGTTTGCAGCAAATAAGCCGCCCGGCCGTTCACCGTGGTCAAGCCGCGGTTTTTGATGTAGGCCGTGCCGGCTTTAATAAAAGAATAATAGACGCCATACTTCAGTTCTTCGCCGCTCCACGGTACGGAGGAGGCCGCCTGGACGGCCGGCTCGTAAGCCATAGGGCTCAAGCGGCGCCCGTCAAGCGGGATTAAATCTTCCCCTTCAAAAGAGGCTTTGTCCGCCTGCGGGGTTGGTAAAGTTTGGGCGGCACGCGCTTGTTTAACAAGCTGTTCAGCCCGGGTTGTTTCGTCCGCGGTGTCGGGCTGGGCGTCCAAATTAGTGCCGACGTCCTGCAGGAAAATGGTCACTTCCTCCGGGGCGGTTTCTTTTTTGGATTTTTTGGCGGCGGACTGTTGGGACTGGGCCGGCGTCTGGGGGGCGGCGGAAACTTCGCCCGAAGCGGATACCGGAGCGCCAGCGGAAGGCTGGGGAACGGGCGCAGGCGCCTCAAGCGCGGAGGGGGGAACGGACAAGGGGTCTTCTCCCGCCGGCGCAGAGGGGGCGTCGTCATAAGCCAGGGCGTCACGCACGGGGGGGAGTGGCGTTTGGGGGGCTGTGCGGTTCCCCGTGCAGGAGGCCGCCAACAAGCAACACAGTAAAAGAAGCAAGCTTTTATTGGGCATAAGCGGCTCCGCAGTCTTTGGCAATAAAGCGCGCAGCATTAAGCAGGTTGGAGGCTATTTTATCCGGGTGTAAATCCGGGTATTTTTTAAGGTGGTTTTTGCCGTTGGCCGTGGTAACTAAAACGGTTTTAAAGCCAATGGCGCGGCCGAATTCTACATCGGCCTTTTTGTCGCCAATCATATAAGATTGGGCCGGGTCGATGTGGTATTTTCGGATTAACTGCAGGCCCAATTTGGGTTTGGGTTTGCGGCAGTCGCATTGTTGGTCGGGGGAGTGGGGACAGAAAACGATTTCTTCTATGACGGCGGGTTTTAACAGCTTTAGCATACGGGCGTGTACGGCGTTTACTTCTTTTTCGGTAAAATACCCGCGGCCAATGCCCGATTGATTGGACACGATAAAAAATTTAAATCCGCATTTTTGGAGCAATTTAAAAGCGGCTTTGGCGCTTTGGTAGGGGCGAACTTTGGCCGGATCGCTTAAATACGTGCCGGGCTTTTCGTGGATAATGGTGCCGTCCCGGTCCAAGAACACCGCTTTTAGCCCGCTCATACCCGTTCCTCCGGGTGTTGTTTTAAATAGGCTTCGCCTTCGGCTTCACGTTTCCAGCGGTTGTGCGCCCACAGCCAAGAGGCCGGGTTGGCGCGGAGCCAGTCTTCGTAATATCCAACTAATACTTTGGTAAATTTGCGGACGTTTTCCATACTAAAATCTTTGGGGGGGTACACTGGGTCCATTACTTCGGACATAATGGTTCCGTCTTTTTCTCTCCACACGCGCACCGGGAAAACCGGCACCTGCATTTTGATAGACAAAAGCGCCGTAATGGGGGAAAACGCCGCCATACGGCCCATAAACGGAAGCCACACTTCGCTCGAGCCGGCGTTTTGGTCAATCAAAATACCGAGCATTTTTTTCTTTTTCAGCCAGCGCATACAGGCAAAAAAAGGCTTGTCTTCGTTGTTGCTGTAGAAGGTGCGGCCGGTAAAAATATTGCGCAGGCGGTTGGTTTCTTCGTCCACATACGGGTTGTCCACGCGCTGGGCCAGCACGGCTTTGTCCACGCCGTATACCGCACCCGCCAGGCCAAAAGCCTCCCAGTTGGTAAAGTGCCCTATATGGATAATGCCGCCCGTGTTGTTTTGGGCGTTTAGCATTTTTTCCGCCCCAATAATGCGGCTGTGTTTTTTAAATTCTTCCGGGTTCATTTTGGTCAGTTTAATAAATTCCGCCAAAATGCCGCCCATATTGCGCCAGGATTCCAAGGCGACGGCGCGGGCTTGTTCTTCGGTCATATCCGGGAAGGCGCGCCGAATGTCATACACCGAGCGGTTAAAGCGCTTTTTCATAATAAAACGCACGGCGCCGGTGGCTTTGCGCCCCAGCCAAACAGCCGTTCTATAAGGTAACAGGCCAAACAGCGCACAAAATGTTTTGAGCGCCGCGTATTGGATAAAATGCAACGGAGTTTTCTTAAAACGGTCTTTTGCCATATATACCCATTATAGCAAGTTTTCGCCCTAAAACCCGCCTGGTTTTGAAACCGCTCCGGAAATGGTAAAATATCTAAAACAGTTTTTGAGGAGTTTATGGATTTATTACAGCTAAAAGAAGATTTACAACAGTCCGCCCTGGGGCGCGGCATTTTATTGGGCGCTTCTAAAGTGTATGGTTTAGGAGCGTGGCTGAATAAAACTGCGTATGACAATGGGTGGAAGACGTCCAAAAGCGTCAATTCCCGGGTGGTATGCATTGGCAATATCACTGCCGGCGGCACCGGCAAGACGACGGCCGTTTTGCTGGCCGCCACCACACTGGCCAAAGAAGGCATCCGCGTGGCAATCGTTTCGCGCGGGTATAAACGGCAGCAAAAAGCGGACGGCCCCGTAGTGTTGTTTGACAACCCGGACGCCGATTGGCGTTTGGCCGGCGATGAACCTTTTATGATGAGCCGCGTGCTGAGCCAATACAAAGTGCCGATTGTTATCAGCCCGGACCGGGCCGAAGCCGCCAATGAAGCTTTAAGACGCTTTAAAAGCCAGATTATTCTGTTGGACGACGGCTTACAGCACCACCGCCTGCGCCGCGACGCGAATATCATTTTGGTGGACGCGAAAAATCCGTTTGGAAACAAGGAATTGTTGCCGTATGGAATTTTGCGCGAGCCTATGACGGCTTTGAAAAGAGCGTCTTTGGTGGTGTTGACCCACTGCGACCAAGTGTCCGAACGACAGCTGGAGGATATCCGCGACGAAGTGCGTTTGTACAACGATACGGTGGAAATTTTGGAAAGTATCCACGAACCGGAATATTATTTCGACATTTGCAAAAGCCAAAAAGTGGATTTGGGCGCGCTGAAAGGCCCGGCGGCGTGTTTCTGTGCGCTGGGGCACCCCGAAACGTTCGAAAAAACCCTGGAAAATTTGGGGTTAGAACTCAAACAAAAATGGCGCTTCCCGGACCACCAGTATTATACCGAGCAGAATTTGCGCACGTTTGAAGAAACGCGTGGGAATCTGCCGCTTATTACCACGTTTAAGGACTTTGTAAAATTTCCCGACAACTGGCGCGAGATTTTGACCAAAGACGTGTATGTCCTGTCGGTCAATTTAAAAATCCGCGGCGGCGAAAAGGAATTTAGCAAGTTTACGGACGTGCTGTATCCGAAATTTTCCAAAATAAGAGGGAAATAATTTCCATTTTGCCGAAACCCAATCCCCGGTGCAAACCGGGGATTTTTATGCCCGGCGGTGCGTCCTGCCGCGGGGGGGCGGCTCGGTGCCGCTGGGCTAGGGCGCGTCAGAGCGGAAAGCACCGGCTCGGTGCCCCGGAAAGTCGCCCAAATCGCTGGTTTTATTTGTACTTTTTTGGGCGCAAAAAAGTACCAAAAAACGCCCGGCCCGGGGCCCCATAAAAATCACTTCCAAGCGGGAAATTTTATAACTCGCGCGGTTCCCGCGCTCAAACAATAAAATTTCTTTTCCGCTTGGAAGGCTTTTTATAAACGGGGCAAAAGGGCCGGATGAACGGCCCCACGACACCAACAGCCACGACGATAGAAACGACCACGGCAAAAAGCGGAAACGGCTTGCTTTTTTGATAGCGCGGCAGGACGGAAACGGGGTGGCTGTCCTAATCGCGTTCACGGGCATAGAATTGGGAGCACCGGCTCGGTGCCCGGATACGGAAACGTACACGAGTTTTTTGTTCCCTATCGCGTTAGTGCCGTATTGGGCACCCCCTTTGGCCGAGGCCAAAAAGCCTGCTCCCGGCAAGGCCTTGACTCGTTTTTTTTTTTTTGATAAATTTTGGCTATGGCAAAAATTTATCAAAAATCATTCCCGGTGAATAAAAACGCCGGATTTACGCTAATAGAGCTGTTGGTGGTCGTTTTAATCATTGGTATTCTGGCGGCGGTGGCTTTGCCTAAATACCAGGTGGCTGTAGATAAGACCAAATTTATGGAAATGTTGACCGGCTGCCGGAAATTAGCGCAAGCCATTGATGTTTATTATTTGGCCACAGGAGAATATCCAAAATACTGGACTGACTTAGACATCACCTTATCCGGCTGCCAGGCAAGCACGACTCACTGGTCAGATTTGTATTGCAAAAATTTTTCTATAGACTTAAACCCTACTACTTTTAATGCCGCCGATGTAGATTACAGAGTGATACGAACGGGCAAATTATTTAATTGCGTCTACACATTTGAAACCAAAAAATTAGTTTGTACAGGCGCAGATCCGCGCGGAAAAGCTGTTATGAGAAGTATGTGCGGGGCAGTTTCTTGCACTTTATGAGAAAATACTTTTCGCTTTCCTCTTGCTAAAAACCCTTGCAACCGGTTGTTTCCGTCCCCAGGTTGTCCTATGCCCGGCCCGAGGCAGCGTTCCTACTCCGGCTCGGTGCCCTGGGAAGTCACCTAAATCGCTGGTTTTATTTGTACTTTTTTGGGCGCAAAAAAATACCAAAAAACGCCCGGCCCGGGGCCCCATAAAAATCACTTCCAAGCGGGAAATTTTATAACTCGCGCGGTTTCCGCGCTCAAACAATAAAATTTCTTTTCCGCTTGGAAGGCTTTTTATAGGCGGGGCAAAAGGGCCGGATAAACAGCCACGGCACCAACAGCCACGGCAATAGAAATGGCAACAGCAAAAAGCGGAAATGGCTTGCTTTTTTGATAGCGCGACCTATCGGAACAGGGGGCAGTAGTCGCGTGGGCGGGCATAGAATTGGGAGCCCAGGCACGGTGCCCGGATACGGAAACGTACACGAGTTTTCTTCCCTGTCGCGTTATGCCGTATTGGGCACCCCCTTTGGCCGAGGCCAAAAAGCCTGCCCCCGGCAAGGAGGTCCTGGCAGGCCTCAGCGGTGTTTCCAAAGGGTGTAGCGTACGGCCAGCGGTTGCATGGCGGGGAACAACACTTTCAGCAGGCGGCGCTTGCCCGTGCGTTTGTTGAGGCCGCGGCGGGGGGTAAGCAGCGGCGCCGTAAATCCGTCCGGCAGCAGGGCGGCGGCTTGTTTGGAGTCAAACTGTTCGGCCGGCCAAAAGGCAAACCCCTCGGGTTTGATACCCAGCTGGGTTTTTAAGCGGAACAAACTTTCCTGCACCGATACGGCGGCGTCTTCTGCTGGCAGAAGCGTTACGTCCTGCCCGCCCAGCGCCAGGGCTCCTACTGAAACCAGCCCGCTTTTGTGCAGCGTTTTTAATTCTTTTTCCGTCAACAAATTTTGCCAAGGTTCTTCGTGCGGGTCCTGCCAGGCGTTGTAGGTGCCGGCCAGGTCAGGGGAAATAAATACCGCCGCCTGCATTTGGTGTTTTTCTAACAGTGGAAAAATATCCGTGACAAAGGATTGATACCCGCCGATAAATGCCAGCAAAACCGGTTTTTGGGGTAATTTCCCTTCGGAAAGTTTTTGCAGCGAAACTGTGGTAAATCCGTATTTATGCAACCGCAAAAGCGTTTTTTCAAACGCTTTTGGGGAAATCCATTCGCGGGTTAAACGGGAATGTTTGGGGGCACAACCTACTTTTTGATAGGCCAATACAAACAGGGCGTGCGGCCGGCGGCGCAGGAAAAAATACCCACACAGAACGGCCGCCAATGCAGCGGCTGAAATAGATAGATAAATCATAACTTATAATTTGCTTTGCCCGCGGGTAAGCTGCAGGTGATAATCGAACAGCGTCTCGCCCCCGCGCGGGAAAGCGCGGCGCAAGGTGGATTTGCCTTTCCAAGGCCACGGATTGATGCCCTTTTTGGTGCTAAAGTCGAATTGGTAACCGGCTTTAAACACTTGCGGGCGGACGCGTTTATCAAACCCGCCGGCGCCGTACGGATAACAAAACGCCGTCACAGGGCAACCCAGTTTTTCTTCCAGCAAATGTTTGCTTTCGGTAATTTCGCGTGCGATTTCTTCGTCGGATAAGCTGCGCAGCCGGCGGTGGGAAAGCGAGTGGGAACCAAAGCTTACCAGCCCGCTTGCTTGCATTTCTTTAATTTGTTCCCAGCTCATATATTCCGGGGTGCCGATACGGTCCGTAATCAAAAAAATAAGCGCGGGCACATTGTATTTTTTAAGCAGCGGAAAAAGGTTCTCGTAATTATCCAAATAGCCGTCGTCAAACGTAAGCATCACGGGTTTTTGAATGGACGATTTGCCCGCGCGGCAGGCGGTCTCCAAATCGGCAAGCGAAATGGGCGTATAGCCATTGGCTTTTAGAAACAAAATTTGCCGCTCCAGCATATCCGGGCGCATAGTAAAGGGGAACTGTTCGTCCTGGGGGTCGTCCAACACGCCAACGTGGTGATACATTAACGCTACAAAGCCTTTGCGCTTGGGTAAATACCACGTTTTGCGTAACGCCGGGAAACGCCAAAAAAGATATACCAACAATACTACCAATGCGGCTATGCACACAATCATTTTTCGTTTTGCTCCTGTAATTGCCACAGTTTGGCATATTTTACAAATACATAAAAAGTGGAAAAAGAGGCCCACAACAGTCCGCGCAGACCGTCCAAAATCCCTAGTTTAAGCACATAGCGTTTGACAAATTCAAACGGAATCGTCACCAGTACAAACGCCAGCGAAAAGCGCCGCCCGTTCTTATACATTTGTTCTGCCGCCAAAGAGGTATATTTGTTGAATTTGTTGAAATACGTTTCAATTGTATCGTAAGAATAGTGGTTAATGGCGTGCTGCAACCGGCCGATTTTGCCCTCCACTTTCAGCCCTTCGTGCACCAGCCCGCCCACATATTTTGCGTTTTGGGTGCGTACCAGGCGCAGGTGCTTTTCTTTATTCAGCCCGCTAAAACGCATTTTTTTGCCTAAAAAATAGTTGCAGAACGGAATGTCAAAGCCGGCACAGTCGGTCGTTTGAACGACGCGGGCAATTTCTTCTTTCAGCTCGGGGGAGAGCGTTTCGTCTGCGTCCAAATTAAGCGCCCATTCGGAAGTAACTTTGGAAAGGGCAAAATTCTTTTGGTTGGCAAATCCGTCAAAGGCGCGGTCAAACACTTGTGCGCCCAGCTCGCGGCAGACTAAAGCGGTTTTGTCTTTGGACAGGCCGTTTACAACCACCACTTCGTGCACCAAGCCGCGGGCACTCAAAATGCATTTAGCAATTTTGGATTCCTCGTTATGGGCAATAATAAAAAGGGTAATACGCGGGGTTTTCATACGGGTATTGTAGCATTTAGCAAGGGGGGATAGAAAGCCTTGTATAAAAAGGGGAACCGCTGTAGCAGGGTTTGGGACTACAGCGGTTTGGATGAAATGTAAATCGGTTTCTATACTTTTACTATAACATTCCTGGCGGTTTGCCAACAGGGCCATTGGACCCAATTTAAAAAAAATAAGTGCCTAGAAAAAAATAGGACTTATGTTGTATAATTTTTAGGACTTTAGGGAGGCAAAATATGAAAAAATTTCTTTTATTTGTGCCAGTGTTGCTGGCGGCTTGCACTACGCTGCCGACTTCGGCGGAGTACTTGCTGCGCGGGGATGGGTATTTCCAGGACGGCAAACCGCGAAAAGCGCTGGAAGCTTATACCCGGGCTTTGGAGTTAAACCCCGATAATTTAGAGGGGCACGCTTCCCGCGGGGCGGTGTATTATTTTACCGGGGATTATGACAACGCCGAAAAAGATTTTTTGTATGTGCTTGATAAAAACCCTTACCAGGTGGACGCTTACACCGCCTATGCAAGCACATTGGCTGCAAAAGGCGATTTCCAAAACGCGCTGACGGTATTGAACTTGGCCTTGCAGTTAAAGCCCAATAAACCGGAAATTTTCTTTTCCCGCGCAGGGGTATATTTTATGTTAGGCCAGTTTGAAGACGCCGTGCGGGATTATACGTCTGTAATTAATTTAAACCCGGCGTCCGAAGTGTACAACGCCCGCGGCGCCGCCTATGAAAAAATGGGAAAAACGGACTTGGCCCAAAAAGATTTTGACGAAGCCAAAACCGGCCGTATGCCCGAGAAATTAAATGTCTATTCTATGATTGACTGAGTTTTCTCGACGGGAAAAATAAAAATTTGCACACGGCGCTGTTCTTTTGTTATAATAAATATACAAGATTTACGTCACCGTAGCTCAGCTGGTTAGAGCGAGCGTTTCATAAGCGCTAGGTCGGTGGTTCGATCCCACCCGGTGACATTTTTTTATGCCCTTGGCTTTGCTGAGGGCATTTTTTTGTCTTAGCACTTGTTTTTTGTGGAAAAACCGTCAAAAATGTACTATGATAAGATTACGGAGTTATTATGAACAAAACTTTCGTTACTTTTTTTATGCTTTCCTTAGCCGCTTTGCCGGCTTGGGCTGCTTCCACCTGTGAAACCCGCGTGGACAGCCACCAGGACGCCACCACCAAACAGCGCGTGGCCTATTGTTTGACGCCGGAAGCCGAAGCCCCCGCCGCCCCCGGTCCGGAATTGGTGTATTACGGCGTTTCCAGCAGCAAACCCGCCGAAGAACCCCAAACGGAAGAACAAAAACGTGAACCGGTGTATTTTGATAAAAATGGGGTGGCGGTAAGCCAGAATTATGTAGAAAGCAAAAATTTCCCGCCGTTTGAAAACGACCGCTTAAGCGTGCAGGACGGGTTGGCGGCCCGCCAAGTGGGCAAAGACGAAGCCGATAAAGCCGCCAGCTGCTGCGAAGAAAAACTGGATATCGCGTTGGCCGAAGCGGAAGGAAAAGACGACGAAGCCGGCCGGAAAGCCCGCCAGACGAAGCCCCGCCGCTTTATGAAAGAACCCCAGCCGCAAGAAACCACCAGCGCAGCGGTGGCGCAGGCGTATTCGGTTAACGATTACGGCGTTGGAAGCGCCGATAGTGCAGCAGGCTATGGCGCAACGGATTTGAGCGGTTATAGCGACCCTTATGCGGCTCCGGCTGGCTATGCGCAGCCCGCAGCTGCTAACGTGCCTTACAGCGCGGCGCAGCCGGATACCGCTGCCCAACAGCCGCTGGTGCCAACCGGTACCCCGCAAGGCGAAATTCAGCAAGCCTACGCGCTTGAAAATAACCCGCTGGGTCAGCAGCCGGCAGCTAATCCAGCAGCAAGCGGCTTATAGGCCGCAAACGGGCGGTGTGGCGTGGGTTGCCAACAGCCTGGCGGCCTTAAGGCTTGACAAAGCCCCCCAGGGAGAATAAAATAAATTTATGCAAATGTTACTTTCTTATTTAAAAAGACCGTATGCAGAAAAGGGTTTGATCCTCGGTACGCTGGACTTGCTGTTAAAGCTTGTAGCGGTGTTTGTGTGGGGATACATCACAATTATTTTGTGCTCGTTGTTTTTTGACTCGCTCCTTACGGATTATAATCCGCTTAACAAATTGTGGTGGTTTTCGTACTGCTTTTTGATTTTCTTCGGGGCTACATGGCTGGCCTATATAGTGCTGTTCGTGCGCGACTATTACGGCGACCCGGACGAAGAATAACCATTTTTCTCCTAAAAAGCCCTCCTAAAAAGGAGGGCTTTTTTTATTCCAAAAGTGCTATATCGCTTTGTGCCGTGCTAAGGCTTCCCGGCGGCGGCTTACGGCAAATTAGAGGCCTGCTTTAGCAGCGTGCGTGCGGCTTGACGGTCTTTTTTTAATTGGCTGACCAAAGCGTCCAGTCCATTAAATTTGGTTTCGTCGCGCAGTTTGCCGGCAAACCAAATGGTAATTTTCCGCCCATAGATACTTTGGTGGAAATCAAAAATATTTACTTCCACCAACGGCAAGCAGGAATGAATAGTGTTTACCGTTGGGCGAAAGCCGATATTGCAGAAACCGTCGTAATACCGCCGGCCCACGCGCACTTTTACGGCAAAAACTCCCAGCGGGAGAATTTTATAAATTCCGGTATCCAAATTGGCGGTAGGAAACCCCAATTTGCGCCCCAGTTTATGCCCGGGGACTACCGTCCCCGTCAGTTCATACGGGCGTGCAAGCAGTTCGTTTACGCGCTCGATATCGCCCATAGCCAGCGTTTTGCGGATAAGCGACGAAGAAACTTTTTGCCCGCCTACCTGGTAAAATCCGGCTACTTCAAAAGGAATGTTGTATTGTTCGCAGGCGCGGCGTAAAAAGTCCGTATCTCCTTGGCGGTCTTTCCCAAAGGCAAAATCCTGCCCTACCAGCAATCCGCCCATTTGGTATTGTTCCAGCAAGGTGTGCTCAAAAAATTCCGCCGGCGCTTGGTTGCGGCATTGGGCAAAGTCCAGCGGCAAGGCGCGCAGCCCGATGGTTTTAAATAGTTGCTTCTTTTCGGCCGGAGTGGATAAAACCGTCATTTCCGGGTGGGGGCTAAGCAATGTTTTGGGGGGAAAAGGAAAATATAACGCCAGCGGTTTTTGCAGGTAGCGCACGGAAAGCGTTTCCAAGCGGCCAAACAGATAGCGGTGGCCAATGTGCAGCCCGTCAAAAGTGCCCAGCGTGATAAAATTTTTGCGCGTCATAACGTAATGCTTTCCACCCGACTGTATAATGTGTCCGTAGGGCAATTTTTCAGCAAATTGCCGTCAAAAGCGTTTTGCACCTGAAACGGGCCGATTTCCAGCCGCCGCAAAGCGGTTAAATGCCCGGCTGTGCCCAATTCTTGCGCCAGCAGATAGCCCAGCGAACGCACATAAGTTCCGCAGGAACAATGCACCGTAAAATCGATTTCGTCCGGCGCATTTAAGGAAATTTCTTTCCATTGCACGGTAACTTCGTTGTATTTGCGTTCCATTTCGGCGCCTTGGCGGGCCAAATCGTACATATGTTTGCCGCCAATGCGTTTGGCGCTGAAAAAAGGAATAGGCTGGCGGATTGCCCCGCTGAGTGCCTGGGCGGCGTTTTGCACGTCCGCTAATGACAGCGGCGGAACAGCCCGCTGGCAAACCGGGGTGCCGTAAGCGTCCCAGGTGTCTGTTTCGGTGCCCAGTTTTAACCGGGCCGAATAGGTTTTGGACAGTTTTAAAAAAGAGTCCTGCCGGCGGGTGGCTTCGCGCCCGACCAGCAAAACAAGAAGCCCGGTAGCCATTGGGTCCAAGGTGCCGCTATGTCCAATTTTTTTAGTTTTTAAAATCCGCCTGGAAATGGCAATAATGTCGTGCGACGAAAAATCCGCCGGTTTGTCTATTAACAGCAACCCGCTTTTTTGCGGTTCAGGCGATGTTTTTAACAACTTCATACACCACTTTGGCCAAGGCGTCGGCTACTTCGTCCACGGCTTTCCCGGTTACTTTAAAGCCCGAGGCGCGCGCGTGCCCGCCTCCGTCGAAAGTTTGGGCGATGCGGCTTACGTCCACCCCGCCGCGGGAGCGCAGATTGACGGAAATTTTGTCCGGTTCTTCTTTAATCAGGGCCGATACTTCCACCCCGGGAATCATAGTCGGTTGGCTGACAATGCCCTGCGTTTGCGCAGGGGTAGCGCCAAAAGCCTCAAAATCGCGCCGGGTTAAAATAATTTGGCTGTATTTATTGTCAAAGCGCATTTCCATTTTTTCCAAGGCGCGGCCCAATAGTTTAAGCTCGATGTAGGATTTGGTGAAATAAATAACCTGGTTGATTTTTTCTACGTCTGCCCCTAAGGCCACCAGCGCCGAGCCTACGCGCAGTGCTTCGGCCGTGGTGTTGGAATGGACAAAACGGCCCGTATCCGTCACCAGCCCGGTATAGAGGCAGGTGGCTTCCTGCGGGGTGGGGAGGAGATTTTCCTCTCCGGAGGCTTCAAATAGCTGGAAAATAATTTCCGCCGTAGAAGAAGCTTTAGAATCAATATGATTGACGTTGCCGTAGGCATCGCTGACCAAATGGTGGTCTATGTTGATAAGGGTTTTTGCGCGGGTGAGGACGCTTTCCAAATCGCCTCCGCGCTGGCGGTCGGAACATTCCAAAAGAAGTACGGTGTCAAAATCCGGGTTTTCGGGCAGGACGCCAACGTGGATTTTCTCTAACCCCGGCAGAAATTTTAAATCGTTCCCCACTGCGGGGGCGGCATAGGCATAGACGGTTTTGCCCAAGCGTTCCAACAGAGAAGTCATTGTCAGCGTGCAGCCCAAGGAATCCCCGTCCGGGTTTAAATGCCCGGCGATAAAAAATTTGTTTCCGGCGAGCAGCGCTTTCCAAATAGCTTGCAGGCTTTCTTCCCTATTGTTCATTGGATTTTTCCTTTTCAATGATTTGGAAAATAGATTCCACCCGGGAAGCTTTTTCGGGGGTGTCGTCGAACTCAAAGGCAAAAGAAGGAATCCGCTTTAAATGCAGCCGTCCGCGCAGCTTGGCGCCAATTTCTTTGCGCAGCAGCGACAAAGCGTCTTGGGTTTTTTTCTTGTCTTCGGGGCTGCCGAATACCGAGAAAAACACCTTTGCGTGGCTTAAATCCTTGGATAAGCGCACGGCGGTGATGGTTACAAAACCGCCAAAATCGCCATTGGCGGCCATTTTGGTGATAAGGGTGTTGATTTCTTCCAATAAAAGGGTTTCTAAGCGTTTAATTCTGTCAATCATATATCATTAATTATAGCATTTTGGCAAATACAGACCACAACCAAAATCTGCATAAAAGTACTTGAAAAAATTTTTAAATATATTTAAACTATATCTGATAGGCACGTTTGGGCGTGCGATTTAAAAATAGGAGATTGCACTATGAATAAAGGTTTTACGTTAATTGAGTTGCTGGTAGTCGTGTTGATTATCGGTATTCTCTCTGCTGTGGCTTTGCCGCAGTATACGAAAGCTGTAGAAAAATCCCGCGCGACGGAAGCTATGACCTTGCTGGGGAATTTGTCCACCGCGGAACAAATCTACAAAATGAGCACCGGCGGTTTTACCAACGATATGACGGTGCTGGACTTGCAGTTGCCGGGCGTGTCGGGCACGTCGGCGGTGTCTACTATTACCACTAAAAACTTCAAACTGGATATCACCACGGCGACCACTACCGACTTTGCCGCTACGGCTACCCGCTGGGTAAAAAATGCCGCCGGAACGGGCGATTTGGCTTATGTGCTGAACTTGTCTATCAACAACAACGGTACGATTACCCGCACCTGCACGGGTTCTGCCACTACCTGCAAATCTATCGCCAATGGCGCCACCTGCTCGGGTACGTCTTCCGCGAACAAAGATTGGTGCTATAAAGCTTAGTAAGCTTTTGGTCTATACAAAAACCCCCGCTTGTATAGCGGGGTTTTTTTATAGCGAAATAACTTGATACCCCCTGGGGGGGAATCATTATTCTTGGGTTTTAGTGCCTTGCTTTTTAAACAAGACGTCTATATCTTGCACCGCCATTAAGCACCCTTTGGGTTGGTTTTCCAACACAGGACGTATAGCTTTGGCAAAGGTGTCCACTTTGGGCGCTTCTTCTATTATTTCCAGTACAACCGGGAATTTTTCCACCAATTCGAAATAACGCGCAGAACGCAAGCGCGTGCTGGGCCCAAAACCCATCATAGCCCGGTGTACGGTAGCGCCTTCCATACCAAATTCTTTGGCTTGTTTGGCAATAACTTCATACAGCGGAATGCAGTTTACTTTGTCGGTGCTGCTAAAATAAATTTTGAGTATTTTATAGTTGGTGTCGTTTCCCATAATGCCCCCTTGGGGAGTGCCCCTATGGGTAGGATAGCAGTTGAGGGGGAATGTGTAAAGTAATTTAAGGACCTAGAAATAAAATTTCTCTTTTCTAACAAAAAGCCCAGGGCTTTATGTTATATTTAAGTCTTTTTGGCGAAGAATTAAAACTTACATTTTAATTCTTCTCGTCCCATATACGCTACATAAAAAGCCCTAGGCTTGCGCCCAGGGCTTTATGTTTTTGCAAGTTCTGTGGGAAGAATTAAAACTTACATTTTAATTCTTCTCGTCACGTTATCCTTCCGGAAACATTCAATCACGTCGCCTTCGGCCACGCCTTTGAATCCTTCGATCAAGATACCGCACTCATAGCCTTTTTCCACTTCTTTTACGTCGTCTTTGAAGCGTTTTAAGCCGCCAATTTTTCCATGGCCAATTTCCTGGCCGTTGCGTTTGACGCGTACTTCATAGCCGCGGATAATCGTGCCGCTGTCCACCAAAGAGCCCGAAATCAAGCCGGAGCTTAACTTCATTACTTTTTTGATGGTGGCCGTGCCTACGACGGTTTCCACCACGTCGGGTTCCAGTAAACCTTCCATAGCGGCTTTGATGTCTTCCAACAGTTCAAAGATAATCGTGTAGCGGCGGATTTCGATTCCTTCGCGTTCGGCTTCGGCTTGGGCTTTGTTTTCCACGTCCACATGGAACCCAATCACCACCGCGTTGCTGGCTTTGGCAAGCAGAATGTCCGACTCGTTTACATTCCCCGGAGCGGAAAGGATAATGTCCAATTCCACTTCGTCGGACGGAATACGCAACAGCGCGTCTTTAATAGCTTCGATAGAGCCTTGTACGTCGGCTTTCAAAATAAGCTGTAATTTTTTGACGCGGTTGCCGTTTTCGTCGTTTTTGCCCAAGCTCATTAAGGACATTTGCTTGCGGTGGGCTTGAGAGTCCTCTTTCTGCGCCAATTTGCGCTTTTCGGCGGCGTAGCGGGCTTCTTTTTCGCTGGGCATAATATAGAGCGTATCGCCTACTTGGGGCGGTTCGCCGTTGATGCCTAAAATTTCCGCCGGCACGCTGGGGCCGATTTTTTGATAGCGCTGGGAATTTTCGTCAATCAGCGCGCGGATGCGCCCGTAGTTCGTGCCTACGAGGAACGGGTCGCCCACTTTCATGGTGCCTTTTTGCACGAGCACTGTGGCTACCACACCGCGTTTGCTGTCGCGTTTACTTTCCAAAATGACACCCACACCCGGGCGGTTGGGGTTGGCTTTCAGCTCCATCATTTCCGCCTGCAGGGCAATCATTTCCAGCAGTTTATCAATGTTAATGTGCTTCTTGGCCGAAATTTCCACATAAATCGTGGTACCTTGCCATTCTTCCGGCACGAGGCCTCTGGCGGCAAGGTCTTGTTTTACGCGGTCCGGGTTGGCGCCGGGCAAATCAATTTTATTGATGGCCACAATAATCGGCGCACCCGCGGCTTTGGCGTGTTCCATAGCTTCGATGGTCTGCGGCATAATGCCGTCCGTGGCGGATACCACCAACACAACAATATCGGTGGCTTGCGCCCCACGGGCGCGCATAGCGGTAAACGCTTCGTGCCCGGGCGTATCCAAAAAGGTCAAGGTGCCGCGCGGAGTGGTAACACGGTACGCACCAATATGCTGCGTAATGGCTCCAGCTTCGCCAGCGACCACGTTGGATTTGCGGATAGCGTCCAAGAGGCTTGTCTTGCCGTGGTCCACATGGCCCATAATCGTGATAACGGGGCTTCTGGGCTGTAAAGAAGCCGGGTCGTCCGGTGTTTCCATTAAAGCCACGGTTTCTTTGGCCAAATCTTCTTCTTCCATCTGGGCTTTGAAACCGCATTCGTCCACGACAAGCTCAATCATATCTTTTTCCAAGCGTTGGTTGATCGTGGCAAAAATACCCATCATCATCAGCTTTTTGATGAAATCATTGGTTTTGATGTTCATCTTTTCCGCTAATTCCTTTACGGTAGGCTCGCCCACAATGCGAATGGTTTTGGAATCTTGCGCCGGCTGTTGCGGGGCAGGGTGTTCCCCATGATGGTGCCCGTGGCGCGGGCCTTGCGGGCGCGGCTGTTGGACAGGGGCCGCCTGCGGTTTGGGCTGTTGGGCCGGGGCCGCCTGCGGTTTGGGCTGTTGGACCGGGGCCGCCTGCGGTTTGGGCTGTTGGACCAGGGCCGCCTGCGGTTTGGGCTGTTGGACCGGGGCCGCCTGCGGTTTAGGCTGTTGGGCCGGGGCCGGCTTTTCGGCCGGTTTTGCTTCCGGGGTTGCTTGAACAGCGTTTTCCTTTAGTTCTTCCGCTTCTGCGGCGGCTTTTTTAGCCGTTGTTTTTTTGGCGGTTGTTTTTTTGGCAGCCGTCGTTTTAGCCGTCGTTTTTTTAGCGGTTGTTTTTTTAGCAGCCGTTGTTTTAGAAGCCGTTTTCTTTACAGTCGTTTTCTTGGCGGCTGTTTTTTTGGCGGCGGGTTTTTTCTTGGCGGAGGATTCGTCTTCTGTATTAGTTGTTTTCTTTGTCGTCATTGACTACCTCCTGCGTGTTTTCAGCTTCTTTTTCGGCGAGGTATTTCTTGGCGCCTTCAATAATCTTAGCGGCCGTTTTTTCGCCGATGCCCTGCACGGTGGAAAGGTGTTCTGCGTCCAACCCGGCAATTTGTTCTACGCTGTTAAAACCGGATTTTTGCAGCACCTCCGCCATTTTGGGGCCGATGCCTTCTACGTCAGCCAAGGCGGCTTGTACCGCGTCGGAAGCTTCTTTGCCTTCCTGCGCTTTTTGCGATTCGCTCTTTACTTCCAAATTCCAGCCCGTCAGTTTGGAGGCCAGCTTAATGTTTTGCCAATCTTTGCCGATGGCAATAGCCAGTTGGTCGTCCGGCACGATAACGGTGGCTTTCTTTTCCGCCAGGCTGTCGATTTTTACAAAGTCCGCTTTGGCCGGGGCCAGGGCGTTCATAATGACGGTAGAAATATCGTCGGAATAGTTAATCAAGTCAATGCGTTCGCCGGAAAGTTCGTTCATTACCGCGCGGATGCGAATGCCGCGCATACCCACGCAGGTGCCGATGGGGTCGATTTTGCTGTCAATGCTGGACACCATCACTTTGGCGCGGAAGCCCGGGTCGCGCTGGATGTTTTTAATTTCCACGATGCCTTCGTTGATTTCCGGCACTTCTACTTTAAAAAGCTCTTCTAAAAACTTGCCGTTGGCGCGGGACAAAATAACATACGGCCCACGTTGGCCTTTGTCCATTTTGTACGCGGCCGATTTGTAGCGCGAGAGGACCGGGTCGTCCCCTACGGCGGCGAGGTCATTTTGGTTCATTACTTTGGCAATGACCGCTTTTACGCGCGAACCGTTGGCATAGCGTTCTTTTTTGATTTGTTCGCAATAAGGCAAAATAGCTTCCACTTTGCCTAAATCTACGATAATATCACGGTCCGAAAAGCGGCGCACGGAACCGGTGACTACTTCGCCTTCGCGGGGTTTAAATTCTTTGTAAAAATTATCGCGTTCAATGCCGCGTACTTTTTGGATTAACACCTGCTTGGCAATTTGCGCCGCAATACGGGAGAAGTCTTCCACTTCCAAGGTAATGGTTACCACGTCGCCCACTTTGGGGTTTTTGAGGTGCTTTTTGGCGCCTTCCACATCAATTTCCATTTCCGGGTTGGTGACCAGTTCCACCACGTTTAACGTTTGAAAGGCTTTGATGGAGCCGTTTTCTACGTCAATCTTGGCGCTGATTTGGGCCGTTTTGCCCAGGTTTTTGCGCAGGGCGGAAACAAGCGCGTCTTCAATCGTTTTTAAAATATCTTCACGTTTGATGTTTTTTTCTCTTTCCAGCCCTTCCAATGCCATTACTAAATCTTTAGCTGTTCCTTCCATTTGTGTATTCTCCTTAATGTAAGCCGGGCCGTCTAACGTACACGGCCCAAGCGAGGTTAAAATTCAAGAACGGGGTCCAAGTTGGCCTTCTTGATGTTATCGTACGAAAAGCGAAATTGGTTGGTTCCGTCGTCCAATACGAAAGCGTCGTCATCGGCCGAAGCGATTACGCCGGTAAAAGAACCGCGGTTTTCCAACGGTGCTTTGAGCACAATTTTGGCGCGCTGGCCGATAAAGCGTTTAAAATGCTGCGGTTTCTTGAGCACGCGCTGCACCCCGGGGGAGGAAACCTCCAGAATGTATGCACCGTCAATCAAGTTTTCCATTTCCAACACAGCGTCAATTTTGTCGGTCAATTCGCCGCAGTCGTCCAGCGTTACGCCGCCGACTTTGTCTACAAAAAACTGCAAAAGTTTTTTTCTTCCTTGGTTCTGGATAACCAAATCCACCAGCTCTACATTTTGGCTTTCCAGGGCCTTGGCCACGGTTTTTTCTATGGTTTTGGGATCTCTCATGGCAACTCCTTGATATAGCGCCTTATTTATGGAAAGAGCGACTTGTTGCCAAGTCGCTCTTTCTAGAACACTTTTATAATAACATTCCCCGGGGGGGTTTGTCAACCCCGTAAACGGCCTGACGAAACGCCCCGCCGTACAGGGCGCTTGGTTAGGTGGCGTTAAGACAGCCACTTCACGCCGGCCGCTCCCATAACAATCAACACCATTGCGGCAATGCGCCCGGCACTGCGGCCTTCGTGAAAGAAAACCATATTCACCAGTACCGCGCCTGTCGTTCCCAGGCCAATCCATACCGCATAAGCCGCACTGACGGCTATCACCTGGAACGACAAGTAGAGCAACCCAAACGACAGTCCAAACCCACCAATAAACAACAGCAGGTGGGGCCATCTTTTTTCCGAGCTGAACTTTTTCAGCCCAACTACGCCGCACACTTCCGCGGCGGCAGCCGCCAAAACCCACAGCCAATTCATAAGCTCCCTCCCGACTGTGGTTCTCCGTCCGACAGCTTTAATAGCACAACGCCGCTTATCAGTACGGCCACGCATACCAGCTGCCCTGCGGAAAGCGCTTCGTCAAACAGGAGCCAGTCCATTACAACCGTTCCTCCCGAACCCACCGCCGCAAACACGGCATATACGGTGCCGGTGGGCAAGGATTGGCAAGCTTGGGTTAAAAAGTAAAAATCCAGTACAATCACCCCGATTACCAATCCCCAGTGCCACCCTTTGCCTGCGGTATTAAAACCATACACCCACAAGAGCTCAAACAGGCAAGTAAGGGCGACAAATATCCAAGGATTTAACTGCTTCATAAAACACCTCTTTTGAGCCTGTCATTAGACCCCTAGAGCGTGTTCAATAAATACCCGTGTTTCCTCCTTTTGGCGGGCGGCGTCTTGCGCGTCTCTTTGGCTAAAGAGAAAAACTTGCTCTGCCGCTTCTTCGATGCATCCTATCATTACGCGCGCCGTATAGGGGGCTTGGATTCCGGCCCGCAGGAGAGGGGCGTTACGGGTTAGAAAGTCCTTAAGCCATTCATAAATGGGGGCGTATAAGCTTTCCCATTTGGTAATATCGGCGCTTTGCGTCAGCCCAGTGTAGAGAAAGGCCAGCACGTCGCGGTGTTTTTCCACCGTTTCAAAAATACTTTCCACTATTTGGGCCAGCTGCTGCGGAAGGGGGGAACTTGGATTTACGGTATTTTTCAGTTTTTCTTCCATTTTGGCCACCATGCATTGGGCAATGGCCGGCATAATGGCTAATTTGGAAGGAAAATACAGGTAAAATGTCCCCTGTGCCACACCAGCTTGTTTTACAATGTCTGAAACTTTGGTTTTTTCTAAACCATTTTTCTTAAATACCGCCATAGCGGCAAAAACCAGCTTGGTTTTAGTATCCATTGAACCTCTTATCTAAAAGGTAAATGACTGACTGTCAGTCATATTGTATTTGTAAAAAAGGGGTTTGTCAAGGGAGGTGCATATAAAGTTATAATAATTTTATGCAATCCAATTGGCTTACAAACAGCTTGCTTACTCCGGGCAGCGTGCAGCAAGCCTGCGCGGCTTTTGAGGTGATTCAACGGCGCATTGAGTGGATGGAACAGCGCGGCATAGAGCAATGGCCGCGTAAACACTATTTGCGGCTTTTTAATCGGGCCTATTTTGAACAAGCCGCCCGGAAAAAACAGCTGTGGTTGTTAAAGTGGGAAAACACGGTACTGGCGTGTGCCGTTGTGTTGGACCAAGACGACCGGTGGCAGAAAAAACCCTTTGTCCCGGCTTATTACATACACAATTTTGCCTCTTTGCCAGAATATCCCGGTGCGGGTGGCCGCCTGCTGGCCCTGTTGGAAGCCAAAGCCTTGCAAGACGGGAAAACCTGCCTGCGGCTGGACTGCAAGACGGGTTCCGCCCCTTTAAACCGCTACTACCGGCGGCGCGGATATGCCTTTGCCGGATACTTCCGCAGTGCGGTTTATAACGGAAACTTGCGCCAGAAAAACCTTTCACTTGCCGATTAGCCAACTAATCCTTTTTTGCATTGCATAGCGAGCGGGTGTTATCTAAAATAGTTAGGTATCCGGCGCTTATCCGACGGATAATTCCTAAAGGGGGACGCATGAAAAAAACATTAGTATTGGCGGCCTGGGCTTTTGTAAGCGTACAAGCCGTGTTTGCTCAAAACACTCAATCGGCAACTTACCAGCAAAAAGCTGGTGCTGCCGCCACCCAGCTGGCTAACGAAGCTTCGCTTAAGCAAGGGGAGCCCAAGCTGAAAGTAAATACCACCACCACTACTACCAGTGTATATGATTCCTCGGTGCACAACAAAAGAGGGACGACCGATTCTATGGTAGTGGAACAAAGCGTGGCCAATGCCCAAGGCCAAACCACGACGGAAGGGGAAATTTACACCAGCTTTACGCCCAGCAAAGCGGCGCAGACCAACGCCCGCACGCGGGAACTGTCGGTAGCGGCGGGTATGACGCATATGTATAACCAAGACAGCTTTAACGGGCACTACGGTTCCAACGGAATGTCTGCCGATGTAAATATGCTGTGGCACACTTCGCCGCATTTTGCCTTAGGGTTCGATTATATGATGCTCCACCCGTACAGCCAAACCCACGGTTCGGCCGACCAAGCCCGCAATTACGATGATATTTACCTGCACGGTATTTCGCTGGCGGGCAAATATACGTTAAACGCCTGGAATAACCTGCGGGTGTATATCCCGATGGGGTGGGGTATGATGAATGCCCGTATGAAAACCAATTCCGCTTTGCACCATTCCAGCAATGACAAATGGGGCACCGGTTTTTATGCTGGCTTAGGTTTGCAGTATGATTTTACGCCCTGCCTGTTTGCCGGGTTAGAATACCGCTACACATATGCTTTTATCAGCGATAAAGATCTCTCCTCCTACGGCAGCGACAAAAACCTGCAATATCATTCTGCGTTTTTGCGCGTAGGTATGCGGTTCTAGTCGTTTGCTCTATCAAAAAGGCCCTCGCAAGAGGGCCTTTTTACTGTCCAAAATGGCTTGTTTACTTCCAGCGCGCGTATACGCGGGAGGCTTCTTTCCCGTCCGATTGGCGCACCAGCGTCAGCCAAAAAGCATTGGGTTCACAAGGGTATACCCCAACGCTTATCTTTTCGCCTGCGCGGCATTCGCTTTTAAAGGAAATTAACAAACGGTCCAGCTGTTTCCCGGCGCGGGCTTGCAGCGGGACGCTTTGAATAGCCCAGGCGGCGTAGTGCGTGTTATTAATATGTCCGTTTAAGTCCAGGTCTTCTTCCCGGGTAAGGATTTCCTGCGTGTAGGCGGGTTGCTGGGCCGGAAGAGGCGCTTTGAAGTTTTCTTCCGGTTCTAATCCTTGCGGTAAATGGGAGTGGTCGTCCAATAAATGCTGCGGTGTGCGCACCAAGCGGCGTTTTTGCACGTCCATAATCGCCCACCAGGAGGACCCTTCAAACAAAGGTGTTTTATTGGCGCCGTATACGACAAACTGGCGGCGGCTGAGCAGCCTGTCCGAGAAAACGTGCCACGTTTTGACCGTGACGTCCTGCCGCACGATAGCGGCCTGGAGGGCGCGCGCCTGCAGGTGGGTAAGTATCCAGGCTTGGTGGTCTTTTATTAAATCTTCCCATCCAAAGCCCATTTGCGCGCTGTCCTGTGCGGCGGCCTGTTGGAAATATTTTAAAAACGTAGCGGCTGGAATATGGGCGTGGACGTCCAATTCGTCATACCGCACGGGAAAAATTTGTTCTATCATAAACATATTGTAGCTTATTGGGCAGCAAAGCGCTTCCGTTCTAGGGAAAAACCTTGATTTTTATGCCTAAAAAGACTAAACTATAACTAGCTTTTTAGGAGGTTTTTATGTCTAGAGGGTTCACTTTAATTGAATTAATGGTAGTGGTACTGATTATTGGTATTTTGTCTTCGGTGGCGCTGCCGCAGTATACGGTGGCGATTGAAAAAGCCCGCTCTGCCGAGATGGTGTCCAATGTGCGCAACATTATCCAAGGGGACCAGATGTGGCGTTTGGTCCACCGTAATGAAAAATATACGACTTGGAAAGATGTCTATTCTATCCCGGGGGCCACCTGCAGCGGTACGTCGTGCCAGACGAAAAATTTTTCGTACGATTTAGACGCCGCTGTTATGACGGATGCCGGAACGGGGGTAATTGCCAACGGGGATAGATTGGCCACTGGTGATAGCTTTTATGAGTGGGACGTAATGCGCAATGCAGACCGCAGCTATACCAGCACCTGCTATGCTAATAGCACCCGTGTGGGCCGCGCGGTATGCCGCAGCCTGGAAGCACAAGGCTGGGTGTATATGGAAGGCGGCCAATAAGCCATATTCCTTTGAAATAAAAACCCCGAGCCAAAAGCTCGGGGTTTTTTGCATAACCGTGCAGATTATCTAGTAAACTGCTGTTTAGAGGAATATTGCTAACAGGAAAACGCCTTCAAAATGAAAAGGAGCCGTCCTTTAAATAATTGTTTGGTGTGGCCGAAGACCAGTTAATTCCTCTTTTGACCACTCGCGCTGGTATGCCAGCAATAATCACATTAGGTTCAGTAAATTTTTTGGATACGATGGCTCCTGCTCCAACTATGGAATTTTCGGCGATAGTAGTATTTTTTAGGACATAGGTCGCTTGGCCCAGCCAAACATGGTCACCTATTGTGATGGCTTTCCCTATGTTTAAACATTCTTTTGTGGTTTCGGAGTAGATAGCATGAAAATCGGTATTCCAAATCTTAATGCCCCACGAAAACATACAATTTTTCCCTATTGTGATGGTGGAGTTATCCTCGCGTAGGGAAATATGAATCCCGGCCGCGGAAGATTTTGCCCCAATTTTAACTATGCAGTTATTAGTAGGGGATTGCCCTTCCCCAATTTCTATTTTCCCTTGAAAAAAGGATACGGAAGGATCTATGTCTATCACATTGCCATTACCCCATATATATATCTTTAATCCTTCTGGACAATAGGAAATTTTATTTCCTTTTCCGTATGCATATATGTTACGGAAAGGCCGGTGATAGAGCTTTTTTAACCATAAGGCAGCCAAGTGGGCTGTGTATTGTAGTTTATTCTCTCCGTATTTTGTCTTTAAAATTGCTTTTTGTGCAGCAAAATCCATGCCAGGCTCCTCAAACAAATATAATTCTATTGGATAATAATAACTTAATTATAATAGTTTATTTTATAAAATTTTTTACATAATTTTATAAAATACTTAAGGATGCCTTTTGTTTTTGCAGATAAAATAATTTTACGCCATTGGCGCAAGCTCGCTAGAGAGGCCCCGTCCATTAAAAAAGGGAACGCCCTTAAGAGCGTTCCCTTTGCATTTAATACTGTTAATCCGGAAAATTTATTTCCCGGCGGCTTGCAGCAGTTTTGCTACCGCTTCGTCCAGGTTCCAGCGCACGGCATCTTTATCGGTGCGTTTTTTATATTCGCACTGGCCGTCTTTCACGGTGCGGCTGCTGACTACCAAGCGGTGCGGCAGGCCGATTAAGTCCATATCCTTAAACTTAATGCCGGCGCGTTCGTCGCGGTCGTCCAACAACACGGACAGGCCCGCTTTTTCCAACTGGGCGGTAATTTCGTCCGCGTGTTTTTTGACTTCGGGGTTAGATGCATAGTCAATGGCCACAAGTGCCACGTCAAACGGGGTTAACGGCGCAGGCCAAACAATGCCGTTATCGTCGTGGGACTGTTCAATGGCGGCGGCCACCACGCGGCTGATGCCAATGCCGTAGCAACCCATAATCATAGGTTTGGCGGTTTGGTTTTCGTCCAGGAAAGTGGCTCCCATGGCGGCGGAATATTTGGTGCCCAGTTTGAACACATGCCCCGCTTCAATGCCGCGGGTGAAGGTGAATTCGTGCCCGCAGCGGGCGCATTTATCGCCGGCGGAGGCCATTTTTAAATCGGCATATACGTCTACGGTAATGTCGCGGCGGGGGGTGACGTTGATGGTGTGGACGTCTTTTTCGTTCCCGCCGGAAACGCCGTTTACAATATTTTTGACGTAGTTGTCGGCGTAAATCATTACGGACGGATTTTTCTCTTTCAGCCCCTGCGCGCCCGCAAAGCCCACAAACGAACCCGTTACCTGGGTGTAGACTTCTTCGGACGCTTTTTCCAGCTCGTTGCATTTTAAGAGCGCTTTAAATTTAAATTCGTTTAACTCGTGGTCGCCTCGTACCAAGGCCACCACCGGTTTGCCGTCGGCCGTGAACACCAACAGTTTAATTAACTGCGAAGTGGGCACATGGAGCATATCGGCTACGTCTTCGATGGTGTACGCTTTGGGGGTGGAACGTTTTTCCATCGGTTTTAAATCGGCTTCGTTGATGGCAATATCCGCCGGGGCCTGGATTTCGGCCTTTTCCGTGTTGGCGGCATACCCGCAGGAAGGGCAGTTGGCGATGGCGTCCTCGCCGGTGGAGGCGAGCACCATAAATTCGTGCGAAAAGTTCCCGCCGATGGCGCCGGTGTCTGCCTCTACGGCTTTAAATTCAAACCCACAGCGCGTAAAAATGCGTTGGTAGGCGTCGTACATTTTTTGGTACCATTCGTTGGCTCCTTCGTCGTTGGCGGCAAAGGAGTAGGCGTCTTTCATATAGAATTCGCGCGCGCGCATCACGCCAAAGCGGGGGCGGATTTCGTCGCGGAATTTGGTGCCGAACTGATAAAGGCAAAAGGGGAGCTGTTTGTAAGAGGTGGTGTCCTTTTTCACCAAGTCCGTCATTACTTCTTCGGCGGTGGGGGCAAAGCAGAATTCGGCGTCTTTGCGGTCGGCAAAGCGCAACAGTTCCTTGCCGTAGTACGTCCAGCGGCCGCTTTCTTCCCAAAGTTCTTTGGGCTGCACTAACGGCAGCCACACTTCGCACGCGCCGGCGCGGTCCATTTCTTCGCGCACGATGTTTTCCACTTTTTTAAGCACTCTAAGCCCCAACGGCAGCCATTCATACAGGCCGCTGGCCACTTTGCGGATAAGCCCCGCGCGGATCATCAATTTGGCCGAAAGCGTATCGGCGTCTTTGGGCGCTTCTTTTAAGGTAGGCAAATAATACTGTGAGAGTTTCATTTTGTAATATCCTTTTTATTTTTTCCAGTCTTTAATTTTTTGAATTAAAAAATCTACCCATTTTTCCTGGGGGAGTTTGAACATCGTCTGCCCGTGTTCAAAGTACAGGCCTTCGCCTTTGCCGCCGGCGATGCCAAAGTCGGCGTCGCGCGCTTCGCCCGGGCCGTTTACCACGCAGCCCATCACCGCAATTTTAAGCCCGGTGGCTTTTTGCAGGAGGGCTTTGTCGGAATAGATTTTGTCTTCCAGTGCGTGCACGGTGCCCGTCACGTCCACTTGCGTGCGGCCGCAGGTGGGGCAGGAAATCAAATTCGGGCCGTATTCGCGCAGGCCGAGCGCTTTTAAAATTTCGTACGCGGTGCGCACCTGCATGCGCGGGTCTTCCGTCAGCGATACGCGTATCGTGGCGCCAATGCCTTTTTGCAAGAGCGTCCCCAGCGCAACGGCGCTTTTTACCGTGCCGCTTAAAAAGCTGCCCGCTTCCGTCAGCCCAATGTGCAGCGGAATATCGCTCTGCTGGGCAAATAATTCGTTGGCCAGTACGGTGCGTTTAAAATTGTCCGACTTGAGCGACACCACCACATCTTTGAAATTTAATTGTTCCAAAATGTTGGCTTGTTCCAGGGCTTCGTTTACCATTACTTCGGCCCACTTTTCGTCGGACAAATCCATTTTGCCCTGTACGCTTTTTAAGTATTTCACACTGCCCGCGTTTACGCCAATGCGTATGGCCACGCCGGCGTCCTTGGCGGCTTTTACGACTTCTTTGGTGTTTTCCACCGCGCCAATGTTGCCGGGGTTGATGCGCACTTTATCTACGCCTTGTTTAATGGCTTCCAGGGCGAGTTTATAGTCAAAGTGAATGTCCGCCACCAGGGGGGAGTGAATGCGTTTTTTAATTTCGCCGATGGCTTGGGCGGCCTGCATATCGGGCACGGCCACGCGGTTGATTTCGCAGCCGGCGTCTTCCAGCAGGTTGATTTGGGCGGCCGTGGCCAGGGCGTCGCGTGTATCGGTGTTGCACATGCTTTGCACGCGCACCGGGTGGCCGGAGCCTAAAATATACGGGCCTACTTTTACTTCTCTAGTCTTGTACATATTCCGCCTCCGCGGGTTTGGTTTTGCCGTCTTGCGTTTGCGTTACAGCGGCGGCGGTTTTAGGAGCAAAGAAAATACGTTTGATGTCCGAGTACGACGCATACACCACCAGCAAAAGCAGGATAAACAACCCTACGTTGGCCGCGTGGTTGAGCATTTTTTCCGTCGGCAATTTGTGGGTCAGCCCTTCCCATAGGTATACCAAGGCGTATCCGCCGTCCAGTATCGGAATGGGGAACAGGTTGAACATTCCCACCGCCAAAGAAAGCATCGCAATCAAAAATACAAAATCAAACAAGCTGCGGTGCACCGACTGATGGATAATGTTTACAATGCCAATGGGGCCGGCCAGTTCGGGCGCTTTCTTTTTGGTAAAGCTCTGCCCCAGGGACGAAAGCGAAAATTTCGTCCAGTAGTAGCACTGGTAGACGCCCAGCCCGGCGGCTTTCCACAGCGGAACTTGGTTGTAAGTCGGGTTGACGGTAATGCCCAGCACGGTGGGGGCGTTTTCTGTAAAATCGCCGTCTTTTACGGTGGCCGTCAGCGTTTGGCCGGCGCGTTCGTAAGTAAGGGTGATGTCTCCTTTGCGCTGGGCCATAGCTTGGGTTAAATCCTGCCAGTTGGCAATTGCCTTACCGTTTATTTGGCGGATAATATCGCCTGCTTGCAAATCCAATTTTTCGGCGGGGTAGCCTTTGGCTACGGTTCCTACTGCCGCCGGGAGTTTGACGGGGTCCGTTTCCGGCATACCTTTGATGTAAATCAGTACGCCAAAAATAAGCGCCGCCAGCACATAGTTAAACAATGCGCCATTGACCACCATAAAAAACTTGGCATACCATTTTTTGGCGGCAAATTCGTACGGTTTGGGCGGTTCGGGGGCGTTTTCGGGGTGGAACATCGGGCCGGCGGGCTCTACAAAGCCGCCAAACGGAATGGCGCGGATTTGGTAGTCCGTATCGCCCACTTTTTTGTGCCACAGAATTTTGCCAAATCCAAACGAAAATTCATTTACGCGGATACCGGTCAAGCGGCAGGCAATGTAGTGCCCGAACTCGTGGATAATCACAATCGGGCTGAGCACAACAATAACGGCAACAATGGATAAAAGCATATCTTCTCCTAAATAACAGCTTTTTTATAGCTTTTTTCTTTTAAGCACGCCAGCGCAGCTTCCCGCGCCCATTGGTCGGCCTCTAAGGCTTGGTTTAGTGTTGCATCGCCTTGGGTTTGCGGGGCGGATTTAAGCACCGTGTAAACCAATTTGGCAATATCCGTAAATTTGATTTGCTCCTTTAAGAACGCGTCTACGGCAATTTCGTCCGCCGCGCTTAACACGGCCGGCAGAATACCGCCTTTGCGCGCCGCCGCCAAGGCCAAATCCAGGCAGGGGAAGCGGTCCAAATCCGGTTCAAAAAATTCCAGTTTGGCGGCTTCAAACAAATTCAGTTTTTTCACCGGGCCCGGCGCACGGCGCGGGTAGGTGATGGCGTACTGTATCGGCACGCGCATATCAGGCTCGCCCATTTGCGCCAAAATGGCCCCGTCGTTAAATTCCACCGCCGAGTGTACGATAGACTGCGGGTGAATGACGATTTGCACCTTTTCTTCGGGCAGGGCAAACAAATTCATAATTTCAATGGACTCAAAGCCTTTGTTCATGAGGGTGGCGGAGTCGATGGTAATTTTTTTGCCCATGCGCCAGCGCGGGTGGTTTAAGGCTTCGCCGGGGGTAACCGTGGAAAGCGCGCCTTTGCGCTTGGCAAACGGCCCGCCGGAAGCAGTCAAAAACACGCGGGAAATTTGGGGTTCCAATTTGGTATATCCGTGTTCGTCGGCCATACCGCTTAAGCATTGGAAAATGGCCGAAGGCTCGCTGTCCACCGGCAGGATAGCGGCTTGCCAGCGTTCGCATTCTTTCATGAGGGTTTTGCCGGCCATTACCATAGGTTCTTTGTTGGCCAGCGCAACGGTTTTGCCGGCCTTGATGGCGCTGACCAGCGGCTGAAAGCCTACGGCGCCCACCACCCCGCTGATAATTAAATCCGCCGTCGGCAGCGAAGCCATAAACATCAAGCTTTCAATTTCCGGCGGCAATAGGCGGGTGCCTTCGGGCATTTGGTCTTTGATTTTTTCGTAACTTTGCGGATTTAAGACGGCCGCAAAGCGGGGCTTAAACGTATGAAGTTGTTTTAAAAAAAGTTCCGTATTGTTGTTGGCGGACAGAGCCATTACGCGGTACTCCTGGCCCAGACGCGCAATTACGTCCAGGGCGGACGTGCCGATAGAACCCGTGGAGCCCAAGATAACGATGTTTTTCATAAGGTGTAGAGCACTACATAGTAAAATAACGGTGCGAGAAGCAGGTAAGAGTCAAACCGGTCTAAAAAACCGCCGTGGCCGGGCAGCAGGTTGGAAGAATCTTTCACGCCCGTAGAGCGTTTGATAACGGATTCGGCTAAATCGGACACTTGGCCCACTACCGCAACCAAAAGCCCTAATAAAATAGCTTCCTTGACGGAAAACAACGTGGACAAAAACAAATGCCGCATCAGCACCGCGCCGCCTACCGCCAACACCGTGCCGCCCACAGCGCCTTCCCACGTCTTTTTGGGGCTGACTTCCTGGTTCAGCTTGTGCCGCCCAAAGAAACGCCCGCTAAAATAGGCGCCCGTATCGCTGATCCATACGGTGATAATCATAAACAAAGTTAAATATTCGCCATAGGTGGCAATATCGCGCAGATTCACTAAATGCGCCAGCGACCACGGAATTAAAAATACGCCCGTAAAAGTATTGCAAACGCGGTCCCAAGAACGTTTGGGGGTGAGTACTTCCACCAAAAGCACGCCAAAAATGACGATGCTGATAGAAAAAGGATACAAATTGTTGGGAAGGTCGGTCATTTCCGTTGGAGTGCGGCCTAAAATAGCTACCACTGCCATCAATAAACCGAAAAACATCAGGCTGATCATATGCACCGGTTTTTTGCCGGCCGTCAGCACCAGGCCATATTCGTACAGGCACAGCAAGATTACACAGCCCACAAAAGCCATGTAAATCACGCCGCCAAAATGAATGGCGGCTAAAATAACGGGAATCCCAATCAGGGCGGTTAAAATTCTAGGTAATAGCATATCTTTATTTTACTATATTTAGGCGGGTTTATCTTGTAAAAGCAGAGGGGGAAAAAGGTTAGCGGCAGAGTACTTTTTCAAACGCGTGGCGCGCCTGGTGCTCCCGGACGAAAATAATGCCGCAGTTGGTAAACCCGCACCGGGCCAACAAATGCTGCATCGGGTAGTTCTCGGGGTGAGTGTCGGCCCGAAGCGAAAAAATGTTTTGCGCCAAGGTGGCTTGCTCCCAAAATTCCAACACTTTTAAGGCGGCCCCGGTGCCGCGGAGTTTTTCCGTCAGGGCAAAACGGTGCAGCACACAATAGGCCCCGTCCGACAGCCAGGCTCCTTGTTCGATGCGGCGGTAGGGGGTTTCGTCTTCAAACGAGAGCGCAAAATAACCATTCACCTCGCCTTGGGTTTCCAGCACATAGCCTTTGCCGCGGGCGATATCGTCATGCAAAATTTCTTGATTGGGGTAGCCGTCCTGCCACTGGTTTACTTGGCGGACTTTTAAAAGCGTTTTGGCTTGGCGGATAATTTGCCGGATGCGAGGCAAATCATTCGGCCGGGCGGTACGGATATGGACGTTGTTCATTTGCGTTTGGCCACCATTGCTTTTGTTTTAGGGCTTTTTAGTTCCCACAGGGCGTTGGTTGCTACCCAACGGGCGGAACGGTTGTCCGCATACAAATCCAAAATTTCTTCGGCCACGGCAATGGCTTTGGGGGTTAAACGGGGGTTTTTTTTGCCAATGTTGCGCAACGCCCAGTTGACCGCTTTATGCACCATAGGCCGCGGGTCGCAGGCGTGGTTTTTAATCAGTGGGAACATCTTAATAAGGTCTTCGTCCTTGGTCTTGGCCCGGGGCGCCGCCAGGGTGCAAATAACGGCAAATCCGGCCCGGCGGACGAATTCTTCCTCGCGTTTAATCCAACGTTCGGCCAGCTTGAAGGGATTTTTGACTTTAGAAAATAAATTACCGGCGCATAAATCGCAAATATCCCAGGAATTGAGTTCCCGGGCCCAAGCGTCCAGTTTTTCGCGCGTCATTTGTGCCGGGTCCGCCAGCATAGAGGCCATAATCCGCGCTTCGTGTATGCCGCTTTCCCACAGGGCTTCGGCCAGTTCCTGGTCCGGCCGCGGCAGGCCTTTTACCAAAATCCTCAGCGTAGTAACGGGCGTGCCCAGCGCTTTATCCGTGCAGATGCCAAAACGCTGCGCCATCTGTTTCTTGAAAGAGGCAGAGGAGAAGCGTTTAATCCGCCGGAGCATTTCTTCGGCGCGGGAATGAATCAGCGGGGTAGTCATACGCCTCCAAAGCGGCGTTTGCGGCCGCGGTAAGCCAAAAGGGCTTTGTTAAATTCGGCTTCGTCAAAATCCGGCCACAAAACGGGGGTAAAATAAAATTCGCTGTAGGCGGCTTGCCATAATAAAAAATTGGACAGGCGTTCTTCCCCAGACGTGCGGATAATCAGCTCCGGGTCCGGCAGTTGGGGTTGGTAGAGCTGGGCGGAAATATCCTGCATTGTAATTTGCTTTTTGCCTTGGGTCAGCAAGGCATTTACCGCGTGGACGATTTCCTGCCGCGCCCCGTAGTTAAGGGCTAAATTAAGCGTAAGCTCCTGGTTGTGTTGGGTAGAGGAAACAGCGTGGTCTATTTTTGCCAAAATAGACGGCGGAAGCGGGTCCCGCGCACCGCTAACCAACAGGCGCAGGCCGTGTTTGGCGGCGTCTTGCGTGTAGCGGTCCAAGGTTTGTTCCAACAGTTTAAAAAGGCCGGTTACTTCCTCCTGCGGGCGGGACCAATTTTCGGTAGAGAAAGCGTAAAGCGTTAAAATTTTTATACCCGCTTTTTGGGCGGCCTTCAAGGTGCGTTCCACGGCTTTGGCCCCGGCATTGTGCCCGGCCAGGCGCGGCAAATGGCGTTCTTTGGCCCAGCGGCCGTTGCCGTCCATAATAATAGCTATATGCTGCGGAACCGGATTAAAAGCTGTTTCTGACATATAGCTATTGTACCTTTTTTGGTTTTTACAGGGAAGAATAATTCTAGCGTATAGAAAAACTAAAACCCCGGGGCGTTGGCTCCGGGGTTTTAGGCGTTAATAGAAAACCGGTTAGATTTTCATAATTTCAGCTTCTTTGTTTTTAATCACCTGTTCGATTTTGGCGATGTTCGCGTCCGTCGCTTTTTGGACGTCGGTTTCGTAGCGTTTCAAATCGTCTTCGGTAATTTCGGCCGCTTTTTGCGCTTTTTTGAGTTTTTCCAGTACGTCACGGCGTTCATTGCGTACGGCTACTTTAAAATCTTCGCTCATTTTGGAAATATTCTTGGCCAGTTGTTTGCGGCGGTCTTCGGTCATAGAAGGCAAGGTGATGCGGATTACTTTGCCGTCGTTTACCGGGCTGGCGCCGAGGTCGGCTTTTTGGAGTGCTTTATCGATATCGTTGATAGAGCTGATATCCCAGGGTTGGATTTCCAGCGTTTTGGCGTCCAATACGTTGATAACGGCCATTTGTTTAATAGGGGTTTGGGTGCCGTAATAATCCACGCGGATATTTTCTAACAGCCCCGCGCTGGCACGGCCGGTGCGGATGGTGGCCAAATCGCGTTCCAAGCGGGAAACATGCTCGGCCATATTGGTTTTGGTCTTGGTTAAAAGGGTGCTAATGCCTTCCATATTCAAATTCCTCGTATAGTGAAATGTTACTTTATTATAGCAATTCTGGCGCGGTTTGCGTGGGGCGCTTTAGCGGGGGATATAAAAATCCGCCCGCTGCAGATGGCGGCGGGCGGAAATGTGTTAATAAATAATGGTGCCGACGTCTTCGCCGCAGAGGGCTTTTTTGATGTTGCCCTTTTTGTGCAAGTTGAAAACTTGTACCGGCACTTTGTTTTCCAAGCACAAAGCCAGCGCGGCCGTATCCATAAACTGCAGCTGGCGGGCGATGGCTTCTTTGTAGGTAATTTTGTGAATGAGTTTAGCGTCGGGGTTTTTGCGCGGGTCGCTGTCGTACACGCCGTCCACCTGGGTGGCTTTTAAAAGCACGTTGGCGTTGATTTCCGACGCGCGCAGCGCAGCGGCGCTGTCGGTCGTAAAGAACGGGTTGCCCGTGCCGCCCGCAAAAATGACGATGCGTCCTTTTTCCAAGTGGCGCAGCGCTTTGCGGCGTACAAACGGTTCGGCCAGTTGATAAATGTTGATGGACGTCAGCACGCGGGTGGGCACGCCGGCTTCTTCCAAGGCGGACTGCAAAGCCAATGCATTGATAACCGTGGCTAACATACCCATATTGTCGGAATTGACGCGGTCAATCACGCCGCCGCCGTCGCGCACGCCGCGCCAAATGTTGCCGCCGCCCAGCACAATGGTCAGCTCGCAGTTGCCGCAGCGGTAAGCATCGGCAATTTCTACGGCGATTTCTTTTAAGGCTTGCGGGTTAATGCCGCGGTGGCCTTCGTTAATTAAAGCTTCACCGGATAATTTAAGCAACACCCTCTTTTTGGGGTGAGCGCTAGCTTGTTGGCAGCACGTTTCCATAGGATATCCTCTCTTGGAATGATATTTTTACTATTGTAGCACAAAACAGCGTATTCCGCTATCAGGCGGTTGGCTTCTTTTTCGTCCGCGGGGGAAAGGCGTATTCCCTCTGCCCGGCAGACCAAAAAAAAGCCCCTCGCGGGGAGGGGCTTTTAAAACTAGAAGCGAACGAAACGAACCACTTTCAATTCGCAACCCAAATTCTTGGATTCTTCGGCCAGGTAATCGGCAACGGTTTTTTTGTTGTCTTTAATGGTCGGCTGTTCCAAGAGGCAGTTTTCTTTGGCAAACTTTTTGACTTTGCCGGGCAGCATTTTTTCAATGGCGGCGGCAGGTTTGCCTTCGTTAATGGCTTGGGTTTTGTAGATGTCCAGCTCGCGGTCAATAACGGCTTGCGGGATATCTTTGGCGTCCACCCAGCCGCTCTGCATACCTACGGTGTGCATGGCCAGGCCGCGGGCGATTTCTTTCACTTTTTCGGCGTCGTTGGCGGTGCCGGAAACGGCCAGTTCCAAAATGGAGGCTTTTTTGTTGTCGGAGTGAACATAATAAGCCATCACGCTGCCTTCGGCAGGCGTCCAGTTGTAGCCGCCTTTAAAGGTGGTGTTTTCGCCAAATTTGGGGGCTTGTTCGGTGATCATCGCTTTGATGTGTTCATCATTGGCGTAATCCAAACCGGGGTGTTCCAAAACGTATTGGGCCAAATCGTCGGCCAATTTAATAAAAGCATCGGTTTTGGCCACAAAGTCGGTTTCGCAGCCCAGGTAAATCATAGCATAGTTTTTGCCGTCGGTTTTAATCGATACCCGGCCTTCTTTGGTTTCGCGGTCGGAACGTTTGGCCATATCCGCCAATCCTTTTTTGCGAAGGAATACGATGGCTTGTTCCATATCGTCTTTGCATTCCAGCAGGGCTTTTTTGCAGTCCATCAGGCCCGCGCCGGTTTTTTCTCTAAGCACTTTAATGTTTTCGGCTAAAGACATTTTTTTCTCCTGTAGGGGGTTAAATCTGAGGGGGAAGCTCCCGGGCGGGCCGGGAACTTCCACACAATCGTTATTTGGCTTCTTCGGCCGGAGCTTCTTCTTTGGCTTCGGCTTTAGGTTCCGCTTCGGCTTCGGCTTTCGCTTTGGCTTTTACGGTTTTTTTGGCTTTGGAAGCGGCCGGTTTTTTGGCGGCAGCTTTCTTTTTGGAAGCCGGTTTTTCAGCTTTTTCGGCTTTTTCTTCCGCTTGGGCGGCCGGAGCTTCTTTGGCGGCCTCTTCTTTGGCGGGTTCTTCTACTTTTACCGTTTCTTCCACCACAACTGCTTCGGCAGCGGCGGGTTCGGCTTTTTCGGCCGCGAGCATCGCGGATTCAAAGGCCTGGGCCATTACCGGGTTTTCGGCGGGTTGGTTTTCGGCGATTTTGACGGCTTCCAGCTCGGCTTTGCCTTCCAAAATGGAATCGGCAATCGCGCTGCAGAACAATTTGATAGAGCGGGCAGCATCGTCGTTACCGGGTATCGGTACGCTGATCATATCCGGGTCGGCATTGGTATCGCACACGGCTACCACCGGAATACCCAACGCGTGGGATTCGCGCACGGCGCCAGCGGTGTCTACCGGGTCAATCACAAAGACCACGTCCGGCAATACTTTCATATCGCGGATACCGCCCAGCAATTTTTGCAAGCGGTTCATTTCTTTGGTCAAGCGGCTGGCTTCTTTTTTGGAAATAGCTTTAAACACGCCGGAGGATTCCCATTTTTCCAATTCGTTGAGTCTTTCGACGGATTTTTTAACGGTTTGGAAGTTGGTCAGCGTTCCGCCGAGCCATTTTTCGTGGATGCAGTACGCACCGCAGCGGGCGGCTTCGGCCTGGATAGCTTCCTGGGCTTGTTTTTTAGTGCCGACGAACAAAAATTTGGAGCCTTTTTTGCTTTCTTCTTTAATAAAAGCGCAGGCTTTTTTAAGTTCTTTGGCGGTTTTTTGTAAGTCTAAGATATGGACGCCGTTTCTTTCTCCAAAGATAAAGCGGCCCATTTTGGGGTTCCAGCGGGAAGTTTGGTGACCGAAGTGTACGCCGGCTTCCAGCATGGCTTTCATAGATACGTTGCTCATGTTTTCTCCTGTGGCCGCCGCCGAAATTAGGGAAGGGGTTTCCCCGGTGGCGTTGGCCTTGGGTGTCGTCGGGACTGGCTTTGATTTACGAACTTTTTTCGCTATCCCGCTCATATTACACCTTAAAAGCATTATAGCATAAAAAAACGGCCAAGCCAATTGCTTGCCCGCTTGTACTGGTACTTACTATATATATTATACCTTTTTATAAATTCTGTGCAAAACATAAAAAACCGCGGGGTCATAAAACCCCGCGGTACGGAAAACGCGTTTCTTAGAAGCGCCCGTTGACAATGACCATCGCCGGGAACCAACCGTTTTCGGCAATGTTCAAGAGCCCGATTTGCAGCCCGTCAATGGTTTTGGCATAGTTGACAAAACCCAATTGCAAGCCGTTCATATATTCGGCTTGGTTGAAGAAACCCCACTGCAAGCCGGTGGCGTTGTGCATAGACAGGTTGACTAAACCCAATTGGGCGCCGATAATATCTTCGTTTTTAGCCAACAACCCCAGCTGGGCACCTTTTACCTGGTTGGCCAGGTTGATAATCCACGCCATGCTGACGCCGTTCAGTTCATACTCGGTCTGGGCGAACAGGAAATCTAACTGCACCCCCGTAACGGTAGCCGTTTTAGACGCAATACCAAAATCCAAACCGGTAATATCGTGAATGTTGCCCGGTGTGGCAATGGCAATATCGTCCCACAAGGAGAGTTTCAAAACTCCCGTTTCCGCCGAGGCGGGCAATACGGCAGCTATCAATAACGCTGCAAATACAGCTAGTTTTTTCATATGCGTTTTGTTCCTCCGTTGTATTGCAAATGTGCTTCGGATGTTTTTTATTGTAGCAATTTAATCTGTTTTTTTCATACAAAAATAAGATTAGAAAGTGCTAAAATAACCATAAGAGGTGACTTATGAAAATAAACCTGGTTTCTTTTAATCCTTTATCTGCAGATATTGCCGGCAATGCGGCTTTAGTGCGCCAGCTGTTGCGTGCACCGGCCCCCAAGGCGGATTTGTTGGTCCTGCCGGAGGCCGCTCTTTGCGGGTGCCCTCTTTTTGATTTATTTGACGATAAACATTTGGCGGCGCAAAATGCCGCCGCCTTAAAAGAACTGGCCAAAGAAACCAAGGAAACCGCCGTAGTGTTAGGATATATGGAGCGGCAGAAAGGGGAGCCTGTCACCGCGGCTGCTTTTATATATAAAGGAAAAATCACTAAAATTTTTGACGCACAGACCCTATCTTTTAAGGGCAAAGAAATCCAGTTTGTGTTAGGAACCCCCGAAGAAACCCAGCCCGATCCGGACGCGGACGCCACTGTATTTTTGACGGCGCGCCCATATTTAAAGGGCAACATTGCCCCGCGTGTGGAAGCGCTTAAAAAAGCGGCCAAAAAATACGCCAAGCCTATGGTTTTATGCAACCTTTTGGGCGGTGGGGACGGCATGATTTTTGACGGCCTGGTGGCCGCGGCTGACAAAAAAGGAACTTTGGTGTTGGCGGGGGAACCTTTCCGCGAACAGGTGCTTACCTTTGACACCGAAGAAAAACACGAGCCTATCTCATACAAAAAACCTCAGCCGGAAGAATTGATTGAGGCACTGGCGTTTGGTTTGCGCGATTATGTGCACAAAAGCGGTATGGATAAAGTGGTATTTGGGTTAAGCGGGGGGATTGACTCGGCTTTTACTGCCGCCCTGGCTGCCAAAGCATTGGGGGGAGAAAGCGTGTATTGCGTTTCGCTTCCTTCCTATTGTACCAGCGATTTGAGCAAAACCTTGGCAGGGCAGCTGGCGCGCCGGTTGGGCGTAAATTTGGAAGAAGTCGGCGTAGTGCCCGCTTTAGCCAGCGTAAAAGAAGCGATGTCGCATATTGTATCGCACCCCAAAGACGCCACGGAACAGGAACTTCAGTCCCGCCTGCGCACCACCATTTTGGGCGCACTGGCCAGCGAGTATAAGGCTATGCTTATTTCTACCGACGATAAAAGCGAATGCGCCGTGGGCTCTTTTGTGCTGTACGGGGACGCCGGCGGCAGTTTGCAGCCGATAGGCGATTTATACAAAAGCGAAATTTATGAATTGGCCGAATATTTAAACAAACAAGGGGAAATTATCCCGCGCGGTATTATAGAAAGAGCGCCCACTTCGGAACTGAGCCCCAATCAAAAAGACGAGGACCAGCTGCCGCCTTATGCTGTGTTGGACAAAATTTTGCGGGCTTACCTGGAAGAAGGCTTAACCGCGGCGGATATTGCCCAAAAATACCGCATCAAAGCGGCCGTAGTGCAGGACGTGCTTTCCCGCGTGAACCAGGCCGATTTAAAGCGCCGCCAAACGGCCCCTGCTTTACAGGTGAGCGCCCACCCGTTTGCTTCCGTGCTGCGGCCGATTATCAAAAAAATTAATTTATAATTATGCGCCGCGGAGTTTTGTTTCTGTTGCCGTTTTTGTTTGCACAGGCAGTGTGCGGGGCCGGTACGGTGTTTTTGGGGCCCACGCATCTGCATATAGACGAAAACGGCAATTTTGCACCCGCAGAAAAATCCTCCTCCGCCACACCGTTTGATAATTTGTGGGCATACCGCGCCCTGCCAACCGATAAAAAACTGACGGGCCTCGGCGTGAAAATTGCCTTGGCGGACAGCGGCATCACGCCCCACCCGGAACTGAACGGCAAGCAAATTATGGGGCAGGATTTTACCCTCTCCGGCACGCTATCCGATTTTAAGAACCACGGCACCGGTGTAGCCGCCATCATAGGCGCGCGCGGCGTACGGTTTACGGGCGTAGCGCCCCAGGCGGCTATTTGGGCTTATAAAATAGACGACGGCAGCCGTTTGATTTCGCCCCAAGCCGCCGCTAATGCGCTGCATACCATTCTTGCTTATAACGAAGCTAACCCTTCCGACAAAATTACAGTTATAAATTTAAGCTACGGTATTTCCGGCGGGGGCTCTCTCCCGCTGACTAATGCCATTAACCGCGCGCACGATTCGGGGGTGACGGTGGTGGTGCCGGCAGGCAATTTTGGTTATCCGGGGGTTTTTTATCCGGCCAATTTGTCTACGGTGCTGGCGGTGAGTGCGCTGGCGGCGGACGGGGAACACCTGTACGCTAATTCCGCCTACGGGCCGGAAGTGGATTTTACGGCCCCGGGGGACCGCGTGTATACGGCCTCTGCCGATGGGGATTATACGCTAATGAGCGGCACTTCGGCCGCGGCGGCTTTTGTGTCGGGGGCGGCTGCGTTGGCGGTGGAAGGATTAACCAAAAAATTGGGCCGCTACCCCTCCGCCGAAGAAGTAAAAGACGCTTTAAAAGCGGCCTCCGCCAAGGTGCCCGGCTTGCCCGATGCCGCCCAGGGCAACGGCCTGATTGATATAACAAAACTGGAAGAACAACTGGGGAACCCTAAATGACTGCTGCAACCAAAAAACCGCGCAAGATTATTCGCCGAAAATTGTTTCATTTAACCAGCCCTATTTTTGTGGAAACGCTGCTGATTATGCTCACCGGCGCGGTGGACGTGCTTATGCTCAGCCGCTACTCGGACGAAACCGTCGCCGCGGGCGGCGTAGTGAACCAGCTGTTAAACTTGGTTTTTATTTTGTACGGCATCACCACGCTGGGTACTTCCGTGCTGTGCGCGCAGTATTTGGGCGCGCGGCAGAAAAAGAATGTATCCCAGGTCATTGGAGTATCCTTATTAGCCAACTTGTTGATGGGGCTGGTGGTCAGCGCGGGGTTGTTTTTCTTTGCACAGCCATCTTTAAAATTGATGGGACTGAACGAAAACTTGATTGGATACGGCGTTTCGTATATGAAAATAGTCGGCGGGTTTTCGTTTTTGCAGGCGCTGTCTATGACTCTTTCCGCCATTTTAAGAAGCCACAACAAGGCCTATTATCCAATGTTTGTTACGTTGCTGATTAACCTGGTAAACGTAATAGGGAACTATTTCCTTATTTTTGGGAATTGGGGCGCGCCTCGTTTGGGGATTACCGGCGCCGGCATTTCCACGTCCGTAAGCCGTTTAATAGCGGTTTGTTTGTTGGCTTATTTGTTGTTTAGCCGGGTGACGCCTTTCCCCGCGCTGAAACTCTTTAAACCCTTTCCGTGGGATAAAATCAAGAACTTGCTGATTATCGGGCTGCCGGCGGCGGGGGAACAGGTATCTTATAATTTTTCGCAGGTATTGATAACCTATTTTTCCGTGATGCTCGGCACCGCCGCGCTGACGGCGCGCACCTATGCTATGAGCATTGTAATGTTTTCGTATGTGTTTTCGATTGCCATTGGGCAGGGGGCGGCGATATCCATTGGGCATTTAATCGGCGAGGACCGCGACAACGCGGCCTTTTCCGTAGAAAAATATTCCATCAAACTGGCTATGGTGGTAACCGTGTGCATTTCCATTTTAACAGCTTTGGTGGGAACAAATATTTTTAAACTGCTTTCCACCAACCCGGAGGTAATTTCCATCGGGGCGACGGTGTTGTATATCGATGTACTGTTGGAAATCGGCCGCGCCGTCAACATTACGTCGGTTAATTCGCTGAATGCGGCGGGGGACGTGATGTACCCGTTTATTTCGGGCGTAATTGTGATGTGGGGCGTGGCAACGCTGCTTTCCTATGTGTTGGGAATTTGGTGGGGTTGGGGGCTGAACGGCATTTGGCTGGCGATGGCGCTGGACGAAAATATCCGTGCCGCCGTTTTTGAACGCCGCTGGCGAAGCCGCAAATGGGAAAATAAAAGTTTTGCCCGCCGCCGCGCCTGACGGAAACGTTGCATATTTGCTAAAATATCCATATGACTGAAAATTCGTTTTACCGGGATTATGACGTCCCGCAGGATTTGCAATTTAAAACGGCCGATATTATCCGCATGGGGGGGCTGGAGTGTTCTGCACAGATTAGCCCCAAGTATTTTGCGGACGTGTTGGAAGCCCCCAATAAAATTACACAAGTAACGGTGGGGCTGGCGTTTTCTGTAGCTACAAATGAAATTTTGGTGCGCGGCAGCGTAACGGGCCAGCGCCAGGTGCAGTGTGCCCGCTGCCTGAAGACAACCGAACAAAATTTTGCAGAAGAATTTTTGGAAACATATAGCAATAAGTCGGAAATAATTGATATAATGTTACTGGTAAGACAAACACTGGCTTTAACGGACGATATCCGTTTTTTATGCAAGCCCGATTGCAAGGGGCTTTGCCCCCAGTGCGGACAGGATTTAAATATCGCTCCGTGTGGGTGTAAGCCGGCGAATTTGTCGCCTTTTGCTGTGCTAAAAGGAAAATTTAAGTAACAATTCATTTTGAATTTTACTAGAGTAAAATAGGAGTTATACCAATGCCCAATCCAAAGAAAAAACACACTCGTTCCCGCCGGGACATGAGAAGATCCCACAATTCCGGAGTAGAATTGCCGCAGCTCGTGGCCTGCCCGAATTGCCATTCTCCCAGACTGCCGCACAACGTCTGCCCGACCTGCGGGTTCTATAAAGACAGAGTGGTTGTGGCCCAAAAAGCCAAAGCCGAAAAAGCTGAAGAAGCCAAATAACGGTTTATTATGAAAATAGCCCTGGACGCTTTAGGCGGAGATTACGGCGCAACACCCAACGTGTTAGGCGCTTTGAAAGCCGCCAAGAATTTAGATCTTGAGATCATCTTGGTGGGGGACGAAGTTGTGCTGCGCCGGGAACTCCGTGCGTTGGGCTACGCGGACGTGCCTAAGAATATTTCTATCGTCCACGCTCCCCAAACCATTGATATGGGCGCGGAACCCGCCAAAGAATGCCGTAATAAAAAAGACGCCAGCATTGTTGTATGCGCGAACCTGGTCCGCAAAGGCCAGGCGGACGCATTTGTTTCCGCCGGTCATTCCGGTGCGGCAATGGTGGCGGCTTTGTTTGGTATGGGGCGCATTAAAGGCGTCCAGCGGCCGGCTATTGCCACGCCTATGCCCACTTTCAAGGGCGTAAGCTTGCTTTTGGACGGCGGCGCCAATGCCGACTGCAAACCCATTCACTTGCTGCAGTTTGCGGTAATGGGTTCCGCCTATATGCAGAAAGTGTTTGATATTCCGGCCCCGTCGGTGGGTGTATTGTCTATCGGCGAGGAAGAAACCAAAGGCAACTTTTTGGTCAAACACACCATTCCGCATATGCGCGAAATCGGCGTGAACTTTAAAGGCACGGTAGAAGGGCGCGACGTCAATACCGGCGATACGGACGTGATTGTATGCGACGGATTTGTAGGAAACATCGTTTTGAAAATGGCCGAAGGTTTGGCTAAAACGATGATCCAAATGATTAAGCGCGAAATTAAAAAACGTCCGCTGGCCATTTTAGGGGCGCTGTTAGCCAAAGGCGCTTTTAAAGCCGTTAAAAACCATACCAATCCGGACTGCTACGGCGGTGCCCCGTTAGTAGGGGTAAATGGTGTAGCGATTATTTCGCACGGCAAATCCAACGATTTTGCCATCTATAACGCCATCAAAACGGCCGCGCGCTTGGTAGAAAAAGATTTCATTGGCGACATTGCCGCCAAAATTGCAGCGCTCAAACCTACGTTTGACGCAATTGAAAAAGAAATCCACCAGGAGGAAGCCTAATGGCGGATTTTAAAGGCAAAAACGTAATGATTACCGGGGCAACGCGGGGCATTGGCCTTGCGATTGCCGAAGAATTTGCCAAAGCCGGCGCCAATTTAGCTATTTGCGGGACCCGAGAAGAAGCTTTGGCCCAGGCGGCCCAAACGTTGGGCGCCTATGGGGCGAAGGTCTATACGCAAGTAGTAAATGTGGCCCATGCGCAAGACTGCGAAAGTTTTGTTGCCAATGCGGTAAAGGAATTGGGGTCTTTGGACGTGCTCGTCAATAATGCGGGCATTACCAAAGATAACCTGACTATCCGTATGAGCGAACAGGACTGGGACGACGTCATTGCCACCAATTTGAAAGGGACGTTTTTAATGTCCAAAGCCGCTTTAAAAGTGATGTTCAAAAAAAGAAGCGGCAACATCGTAAACATTTCTTCCGTCGTGGGGGAAATGGGCAACGCCGGCCAGGCCAACTATGTAGCCAGCAAGGCGGGCATTATCGGGCTGACCAAAACTTTTGCGAAAGAATTTGGTTCCCGCAATGTGCGCATTAATGCGGTGGCTCCCGGTTTTGTGCAAACCGCTATGACCGACGCTCTGCCCGAAGAAATAAGAGCCAAGGCATTGGAAGCCGTACCGCTGAAACGATTTGCTAAGACGCAGGACATCGCCAAAGCAGTAATGTTTTTGGCCAGCGAAGATGCTTCGTACATCACGGGGCATATTCTCGCCGTCAATGGCGGGCTTTATATTTGATTAAATACGTACAAGGGGAAGCCCTTTAATTATCGGAGGACAAAATGTCTGTAGAAAACGTGCAAGAAAGAGTAAAAAATATCATTGTGGAACAATTGGGTGTGGAAGCCGACCAGGTGAAACCCGAAGCTCAGTTTGTGAATGATTTGGGCGCCGATTCCTTGGATACGGTAGAACTCATCATGGCTTTGGAAGACGAATTCGGTATTGAAATCCCGGATGAAAAAGCCGAAAAAATCAAAACCGTTGGCGAAACCATCGAATACATCGAACAAAACGCCAAAAAATAAACGTGTACACGGATATAGAGCGTATCATTGGATATAGCTTTAAAGATAAGGCTGTTTTAAAGGAAGCACTCACTCACAAGTCCTTTGCCGGGGAACACCGCAGCGCCAAACACAACGAGCGCTTGGAATTCCTAGGGGACAGTATATTAGGCGCCATTGTTGCAGATTACATCTACAACCAATGCCCTCATGTAGAAGAGGGGGTGCTTTCTAAAATTAAGTCGAACTTAGTTTCCCGGCGCAACCTTTATCTTTGGGGCAAACAGCTGAACCTGGGCCAATATATGAGCCTGGGCCACGGCGAGCTGGCCACCGGCGGCCGGGAAAGGGACAGCATTATCTCCAACGCGGTGGAAGCTGTTATTGGCGCCGTCTATATAGACGGTGGCTACGCGGCGGCGGAAGCGGTTATTTTGCCTTGGGTTAAAACCCAAGCGCTTACGCAGGACGCGCAAGATTTCAAAAGTGTGCTGCAGGAATTCCTGCAAAAACGCGGGCCGCATACCCCCGTTTATGAAGTAATTCAGACCGTCGGCCCAGAACACAATAAAATCTTTACCGTTCGGGTAAGCTTGGACGGGAAAGAACTGGGCACCGGCAAAGGCCGCAACAAAAAATTGGCCGAACAGGCTGCCGCCCAGGCCGCTTTTGAACAGTTAAAAAAATAACAGGAGAAATTATGCTTCCGAACCCCAAGAACACAACGAAAGTGAATGTTCCGGCGGAAAGTAAACTGTCGGAAGCATTTTCCCTGCTTACCAAAAAACCGCTTATTACCTTAGCGGTTATTGCGGCGGTTCCAATCGTGCTGATGCTGGCTTTTACTTTTAAAAGCGGCTACACGCCCAGCAGCAAAAACAGTAAGTACGATAAAATTGTCGTCGTTAAAACTCCAACCGAAATTGCCGACGATGCTACCGACGCTCTGCAAAAAAAAGATACCCAAACTTTTCTAAATATCTTAAACGAGCAAACCAAGAACGACCCGAATATCGTCAACAGCAAAGGGGACCCGCTTATTGTGGCGGCGGCAACGTTTGGCAATTTGGAAGCCGTCCAGCAGCTTATTTTAAACGGGGCCGACGTCAACAAGGCCAACTCGTTTACCAAAGATACTGCCTTGCTGCGCAGCCTTTACGGCAATTTCCCGCAGATTACCCGCTTGCTGGTGTATTCCGGGGCGGATATTAATGCGAAAAACAACTACAACCATTCTCCTATGTATTTGGCTTTGGAAAAGAAACAGGCCGAATTTATTGATTTGTTCCTTTCCAGCGGGGTGCGGGAAGGGCTGAATACCGCCTATCTTTTCCGCGCCAGTGCCCAAAAAAACCCGATGGGCGTGTTGGCTATGTTGAAGGGCGGGATTGACCCAAACGTCAAAAACGAAAAAGGCAACACGCCGCTTATTATTTCCGCTTCGTTGGGGGACGTGCCCAGTGTGCAGTCCTTGATGGCTTACCGCGCCGATGTAAACGCCGCCAACAACGATGGCAACACTGCTTTAATTTACGCGGCTCGCTACAATCACCCGGAAATTATCCGCGAACTTTTAAAACCGCAGACGATGCAAGCCCCGTTGGACGTAAATATGCAAAACAAGGCCGGGCAAACGGCTTTGTATTGGGGGGCCTCCAAAGGGTACGAAGAAGTAGTGCGCCGTTTGCTGGCGGCGGACGCGGACCCGACCATCGCCGCTAAAGACGGGTTGATCCCGTATATGGTGGCCCGCAAAAACAACCGGGGGCAGGTGCTTAAATGGTTTGATATGGATTTGACGCAAGTGAAAAACAGCGTGATCGAACAAGACAATGCGGCCCTGATTGCACAGGCCAAGGTGGAAGGACGCGAATTGCCGCAATTGGCGGAGCAGACCACGGAAAAACCCGTGACGGAAGCGGATATTTTTACCGCCGCGCAGACGGGGGATATGGAACTGGCCAAAAAAGTGATTGCCTTAAATAAGGCGGTGGTATTCAATAAAAATAAATCGGGCGAAACGCCGCTTTTGGTAGCTGTGGAAAATGGCCAAAAAGAAATGGTGACGTATCTGGTGAATAATATGTCGCGCTTGTTTGAATCGTCGCCTAAAGGGAATGCTTTCCATATTGCCGTGCGTACTCAAAATATGGATATGCTGCGGCATTTGGTCTCGCTGGCCCGCCAAGAAGGGCGGCTGGCCATGATGTTGGAATATCGTGTCGCCCCGCAAAAAAATGCCCAACCTATGACGCCGCTTGGCTTTGCCGCGTTGTTATGCAATAAAGAAATCTACGATTATTTGGTATCTATTGGGGCCAAAACAGGCGGTATCAGCAAAAACGATAATATTTTGGGGTACAAGACGCCAGCTGATATTATGGCCCAATGCAAAGCAAAAGTGTCCCAAGCCAAAACGCTCACCCGCTCGGCCCCGCGTCGCAGCCGTTAACCGAAGTGAATTTTATAACGCCCGGTGCAAACAAGCGCCGGGCTTTTTTGTTATTTCTAAAAGGGGTTGATTTCTTTTTTTTTTTTGATAAATTTTGCATATGCAGCGGATTGATTCAAAAAGGATATTAAAAATGAAAAGTTTTACTACACGCCGTTTAGGCGGTTTTACACTGATAGAATTGTTAGTGGTAGTGTTGATTATCGGCATTTTAGCGGCTATTGCGTTGCCGCAGTATCAAGTGGCGGTAGACAAGGCCCGTTTTACCGAAGTAATTAACATGACACATGCAATCAAAAATGCGATGGAAGTTTTTTATTTGGCCAATGGATCGTATCCGTTGCCTGGAGGAGCATGGGAACTTGATATTGATCTGCCGGATAAATGTGAACGCGTAAAAGGCGACAATACATTTAATTGTACAGACTCGTGGTACGATATGGGGAATACAACTGTAGACGGATATAATGGGGCACGCTATGCGGAAGGTGAGAAAGCCGCGCGCAACCGATATCGCATAATGACAGATCGTTCCGGTACGCCGGGGAAACGATATTGTTTTGCTTTGGATAAATCAGACCGCGCCCGCCGCTTATGCAAAGCCCTGGGCGGCACCAGTCAGGGTGGATTTTCTTTTGAATTGCCTTAATGTGTTTTACGGATTGAACTCTTTTTTGCAGAAAGGCAGGAACCACAATAATCAAAAAGCCCCGCGTTTATTACAAGACGCGGGGCTTTTGATACAAGCAAAACTTACGGATGGATTTTGTCCATCATGCGCGGGAACGGAATCGTTTCGCGCACATGCTGCAGGCCGCAAATCCAGCGGACCATACGTTCAATGCCCATACCAAAGCCCGAGTGGGGGACGCTTCCGTAGCGGCGCAAGTCCAAATACCAATCGTAGCCTTGAGGGTCTAGGCCTTGTTCTTTGATGCGGGCTAAAAGGGCGTCATAGTCGGCCTCTCTTTCGCTGCCGCCGATAATTTCGCCGGCGCCTTCGGGGCCGATTACGTCCACCGCCAGCACGACTTTGGGGTTTTTGGGGTCGCGCTTCATATAGAAAGCCTTGATGGCGGCCGGGTAGCGGTGAATCATAATGGGGGTGTCGTAGTCTTCGCCCAGCAGGGTTTCTTCGTCGCCGCCGATATCGCCGCCCCAAGGGGTATTGTTGCCTTTTTTATGCAAAATTTCAATGGCGTCGGTGTAGTCAATACGGGGGAACTTCTTTTCTACCGTAGCTTGGAGTTTGGTGGTATCGCGTTCCAGGATTTTCAAATCGTCGGCGCGGTTTTTAAGCACTTGGGCCACAATGTATTTGATAAAATCTTCGGCCAAGTCCATATTATCGTCCAAATCGTTGTAGGCTACTTCGGGTTCCACCATCCAGAATTCGGTCAAATGGCGGCGGGTTTTGCTTTTTTCGGCGCGGAAGGTGGGGCCAAAGCAGTAAGTGCGGCCCAACGCCATAGCCGAAGCTTCGCCATAGAGCTGCCCGCTTTGCGAGAGGAAAGCCTTCTCGCCGAAATAATCGGTTTCAAACAGCGTGCTGGTGCCTTCGCAGGCGGCGGGGGTTAAAATGGGCGAGTCGGACAGGACAAACCCGTTTTTATGCAAGTATTCGCGAATGGCAAAAATGATTTCGTCGCGGATACGCAAAATGGCGGTTTGTTTGGCCGAGCGCAGCCACAAATGGCGGTAGTGCATCAAAAATTCCGGGCCGTGTTCTTTGGGGGAGATGGGGTAATCCTTGGCCATTTGCAGAACTTCCAGGTTCTTTACGCCCAATTCATATCCCAGCGGGGAGCGTTTATCTTCGCGCACGGTGCCGGTGATAATGATGGAAGATTCCTGGGTTACTTTGTCGCCCAGTTCAAATTGTTCGGGGGAAACATCCCCTTTAAACATAACGCACTGGATGATGCCGCTTCCGTCGCGCAGCTGCAAAAAGTGCAGTTTGCCGCTGGAGCGTTTGTTGTACAGCCAGCCTTTTAAAGTGATTTCTTGGCCTAGGTATTGGCCCACGTCTTTCACGCGATATTTGCTAGACATAATTCCCTCTATAAAAAAATAAACGGAGTACTCGTATATTGTATCTTTTCTAAGAGGTTGTTTCAATGTGGAAACCGGTTAGAAAAATCTTTTTATGCCTTATTATATCTGTAGATGTAAACAGAAATTTTGCGCAAAAACGTATTTTGGTGTAAAATGAAATATAGTCCAACAGGAAATTTTATGGAAGAAAGAAATTTGGCATTTATCCGCAAAGCAACAGAAGGGGATGCTGCCTATATTCAAACCCATTTGCCAGATACTGACGATTTAACGCGCCAGCGTGCTTTTGTGTATGGAACTGTTCCTGTACAAAAAATATTGTTGGAAGCCGGTGTTAACGTAAATGCCACTCCTTGTTTTGAGGGAAATCTTCCCAATTTCCCCGCATGGGGTTACTTGGAACCCCACTACGGCGTTTCTGCACACGCTACCGCCACCGCTTTGCTGCGGGCGTGTGTTATGGGAAATAATGAGCAGGCGCGCTTTTTAATTCAGCAAGGGGCGGATGTGAACATAGCTGGGCAGCTGGATGACGAACCAGACAAGGATACTTGGTTGTCTGTACTGGACGGTTCTTTTGCTCTATGGGCGGCTATTAGTAAGAAAAACGCACCGCTGATGAGTATGTTACTTGAAGCGGGGGCGGACGTAAACTGGCCGCAAAACCTTAGTTTACCCTATAATGCATTGTATGCGGCCTTGCGTACGGGGGATCTTTTTTTTGCAGAGTTATTGCAGCAATACACCGCTAAATTTACAGATTCTAAATCCCGTGCGCTATTGAGTGCGCTAGCGGTTCTTAAACACGGGGATATCCCTGCGCTTAAGGAAATTTTGGGTGCGGAGGACCCCATGTTTATTTTTTTCGGAGAGAGTTTTTTACTCTTTTGCTTGCGGCGTGGGTATTTAAAGTATGCAAAATTATTATTGGCGGCAGGGGCAGACCCAGATGCAAAAGACACCTTAGGGCAAGCGCCTTTAACTGTAGCCTTAAACAACAAAAGTAAAGAGAGCTTAGAAATGCTGTTGGCGGCGGGGGCTGATACGGGAATAAAAGATGTTTTCGGGCGGGATCTAGTGCAGCAGGCCTTAGATAAACAAGCGGGAGAAGATATTGTAGATAGGTTGAAAAATATCATCGGTAAACATCATTAAACACCGTAAAAAATTTTTCTTTTTGATTTTGGATATGCTATAATAAATATGTCAGAAGGAAACCCCAGACGTAAAAAACCGATTTTTCGGGCGTGTAGCTCAGCTGGGAGAGCGCCTCGTTCGCAACGAGGAGGTCGTCGGTTCGATCCCGATCACGTCCACCATTTAGAAACCACGCGAAAGCGTGGTTTTTTATTGGGGACGAGGCGCGTTTAGGTTCCGAAGTGAGCGGAGGCGGTCGTCGGGCAGGTCCCGCTCGCGTTCCCCATTTAGAAACCACGCGAAAGCGTGGTTTTTTATTGGGAACGAGGCGCGTTTTGCTCCCGAAGTGAGCGGAGGAGCCCAATTTTTGCTCCATACAGTGAAATTTCCTGTGTGTGGAAAGAAATCCTCACCCGCTGAATCACAAAACGTTTCATTCCGATATTTTTCGCGTCCGGTAGTAAAGCTTGAAAAATACAGGTAACTGAATTATATTATTAGAAAAGATTAGAGTGAAATCCCGTACGGTGAGTTTTGTTCTAGTCAGCCGTTTTGTATTTAAAAGGCAAGAGGCGTTTATGAAAAAAATTCTTTTCGTCTTACTGTTTTGTGTTGTGGCTCCGTACGTCGGTGCCTGGGGGCTGCTGCCGGAATTTGTAAAACTCCAACCTGCCCAATACAAGCAAAACAACGGCTATCGTAAATTTTTACTGTATGACATTGTTTCCGGGCGGCCGGGATTGCGGGTGTGCACAAGCACGCGTTTTCGCAATAAAGTGCAGGAAGATGAACTGTTTAACAATACCCAAGCGGCTTTTTCGGTTATTTTCCGTACGGTGCGGAACACCATCCAAAACAGCGGCCGTGCGCAAGAATTCCAGGATTTCCTTTCCGTGTGGCCGGATGCGTTTCAGTTGCAGCGGGTAGTGCCGCCGGAGGGAAAAGAATGTAATGCCATCGCCGGGAAATATGACCTTCAAATCAAAGGCCGGGCCACTGCGGTTCCGATTGATACCGGCTATCAGCTGGAATATGGTATGCAAGGGTACGCCGCGCCGCAAATGGACCCGAAAACTTCCTCCTGGACGGTGTTATTGTCTACGGATCAAAGCAAAAACAAACGTATGGGGATTGCTTTGCACGAAACGGCGCATTTATTGGGGTTGGCGGATCAATATAATAACCAGGATTCGGATAGAGCCTATTCCTTGGCGGCTTTTGAAGATTTGACGAAAATAGATTCCATTATGCGTGCTTTTTCGCACTCCGGCCGGGATGTGCTTACCTGCGATGACGTGGAAGGAATAATTAATGCGGTAGATTTTATTTTGCGGCAGGAAGGCGTTTCTTCCAAACGGCTTGAAAACGGCTGGGCCGATTTATGTGGGCGCAATTATGTCTATATAGGGGGAAAACCCGTCCGCAACAACGATCCTGCCCGCGCTAAACAAAACCGGGATGCTTTTGCCCGCTGGGCGGCTGCGGGGTATGCCCCTCATGCTCAACCGCTGTTTGCCGATAAAGCCCGGCAAGTACAGCAGGCGGTGCGCGATAGTTTGAACGGCTTGGCGCAATTGGAAGATAAAAAACGGGACATCACTTTGCAGATTGAATCTAAATCCTATGAGCTCGCGCACGCCAAAGACTACGGGTGGACCGCCAAACAGAAACAAGCCGTCCGGCAAGAATTGTTGCGCCTGCGGCAAGAGCTAAAACGGCTGGAAGCGCAAACCGCCAGGCAGCCGGCCGCGGCCGGATTCGGCGGAGGGGTAATGCCATAGCCGGCTGGCGGCCTTGCCGCATGTCGGAGGACGGGGGCTGACTATTTTAGCAAGATGCTTTCCGTTGGAAAGCATCTTTTTTCACGGAAGGTTCGGCACATCTCCGCTGCCCTTTGCTCTCCTAAAATGCTAAAATAAAGCTATATGGCTAAACTAGTACGCGGGTTTAGAGACATCTTTGAACCCCAATCCAAAAATTTTACCGAGCTGGAAAACTGCGCCCGCGGCGTATTTTCCCTCTATGGGTTTGGCGAGCTGCGCCTGCCCACGGTGGAGCTGAAAGAACTCTACATCAAATCCACCGGCGAGACGACCGACATCGTACAAAAAGAAATGTACGCCTTTGAAGACGCCGGCCACCGCCAGCTGGCCATCCGCCCGGAAGGCACCCCCGGCGTGGTGCGTGCGTATTTGGAAAATAATTTTACGCAAAACGCGCCCGTGCAAAAGTTTTATTACATCGGCAATATGTTCCGCGCGGAACGCCCGCAGGCGGGCCGCTACCGCGAGTTTGAACAAATCGGCGCGGAATACATCGGCAACTCGGCCCCGGCGGCGGACGCCGAAGTGATTTTGATGTTGAAAGACATTGTTTCCCAATTTGGCGCCAAAAACTACAAAGTCAAAATCAACAGTTTAGGCTGCGATAAATGCCGCCCGCTCTACCGCCAGGAACTGATTGATTTCCTGTCCAAAGAAAAAGACACCCTTTGCGAAAACTGCCAAACGCGCTTGGAAAAAAATCCGCTGCGCGTGCTGGACTGCAAAATTGACGGAGCCCGTTTTGCGGGCCGCGTCCCCACGATGAAACTCTGCCCCGAATGCCAGGCCCACTTTGACGAAGTGCAGGCCCTGCTGAAAGGCAAAATTGATTTTGAAGTGGACCCGATGCTCGTGCGCGGGTTGGATTATTATTCCCGCACCGTGTTTGAATTCCAGGCGGGGGACGTTTCCCAAAACGCCATTGCCGCCGGCGGACGCTATGACACGCTGGTCAAAAATATGGGCGGCCCGGCCACCCCGGCCATCGGCTGGGCGATGGGCGCCGAACGCGTGATTATGGCCCGCGGCGAGACCGAACACCCGAAAGAAAAAAGCATTTATGTCGTGTCGCTGGAAAAGGACTGCAACGAAACCGCTTTTAATTTGATGCAGGACTTGCGCCGCGCCGGCATCCGCACGGAAGGCGGCCTGTTTGACAAGAACGTCAAAGGCCAGATGAAACAAGCCGACCGCTGCGGCGCCGCCTACGCGCTTATTTTGGGCGGCAACGAGCTTGCACAGCGCGCCGTGACGCTTAAGGACTTAACCACCGGCGAGCAGAAGCAAATTCCATTTGAAGCATTAATTGACGAGGTTAAAAAACTTTTATGAAACGAACGAACTACTGCGGGGACATTACCGCTTCCCTGCTAGGCACCAAACAAACCTTGTGCGGTTGGGTGAACAGCTACCGCAACCACGGGGGGGTGCTGTTTATTGATTTACGCGACCGCAGCGGCATTTGCCAAGTGGTGGTGGAACCTTCCAAACCGTTTTTTGCGGAAGCTTCCGCCGTGCGCAACGAATATGTAATTGAAGTGACGGGCACCGTCAACCGCCGTATTGAAGGGGCCGTCAATAAAAATATGAAAACGGGCGAAGTGGAAGTCGTGGCGGAAGAATTTAGAGTGTTAAACACTTCTATTCCGCTTCCGTTTGACGTGGAAAAATCCCGCTCCGTAGCCGAAGAAATCCGCCTTAAATACCGCTACCTGGATTTACGCAACCCCAAGATGTACGCCAACTTGCTTTTGCGCCACCGCCTGATGCAGGCCGCGCGCCGCTATCTGGACGCCAACGGATTTTTGGAAGTGGAAACCCCGGTTTTAACACGCTCCACGCCCGAAGGCGCGCGCGACTATTTGGTGCCGTCCCGCGTGCACCACGGCGAATTTTACGCCCTGCCGCAGAGCCCCCAGATGTTCAAGCAAACTTTAATGGCCAGCGGCATTGACCGCTACTTCCAGCTGGCCCGCTGCTTCCGCGACGAAGACCTCCGCGCCGACCGCCAGCCCGAACATACGCAGATTGATATGGAAATGTCGTTCGTAACGATTAACGACATTCACGAAATCGTAGAAGGGCTGATGCAAAAATTGTTTAAAACGGCCGGCAAAGAAATTGCCATTCCTTTCCCGAAACTTTCCTATCACGACGCAATGGAGAAATACGGCTCCGACAAGCCGGATTTGCGCTACACGCTGGAAATGAAAAACGTCAACGGCGTGTTCCAAAATACCGGGTTTAAAGTGTTTAAAGAAATCCTGGCCGCCGGCGGTGCCATTCGCGCTATCCGCGGCGAAAAAGGCGCGGCGTATTCCCGCGGCCATTTGGACAAATTGACCGAACTCGTCAAGAAAAACGGCGCCAAGGGCCTTGTATGGCTGAAAGTGAAAGGCGACGCGTTTGAGGGCCCGTCGGCCAAATTCTTTACGCCCGACGAAATGAACGGCGTAAAAGAAGCCGTTGGCGCGCAGGACGGGGACATTATTTTTATCGGCAGCGATGCCAATTTGCACACCTGCCAAACATTTATGGGCGCCTTGCGCAAGGAACTGGTCAAAGAGCTTCCGCGCGTAAGCGATTGGGCTTTTGCGTGGATTACCAACTTCCCGCTGTTGGAATACATCCCGGAAGAAGACCGCTGGGACGCCGCCCACAACCCCTTTACCGCCCCGGTGGAAGAAGATTTGCCTAACCTGGAAAAAGACCCCGGTTCCGTCCGTTCCTACCAGTTTGACCTGGTGCTTAACGGCAACGAACTGGCCTCCGGCTCCGTGCGCAACTGCCGCCGCGATGTGCAGGAACGCATTTTGGCCTTGATGAAACACTCCAAGGAAGAATCCGCCCGCCGCTTTGGTATGCTGTTAAACGCGCTGGAAGCCGGCGCGCCGCCACACGGCGGCATCGGGCTGGGGTTGGACCGCATTACCGCGCTGTTGGCGGGGGAAGATTCTATCCGCGAAGTAATCGCCTTCCCCAAAACGGCGCAGGCAGTCTGCCCGCTGACGGACTCGCCCAACACGGTGGACGATATCCAACTGAAAGAATTGGGTATCCAAATCGCAAAAGAGTAGTTTTTAAAACCCCGCTTCGGCGGGGTTTTTTATAGGGAAGTTTTATTGCGCTGCTGGGCGCTTTGCGCTGGCGCAAAAGAGCGGGACGGGCCTTGCTGGCCCCTACGCACGCGCGTTCGGAAAACTAATGACAAATTACCCTTTTTGGGGTATAATTAGAATATGAAAATACCTCTTGCTTTGGCTCTCGTGTTTGGATTTTTTGCAGTGGGTTGCACCCCCGCGGAAGAAGATGTGCACCCCAAGCGCCGTTCGGCCCGTGCAGATAATTTGCAACGGTATGTGCACAAAGCGCATCAATTCCGCGCGCTTGCGCTGGCACGTTCTAAACCGATTGTGCAAGAGGGCGGCCTTTCGCCGGAAGTGCTAAAAGAACTGGTGCCTCCCGCCCAAGACACTCGCTTGTCGGCGTTGGTGTTTGCTCAAAAGAATGCACTGGAAAATGCCGTTAGGGAACATTTTGCCAGCCAAGCGGCGGACGAAACGGCCTCCTTGCTTACGCAGTTTCGGGACGAAGCCGTAGCCTTGGTGCAGGCGGCCCCCAACCCCCAGCAATTGGCGGCTGATCTAAACGCTAAAACGGCAGAATATTCCCAAAAGCTGGCTGCCTTTGCCGAAGAGCAAGGAGCTTCCTCTTGGGCAGTTCCGGCGGCGGAAGAACGTTTTTCCTCTAAGCAGCAACTGCAGTCCTCCGTGGCGGAAAATTTGCAGGAAATAGAGCAGGATTATGGCCCCTTGTGCGCGCAAAAGGCGGGGCCTGTTTTGCAAAAGATGGTGGACGAATACGCCTTGGCGCTTTCTTCGGGGCAGGAGCAGGACGCCCTGCAGCGCGAACTAAGCCGGGTAGGAAACGACGCCGATAAGGCTTTTGCCTCCGTAGTGGCGGAATATGGCGACCCGGTGATTGCTTTATCCGAGGGGCAGGCTTCTGCTTTGCGGGCGCGGCTGATAGAGATGCACCAACAGGTGGAAAAAGAATTTGAAAACTTATACGGGAAAGAAGCCGTCCTGCGTACGCGGGATATTTTTGAAAAATACAAAAGCACGGCGGATCGGTTAGTCCGCATGCCCGCGCGGTTAAGCCGTATGCAGGAGTCCCTCTTGCACGCGGGGGAAAAATACCGCCAAGAAATGACGGCTTTGCAGGCCCGGCTAAATGAAGAATTGGAGATAAATGCCGCTAAAGTGCGCGGAACGCCGCTTTCGTTGGCTAAAAAATAATATGGAAAAAAATAAACGGCTGTTAAAAATTGGATTTTTACTTGTGGTGCTCTTTGCGGTGGCGCTGGCTTTCCTGCGGACGGCTTCTTATCATGCAGCGTCCGGGCGGCAGGCACGCGCCGTGCAGGAAGCAGCGACCGAGCGCCAATTAGTGGAAAATTTAAAAGACGAAGAAATTTTGGGTATTCCGCCCCAGCCGTCCACCGCCGGGGAACCCCTCACGAAAGAAGAAAAACGCGCACAAGCCGTCCAACGCTATACCCACCGGCCGGATTTGGGTGTTTCCGGGCAGGGGTATTCTTTCCACCCGGCCCCCAACACGGCGCCTCACGCTTATCAGGCGCTCCCTTCCGTTTCCACCGGGGCGCAGTTTAACCCTGGCAGCTACCGCCCGCAAGGGCTTTCCGCCGCAAATTACGGGCAATATGGCTCGGGGGCGGGTTATCCGGAAGGGGGGAACCCTTCGGCCCAAAATGTTCCTGCCCAGCCGGGGGTTTATCGGCCGACGGTTCAGGAGCAAATCCAAACTGAGCGGGAAAGGGCTTTTTCTCCCTTTTTAACCGGTATGAACCGCAAGCGGCAAGAACAGCTGCAAAACCAATTAAAAGGCCTTTCCAGCAATATTGACCGCGCTTTGGCTAAAGCCTTGTTGCCCCAAAACAAAAAAAATGCCAATATCGAAAAATACCTCCAGCGCAATGCTTCTGCCTCGGCGGTTTCGTCGGGTCCGTTTGCGCCGGTGATGGAGCAGGTGGCCTCGCAAAAAGCGGGAGTAGTAAACAGTATGGGCCAGGCCTTCGGGCAGGAAGCCGCGCAGGAAGCGGGAAAAGTGATGGACGACTTCCAAAGCGAAATGGCTTCTGCCGTCAATTCGCCTAATATGAGTTCCCAACAAATTGCTGAAAAAGTGAAACAAGTGGCGCGGAAGTACGAACAGAAACTGCAAAAAATGTCCAACGACAACAGTTTTAAAAAATTCCAGCAGGAACGCATTGAAAAAGATAATTTGCTTAAAGAAGAAATCAGCAAGCAATACGGCCCCGAAATTGCCACGCAAGCGAATAAAGCCATTGACGAAGCCCGCGAAAAAGATATGAAGCTGGCTATGCAGGGCCTGCCCGCCGAGGAATATTATAAACAGCAAATGGCGAACCAGCGCGACCGCCGAAAAGCGTTGGAAGAGATTATCACCAAAAGCGGCAAATCCACCAAGGGCTTATTTGCAGCCGAAGATAATGTGGAACGCCAAGAAGTGCAGCAACGTCTGCAAGACGAAGAAGAAGGAAAAATTTTGGGCCGCAGCTACCGTACCGGCGAAACGGAATTAAAAGCCATAGACCAATCCCTGAAACAGGAACGCGACGAAAAGCTAAAAACCGCCGGCGAAGTGTATGGCGAAGAAGGTGCCCGCAGAATTGATGCTATTTATCAGAAATATTACAACGACTATATGAAAATTTGGCAAAATCCGGAAACGTCCAAAACGGATAAACAGCAAGCTACTATGGAGCTGCGCCAGGGAGTAAATAAAGAATTGGACCAACTGCAAAACGACCCGCAGCTAAAAGAAGCCCGCATTAGCCGCCAGGTGGATAGTTCGCTCTCGCAAATTATGCAGGACCCGAACGTCCAAAAAGCCTCTGCCGAGCAAAAGGCGGCACTGGAACAACACGCCCGCACTGTTTTGCGAGAAATGTACGAACAGGCCAACCAAGTGATGTCCTCGGACCTGCCGGAAGCCGAAAAGCAAAAACAGCTCCAGCAAATCCAGGCCACGGCCCAGCGCAAATTGGCCGGGCAGGAGTAACTTTTCCACCCACAATTAGGCCCCGGCTATAAATTGCCGGGGCCTGATTATTTGTAAAAACGCGTTTAGAATTAATCCTGCCCGCCGCAAGTGTTTTAGGCAGGATTATTTATTGGAGGTGTTTTTGGCTTGGGAGGGGGAATAAAACTCCGCCAGCGGGAAATAGTGGTGCAGAATTTCTTTGTAATCCTGCCCGTCCTCGGCGCGTCCGGCGGCGCCGGTTTGGTCGAACCCTACGCCGTGGCCCCAGCCGCCGCCGTAGAACACAAAAAATTCCAGTTCGTGGTTGCGGTAATTGGGTTCTACAATAAAATAACTGCTTCTAAGCATTCCCAAGCTTAAATTGTTGCGGATAACGTTTTCTTTATTCAAAATAATGTTGCCTTTTGTCCCTTTTACCATTAAGCGGCTGACGTAGCCCGAACGTCCGCGGCGCAGGGGGATAATGCCCGTTACGCGGCCAATGTCTTTCTTCTTGCGTTTAATAACTTGGCTGACGTCTTCCACGTCCACGACGCGCGTCCACCGGAACGCCGCCAAACTGACGTGCTTATCGTAGCGGCTGTACGCGTCGTGCGGGTATTGCAGCAGTTCTTTAAAATGGTAGGGTTGTAAGGTGTCAAAATCAAAATCTTTATAATCCGATACCGGCTGCAGGTAGGGGGTTTCGTACCAACCGGCTTCTTTAGCGCTTTGCGTTACGCCGCCGCAATTGGCCGAGAATACGCTTTCAATGGGTTTTTTCTTATAGCGCATAATCTCGCCCATGGTGCTTTCCACGGCCGCATTTCCGCGTTCGCTTTCGGAGCTGACACCGCCATACACTTGGCAGTTTTGCGTATCGCATAAATCGTACCCGTAATATTTATGTTTGCCTAAATGCTTCAGGGCATACGTCCGCGCCAAGACGGCTTGGGCGCGCAGGGCGTTCATAGGAAATTGGGTCGGCATTTCCGAAGCAATTACGCCCATTAGGTATTCTTCGATATTTACAATATTAATGGGAATGAGCGTGTTGTGCGTGGTATTGTGGGTGATTTGAAGTTTGCCGCGGTATTCTTTATCGTCTACGCTGGCCCAAGTCATTCCCGCGCCGCTCATTACGTTTTTAACAATAATGGTGGTTCCTTCGTCCGGCGAGGAGGAAGACGGCGTAACGAGAATGGACTTTTGAAAAGGGATTCTTTTGTTTTTGGGGGATAGCAAATAGGTCTTACGGTCTTTTAGCACGGCAACCCAGCTTTCTTTGCCCTTGCCGGAAGCCAGGAATTTGCCTGTCTGCGCATCGGTAATTTTAAAATCGTGTGAGGGGATAAAATGCACTGTCTCGCGCGAGGAAGGGCGGCCGTTTTGGCGCATACCCAACCCTACTTTTATTTCGTGTGTTGGGACGTTATCCGGCAGTACAACCGGTTTTACAATCGTATGTTTAAGCAGTTCTTTCCCGCCGATAATTTCTTTTTCGGAGCGGGAGAGGCGGGGTTTTAAGCGGGCCAAGGCTTCGTTTACTTCTTTGTTGCTTTTTTCGGAAGAGTAAATCATTCTGTACTGGCGGTAGGACTCGTTATAATTGCCCAGTTGTTCCAGCACGGCGGCGTAATGCTTTTTGGCTTCGATAAATTGGTGGTCGTACACGGTGGCTTTGCGGAATACTTCGGCGGCTTGTTTGTAGTCTTTGTCTTCCTCGTACAAAAGCCCTAATAGGTAGTTTGCCAAAGCCGGGTGGGTGCCGGCCCGCACAGCCATTTTTAAGTTATATTTGGCCAAGCGTTTTTCATTCAGGCCCATTTGGGCGCGGGCTAAATTGATGTGAAAAAACCCCGCCCGTTTGGCGCTGGCTGGCAACATGGAAAGCAATTTTTCGGCGGTGCGGTATTGCCCGTCGGCCAGGTATGCTTCGGCTGCCATTTCCAGGGTTTCCCGGTCCTGCGGGTAAATTTTGTACGCGGCCGACATAATATCCACCGCTTGTTTGGGGTCGTTTTGCTCCAGCGCAATAAACGCGGCATTTAAGAAAGCTTGCCGGTCCTGCGTGTCTTTGGATAAAGCAATATACGCTTCCAGCGCTTCTTCGGGTTTATAGTCAAAATACAGTTCGCCCGCTTCTTTCAAGCGCTGCTGTGGGGTTTTTTGCGGGTCGTCTTCCGCTGCCAGAGGCTGGGATAAACCAATACAGCAACATAAAAAGAAAATAAAACGTTTCACACCGGCTCCAATAAAAAGGATTCTATATATTATATCGTTTTCGGCGGGGGTGGCGGCGGTTTTTGTATAATAAGTTTAATGACGACACCTATGCCCCAGTGGCTTAAAGATTTAGTAGGCCGCAACAAAGCGGCTTTGCGTTTCTCCGCGGCGCTGCACGCCCAGCAGTCTATTGATAAATTGACCTTGCACACCGTTTGCCACGCGGCCCGCTGCCCCAACAGGGGAGAATGTTTCAACTGCGGGGACGCGACTTTTATGGTATTGGGGGACATTTGCACGCGCGGCTGCCGCTTTTGCGCTGTTACAAAGGCCCGCCCTTTGCCGCCCGAAGAAAATGAACCCGCCCGCGTGGCCCAGGCTATTAAAGAATGGGCTATCCGCTATGCCGTGCTGACCATGCCCACGCGCGACGATTTGAAAGACGGCGGTGCGGCCCATTTTGCCCGCGTGATTGAGGCTATCCACTCCCTTACGCCGGACGTAAAAATAGAACCGTTGATTTCCGATTTGCGCGGCGACGAAGCCGCCCTTAAAACCGTATTGGACGCCCGTCCCGACGTATTGGCGCACAATGTGGAAACGGTTCCGCAACTCTATCACGCCGTACGGGTGGGGGCGGATTACCACCGGACGCTGACGCTGTTGGAACGTTCCAAAAAATTAGCGCCGGATATTTTAACCAAAACCGGTTTTATGGTAGGCCTTGGGGAAACACCCCAGCAAGTGACCGCCTTAATGAAGGATTTGCGTTCTGTGGGGGTAGATTTGCTGACCATCGGACAGTATTTGGCCCCTTCGGCGGCGCACTATCCGGTGGCGCGCTACCCCGAACCGGCTGAATACCAAGCGTGGGAACAGGAAGCCCTTTCGCTGGGATTTAAAGGCGTGGCCAGCGGCCCGCTGGTGCGCAGCAGCTACCGCGCGGGGGCTTTGTATCGCAAAGCGGTATTGAGCAAATAAAGTGCGATATTGGTATAATAAAATTATGAAGAAAAATTTGCTTTCTTTAGCAGTATTTAGCTTGCTGTTGGCCGCTTGTGCCGGGAATCCGCCTGCGTGGTGGAACCCCAGCAACTCTTATTCGTCCTCCGGCCAATCGGCACGGCCGCGGCCGGCGCAGGCGGCCTCTTCCGGCAATATTACGGTATCAGCCCCTGCGCAGGAGGAAACTTTTATCCCGCAGGAAGAAGCCATTTCTACCCCGTTGCCCGACGAAAGTTATGAAGAAATGATTTTGACACCCCTGCAGGACGAAGAAACCGAAAACGCTTCCGGCGAGGCTTCGGCACAAAGTTCCCCGTCCGAAACGGGCCAGCTGCCGCCGCCGAGCGTGTTGGAATAAGTTTAAAGTATATAAACCCGGGTTTGCCCGGGCTTTTTGATGGGGAAATATAAAAGCGGAACCCCCCGGTTAACAAAACCGAGGGGTTCACCTTGACGTCTCCATTATTACTCCTCACTGCGTCATCTACTGCTCTCAGGATAGGCCCAACCATCTTACACCGGGACTTATGCCGCTTACTGTTTCCACCCGGCCGAAGCAATTACATCAACCGCCGGAAACAACGTACACACGAACTAGCACGACTTCCATTACCTTTCCGCCGCACTACACCGCTTTACAACTCCGCGTCGGCACGCTTACAACCAAGCGGGAACAACACTTATCGCCCTGCCCCGCCCGCGGCCAGATACGCCCGGCTATACGCCTTTACCAGTTCCCGGACAGTTATGTAACCTAACCATCCTGACTTTGCCTAGCGCGTATGCCCACATCTTCCGGCCTCCGTGCCTTTACAACAACAGCAACACTACCTCACGTCACCGCTTTTGTCCGCTTACAAGCAGCCCCCGGCAGGGCCTACGGACTAACTTCCTGTATGGATAGTATAGGCAGATTTAAAAAATTTTCAAGGCCTTTTTTGAAAAATAGTTTTTCGACGATAAACCCTTACCCAAGCAACAAAAAACCCGCGCTCTTTTGCAGGGCGCGGGCTTAAGCAAGCTTTTTGTTACAGGCGCGTAATATCCGCCACCGTTTGCGTCAAGTAGCGGCGCACCCGGGCCAAAAGCGCCAGGCGGTTCTGCCTTACGGCAGGGTCCTGGGCGTTTACCATTACATCCTTAAAGAAATTTTCCAGCGGTTCTTTAAATGCGCTGTACGTTTTAAGAATGTTGAGGTAGCCCTCCTTGGTTTGGGCCGTATGCACCGTGCAGCCCAGCGAAGCGTCCACTTCGTGGATTTTGTCGTACAGGGCTTTTTCGGCCGGGAGTTCAAACAAGCTTTCGTTTACGTCCTCGGTTACATTTTCGGCTTTTTTAAGGATATTGCACACGCGTTTGGCCGGTTCCAAAATTTGGGCAAAATCTTCACCTGTTTTGACCGTTTCCAACGCGCTTACCAAGGCTTCCACCTGTGTTAAAGGCATTTCGTACCAGTTCGCCACGGCATTTAGCGTGGCGGCTTTGTGCCCGCGCTGTTCCAGCACCAAGGCCAACCGCTGGAATAAAAAGCCCGGAAGTTCTTTTAACCCTTTATCCGGCGTGCCCGCAGGATACAACGAGGCGGATTTTTCCACCAATTGCTTTAGGGAAACGTTCATTTCCTTTTCCAGCAAAATGCGCACCGCGCCAAACGCCTGGCGGCGCAGGGCGAAGGGGTCCTCGCTGCCGGTGGGAATCTGCCCGATTAAGAAGTTGCCCGTCAGCGTGTCCATTTTGCCCGCCAGCGAAACGATGCACCCTTCTTCGGTGGAGGGGAGTTCGGAGGAGGAGGTAAGCGGGAAATAAAATTCTTCCATCGCTTTGGCGGCTTCGGGGTGGCCTTCCAGCGCGGCATATTGGCCGCCCATATAGCCCTGAAGTTCCGGGAACTCGTATACAACGTGGCTGGCTAAATCGGCGTATGCGTGCGAGGCGGCATAATCCACCGCGTCTTTTAGCGCGGGTTTATGTAAGGTTTCGCACAGCCAGTTGGCCAATTTTTGGGTGCGTTCGGACTTTTCGTACATCGAACCCAAGCCTTCCAAAAATTGTACGTTTTTGAGTTTTTCTTTAAATTTTTCCAAGCCGTCTTTTTTGTCGTTTTCAAAAAAGAACACCGCGTCCGACAGGCGGGCGGACATCACTTTTTTAAACCCGTCGCGCACTTCGTTCTGGTTGGCGGAGATACCGTCCCGCACGGCGATAAAGTAGGGCTGCAGCTCCCCTTTGTCGTTGGTGACGGGAAACATTTTAATTTGTTTTTTAAGCACCGTGGTCACCAAATCTTTGGGGAGGGTTAAAAATTTAATTTCAAAATCGCCGCCCACGGCTACCGGGTGCTCGGTAAACCAAACGGTTTCTTCAATTAGTTCCGGGTCCAGATCCGCTTGATAACCGCGGATTTTTGCTTCGTTGGATACCGTTTTGATAAGCGCCTCTTGGCGTTCCTGCGGCAAGGCCAAAATAGGCTGCGGTTGGGAACGGAGCAAATCGGCGTAGTAGGCTTTGTCGGCCTTGGCTACTTTAATCGGTTTGCGGCCGAAAGAGGAAAGCGGATAAGTGTTGCGGTTGGATTCCACACCCGCCACGGAGAATTTAATCACTTTTTCGCCGTAGAGGCCAATCAGCGAGCGGATGGGGCGGCCGTAGCGCAGGCCGGAGTCTTCCCAAATCATATTTTTGGCAAATTCCAACCCGGTTACAATGCGGGTAAAAATTTCCGGCAGCAATTTGACGGTCTTTTCGCCTTTGATTTTAACTACCGCATAAATAAAGGGGCCTTTTTCCGTTTCTACAATCGTCAGCTTTTCCGGTGCAATACCGTTCTTTTGCGCAAAGCCGGCGCTCTGGGGGGTAAAGTTGCCGTTGGCGTCTTTTAACAGTTTGGCCGGCGGCCCTTTGACTTCTTTTTGTACGTCGGCCGATTTTTCGGAGATGTCTTCAACCAATACCACCAAGCGGCGGTAGGTTCCAAAAGAATCCACCGACTTGTATGAAATTCTTTTTTCGTCCAAAATCTGGGCGGTAAGTTCTTTTAGCTGCTTTAAGGCAGGCGCCATAAAGCGGGCGGGCAAATGTTCTACGCCAATTTCCAGTAACGCGTTCATTGGGCGGCCTCCTCGTTTTTAGCTTCTTTTCCTTCTACGCTTTCCACATACGCCTTGGCGCAAGCTTTGGCCAAGTTGCGGATTTTGGTAATGTTGTTGGTGCGGTCCGACACGGAAATCGCGCCGCGGGCTTCCAACATATTAAAATAGTGCGAAAGTTTCATTGCATTGTCGTATGCCGGCAGGTAGAGGCCTTTTTTGCACAGAGCAAAGCATTCTTCCTCACATTCCTGGATATAGCGGCGCAGGTGCTCCACATTGGATTCTTCAAAGTAATAATGCGAAAACTGGCGCTCGCCTTCGTGGTGTACGTCGCGGTAGGTGATTTCGTCATTCCAGCGAATATCAAACACGTTATCCACTTTTTGGCAGTACATAGCAATGCGTTCCAACCCGTAGGTAATTTCTACCGTAATCGGGTTTAGCGCATAGCCTGCCATATTCTGAAAATAGGTAAACTGGGTAATTTCCATACCGTCGAGCCAAATTTCCCAGCCGACGCCGGACGCGCCCAAGGTGGGGGACTGCCAATCGTCCTCAATCCAACGTACGTCGTGTTGTTTGGGGTCGAGGCCGATGGCTTTTAACGAATTTAAATAAATTTCTTGAATATTAGCCGGGGCGGGCTTCATAATTACTTGATACTGGTAATATTTGCCCAAGCGGTTGGGGTTTTCGCCATAGCGGCCATCGGCCGGGCGGCGGCAGGGCTCCACATACGCGCGTTTGACGGGTTTTTTAGTTAAAGAGCCGAAAAAGGTTTCCGGGTTATAGGTGCCGGCGCCTTTTTCAACGTCGTAGGGCTGAACGAGGACGCAGCCTTGTTTAGTCCAATAGGTGTTTAAGGCGGATATCATATCCTGAAAATTCATACCGTTTTTCATAGGTAATTACATTATATAAAATACGGACACGCCGCGCTGGGCTTTGCACCGGCAAAAACTGCTATAATACACTATATGATTACGACGGTTATTTTTGATATGGACGGCTTGCTGTTTGATACGGAACGGATTTATTTTGACTGCTACCAAAAAGCCGCCGCAGAAGACGGGCTGGATTTTACTTATGAATTGTTTGAATCGTGCGTGGGCATCAGCCGCGCCGATGCCGCCAATTTTATCCGTCAGCATTTTGGGCCCCGGGCCGATATTGAAAAAATGCACGCCCGCACCGGGGAAATTTTTGAAGCTTATCTCGCCGCTAATGGGGAAGTGCACTTCCGCCCCGGAGCAAAAGAAGCGGTGGAGTTTTTTTACCACCGGGGGCTGAAAGTGGCGCTGGCGTCTTCCAATATTACGCGGTGGGTGATGTATTTATTGGAAAAGAAGGATATAAAAAAATACTTTTCTTCCGTTACCACTTCCGACGATGTGTCCCACCCCAAGCCGGACCCGGAAGTGTATTTGAAAACCGCCCAAAAATTGGGGGTGGACGTAAGCGAATGCTTGGTGTTTGAAGACTCCGTCGCCGGCGCTACGGCCGCCATTACCGCCCGTATGCGCACCTGTGTGGTGCCGCAAATCAAACAACCCACCCAATATATCCGGGAAAACGCATTTAAAATTTATCACTCCCTCCAAGACATTTACCCGGATATGGACGAGCTGTTGTCCTAACCCTGTTTTGCCATAAAAAAAGCCCCGGTATATCCCGGGGCTTTTTCGCTTATAAAAACTATTTTACGGAAAGCTGCTTCCAATTGGACTGCAATTCTTCCAAGTTTTCAATGTCGGCCGGATCGTTATAGTTTAACGTGATAACTTTATTTTGCGGATTGATAACCAGCCAGAACATGGCGTTGTCGTAGTTCAGCAGCAAGAGCACCGCTTGTTTGTATTGGCGGGCTTCCACCGGGATTTCTTTCCCGCTGAAGAAGCGCTGCAAAAAGGCTACTTCTTGGGCCGACAATTTGCAAAAATCGTTCGGCACCACAGCCGTCAAAGCGTAGTGTTCAAACAATTTATTGGCAACGGCCGCTTGTTTAAGGGTGCTGTAATTGCTTTTGCATTGATTGATGGCATTGGCAGACATTTTGCCGCGTTTGGTTAATGAAGCAAAAGAATTTTCCACCTTCTTATAGGCTTGTGCCTGCGCATTGATGCGGCGCACCTGCGCCCCAACTGACACACCCAACACAGAAGAAGACCCCTCGTTGTTTACGCGGGTATTTTCGTATTGCAACACTTCTTTCCACGAAAGGGTTTTGGACGCACTTTGCCCGGCAAATACCGCCGCCGGAGAAACCGCCACCGCTACTGCTGCAAGAATTCCCAACCAGTTTTTGTGATACATAAAATCCTCCCACAGGTCTATACATACATTATTAGAAAAAAAACACTACATAACAAGGGCCTTTGGACCTAATAAGGCCTAGGACCTATACCCCGCTTTTACGGCATTGCCGGCGCTTGCGGCAGGAACGGATTGGGCTGTACGGCGGCCAAATCGTCTGGCGCCAAAACGGGTTCCGCATCGTCCAACGTGAAATTTTTAAGCGTTTGAAGCGGGAACGAGAGATATTGGTTTAAAAAGCGGCGGCAGACGCTGTTGCACTTGGCCAAAGAGAGCATTTCTTCCGGAGAGGAAAAAACCAACGAAGATAATTTATCCTCGTGCATACGCCGCCAAAATTCCGCAGGTATTTTCAGCACCGGTTTGTCTAATCCAAACCCGGCCAGCGTCATTAAACGCAGGGTAAATGCCGCGGCAAAAGCAGGGTTGGGCTCGCCGTATTCCAGTTCGGTTAAAGAGGAAAGCAACAGCTCGAACTTTGCCTCGCTGGGCTGGTGCAGGGGGGTTAAACGTTGGAAAAGTTCGCAAAAATGCATTGCCAGCGTGGTCCGTTTTAAATGGCGGCGCACTTCACAAAACACTTGGTGGATTTTCCCGCCGGTTACAGTTCCCACGGTTCCTCCCCGCCGGACATAAATGCGGTAATCCCCATATACAAACGGCTCGCTTAAGGCTTTTAATTTGCCGGTCGGGCGCGCTACGCCGGGCAGCCGGACGTTGATGCGCCCGTGCTGGCGGGTGTAGAGCGAAACAATACGGTCCGCTTCCCGAAAAGGTTGGCGGTAGAGAATGATTCCCGAGTCGGTAAATACCATAATAACAGCATAGCAAATTTGACACGGCCGCGGCATAGGGGCAAAAGGCCTAGCTAATTTTGGGCCTTTTGGCCCTTGTGGCCCGTCGTTGAATTTGAAAAAATAAACTATATGCAAAAATTTAATTTTAATTTAGCAGTCCGTTTGTTGGGGGCCCTTTTACTAATTACTGCGCCGCTTGCGGCGTTTGCTCAAAAGAATAAAATAGTAAAGGATATTTTCCAAGCGGCCCCGGCGGCGGCTTTGGAGCAAAAAGCCGCGGCGCAGTTGCCTAAAACCGTACTTAGCACGCCGTATGCCGGCGCCCCTTTTTGCCGGGAGGCCGGGTCCCGCCAGCTGCAATTTCGCTTTGCGGGGGAGCCCGTCCAGTTGGAAATTCCTTTCCCGTCGGAAAATCTCCCGGCGGATCCTCGCGTCAGCCAAGCCGTGCAAGCCAAACTAAACCAACTGATTGCTGGGGGGCGTAAGCTTTCCCGCCCGGCAATTGCCGCCTCGGAAGCGGCTTCGGCGGCTGCCATTCGCACCCTTCCCAGCGGCGAAAGCGTCCGCCTGCTCCCGTTAAGTGCCCGCCATTTTAAACGCACGCATCAACTGCGCGCCACAGTTAATTATTTTAAAATGACGACGCCCAAACCCGTTGTTCTTCGGGTACGCCGCACGGGGGAAAAAGTAACCGTTTTTTTAAATGACCGTTTGCGCTATTTTTCGGATGTGGGGCAAGCCTGCCCGGCAGGGAGCTTTTTGCTTCGGTACGAAGATGGCCGTACGGCCTTTTTTACGCCCCAGCAAGCGCCCCAGTCCCTAAAGGAAGCCTATCACAAGGCCTATCACGCGTTGCACTTTCCGCTGGCTCCTCAAGCCGTCTTTTTTGAAGGTATGTCCGCTCCGGCGATACCGGAAATAAGCCGCCTGGCCCAGGTGTTTGTGCCGGGCAATCCGTACGCGGACGTTTATGCCTTGCCCGCGCACCCGGTTTCGGGGAAGCCGGTTCAAGTGGCGGTTTTAAAAAAGAATGTGCGTTTGGCCGGTTTAGATCCCTTAAACCCAGGTACTATGGCAGTAGCCTATCCGGACGGCACCTTTGATGTACACCCGGCGGGTTTGGTTCCGCCCGTCCTGCAGGAAAAAATTGCCGCAGCGCAGCCCCTGCACTCCGCCCGGAAAATTTACCGGGACCACAACCAACTGGCCCGTGATTTGCACCAATCCGCCCAGAAGGGAACGCCTTACGCCAGCCGCGTGTGGGGAGAGGTGATTGCGTATGAAATCCCGCCCCAAACCTATTATCAGCCGGAAGGCCGCACGGGGGAATTTTTAAACACACAGCAAAAAATGGTAATCTACTGTCCTAAGCAAGATCAAGGGCAAATTGTTGATAAAACAGTCTTAAACAACCCTTTGTTCTTTACGCCGCTACCCTAGTTGGTATTGCAGGCGGGGTTTAGCCAAAAACGCTTGGGAAACGTAAATTTGTTGGCAAAGCTGTAAAAGAAAAGATATAATATCAGTACGTTTCACACAGAAACCATTTTAAATTAATTAATAGGAGATACGTTTTTTCCAGTCCGGTTTTCCGGGCCAGAATTAACGTTTAAGATAATATGTTACCGACCTACAGACCTAATAAAAGAAGACGCGCCAAACACATCGGATTCAGAGCCAGAATGGCTACCGCTGGTGGCAGAAAAGTCCTCAGCGCCAGAAGAGCCAAAGGCCGCCACGAACTGATCAGAGCCGCCTAAGCGTATGCCGTCAAACGGTCTGCCGCGTAAGAGCCGCCTGCACCTGAAAAAAGATTTCCAAAGGGTTATCCAGGGCGGCGAGAAACTGCAATATAGAGGAATTATACTGTGGTGGCGGTCCGGCCCCGGTGCAGGAAAGCCGGCCCGTTTTGCGGTAGTGGTGTCCAGGAGACTGGGCCCGGCGGTTGTACGCAACCGCGCCAAAAGACTTTTAAGAGAAGCTTTTAGATTAAACCAAAAAAACATTCAGCCAGGGACTGACCTTGTTTTCAGCCCCCGGGAAAGCGAAACATTAACCCATGTGCACGCAGCGCAGGAAGCGCTCAAGACACTGTGCGGCAAAGCCGCTTTATTAATTAACTCTTCAGAAAAATAGCTGTAACCCTATATTATTGAAGGGCCCTATGAAAAAGATTTCGCTTTTATTAAAGGATTTGTTGCTTTTGCTTCTCAACATATTTATGTTGACGGTGCGCCCTTTGCTGGGGCCCCGCGGCGTGTGCCGGTTCGTGCCGACGTGCAGCCAGTATGCCAGACAAGCCATTGCCAAATATGGTGCGTTTAAAGGCGGGTGGTTGGCGTTGGTGCGGGTGTTAAAATGCCATCCTTTTCATCCGGGCGGATACGACCCGGTGCCTTAGTATGTTTTTCTGGTAAAAGCTTCCTCTTAAACGCCGCGGCGGCATAGGCTGCCGGCGGCTGTAAAATAAGAGGAGTTTTATGAACAACAGACAGTTTTTAATTACCGCGATGTTGTTCTTGCTTATTCTGACGGGCTACAACCAGTTTGTTGCCCTCCCCAAAGCCCGCGCCGCCAAAGAAGCAGCCGAAGCGCAGCTAAAAAAGCAAGAACAAACCGCCCAGCAGTCCAGCGCCCAAAGCGTGCTGACAGCTTCTTCCCTCGTAACCAAAGAAAAGCCTTCCGCTCCCAAGCCCGAAGAATTGTTTACGCTCAATATGCCTCAGGCCGACGTGACTTTTTCTTCCAAAGGGGCGGGTATCAAAACCTATCTGTTTAAAGACGTAGTAGAAGACGTCAACTTGACCCCGTACGAAGGCGAGGGCTATTTTGCCACTATGCCGCAGGTGGACTTTGCCGAATTTGCCCGCACGAAAGACTCTATTACCTTCGTGGGGGACATTGTGCCCGGGTTCAGCATCTACAAAACCTTCCGTTTTAACGAAAACGGCATTAACAATGTGTCCGTTACGTTTGAAAATAAAACCGCCCAAAACTTGACCGTAGCCCCGTGGAGCTGGAACTTTGGCCCCGGGTTGGGCACGGTAAAAAGCGAAATGAATGACAATTCCCGCGAATCCAAGGCGGTATATTTGGTGCAGGAAGAAGGGAAAAAGAAACCCACCCTGGAAACCTTCAAAAAAGGGTCCGACCAGCCCGAACTGCCCTGGATGTGGGCAGGGGTGGAAAACCGCTATTTCCTGTCCGTTCTTATTCCGCAAGGCTGGAAACCCGGCGACTTGAGCGCCTCGTCCGAAAAAGTAGGCACGCAAAAACGGCTGTGGGGCCTGTTGGGCTCCGGCCCGCTGGAAGGGCCCAAGTTTGGCATTGCTGTGCCGGGCGTAACGGTGGAAGCCCATTCCAAGGTGGAATATAAGTCAGATTTTTATTTTGGACCGAAAGACTATAAAGCATTCTTGCAACTGCCGTATCATTTGGACCGTTCCATTGCGTTCGGGTTCTTCGGCGCGTTGGGTAAAATTGCCCGCAACGTGCTGGAAACCTTCTACGGTTGGACCGGCAACTACGGTGTGGCCATTATTATGATGACCGTTCTGCTGCAGCTGATTTTGTTCAAATTTACGCTGATGCAGTTAAAATCCGCCGCCCAAATGAGAAAAATTCAGCCCGAAATGAAACGCATCCAGGAAAAATACAAAGGCAACGCGGAGGCGCTCAACCGCGAAACGCTGGCCCTGTACCGCAAGTATAAGGTCAACCCGCTGGCCGGCTGCCTGCCGATGTTAATCCAGCTGCCTATTTTCCTGGCGTTGTTCAACGCCCTGCGGACGTCGTGGTCCTTGCACGGGGCGAAGTTTGTGTTTTGGATTACGGACCTGTCGTCTAAAGATCCGTACTACCTGTTGCCTATTTTGATGGGTGTTGTGATGTATTTCCAGCAAAAAGGCAATATTCCCGCCGGGACGGACCCGGCCCAAGCCGCCATGTTTAAGTATATGCCGCTTATTTTTACCCTGCTGTTTATGAACTTCCCGTCCGGGTTAGTGCTGTACTGGCTGACCAACAGCTTAATTACCTACGGGATTCAGACGTTCGTCAACAGGAACCTGGCCAAAGCCCATTAATTAAGGAGCCAATTTACTATGCCTAGCAAAATTAAAGTACAAGCAAAAGAAGTGTCCGAAGCTATTGCCAAAGGACTAAAAGAATTAGGTTTAAGACGTGACCAAGTGGAAGTGACCGTTTTGGAAAGCCCCAAAAAAGGCTTTTTGGGGATTGGTTCCCGCCCGGCCGTGGTGGAACTGCGCCAAAAACGCTGGAGCACGGCGGATTTGGATTCCCAAATCTATATGGACGTGCCGAAAAAACGTTCTTCCAAGTCTTCCCGCGGTGGGCGCAACCGCAAGGACCGGGGCGAAGCTTCCCGCGGGCGCCGCAACAACCGCCGCAGCGAACGCTTTGCCGGGGAAGTGCGCGAAGTGCGTGAAAAACTGCCCAAAGCCAATGAACCCCAGCTTCTGCCCAGCGAGGCTATCCAGCATGCGGTCATTCCGGAAAATCTCAAAGCCCCTATGCAGGAAGCCAAAGACTATTTGGAAAAAGTGCTTACCCACATGGGCGTAAAAGTGGAAAATTTAAACGTTTGGTGGGACGAAAAACAACAGCGCATTTTGCTTACGTTTGACTGCGACCACCCGGCCATCGTCATTGGCAAAGAAGGCAAAACGTTGGAAGCTATCCAGTACCTGGCCACCTTGGCCTTAAGCCGTCATTTCGACAAACCGATTTCCGTTATCACCGATACCCAAAACTATTGGCGCAAAGCGGAAGACAAAATTGACGCCGAAATTGCCAAAGGAATTGATATGATTAAACGCGGCCACAGCGTGTTCCGCTTCCGCCCGATGAGCGCCCAGCTGCGCCGCTATATCCACCGCGCTGTGGAAGGCAACGAATTTGTTTCCACCGCTTCGGAAGGGGAAGGCAAATGGCGCAAAGTAACCCTGCGCCCGACGGAAAAAGCGCTGGAAGCGCTCCGCGCCAATACGGCCCCGGCGGATTTTGTGCCCGGCGTAATCGGCGAAGACATTCCCGAAGAAACGCCCGCCCAGCAAGCCGTAGCCGAAGCGGAAGCCGAAAAAGCCTTGAACGAATACCACGAATCCTGCTCTTGCTGCAGCGGGGAAGCCGCTCCGGAAGCAACTCCCGCCCCGGCTGTTCAGCCGCAAGCTGCCCAACAGCCCACGGGAGAAGCCTCGCAAGCAGCTGCCGCCGAAGCCGCTCCGGTATGCGAACCGACCCCGGCGCAGGAAACGGTAACCGTGCAGGAAACAATTACCGTACAAGAAACGGTGACGGTAACCCCGGCAGAAACGCCTGCGGCGCAGGAACAGCCGTCTGCGGCCGCGGAGCAAACTCCGGCGGCGGAAACCGTCCAACCGGCGGCCCAACAGCCTGCCGCGGCAGAACAACCGGCCTGCAACTGCGGCCCGCTGTTTGAAACGCCTGCGGAAAATAACGCTAACGAAACGAAGTAAGTAACGGAAACATTTCGGTTGCTTAAATAATGCCCCGGCTCCTGCTAAAGAGCCGGGGGTTTTTTTAAGATTTGGCTGGGAGCAAAAAACCGCGGGAATATCCCGCGGTTTTTTGGATAGTTTTCCACGCGTTTAAAGCGTTTTTCCCAGTTCCAACGCTTCTTTTAATTTACCGGTTTTGATAATTTCGCCCGCGTCCCAAGTGCCGCCGGCCAGCAGCATGCCGCGGTCCGTCCATTTTAAATAGTCTGCAATGGATTTGTAAGTTGCTTTTAATCCTTCATAATCTCCGTCGGCTTCGTTTCCTTCGGCGGCGGCCAACAGCACGCATTCTTTAATTTTCAGCTTGCGCGGCGCGTTGGGTTTCATATACGAATAAAGTTTGTCTACCGCGGCCTTGAGTTGGGCCGTCATGGTAAACCAGTACAAAGGCGTGCAAAAGACCAGCACATCGGCTTCTTCCAGCATAGGGGCGAGTTTTTCAAATTCGTCCGGGAATATGCACGGTTTGCCGTTGGTCCAGCATTTATCGCATGCTTTGCAGGGCAAAATGGGGTGGAAAGCCGTTTCAAACACTTGTACCGTGTGCCCGGCGGCTTTTACGCCTTGGATAAACGCGTCCGCCAATAGCGCGCTGTTGCCCAGTTGCCGGGGGCTTCCCGTCAAAACCAACACTTTTTTAGCCATAAAATCATTCTCCCTTAATATGCCCGAATTTTCGGGCTTATCAAAAGGCCTCAGGGGCCTTTCCGTCTACCCCAGTATAGCTTATTTTGCTCCTTTTTTGCGCACCGGCAAAAAAATGCAATTTTACGAGGAGAAAAAACCTCCCAAAAACACCCCCAAAAAGTGATAAAATATACCTATGCAACATACCATCTGTGCCTTGGCTACGGGAACAGGCGGGGCGGTCGCTTTGGTGCGGCTGTCCGGCCCGGAAGCTTGCCGCATTTGGCAAGAGCTTTCCCACCGTACCCACTTGCCCGAACCGCGCAAACAAATTTTGTGCACCCTATACGACGGGGAAGAAGTGCTGGATAAAGCGCTGGTAACGTATTTTCAGGCGCCGCACTCGTTTACGGGCGAGGACGTGGTAGAATTTGCCGTGCACGCATCGCCCTATGTAAAGGGGCGGTTGCTTGAGCGGTTGTGCGCGCACGGGGCCGTGATGGCCAAGCGGGGGGAATTTTCCCAGCGGGCGTTTTTGAACGGCAAAATGGACCTTGTGGAGGCGCAGGGGCTGTGCGATTTGATAGCTTCGGGCAATAAAGCGTCGCATAAATTGGCGATGGACTCGCTGGACGGCAAATTGTCTGCGCGGGTGACAGATATTAAAAAACGCCTGTCGGAACTGTTGGCGCAGATAGAAGTGCGCTTGGACGACGTGGACGAAGAAATGACGCCTCTGTCCGACGAATTTATAAGCGGCGAAATAAACACCGTGCTTGTGCATATTAAAGCGTTGGCGGATACGTTTTCCGTCGGCAAGTACATTAAAGACGGGTTGAAAACGGCCCTTGTCGGCGCGCCCAACAGCGGCAAATCCAGCCTGCTTAATGCGTTGGTGGGGTTTGATAGGGCCATCGTGTCCGACCAAAGCGGCACCACGCGCGACACGGTGGAAGAAACGCTGGAGCTAAACGGCCAAAAAATTATTTTAACCGATACCGCCGGTATCCGCGAACACGCGTTGGACCCGGCCGAAAAGGAAGGTATGCGCCGCAGCCGCCGCGCCATGGAAAGGGCGGATTTAATTTTATTTGTGCTGGACGCGTCCCGCCCGCTTACGCCGGAAGAACAGGAGCTCTGGCAGGCCATCCGCCGCCAGCAAAAACGCACGCTTATCGTGTGGAACAAAACCGATTTACAGTCCGCCCATCCGGCTTTGGAAGAAGCGGAAAAATACGAACAGGCGGAAGTGTCTTGCAAAACGGGCGAAGGGTTGGCTCATTTAAAAAAGCTTATTACAGCCGACGTAACCGAGGCGCAAACCGCCGACGGGCTGATGATTTCCAACCTGCGCCATTACGAAGCCTTGCTGCGCGCGCAGACGGAATTGGAAAGCGCGCTAATCCGCTTGCAAACGCAGGCGGGGGGAGAAATTTACGCCGAGCATTTGCGCGGCGCACTGAAACATTTGCAGGATTTGATTGGGGAAGTAACGCCCGACGACGTGTTGGGGATTATTTTCTCCAAGTTTTGTATGGGGAAATAAATGTTTGTTTGCGAAGATAAATACGATGTGGTAGTTATTGGTGCGGGGCACGCCGGCTGCGAGGCTGCGCTGGCTTCGGCCAAATTGGGGGCCAAGACGCTCCTGCTCACCCAAAGCCTGGACACGATTGCCCAAATGTCGTGCAACCCCTCTATCGGCGGGATTGCCAAAGGGCAAATTGTGCGCGAAATTGACGCTTTGGGCGGAGCCATGGGCCGCGTGACGGACCACGCCGCCTTGCACTACCATATGCTTAACACCGGCAAAGGCCCCGCCGTGCACTCTCCGCGCGTCCAGTGCGACAAAAAAGTCTATCAGTTTACTTTCAAGCATTTTTTGGAACTCCAACCCAATTTGGATATTATGCAGGACGAAGCCGTCAAAATCTCCGTGTCGGACAACGGCGTGGACGGCGTGCTGACCCTGCGCAATACGTTTTACCACACGAAAACCGTCATTTTGACGACGGGCACTTTTCTGGCCGGCACCATTCACATCGGTACGGAAATGTTCCGCGGCGGCCGCTACAACGATATGCCCTCGGACGGCCTAGCCAAAAACCTGCGTGAAGATTTACACTTAAATATCCTGCGCTTTAAAACCGGTACGCCCATGCGCATTAATGCGCGCGGGCTGGATTTTTCCAAATTCCGCCTGCAGCCGTCCGACAACCCCTTGCAGGCCATTTCGCACTTTACGGACGAAAAAGAACAGTCCAAACGCACTTTTTTAAGCTGCTACATCACCCGCACTACCCTGGAAACGGACAAAATCCTGCGCGCCAATTTCCAGCGTTCGGCCATGTACAGCGGCAATATTCACGGCTTGGGGCCGCGGTATTGCCCGTCGGTGGAAGACAAAATTAAAAAATTCCCCGATGTTACCAGCCACCCGCTTTTCCTGGAGCCGGAAGGCTTCCACACCGAGGAATATTATATCCAGGGTTTTTCCACCAGCATGCCCGAGGACGTCCAGCGCGCGCTGATTAAATCCGTCCCCGGAATGGAAAACGCCTCCATTACCCGCCCCGGCTACGCCATTGAGTACGATTTTTCCGACCCGCGCGATTTGTACCCTTCCCTGGAAAGCAAACGTATCCCGCGGCTGTTTATGGCGGGGCAGATTAACGGCACCACCGGCTACGAAGAAGCCGGCGGGCAGGGGATTATTGCCGGGATTAACGCCGCCTTAAAAGTGCAGGGCAAAGAACCTTTTGTTCTCCGCCGCGACGAAGCCTATATCGGCGTGCTGATTGACGATTTAATCAATAAAGGCGTCAACGAGCCGTACCGTATGTTCACGTCCCGCGCGGAATACCGCATTCTGTTGCGTAACGACAACGCCGATTTGCGCCTGACGCCGCACGCGTTTAAACTGGGCCTGTTGGACGACAAATACAAAGCCCCGTTTGAAAAATACCAAGCGCTGTGCCAAAAGCTGATTGAACACCCCGCCGCGCCCGTGGACGAAAACGAAACGGAGCTTTTCCCTTGGACGGTGGAAAAAGCACGCCGCCACGCGGATATTTACCACAAATACGCGGGATATTACGAACGCAACAAAAAAGACGCCGAGCGGCTGGCCGAGATGGACAGTATCAAAATCCCGGAGGGGTTCGATCCGTCCACCGTGCGCGGGCTGTTGTTTGAAAGCGCGCAAAAACTGGCGTCGGTCAAACCGCAAACCTTGGGCCAGGCGGGGCGTATTCCGGGCGTAACCCCGGCGGATTTGCAGTTGTTGGCCGTGCATATAGAACGCTTCCGGAGGCTTAAAAATGCAAGAGCAGCTCATTAAATTTGCAGACACTTTGGGGCTGGCTCTTTCGCCCCGGCAAGCGCAAACGCTGGTGGACTATGCGCAGCTGGTGTGGAAGAAAAAGGATTTTTTGAATTTAACCAGCGCCGGCAGTTTGGAAGAAGTCCTCTCCCGCCATATTTGCGACGGCCTTACCGCCGCCGCCAAGATAAATGCTATGGCGCATATTAAGGGCATTGCCCGCCCCCAAGTGGCGGACGCAGGCGCCGGGGCGGGATACATCGGCCTGACGGTGGCTATTGCGCTGGAACAGGCGGATATCACGCTGATTGAAAGTATTGAAAAGCGCTGTTCATTTATGAACTGGGCGATTTTACAGTTAGGGTTAAAAAACGCCAAAGTAAAACAGGTGCGTTTGGGACAGGGTACAAAATTTGCTGTTGATTTTTTAACCGAACGCGCTATGGGGCAGCTGCCCGATATTTTGGCTGTTTGTTTGCACGCGGTTAGGCCGGGGGGCGTATTTATTGCGTTCCAAGGGGAATATCCGCAAACGCAAGGCTGCGATGCCGGCGCCTGTGGGGCGGTGTTATTGGGTACCGAGCGCTATACCCTGCCTTGCGACGACAAAAAACGCCACTTGGCATTATTTGAAAAACAAAAATAAATGAGTACGGTTAAAAAACTGGTTTTCTTTTTGTGGTTATTAGCGGCGGTATTGGTAGCGCCGCCGCTGTTGCGCTCGTTCGGCCTCAACCCGAAAGAAATGGTGAAAGATTTGTTTTCGGATACGCCGCGCCCAGATGTAATTGCTCCTGTGGTGCCTAAACCAGCTGAACCCAAAAAAGAACCGGTACTGGTGCCGGATAACGACGAGCGGGGCCGCGCGCGCGAATTGCGCCCGGATATTTCCGTTCCGCCGGCCCGCAAGGCAGAACCGGTAAAATCCGTGGAAGATACGGCCGTCTTATCCCCGGACGAGAAAGAATTTAACCAAATGATTGCTGGCTTGGAAAACATCGCCAGTATGGCTTCCACCAAAGCGCCGGAAGATAATATAGACGATTTGCCCGTACAGGCCTACCGCCCGCAGAATTCCGCCCAAAAAGTGCGCTGGCTGCCGCCGCCGCCCGGGTTTTCCACGGCGGACACGTTTAATTACTTGATTTACCGCGAAAAAAGCCCCGTCACCTCCACCATCAAAACCGTGTTAGACAATATCCACGGAAATCTGATGCTGGATTTGACGCCGTTTACCATTGTCATTAAGCCCAATAAAATTTTGGTTATGCTTTTTGGCGAAAAAGACAGTTATATGAAATACACCAAACGCCCGGCTTGGTCGGGTGCGTCGTCAGACTTACGCTCGGATACGATGTATGTAATTGAAAGCAACAGTTTTTATCCGCTTTCCGTGCACGAATTGACGCACTTATATTTTGACGGTTACTTCTTGCCCACTATTTCGCCGTTGTGGCTTTCGGAAGGAATGGCGGTCTATATGCAAATTAATACTACTAAGAAAAAACCCAGCTGGGTAGACCGCAGCCTGCGCCGTATTTTAAAGGGAGAATATATCCCGTTTGAAGAAATGACCCAAGCCGAGGACTTAAGCTCCTATTCCACCCAGCAGGCGGAACTTTGGTACACGCAAGCATACAGCATTGTGGCTTATTTATTAAAAACCCGCACCCGGGACGAATTTTATAAACTGTGCAATGAGTTAAAAGCCAAAACGCCGCTTCACCAAGCGCTATATAGGGCCTATGGTATGCCGTTTAACAAAGTAAGCGTGTTGGAAAATGTCTGGCGCCACGACTTGCAAAAAGCTTACGAAGATGGCAAAATTTTGCAATCCGCCGCCAAAAAGAAAACGGACACGCAGGCCGTTACTAAACTGGCCTCCTCTGCAACGGCAACGGCCCGCCAAACCACCGCCAAAGCGGATAATACGGCAAGCCCTGCTAAAGCGCAAACCAATGCCAAGCCGGCCGCTAAACCAACCCCGCAAAAGACCAAAATCAATAAGCTGCAACTGGTTCCGACAAATGGCTACAAAGGGGGATTTAACTAATGAACGAAACTTGGGTACACATTCCGATTATGGCCCCGCAAATAGCCGATATGCTTTTGACACAGCCCGGAGGGGTATATGTGGACGGCACCTTGGGGTTGGGCGGGCACGCCAAATTCTTTTTAACCCGCTTAAATGCCCAAGCGCGCATTTTGGGCTTTGATAAAGACGCCGAAGCCTTGCGTATGGCGCAGCAGCGCGTAAATGACCCGCGCTTGACGGTGTTTCACGCCAGTTATACGCAAGCCCCGCAGGAACTGCAAAAGTTGGGTTTAGAAGGGGCGGACGGCGCCTTGTTTGACCTGGGGTTAAGTTCCTACCAGTTGGATAACCCGGACCGCGGGTTTAGCATTGTGCACAACGGGCCGCTGGATATGCGCTTTGATCGCGATAATCCGCTGAGCGCGGCGGTTATTGTAAACACTTGGCCTATGGCCGAGCTGGAGCGGATTTTGAAAGAATACGGCGAGGAGCGCAACGCCACTCCCATTGCGCTGGCCATTATGCAGGCCCGGCGGCAGGGGGAAATAACCACCACCCAGCAACTGGCTAAAATTGTGGAAGCCGTTTACGGCGGCCGGCGCGGGAAAACGCACCCGGCCACGCAAACCTTCCAAGCCTTGCGCATTGCGTGCAACCAAGAATTGGAGGCCGTACAACAGGCGCTGGACTCGCTGGAAAAGATTGTAAAACCCGGCGGCCGCGCCGCAGTGCTGACGTTCCACTCGCTGGAAGACCGGTTGGTGAAAAACCGTTTTAAAGAATTGTCCAAATCGGGCGGGTGGCTGCTGGTAAACAAACACGCTTTGGCCCCGCAGTATGACGAAGTCCGCCAGAACCGGCGGGCCCGCAGCGCCAAACTGCGCGTGATTGGAAGGATTAGCTAATGAAACTTTTTGGAATTGTTTTTGTAATTGCTTTATTTGGGTTTGGGGTGGTAATGATGCGTATCGAAATCAACCGTTCGGGCCGCACCATTAGCCAGCTGCAGAACGAAGTGGAAATTAAAGAAGCCCGCAACCAATACCTGCAGTTGGAAATTTCCCGCTTATCCAGCCCGGAAAACATCACCCGCCTGACACAGGAAAAATTAGGTATGGTGCCGGCTAAGCCGCACGAAATTGTGGTACTGGAAGAAAATTAATATGTTTAGAAAACCGGCTAACTCTCCTTTTGTGTTTAACGTCAAAAGCCGTATGCGCGTGGCGGGAATGGTTATTTTGCTGGCGCCGCTGGTTATTTTTGGACGATTGTTCTATATGCAGACGTTTTTGTACGAAGAGTTTTCCTCCAAAGCCGAGCGCGCTATCTACAATTATTTAGCCGAAGACCGCCTGCGCGGAAAAATTTTGGACGTAAATGGGCGCGAATTGGCGGAGTCCGTCCGCACCCATTCTTGCGGCATTAACAAGCGTTATGTGCAAAATAAAAGCAAGACGGTGGCGTTTCTGTCCGAGACATTGGAAATGCCCAAAAAGCAAATTTTGGATAAATGGAACCGCTCGTCCAATTTCTTTTTTATTGCCAAAAAAATTAAACCGGATAAATACATCAAAATTTCCCAAATTCTGCGTACCCGGCTGGGGCAAGGACTGGAACTAACCCCGGAATACGAACGTATCCACCCGTATGGCAACAGCGCGCTGGATTTAATTGGAGCGTCGAACTCCAAAAATTACGGGCTTTCGGGCATTGAGCAAATGTACAACCGCGAGCTTAGCCAGGATATCAGCAAAAAACGCGCCAAACGCGCCCGCCGCGGCGAAATTATTTACGACCGCAAACTAAAAGAAGAACTGTCGGTGGCAAATGTGTATTTGACCATTGACGCCGTGGCCCAATTTTATGCCGAAAACGCCTTAAAAAAAGCGGTGGAAGACGTCGGCGGGGTGGAACACGCTATTGCGCTGGTGCAAGAAACTAAAACGGGCAAAATTTTGGCGGCCGCTTCTTACCCGGTTAAAGACGGGCAGTCTTTGGCTTTCCAGTTTACTTACGAGCCTGGGTCTACGTTTAAAACGATTGCCGTCTCGTCGGCGCTGGACGCAGGGGTAGTGCGCGTGACGGATAGTATTGATATGTCCGGCCGCAAGTGGGAAATCGCCCGCGGCGTAGTGGTGCACGACAACCAGCATAAAAAAGATTTTCTGTCCATTCCCGAAATTATGCAGTTGTCTTCCAACATTGGGGCGGGGAAAATTGCCCTGGAGTTAGGGGCTAAAAATTTGTTTTATTACATCAAGGCTTTTGGTTTTGGAACCAAGACCGATATCAATTTTAACGGCGAATCCAAAGGCAATGTGCCCCCATACAGCAAATGGACCAAAGTGGATACCGCTACCAAAGGGTATGGGTATGGGATAGCCGTAACCCCCATCCAGCTGATTAACGCCTATTCGGCCGTAGCAAACGGAGGGGTGCTGATGCAGCCGCATATTGTGGACCGCATTGAATACGCGGGCGGAAAGGTGGAAAAGAAATCCAAGCCTGTTAAAATCCGCCGCGTGTTGCGGAAGGAAACTTCCGATACTATGAAAAAAGTCCTCCAAAGCGTGGTAGAGACAGGCTCCGGCAAGCGGGCGCGTATTACGGGGTATCAAGTAGCCGGCAAAACCGGCACAGCCGAAAAACTGAGCAAAGAAGGCGGCTATGCCAAACGCAGCCATGTGGCTTCTTTCTGCGGTTTTGCGCCCGTGTCCGACCCGCAATTTACCGTCCTGGTAGTGCTGGATAACCCAGCCAAATACACCTTTGGCGGCACGGCCGCAGCGCCGGTGTTTAAAGAAATTATGGAACGTATGCTGGCTATGAAAGGTGTGGCGCCAGACCAGTTGGACTTTTAACAACCGATTTGATTTTTGTAAGGAGTATGTATGAAACTTGACTTAACCATCAGCAAAATAGCGAAAATTACCGGCGCGGAAGTAGTTTCCGCCGCTCCCCAAACAAAAGTAACTTCTTTTGTAACGGATTCCCGCGTAATCCGCCCCGGCGATGCGTTTATTGCGCTTAAAGGCAAAAACCACGATGCCCGCCAGTTTATCCCGGACGTACTGAAAAAGGGTGCCTCTGTGGTGCTGGCAGAAAAAGGATTTGAACTTCCCAAAAAGACCACCGCCTCTTTTCTGCTGGTGGAAGACTCTTTAAAAGCGCTGCAGGCATTGGCCAAATATCACCGTGTAAACAGCACCTTAAAAGTGGCAGCCATTACCGGTTCCAACGGCAAAAGCACCACCAAACAAATGTTGCGTGCCATTTGCGAAACCGCCGGCGAAACCATCGCCAATATGGGCAATTTTAACAACCAGTTTGGGGTTCCGTTTTCCTTACTGGAAATCCAACCTAAACATAAATACGGTATTTTCGAATTGGGCGCCTCCCACCCGGGCGATATCGAAGAAACCGCTTCCTTGGCGGTGCCGGACGTAGCCGTAATTACCAATGTTTCGGCCGCTCATTTGGAATTTTTCCACGATTTGGAAACCGTTTACAAAACCAAAACCGAAATTGCCAAATGTTTAAATTTTGGCGGAACGCTGGTGTATAATGCCGACGACGCTATGCTCTGCCGCTTGAATACCGATTTTAAAGGCAAGCGCATTTCGTTTGGTTTCCAGCCGGGAGCGGATTTGCAAATTTTGGAAACGGAAAAATTTTCGTTTACTTATAAAGGCGAAGCGTATATGCTGGACCTGAAGCTGGAACACCACGACAAATTAAACGCCGCGGCCGCGGCGGCTGCCGCCATTGCGCTGGGGCTGTATATGGACAATGTAAAAAAAGGCCTCTTAAACTATACGCCTATGCCTATGCGCTTGGAACGCCTGCACCAAAAAGGCGTGGAGTTTATTTTGGATTGCTATAATGCCAACCCCGCCAGTATGCAAAACGCGTTGGAAATTTTAGGACGCGAAATTTCCAAGCCGCGCATAGCCGTACTGGGTGATATGAAAGAACTGGGGGAAACCTCCAAAGAATACCACCGCCTGGTGGCGCGCCAAGTGCTGGATAATGGCGTGGAATATGCCTTTTTGGCCGGCCCGGAAATGAAGTATGCCTACGAAAAACTAAAGAATGCCCCCGGTGTAAAAGCCTTTTACGCGGCTACCCCGGCCGGCTGGACCAAAGAACTCTCCGCAGCGCTTAAAAAGGGCGGCACTTGTTTGGTCAAGGCCTCTCGGTCTATGAATTTTGAAAACATACTCAAGGAGATTTAACCCCCATGTTATACTACCTCTCGTTGTTTACGGATAATTTTAGTTTCCTAAACATCTTTAGCTACATTACTTTCCGCACGGGCGCGGCGATTGTAACGTCGTTTTTGCTTACGTTGCTGATAGGCCCGAAAGTGGTGGCTAAGCTGCGTTCGTACAAAATTCAGCAAATCGAACGCGAATACGGCCCGGCGTCGCACCTATCCAAAAGCGGTACGCCGACGATGGGAGGATTGCTGATTTTTGTCAGCTTGGTAGTGAGCGTGTTGTTATGGGCGCGGCTGGAGAGCAATTATATTTGGTTGCTTTTGTTTACCACGCTTACGCTGGGTATTGCCGGCGTGATGGACGATTACACCAAGCTGGTTAAAAAGAACCCGGAAGGTATGAAGTCTTCCATCAAATTGGCCATTCAGCTTTTTACGGCTATTGTGGTGGTGGGGTATTTGGCTATGAACCCGCCCAATGGGGAGTATGCCACCTCGCTGATTATCCCGTATATGAGCAAAATGTTTATTGATTTGTCGGTATTCTATTTTGCCTTTGCAATGTTGGTGATTGTGGGCTCCTCCAATGCCACGAACTTGACGGACGGTTTGGACGGCCTGGCCAGCGGGTGTATGGTATTTACGGCGGCCACTTATGCTATTGTGGCGTATTTAGCGGGGAATATTCATTTTGCCGATTACTTAAAAATTATCTATGTCCCGGGAGCGGGGGAAATTACCGTGTTTATGGGCGCGTTGATCGGGGCGTGCGCCGGGTTCTTGTGGTTTAACGCCTATCCAGCCCAAGTATTTATGGGGGATACGAGCTCGCTGTTTTTGGGCGGTGTAATTGGCACGGCGGCCCTGTGTGTTAAGCAGGAGCTTTTGTTGCCGATTGCCGGCGGTATTTTTGTGTTGGAAACCGTATCGGTTATGTTGCAAATGGGGTATTTCAAGCTCACCCACGGCAAGCGGCTTTTTAAAATGACGCCCATTCACCACCATTTTGAACTCTTGGGCGTGCCGGAGCCGAAAGTTATCGTACGGTTTTGGATTGTGGGAGCCATGCTGATGCTGTTGGCGTTGGCGTCTTTAAAAATCAGGTAATTTATGGTTAAGTTGTTTAACAAAGCACCAAAGCGGCGCAATAATTTTATCAAACGAACGCCGGCCCTGTATAAGGACCGCAGCGCCGCGTTTATGCCGCAACACCGCCGAAAAGACGACTGGAAACCCCTGCGCTTGGATAAAAGGCTGGCTTTTATTACCTTTGCGTTTGTATTGTTTGGGTTGTTGTTCACCTATTCTTCCAGTGCGTTTGACTCCACTGCCTTTTTTAAACGCCAGCTTTTGTTTGATGTAATGGGCGTGGCGGCGGCGTTGTTTTTGTCCCAAACCTACGATAAACTGCAACGGCTGAAAATATTTTCTCCTATGAACTTGATGTACGCCACCTGGGTGTTGCTGGTGATTGTATTGTTTACGCGGGAACAGGCCAATGTGCACCGCTGGATTGATTTTGGCTTTTTTAAACTGCAGCCTTCGGAAATTGCCAAAGTAACGCTGGTGATTTATGTAGCACACTATTTGGACAGTGTTTCCGGCCGGCTGGCCAAAAACTGGAAGTTGCTCATTAAACCGATGGCGGTAGCCGGTATTACGCTGGCGCTGATCTTGGCCGAAAAAGACATCGGTACCCCTACCTTAATGGGGGCCGTGTTTGTATTTATGCTGTTGGTGGCCGGAGCCAAGTGGATACACCTGGCGGTGCCGGCAATAGCCGTTTCGCCCATTATTGTGCACCAGCTTTTGTTTGTAGCCTATCGGCGGGAGCGGTTGTTCTCGTTTCTGAACCCGTTTGCTAAAGCGGGCACCAGCGGCTACCAGTTGGTACAGTCTTTTTTGGCCATTGGCTCGGGCGGCTGGTTCGGCAAAGGCTTGGGCAACAGCGAGCTAAAACTGGAATACTTGCCGGCGGCACATACGGACTTTATTTTTTCCATTATGTGCGAAGAATTAGGCCTTTTGCGGGTAGTGGTGATTTTGGCCTTTTTCTGTTGGCTGTTAGTGCGTGGCATTAGTTTGGCGCGCGTAGCCAAAACGACGTTTCACAGCCTGGTTATATTTGGGCTGACTATTACCATTTGTATGCAGGCGTTTTTTAATATGGCTATGGCCGTAGGGTTGCTGCCCACTAAAGGGATTGCCTTGCCGTTCTTTTCGTATGGCGGGTCCTCGGTTATTATGACGTTGGTGATGATGGGCATTATTCTGAACATGGCGGCCGTAGACAACACCCAAAACAACCTGCGTGAAGACATTACAAATTACAAAAATAGGAATAAATAACTTTATGAACAGACGCTTCTTAATCGCTTCCGGGGGAACCGGAGGACATTTCTACCCTGGGTTGGCTTTAGGCAAAGAACTCCGCCGCCAGGGATTGGCCGTATTGTTTATTGTGCGGAAAAACGACCCCGCGGCCCAAGTATTGGAAACGCATAAACTGCGCTACCGGGAAATTGATTTTATGGGGTTGCCGCGTTCCATTAATCCCTTGCGCCATTTGCGTTTTGTGGGGAAGTTTTTTAAATCCCTGCGGGAAACCCGCCGTATCATTAAAGAATTCCGCCCGGACGCAGCTATCGGAACGGGGGGATATATTTCGTTCCCGCTGGTGTTTATGGCCCATTTTTGCGGGATTAAAACCGCCGTGCACGATTCCAATGCCCGGCTGGGGCTGGCCAATAAAATTTGCGGCCATTTTGCCGATTTGTTCATGCTGGGCTTGCCTATTAATAAACGCTTGAAAAACGCCGTCTTGACAAGCACTCCCATTCGCCGGGAATTTGCCGATATGCCCGATAAAGCCGCCGTTTTGGAAGGTTTAGGGCTGGACCCCGCCAAACGCACGGCGCTTATTTTTGGCGGCAGCCAAGGGGCCAAGGGCCTAAACGGCGCGTGTGCGGAAATTGTGGCTAAGCTTTCCAAACGTTCCGCTAACTGGCAGTTTATTCATATCACCGGAGAACGCTGGTTTGGCGTCATTCGGGAAAGTTATGCCGGCTTACACAATGTAGCGGTGTTGCCGTATTCGCACGAAATTTACGCATTAATGCGCGTGGCGGATTTGGCAGTTTGCCGCAGCGGCGCCAGCACCTTGGCGGAGCTGATGTATTGCCGTTTGCCTGCTATTTTGGTGCCGTTCCCGCACGCGGCGGCGGACCACCAGTACTATAACGCCAAAATCTTGGCGGACGCCGGCTGCGCACGGGTGATAAGAGAAGACAAAAATTTGAAAGATAACTTGTGGCGAGTGTTTACACGCCTGACAGGCCGCAACCGGGAATTGTTTGCTATGCGCGGCGCCTATAAACGGCTGCGAATTCCAAACCCAATGACGGCCGCCAAGGCAATTGTCAAACGTTTGCGCAATTTATAACGGTTTGTGTTTCCTCCGCTTCGGCGGAGGATTTTTTTGTCGGGTATGTAAAATCAAATGTCTTACCCCAATAAAAAACCCCGGCTAAAAGCCGGGGTTTTTAAAACCGACGGATTAAATACCCGTAAAGAATTTGCACATTTGTTCGCCGGTTTCCTGGTCCGTATTGCCGGTGGAGCAGCCTTTTAGAGCTCCGCCGTTGCCGCTTAAATCCGGCTTTTGCCACAGCTTATAGATATAGGAAGAAACATTCCCCGTATCGGTACGATACACATCTACGGTTCCTTCGGCCCCGCCCAGCTGGTAAACAAACAAGTCCGTCGTATAGGCTGTTCCGGCGGAATTCCAGGTGCCGCCGCGCAAATCCACATCGGCGATTTGGTTTTTATTGGTGATGGTTGTTTCATTCGGATTGGCTTGAAAATAACGTTGCGACGCGTCAACAATCGCCTTGGCGTTAATCATTGCTTCCGAAATGCGGGATTTTTCCACCGCCATTTCATACTGCGGCAGTGCAATGGCCGACAAAATGCCAATAATCAGCACTACTACCATTAATTCAATTAAAGTAAAGCCCTGGTTCTTCATACGTTCTCCTTACAATAAATTACTGCTAAAAATAGTATACAAATTTTAACTTCGTTCTCAAGCTGTAATTTAACGGTTGATTTTAAAGCGCAAAAGTATTATACTTATATATGAACATATGTTCATATATTAAATTATTTCGGAAATTATTTTATGATTAAACCCACTCCCAAGAAAAAATTCCACGTCTGCAAGCCTTCTTTGCAGCTGCCAGAGGAAACCCTCTACGACTTGGCCGACTTGTTTAAAGTCTTTGGCGACAGCACCCGCCTGCGCATTTTGTGCGCCCTGTTTGGGTGTGAACAATGCGTCCAGCATATTGCGGACGAACTGCAAATGACGCATTCTGCCATTTCCCATCAACTGCGTTTTTTAAAACAAAACAAACTAGTTAAAAGCCGCCGGGAGGGGAAAACGGTTTTTTATTCTTTGGCGGACGAACACGTCAAACGGATTTTTGACCAAGGGCTGGAACACGTTCAGGAGGGGTTATGAATACAACTGCCAAACATACTCAAGCCGGTTCCTGCTGCACCGCATGCGCTTGTGCGCACGGGCATAGCCACCCGAGCCATGCCCAAGAATGGAAAAAACTGCTTGTTGCCGGGATATTGTTTGCTGCGGCACTTTTTTGCCCGGCAGGCGGGTGGGTAAAAACAGTCCTTTTTGCGGCTTCTTATTTTGTATGCGGAACGGAGGTGCTGCTTAAATCGGCGCGCAATATCCGGGCGGGGGAAGTATTTGACGAAAATTTTTTGATGGCTTTAGCTACGTTTGGCGCCTGGGCCATTGGGGAATATCCGGAAGCCGCGGCGGTGATGTTGTTCTACCAAACCGGGGAATTACTGCAAGAATATGCAGCCGGCAAATCACGCAGGAGCATTGTAAAATTAATGGATTTGCGGCCAGAATTTGCCCGGGTGGTGCGCCAAGGAAGCGAAGCCCAAATCAACCCGCGTGACGTGATGGTGGGGGAAATTACCCGCGTGCGCCCCGGGGAACGGATTGCTTTGGACGGGGTGGTTGTAAATGGGGAAGGCCAACTGGACGCCTCCGCCCTGACAGGGGAGGCGCGGCCCGTCAGCGTTTACAGCGGCAAAGAAGTGCTGGCCGGAAGCATTAGTGTAAACGCCACATTGGATATCCGCACCCAAAAAAGCTACGAAAATTCGGCCGTTGCCAAAATTTTGGAACTGGCCGAAAATGCCGCCAACAAAAAATCCACGGCCGAAAAATTCATTACCCGTTTTGCCCGCATTTACACGCCGGCTGTGGTGGCGGTGGCTGTATTAGTGGCGGTGCTCCCGCCGCTTATTTGGGCGGACGCAGCGTTTAAAACCTGGTTTTACCGCGCGCTTATTTTCTTGGTTATCTCTTGTCCGTGCGCCTTGGTGCTGTCGGTTCCGTTGGGTTTTTTTGGCGGGATTGGCGGTGCGGCTAAAAACGGTATTTTAATCAAAGGGGGATCGTATTTAGAAAGGCTGGCGCACATTTATACGTTGGCGTTTGATAAAACGGGCACCCTTACCCAAGGCGTGTTTGAAGTAACTTCCATCGTGCCGGCACCCGGTGCAACGCAGGAGGAGCTGCTGCGGCTGGGGGCGCTTGCGGAAAAACATTCCAATCACCCAATTGCCAAAGCCGTGTTGGATAAAGCCCGCCAAGCAGTCATTATTCCAAGCAAAGAAATCCGCCTGACGGAACACGCTGGCGAAGGGGTGGAAGCCTCCTGTGAAGAAAGCGTCATTTTAGCGGGGAATACCCGCCTGATGGAGCGCTTTAACGTGCCGGGAGTGCAGGCGGGAACAGGGACCTGCGTCTATATTGCGCAAAACGGACAATACAAAGGCCGCCTGGAAGTAGGCGACCAACCCAAACCGGGAGCTAAAGAAGCGCTTAAAATATTGCAAAAACAGGTTAAACAAACGGTTATTTTAAGCGGAGACGCGCCGGAAGCGGTTGCCAAAACGGCGCAAGAATTGGGCATTGTACACGCATACGGGGGGTTGCTCCCTGCTGGAAAAGTGGAAAAGCTGGAAGCCCTTATGCACGCGGCCCCCAAGGGCGCAGTAACGGCTTTTGCCGGGGACGGAATTAATGATGCCCCCGTATTGGCGCGGGCGGACTTAGCCCTTGCGATGGGGGCTTTAGGCTCCGACGCCGCCATAGAAGCCGCCGACGTAGTACTGATGACGGACGAACTGAAAAAAATAAGTTTGGGTATCCGCATTGCTCGCAAAACCTTGCAAGTGGTAAAGCAAAATGTAGTATTTGCACTGGCGGTAAAAGCGGCCGTATTGGTGTTGGGCGTAATGGGGTTTGCCAATATGTGGGCGGCAGTTTTTGCCGATGTGGGTGTGTCGCTGCTGGCGGTGTGCAATTCCCTCCGGCCGCTGTATTTTAAAGAATAAAGCCGGCAGCCTAATAAAAATCCCGCTTTTATCAAGCGGGATTTTTTATAGCTAAATTATCTGCCCCGGATACGCCGGATATTGCGGCGGTGTTCGTCGTAGGTTTTAGAAAACACATGCCGTCCGCCCGTATCGGCTACGAAATAGAGCGCATCAAAATTTTTCTCCGGGTTGAGCACGCCCAAAACGGACTCGCGGCTGGGGTTGCAAATCGGCCCTGGCGGCAAGCCTCCGTTGCGGTAAGTGTTGTAGGGGGAATTTACGCGTAAATCTTTATAGGTAAGGCCTTTTTTCCAGTAGCGGTTTTCTTTCATATTGTATCCCAATGCATACTGCACCGTGGGGTCCGCTTCCAGGCGCTTGCCAATGCGAAAACGGTTCAAATACACCGCCGCAATTTTGGGCCGCTCGTCGTGCACAACGGCTTCCCGCTCTACAATAGAAGCCACCGTGAGTACTTGCTTTTCGGTTAAATCCGTGGGGTACTGTCTAAACAGCGGCGCAATGTTTTTGCGGTATTGGGCCAGCATTTCGTCCACTACTTTTTGGGCGGGGGTGTTTTCGGCAAACAAATAAGTGGACGGGAACAAATAGCCTTCCAAGTTTTTTTCGCGCACAATGTCCAAAAAATCCCGCGCATTGGTAATGCCTTTTTCGGCCAACAGGTCGGCCATTTCTTCGCTGCGCCAACCTTCCAAAAAAGTTACTTTTTCGTAGTGAATGCACTTGCCGCTTTTAATGCAATTAATCACCTCAAACGACGAAGTGTTCTTGCGCAAATCAAAGCGCCCGGCTTTTAAGTCTTTTGCCGAAGAGGTAAGGCGCATCAACGCTTTAAAAAACAGCTCGCTGCGGATAATACCCTTTTCCTTAAGCATTCGGGCTACTTCCGCACCGCTTTGCCCTTGCTCTATCTTTACCACCACCAGCGGGCCTTTGCTAAAAAAGCACGCTTTCAGCGTCCAACAGCCGCCCAGCAGTACACATAAAGCCAAACACAACAAAAAAATAAACTTTTTCATTTTTTATTACTTTACCAATTTAAAGAAATAACGTTTGCCCACTTGCAGTACGTCACCCGTTTCAAACGTCAGCGGCCCGTCGGCCGTTACCTTTTCGCCTTTTAAACGCACGGCGCCTTGGTCGATTAATCCGCGGGCTTTGTTTTTGCTCTGCGCCGCGCCCGCCGCAAAAATCACGGCAGAAAGCAGGGCGCCCTCTTCGGGTTTAAACTGCGGCATATCGGTAGGAAGTTCTTTTTTAGAGAACACTTTTTCGAAATTTTCCAACGCTGCCGCAGCCGCTTCCTGGCTGTGGAAGCGCGCCACCAGCAGGCCGGCCAGTTTCTTTTTGGCGGCCATGGGGTGCATGGTTTTTATTTCGTCCATATTTTCGGACGTTAAAAGCTCGTAGTACATCGGCATCAATTCGTCCGGGATAGACATCAGCTTGCCAAACATATCGCCCGGTTCGTCGTTAAGGCCTACATAATTGCCGTAGGACTTGGACATTTTCTTTACGCCGTCCAGCCCCACCAACAGCGGCACCGTGATAGCCACCTGCGGTTCCTGCCCGTGGTTCTTTTGCAGTTGGCGGCCAACAAGCAGGTTAAAAATCTGGTCCGTCCCACCCAGTTCCACATCGGCCTGCAGGGCTACGGAATCCTGCCCCTGGAACAAGCTGTAAAGCACTTCCAGCATACTGATAGGGTTCCCGGCGGCCATACGTTTTTTAAAATCGTCGCGTTCCAAAACTTGCGCCACCGTTACTTTTTGCAAAGTTTGCAACAATTCTTTGCCGGTGGTAAAAGGTTCCAGCCATTCGCTGTTAAAGCGGATTTCCGTTTTGGCCGGATCAAGCACTTTGAAAGCTTGGTCGGTATAGGTTTTGGCGTTTTCCAAAATTTTCTCACGCGGGAGAACAGGGCGGGTGGAATCGCGGCCGGAAGGATCCCCCACGGCGGCGGTAAAATCGCCAATTACGAGCACGGCTTTGTGCCCCAAATCCTGAAAACGGCGCAGAAGCGAAAGCGCCACACTGTGCCCCAGGTGCAGGTCTGCGCTGGTAGGGTCGCACCCTAATTTTACTTTTAAGGTTTTTCCGCTTTCCAGTTTTTTGGCTAAATCGGCTTTGGAAACCACATCTACGCAGCCGCGCGTTAAAAAATTGATTTGTTCTTCTACAGTCATTCTATGTTCTCCATCTAAACGGGCTATTTTTTATATTTTACCATATACAAACCAAAACCGCCCGCCGAAAACACGGCGGGCGGCCTCTTGCCAAAAAACATTTTAATATCCGGCAGGCGGCCCAAACCGGTTGAACCCGCGTTCACCCGGCCATACGCATACCACCAGCACCGCAGGCGGAAACACTAGCTGCAGCAAAAACCACCACCCGCTAATCCCCATATCGTGCAGCCGCCGCACAGACGAAATCCAGTACGATAAAAGCGCCAGCAGCAGTATCCCGCTTCCAAAAAACAAGAATACCAACGCCACCGGGTTCAAACTTTCGCCTTTTCCACCGGCCGCCACCAACAACGAGCCAATTCCATACAGTACCAACACCACAAACAACCGCAACAGATAGCCTAATCTTCCCAGCCTTATATTCATCATACATACCCCCTGTATTGTTTACAGTCTACTACAATTTACGCCTTTTGGTTCCCTTAAAAAAGGATTAGCGAAATTGGGTGGAGAAAACCGCCGTTTGAATTTTGGAATTCTGCATACGGGAAACAACCGTCTGCCCCAGCGAAAAAACCACTATCCCCGCAATCAGTACGCCCAATACCCACGAGCGGGCTGCAAAAAAATGGGGGAAAAACGGCCCCGCTTCTTGACCAAAGCGGTTTGGCCCCGGCGTTCCTTTTTTAAGGGACAGTGCTAAAAACACCGCCATTCCCAACCCGGTAAATACCCACCACAGCTGGGGCCAAACAAACGCACCCGCCGTGACGGCAATCAAATAGCCTACATACCACCAACCGGACAAATTTAAATCGTGCAGCCGCCGGAAAAACACCGCCAAAGACAGCCACACCAACACCAGCGAAACCGGTATCATTAATAAGCCTACCACTACCAGCACAATCGATTTGGCCAAGTCCATTTCTCCGCTGAAGGGCACCAACAGCAAGGGGCCTGCCGTCAGTAAAAAAGACACCGCCTGTACCGCCAAGCCGACGGCGGCAAATTCTTCCCGTCCGGACCGGGTGAAAAAGTTGAACAAGTTGAGCAATTTCATATTTTCTCCTTAATAAAAATCGTATGGATCGGCCGACACTTTTACCGCCGCTTTTTTAGCCGGTACAAAAGAATCTAGTTCAGCCAATAACTCCAGCCAGCGGGCTTCGTCTGTCTTAAAAAGCAGGTATTGCTTTTTAAACACGTCCGTTTTTTTGGCGCACCACACCGGGCCGAGCGTTTCCAGCGCAAGCGGTGCCGCCAAACGTTTGATACGCGCCGTTTCGGCATTTAGCAGCGCGGACTCTTTGGCTTTGATAAGCACTTTAATCAAGCGTACAAAAGGAGGATACAAAAAACTTTCCCGCAAGGCAAGTTCCGTTTCGGCGGCGGACTGATAGTCCCCTTGAAAGAGGGGGGAATAGTCGTAGGCTTCTTTGTCGGCGGCTTGGATAATCAGCCGCCCGCCCTCCACGCCGGATAAATGCCCCCGTAAAGCAAAGAGCATTTGACCGTATTTTTCGGACGCGCGGAAATCCGGCCCGTCCAGCTCCAGTTCCGCGTCCAACACCGCAGCCAGCGTTACCTTGGCCCCGCGCAGTGCGCCAGAGGCCAAACGCGTACCCACAATAATGTCGGCCCGCCCGCTTTTTAGGGCGTTCAAGGCCTCAAAGCCTTGGCCGGATTTGGTCTTTAAGGTATCGGAATCCAAGCGCAGCAAATGCGCTTTGGGGAACAGCTTGGTCAGCTCCGTAACGATTTTTTGCGTTCCGCCGCCGCGTGATTTAAAAATCAGGTTGTGGCACTGCGGGCACTGCTGCTGCAAGGTTTCGGTATGGCCGCATTTTTTGCAGACTAATCGGTCCCCGTGCTCGGGCGTGTTTTCGCGCGCCAAAATGGCTCCGCATTTTTTACACTTGGCATAAGCGCCGCAGTTTAAACAATAATAAGCATTGGAATAGCCGCGGCGGTTCAAAATTAACAGGGAAGTTTCCTTGCGCCGAATATTTTCGGCCAGTTGCTCCAACAAAAATTCCGATAAAAAGCGGCTCTTTTCACTTCTTTTGTCCGTAAGTTTAATTTGCGGTGTAAAAGCGTGCCCGGGCACGGGGTGCGTAAACGGGAGGGACAAAACCGCCCCGTCCTGCACCATTTTTAACAGTTCCGCACTGGGTGTAGCCGAGGCAAACAACAACACCGCCCCGTGCATTTTGGCGCGGAACAACAGCAAATCGCGCAAGTGGTAGTAGGGTTTGTTTTCTTCTTGTTTATAATTGTCGTCCCCTTCGTCCAATACGGCGGCTAGACGCAGGTTTTTAAAGGGGAGCAGCGCGCCCGAGCGGGTGGAAATAACCACGCAGGGAAGCCCGTTGGAAACAGCCGAAAAGTATTTTTTCTTTTTGCTTAAAAGCATACGGCTGTGCCAACAGAAAACGTTATCCGGGCCGAAGCGGTCCTCGGCTTCTTCAATAAATTGCCGCGCGGCCGCGATATCGGGCACGGTAATAAGCACCTGCCCGTAACCGGCCAGCACTTCGCCCGCCAGACGCAAAACCGTTTCTGTTTTGCCTGTATACGAAGGGCCGTTTAAAAGCACCGGGTGGAATTCATACGCAGGGAAAGAACGTACCGTTTTTAAGGCGGCTTCCTGCGAGGGGGTTAATTGAAATGACGGCGTTTTTACGTCTATATGGACGGAAGTGGGGGCATTATCCAACTTAAAATAAGGCTGCGGCGGCACCAAGGCAAACAAAATTTGCCCAATGGGGCCGCCCCAACGGGACTTCATAAAGCGCATTAAAGGAAATAAATCCGACCCGAACAACGGGCGTTTGTCCACTACGGAAGCGATTTCTTTTAGTTTGACGTTTTTGGGGGCCGTGCATATTTCGCTTACCGCTGTAACCATACCGCCCGTCAGCACCGGGCCAAACGGCGCCGTTACGCGCACGCCGGGGAAAATTTTGTCTTCCAGCTCGGCGGGAACGGCGTAGTCAAAATCGCGGTCCAGCGGCACGTCATACACTACTTTGCAAAACATAGATAAGGTGGAAAATTTACTTACGGGCGCCCTTTAAACCCAATTGGTCCATTACCATTTGCAGGTCCGTCCAGGCGTCTTTTTTCCAGCCGGGGTTGCGTAAGAGCGCGGCCGGGTGGAAAGTGGCTAAAATTTTAATCGGGCGCGGCAAGGAAACACTGTCCAAGTGTAAATCATAAAATTTACCGCGCAAAGCCCCCAGGGATTTAGCATCCGCAATAAGCGCTTTGGCCGCTACACCGCCCAAAGCTATCACATATTTGGGGCAAATGACGGCGATTTGTTTTTCAATATATTTGCGGCAGCAGGCAATTTCCTCCGCGTTGGGGGCACGGTCGTTACCGTGTTTTTCGGGGTGGAGGGGGTCCGTCATGGGGTGGCATTTGGCAATGTTGGCAATAAACACTTGCTCACGCGTAAGGCCCATAGCTACAATCATTTTATCCAGCAACTGCCCGGCGCGGCCCACAAACGGGCGGCCTTGGCGGTCTTCGTCGAAACCGGGGCCTTCGCCCACAAACATCACATCGGCATTTACGTTGCCTTCGCCGGGAACGGCGTTTAAACGTGTTGCGCCCAGCGGGCAGCGGGTGCAAGTTTTAATAGTTTCAGCCAATTGGGCCAATTCGGCAGTTTTTTGGGCGGTGTTCATAGGCAATTGTGTAGCGGCGGAAGGGGGCTGCTGGATTGCGGCCGGGCCGGCGGCAGAAGACGTTTGGGGCGTTTGCCGGGGGGAAACCACCGCACGGGGGAATTCCACCGTCAGCGTTTCGCCTTCGGGCATTTTAGGAAGCGGCTTAGAGGCCGGTTGTTCCCCGCCGGAAACAACGGCGGCCGCGCGCGAAGGCGCAGCCGCCGTGATAAATTCGTCCTCGTCCTGGGCGGCTAGAAAAGTTTTTAAGTCCGAAGCCAGCCGGCGCAGCGAATCGTTTGCCATAACTTACAGTTTCATCGGTTCTTTGGCTTTGCGTTCCGCTTCTTTGCGGGCTTCTTCCTGGGCTTTGAGTTCGGCTTCCAGGTTTTCTTTGCTGATGCGGAGCACTTCGTCTTTAGAAATGCGGTTGGACAAAATATCGTCCAACGCTACTTTAATAACGACGGCGTTAGGCTGGTTTTTGTACTCGTCTTTTTTCTTGAGTTCCTTGGCCCAAATGGACGCCAACACCACTACGTCGTAGCGGTCACCGTCAAAATTCATCAGCTTGGCGTCAAATTCTTTATCGTATTTTACGGACATATTTCGCTCCCTCGTTTTACTTCAGGTTTTTAATTTTTAAATCCTGCCGGCATACCCGGCACTGCTCGGCCGCAATAATGCCTGCCATCTGGTCTACGGCTTCTCCCAAATCATCGTTTAGCAAGGCATAATCGTAATGGTCCAACTCCAACATTTCTTTTTTAGCCGTTTCCAGGCGGATTTCGATATCCTGGGTGTTGTCGTTGCGGCCCAAAATGCGTTTTTTAAGTTCTTTTAAACTGGGCGGAACAATAAACACGGTGGCGGCATCGGGATATTGGGCTTTTACGGTGCGCGCGCCCTGCACGTCAATCACCAAAATAGGGCAAATGCCTTTTTTCATTAGCCCGTCTACGGATTTTTTAGGAATGCCGTAATAGTGCGTATGCACTTGGGCCCATTCCAACATTTGGCCTTTTTTGATGGCCTGTTCAAACTGTTTGATGCTCCAAAACAAATAATCCACACCGTCTTTTTCCCCGGTGCGGGGGGCACGGGTAGTGGCGGTAATTACGCGCGAGACAGTATGGTTGCGCTTTAGTACCGCGTCCACAATCGTCGTCTTGCCGGCGCCGGACGGAGAAGATACAATGATGGGAAAAGGTTTCATTGTTATATTTTAGTAAATAATCCCGGCGGCGTAAAGAGGAGCAACCGCTGCGGCGGGAACAAAAAGAACCGCCTGCCAGGAGGCAGGCGGCAAGGAGAAAAAATCCTATGCGGCTACAAACGGGGTTTGGGAACCTTGGGTAGAAACAGCAATAAATTCCATACTCATAATTAAAAATTTATCAGCGGATAGTTGCATATTGTTTTTCCTCCTGTATACCAACAGTATGCCTGTTTAAGAGAGGAAAAACCAGGGCCCTTGGTCCCACCGGCAGGGGGAAAAAGGTCCTATGGCAAAAGGGACCTTGCGTCCTATAAACCGCGCAGCTTTAAGTAGGCGACTATTTTGTAATGTTTGTATTTTTCGGCCAGGGCGGCAGGCGTCATACCGGCGGCATCTTTTAAGCGCAGGTCCGCCCCGTGTTCCACCAGGGTTTTAATTACCTTTACCCCGCTTTGGCAGGCCGCGGCCGCGTGCAGAGGGGTTCCGCCAAAATTGTCCAATTTATTGATAGAAGCACCCCGTTTTAATAAATGCCGGCACATACTGTCCAACCCGCATTCGGCGGCGATATGCAGCGGCGTTTGGCCGTCGTCTGTTTCCATATCCAGCCGGTAAGATTGTTTTAACAGCTTATCTACGGCGTGAAAATCATTTTGAAATACAGCTTGGTGCAGGGGAAAGCGGTTTAATTCCGTGCTTAAAAATTCGACAATAGGGGGGGTTACTCCTATATAAAGATGTTTCTTGCGGCTGCGTTGTACAGCCAAAACAAATATCCACCCAGCTGCTAATAATAAAACGAAAACGAGCAAATTCATAAAAATCCTCAGCACGAAACAGTTTAGCGAAATACAAAAGAGTGCTTCGGTCTATATAATGACAAGGGGCCGAGGAAACCCCAGCCCCTTTTTTGACAGATTAATACCCAGTTACGACTGTGCAGACTTCGGAGTAGACGGCATAGCTCTTGATGTCTTTGTCGATAGAAGCCACTTTCGTGATTTTGCCATTTTTTTTGGCCGCTTCCACAGACATATCACCCGAGATATACAGCCCCAAGATATTCGTTGCACAGGCGCGGCCCGTTTTGGTGCCGGCGGTTTCGGTGGCGTTCATCGGCTGTTGGGTAAAAGCGAACAACGCCGTGCCCACTTCCGTGCTGGGGGTAGCGCACGCGGCTAACATACCCGCGGCAAAAACCATCAATAACACCTTTTTCATGGAACAGTCTCCTTCGTAGCCCCTTTGCGGGGCCTAAGATATGATGATTGATAAAACAATCATCTGAAAGAGTATAGCAAAACAGAAATTAAAATGCTATTAAATTTTTATTTGCCTGGTACTCCCGCCGGTGGTTACCGAGGGTCGCTTTTGCAAGATTGCAGGAACATCAGCGTTTCCTGCCGCCCCAAACGGGCTGCATAATCCAGCGGGGTTTGGCCTTCATTATCCAGCACTTGCACATTCGCCCCATATTTAATCAGCCGCGCGCAAAACTTCTTGCGCCCCAGCGCGGCTGCAATATGCAGCGGGGTAATCCCGCCCTGCACGGGTGCATTTACACAGGCCGCACGGGTTTGTTCCGGCAAAAAGCGCAACCCGTCCAGCAGGTCTTCGCGTTGCTCCACTACGGCCTTAGCCAACGGAGCTTTATAAATACGGTCCAATAACTCGGGCGGGAAAAGTTTTTCCGCTTGCCGGCGGGTTATCCTATTGTTAAAATAAAGTCCAATCCGAAATAAAGCCCCTACTACAGCACAAATAAAAACGATTAAGCCGATTTTAAAATAACCGGCGGATATAGCAGAAGAGCGGTGGGCGTTTATCCAGTTGACCGCCGAGCCAAACCCTAAGATACTCCCCACAAACACAGCCCCGGCCAGAAGGCCCCAAAAAAGCAGTAACAATTTATCTTTCATAATAATAAAAAGGCTTCCCCCGACAAAAGGGGGAAGCCTGGCAACAGATAATTTTATTTGCGTTTTTTGGCCAATACGTCTTTGGCGGCCGCTTGCGCAGCAGCCAAGCGGGCTATCGGCACGCGGAAAGCCGAGCAGGACACATAGGTGAACCCTTCGCGATGGCAGAATTCCACGCTGGCCGGGTCACCGCCGTGTTCGCCGCAGATACCGACTTTGAGGTTCGGTTTGGCTTCGCGCCCTTCGCAGACGGCGTGTTCAATCAGCATGCCTACGCCGCGCTGATCCAAGGTTTGGAACGGATCGGCTTCCAAAATACCCTGTTTTAAATATTCGGGCAGGAAAGAACCGATATCGTCGCGCGAGAAACCAAAGGTCATTTGCGTAAGGTCGTTGGTACCGAAGGAGAAGAAATCCGCTTCGCCGGCTACTTCGTAGGCGAGGACTGCCGCACGGGGGATTTCAATCATGGTACCCACGGAGAAGTTGAGCTTTTTGACTTTCGTCTTGGCGACCACTTCTTCGTATGCGGCGCGGATGAGCTTCTTTTGGCTGATGATTTCGTTGACGTCGCAGGTCAGCGGGATCATGACTTCGGGCTGAGCTTTTACGCCTTCTTTAATCAGTTCGGCCGCGGACTCAAAAATCGCGCGGGACTGCATGGTGGTAATTTCCGGATAGGTTACGCCCAAGCGGATACCGCGGTGCCCCATCATTGGGTTGACTTCGTGCAGGCCGGCGGCGCGTTCTTTGAACACGTCCATCGTAATACCCAGCGCTTTGGCCAGTTCGGCCTGTTTTTCGGGCAAGGTGGGCACAAATTCGTGCAGGGGCGGGTCCATAAGGCGCACCGTCACGCCGTAGCCGGACATAGCTTTCATGGTGGCTTTGATTTCTTTCTTCATGTACGGGAAGAGTTCTTCCACCGCGGCTTTGCGTTCTGCTTCGCTGCCGGAAAGAATCATTTTGCGCAGAATGAAAAGCGGCTTGTCGGAATTTTTGCCGTAGAACATATGTTCAATGCGGAACAAGCCAATGCCTTCGGCCCCAAATTTGCGGGCTTTAATGGCGTCGTCTTCCGTATCGGCGTTGGCGCGTACTTTTAAGGTGCGCACTTTGTCGCACAGAGCCAGGAAGGCCGTCAAGTTTTTGTTTCCTTCGCCGGCATCTAACATTTTCAGCGCGCCCTCATACACATTTCCTTTCGTGCCGTTCAAGGTCAGTTCGTCGCCTTCTTTAAAGGTTTTGCCGCCCATTTTGACGGTTTTGGCGTTTAAGTTGATTTCCAATTCGCCGCAGCCCACAATGCAGCATTTACCCCAGCCGCGCGCCACCAAGGCCGCGTGCGAGGTCATACCGCCGCGTTGGGTCAAAATACCGGCCGCCGCGCGCATACCTTCAATGTCTTCGGGGTTGGTTTCTTCGCGCACTAAAATGGCGTTTTTGCCCGCTTCCTGCAGTTTAATGGCGTCTTGCGAGTTGAACACAATCGCACCCGCCGCACCGCCGGGGCCCGCAGGCAAGCCTTTGGCAATCGGCGTGACGCCGGCTTCGGCTTTGGGGTCGATGGCGGGCAGCAACAGTTCGCCCAGCTGCGCAGGCGTTACGCGCAGGACGGCTTCTTCTTTGCTAATCAGTCTTTCTTTTACCATATCCAACGCCATCTGCACGGCCGCGGTGCCGTTTCTTTTACCCACGCGGCACTGGAGCATCCACAGCTTTTGGTCTTCGATGGTAAATTCGATATCCAGCATATCGTGGAAGTGTTTTTCCAGCTTTTTCTGGATAGCGTCCAATTCCTTATATACCTTGGGCATTACTTTTTCCAAGGTGGGCAAGTGTTTGGAATGGGCGTTAGTGGACCATTTGTTCATAGGCGAGGGGGTGCGGATACCGGCCACGACGTCTTCGCCCTGGGCGTTGATTAAATATTCGCCGTAGAAGTGGCTGTCGCCGTTGCCCGGGTTGCGCGTGAAGGCCACGCCGGTGGCGCTGGTGTCGCCCATATTGCCGAAAACCATCGTCTGCACGTTGACGGCGGTGCCCCAATCGTGCGGGATGTTTTCAATGTTGCGGTAGGCGATGGCGCGTTTGCCGTTCCAGGAGGCAAACACCGCGCCAATGGCGCCCCACAGCTGTTCCATCGGGTCGTCCGGGAAATCCTTTTTGAGTACTTTTTTGACGGTGGCTTTAAACGCGCCGCAAAGTTTTTTGAGTTCTTCGGCCGGGATATGCGTATCGTCCGACACGCCCAATTTGTGCTTTACTTCTTCCATCATTCCGTCTAAAATTTTGCGGATGCCTTCGCCGTCTTTGGGTTCAATGCCGGCGGCTTTTTCCATTACCACGTCGGAATACATCATAATCAAGCGGCGGTAGGCGTCGTACACAAAGCGCGGGTCACCGGTTTTGGCAATCATACCGGGAATGGTTTTTTCGGTCAGGCCGATGTTCAAAATGGTTTCCATCATACCCGGCATAGAAGCACGCGCGCCCGAGCGGACGGACACCAACAACGGGTTCTTTTCGGAACCGAATTGTTTTTTGGTTTCGCGTTCAATTTTTTTGAGGTTGGTTTCTACGTCGGCTTTTAAGGTTTTGGGATAAGTGCGTTTGTTATTCCAATAGTAGGTGCAAACTTCGGTAGTGATGGTGAATCCGGGGGGGACGGGGAGTTTTAACTGGCCGGACATTTCTGCCAGGTTGGCGCCTTTGCCGCCCAACAACTCTTTCATTTTGCCGTTTCCTTCGGCTTTACCCGCTCCAAACGAGTATACATATTTAACTGCTTTTTTTACGGCCTTTTTTGCGGCGGTTTTCGCAGCCGCTTTTTTAACGGTTTTTTTTACCATATGTGGTCGTCTCTCCATATAAAAATAACAGAGTAACGGACGGAATGTCCGTTTGGTCCTCTATATTGTAATACATTTCCGAAAGAAAAGAAAATTTTTTCTTAAAAGGCCAATTTCGCGGTTGTAAGGGTTATTTTTTCCCTTTTAAATAATCGCCGTGGAAGCCGTACCCGTCCGACACCGTCCGCCCGATAGAGGCAAGGGGCTCTTTCCACGCGGCCGCGGCCGCGGCGCCCGGGTGCGGTTTGCCGGGATAGAGTGCGTAGTTGCGACAGAAAGTTTCGGCCGTTACGTTGGGCATAATTACGTTGGCCCCGCAGCGCAAAGCCAGCAGCCGCCCCTGCGGGTGGAGCGTTTCCATAGCCGTAGTGGCCGGGATATTGATATCCGGCAGCACCAGGCGCATGAGTGCCATCATTTTTAAGGATAATTCAAAATGGCCGGCGGCGCTTTCGGCGCTTAGCGGCGTATCCGGGTGGGGGATAAACGGCCCGATCCCCGCCATATCCACCGGAAGCGATTTAAAAAACAGCAAATCCTCCGCCAAGCTTTCCACCGTTTGTCCTGGCAAACCAACAAGCGAGCCGGAGCCCACTTCGTAGCCGAGTTCTTTTAAATCTTCCAAACAGCGCACGCGGTTATCCCAACTCATTTGCGGGTCCAGTTTTTCGTAGAGGGCTTTATCGGTCGTTTCAATACGCAGGAGGTAGCGGTCCGCCCCTGCCTGGCGGTAGGCGGCGTATTCTTCGCGCGTTTTTTCGCCCAGGCTAAGCGTAATGGCGGCACCCAACTGTTTAATGCGGCGGATAATATCCGCCATTTTGTCTGCGTCAAACCACAGGTCTTCGCCCGATTGCAAAACAACCGTTTTGTAGCCGTATGCCACAGCCTGGGCGGCCGTTTGCATAATTTCGTCGGGCGTCATGCGGTAGCGGGCCGCTTTGGTATTGGAGCGGCGGATACCGCAGTACATACAATCGTTTTTGCAATAATTGGAAAATTCTATCAGCCCGCGCAGGTAGACGGCGTCCCCCACAAATTGTTTACGCACGGCATCGGCTGTTTTAAACAGCGCGTCCGGATCCGGCGCCGACAGCCAAGCAACCAGTTCGCTGCGGGTGAAAGGGGGATTTTTAAGTAAAGGGAAAGGCGTCGCCATATATTAGGAGTATAGCAAATTGCTTGTTAGGCCCAAAGTCCTAAAATGGCCTAGGCCCGGCGGAAAAATAAAATTAGGCCGTTTTTTACTTTTTGACTGGGCCCTAATTTCTGCCGGGGTTGGGCCTAATGACCCTGTTATTTTCTCGTCTAAAAGGCTATCTTATTAATATCAAGCAGGACAACTTAAAACAAGGAGGCGCTGTATGAATACCGTAACCAAAGAAACAATAACTGCCCAGTTGATCAAAAAGCAGCGCCTAGACCGTGAGTTCGCGTGGATCAGCCGGGAGTTTAAAGACTTCCACACTCTAGCCGATGTGGACATTTATAATACAGAACGCTACGCAGCATTGCATTTGGGGTACGTTTTTTAAAAGTGTGTTTCTAAACCTCCTACAAGAACACCCTGCGCCCGCCCGTAACCCCGGGCGGGCGTTCTTTTTAAAAAAAACAGTGCATCTGCAGCGGATATTTGATAATATGTGACCAAGGAGGAGTTCTTACTATGACGACTATATTTGTACGACGGTTCCTCACAGTCTTGTTCGGCCTAGGTTTGGTCCTATGCGCCGAATTGCCGGCTTTCTCTCAGGCGGCCAACTTAGCTGCCAAAGGCGCAGCTGCCTGGAGCAAAACGGCCGCAGTCCTGCCGGTTATCCGGCCTTCGTTTGCCTTGCAAGGGGTAAAAATCTCACCGGTTTTAGGCAAACGTTCCAGCGAAATTCTCCACTTAAATTCCGCCCAGCAACAAGCGCTTGCCAATAAGATAGAACGGCAAGTATTCAACCAAAGCATAGAACGCAATTATTATACCGGGTATTACCGCCCAACAAATGTAGAAACGGGCAATGTGGTTTATTTGCAGCGGGTACAAAAAGAATTAAAAGCCTTGTATCCGCAAACCAAACGCCGTTTTGCGCCCGTTACGGCAAAAACCTTGGAAGAACTGCTGCAGGTATGGAAAACCGGCCCCGCGCCAGAAACCTATATGTCGGCGCGCGCGGCGGCAGAAGTTTTAGTCCTGCGCACCACGGCACGCCGCACGGGTTATTATGCATTGGCGGTAGAAAGCACCGCGGACTCCGGGCGGCCGCTGCACGATATTTTAATCCTGGACGTCAATAACGCCCGTTGGATTTCTTTGCGCAAAAGTTTAGCAACCGCCCACCCGGCGCGGTCTTTGCAGAAACCGGCACAAGCGCAATAAATTTGGGCAGTATATCTCCTAACGGCGGGGGGAGCTCCCTCCGCCGTTTTTGTTTGAAAACATGCCATTCGTGCGCATAATCGGTCCAGCGGGAGGGCCCCGCAATTTGCTATACTGTGTAAAAGGAAACAGGATAAAGGGCAGCTATATGTTCTTTATCCTTTTTATTTGGTATAATAAATTGTACTTTACGAAGTATAAAAATTAACAATAGGAGAAGATTGGCCTCCGGCTCGGTATCCCTTGGGATAAGGAATGCTTGGTCGGCAGATTACAATCTAAGTGTACAATACAATGGTACTTTCGATGCAAGACAGAAAAGACATCATCAGCAAATTCCAAGCCAGCGCTAACGACACCGGCTCTGCCGCCGTGCAAATTGCGCTCATTACGGAACGCATTCAGTATATTTCCAACCACCTCAAAGCCAACCCGAAAGATTATGCGGGTGAAAGAGGCCTGAACAAATTGGTCGGCCAGAGAAGACGCTTGCTCGCTTACCTCAAAAGAACCGACTTTGAAAAATATCAAAAAGTCACCCAAGAACTCAAATTAAGGAAATAACCTCTAATGCAGAATTTCAACCATAAATTTGACATTCACAACGTGGAAGTGCCCGTTGGCAACCAAACGATTAAGCTGGAAACCGGCCTAATCGCCAAACAGTCCGACGGCGCTGTAGTCGCCACGATGGGTGAAACGATGGTGTTGGCCACCGCCGTTTCCACCAAGGAGCAAAAACCCGGCATTTCCGATTTTACTCCGCTTACCGTCAATTATAAAGAAAGAACCTACGCCGCGGGCAAAATCCCCGGCGGTTTTTTCAAACGCGAAGGCCGCGCCAGCAAAAAAGAAACGCTGTCTTCCCGTATTATTGACCGCACCATCCGCCCGATTTTCCCGGAAGGCTTCGCCTGCGAAACCAACGTTACGGCGATGGTAATCTCCAGCGACGATAAGCACGACGCCGACGTATTGTCCGTACTGGCTTCGTCTGCCGCGCTGGTCATTTCTTCCATTCCGTTCAACGAACCCGTTGCCGCCGTACGCATTGGCCGCAAAGACGGGCAGTACATCGTCAACCCCACCAAAGAAGAACAAGAATTCTGCGATATGGACCTCGTGATTGCCGGTTCTGCGCAAGGCTTGTTGATGGTGGAAGGCGGCGCCAAAGAAGTGGAAGAAGAAGCCATCATTAAAGCGATGGAAATTGCCAAGCCGGAAATTGACAAAATGTGCGCGGCCCAAATGCAGCTGCGCGAAATGGCCGGCAAACCGAAATTTGAATATGTCGTAGAAAAACTGCCGCAGGAAGTGGCGGACCTTGCCAACGGCAAATTCCGCGAAGAAGCCAAAAAAATCCTGCACGCGTTTTCCGACAAACAAACCCGCGATACGCAGGTTGCCCAGCTAAAAGCTTCGTTCACCGAAGAACTGACCCCGAACTATGGCGACAACGCCGCCACCTACGCGGGCATCGCGCTGGAAAACATTATGTATGAAGAATCCCGCAACCTGGTGCTGCACGAAGGCGTGCGCGTGGACGGCCGCAAACCCGACGAAATTAGACCCTTAAGCTCTATGGTCGGTTTGTTGCCGCGCGCCCACGGTTCCGCGCTCTTTACCCGCGGGCAGACGCAGTCCTTGGCGGTTGCCACCCTGGGCACCCCGGACGACCAGCAAATGGTGGAAGGTTTGGACGATACCACCTACGAACGCTTTATGCTGCACTATAACTTCCCGGGTTTTGCTACCGGTGAATGCAAACCGGACCGCTCTCCGGGCCGCCGCGAAATCGGCCATGGGGAACTGGCTCGCCGCGCTTTGATGCCGCTGATTCCCAGCGAAGAAGAATTCCCGTACACGATCCGCGTCGTATCCGACATTATGGAATCCAACGGTTCTTCCTCTATGGCCAGCGTCTGCGGCGGTTCTTTGGCCCTGTTTGATGCGGGCGTGCCGATGAAATCGGCCTGCTCCGGCATTGCGATGGGCGCCATCTCCGGCGAAGGCAAATTTGTAGTGCTCTCCGATATTATGGGCCTGGAAGACCACCTGGGCGATATGGACTTTAAACTGACCGGTTCCCGCAAGGGTATTACGGCGTTCCAGATGGACGTAAAACTCAAAACGGGTATTCCGCTGGACGTTTTGCGCCAAGCCATCTCCCAAGCCACTAAAGGCCGTATGTTCATTATGGACCATATGGAAAAAACCATTGCCGAACCGAAAAAAGCCATTTCCCGCTTTGCTCCGATTATCTACAAGATGCGGATCCCGGTGGACAAAATCGGCGCTTTGATCGGCCCCGGCGGCAAGAACATCAAACGCATTACGGAATCTACCGAAGCCAAGATTGATATTGCTGAAGACGGTATCGTTACCATCGCTGCCGCCAACAGCGACCGATTGGACCAGGCCAAAGCCGAAATTGAAATGATGACTGCTGAACCCGAAGTAAACAAAATTTACAAAGGCAAAGTAGTTTCCATTCAGCCTTTCGGCGCGTTTGTGGAAATCCTGCCCGGCAAGGACGGACTGCTGCACATTTCCGAAATTGAAAAACACCGCATCAACAAGGTGGAAGACGTGCTCAAACTCGGCGACATTGTAGAAGTAAAATGCGTCGAAATTGACAATAACGGAAAAGTGAGACTTTCCAGAAAAGCCTTGCTCAAATAGTTTCTAAGTCACACAGATCCCCGGGGAGTAACATTCCCCGGGGATTTTGTTTTTTAGAGGGGAAAAATATGTCTTTTGATATAGCGCACTGGATGGACGAACTCGTCCGCCGCCTGCAAGACACTTTTGGCGCCCGGTTGGCGGCTGTTGGATTGCAAGGCAGTTTTAAAAGGGGGGACTATCACCCCCACAGCGATATAGATGCGGTCGTTATTTTGGATACGCTCTCCCCGGCCGACATAGCCGTCTATAAAACCTTACTGCGCCAAATGCCTCAATCGGCACACCCCGTGTGCGGTTTTTTGGGGGGAAAAGAAGACCTGAAAAACTGGTCCCGCGCGGAGCTTTTTCAATTTGCACAGGATACCCGCCTGTATTATGGCTTGCTGGAAAGCATCGTTCTGCCGCCCACCCGCACCGATGCCCTGCAGGCCGTTAAAAACGGGGCAGGAACGGTTTACCACGCATTGGTGCACACTTGGGTACATGGAACATTAACAGCGGCTTTTTTGCAGGAATTAGGGAAAAATATGTTTTTCACCCTCCAAGCGGCGCACTATGTGCGCACGGGGCAATATATTTCCGACAAAAACACCCTCCTGCGCAGTTTATCCAGCCCCGAAGAACAGGCCGCCCTGCGCCTGTTGCAAACCCCGCCGGAGGAAAGCCAACTGCCAAAAGCGGCGCATACCTTATTGCGTTGTTGCCAGCAACTTTTGGCCCTTGCCTAAAAGACCCATGCTATTTGACCCTTGTCCGTATCGAAAACAAACTGATACTATTTATTAATAGGAGGAGCCAAAATGAAACTTTTTAAATTAGCCGCTATGGCTTGCTTGTTGGCGCCGGTATGCGCCCAAGCCCAAGCCACTAAAACGATTCCGCTGGGCGGAAACTGGGGACTGGATACAAAAATTCCCGTCACTTTTGATAATGCTTCTTTTGCTAAACAATTTGCCTCTAAAATGAACGCCCTGCGCGCAATGCAGGCCGCCAACAATGCACCTGTTGCTGTCAGTTTGCCTGCCCAGCCCGAAGCCGTCGAGCAACCCGTAGACAAAACGCTTTACACCCGGGATATCGTCAGCCGGGAAGAAATCCTTAAGTCCGAAGCTTACCAAGTTACGCCCGTGCGGGAGTGGTATGTAAAAAAGAACTCTCCCAGTGCCTGTAAATTTTACAAAGGCTGGCTGGCCAGCGAGGATATGTCCTTTGTACAAAAAGGGGAAGCCCGCCGCTCCTGCGAAAGCACCATGGACAAAAAATACCAAACCCATACCTGTGCTATCTGCGGCCAGCCGATTAATGGCGCCTGCGGGGCCGTGTCTACTTGGAAAGACGCCCAAGGCACCCATTACGCCCACGCCGATTGCTTTGCCGCCCAACGCCACCAAGCGGCCCAAAACGCCCTGCTGCAAAACCTGGATATTACGGAGGAACGCTGCGAAGCTTTCGACCGCCAACAACAGCAGCGCCTCGCCGCTCAGCAGCAGTTAATGGCACAAATGAAAGACGCTTCGGAAGCTATCACCCTGCAAGCTGCGCAAGCGCCAACGGTCACTTTCCAGCCTGGTACGCGCCCGCTTAAAAAAGTCCGCCGGGAAGTAAACCGCTTCACTGCCCGCTACCAAGACGAATTGACCGCCGCGGCCAAAGCCAAACACAACGGCCAACCCTTGACCGCCAAACAAGTACAGCTGGTTCAAAAATTAAACGACCTGAGGGCCGAATTGCAACGGGCCGTTGAAAGAGAACAAGCCCAATAATTTTAAACCCCGGTTCGCCGGGGTTTTTTATGCCTTGTGGACATGTTTGCACCGTCCGCCTGCCGGGGCCCCTTTCTTGGAGTAAAAACCTGCGCCGCCCGCGCCGACATACCGCTGCAGTTTGGTATAATTTACATATGGTTTGCTTTACGTCTTTTGCGCGGCGGATTTTTCCGCGCGCGGTGGTTATTTTATGCCTGCTCCTGCTGGCGGCGGGGTGCAACTATCACGGGCGGATCAAGCGCGGCATCTACCAAACGCCTTCGTTTGACGACAAAATAGAAGCGCGCGTGATGGTAGTGGCCGACAAATACATTCAACATTCTTTCACGTTTAAGGACCGCAACCTGACGCCGATCAACGCTTACATTATCCGTGTGGACGACGGCGCCGCTGTGGCCGCAGCCGACGCCTTGGGAACCCTTTTTAGCGAGGTGGACGTCAACCTTTATAAATACCGCCGAAATTACGACTATATCGCCGAGCTGGATTATAAAGTGGAAGAAGACAACGACTCGTTCTACCGTCCGGAAGCGGAAAACGGGCTGATTTTCTTTCGTAAATACATTGTCCCTAAGTTCCACACATACGTCATTTTAACGCTGCGCGATCCGCACACCCGCCAGCCGATAATCCAACTGGCGGAAGATAGAGTCAGTTATTTGTCGTTTAATAACACCGCCATCGGTATTTATTGGCTAAACAAAATGACGCTTTCGCTTTTGTTCCCGGTTATGGCGCCGGCCTACACTTCGGCCGCGGGCAACAGCATACGCAAAACGCTGGAAGAAGACCTGCGCGCCTGCCTGCGCCGCATTATGAAAAATTTGGAAGAAAACCGCGTCCTTTTTATGCCCGGCCAGTCGGCCGGACACCCCCGCAACGACGGCCCCTACCGCAAACTATTGGAAAAAACGCTCTATGTGGAAACGCCCGCCGGCCACGGAACGGGCTTTTTTATCAGTCCGAACGGTTATTTTATCACCAATGCACACGTCGTGGAAAACTACCGCGACGCGCGTTATTATCTGTATGAAGATCTACCCATTGACCCGCACCGCGCCGAACCGCCTTTCCGCTATGCGCGGGTGGTAAAAGTCAATCACGCGCGGGATTTGGCGCTTCTTAAGGCAGAGGGGAACTTTCCGTATTTTAAATTGGACAGCGACCGCTCCCACTACAAAACGGGGGAAAACGTCCTGGCGTTGGGTAACCCCAAAACCGAGCAGTTCTCCGTTACAAAAGGCATTATCAGCGCCCTAAAAAGCAACAACGGCCTGGACGTAATCCAAACCGATGCCGCCATCAGCAGCGGCAACAGCGGGGGCCCGCTGGTGCTGCAAAAAACGGGCGAAGTAGTAGGGGTAAACCAAAAGGTTATCAAGCCCCATTTGGCGGAGAACATCGGCTTTGCCATCACCGCTTTTGAAGTAAAACGAACGCTGGATATCGACCAGCCCATAGACGAAGAAAAACTCCGCCGGGAAGAAGTTTTATCCCTCCCGCAAACGCGCCGCGCGCCGGAGGATATGTATCAAAACGAAAAAATTATGTAAAATAAATAAAAGCAGTTTTGGTATCAATCTGAAACAGAGGTTATTTCTTTTATGAAAAAAACAGCAACCAAAAAAGCGGCTTCGGCCAAAAAAGCCAACGAAGTTCGTAAGCCCGCCGTAAAGGAATCCCCGATTTTAAAGGAAGTCAAACAACTTTACGGTTTTATGCAGGACAACAATTTGGACACCATTGAATACGACCAAAAAGGTTTGTACCTGCGCTTGGTAAAAGCCAAACCCGCCGTGGTGCCGGTGCCCGTTAGCGTGGGTGCTGTAGCTGGGCAGTCTGCCGCTGCTGGTGCGCCTGTGCCGGTGCAGGAACAGTATAAAGAAGTAATCAAATCGTCCTTAATGGGTATCTTCTTCCGTGGGTCCACTCCTTCGGCCCCGCCGTTTGTAAAAGAAGGCGCCCGGGTGGAAAAAGGCGACGTCATTTGCTTGATTGAAGCTATGAAAGTATTTAACGAAATGCGTGCGGATTTCCCGTGCATTATCAAAAAAGTACTGGTGGAAAACGGCAAACCCGTCAAACAGGGTGATGCGCTGTTCGCCATTGAACGGGTATAAGTATGACGCCTTTACAAGAAAACATTCAAACGGCGACTACCCGTATTACCGAATACTTGACGGAACACAAAACCGCTACTTCGTGGCAGCTTAAAATTATGTTTCGCTTGTCCAGTTCGGTGCTTTATTTGGCGTTAGGGGCCCTGCTGAACCAAGGGAAAATCTCCCTGGAAGCAGACGGGATTAATTACCACGTCACTTGGGGGCAAGAGCCCGCTTCGGTTCCGCCGGCAACGCCTATTCAAGAAAATATGTAATGCTAAACCCCGCTTCGGCGGGGTTTTTTATGTCTGTGCCCCGTTTTAGCCGCACCTGCCTGCACCGCTGAGCCGGATTTTCAAAAGGCGGGGCAACCACCCTTCCCAAAATTATTTATTCCGCGCCTCTTTTGCGCCTTTTTTCCAATCGGCTGCGCCCAAGCGCCCAGGCAGGAAACACAATCCTTTTTTGGGACGGCGGAAATTTCCCCATACTTCGTAAAAAAATGTAAAATAAATAATATGCCAAAGTATTATTACGCCGCAAAAAAATCCAAAAAGAAAACCAAGAAAACATCCTCCCGCGCTTGGATGCGCACGGCCTTATATATTTTAGCCGGCGCCTTATGCCTGTGGTTGTTTTGTATTCTTTGGTTTAATATTTCCAAAGGGCCTGCCGGGGAAGCCGCCGCCTCTTATCTGTCCCAATTATTAGGGCAGGGGGCCGGGCTTATTCCGCTGTTTTTGGCCTATTGGTTAATCCAAACCGTGCGTAATAAAAGCACCTCGTTTTTATTCTTTTTGCTGGGGGCTTCCGTCACACTGGCGGCGTTTTCCAGTTTATTAACGCTTTTAAAGCTTATTTTTACCGATTCCCTTATCAGCGGCGGCCGGGTAGGGCAAACCCTCTTTTACGCTTTAAAAGGGGTAAGCGGCACGGTGGGGGCAACCGTGTTTTCGCTGGCGTTGCTGTTGGTGGGGGTGCATATGCTGTTTGCCATTCCCTGGTCGGTAATTTTGCAAAAAACGGTGGAGTTTATCCGCAATGATTTTGACGGCTGGCTGGACGCCCGCGCCGAATTGAAACAACGCGTAAGCGAAGGACGCAGCGAACTAAAAGAAAAATCCGCCAAAGACGCTATCCGCCCGGTGGCGGAAGAAATCCACGAAGCGCCGGAAATCCACCGCTCCAAACCGGAAATCCGCCGCCCGGTGGCGGAGCAAATCACGCTGCCCCGCCACGAAGAAATGGCCGCCGGACATACGTTGCCGGAGCCGGCCGAACAACCTGCCGAACAAAACGGCGAAGTGAAAAAATTTGATCCTAAAACCTTTGTCCTGCCCTCCCTTGATTTGCTTAACGACCCGGTGGGGGACGGCATTGTGGGGCCGACGGACGACGAAATCGCTCAAGCCACCCGCCGCCTGGAAGACACCTTAAAAAGTTTTGATATCCGCGCCAGCGTGACGGGCGTATCGCCGGGGCCGGTAGTCACCCGCTACGAAATCAAGCCCGATCCGGGCGTTACCATAGCCTCTATCACGGCCCGCACGCAGGATATTCAGGCCAGTATGGAAGCGCGCGCAATCCGCGTGCAGGCTCCTATTCCGGGCAAAAACGCCGTCGGGTTTGAAATTCCCAACGAACGCCCGGTAATGGTAACTATGAAGGAGATTCTCCAATCCCCTGTTTATGCCGCATCCAAAGCCGTCATTCCTATTGCTTTGGGCCGTTATGCCGATGGCAATCCGGCCGGCTCTGTAGCCGAAAAATGGCCGCATATTTTGATTGCCGGCGCCACCAACAGCGGTAAATCCATTTGTTTGCATACGATTATTATGTCCATCTTATACAAACACCGCCCGGACGAAGTAAAATTTTTAATGATTGACCCCAAACGCGTGGAACTGACCCTCTATGAAGGGATTCCGTACCTGTACGACCCTAAAACTTCGTGTGACGATGTGGACGTGGTAACCGATGCCCCCGGGGCGGCAAAATCGTTGCAGATGCTGGTAAAAGTAATGGAAAAACGCCTGCAAATTATGCAGCTGGCAAAAGTTAAAAACATCGAAGGTTACAACCAGTGGGCCCAGCAAAATAACGAAGAAAAAATGTTCTACATTTTTGTCATTATAGACGAAATGGCCGACTTGATGCTCCAAACCAAGGCCTCGATTGAAGATTCCGTCCAGCGTTTGGCGCAAATGGGCCGCGCACTGGGGATCCACCTTATTTTGTGCACGCAGCGGCCGTCTGTAAAGGTGGTTACGGGCGTTATTAAGGCCAACCTGCCCTCGCGCATTGCATTGCAGGTAGCGTCGTCTATCGACTCGAAAGTTATTTTGGACGCTACCGGTGCGGAAGATTTGCTGGGAAAAGGCGATATGCTGTTCCAAAGCACGTCCGACAAAACACCCCTGCGTATCCAAGGGGCGTATGTATCGGAAAAAGAAATCAAAGCGGTGGCCGATTTCCTGCGCGCACAAGGCGGGCCGGACTACCCGGTGCAAATCGTGGCGGAACACAACCCCAACCAACGCCCGCAGGACGGACTAGGCACCAGCCCGGAAGAATTAATTCAAGCGCTCAATTTGATTAAAGAACGCCGCCGGGTATCGCAAGATTTGCTAAAAGCGCATTTTGGTTCCAGCGCGCGCGCGACCAATATGTTAAGCGTACTGGAAATGAAAGGGTATATTTCGAAACCGGAAGGTTCCAACCGCTGGGAAATTCATTACGAAATGATTGACCAGGCGCTGGAGGAATTAAACTCACTGCCGTACGACAAAAATTATCAGGAAGAGACCTATGAAACTGTGTATAGATAAACTATTTCCCGCCGTATGCGCGGCCCTGTTGATGGCCGCGTGTTCGGATTCTAACCCCTCTGTGCCGGAACCTGCCCCGCAGGCGCCCGCGGCGCCCACCGCAGTACAGCAGCCGGAACCAGAACAACCCGCCCCGAAAGCAGCGGCCCCGGCCCAGCAGCCTGCCAAACCCGAAACCAAACCGTCCGTGCCGGATTTGTCTGCCGAAGAATTAGCCGCCCGCCTGAAACAGTGGGATAAAAAACTAAATACTTTGGAAACCGATTTTATACAAAACACCTCTTACGACGGGGTGGACGTCAGCCGTTCGAAAGGAAAATTATTTTATGACCGCACCAAAAACCGCTTGCGGTTGGATACCTTAAATCCGCACAACCTGCCGGAGCAAACGGCCATTACGGACAAAAAAGACATTGCTATTTTGGACGAAAACCACCAGCACGTTACCACCTTGTCGTGGGCGGAATGGCAGCAAGGCCAGCCCAACCAAGCGCTGTTTGATTTTGGCAATTATACCGCCTTGGTGGACCGCCATAACGCTTCCGTGGAAAGCCAGGACGCCCAAACAGCCGTACTGGTGCTTGCCCCCAAAGAAGGGGAAGATTACACCCTTTATTTAACGCTTTCCAAAAAAGATTATTTCCCGCAAACCATTACCATTCGCTCCGAATTAATGGTTACGCGGGCCGATTTAAAAAACACCCACAAAAATACGCCGCTCCCGGCGGACGTATTCGGAGGATTCCATAAATGATGACGCTTGCTAACAAAATTACGCTTACGCGCGCGGCGCTGGCTATTGTAATGTTTTTGTTTATCATAATGCCTTTTGGCTGGGCGCGCTTATTTGCTACGCTTATTTTTATTATTGCCGCCAGCACGGATTGGGTGGACGGCAAAATAGCTAGAGAAACCAACACCATTACGCCTTTTGGCGCCATTGTGGACCCGTTTGTGGACAAAATTTTAGTGGCGGCGGCGTTTTTTGCCTTTGTCGGCATTAAAGAATTGGATATCCCAATTTGGGCCGTATTCTTTATTTTGCTGCGGGAACTGATGATTTCCACCCTGCGCGTCATTGCCGCACTGGAAGGCAAAGTGATGGCAGCCGAGCGGTGGGGGAAATTCAAAACCGTTATTCAAATGACGGCCGTAGGAACGATTTTCTTTGTGTTGGACGTATACCACCTGTCCCACATTTTAACGGGCGGCGCAAAAAGCACCTGCATTATTTTGTTTATTACCCTGCAAAAAGTACCTTATGCCATCACGGCTATTGCCGCGGTAATTACTTGGATTAGCGCGATTTCGTACTTAAAAAACAACTGGGAGCTGCTTAAAAAATCCTGGAGCCTGCCTGTATGCAAATAATCGTGCGCGCTTTGGCAACGGGGTTGTTTGTCAGTTATTTGCCTCCTTTGGTATTTAAGTACAAAAAAAATACCGGCGCCGGTTTTTTGGGTACGCTGTGGGGGGTGTTGCTGGTGCTGGCCTTCCCGACGGACCAATTGCTCTATTTAATTGCCATGCTGGCTTTTTGGGTATTTGCCGTAGTTATATGTAAAAAAGTACAATTTAAAGGATACACCGGCCACGACAACCCCAAAATTATCATTGACGAAATGGCCGGGTATATTGCGGCCATGGCGTTTCTGCCCCGGACTTGGCCTTATTTGCTGGCGGCGTTTGTGCTGTTTCGGACGTTCGACACGTTAAAACCCTGGCTGGTGAAAACCTTTGACCGCATGGAAAACGCCTTTGGCGTAGTGTTTGACGATGTGGCCGGGGGCCTGATGGCCAATATCTTGATACAGATTTTTATTATATTTTTTATAAAAGGGTAAACCCTAAGGAGATAATTTGTTATGGACTTTTCCAATATGACCAATGTGCGCGAGCTGTTAGCCGCCGGCGGACCGGTGCTGATTCTCTTGCTGCTTTTATCCGTTTATTCCATTTCCGTCATTTTAGAACGTTTTTTCAAATTGCGTTCGTCTATTTCGCTTTCGCGCAAATTAATTGCTTATTGCCGCCACCCGCTCCGCTCGGAAAATTACCAAAAAGTGGAAGACGCCTGCCGCAAAGATGTGGTAAAAAACACTCCGGCTTCCGCCTTGCTTTTGCGTTTAGTGCAGGAACGCCACCGCCCGCAAGCGGAATTGGAAAAAATGGCGGATTCTATTATCGATTGGGAAATTTCCAAACTTCAGCGCCGCTTGACTGTATTGGGCACGCTGGGCAGCATTACGCCGTTTATCGGGTTGTTTGGGACGGTTATCGGTGTGATGCACGCGTTTAAAGATTTAGCCTCCACCACGGCCACCGGGGCCGGCGCTTCGGTTGTGGCGGCCGGTATTGCCGAGGCCCTTATCAACACGGCCGCCGGCTTGTTTGTAGCTATTCCGGCGGTAATTGCGTATAACTACTTCCTTTCTAAAACGAATTATTTCGCCAAGGAAATGGAAAATGCGGCCAATGAAGTTATCTACCGCAAAGAAGAAGACCCCAGCGAGTTTTAACCTATGAGCACGCATAAACACCGAACTGTGATGGCGGAAATCAATATGGTGCCGTTTATTGACATCACGTTGATTTTGCTGATTATTTTTATGGTAATGAGCCCGATGCTGGTGCAAATGCAGCTGACGGTGGATTTGCCTAAATCCCAGGCCATCAACACCCAAGCGGAAGACGATGTAATCCGTATTGAAGTGCAAAAAAACGGCACGATTTCTGTAATGAACAAAACGCTGACAATGAAAAACCTGGAACGCGAATTGATTTTGCGTATGGGAAAAGCCAGCAAAAAAACTATTTTGGTTCAAGCCGACAAAGACGTACCGATACAGCAAGTGGTGGACGTGTTTGACGTAGCCAAAAAGCTCGGTGCAGCCAAATTGGGGATTGGAGTGCTTTCTAAAAACTAATGAACCGCTATCTGGCCCTTTCCAGCGGCCTGCACCTATTGGCCGCCCTGTTTCTGTTATTGTTATTGGCCCCTTCCGCCAAGAAGGCTTCGGCCACCTATACGATTGATTTTATCGGAACAGGCAAAGTAGTGGCCACCACCGGGCAGGAAGCCTCTTCGCCGGTTCCGGCGGCGCCCAAAGCCGCAGTGCAAGCGCCAGCCCCAGCCAAAGAAGCGGTGGCCAAACCGGAAACGAAAACGAACAAAAAGGCCTATGCTTCCAAGTCCGAAATTACCACTAAAAAACAAACTAAAAAAGCCCAGCCGAAGGCGGCCCCTTTAGCGGCCCCCAGCGTGCTGGACGACGACGCCGACGCTAAAAACACTTCCGGCGGGGGGAGCGCCTCGAAGGAAGGAGAATTTGCCGGCGGCAACATTCAAACAGATTTCGCGAACTTTCCGTACCCGTGGTATATCACCCAAGTGCGCAACTCGCTGTGGATTGAATGGGAAAAACGACGCCCCGCCGGAACGGAACTTTCCGCGCTGGTGTCGTTTGCCATAGCGCGCGACGGGAAAATAAAAGACTTGCAGGTAGACCGCAAATCCGGGGACGATACCTTTGATTTTGCCGCTACGTCGGCGGTTATCAACGCGGGCCCCTTTGCGCCCCTGCCTATGTATTATGAAAAAGACGAACTCACCGTAAGCGTGGAGTTCCGCCAGGAGATATAATATGAACGGATGGCAGCGTTTTGCAGTACTGATTTTATGTTGTTTTACGGTGATGGTATTATACCCGGATTTTGATGCTTCGGGATGGACCTTTATCGGGGTAGCGTTTGCTATGTGGACGGGCGTGATTATGGTATTATCAGTCATTTCCAACTTGTTTGGGCTGTATAAGTTTGAATCGCTCAACAAATTGGTATTTTTTGTGTTGATATGTGCCATTATGTATTCGCTGTTGTGGTACTTCCCGCAAGAAGATAAAGTAACCCCGATTAATAAAATTAAATACGGGGAAATCCCCACCAAAGACGATATCCAACGCGGCTTGCAGCGGTTTACCTTCAACTTTGATTTTGTACACCGCAAAGCTACCCGCAAAGAAAATTTTATCAATCAGGACTTGGATAAAGAAGAAGTAAAAAAAGAAATTAAAAAGAAAGTTTCCAATACCACCGACGAACTGATTGATTCCATTGATATCCAAGTGGAGTAATGTATGAGAAACACCATTTTAATTACCGGCGGGAATGGTTTTATTGGCCGCGCGCTGACCGATAAACTGCTGCAGGAAGGGTTTAATGTACGCATCGTCACGCGGCGCATTCCCAAAGAACAGCCCGCCAACCCGGCCGTAACGTTGGTAAAAGCCAATTACGAAGACGTCACCTCCTTAAAAAACGCACTGCAAGGCTGTGTGGGGGTGTTCCATTTGGCGGCGGCTATTTTTGGGTTTAACCGCCAAGATTTCGAAAAAGCCAACATTCTTGCCACCCGCAACGTGGTGGAGGCCGTTAACCAAATGCCGGAAATAAAAACTTTTGTGCATGTATCCAGCTTGGCGGCCAGCGGCTTTGCCCCGGATAAGGACCACCCCCGCACCGAAGATATGCCGCCCGCCCCGGTATCCGATTATGGTATTACCAAATTAGGGGGGGAAGAAGCCGTCCGCACGCTGCGCCCCGGTGTAAAATGGACGATTATCCGCCCGCCTATCGTATACGGCCGCAACGACTCGGGCGTATCTAAAATTGCGCTTTGGGTGCGGCGCGGAATTATGGTAAACACTTCCGGAAACGGATACTTCAGCTTTGTGCATGTGGACGACTTGGTGCAGGCGCTGTGGCTAGCCTATTCGCGCGAAGACACCGCTGGGGAAACCTTTTTTGTAACGGAAGAGGCTGTATACTCGTGGGATTATTTTATCACCCAGATGGCCCGCGCTATGAACTGCCATAAGCCGTTTATGCCCAATGCCCCTAAATGGATGCTGCGCTCGGCCGCGTGGATATACGAGTTGGCCGCCCGCCTTAGCGGCGCCCAGCCGGCTTTAAATTATGACAAAGTAACCGAAGCCACGATCCCCGGGCATTGGATTTGCTCAGGCAAAAAATGGCAAACCCTGACCGGGCAAAAATTCACGCCGTTGGCCGAAGGGCTCAAGAAAAGTTTTTGATTGCTTTTCCGTCGCGAGGGGTGATTGTTCCTCCGTCGGGCGCCTTGCTTGTTTGGCAGCCTAAACAGAAGAAAAGGGACAAGCGGTTGAAATTTTGTTATAATATATAAGCCGTCTGAGATTACAGACGAAGTTTTTGGAGAGGTGGCTGAGAGGCCGAAAGCGGCGGTTTGCTAAACCGTTATACGGGTTAATTCCCGTATCGAGGGTTCGAATCCCTCCCTCTCCGTTTTTTAGTTTTGAATTATTAGCATTTATCCCCGTTAGGATTAACTCCCGACGGGGATTTTCTTTTACTCAACTTATAGCAGCCTCTTTTGCGCCGATTTTTGTGTTTTATTCGCTTTTTTATATTTTTATGCTGTCTTTTTGTCGGGGAAGTTGTTTAACAGAAGAATTTTTCCTCTTGTTCGCGCCAGTTGGGTGTATGGATAGATAACAACCTTTTAAGTGTACAATCTGCCGGCTGGGTGCCATTTAAGATTGTCCGTACGATTTTAGGCGATAAAAAACTTAGTTCAAGGATTCTCCGTACATATTGCTCAGTCTTTTGTTCCTGTTGGACTATCTCTTTTAGCATTTTACCGTTTAATATATCTTGGTGCCACTTATATGCTTGTGCCAAAATGTTAATCAGATTAATATCTTTACGAGGGTTAGGTTTAATCTTTTGCCCTACCAATACTTTGGCACCATTGTCTATAATGCCTATGTGATAGTCCTCCGTATAGGGATGTTCTCGTTTGGTTTGCAGCTGGGTCATATCTCTGTTTTCATAGAGGGCATTTAACAGTTCCGTTACTTGTTCTTCGTGTATAGTGATTTTAATGTGTTTTTGGGATATATCTACCCGCTTGATAAGGGCTTGTTCTATGTTTCGGGTGATTGTGTATGAAGTAAGTTTATTTATAATTCCCTTCTGTTTTACAATATCAAATCCTTTAAGATAGGGATATATTTTGGCCTTATCCCGTATAAACTGGGCGAACCAGTTATCTATAAATTCTTCCAGTTTGGGTAAGGATATCTTACTTATTTGCCCTATTTTACTAGGATCCTTCTTAATCACCGCTTGGCTGACATAATAGCGGTATTTCTTCCCCTGGCTCCCCGTACTCCAACTGGGGCTCATTACGTTTCCTTTGTCATCATATAGCTTCCCGGCCAAAAGGCTTTTACTGGGGTTATACTGCTGCCGGTTGATACGGTTACTACTCATAACCGCTTGGGCTTGGTCAAATAAGGAGCCTTCTATTATCCCTTGGTGTTCCCCCGGATACCATATACCCTTATGCCCTATCTGCCCTATATAGGCTTTATTACGCAAGATACAGTTTAAGTTCCCAACAGATATAGGGTAGCCTCGTGTTGTAAGCCAGTCTTTGACTAACGTGGTACTCTTTAACTCTATGTATTTATGGAAAATATCATTAACTAATTTAGCCTTTTCTTCATCCGGATATATCTTTTTATCTTTACGGTAATACCCGAGTGGCGGTTTGCCGCCCATCCACATCCCTTTTTTCTTGCTAGCAGCGATTTTATCCCTTATCCGCTCCCCGGTTACTTCCCGCTCAAATTGGGCAAATGATAATAACATATTGAGCGTTAACCGCCCCATACTGGTAGTGGTATTAAAATGCTGCGTGATAGATACAAAAGATGCGTTATGCTTATCCAATACCTCTACAATTTTGCTAAAGTCCATTAAACTGCGGGTTAATCGGTCTATCTTATATACCACAATTATATCTATAAGCCCAGACTTGATATCCGATAATAATTGCTGCAAAGCCGGCCTGTTTAATGTACCGCCAGAGTATCCTCCATCATCATACTTTGTGGATAAAAGATGCCAATTCTCGTGCTTTTGGCTTTTTATATAGGCTTCACACGCTTCCCGCTGGGCCTGCAAACTGTTAAATTCAAGTTCTAGACCTTCCTCACTGGACTTGCGTGTATAGATGGCACACCGTATTTTACTTTTCATCTTTCACCCCAAAGAATACTTTGCCGTTCCAACTTTTACCTGTAATGGCTTTGGCAATACCCGATAGGCTTTTGTATTGTTTGTCGTTGTATAAATAGCCATTAGAGATAACTTCTACTGTATGGACAACTCCCTTATAAGAACGCGTGATTTTAGATCCGGCTTCCAAGATAACAGTGTGTTTATTGACCGACACAGAAGCCTGTTTAACCTCATTAAAAAAGCCAAGGAAAGAAATTTTCTCCCGCTTGGCTTGTTCATACCAAATTAGATATTTAATGATTAGGCTGCGACGAATTGGCGGTATCGGTCGGTTGATTACTTCGGTCCATTTGGCATGCAACTGCTGAACAGTACAATGTGTATAGTCAGTCATATCCCCTCCTATACACATTACGGCTTACTATGGCCTAGAAGTCAAGTACAACAACATAAAAGGAATATAAGTTCGATTCCTGTTGGGCGCACTTTTCAAAATATACCTGTTCTCCGTCGAGAGCGGGTTTTTTCTTATACTCCCTCGTCGGTGTTTTTTAGGCAAAATGAGCAAAATTACGCAAATCTTGTATATTCTTAGTGGACCCTCTATGGTGTACAGTAAATGCTAGTTTCCTTTGTATTTCTCGTCGACAAAATCTAAATTATATGTGCTTTTTCCGCAAACTATATCCGCACAGCTTAAATTCCCAATATTTTTTACATACTATAATTATTATCTCTCGTCGAAGAAGTCCAAAAACTACTAAAACTTCCTCGCAAAACTATAAATATACTGGGCACAGTGTGGACACTATAACTGCGTGTTTTTTTCGGTTACTGGTTTGCCATTTCTTGTGCTTTTATTATGCCTTGTGCGCTTTTTGGGCACAGCAAATAATCAAAATAAAGCAAATAAGCTATATGGTTAATGGACAGAGTTTGGACTCCATAATTATGGGCTAATTACGCAAATTATAGTGTTCATTTTATATACTTTTGACAGAGTAAAAGTAATAAAAAGTCCCCAGTTAGAGTCTTTCTCTTTTACTAGAGGTTATCTAATGGGAATATATCGTTAATGGTGACAGTTTCCGTGATGATGGCAATGAGCATGGTCATATTCTGATCCACCGCAGGCATTTTCGTCTATTTACTGTCCCACTTTGTGTACCAAGACCAGTTTGTTTTCCCGAATGAAAAGTATGATAACCCGGCCGATGCTTTAATCCAAGGTTTAACTTGCTTAAATAAAGGTAGAATGTGTTATACGTTAGAGATTGAAAGCAGTCTGCTAAGAGATGAAATCAAAAGAGGGCTACTCATCAAGGGTAGCCCTCTGTGCTTAACAAATCCAGTTACCACGATTAGGCCTTATAATTAAAAAATCACACATGGCGCTGTGATAATTTTGAAAATCTTTTATCATAAGAAATAATATAATTATTTTTTTCAAAATTTATAGTACTTCCAATATTTCTAAACTCCCCTAATTCTGATTCAGGTTTTTCTTTGATTTTGCCAAACGTTTCATTATAAACAGTAAAGTAATGATTTTTATAAAAAACCATGTATTCAGAATTAAATCCTTGCAGCTCTCCTACAAGTGATGCAGGTTTCTCTGAAATTTTTTTATTATCTTCATCTAATACCCGATAGTAATTATTTTTTAATTCCACATCTGATATTGCCATATTCTACCACCCTAATGTTTTTTATGCTACATAAATTGCCAACTTATGCTTGTCGCTTAATTCAAATATAAAACAATTTGAATTATTATATAATATAGCTAATAACGTTGCAAACTCTCACAAAGGGATATAAAAATGAATCTGGAGCTGCTTTTAAATAACATTTATGCAATCAACAAACGTTTTGAAGAATTGACGTTCCAAAGTGGTGCTAATTTCAATATTTTCAATATTCTCGATGTATCTGTTTGTGAACTTTCCCACTCTGCTTTTTTAAGTGAACTTTTATCTCCTAATGGCTCCCATGGAAAAGGCAGTATTTTTCTTAAAAAATTTCTAAATATTATTTGTCCAGGCATGGATTTGGAAGCAGAGGGAGCCAAAGTGTCTTGTGAAAAATCTGTAGAGAATGGCAGGATAGATATATTAATAGAGGCCAAAAATTTCGCCTTGGTGATTGAAAATAAAATTTATGCTAATGACCAAGACAAACAACTCAAAAGATATTATGACTATTTGAATAAGGAGTTCTCAAAGAAATTGAGAAAATTAGCCTATCTCACCTTGGATGGGAGGAATGCGTCTAAAGAGAGTTTGGACAGTTTAGAAGAAGATGAATATATACGATTATCTTATCGAGGAGATATACTGGAGTGGCTTAATGAGTGTTATAAGGAAACCGCTGATATGCCGTTTCTACGAGAAACTCTTGCGCAATATATTGTTCTAATTAAAAACTTAACGGGACAATCTGAGAGGAATAAAATGAGTGATGAAATTCTAAAAGTTTTAACTAAAAGTAAAGAAAATATTGCTGCGGCATTTGATGTTGAGAAGTATTTAGCAAAGGCAAAGACCTGTCTTGTGCGAGAACGCCTTATCCCTGCTTTAAAATATTTCGCAAATAAAGAAGGATTTGAGTTTTTCTCTGACTCCTTTGACACACCTTTTAAAAAGTATCTTGGATTTACTTTTTACAACAAATCTTGGAATTTCCTTAAAATACGTTTTGAGTTCCAAGGTGAAAATTTTAAAGAGTTTATTTATGGATTTCAATTTACAAATAATACCAGTCCAGAAGCTTTGAAAGCTTTTTTTTCTGGACAGAACTCTTACAAACATAGCACTTCTTGGCCCCTATATCGCCCTATGGATTTACCAAAATACCGCATTTGGGATAAAGACACTTTCGTTTCTATAGCAGAAGGTGGGGCGGATATTGTTAACGCTATGCAGGAAAAAATTAACGAATTAGTTAAATTACTTGATGGAAAAGAGATGTGAGTGAGTCAGTAAAATTGTTTTAATAATTCAAGATATTTTTTACTTTTATCTTCAGCAAAGTTCTTTGGGGAGAGGACTGGTATATGGCGTAACCAACTTAAAATGTGGATACTATTTCCGCAAAGTTTGAAGCCTTGCAGGTTATTATTAGGCTATTATCTTTATTCTCTTTTTAATTTTTTGTAATGGTAAATATTCTTTCTTCTTAAATTATAGTGCTATTTCCTTTGATATTTTAACTCCGTTTCAAGAATTCTGGTATTGGTACACAAAGTGGGACAGTAAATAAGAGACTATGCCTGATGATTAGTTAACCATTTTGATACACATCTATGCCATATTCGCTGCTGATTTCTCTAACCGATTTGCCCTGCTCTCTTAGCTCCAATATCTGTCGTTTAAACTCTTTTATATACTGCTTTCGTTTCATAACCCTTTTCCCAGTTCTCCTATACAACCTACTTATACTTTTATCCTTATTTACTGTCCCATATTTTGTACCAAATCCAGTTTTTTTAGTACAAATCCTGTCTTTGGGAGATTTGATTTAAGTGTTCATCGTAAGTAACGATATAGCCACCTCTTTTACAATGAATCTTATCGGTAATATTTAAAAATTCACCTGTCGCCGATTGGGAACGTTGGCTAATTCGTCTAAAATTCTCATCACATACCACCAAGTTCCCACCACGCAAGACTACAATGTATTGGGAATTAAATCCCTGTAATTCACCAACAGAAGCTTGATACTGCGTTATTTTGCGACCATTTTCGTCAAAAACATGATAATAATTGTTTATTAATTTAACCTCAGATATTGCCATATATATTTCCCCTTTTATGTTTATGATTTGATATATTATAATTCTACAAACCAATAGTATTGGCTGGCAAGGAGCTATATATGCGCACAGATGGAGAAAAAGATTTGTATATTAAAACAGGGCTAGACCCATGGGATACATGTATGGGTGGGTTAAAAAAAGGGAGTTTATTCCTGTTAGGAAGTAGGCCTTCTCATGGAAAAACCATTTTTTCGTTAAATATTGCCTGTCAAAGTACTCTTAATGGCCCTTATAATACATTGTTCTTTTCGCTAGAAATGGACAAAGGACGTATTTATCAGCGGTTATACGCTATAGCCAACAATACGCCATATAAGCAATGTCCAACTGACAAAAACCTTTTAGAGCGATATTTTAAACCCAAAGCGGCCCTTGTTATTGATGATAAACCGATGCCAAATGTAGAAGAAATCTGCACTCGTGCGGACCAAATGGCTGAAGAGTTAAAAACACAAGGGAAACAGCTAGATTTGATGATTGTGGACTATTTGGAGCTCATGAGGCCGTCTGATCCGACATTAAGTTTAGGGGACACATTCAAACAGAAACTCCAACGGTTAAAAGTTCTAGCCCAAAAGTTAAATATAGCTATTTTGGTATTATCCCAAGTATCCCGTTCTACAACTCCTTATGGAATTCAAGAAGATTTGCCGGATTTGTCAGGTTTTAGAAATATGGATGATGAAACTTTTGAATTAGTTGATGGCCTTGGAATGTTATATCGTTCCCTTCAGACAACAGAGGCTTTGCTGATTGTTAAAAAATCGCCATCTGGATTTAAAGACAAAATTCCATTGTCTTTTGACAAAGATACATTCATTTTTTCTGCTGAAGGCATATAGAATGGAGGCCCCAATGTAGAAGATTAAAAACACTTTTAATAAAATAAAGGCTTATTGTACCAATACAGTCAAACCATATATGCAAGCTAATAAAATATTGAGTTTGGCATTATTATTCTATTTTTTCTTGCTTTGCTTGAATCTTTGGCTTATACTGCGAGTTAACAAATTACAACGAGAGGATGAAGATTTATATAGTGAGATATATGATATGCGGTCCGATATGAGAGCCATAAAATCAAATGCTGATTATGCTCTAGAGAGATCGCTGACATAAATGCTAAAAATGCTGTAGGATGGCCAGTTTTAATAGAGGCTAGTGCCCATGGTCATACAGAGATCGTGCAAATGTTACTTCAGTCCGGAGCAGATGTTAACGAAAGTGATTTCGCATCGGGAATGACAGCTTTAATGACTGCCAGTCGGTTTGGCGGGACAGAAACTGTACAAACCCTGCTTCAAGCAGGAGCTGACCCCAATGCTAAAGATGTTCTGTTCGGCAAGACAGCTCTTATACTTGCTAGTGGATGCGGACATTCCCAAATAGTAGAGCTATTACTTCAAGCAGGAGCAGATGTCAATGTCAAAGATAACTTTGGGAAGACAGCATTAATGCTCGCTAAAGAAAAAGGGCATGCAAAAGTCATACTATTGGTATTGGTACACAAAGTGGGACAGTAAATAAGAGACTATCCCTGATAATGAGTTAACCATTTTGATAAACCTCATCTGGCGTTTGTTAACCAAGACTGCTGTGTAATCTTCTTCTCTTGTACCCACCTTCAATGTATTCAAACAAGTGTAATTGAGCCGCCTCATAATTTCTGTATTGCTTTGTATAAACTTCTTCTTGTTTTGGAAAGATTCTATACATGCATTGTCATAAGGACATCCTTTTCTGCTATAAGTACCAAAATTAGGATACATATTGCTAAACTCTATGCGACCTGTAAAACTGCCCCTTATTTTGAGCGAACGGATGTTTCTCTCGTGTTAGGGCTCAAACCTGCTATGACCTCTCTCTTACTAAAAACAATATTAGCCGCCCAACTTTTAGAACCTATCTATAGAAAGGGCAAAGGCAAATACCGCTTTGTTCAATTCTAAAAAATCTCGTTAATAACACATATTACTTGACTTCTCCCTCCTATAAGAGCGTATATGTAGTACGGGACGAAATCCCCAAATAGAAATGCAAACTTATAGGAGAACGAAAATGCCAAAGAAAAAGCCTGCTTGTAGTAAAAACTCAAAGACTAAAACGCAATCCATCACCTGTGCCGCAAGAGTAACGCCCATTAAGGCCACTCTAGAAAGCGTAATTGCTAACCCCACGATACTTAAAAAACCAAAGGACCCTAGGCTTCCAGCCGTAGGCACTAAGTTTGTAAAGCGTTTTAAGGGCAAGGACCTGGAAATTGAAGTAAAGGAAGATGGCTTGTATTGGGAAGGGAAGCGCTACAAATCCCTTTCTGGTTTAGCTATGGCCATTACGGAGTACCCGATATCGGGTTATGTATTTTCCACAAGGAGATATTGGAATGGCAGACAAAATAGCGAAAGATGCACTTCGGGCAAGCGTTGGAATGCTTCGGATTAATTATCCCAAAGGGACTATGGTGGAGTTGATAAAAATGGATGATGTACAAGCTCCGCCCATAGGGACACAAGGCACTGTAACCGGAGTGGACGATATCGGAACCATTATGGTGGACTGGGATAATGGAAGTAAATTGGGAGTGGTGCTAGGAGAGGATATATGCCGGAAGATAAAATAAACGGATTAAAATGCGTTAGTTGGACATATACCGTACACGCAGAAGATAAGATTGGGAATAGCCTAGACCTCAGACATATAGGCCGTTTTGATACTCCTACAGAGGAAAGCACCTACATTCGGAAAAATGATGGCACGTGGGAGTTTTTTAGCAACTTTGAAACCTGCGAGCCAAATACCACAGCACAAGAACAATTATTAAATGTGTTTGGTAATAAAAAAAATAAACGGAGAACAGCGTAATATGACCGAAAAAGAGAAATTAGAAGTAATCAAACATTCCTATGAAGTATTGCAGGGGTTGGTAAAAGACCTAAACGAAAGAGTAAAGGATGCCAAGGACGGTATTGCCACATCGGACCAAAACCTGATAATGGGGAGCTTGTATGGATTGGATTGCACCGCAGAGCGCATAAAAAATGTTTACGCGGTAATGACCTATCTACATACCAACCGAGGTTAAATATGCCCAAGACACGCCGAAAATGCCCAAACTGTGGCCGATACATGGTAGGTTACCCTGCTATAAGCCGGAAGGATAACGAGACGGAAATCTGTAGCACATGTGGATTACTGGAAGCACTAGATGCCTATATAAATAGGGGCTAGAAATTAATCTAATCCCTTTTACTATTGCCTACAGCAAGCGAATGTACTAGCAAACCTCACAAGGAGTCTTGGCATTTTTCTAGTCCACATTGGCTTTAATTCTTCCAAAGCAAAATTGAAAGATTTTACCTCTTATTCAATTACAACACTTATAAATCCCTGAAAACAGAGTTGGAATTAAGCATTTTTGGTTAAAGTTTCTATTAATTCCCTGTTTTGTTTTTAGGGAATTTATACAAGTTGTATAGGGGAAACAGAGCAAAAAATGGCTCAAAAAACCATAAAAATTAACATTTTCCCTGTATTTTCCCTGCATATCAGGGAATTTGGCACAAAAAACTAACAGCATATTGCTGCGCAAACTACACACTCCGTATGAATATACCCCGCGCAAGCGGGGTTTTTTATTGCATTTTTACTTCTTTGCTGCAAAATTTCCGCTTGACTTAGAGTTAACTCCAAACTGTAAAATATAATAAAAACAGGAGAGTATTTATGAAAATAGGGTTAATAGGAATACTAAACATAACTTTCCTTTTAGGAGGGATATCTATGATACAAGCCGCCACCTGGGACAAAACATTTCCCAAAAGCGAAAAAGTCACCATCAAGCGGGTCCATTTTACCAACCGCTTTGGCATTAAACTTACCGGGGATTTGTATATCCCTAAAGGAATAGCCAAAGACGCCAAACTGCCGGCTATCGCCATTTCCGGGCCGTTTGGCGCGGTAAAGGAACAAGCCTCCGGCCTGTACGCACAAACACTGGCGGAACGCGGGTTTATCACGCTGGCGTTTGATCCTTCCTATACGGGAGAAAGCAAAGGGACACCCCGGAATGTCGCCTCGCCGGACATCAACACCGAAGACTTCAGCGCCGCGGTGGATTTTTTAAGTACTTACAAACAAGTAGATCCTCATAAAATCGGCATTTTGGGCATTTGCGGTTTTGGCGGATTTGCGTTAAACGCCGCTGCCATGGATACGCGCATTAAGGCTACAGTCACGGCCACTATGTATGATATGACACGCGTTTCCGCCAATGGTTATTTTGACGCGATGGACGCCAACGCCCGCTACGCCCAAAAAGAACAACTAAACGCCCAACGCACGAAAGACTTTCAATCCGGCTCCTATGCCCCTCAACCCGGCTTGCCTGAAAAGTTGACAGGGGAAGAACCGTGGTTCGTGCAGGATTATTGGCATTACTACAAAACCCCGCGGGGGTTCCATAAACGTTCTATCAACTCCAATGGCAATTGGAATATGACGTCTGGTTTATCGCTGATGAATTTTCCCATTTTGGCTTACAGCAGCGAAATCCGCACCCCGGTACTGATGATCCATGGGGAAAAAGCCCACAGCCGATATTTTAGCGAAGACGCATTTAAAAAACTTACCGGGAACAATAAAGAACTACTTATTATTCCGGGGGCAACCCATGTAGACCTATACGACAATTTGGAAAAAATTCCATTTGATAAAATTGAAACGTTCTACAAGGAAAACCTAAAATAATGCGTTGGTTACATTTAGGAATTTTGTTAGGATTTATCTGCCTGCCGCCTGCCAATCTCAGGCGGCAAGTTCGGCGGGAGGGGAAAGTATGACCATACAAATGCAACTAGGGCAAAAAACATTTTCCGTCTCTCTGGCGGAAACCGCCGCAGCGCAGGCCTTTGCCAAACGCCTGCCTGTCAGCTTACATATGCAAGAACTAAACGGAAGTGAAAAATACGCCTATCTGCAAAAAGCGCTGCCTGCTGACCCACAGCCCGTAGGACAAATACACGCAGGAGATATTCTGGTGTTTGGGAAAGATTGTTTGGTGCTTTTTTACGAATCGTTCCAAACACCCTACCGCTATACCCGCATCGGCCGGGTAAAGGAGGCGTCCCTCTTGCCGGACTTGTCCAACAACCAAACGGTAGCTGTAACCTTTCGCCACTAAAGCGCCAGCTGTCAGCCGTACCTGCTATCTGCTATAAAAATATTCTCCAAGTCTTTTGGAGAATATTTTTTCTTTCTGGGCGCGGTTTAAACTCAATTAGGTTTTATTTTTATTTATCTGCCGATAATATTTGTTCGTAAATAGCGGCATCTTCAACCGAAAAACACACAAAAACAACTTCTTTTACGGCTTTCAAGCGCGGCTCCGTTTCCCGCACGGCCGAAACGGTAATTTGCGCCGCCTGCGCCTTGGGATAACCATACACCCCGGTAGAAATACACGGGAAAGCAACCCGTGTGCAGGCGTATTGCTCTGCCAGTTCCAAGGAATGAATATAGCAAGCACGCAGTTTTTGCGCTTCGCCGTATTTCCCGCCGTGCCACACCGGGCCGACGGTATGTATCACATACTTAGCGGGCAGGTGGTACCCCCGCGTAATTTTGGCTTCGCCCGTTTCGCACCCGCCCAAAGCGCGGCATTCAGCCAATAGCTCCGGGCCGGCCGCCCGGTGAATAGCTCCGTCCACTCCGCCGCCGCCCAATAAAGTGCGGTTAGCGGCGTTGACGATGGCGTCGGCTTCTAGGCGGGTAATATCACCTATTTTAATTGTTAATATAAGCATAAAATCCTCCTGGGTTAGACGGACATACGGCCTAATGCATAAACATAAACTGCCGGCCCAATTGCCCGCGGGCTAACTTACCCTATTATTCCAAGCACCCCCGGGGACTCTGTTCTATTGTTAGCAACATTGCAAACAAGCAAGCGCTTATCACAGTACCTCAAACCCGCCTTATACGAGGGAATGGGTTCATGCTTTTAAAACCCAAATGTAGGCGTTCTGGGAATATGTTGTTGGTTGGCCTCGGCCGAGTTTGCATTTCCGCTTCCGCTATAGGTGGTAGTGTTGCCGTACTCGTCGGTACTGGAATAAGAACTGCTGCCGTCACTGCCATAAGAAGTGGTATTGCCGTACTCGTCGGTACTGGCGCGCAGGCTGGTTCCGTCCCCGCCAAAAAGGGTGGTATTGCCATACTCATCTGTGCTGGAATAAGAGCTGCTCCCATCGCTGCCATAAGTAGTAATGTTTCCATATTCATCGGTACTGGAGCGATAAGACGTACCATCATTCCCGTAAGTGGTGGTATTTCCGTACGCGTCAGTACTGGAATAAGAACTGGTTCCATCGCTGCCATAAGTGGTGGTATTTCCGTATTCGTCTGTACTGGACCGATAAGTAACATTACTCCGGGAAGAAGCCGGCAAAATGGGTTTTTTAGCTTCATTTTGCGCTTTTTGAATATTTTTTAGGATTTGCATCTACTTTGCCGGTGTTGTAAGAAGCATTAGTCGTATTTCCGTCCGCCGCATAGCGGCTTCCGTCGGAACCAGTGGTTACATTGCCCCGGCGGGTATAGGTGCTCCCATTGGAGCCATAAGTAGTGTTTCCCACTTGGGTGTAGCGAGTGCCGTCCGACCCATAAGTAGTATTCCCAATTTGAGTATAGCGGCTGCCGTCGGAACCGTGCATTGTATTGCCTAAACGCGTGTAGTTCGTTCCGTTCGATACGCGCACATCTTGTTTGCCGCGGGAAAATTCCACTTCGGCTCCGTTTAAGAAAAACGGACCCAAACACAACTGCCAAATAAAAATACCAAAAATATTATTTACCATAACATTTAATTAGATAGATAAAAAGTATTATTTGAATATTATCAAATAATACTCCCATTTATCCAACCTTACAAGCCGCGTACACACAGCAGGGCTTGCCTCGGTTGTATGGGGTGCCAAGCTGAAAGGGGGAAAAGTCTTATAATAATTATAGCTGGAAAGGAAGTTAGCTTCTATATAAAAATATCCCCGGTTTGGACCGGGGATATTTTTATAAACGCCGCAAATTATTTTTCTGCAAATGCGGAAAAATTGCTGTACGTCAAGAATTTTTGCTCGTAGGCTTTAAACGCTTCCTGCAAAATTTGGATAGCGGTTTTTTTATCAAAGATTTTTTCCACCACGACGCTCTTATTTTCCAATTTTTTGTAATCTTCAAAAAAGCTCATCGTTTCCGCCACCAAATGGTCGGGCAATTGGGAAATGTCGGTATAATGGCTCACATTGGGGTCGCCCTGAGCCACGCCGATAATTTTGTCGTCGGCTTCGCCGTTGTCCAACATACGCATTACGCCTATAATACGCGCCGGCACAATGCACAGCGGCACTACTTCGGCCTGGGACAAAATCAAAATATCCAAGGGGTCCCGGTCGGCCCCGTAGGTCCGAGGGATAAAACCGTAGTTGGCCGGATAATACACGGACGAATACAACACACGGTCCAAGCGCAAAAGTCCGCTTTCTTTATCCAGTTCGTACTTGGCGCGGGTTCCTTTGGGAATTTCGATAATGCCGTTTACCACATACGGGAGCGTTTTTTTATCTCCGGGGGATACATGGTGCCACGGGTTGAAATTTGCAAACATTTTTTCCTCTTTTTTCTATAAGCTATTTATGATTATAGCAATTATAAAGCCAGGCTTCAGCAAGGCTTGCTTTAAGACAAAATTTAATTAAAATCCGTTCCAACGCAATGCTATTTATTTTGCTAGAATGATAACAACTAAAAAAAAGGAGTTTTTATGGAAAAAGAATTCGTAAATTTTAATAAAGTGGGAATTATCGGCTGCGGGTTTGTGGGGGCGGCCTCGGCCTTTAGTTTGATGCAAAGCGGCCTGTTTACCGAGATGGTGCTAATAGACAGCGACCAAGCCCGCGCCGAAGGCGAAGCACTGGACATCAGCCACGGGGTTCCCTTTGCAAAACCCATGCAAATTTACGCCGGGAACTATGATGATTTAAAAGATGCCGGCCTGATTATCATCACCGCCGGCGCCAACCAAAAACCCGGCGAAACCCGCTTGGATTTAGTTAAAAAGAATATTTCCATTTTTAAGTCTATTATTCCGGAAATCGTAAAACGCGATTTTAAGGGAATTTTGCTTATCGTAGCCAACCCGGTGGATATTTTAACGTCTGTCGCCATTAAATTAAGCGGCTACGCCCCTAACCGCGTATTTGGTTCGGGTACCGTTTTGGATACGGCCCGCTTGAAATACAATTTAGGCCAGCACTTAAATGTGGACAGCCGCAGCGTGCACGCGTTTATTATCGGGGAACACGGCGACAGCGAAATCGCCGCCTGGAGCTGCGCCAACGTATCGGGCATTAAACTGGACAAATTCTGCGAAATGCGCGGCCACTACAACCACCAGGAAGCCACCAAACGCATTGCGGAAGAAGTTAAAAACAGCGCATATGAAATTATCGCCCGCAAAAAAGCCACCTATTATGGAATTGCGATGTCCGTCAAACGCATTTGCGAAGCGATTGTCCGCAATGAAAAATCCATTTTACCCATCTCCGCTCTCATGAACGGGGAATACGGCATCAGCGGCGTGGCCTTAAGCTTGCCGGCAATTGTCAACCGCAACGGGGTGGAAACCCACGTCCCATTGCAATTAAATGAAGAAGAAGTGGCCGCCCTTAAAAAATCGGCCGATACGTTAAAGAAAATTTTGGAAGAAAACGAAATTTAACCGTTTCTCCTGGCTTTAACAAAAACAGCCCCGATTTATTCGGGGCTGTTTTTTATTTATTTCTTTAAAGCAACGCGGCCCGCAGTTCCGCGCCTGATTTGGGGCTCAAATAGGCGGGGGGAACATCAAACACGGTTTTACAGCCGCGGGCGCCTTCCTGCGCCAAACGATGGGCCGCCCGGGCATAGGCCACAAGCACGCTGGAGGTAAATTCCGGGTTGGAATCCAATTTCAAGCTGTATTCAATCAAGTGCTTATTGCCTTTTCCGGTTACGCCGCTTCTAAGCACGAACCCGCCGTGCGGGATACCGGCGTGTTCGGTGCGGAGTTGTTCTTCGGAAATAAAGTGCACCGTCGTGTCGTAATCGGCAAAGTAGTTGGGCATCGTTTTAATTTCCTGCTCCACGCGGGCCGGGTCGGCACCGGGTTCCAGCACCACAAAACATTCGCGGGTGTGTTTTTGACGGGTGGAAAGGTCCGGGTTTTCGCCGGCGCGCACGCGTTCCAACGAAGAAGGAACCGGGATAGTATATTGGCGGGCGTCTTTGACGCCTTCTACACGGCGAAGCGCGTCCGAATGGCCCTGGCTGACGCCTTTGCCCCAAAACGTATAATCTTTGCCTTGCGGCAATACGGCCCCGGCATACAACCGATTAAGCGAAAAAAGGCCAGGGTCCCACCCTACGGAAATAATCCCTACCGTACCGGCTTTTTGGCAGGCTGCGTCCACCGCGGCAAAATGGGCAGGAATGTTGGCGTGCGTGTCAAAACTGTCCACCACATTAAAATATTGGGCCAACGCAGGGGTTTGCTGGGGCAAATCCGTCGCACTGCCCCCGCAAAGAACCATCACGTCAATTTTGCCTTTCCAGGCCGCAGCGTCCTTTAAGGGAACAACCGGAATGTTTTTATCTTCCAAGACAATCGACGCCGGATCACGCCGGGTAAACACCGCCGCCGCCTGCATATCCGGGTTTTGGTGCAAAGCCGCCAAAACACCGCGGCCCAAATTGCCATACCCCGCAATTGCTATCCTAATCATATTTTTTCCTCCCTACATAATAAAAACACATTTCGTCTATTTTAAAAAAAACAGCCCTTTTCTGGCAATGAAATTTTGCACGTCAGGCGTGCACCGCCTGCCATATAATAACGCTTGCTCCTAAAATACAGGCCAAAAGGCCCAAGGGGAAATGGGCCTTTTGACCCTTGTTGCTTCCGTCGGTGGATTATAGAATATTAGTATATGAAAAAACTATATTTCCTATTTATTTCTTTCAGTTTAGTTGCTTCTCTGCCGCTGCACGCGCAAAATTATCTAAAACCCGGCAGCAGCGCCCTAAAGGCTGTTTCAGTGAAGAACGTTTCTAAAATTACCGCAACCAATGTACAATCCAAAGGGCTAAGCTCCGCCGTGCGCACGGCAGGCAGCGTTGCCAGCGTAAAAACGACCTCGTTTTCTGCCCCCTCTATAAAGGCGGTTTCCTCAATAAAGGGCGGGTCTTCCCGCGCCTCCGCCTCCAACGCCCGCGCGGCAGCGCCCCGCATCGACCAAGCCGCCTTGGAACGCACGATTAAAAACCGCCAACAGGCACCGTCTTTTATCGCTCCGGACGAACATATTTTTCAAGCGGTGGCCCGCTTTGATTCCTCCGTTCGCTTTTCAGGGACGGTATTTTCCGTGAACTATAAAGGCAAAAAAGAAATTTATGGTGCCGTGGCAACCCATATCGTCCCTACCGAAGAAAACGACCCGCTGGGCGTAGGCCGCCAGTTTACGGCCATCGTATACCATAACGGCCGGCCCGTGCAAATTCCGGCGCAGATAGTGGCGTCTTCCCCGGTGAGTATGCTGGATATTTCGTTAGTCAAATTCCCCGCCGAAGCCGAAGCCATACTTAAGCCGTTCTCCATTGGGGAGGCAAACGAAAAAGAAACACTGCGCACCATTGGCTTTGTGTCCGGGCGTTTTAATTACATTCCGAACCGCAAAGTAATTCAGAACCTGCCCTTTTCTATCCGTACCACTATGCCTTTGCCGCGCGATAAACGCTCCGGCCTGTGCGGAAGCCCTTTGCTCAACGAAAATAACGAATTAGTTGCCATTCACACCGGCAGCACCTTTAACCCCAGCAACGATTATTCCTTCGCCACCCCGGCGCATTACTTGCGCGACCTGGTGGACGCCTACCACAACAAAGGTATTTCCAAAATTGCTTTTTATGTGGACGACGGGATTTCCATTCGGCTAAATTCCGACGAATATGTCACCTCTGTTATGTTGCTGGACGACTTTGGCCACGCCTTGGCGGAAGAAGATGTGGCGTTTCGTTTTTCACACTCCAAAGTAAGCACGATGCTGCGGCAATATCCGCAAGCTGGATTTTTGAAACTAACCACCAAAGCCGTAAAATGGTCCGAAGACGGCTCCGCCTTATTGGTCAAGCGCAGCTGGCTTGACGAAACACCCTCTAAAGCCTATTTCTACGATTTAAAAGATGATAAGCTGCTTAGCGTAACCGAAGAATAGCTCCGCTTGCCCAAAAAAGATACAATAAATATATGACTTCCGTTGACCATGTATCCCAATATTTGGCCGCTTTTGGCCTGCAGGACCGTATCCGCACGCTGGAAAAGTCCAGCGCCACCGTTGCCCTGGCCGCACAGGCCCTGGGCTGCCAAGAAGCCCTCATTGCAAAAACGCTTTCGTTTGAATACAACGAAACGGCTATTTTGATAGTAGCCGCCGGAGACGCTAAAGTAGACAACAAAAAATTTAAAGAAACTTTTGGCGTAAAAGCCAAAATGCCCGCACCGGACCGGGTGGAAGCTTTAACCGGGTTTCTGCCGGGGGGCGTGTGCCCGTTTGCCGCCAAGGAGGGGGTAAAAGTCTATTTAGATGTTTCGCTAAAACGTTTTGAAACGGTCTACCCCGCCGGCGGGAGCGGAAATACCGCGGTAAAATTATCCCTGGCGGAGCTGGAAAAAGCTTCCCGGGCGGAAAAATGGGTGGACGTTTGCAAAGGCTGGCAGCCCCAAGCCGCCGCCGCGGCTGAGTAACCCAAAAGGGCAAGATATACGAAAGCCGCAAAAAATTGTAAAATATAACAGAAGTAAAAAATCTATGGAGGATGTAACAACTATGATTAAAGTAGGTATTAACGGTTTTGGCCGCATCGGTCGTTTCGTGTTCCGCGCGGCGCAAGAACGCAAAGATATTGAAATCGTCGGTATCAACGATTTGTGCCCGGTGGACTATTTGGCTTATATGCTCAAATACGATACGATGCACGGCAAATTCAACGGCACCGTGGAAGCGGACGTTGAAAACAGCCAACTCATTGTAAATGGCAAAAAAATCCGCGTAACCGCCGAAAAAGATCCGGCCAACCTGGCTTGGGACAAAGTGGGCGCCGAATATGTGGTTGAATCCACCGGTTTGTTCCTCACCCAAGAAAAAGCGCAGGCTCACATCAAAGCCGGTGCTAAATATGTAGTTATGTCTGCTCCGTCCAAAGACGCCACCCCGATGTTCGTCGTCGGCGTCAACGAAAAAACCTACGTCAAAGGCACCCAGTTCGTTTCCAACGCTTCCTGCACCACGAACTGCTTGGCTCCTATCGCCAAAGTGCTCAACGACAAATGGGGTATTAAAGACGGTTTGATGACCACCGTTCACTCCACCACCGCCACCCAGAAAACCGTAGACGGTCCGTCTATGAAAGACTGGAGAGGCGGCCGCGCTGCTTCCGGCAACATTATTCCTTCTTCCACGGGGGCTGCTAAAGCTGTGGGCAAGGTAATTCCGGAACTCAACGGCAAACTCACCGGTATGTCTATGCGCGTACCGACCTTGGACGTGTCCGTAGTGGACTTGACCGTCAACTTGGCTAAACCGGCCAAATACGAAGAAATCTGCGCCGCTATGAAAGAAGCCGCCAATGGCGAACTCAAAGGCATTTTGGGTTACACCGACGAAGCCGTCGTGTCTTCCGACTTCTTGGGCTGCCCGCTTACGTCTATCTTCGACGCCAAAGCCGGTATCGCCTTGACGGATACCTTCGTGAAAGTCGTGTCTTGGTACGATAACGAAATCGGCTACTCCAACAAAGTGCTCGATTTGATCGCCCACATGGCTTCCGTGAACAAATAACTCTAACCAAGTTAAAAAGCGGGCTCCTTTGGGGCCCGCTTTTTTTGTATGTATGCACAAATGTTCCTCCTAGGTTAAGGAATATTTAGCGGCCTTGGAACGCGCGCCGGCAAGGGGCTATTTTCCTTTTGCCCGAATAATGTTATGATAGCTAGAGAAAGCGGAGGAAATGCTATGAAAAAAATTTATTTATTATTATGTATCTTTTCGTTGGCCATGGCGCCAGCTTTTGCAGCGGGGGTTGAACCTTTAATAAATGTTACCGCCGAAGCCGAAGTACGCATCAAGCCAGACCGCGCCGCCCTGACCTTTGGCTTGTATGAAAAAACAGACAACCTACGCCAAGGCGCCCAAAAACTAAATACGCTCTCACGCCAAGTAACCGATTATCTGCGCAACCGGGGGATAGAAGACCGTTTTATCCAAACCGACAGTTTGCATATTCAGCCTATCTATATGTATCAAACAATTACAGCCAAAAACGGTACTAAAACACAACAGGAAACCGTCCGCTATGAATTGAGCCAAACTTTCACCATCACGCTGGAAGACCCCGCCGAGTACGAAGACGTCCTTTACGCTTTGTTGGAAATGGGCATTAACCGTGTGGAAAATGTATCTTTTTATTCCACCCAGCTGCGTCAAGCCCGCGACGAAGCCCGCAAATTGGCCGTACAGTACGCCCGCGAAAAAGCCGCCCTATTGGCTGAAGCGGCGGACATTCGTTTAGGAAAAATTGTAAATATATCCGAAAATACCGCCGCCCAATGGCCCACGCCGCGTTTGGCCGCCAGCAATATCAGCCAAAATGCCGTGCAGGATCTCCCGGCCGATGGGCAGCTGCCTGGGCCTGCCACCGGAATGATTTCGGTAAAGGCGTCCGTTTTATTAACTTATAAAATTAAATAAAGGAGCATTTTTAAATGAAAAATACATTGGCAGCCGTTCTGTTAACACTAGCCGTTTGCGGTTGTTCGGCCGCAAAGCAAGACTTAATTGGGACCTGGGTGGAACCGATTCCTTCCATGCCGGGGCACACCCAAGGGTTTAGCCTGCAAGACGGGGGGAAAGCATCTTCCGTCAATATGGCTACATTGGTTTACGACGGTTGGAAAGTGCAAGACGGCAATTTAATTTTAAATGGCAAAAGTATTGGCAACGGACAAACTATTTCGTTTACCGAAACGATGAAAATTGATAAATTAAACGAAAACGAGTTGGTCCTTTCCAACAACGGGGTAACCCGCCACTACACCCGGCAAGAATAAATAATAAAAAATCTTTACTCTGCGATAAAAATAATCTATACTAAAACTATGCAACACAAAAACGCTTATTTTAATTTTGCTTCTTTTGCTTCCGCACTCCGTGCGGACGGCGGCGTTTTTGTTTCCTGCCTAAAACACACCATTAAATCTTTGGCTTATATGGCAAAGATGAATAACACTATTAATAAGATGTTGTGTTGCCCGGGAGTATAAGTTGCGTATTGATTAATTTTTTATTGTAAAAACTTAAAATCCCGGATTATTAAAAAATCCGGGATTTTTATTTAATTGGGAGAAAATATGAAACATATGTATATTTGCATTAAATCCACTTGCACCCGCGAGATTGCGTCCTGCCGCAAGGGCATTATGTTTCATATTATGCGCAATTTCCTAATGCAAAAGTATTTTAATAATTTCACCAAGGCATATGCCACCCGGGAAATATAATAAAACTATTTTACAATTATATCCACCCGGACCTATAAAAGTCCGGGTTTTTTATAAAACAATTTCTAATTAAAAAACAGAGGAAAATAAAACGAACCACATCATCAAAGCCGCATTCGTCAGCACGGTATGCATACTTTCGGCGGCTTCTGCCGTCCATGCGCAGCTTCCGGCACGGTTTTCAGCCAAAGCTGCCGCTGCTATCTTAGAACAAGGCATCGCGTTTAAAGCCCCGATGAATCCGGCTTTTTGGGCGGGAAGTATTCCCTCGGCTGCCAGTGTACAATCTATCAAAATGGTATCGCAGGTTGCGCCCCAAACGGCTGCCAGAAGCATTAATATAGAAAAATTAAGAGTATACGCAACCAAAAACAAAGTAGCGGAACGTAAACGCCAGCGCATGGTGTTGGTCACCAATCTTTTATTGCACCGCAATGAATTAATACGGGGCTACCACTTGCCGGAAAATTATTTGGAAGGCTTCTACTTTAGAAGGATTTATCCTTATCAATCCGACCCCACCTATACACCGGATAAAGAGTCGGACAAATATCTCTACCGCGGAATGCTCCTGACGCCGGAAGAATTAGCCAAAATTTTGCGGGTTGGGTTTTCGCCCGCTACTTCCACCTGGAATGCCGGTACGAGCAAAGGAAACGCCGTCAGTTTGTCTTCGTCTATGATGGAAGCCAGCCACTATATCTTTCAGAGCGGCGGCAAAAAAGAAGGGATTGGCGTGGTATTTAAAGTCCGCCGCAAACCTACCATGGAATTAGGCAAAGACCCGGTGTTAAATAAAACCCAAACCATCTACTATTCTTACGAAGATATCCCGGCTTCGGATATTGCAGATGTCTACATTTGGGGAGAATACGGATTTGAATACTTAAAAACAATCCTGGATAAAATAAAAGAAGGGACTGTAAAATCCAACAAATGGACCAATCAATTTGGCCGAATGTTTTTCTAACCAAACAACAAACGCAAAGCCCGCTTACAAAAGCGGGCTTTATAACAGGGAAAAACAAAACGGAACTAAGTGGGCACTTCGTCGGCGGCTTTAAACAGGTGGCTAAACGAAACAGAAATCCCGACATACACATTTTCGCCCCGCTTGCCAATATATTTGCCTTGGGCCGTATAGTAGCTGACAAAGGGCGCCAAATGTAAATTTTTATATACCTGCACTTCCAAGCGCGCATCGGCGGAAAATTCGTAATCCAAGTCCGTTTGTATGTACTCGGACTCGCTTAAATAGTCGCGAAATAACAGCGCATATTTAGCGGTTACTCCTTCCCGCACGGGCTGTTCCAGCTTAAAGCCCGCCTCCCAGGCTAATTTATTGGAAGTGGGGGTATAGGTATAGTCCCGCTCGCCCACGATGGCAGCAAACAAGCTTTTTAAATATTTTCCTTCAAAAAGCTTAATACCCGCCGTTGCGCGTAAAATTTTTTTACGCGGCGCGTCTTCGGGTTTTGTAAATTCCGTTTCGTAACCGAAAGTAGCAAAAGGCCCCGTTTCAAAACCGCCTAAAAAATCCGGCGTATTCCATAAACGTTGGGTGTAGCCGGTGGTTAAAAGGATTTGGTCTGCATTTTCGTTCACCACGGTTTCATCATCTACCGGGCGGATTTTCGTGCGGCCGTAATCCATCAACAATTCATTGTCCCACACATAATGCCGGGCGTAATAATCCGCCTCCATATCCAATACGCCGCGCACTGCCGTTTGGGAATCCGCCGTCAGCCGCGCTTGGGAAAAATCCTGATATTTCTCGGCATTTTTAACTTCGGTGGAATTTAAGTCAAACGCCAATTTGGATAGCTTCACTTCCCACCCGCGCTTGGCAGGCTGCGTTTGCCCCTGTACCCACTGGCTCCCGGCCAGCACCAACAGCAACACACTTACAAGGCACTTGCCGCCATTCATTTCTTTTCCTCCGGTGTGTCTTCCAACTTAAAACGTACCCGTAAGCGGCCGTTTTGATAATCCCAGCTGATAAACTTAAACCGGCCAATTTCACGCGTATTTTGGACGTGTTTGCCGATGCAAGGGCACACGTCATACGCTCCCACACGCACCAAACGGACTTTATCTCCTGCCGAAGGAGGAAGGGAAGATAAATCCACGCTTTTTTCGGCCACGTCACGCGGGAGTTCCTCCGCTGTTACGGGCAGCTGGCGGGAAATAACGTCATTGACCATATCTTCCACTTCGCGCAATTGTTCTTCCGTCGGAGCGGCGGGCAGGGAATAATCGCATTTGGATTTATTTTTTTCGATATGGTTAGTCGTGCTTCGTGCACAGCCAAAAAAACGTACCATTGTTTGGTTCAAAATATGTTCGGCCGTGTGCATCGGCGCGTAATAATCTTTTTTCGGTTCCAAGGAAGGATTTTCATTCATATGGGTATATTGTAGCGGATTTCCATCGCTAATTCAATTTTGCACATCAGACGAAAAACCCTTTTTTCGCCAACACCCCGGTGACAACGCGCTCCAAAAATAATAAAATATAAGACGGAAGGGAAAAGCGTTTTTGGATTCCCTTACTTTAGAAGTTATGATTGAGGAAGAATAGATACATTATGCCTAAGAATACTGACTTTTGTAAAATCGTCGCGACCATCGGTCCCGACACCAGCAACGAAAAAGCTATTGAACAATTAGTTTTGGCCGGGGTGTCCGTGTTCCGCTGCAACTGCAGCCACGGTTCTTTGCCTGAATATCAGGAAAGAGTCACCAACATCCGCAAAATGGAAAAAAAATATAACTGCACCCTCGGTATTTTATTTGACTTGCAAGGCCCGAAACTCCGCATCGGCACTTTTAAAGACTACCGCATTACCTTGAAAGAAGGCGATAAATTCCGCCTGGATATGAACCCGGAACCCGGCGACCAGACCCGCGTGTGCCTGCCGCACAAAGAAATCTTCGCCGCGATGAAACCCGGCTTGGAACTGTTGCTTAACGACGGCGTCGTGCGCCTGCGTGTGGACGCCCACACTGCCGACACCGCCGACTGCACGGTAATCGCCGGCGGCGAACTGTCCAACAAAAAAGGCGTCAACGTGCCCGGCGTAAAGCTGCCGCTCTCCGCGCTGACCGCCAAAGACAAAGAAGATTTGAAAATCGCCGAAATGCTCGGGGCGGACTTCATCGGCCTGTCCTTCGTGCAGGAACCGGAAGATATTATTGAACTGCGCAGCTTGATGAAATCCAAAGCGCACATCATCGCCAAGATTGAAAAACCCTCCGCCATTGAACACTTGCGCGAAATCATTGATTTGACGGACGTTATTATGGTTGCCCGCGGCGACCTGGGTGTGGAAACCAGCCCGGAACTCGTACCGGTCTTGCAGAAAAAAATCGTTTCCGGCTGCCGCAAAGCGGGCAAACCGGTTATCGTAGCCACGCAGATGCTGGAATCTATGATTCACAACATTATGCCCACCCGCGCTGAAGCCTCCGACGTGGCCACCGCCGTTTACGACGGGGTGGACGCGGTAATGCTCTCCGCCGAAACCGCCCAGGGCGACCATCCCTACGAAGCCGTAGCCACCATGCGCCGCATTATTGAAACCGTGGAAAAAGACCACCGCTACCGCAAAGGGCTTTCTACCCTGGAACGCAAAAACGATTCCACCAAAGAAGGCGCCATCACTTCCGCGGCCGGCATTGTGGCCACCAACCTGGATACGGCTAACGTGATTGTTACGTTCACCGATTCCGGTTCCACTACGCTGCGTGCTTCCCAACAGCGCGCCGGCGGCCTGCCGATTTTGGGTATGACCCCCAACATCACCACCGCCCGCCAGCTGACCGTAGTGTGGGGCGTTACCCCGATTGTGATTGAAAACCTGAAAAACTTTGACGATATGACGGCTGAAACCCGCAAAGCGGTGTTGGACCAGAAACTCGCCAAAGAAGGGGACAACGTCGTAGTAACCGCCGGTATCCCGTTTGGCAAAGCCGGCACCACCAATATGCTTTACGTGCTCAATATCTAATTGAACCGCTAAAGAATTTAGCCCCCGCCAAACGGCGGGGGCTTTTTTATGGGCAAAAATGGCCGTAAACGGCCCGAATGCATCAAGACAAAGAAAGTGTACGCGTTGCAAACTAAAAACCCTTCCAAAAGGGTAAAAACGCTTATTTAAAATGATTTTCAAAAAATAACACCCCGGGGAGTGTGAACCCCAGGGTGTTTTAATATGCATATGCGATGTTTTAACGATATCCGAAATCGCTCAAATACGCCTCGTGCAATTGTTCTCTGCAAAAATGCGAGACAAGGGTTGATTGCGCCTTGGGATCCACGGAATCCGCCGTTTTGCCGCCGGCCTGCCGGATTAACTCTGCCGCGCGAGCTTGGTCACGCACCAGACACATTTCATACGGAGTAACCGCACAGGCAGACTTGTTATCAATCCAAGAGATGAAATTTGGATACACTTTCTGCTGCAACAAAAGCTCTACGCCCTCCATGATAAAGCGAGAGGGGCCTTCCGTCACTTTGGTGGCACAAATATTCAACAACGCTTTGGGCAGCTTATTCGGATTGGCATATTTTACGGCAATTTCCAGCATACGCAAGCGGACTTGTTCATCTTTTTTAGTAGCGCCAAGCGGAGTTTCAAACAACGGGGCAAAAATGTCTTGCTCCATGTTTGCGGCGGCGGACTCTTCCACTAAAGCTTGGTACGTGGGTACATCCGACTGACGGACCGCCGTGATAAACAAATCATAGGACAAAAACGGCGCCTCCGTGGCAGAAGTGCGGTCATTTACCCCTGCCTGGATTAACGCGCGCACCGTTTGGGCAGCACCCCGTTTGACGGCCGAATGCAACGCTTTTTGGCCATAGGCTCCATTATCATAGCCGGCCATATACGAAACGGCTTGTGTATAATGGTTTTTGACTGCATAATCCAGCGCCGAGCGGGACGGAACGGGGGAAAGCTGGAGCAACAAATCAACTATTTCCCCATTGTTCGGAGCTTTTAACGCCCGTGCAAAAGGAGTCAGGCCCGCTTTGTCTTTCAAGCGGAAATCCGCTCCCGCCCCCAGCAAGGCTTGGACAATTTCCACCTTTCCCGCTCCACTACCATCCCAGTTGGTTACCGCATGCATCAGCAGGGTGGTGCCGTTGGCATCTTGGGCATTGATACGCACGCCGCCCGCCTTTAAGGCTTTTTTGACTTTTTTAACATTTTGCTGCTTAATTAACATCACAACCTGGTCTTCCACTTCACCCCATTGTTGCCCTTTGGCACGCTGCTGTGCCACGCTGGATGAAACCTTATTTTCTAATGAAGACATCGTATTTTTTGCCATACCCGGTTGTACGCCAAGCAGGAACAGACAAAAAACCATGGTTCCAACGATATATTTGTTCATATATACTCCTTCACGCTTGTATGATACTATTTATTATAGATTTTTTTAAGGAGAAGTCAAGTTGCGTTTACTCGCCAGGGTGTAGTTAACAAAAAAACCCCGGAACGTTTGTTCCGGGGTTTTGGCTGACAACCCAATTATTTGTGCGGTACCCCCGCGGCTTCTTTCTTCCAGGTCGTGGAAATAAAGATCATCGCGATGATACAAGCGAAAATGCAGGACACATACACGCCTTTCCACCCGTAGTGCACGCTGATATAAGAAGCACCTTTAGAGGAAAGCATCGCGCCGAAATACCCAAACATACCGGTAAAACCGCACGCCGCGGAGACGGATTCCTGTACCGTCACGCGGGAAGCCTGCACACCGCCGGCCAAGTTCTGCGGGCCGTCCACAAAGAAGCCGATAAACGCCGCAAACATCGCCGTCAGGAAGAAAGCGTCCACAGAGGCCACTTTATAGAAGCACCAGCAGCTGACCGCCAAAATGACCAAGTAAATCAAGTTCATCTGCGTGCAGCGGCCCTGGAAGAATTTATCCGCCAAGTACCCCGCTACGATACCGCCCGGCATACCCAAGAACGGCATAGCAGACGCCGCAGAAGCAGCCAACGCCTACGCCCGGATTAGAAAAAGAAATAGGCGTAATGCACAACGGAACACGCCGCCAATTCTCCAAAGTGGTTTTACCAAAACCACCAAAATATTGTCTGCCCGAAGTATTCTTGCCATACAAAAAACCCCGCGCTTTGGCACGGGGTTTTGTAAAGGATCTTCTTAAACGTTATTTGGCTGCGCGAATATCGCTGTTTTCTTTCTTCCAGGCAGTCATTACCAGCAAAATGCCCACAACACAGGCAACAATGCAAGAATTGAACACACCTGCCCAGCCCCAGTGTTCCAAAATAAAGGAAGCACCGCTGCCGGCCAAGAAACCGCCTACATACCCGAACAACCCGCAGAAACCGCAAGCCGCCGCCACGGATTCTTTCGTGGTGAGCAAGGAAATCTGCACGTTGATCAAGTTTTGCGGGCCGTCCACAAAGAAGCCCAGCGCCGCAATAAAGAAGCACGTTAAATACAAGTGGTTCGGACCCGCAAACAGGTAGAAGCCGTAAGCGGAAATCGCTAACAATACAAAGTAAATAACGTTAGAGGGCGTGCAGCGTCCGCCAAACACCTTGGACGTTAAAATACCAGCCGTAATACCGCCGAGCGCACCCACCAAGGGGTTCAGCGTAAAGATAAGCGGAATGCTGGCTTTGGAAAGTTCGCGCGAATCCAGGAAGATAGCCGCCCAGGACAGCGTTACATAACGCACAAAATACACGCACAAGAACGCTACGGACAAAATCCAAATGTATTTGTTCGTTAATACGTATTTGCGTAACAACACCCAATAGCTTTCGCCTTCGCTGGCTTCTTTGGTTACCAGCTGTTGGCAGCCCATAAATTCTTCCACCGGGGGCAGCCCCACGCTGGCGGGCGTATCTGTTACGCTGCGCAAAATATAGAAGGACGTAATCAACCCCAAGATACCGGAAAATACAAAAACAAACTGCCAGTGTATCATCGGAGTAATGTCCATCAATTTCAGGATAACCGCAGCAATAATGGCCGCGATGGAAATACCCACCGTATGGGCGGAAGCCCACAGCGTCCATTTGCTTGCTCTTTCTTTAGGAGAGAACCAATACGCAAAAATACGCGCAATCGGAGGAAATCCCATAGACTGGAAGGCCTGGTTCAAGGTCCAGAACAGCACTAAGAGGAAGAAAGAAGTCAAATACCCGAAAAACAGGTTAATGACCGAAGATGCCATCAAACCAAAGGCCAAAAAAACGCGGATGTTGCTTTTGTCAGCCAACATACCGCTTACGAATTTTCCGATACCATACGCAATTAAGGAAATGGATACCATTAAACCGAACTGGTCATTGGTAATACCCGTTTCTTCTTTAAAGACGTGGGCGATAGGGTTCAGGTTTTGGCGGGTTACGTAGTACATGGCGTAACCGATATAGGCACTGATAAATAAGCGAATTCTCCAGCGCTTATATTGCTTTGCAATTTCTTGAGAATCGGTTATTTTTTCCGCTGCATCAGGCAACGGTTTAAACCAATCAATAAACTTCCGTAGCATTCAAGTCTCCTATTTGTTTGATTATTAATACGAACATCCTTACACCATTATTATAACACATTTCCACGCCGATTTTTAGAAGAAAATCATATCTTTTTTAAATTCTGTTTTTCTTCTTTCTGCGCGGGGGGTTTTCCTAACAAAACCCCGGCTTAATACAAGCCGGGGTTTTGCATTTTACTGCAGTTTTTTTATAAAGCAGCGTTAGCAGGCGGCACAAATTCAATGCCTTTGGCGTCCGCCATCGCTTGGTATTTTTCCACCACGTGTTTGATTACGTCCGCTTTATCCGTACCTACAACCATTTTCTTTACTTGCACATTGATTTCGTTTTCGGCGGCTTTGGTCAGCTGTTTACCATACAGATACTGCATAGTCGCCAAGCGGATGCGATCAATCCGAGTCTTTTTGAGCAAGCGCGCTTCAATCACCCGCAGGTCCGAACGGCCCACCGGATATTTGGCCATAATGCCGTCCAGCGAAAAATTGATCAGCTTGTTAATTTCTTCTTCGGATTTGCCCAGAACACGCGCTCTGATAATGCTATTGTATACCGGTTCTACTTCGGCGCGGAATTGTTCATACGTCAACGGATCGCCGGTAGCCAAACGCGTATTTTCCGGCAAGCGTTGGTACAGTTTTTCCACCATATTCAAGCGATAGAGATCTAACGAAGTTTTATCGTTGGCGGAAATCATCATTTGTTCCAAGCTCGCCAAGTCAATGCGGTAGCGGCTCATCAGCCCGTTGCTCAAGTTCTTAACCACCTGCTTCATTTCGGCCGGATCTTGGGTTACCCCTAAGTTCGGGTTATTGATCATGGCCGACTCTACTTCCATACGCAGGTTAGAATAGGTTAACACTTTCGGTTTTTTGGTCGTCCAAATTTTAATCTGATTTTTCAAGTCACTTGTAATCAGGTTCTTGTTCCAGAGAGTAGCAATCGCCGTAGCAAGCACTGGCATGGACAACCCGTAAATGGCCCCCAGCGTAGAATTTAAGCCAGGCAGCGTCGCCAATTGGTCAGAGAACATACCGTACAAAATCGTTCCCATACCCGTTAAACGAGCCAATACGTAAATCATAGACACAGCTGCTTTCTGGCCCGCATTTTCGGGGCGGTTAAGCGCCATTGCTTGTTCTTGGTTCGCCAAGTTGGCAAACCCTAAACCGGCCAAGGCCCACAGAGCGCTGCGTGTATAGATATCCAATCCCGGCAAGATGGACAACCCACCGGCACCTACGGCAATCAAGCTGGACAGACCAATTAACGCCTTATCGGTAATCAACCCTTGGCCCATCGCCTTGGCACCCAGTTTGCGACCCAAGAATACCGTCAGGTACACGGCAAAGAAGGAAGCCAACATGGCCTGTTCCGGCTTGGCAAACACGTCTTTCAGCACGGTACCCGGGCCAGAGTTAAACGCCATGCCGCCAAAGTGATACAGACCTACACGGGCAGCCATCTGTACCAAATACTGTTTCAGGAAAGCTTTGGTTTTCATCAACTTCGTCGGTTTAATTTCAGAGGGGGCTACGCCCGTTTTAGCAGCTTTTTTATTGATTAACTGCGCCAATTCCTGTTTTTGCGTACCGGTGAAAGCAAACCGCAAGTTTTGACCGATACCTTTCCAGAAGGCACCTTTTTTGCTGGTATCCACGGTGCTTTCTTTAATGTTTTGGATTTTGGACATCCGCAGCAAGGCCGCAGAAGCCAACGGGGCTACACCCGCCACACCAAACATAGCAGCCAAGGTGGACAAGCCCGTTTCAATGCCGAATAGCGCCGTCATCGTTGCGCCTACCACCGGCAGGAACAAGTAGCAGTAAATACCGCCGGCGGAAGCCCAGGAGTTCAAATCAGCCACTGTGGAAGAGGCACTGACAGGGTCGTTAGCGACCGCTTTGGCAATCGGGCTGTTGGTCTGTTTGATAATACCGTTACCGGCAATACCGTTGACCAAAATACCGCCTACCATACCGCCAAAGGCCCACAGCGGCGTTAAGACATCGGCCGCACCCAACGCCAAGCTGCCAGCGGAAATGCCCAACCCCAGCGCAGACAAAATTTGTCCTACATAAGCCGTATTTTTCAAGCCTAAGCGAGTCTGCAAACCACTAATGAACGGAGCCAAAACCGGCCCAAACTGACCAGCCGAAGAAGGCAAGTTCGCCATAAACGAGCTTACATCGCCGAACAATCTGGTTGCCGCAGCAATGGCCTGACCAAAAGAACTTAAACCTTCGGAGAAAGCCGTCAGCTTCAACGCCCAATCGCCGGCTTTATCGGTGTGCAGCTTAAAGACAATATCCTTCATATCCGCATTGTTGGCTACAATCGCATCCAACTCTTTGGACACTGCCGCTAAGGATTCGTTTACTTTCCCGCTGTTAATGAACGCGGTTTTTGCAGCCTCCAGGTCTTTTGCGACCAAGAACTGTTTCAGCTCTTTATTGGCGAGCTGCATTTTTTTGGAAAGGACCGTGCGCAGCGGAACACGTACTTCGCTCAGCAGCGACAGGGCTCTTTCTACATCGTTTTGCGCTACCGTTTCAGAAAAGCGAGGGGCCAAATTGCGGGCCGCCAGCACACGGTAGACTTCTTGCGTCGTGTTGTTTCCGCCATTAATGCGTACGCCCATTAAACCTCTTACGGAGCCAGACGGAGAACGCAACAGCAACGAACCATTGGAATCAATCACAAAGGTTTCAGAATCTAACTTTCCTACATTTAAAAAGGCTCTTTTCGTAACTTCCGAATCAAACACAAATTTGATGTCGTAATCTTGCGGGATCAACACCCCCGGAGCACTTTCTACATTAGCCGGGTAGCGTACTTCCATCCCTTGGATTCTGGCTTCCTGTGCAGCGCGAATCGCTTTAGTGGCCGCCGCACGGTCGGCTCTGCTGCGGAAAAACTGAACCACTTTGGAAAAGAAGGGAACCGGTTCAATGGCTTTGACTTCATAAGTAGGATCAAAGCTGGCTTCCAACGTATTCAGCACATCCTGTTGTGCTTTGGCATTCAGTTTTTTATTGTTTGCAGCTAATTTTTCCAATTCCGGTTTAACAGATTCCACCCACATTTTCTGGAAGGCAGGATCCTGCAAAGCCGGGGTTTTTCCATATTCTTTAATATATTTGCGTTCCGCTTTTTCTAAGCCATACTGCAAGGCTTGCGAAACTTCTTTGGTATACGAAACATTGGCATAGCGGCTGTTGATGCGGGCGATATGGTCGACCTGTTCAGAGGCGAACCAATATCCTTCTGCTGCTTCCATGCCCTCCGGAATGGATACCGCACCAACCGACAAATTATTCGCAGCCTGTATATTGTCCAAATTAACGGAAACATCACCTACCGGCAGGGGCCGTTCAGCAGCAGCTGCCGTTTCCACTGGCTGTTTTTCGCCTAACGGGTTGGCCAGGACTTTTCCTTTATGTTCATTTAAAGCGGCCCATTCTGCGGTAGCCTCGGCAGAAGCATCCAAGTGATGGATGTTCATTCTGTTCCAAGAGGACAGCAATTTACCTAATTTAGCCGCCGATAATTCTGTCGCCGGTTCAACTATTTCCGGCAGCTGAACGGAAAGGGAGTTTTCGCGCACATAGGTTTGTACGCCGCTCCAAAAATCGCCGGAGAGCTTGCCGTTCACGCAGGACATCTGCGCCAACTGTTCTAATGCGTCATACGCCTGCAAATTTAATAACGCACGACCAATTACAACTTGTGTAATCGGTTGTAAAGCCGCTGGAGATTTCTTATAAGTATCAATTAAAAGAGTAGCGTCTTTGGCGGCCCCTAAGAACCCCAGGTCCGTGGCGGCTGCCATCGTTTTAGACCAATTCTTTAATTGTTCTTCACTTAATGGAGTGGAAACTTGCGCTTGAGTATTGTTAGCCAACAACGTACGACGGTACAAATCTACCGCTTGGTCTGCATATTGCTTCTGCAATGCAAAACCACGCTCCACCGTGATGGTCGGAAGCGTGCTGAGCACCAAAAAGTCTTTGGCAGATTCGCTGCGGGTTACTTCAAAAATTTGGTGATAGATGTTTTTGGCATCTTGCGCATTCAAATTGGCTTTCGTGGCCAATTCATTGACTTGCGTCAAACTCATCACCGGGATTTGGCTGTTAATCTTTCTAACAATGCGTTTGGTAAGTTCAGTGCTTATCTCAACCGAATTAGGATTAAACTGTCTAGCAGAAATGTCAGCAGCCTGCTGTCCCGCGGCATGCGTTGTTTGCTTATACGAAGCACTCGCTGCTTTATAAGGGGCTTTGGCGGAGGGGACTGTCGCACCGGGGATATAGCGCAGCCCGTTGATATTCAACGGCAGTTTAGAGGCTTTTGATGCTGCACCGGCGGCCTCCAGCGCGCCCTTATCCAATGCTTTTGAAGCCCCCTTAATAATCTTATTAGACTGGGCCAAGGAAGGCGTAATGCTTCCGAAAATTAACGATACACTCAATACTAGAGATATCAGTTTATTCATACGTTGTCTCCACTGGGTTTAAGTATAGAACACTGCACGGCTTATATCCTAATGCTAACACAAAATCTATTCGGCAACAAGGGCCAAAAGGCCCATTTTTTAGGTGGGACCTTTTGACCCTTCTGCCTGAACTTAAAACATACAAGATGTTTCCTTAGTTATTGTAACAAAAAAACGGCTGTTTTCCTACTGTATTGCGCCGAAGGAGTTCACCAATCGGCATCTTTCCCCAGGGCAGAAAGCGGCAGCTGCTTGCCAAAGGTGAACGAACGGGGAACCTCGTGTATTGTTAGCCGACGGGCCAAATAGGTGCGGATAATTCCCAAATGCTCGGGCGTGTATCCCTCGTTTAGTACGATAAATGCTTTTAGGCGCTCTCCTTCTTCTGGGCGCATCAGCCGCACCCGGCAAGCCTTCACCGCCGGGTGAGAGAGCAACACCTTTTCCACCCGTTTGGGATACACATTCAACCCAGCCACCTGGACAGATTCGTCCGTCCGCCCCCGGGGCACCAGCAGGCGGCCTTTTTGCAGGCTTACATAGTCCGGCAAATCCTGCCATTGGGCAAGCGCCCGGCGGCGAATACGGGGAAGCACCGGATTTTGGGCTGAAATTTCCCAAAACGGCAGTATTTCAAATGGGTCCTGCGCCCGGTGGCGAAAGGCAATTGCACCGGTTTCGCTGGCGCCATAAATTTCCGTAAAGCAAGACAACCCGCTTTCCAACAACGCTTGTATTGTTTCGGCTTTACACGGCGCCGTGGAAGAAAGCACCTCCACCTGCGGCGGAAACACATTTTTTAGACGGGTCCAATAATTCCAAAACAGCGGGAACCCTACCAACAAATCCCCGCTGCGCAGCAATGTTTCCCACGGTTGGGTGGGCAGCGCCGGCAGCGCCAGCACCGGCACATTCAACGCGTGCGGCAGGGCGACCGTAAATGAAAACCCGTACAGATGGCAGGCCGGCACCAAGGCCACTATCCTTTTAATATGCTTAAACAGCGGAGCCAGGCCATAGGCTTCTTCGGCAATCATTTCCAATGTATGGACGCACGGCTTGGGTTCGCCGGTTGTTCCCGAAGTAAAAAACGTAATTTGGCGGTGCTGAACAAAAGAGGCAAAGGCATAATCCGCCATTAAATCCAGGGTGGAAAATTTCCGCGGCTCGTACCCAAACAGTGCAGCCGCCCGCTGGCAGGCGCTCTCCAATACATTTGCGGGCAGGCGGGAAAACAAGCTTTCTTCCTCTCCCGGTTCCAGCACGGCCAGCACGTCCAAGCGGCAGCGGGCTGCTTCGGTGCGCAGCACATCGGCTATCATTCGTTTTATATCTTGTTTGGTCAGCATTTTTCTTCCTTTTTTTGGCTTAGAAAGGTACGCCTTTCACCCCACGCACCGCGGTTCTTCCGTCCGGAGGTTCCCGCCAAAATGTAAGGTTAAAATTTGTAAACTCACTTTAAATAAAATAAAATTTATATTATACAAGCGTACCAAAAACACTACACCCGGAGCAAGCAAAATTCTTGCTCCCGGTTTGTAACCGCTTTCCACGGCCCGGCTGTCTGCCGCCCAACGAAACCCTGCCCTTTGGCGCCTTTCGTTTTGCCGTAGCCGCCCCGCAAGGGCACCGGCCAAAACTTTTATCCAAGCGGACGCGCCACCAACTTATAAAGCACGTCCCCGTATTATATATGAAGATACACGCACCGCATATTGCTTATAAATGGTTGATTTTTTCCGTTACGGCGATTGGGGTTTTTATGTCCACGCTGGACGGCGGCATCGTCAACATTGCGCTGCCCGTAATGGCGCGCGATTTAAACGCCGGGCTGGAACGGATACAATGGGTGGTAAGCGTCTACCTGCTGACGACCACCTGCTTCCTGCCGGTATTCGGCAAACTGTCCGATATGTACAGCCGCAAATATCTGTATTTGACGGGCTTTTTGCTGTTTGGTTTGGGGTCGCTGTTTGCGGCGTTTTCGCAAAGTTTAAGCTGGATGATTTTCTCGCGCGTGGTGCAGGGGTTAGGGGCCAGCGCGATGATTTCCAACTGTCAGGCCATTATTGCCAAAGCCTTCCGCGGCAAGGACCGCGGCCGCGCCCTGGGCGGCATCGGGGCGATGGTAGCCATCGGTTTTTTGGCGGGGCCTGCCGTGGGCGGATTGTTAATCCAACACTGGGGCTGGCAATCGGTATTTTGGATTAACGTGCCCATCAGCGCCTTGGGGATTTGGCGCGGGATACAAATCATCCCGCTGTTTAAAGCCCAACAACGCGTGAAAATGGACGTGCTGGGCGCGATTTGTTTTATTTTGTTTTGTTTCTGCTTTCTGTACGGATTAGACGAAGGGGAAAGCCAACACTGGACGTCTTTTTTAATCATCGGCTCGTTTGTGATGTCCATTTTGTTCTTTATCATCTTTTACATGCGCGAGCGCACGTCCAAAAATCCGTTTATCGGGCTCTCGTTGTTTAAAATCCAGGCCATTTCGTACGGGTGTATCGTATCGCTCCTGGGGTTTATTGCGCTCAACTGCAACAACATTTTGTTCCCGTTCTATATGTCCGACATTCTGCACCTGGACCCGATGCACATGAGCCTGCTGATGATGCCTTTCCCCGTAGCGCTGGCCATCTCCTCGCCTGTATCGGGCTGGCTTTCCGAGCGCTATTCGGCCCGTTTAATTACAACCATTGGGTTTGGCTTTATTATTATTGGGGCGTCTATGTTCGTTGGAATTGGGACAGCCCCGTCCTTCCTCTATATTATCACCGCCCAACTGTTTATGGGCTGTGGTTCGGGCACATTCCAGGCGCCCAACAACAACACCATCATTGGCGGCGCCCCCAAAGAACGCCTGGGCATGGTGGTAAGCTTAAGTGCGCTGGCGCGCAATATGGGGGCGGTGATGGGAATTGCGCTTTCAGTACTGATTTTTTCCTCCGTCAAGCGGCATTATCTTGCGGCCGGGCAAGACCCGCAGACCGCTTTTATGTATGCTTATCAAGCCGCGATGGTGTTTTGTATTGTAATGTCGCTGGCGGCGGCGTACTTTTCGGCCGCGCGCGAAAAACGCAAAAAACGCAAAAAACAGCCCAAAGGATTTTATGAAACAACGACTGCTTAATTTACCTTATAAATGGTTGATTTTTACCGTAACCGCCACCGGAACCTTTATGGGAACCCTGGACGGCGGAATCGTAAACATTGCCTTACCGTCCATTGCCAAACAATTTAACGCCGATATTGAAAGCATTCAGGCCGTTGTAAGCATTTATTTGCTGGCGGTAACGTGTTTTCTGCCGGTGTTTGGCAAGCTGTCCGATATGTACAGCCGCAAAAAGTTGTACTTAGGCGGTTTTTTTATGTTTGGCGTAGGCAGTGTGATGTGCTCGCTGGCGACGTCGCTGCCGATGCTGATTGTCGCCCGGGCGGTGCAAGGGCTCAGCTCGTCGGCCATGATGGCCAACTCGCAGGCAATTATTGCCAAAGCTTTCTCCGGCAAAGACCGCGGCCGCGCTTTAGGCGGCATTGGGGCGGTGGTAGCCTTAGGCTCCCTGGGGGGCCCGGCGGTAGGGGGGTTTTTAATCCAACATTTTGGTTGGCCCAGCGTGTTTTGGGTAAATGTGCCGGTGTGCGCCATAGGTATTTGGCGCGGGCTGCAAATTATTCCGCGGTTTAACCCCAAAGCCAAAATGAAAATGGATAAATGGGGGGCGGCGTTCTTTATTGTGGCGTGCTTTTCGTTCCTGTATGCCCTAAATGAAGGCCCCAACAAGCACTGGTCTTCCCCGCTTATTTTAAGTTCCTTTGCGGTGGCGGTGCTGTTTTTTGGATTGTTCTACTACCGGGAGAAAGTATCTAAAACGCCGTTTATTGGGCTGTCTATTTTTAAAATTCCGGCTATTTCCTATGGCTACGCCGTAGCGGTGCTGGGGTTTATGGCTATTTTTACCAATTCGGTATTGTTTCCTTTCTACGCAACGGACATTTTACACGTTGACCCGGTAAAAATTGGCCTTTTAATGCTCCCTTTCCCGGTAGCGTTGGCGGTGTCTTCTCCGTTAAGCGGTCTCTTGTCGGAGCGGTATCCGGCCCGGCTGATTACCACCATTGGGCTGGGGCTGGCGGTGACGGGGCTGGTCATGTTTTCGTTTATGGACGAAACCACTTCGTTTTTCTATATTGCGCTGGCACAGCTGATTACGGGCTGCGGCTCGGGGACGTTCCAAGTGCCCAATAACAATACCGTTATCAGCGCCGCCCCGCGCAACAAAGTGGGCATTGTATCGAGCGTAAACGCGCTGGCGCGCAACGCCGGTATGATTATGGGGATTGCCCTTTCCGTAGCCGTATACGCCTTTGTGCAGAACCACTTGGCCGCCGGCGGCGCAAACGCCCAGGACGCGTTTTTGGGGGGATACCGGGCCGCTATGTTGTTTGGTGCGGCGGTAGCCGTGGCGGGGGGGATTTTATCCGCCAAGCGGGATTAAGTTAACTCAACCGAACGGAAAAATTTTGAAGTAAAAACGACGCACGGGCAAACTTTCCGCGCGTCGTTTTTTACAGGAAAGATACGCCGAAAGAAAGCTTCCTTTCCAAACAAAAGCCCCGCTCGTAATGAGCGGGGCTTTTTTTCGGCTAAGAGCGGAAAATTAATAGTTTTCCGGGTGAATCATAAAATAAGCCTGCGGGTGGGCGCACACGGGGCACACTTCGGGGGCTTTTTCGCCGATGTGAATGTGGCCGCAGTTGGCGCATTCCCACATCACGATGCCGGCTTTTTTGAACACTTCCTGGGCTTCCACGTTGTGCAGGAGTTTGCGGTAGCGTTCTTCGTGCATTTTTTCAATTTTACCCACCGCTTCAAAGAGGTAAGCCAATTTATCAAAGCCTTCTTCTTTGGCTTCTTTAGCGAAGGTGGCGTACATATCGGTCCATTCGTAGTTTTCACCGTTGGCGGCGTCTAACAAGTTTTCAGCCGTGGTCGGAATTCCGTTATCGTGCAAGGCTTTGAACCACAATTTGGCGTGTTCGCGTTCATTGCCGGCGGTTTGTTCAAAAATTTTGCTGATTTGCACAAAACCTTCTTTTTTGGCTTTGGAAGCATAGTATGTATATTTATTGGTAGCCTGCGATTCACCCGCAAAAGCCGCCATTAAGTTTTTTTCCGTTTTAGAACCTTTCAATTCCATATAATCTCCTATGTGTTACACCCAAGCGCCTAGTTGTTTAGTCGGCACTTTTTACAAATTCCGCGAAGCTGCACATTTACTTGCCGCACTTCGCCCATTTCCCGCGCACCGCCGGGCAGCGGCAAAGGTGCCTCGCCCGGTTGGGGGAAAATATCATACACTTCGCCGCAGCGTGTGCAAACAAAGTGGCAGTGGGGACGCAAATCCCCATCAAAGCGGGCCTTGGACGAAAGCCCCACCCGCATTAATAAATCCATTTCTTCCAAGGAAGCCAATGTGCGGTATACCGTATCTAGCGACACATTAGGCATCTTTTTGCGCACCGCCATAAACACACTTTCCGCGCTGGGGTGTGCACTGGATTGCGCCACCGTGCGGAAAATCTCCCGCCGTTGCTGCGTAACACGCAGGCCTTTTTCCCGGCAGGAAGCTTCAAAGCGGGATAGGCGGTTTTCTATTTCTTCTTTTTGTTCGTGTAAAGTGGTGCTCATAAATTATTAATAATTTTTCTTAATAAAGTATAGCATATTTCCCAAACAAAAAGTCAAGATATGGTTTTATCATACCATAAATTCCGCCTAAATATACCGCAAAAAGGGGTTATCTTGCACAAAGGAGGGATTTGTTATAATATGGTAGCAGCTGTAAGCTGATTTAGGAGGATATATGAAATTTGACTGCTATTTACCGACAAAAATTTTGTTTGGCGCCGGCCGCTTAAACGACCTTGCCTCCGCTAAACTGCCCGGCAAAAAGGCGCTTATCGTTATTTCCGCCGGAACTTCTATGCGCAAATACGGGTATTTGGAACGCGTGCAAAAACTATTGGCCCAGCAAGGGGTGCAAAGCGTAGTGTTTGACAAAATTCTGCCCAACCCGATTTTGCAACACGTTATGGAAGGGGCGGAACTGGCACGCAAGGAAGGGTGCGATTTTGTTATCGGGCTGGGGGGAGGAAGCAGCATTGATTCTTCCAAATCCATTGCCGTAATGGCCAAAAACCCCGGCAATTACTGGGATTACATCGGCGGCGGCTCGGGCAAAGGGCAATTTCCCAAAGAAGGAGCCTTGCCGATTGTAGCCATCACCACCACCGCCGGCACCGGCACCGAGGCCGACCCGTGGACGGTAATCACTAATGGGCCCGAAAAAATCGGCACCGGGTGGGAATTTACGTTCCCGGCGTTGTCTATCGTGGACCCGGAACTAATGACGTCCGTCCCACCGCATTTGACGGCTTACCAAGGCTTTGATACACTGTTTCACTGCACGGAAGGATATATTGCCAATATCGCTACGCCCGTTTCCGACGCACTGGCGTTAAAAGCCATTGAGCTTATCGCCAAATACCTGCCGCGCGCCGTCAAAGACGGCAACGACCTGGAAGCCCGCTCCCAGGTGGCGTTGGCCAACACGCTGGGCGGTATGGTGGAGACCTTCTCCTCGTGCACAAGCGAACACTCGCTGGAGCACGCTTTGAGCGCCTACTACCCCAAACTGCCGCACGGGGCGGGGCTGATTATGATTTCTCTGCCGTACTATAAATTCTTCTTGGGTAAAGTGGCGGACGAACGCTACGCCAAAATGGCCGAAGCGATGGGGGAAGATATCCACTCCCTGCCCGCCGAAAAACGCGCCCAAGCGTTTATCGCGGCTTTGGAAAAACTGCAAAAAGCCTGCGGCGTGGACAACTTAAAAATGAGCGACTACGGCGTAAAAGCCGACGAAATGGACAAATTGGCCAAAACCGCCAAAGAAACGATGGGGGGATTATTTACCCTGGACGTCCACTCGCTCACCGACGAAGAAGCCGCCCAAATTATGAAAGAAGCCTATCGTTAGGACTTTTACCCCATAAAAAACCAGGCCATATGGCCTGGTTTTTTGTTTTTACTACCATTTAGCCAATGTCTTGGTTAATATTGCATCGTCGCCGGTCCATTCTTCTAACGAGCCCGCCTTTGCCTGCATACACAAGTAGGTAAGGCCTTGGGGGCCGCTGATAATTCCGCGTGAACCTTGCGGGCTTACACGCACTACAGTACCTTCTTGCAAATCAAACACGTCCTCGTCAACCTGCATTTTACCGCTGCCTTTTAATACCACATATACTTCTTCATTTTGTTTATGTGCGTGAAAAAAGGGCAAAGCCGTATTGGCAGGCAACGCGCCAACGGACACTTCACTTCCAGTAGTGCCTAAAGCTTCTTTTAAAAAAGCTTTTCCTTTTACTTGGCCATAAACCCGCTGGGCTATTTCGGCCCATGGGCCCACGCAAACAGCTTGGCAATTTTTACTTGAAATGATGGATTTAAGTTCTTGACTCATAACGTTCTCCTTTTTTTATTTCAGATCTTGGAGTATAATAAAAATTATAAGGCACTTTTGTAAAGTAGGCACTTTTTTGTTATATAAGTACCTTTTGGTAACTATTAGGATAGAAAAATGAAAAAACGCGAACTTCCACCCTGCCCCGTAGCATTGACGGTAGAACTGATTGGAAACAAATGGAAACTATTAATCGTACGGGATTTAACACCCGGCATACGCCGCTTTAATCAATTACAAAAATCGATTGGCAACATCAGCCAAAAAGTCCTGACCCAAAATCTGCGGGATATGGAAAAAGACGGATTAGTTGAACGGAAAGTATATGCGGAAATTCCACCCCGTGTAGAATATAAATTAAGTCCGGTAGGAAAGGAATTGTCTTCGGTGATTGCCGCAATGGCAAACTGGGGGGAAAAATACCGCAAAACAATTACCCGCCCATAATAAAATAGAATTGCCGGGATAATAATTGGCCGCCAACAATACGCGGCCGCCTACTCCAGTCGCACGCCAAACAAAGCCGGGCACTTGCCGAGACTCTCTGTTTTTTTGCTATTCTATATATAATGACCGCCCAAAACGAACTTAAAAACACCGTTTTTCATACCGCTATGATCGGCGCGGGAGCCAGCGGGCTGATGTGCGCCGGCTCGTTTGAGCGCCCCAAAATTATCATTGAACACAACGCCAAACCCGGCGCTAAAGTAAGCGTGTCCGGCGGAGGCAATTGCAATTTTTCAAACCGCTTTGTATCAGCAACTGATTACCTCTGCCAAAATAAACATTTCTGCAAAAATGCCTTGGCCGCATTCCGCCCGCAGGATTTTTTGCGTTTGTTGGAGGAACACCATATCGCTTGGGAAGAACGCTCCAACGGGCAGCTATTTGCTTTTGGCGCACAGCATATTGTGCGCTTGCTGGTGCGCAGGGCCCAAGCCGCCCATACGCAAATTTTAACCAACACCCAAGCCTTGGACGTGCGCCGGGAAAACGGTCTGTTTGTGATAGATACCTCCGAAGGCCCCGTCCGTGCGCAATACCTGGTGCTGGCGTGCGGGGGATTATCGTTTCCGGCGCTGGGAGCATCGGCTTTTGGCATTAAAATAGCGGAAAAGTTCGGCCTGCAAATTATTGAACAACACCCGGCACTGGCGGGGCTTTCATTCCCCAAAGAACTGCGCGAACGCTTTAAACCACTGGCCGGAAACAGCCTCCCGGCCACTGCTTCCTGCGGGAAACACGCCTTTACGGACCACCTCCTTTTCACGCACGAAGGCATCAGCGGGCCGGCTGTACTGCAAACATCTTTGTATTGGACGGCAGGGCAAACTGTTACGGTCAATTTCCTGCCGGGAGAGGACGCTCTGGCCTTTCTCCACACGCAAAAAAACTCCGCCAAAACATTTGCCTCCGCCCTGCACGGCAAATTGTCCGCCAAGGTGGTCAAAACCCTGTTGGCCGGCCTGCCGCAAGATTTGCCTAACGCTTCCCGCTTGACCTTGGAAGAAGCCGCCCGCCGATTGAACCGTTTTTCCTTTATTCCGGCCGGAACCGCCGGTTATACCCGTGCCGAAGTTACCGCCGGGGGCGTGGACACGAAAGAAATCAATCCGTCCACCTTTGAGGCCCGCCGAGTGCCGGGGTTGTATATTATTGGCGAACTGCTGGACGTAACCGGCCGATTGGGTGGATTTAATTTGCATTGGGCGTGGAGCAGCGGTTTTGCCGCCGCAAAAGCACTGGAAAAGAAATTTTAATTTTCTTGCGCGTACGCGCACTCGTTTTGCTATAATGTTGGGGAGAACCCCAGGAGATACCAATGAACTTAAAAGAACCGCAAAATATTTTTCGATTGCTGTGGGCAGGCCTCGGCCTAGTGAACCGTTCCGGTTCGGTGTTATTTGTCTATATAGTAATTGTTGCTTTATTAGAAGGCAGCGGTTTGCTTATGAAACTCTTTGGGGTGCCCGCCTTTTTGCTTCAGTTATATGGTTTTTTGCTTGCCTCCTTTTTTATGGTATTGCTGCTGCGCATATTAGCCGCCAAAGCCGATAATTTTGGGGAATCTTTTTCCAACTCTCTTTCTGCGTCTATTTTTCCTACCGTCTATATGATTATTTTAAATATTCTGTTAGGCATTGGTGGGGTTGCGCTTAGCGTGGCGGGGGGCGTGCTGGCCGTATCGCTGCAAGTGGTGGGGCTGTTGCTGACGGCTTTAATCGCTATATACCTGTTGGTGCGCTTGGCTTTTGTGACGCCCGCTATCGCCCTGCGGGACCAAGGCCCCATAAAAGCTATTCTGTATAGCTGGGGAATGACCGCCGGAATGGGCAATTTTATCAGAATTGCGGCTATGCTTTTGTTGTGCGGTTTAATTCCCACCTTGTTAGTGGTGCTTGTAGGCCGTGTGCTTTATGTAGCAATTCCGCTGTATTTTGCCGACAGTTTCAATCTGGCCGCTCCTACCCTGTTGACGTATGGAGTGGGCGGCGTATTTGCGCTGGTGATTTTGTTTGCCAGTTTTTGGGCTACGGCATCGTTCTTATTATTCTTTTTAAACTGTGATTACGGCGAAAACCGCGGTTCCTATACTCCAGACGCCCAAGCGAATTTAATTTCGCAGGAAACCCAAGTGTTTGGAATGGATAACAATGTGCTCCCGGCCAACTTAGGCAAACCCGTCCGGAAAGAAGATTTGCAAAAAGTAAGCGTAGTAAAGTCCTCGGTAAAAACGGGTCCGGAAAGCGCCGGTATGCAGCAACACTTGGACCAAGTGTACCAGCCCAAACCGGAAGATTTTGTGGAATACGCCGAAGAAGACCGTATGCCCACTATTTTGTTTGACGACGATACCGCCCGCCAAATCGAGGCAAACCGCCAAATGTGGGCCAAAAAAGAAGAACCAAAACAAGACACAGGTGAAGACGATATCCAAACCATAAAAATGTCTAAATAATTATGCAACCAAACGCCTATTTTATCAGACGTGCGTTTTTAACCCCTTTGCCCAGCGGCCCCTTATTGGCCGCCGCGAAGGACCAGATTTTTTGCCGTACCATACAGGGGGAGCTCTTTGCTGGGCTCTCCCTTTTTTAATTAACTTGATAAGGAGTTTTAGGAATGTCAACCCTGCTTAACACGCTTAATTTATTAGGCGGCCTGGCTATTTTCCTGTTTGGTATGAAGATTATGAGCGACGGCCTGCAAAAAGTATCCGGCGAAAAAATGCGCCAGCTTTTAGGCATCGCCACCACCAACCGCTTTGCGGCTACCGCCTGCGGGACGTTGGTCACTAGTATTATTCAGTCCTCCAGCGCCACTACCGTAATGGTAGTAGGCTTTGCCAGCGCTGGCCTGTTGAACTTATACCAGTCTTTAGGGGTTATTTTTGGGGCCAACATCGGCACTACAATGACGGCGTGGATCGTCAGCTTGTTCGGCTTCAAAATGCAAATTTCGCTTTTTGCTCTGCCTGTGATTGCGGTGGGGTTCTTTGCCCAGTTTACGCCGCGCTTTATTGTGGTGCGCCGCATTGGCGAAACGATGGTAGGGTTTGGGCTGTTGTTTTTGGGTTTGGATATTATGAAAAACGCCATTCCGGCCGATTTTGCCCAAAACCCGCAAGTCGTCGCCTGGATTTCCCGTTTCCAGCCCAATAATTTATTGAACTTGCTGATTTTGATTTTCAGCGGAACGATTTTAACGGTTATCCTCCAGTCTTCCAGTGCGGTTATGGCCATGACGCTTACCTGCGCCGCCGCCGGGATTATCGATTTTCCGACCTCCTGCGCCTTAGTCCTGGGGGAAAACATCGGCACCACCATCACCGCCAACCTGGCCGCTATTGGCGCCAGCAAAACAGCCCGGCGCGCCGCTTTAGGGCACTTTTTGTTCAACATTATCGGTGTGCTGTGGGTGGTGTGTATCTTTAAACACTTTGTGCATTTGGTGGATTGGCTGGTGCCCGGTTCTCCCTATACCAAAGAAACCGACGTGCTGACAGCCGTCCTTCCGTACCATATTTCCGCCTTCCACACCACGTTTAACGTGCTGAATACGATGCTGATGCTGCCGCTTTTGCGCCAATTGGCACAGCTGACGTACTTAATCATTCCGAAAACCAAACGCGAGGACAAAAAAGAACACGAACTGATTTATCTGTCCACCCGGTTTACGCAAACGCCGGAATTGGCCCTCATTGCCGTGCGCAAAGAAGTGGAACGCATGATGAGCTTTGTGACCAAAATGACAGACAAATTAATCCACGCCGTAAAAGTGGACGACGAAAAAATGTTCCTGCGCTTAATTGAAGACGTAAAAGAAGCCGAAAAAACAACCGACGTGCTGGAACATAAAATCAATTTGTATTTAACCTCCCTTTCGCACGGGAACCTCTCCCGTCATGCGGTGGCGCAGGCTTTCTCGCTGTTTGACGTGTTAAACAGCATTGAACGCATGGGCGACTGCGGCGAAAAAATTGCCCGCATTTTGGAAAAATTCCATACGCAGCAGCCCTTCCGCCAGGAAGATATCAACGATTTGGAAACCATCGCCAAGCTGACCAAGGAAATTACCAAACGCACCCGCCGCGTATTGGTGGATTTCCAACAGCCCACCCGCCAGTGGCACGACCAGGCGGAGCGGACGTTTGCCGAAGCTATTGCCGACGAAGAAAAACTCAACACGCTGCGCAAACGCCTCCTGCGCGACCGCCGCGAACGTATTTACGCCGGGCAGGAAGCCTCGCCGGATTCCATCACCGCCTATGCCGATATTTTGAACAACTTTGAAAGAATTGGCGATTACGCCATGCGCGTAAACGAAAATATTTTGGGTATGCGCGCGGACGAAAAAGTGTATCACAGCTTAGTCCAGCCGGAACCGGCCTTGCCGCCGCAAGCCTAGTATTTTAAAGGAGCGTTCCCGTGAAATTTAGCCCGATGGATATCGTAAAAGACTTTGGCAGTTTTTTCCCGATGGTGTGGGCCATTTTGCGGGGACGCTGGAAAATGCCTTGGGGCACCCTTTTTTGGGCATTATTGTGTTTGGTGTATTTTCTTTCGCCCATTGACGTATTGCCGGACGTTCTGCCGCTTTTGGGCATTGCCGACGACGGCGCATTTTTGTTGTTCATACTGGCCCTGCTGCATAAAGATTTAGAAGCTTTCCGCACCGCCAAAAAGGCAGGGAAAACCGTCCTGGAAGCGCAGGTGGTTACCACCCCTCAAGACCGCCAAAAATAAGGGTTCCGCCGGCTTGCCTCTTGCCGTGTAAAAAACTACAATATAGCTATGAAAAAATTCCTAAAACTGTGCTTCAAAATCGCGGTTGTTATCGTGATTTTGGGGGCGGCAGCCTTAATCGCGCTGCGGTTAATGTTCCCGCCCGAAAAACTCAAGGCTATGGCCCTTGAGTACGCAAAAACCAATTTGCAGAGGGAAATCACCTTCGACGATGTTTCCCTGAATTTGGTAGGGGTAACGCTGGATAACTTTGCCATTTCCGAAAATACCTCCTTCCAAAACGGCACGTTTGCCAAAGCTGACAAGCTGGTCGTAAAAATTGCCCTAAAACCGCTGTTTAAAAAACGCGTAGAAATTTCCACCGTGCAGCTAGACGGGCTGGATATCAATGTTGTAAAAAACGCGGACGGCTCGTTTAATTTTGACACGCTGATCCCGGCCTCGGACCCGAACGCCGCCGAAACGGAAACCACAGCCTCCACGGGTTCTGCCGCTTTTGTGCTGCTGGCGGATAAAATTGCCGCTAACGATTGCAGCTTTACTTATAAAGACCTGCAAACCGGAATGAATGCAGCCATCAACAACCTGAACCTGGAAATCAATCAGTTTGACTTGTCGGAACCGTTTGACGTAACCATCAACTTCACCACCTCGTACCAGGAAAAGAACGGCCCGGCGGTTTCCATTCCGCTGCATATTGCGCTGCGCGTTTTCTTGTCCAACTTGGATATGCAGAACGCTTATGTAACGGTAAATGATATTTCCGCTTCTTACAAAACGGTCAAATTCCAATTAACCGGCGGCGTGCGCAACTTCACCGCACCGCAGCTGGATTTGTCCGGCACCTTAAGCGGTATTAACAACCAAATTTTCAGCGATTTCCTGCCGGACTTGCCGAATTTTGCCCTGCCGGTTATCAATATGAATGTGAAGGCTTCCGCCAATTTGGAAAGCGCCACTGCTTCCATTGCTGAGGCCAAACTTTCGGTAATGGACAGCGCCTTGTCTGCCTATGGCACCGTCGGCTGGAATGGCCCGGCTCCCACTTATTCCGTCAATGCCAACTTAACGACGGATTTGAGCCAAATCGTCCAAATGACGGACACCGTAGCCGGCTTTCAGCCTGCGGGTATTATTACCGGTTCGTTTAAAGCGACCGACAAAAACAACGGGCAGGACGTCAGCGGTACGGTTACGTTTAAAAACATCAGCGCCATGTATGAGCCGTTTACAGTTTCCGATTTTAACGGAACGGTGAACATTGCCTCTGTAAACAATATTTCCACCAACGCCTTGACGGGTTTATTAAACGGTGAAAAATTCACCACATCTTTCTCCTATCAAAACGTCAAAGATGTAATGAACATCGTACTGAACTTGGACTTGGCAAAATTCACCTTAGCGGAATTGCCGTCCTCGTCGGCTTCTACGTCCGAACAAACGGCTGCGCCGGCCCAAGAAGCTGCCCAAGAACAAAGTGCTTCTTCCACGGAGCAAGCGGCTTCCGGCCCGGAAATGTTAATGAACATCAAGGCCAATGTAAAAGTCGGCCCGATTGATGTACCGTATTTCCGCGCGGACGGGTTTACTTTAACCGCCAACCTGACGGACGTTTCCGAAACTATGACCAAAGCCAACGGCCAGGTATCGTTTAACCTTCAGCCCGGCGCCATTACGGATTTGGACTCTTTTGTAAAAGACAACAAAATCGTCAAAATCCTCTTGCTGCCGATTACCATCGTACGCAAAGTGGCAACGGCGCTGAACGTGGAGCTTTTCCCTGCACAGGAAAACACTCCTAAAGGCGAAATTTCCTTCACCAGCGGGGAAGGGGTGTACACCTTTACCAACGGCGTAATGAATGTAGACAAAACTACTTTCAACTCGCAGGTAACGGATATTTCCGGTTCGGGCACGATTAACTTCTTTACCAAAGCGCTGGATATGAAAGTATCCGCTACGGTGCTTACTTCGCAAACGCCGGTTGTTATTAAAATCGGCGGGACGATGGACAACCCCAGCGGCAAGCTGGACGTCGTCAGCACGGTAGGTTCTTTGGTAGGGGGAATTTTGAACTACAAAACCCCGGGCAAAGTAGTCAGCGGGACGGCCAACGCCGCTACCAGCGTAGCTACTGGCGCTGTTAAAACCACGGGGCAGGTGGCCAATACCGCCGTTAAAACCGGCGTAGACGTAACTAAAACGGCCGCCACCGCCGCTACCGATACGGTAAAAGGTACGGTAAACGCCGCCAAAGACGCCTTGAAAGGGCTGGGCAGTATCTTCAAAAAATCGGACTCCTCCGATCAAAAATAACTTTAGTTAGTCTGCCAAAATCCCCGGGTGCTCCCCGGGGATTTTTATGTTAAACATTCCTCCTTTAAGCACCGGCCCGGGCCATTGCCCACGCGGGGGAAACCCCCGTGTTGCTTAGCGGCGGCCTGGGGGGGACTTTTCGCCGGGGAGCAATCCCCAAAAACAAACGATTTTTCAGCTGACGCACGCGCGGAAATATCATATAATAAACAATATATGGGATACCTGTTGCTGCTTTTAACCAATCTTATTTTCCCTTTTGCCGCGCTGGGCGTGGTATTGGGCTTTTTGCTCTCGCCCCGGCGGGGCCTGTTAAAACATTTGCGCCAAGAGCTCAAGGAACGTTTTGGCCTGGAACAGGAAGGCGAAATTCCGACACAGGCCATTTGGGTGCATTGCGCCAGCGTGGGGGAAGTGATGTCTATGAAAGAAGTCCTTTCCCGGTTAAAAGCTTTTTACGGGCGCGATATTTTGGTCACCACTACGACGGAAGCCGGCAAAGAAACCGCCCTCAAAAACCCCGACATTAAAAAAGCCCTGTTGGTTCCGCTCGATTTTTACCCGTCCTGCAAGCGGTTTATCCGCCTGGCACAGCCTTATCGTTTGTTTGTGGTAGAGCGCGAAATTTGGCCCAATATGCTGGAAGCCGCCCACCAAGCCGGTGTTCCGGCAGCGCTTATAAATGGGCGCATTTCGGACAAGTCGGCCCGCGCCTATAAATGGGTGCGCCCGCTGTTTGCCCGCGTATTAGGGCACCTTTCTTTTGCCGCTTTGCAAACCAAACAAGCGGCCCAACACTACGCCGCGCTGGGCGTTTCCCAAGATAAAATTTTTGTTTGCGGGAATGTAAAATACGACACGCTAAACGACCACCCCGCCAAAACAGACGAAGTAAACCGTATGCTTACGGCCTTGGGCTGGAATGGAAAACCCATTCTGGTCTGCGGCAGCACGCACCCGGTGGAAGAAACGATGCTCCTGCGGGCGGCGCCGGAATTTGTAAAAAAAGGCGTAAAAATTATCTTTGCGCCCCGCCATTTGGAACGCAAACCCGAAATAGAAATTGCCTTGCGCCAAAGCGGGCTGCGGTATGCGTTCGTCAGCCAGCAAGAACTGACCAAAGAAACCGATATTTTGTGCGCCGATGTAATGGGGTTGCTGCAATCGCTTTACGCGGGCGCTACGCTGACGTTTGTGGGCGGTTCTGTGGCTCCGCGGGGGGCGCACAATTTGCTGGAACCGGCCATTCTGTCTAAAACCGTTTTATTCGGCAAGTATTTTTATAATGCACCCCTAACAGCCGAGGCCTTGCTGGAATGCGGCGGAGGCGTGTTGGTGGACGAAAACAATTTTAAAGAAACCGTACTGCGCTTGTTGGCGGACCCGGAACAACTGGAAAATATGTCCGAAAAAGCGCGCAAGGCGGCACTGAGTTTTAAAGGAGCAACCGACAAAATAATGGAAGTGGTGAAAAACTATGAACGATAATCAACCGAAAATTTTAGTCGTACGCCTTTCCTCTTTGGGGGATATTGTATTATCTTCCCCGGTGTATAAAAACATCAAAGCCAAATGGCCCCAGTCCCACATTACGCTGATGGTAAAACCTCAGTTTGCGCAAGTGCTGGCAGGGCACCCGGATATTGACGAAATTATGGTAGCTAAAAAGGGTTTATGGGCCAATATCCGCCAAATCCGCGCCGGGCACTTTACCCACTACTTGGATTTGCACTCCACTTTAAAAAGTATCCTAATGGGCTTTTTTAGCCAAATTCCGAACCGGGTCCGCTACGATAAAAACTCGGTGGCCCGCCGTATGTTTGTTAAATTCCACAAAAATTCCCCCGTGTTGGAAAAACATACCCTCGATAAATATTTGGCCGCTTTAAAAGCGTGGGATATTGACATTAAATACAAAGAACCCAAACTGGGTGACTGGGCCTACGAACACGCCAATATGAGTGGCAAAAAGGTAGGCAAAATCGGTATTTTTCAAACGTCTTTTATTGGAGACAGCGTGCTTACTACGCCGCTTATCCAAAAAACGGCCAAGCTGTTCCCGGATACCAAAATTGTGGTTATCACCCGTCCGCAGACGGAAGACATTTTCCGCCCCATGAAAGAAGTATCCGAAATTATTTTAAACGACAAAAAGGGTTGGAATAAAATCTTTGGCGTATGGAAAACGGCTAAAGCCATTAAAGCTTCGGGCATAGACATTTTGCTCGTGCCGCACCGCAGCTTTAGAAGCGCACTTATTGCCTGGCTCTCGCGCGTGCCGGTACGCATCGGGTTTACTTCCAGCGAAGGGTGGTTTTTGTATACCAAAACGGTACCTTTTTCGTGGATGATTCACGACGCGGAACGCAACCTTTCCCTGTTGCAAGGAATTGTAAAAGAAAAATTCACCGCCGAAAAGCTGAGCATGCGCTTTACTCCGTCCGCCGAAGAAAACGTCGCCCGGTTGATTCACGATTTCAACCTGGAAGGAAAAACCTTGGTGGGCATTCACGCCGGCAGCGCCTGGCCGACCAAATGCTGGCCGATGGAGTACTTTGTTAAACTCATCAGCCGCCTGCAAACGGAACTGGGCGTGACGGCCGTGCTGGTGGGGGGCGGTGCCAAAGACGCCGACTTGGGCGAAAAAATCTGCCAACTTTCGCAAGGCCACGCCGCCAACCTGTGCGGCAAAACCAGCTTGGCGGATTTAATGGCGCTGATGAAACATTTTAAATTGTTCATCACCAACGACTCCGGCCCCATGCATATTGCCACCGCGTTTGGCGTGCCGACGCTGGCCATTTTCGGGCCGACCACGCGCGAGCTGGGCTTCTTTCCGTATGGGGAAGGGCACCGCGTGCTGGAAGTGAAGGATTTAGCTTGCCGCCCCTGCGCTTTGCACGGGGGGAGAAAATGCCCGCTGGGGCACTTTAAATGTATGAAAGACATCCTGCCGGACCGGGTGTTCCAAAACGCTAAAGAAATGCTGGAAGAACACCACGCCCTGCCGGAAAAACCTGCCGCGGCTCAGGCACATAATTAACGCATAAAAAATCCCCGGTACATCCGGGGATTTTTATATACAAAACCGTTTTAGGCACACTGCCCAGCGTTTTTACTCTGCAGTTTTCTTCTTAAAGACCCTGCCGTTTCTTACACCACTATCCTATCGTTTTAAGACGAATGCACGGTGTTTGGCAACCTTTTTACCGGAATGAAAGTGTATGCAAAAAGCCCGGAGTTTTCAGCTCCGGGCTTTTGCTGACAACAAAACTTATTTGGTAGAACAGGTATACGTAATGCAATAAATGGTGTTATCCGTATACGGGCCACCTTGATGTCTGCAAGTCGTTCCAAGCAAACGCTCTGAACAAGTGATACTGCCAAACGTATCGGCCGGGAGCGTATCCGGTATAGTGGTAGCAAACGGATCGGACGATCCGTTAATCCAACACGAATTGACGGAACAAAAACCATTCGCATTAGCAGCCGTCATCGTTTCCGTCCCAGTTACTTTCCATTGATATTTATCCGTTTCCGACTCCTGAGACCCTCCCGCCGCATTGCAGTCTTTCAGCGCCAGCAGCCACACTTCCTGCGCCGGAGTCGTGCTGGTTTTGCGTTTTTCCCACACTAAATTACAGCCGGTTAATTCTTTACCGGTATTGGTATGTTCTGCCGTGGGTTCGGGGATATCGTTCCCCGCCAAATAAAAGCCATAGGTGCTCCCACCTTCATACAGCGAAACCGCACTGCTTCCCGCCCCTTGTATGGAAAGGGTCGACGCCTTTAACGTCCCTACTTTTTGTTTCAGTTTATTAATGGCGTCCAGCGTGTTTATGTACGAGTCATTCAAATAGGTTTGCTGCCCGCCAAAAATACTTACCTGCGGCAATAA